>NZ_FLOC01000012.1 GCF_900089755.1 Marinomonas aquimarina | reverse complement strand
TCTTGCTGGAATTAGCGAAGGAAACATGCACCAGCAGTAGGTGAAGCATCAACCAGATAATCCGATGAGATGCCGGTCTGTCTCACTCTCATGCAAAGGTAAGATCAACCATTTAATCCGCTTACCCGAATAAAATAAAAAATTCACGATTTGCGCTGCAATTTTGACCAATGCGACAGATTTAACTTGAAAAAAGTGAACAAAATTTGCAAAATCGCCCGCCAAATTAGAGCAATTTGCTTATGCTGTTACAGCATAAGCGGCTTATAACCATCAGTGGGAAGGTTATAAAGCTTATTGCTCTAACAAGCAGTTCTTCCATTAACAGTAAGCAAGAGAGCCGAGTTAGCAGTACGGACTATCACTTATCAGTGATCTCTCATGCGTGGTCCTCACAAAGGCACACGCGACTTGCTTAGAAAGAAAGAGAATCTTATGCAAGAGAAAAAATCCATCCACGGCTCTTGGGCGAGTCGCTGGGTATTTATCTTAGCCGCAACAGGATCTGCCGTAGGCCTTGGTAACATCTGGAAGTTTCCATACATTACTGGAGAGAACGGCGGTGGCGCGTTCGTACTGGTTTACTTACTTTGTATCGCACTGGTTGGTATTCCAATCATGATTGGTGAAGTGTTCATCGGTCGTCGTGCTCGTCAAAGTCCGATCAACGCACTGCAGGATTTGGCTGAAGAATCGGGCAGCAGTAAGCACTGGGGAGCCATTGGCTTCATGGGCATGCTCGCTGGCGTACTGATCTTCTCTTTCTACTCCGTTGTTGCTGGCTGGGTACTACAGTACATCTTCTCCACCGCATCCGGCGCACTTAATGGTGTCAGCTCAGAACAAGCCGGCACCCTATTCAATGAGCTACTAGCGGATCCAACCACATTATTGATGTGGCACACCCTGTTTACCATTATGGTAGTTGGTGTGGTCATTGGCGGTGTTAACGCCGGTCTAGAGCGTGCCACTCGTATCATGATGCCGGCGCTGTTCGTATTGCTATTTGTGCTATTCGGCTACGGCATGAGCACAGACGGTTTTGCCGCAGGTTGGAGCTTCATGTTCGACTTCGACTTTAGCAAGCTAACTTGGGACGCCGTATTGGTAGCCGTAGGTCACTCATTCTTCACCCTGTCGTTGGGTATGGGTAGTATCATGGCATACGGCTCTTACATGCCTAAACGTGCTTCGATCGGCTCAACGGTGTTGGCAATCGGTTTCCTTGATACGTTAGTGGCGTTGGTGGCAGGTCTAGCGATCTTCCCAATCATCTTCTCAAACGGTATGGATCCAGCTGCAGGTCCTGGCTTAATGTTCATCTCCTTGCCAGTTGCCTTTGGCCAGATGGCGGGTGGCCAGTTCTTTGGTACGCTGTTCTTCATCCTGATCGGTGTGGCGGCGTGGACGTCTGCGATTTCGCTGCTAGAGCCAACCGTTGCTTACCTAGTAGAGCGCGTTGGTATGAAGCGTTCTTCTGCGACCATTTCGCTAGGCGTTGTGGTGTGGGGCATGGGTATCCTATGTCTAGGTTCCTTCAACTTCATGTCTGACGTAACCCTATTTGGTAAGAACGTCTTTGACTTCCTTGACTACATCACGGCCAACATCATGCTACCGCTTGGCGGCATCATGGTGGCACTGTTCGCTGGTTGGGTTGTGAAACAGAAGTTCTCCTCTGATGAAATTAACCTTAAATCAGAAGCCCTATTCAAACTGTGGGTGTTCGTGGTGAAATTCATCGCACCCGTTGCTGTCGGTGTGGTATTTATCTTAAACCTTTAAGATACAGCCCTCTAAGACACTCAAAAGCCCTGCCATTGCAGGGCTTTTTGGGTTATGAACGCAGCGCAAAGCTTTCCAAAGATTGACGTACGCTGCGCGGCAACGAAGGCCATCTGCCGGCTTCGAGACGTTGCCAGACTTGTTCATGAAAGTAATAGGCGACGGTATTGATGGCGGGCTCAATCATGGCCACCAAGCCACCCACGAGAAAGCTACCAGTAATGACATAGGCTACTGAGAAAGCAACCGCAAAGTGCATCACCGCAAACGTCGTTGTTTTAGCCATGGGTTCCACCTCTTGTTATCAATCGAGATTAACCCTAAGCCTAGGTGCTCCATTAAGATAATTAAAATTAATTAATAGAATTAAGTCTATAGCTTTTAATAACTAAGAGAAGTAATCCAATACATCCGAATACAGGACAACATTCGCCGCTGGCGCAGAAGCGTTACCTGCCAACCAAAAACCAGCGCCTATCACGGTCAACTGGACTTCTAAGCCCTGCAGCTGTTGCAGCCACTTTTGAGCCTCAGATTGAGCAATGCTTTCCGCCACCAGCAAGACCTTCGACGGTGCCAAACGCGCTATCATTTGCTGCACCTCCTGTGCCGCGCGCACACCACCAACCACATTTAGACCATCCTCTGTTTGCAGTGACCAAGCCAACAAGCGTGCCATCAAAGAGCTGCTGTCTGCACTCAAAATCAAACAGTGTGCCTGACCAAAGCGCGCATGCTTAGCGCTGCTTTTGATCGCCAACACCAGCTCAATTAAAGAGCTGTGTAAACATAATCGAGCCACACTGGCATCGTTATGGCGATGCAATGTGGCCAAGGCTGGCAACAAGCCTTTTTGCAGAAATACGGGAACAGGATACTGTTTACTGGCGTCTTGAAAGAGTTGCTCCCATTTCGCCTGATTCAGCGCCAGCACGGCCTCGACGAACAGTGCCTGCCAGTCCGGCCATTGGGCATCTTGTAAGATAGGCTGTAGCGGTTCCTGATTGGATTCCAGCAAGGCCTTCACCTTACCAACCGACACGCCTTGGTTGATCCAATAGAGTATTTTCTTAACCCGCTCAACGTCTCCTTGGCAGTACAGTCGATGCCCTTTTTCAGTTCGAAACGGCTTTAGCAATCCATAGCGTCTCTCCCAAGCACGTAACGTCACCGAATTAACCCCCGTTAATTCGGACAAGATACGGATAGGAAAGTAATCCAATTGGCTTTCTAAAGACGTAATCATGATCAATCCGTTCCAAAACTTGTACAAATACATAATATGTACAAAAATAAACTTATACAAAAAAAATTATCGTATAAATTAAAAAGGAACATCAAACAGTGAGCATAAACATGAAGAGCGACATCCCACACACTCAAATTGCCGTCATTGGCGCTGGTTTGGCCGGTGCAACGTTTAGCTACTTCGCTCAACAGCACAATATGTCTTGCATAGTGATTGAAAAATCCCGCGGCACAGGTGGTCGTGCCGGTAGTAAGCGTCTCGAGCAAGGCAGTGTCGATTTAGGTGCCAGCATCATCAGCTTTGGTGACGAAGAGCTTACCGAACTTAGAGAGACGCTGCTTAAAGCGCAGGTGATTGAACGTTGGCAAAGTGCCTACGTCGGCGTACCTAAGATGTCCGCCATCTCCCGCTACTTGCTGCAAGACACGCCCTTACTCACCAGTACCAAAGCTCACTACATCGAACGTCAGGGCAAAGGTTGGCTCATCCGAAACGATCAATATCAGCCAATCTGTCATGCGGAATATGTGGTACTTGCGACGCCTGCGCTACAAGCGGCCATGTTGCTTGCCAGCGTGCCAAACTCCGGCGCCTTACTGCAGTTCGCTAACCAAGCAGGCAGCCAGACGCAACCGCAATGGGCCATGTGGGTCACCACCGACGTGACCGACCATGCTCCGTTACTACCCTGTCAGCATGCGGTTTTAGAGTCCATTATTAAAGATTCTGACAAACCACAGCGCCGCGCTGGCGATCAAGAAACCTGGGTTATCCAAGCTTCTCCCCAATGGAGTAAAAAACACCTAGATACCCCTAAAAGTGAGGTATTGGCCAATATGGTGCAGGCCTTCAGTGACGTCACAGGCGTGGCAGTGCAGGACGCGGGAGAACCTCACCGCTGGTTATTAGGCCGACAAGCCATGGCCCTAGCACCTCGCCCTTTCATGTGGGACAGCACTTTAAACATTGGCCTAGTGGGTGATTGGCTCTGCCAAGGGGACGCTGAGGGCGCCATGTTAAGCGCTAAATTTGCCTTTGAAGCACTGCAACAAACTTTTGACATAACGAATCCTTAGGAGACTGTCATGACGGTGAACGAATGTCATCCAAACCATATTGCTCACAAAGTTCCGGTTGGCATTAGTGCCTGTTTGCTGGGCGATAACGTCCGCTTTAATGGCGGCCACAGCCGCTCTTTGTATTGTCTTGGCCCGCTGGCGGAATACTTTGAGTATCACAAGTTCTGCCCAGAAATGGCGGCCGGCTTTGGTACGCCTCGGCCAACCATGCGCTTGGAAGGTGACCCAGACCAACCACGATTGGTGTTCTCTAACAGCACCGATGTGGAAATCACCGAGCAGCTAACCAGTGCAAACGAACGTTACCTAGACAATATGCCAGAGCTGGACGGCTACATCGTCATGAAAAACTCCCCTTCTTGTGGCCTAGAGCGCATTAAGGTCTACCAAGAGAACGGTCATCCTCATATGCGCCGCGTGAAAGGCTTATTCACGCAAGCCTTAGAGGAGCGCTTCCCGCTCTTGCCAATTGAGGAAGACGGCCGTTTAAACGACCCGCTGCTACGTGAAAACTTCCTACTGCGTGTATTTGCTCACCATGAGTTTCGACACACGGTGCTCAATGCCCTGTCGATGAAAAACTTGATCGACTTCCATAGCCGCTATAAGTACGTGGTGATGGCGCACTCCCAGCCGGCCTATAAATCCATCGGTCGGCTGTTGTCGGGCCAAGAGAAGATGCCGATTGCGGACCTCACGGAAGAATACTTCCGTCAGTTTATGCAGGCGCTGGCCAAACCCGCCAAACGCAAAAACCATTGCAATGTGTTGATGCATCTCGTGGGCTACCTGAAGAAAGAAGTGGATTCGCACATACGACAAGACATTCTCAATGTGGTGGAGCAATACCGTCGTGGTGAGGTTAACCTGACCACGCCAACCACCCTGCTGTATCACTATCTGAAACTGTACGGCAGCGAATACGTAAAAGAGCAGCGCTATTTTGCCCCCTACCCACAAGCTTTAGGCATTAGGAACACAGTCTAATCATGGCCATCACACAACTCGTCTGGTTACGTAATGACCTTCGCCTCGGCGACCATCCCGCCATCGTCAGCGCACACCAGCAAGGCAATCTGGCCTTGCTGGTGTGTCTCACCCCTGAACAATGGCACGAGCACAATGAATCCAGTGCTAAATGTGCGCTGCGCGAGCAATTGATTGAAACGCTGCAGCAACAAGCCCATGCGCTAAACATTCCCTGCCATGTCTTAGCGCTACAGCGCTTCTCCGATTGCCCTGAAGCCATTAAGGCGCTATGTCAGCAGCATGGTTATCAGCAAGTGTGGTGGCAAAACGAATTGCCCGTGCATGAAGCGCAGCGCGACCACAAGGTCGCAGAGACGCTCACAGCGCACAATATCGAGTGTCAGCAATTGGCCCCGGACCTGATCGTCTCTGGCCCTGTACTCAACCAACAGGGGCAACCCTTTAAAGTGTTTACACCGTTTTATAAGCGTTGGTTAGCCACTTTAAGCGCCACTGTGAGCCCTGCCTATGACTTACCACAGCAGCAATCTGCTGACATTAGCCTGCCTGAGCCATTTCACCACACAACGGATAGCACAAGTTACCGCGAGGATCTGTGGCCAGCAGACTACCAAGTGATCAGAGAAAAGCTATGGCAATTTTGTCATCGCAAAGAGCAACATTACGATGAGCTGAGGGATTTCCCCGCCAAACCTTATACCAGTACCCTATCACCGTACCTTGCCCTAGGCGCCCTTGGCCCAAGAGAATGCGTTGAGGCCATTATCCATAGCTGCGGTGAAGGCGAGCGTGACTGGCACACCAGCGTCTGGTTAAAAGAATTGGCATGGCGTGACTTCTACAAACAACTGATGGGCTTTTTTCCCGATTTATCCAAGTCATTGCCATTTAAGCCAGAAACCCAACGGGTGCAATGGAATCATAACCCAGCCGCGTTCAAAGCCTGGTGTGAAGGAAACACCGGCTTCCCGATTGTGGATGCCGCCATGCGTCAACTGAATCAAACAGGCTGGATGCATAACCGCCTACGTATGATCGCCGCCAGCTTTTTAACCAAGCTGTTATTAATCGATTGGCGCCAAGGGGAAAAGTACTTTATGGAAACCCTGATTGATGGCGAATTTGCCGCCAACAATGGCGGCTGGCAATGGAGCGCTTCCACCGGCTGCGATGCCGCGCCCTATTTCCGTGTTTTTAACCCAACACGCCAATCGGAACGTTTTGACCCAGATGGGCAGTTCATCAAGAAATTTGTGCCGGAACTGAAAGGCGTAGACAGCAAAAAGATTCACGATCCGAGTAGCGCCCTGCGTCAGCAAACTGGTTACTGTGCCCCCGTGGTGGATTATAAAAAAGCCCGCGCAGATGCCATTGCCGCATTTGAGAACCTTAAGCAGTAATCCTTACCTGTCCTCTAAACGGGCAGCAGACAAGTCGCCTCGGATTGACTTTTGCAGGTCCGACTATTATTTTGAAGTCTAAAGGATAGAATTTCTGCAGATTCCCTTGCACAGGGGTTCATCCTCTGTGCATATCTGCCTATAATGCGCGCCTAAATGACCCCCAAGCAGACTTTTAATAATAGCTATGCCAGAACCACAACATCTACACGACGTCCTTGTTCATCTGCGCCGCATCATACGCGCGACCGATTTGCAATCGAAGCGCATTGTTAAGGCTTGCGGCCTTACCATCCCACAAATCATGGTACTGCGTGCCATTGAAGAATTGGGCGATGTGACGGTGCGTAAAATCTCCGATAACGTGTCCCTAAGCCAAGCGACGGTGACCACCATTCTAAATCGCTTGGAAGAACGCAAATTGGTTGAGCGAGTAAGAGCTCAAAAAGACAAACGTATTGTGAACGCGCGTCTTACCGAAGAAGGCAGCAACGTTCTATTGACCGCTCCACCTTTGTTGCATGAGAAGTTTATTGCCGAGTTTGATGCCCTGGAGAACTGGGAGCAGACGCAAATTTTATCATCGCTGCAGCGCGTGGCTTTGATGATGGATGCCGAGCACTTAGACGCTGCGCCACTACTCGATATTAATGCACCGAACACCTAAGCCGGATAATTAGAATACAAATGAATTTTCCTAGTTATCCCTAGACACAAAAAAGGCCGCAGTCAGCGGCCTTTCTTTTATTAACCGAGTCGGTTAACTCATTACTTCAGATTCAGAACATCTTGCATGTCGTACAAACCAGCCTGCTTGTTTTCCAACCACGCTGCAGCGCGAACGGCACCCTTAGCAAAGGTCATACGGCTGCTCGCCTTGTGTACGATTTCGATACGCTCGCCTTCGGTGGCAAACCAAACACTGTGCTCACCCACAACATCACCGGCACGAATGGTTTCAAAGCCGATTTCTTTCTGAGTGCGAGGACCAATTTGACCTTCACGGCCGTACACAGCACATTCTTTTAGGTCACGACCAAGTGCTTCAGCCACGACTTCACCCATGCGCAATGCCGTACCAGAAGGCGAGTCCACTTTATGGCGGTGGTGTGCTTCAACCACTTCCACATCGTAGTCATCACCTAGGATTTCTGCGGCTAGAGACAAAAGCTTCAAGGTCAGGTTCACACCCACACTCATGTTTGGCGCAAACACAACCGAGGTTTTCTGACCCGCTTCAGCAAGCAGTGCTTTTTGTTCGTCGTTTAGACCCGTGGTACCAATCACGATCGACTTGCCGTTTTCAGCACAGTAGGCAGCATTGGCAACACTTAGAGCAGGGGTGGTGAAGTCGATCAACACATCAAAATCTGCCACGCAGTCTTGAATGTCGCTGACAATGCTCACACCCAATTTACCCACACCAGCCACTTCGCCGGCATCCGCACCAATTAAAGAACTGGTTGGCTCAACAATGGCTGCACCAAGCTCTACGCCATTGGCATCTGTGATCGCTTGAATTAATGTTTTACCCATGCGACCCGCTGCGCCGATTACTGCAATACGCATCATTTCTTTCCTCAAAACAATTTGCCCAGAACCATAGCAAAAAACCCATGGGCGCGCATTACTAGAACGAAAAAAGCGACCATATTGGTCGCTTTTTTTAAGACTCAGAATTAGAAGATCTCATTCGGGTCTAAACGGAATCCTCCGTCCCCTTCGGTAAACAGGTCATCTTCAACCGGCTCGCCCCCAAGACCTGGTGGATACTCAGGTTCGATGACGTTATTACGCGCCAAATCATTCTGACGAATAACGATCTCTACACGACGGTTGGTGGCACGATTTTGGGCCGTGTCATTCGGCACCAAAGGGCGTGTATCCGAGAACCCTGTCACAGAGAAGCGGTTTTCCTCTAGCTGCCCTGTGGCAAATAACTCTTCCGCCACCGAGATAGCACGGGCTGAAGACAGCTGCCAATTGGAGCGAAAACGCGCACTGTCGATCGGGATGTTATCCGTATGACCTTCCACAGCAATGCTGCCCTCTAGTCCCACCAAGACATCGCGTACCATATCGATGATCGGGATAAAGTCGTAATTTAACTCCGCTGAGCCAGACTGAAACGAGCCTCGGTCCTTCAAGCGGATAGTAATGGTATTTTCCTGAGTTTCGACTTCCACGGTGCCTTTTGATATCTCCTCACGCATCACCGACGCCACTTGCTTAGCGGTCTCTTCGGTTTGCTGAATTTGCTGCTGACGCTGCATATCCGCTTGTGACATATCAATCGTGGTATTGGGCGAAGGTTGTCCCGCCCCCTCTTGCTCATTTAACTCAGCCGAGTCCGGTTTACACATCACTTCCAAGGTATTCTCAGGCACATCATCGGCTTTCTGACGCACTTCATTAATGGGCGTCGGTTCAGGTCGGCCAGGGCTGAACTCT
This sequence comes from Marinomonas aquimarina, assembly GCF_900089755.1. Taxonomy (GTDB): domain Bacteria; phylum Pseudomonadota; class Gammaproteobacteria; order Pseudomonadales; family Marinomonadaceae; genus Marinomonas; species Marinomonas aquimarina. Next base: position 126,818 of record NZ_FLOC01000012.1, on the reverse strand, counting down.
TGGGCAATAATCGAGGTTCCCATGGGAATCGACTCGGCCTCAATTTGTTTTTGCACACCAAAGGCTTCTCGCATCGAGCCTGCCAGTTGCTTAAATTTCAACACATCCATTTCGGCAAACGACAGCAGCAATACGAAGAAACACATCAGCAACGACATTAAGTCGGCAAATGTCCCCATGTAGGCCGGCAGGCCTTCTATACACTCGGGGCAGTCGTTTTCTTCTTCATCACTCATGATTCTAAAATCCAGTTACTACTATCAAGAGCCCTATTCGCGCTCGGTTCGCTTGCCTTCTGCAATGTAGGTTTTCAAAGCACCATCAAGCACACGAGGGTTTTGACCCGCTTGAATTGCCAACAAAGCGTCTAAGATCAAGCGCTGGCACAAAAGCTCTTCATTGGCACGGTTACTGAGCTTGGCCTGAATTGGCAAACACACCATGTTCGCCAGCATGGCCCCGTAGAGCGTTGTAAGAAGTGCCACCGCCATCGCCGGACCGATGGCTTTAGGATCGTCCATGTTGGCCAACATCTGTACCAGACCGACCAAGGTACCGATCATGCCCATGGCGGGTCCGGTGTCACCAAAGGCTTTAAATACCTTGGCGCCATTATCGTGACGAGTGAACGCTTGATTCATATCTTTAGAAAGTTGCGCTCTCACCACTGAGCCATCATGACCATCGACCAGCATTTGAATGCCTTTTGATAAGAAGGGATGGCTGACCTCTTTGCCTTCTAGGGACAGCAGACCGCCTTTACGCGCTTCATCGGCCAAGCCGTAGATTTCATCAATTAGGGTATCAAGAGGAACGCTTTTAAACATAAAAGCTTTGGCGGCACATTTCCCTGCACCTAAAAACTGTCCAAGCGGATACTGCATCAATACAACGAAAGTCGAACCGATCAAAACGATCAATACCGATGCAGGGTCAAGGAACATCCCCGCGGAACCACCCAACAAAATGGCCATAAGTACGATGACAAACGAACCTATCAGACCCAATAACGTTGCGATATCCACACACGTCTCCTACGAATAAAGCTATAATGCGACTCAATTTCTTCCATTTTAAACAAATAGTGGCGGCGCGTCCTATTCTGCCGCTACTATTTTGTAACTCCAGAGTGACATCACTCGTGAATTATGGGGAATTCTGTTACAAATTGTAGGTTACCAAAAGAGAAGTCATTATGTCTCGTAAAACTAGCGTGCGCCATTTCGAAGAAAATTTGTCTGAACTTGAAACCATCGTTGCGCAACTTGAGTCCAACCAATTATCTCTAGAAGACGCGCTGAAAGCGTTTGAGAAAGGCGTGAAACTTAGTCAAGATTGCCAATCAGTACTGACGCAAGCAGAACAAAAAGTTCAAATCCTGCTTGAAACCAATGAAGGCGAGCGCCTAGAAACTTTTGACCCGGAATCCGAACAGTGAACCTTGAGCAATTTTCGCAGTATGCTTGCGAACGCGTTAACCGCTACTTAGACCTTACCCTATCTGATTACGCCCCAGCTAATGGCCTACAAGACGCCATGCGTTACAGTCTATTTAATGGTGGTAAGCGTGTCCGTCCCATGTTGACTTATGCGGTCGCCCAGCTGTTTGCCGAGCCGAATGAACTGACCGATGCCTGTGCCGCAGCAGTGGAATCCGTTCACGCCTATTCATTAGTGCATGATGACTTACCCGCCATGGACGATGATGATTTGCGCCGTGGCAAGCCCACCTGCCATATCCAATTTGACGAAGCGACAGCTATCCTCGCTGGCGATGCCTTGCAAACCTTTGCCTTTGAATTGCTTTGCCAAGAAAAACTGAACCAGCCTACAAACCAACTTGCGGTGATTAACACATTACAACAAGCGTCTGGCCGTTTAGGTATGGTGACAGGCCAAATGATTGATTTGTCTAATGTTAATCAAGACATTACGCTGGAAGACTTGGAGTTGATGCACCGCCATAAAACCGGCGCCATCATTCGCGCCGCGGTGAAAATGGGCGCACAAAGTGTTGGCGTAACGGACACAACACAGCTGCAAGCACTGGATCAATATGCCGCCGCCATCGGCTTAGCATTCCAAGTGCAAGACGACATCATCGACATCACCAGTGACACCCAGACATTAGGCAAAACACAGTTTGCCGACGCCGACGCTAACAAACCGACCTATCCAAAGTTACTGGGTCTCGAGGGCGCTCAAGCCTTAGCGCAACGTCTTCACGATGAAGCAATTGAGCAAGTCATGTCGTTTGGTCCAAAAGCGACACCATTAGTAGAGCTAGCGAACTATATTATTGCCCGCAACCACTGATATAATGCCTCGCTATTTTAAGACAGAATAAGTGACCTGCCGGTGCCCATGTTCGAAACGATCCCAACATCGCGTCCGTTGACGCCCCTATTAGACCAAATCGACAGTCCTGCCGACCTTCGCAAGTTGAGCAAAAAAGAGCTTTCCACCTTGGTGCGAGAGCTGCGCGCCTACATGCTCTACAGCGTCGGCCAGACGGGTGGTCACTTTGGTGCCGGTTTAGGCGTTATTGAATTAACCGTGGCACTGCATTATGTCTTCAATACACCAGAAGATCGTTTGGTCTGGGACGTAGGTCATCAAGCCTACCCACATAAAATCCTCACGGGACGCCGCGATGCGTTGCTGACCATTCGCCAAGAAAACGGCATTTCAGGCTTTCCTAAACGTGAAGAAAGTGACTATGACACCTTTGGTGTGGGCCACTCGAGTACCTCCATCGGTGCCGCCTTGGGCATGGCCCTCGCTGCACGCCAGCTAAAAACCAACCGCAAAGCGGTTGCTATCATTGGCGATGGCGCCATGTCCGCTGGCATGGCGTTTGAAGCGCTCAACCATGCCGGTGATGTGGAAGCCGATATGTTGGTGATCCTTAACGACAACGAAATGTCGATCTCCAAGCCTGCTGGCGCCTTGTCTAGTTCCTTGGCCCGCATTTGGGCCAGCAAAACCTATGAGAACCTTCGTGAAGGTGGCCGCAAGGTCTTCTCTGGCTTGCCCTCTGCACTGGAACTGGCACGCAAAGCCGAAGAACACATGAAAGGCATGGTCGCACCCGGTACCATCTTTGAAGAGTTAGGCTTTAACTACATCGGCCCCATTGATGGACACGATATTGAGTTACTGACACAAACGCTGAGCAATCTAAAAGATCGCAAAGGCCCGCAGTTCCTGCACGTCATCACGAAAAAAGGCAAAGGCTTTGAGCCCGCTGAAGGCGACCCAATTGGCTACCATGCGATTAATAAAGTGGAGCCAGACCCAAAACCCATTACGGAAGTGGCACCCCCTTCTCTGCCTAAATACAGCAATATCTTTGGTCGTTGGGTTTGCGATGCGGCGGAGCAAGACTCTCGCCTCGTTGCCATCACACCAGCGATGAAAGAAGGCTCAGATCTGATCGAATTTGCTGACAGCTACCCTGATCGCTACTTCGATGTGGCCATTGCAGAACAGCATGCAGTAACGCTTGCCGCAGGGATGGCTTGCGACGGCTTAAAACCAGTTGTCGCCATTTACTCAACCTTCCTACAGCGTGCCTACGATCAGCTGATCCACGATGTGGCTCTGCAAGATCTTGATGTGCTGTTTGCCATTGATCGCGCCGGTTTGGTCGGTGAGGATGGTCCCACCCATGCGGGCGCCTACGACTTAAGCTACCTGCGTTGCATTCCGAAAATGGTGGTGATGGCACCTTCTGATGAAGACGAATGCCGTAAATTGCTGCATACCGGTTATGCCTACCAAGGTCCTGCAGCGGTACGTTACCCTCGCGGCACAGGTCGTGGTGTGGCGATTGAGCCAACCTTAGACACGATCGAGATTGGCCAATCCCGCACCTTACATCAAGGCACTTCTGGCATCGTCATTTGCGGCTTTGGCCGTCCGACTTACGATGCTCTGTTAGCTGCCAAAACTTTGGATGCGACACTGATCGATATGCGTTTTGTGAAGCCGATTGATGAACAAGCGTTACTGGCTCACAAAGAGGCCACACTGTTTGTCACGGTTGAAGAGAATGCCATTATGGGCGGCGCTGGCTCAGCCGTCAGTGAATTCTTGCAAAGCCAAGGCATTGCCACCCCCGTACTGCACCTTGGTTTGCCTGACCGCTATGAAGACCATGCCAGCCACAGTGCCATGCTGAAGCGCATAGGCCTTGATCAAGCAGGCATCTTAGCCAGTATTGAAACCAAGCTGGCGAGCTTATAACCCTCAACCCGATCTCAGGTATCACTAATACCTAGAATCACACGCCACAACCATGGCTTTCTACAGAGATATAAAAGGCGGTGCCGTGCACCGCCTTTGGATAATTCCTAACAACTATCAAGACACTGTGAAAGCATCTATTTGTTCACATTGACTGCTTACTTGTTAGCTACCATTTAGAAAACTCTACAACAGAGGCCAATAACCATGTCTACTATTTTGGTAATCGGCGCCACCGGTCAAATCGGACAAAAAGTGTGCCGCACACTACTCAGTCAGGGCTATACTGTGCGCGCCTTCGTTCGTGATAGCCAACGAGCAAGCGAGCTGTCGCACGCTCAATTACAAGTCTTTCAGGGCAACTTGGAAGAAGACTTTAGCGCGGCCTATGAAGGTGTCAACAAGGTGGTGTTTGTCGCCGGTTCAGGCAGCGGCACAGGCTGTGATAAAACACTGTTGATCGATCTGTGGGCGGCTAAACGCGCCATCGATTACGCTGAAGAAGAACCGACGGTGAGCCACTTTATTATGCTCAGCGCCTTTGGTGCGGATGACCCAGATGAGCACAATACTGCGATAAAACCTTATTTGGTGGCCAAGCATATTGTCGATGAGTACCTTACCCTCAGCAGCTTGCCCTACACCATTCTACGCCCCGGCAAACTCACCAATGAAGCGCCACGACACGGTTTTACCGCTGAACGCCCCCTCCATAACGCGGGCACCAGCATTACCCGAGCAGACGTTGCCGAGGCGATCTGTTATTGCGTTACGCACGACACCAGCAAAATCAAAGTTGTCGAGCTTTTCCAAGGTCAAGAACCTTTAGAAAGCCTTATAAACTAATCAGTTAGGCAGATTAAATCTGCCTAACGCCACTAACCTCTGCCCACCTAAATCAATAAATACGTTATTATTCGCCCTTTTTTGTCGCACTGAGGGCGATTTTATCCAAATATTGTATAGCCTTTGCTAAGCGTGACCGCGCTTTCTTGGCCGACCACCGCATTATGGATAATGACGTCAAAGTAGGAACTAGGAGTAGCGCTTGCATAGCTTCAATACACTGAATCTGGACAGTTTGCAGACCCCTATATGGATATATGATGTCCTAAACTATCAGATCTATTGGGCCAACAGTGCCGCACTGGCTCTGTGGGAAAGCAACGATTTAGATGAGCTGTGCCGCCGAGATTTAAAAACCGGCAGCTCGGAAGCGGTGCAACAGACCCTATTGGGCTATTTGCAGGATTGTGAGGCGGGGCGCAGTGTCGAATGCTGGTGGCGTATCTCACCTAAAGGCATTGATAAACAGGTATTCCTTAAATACACCGGCATCCAAATTCCAGGCGGGCGTACCGCCATGCTGATCGAAGCGACACATTCAGAACTTCTGAATCATTCGGTGGGTGAAGCAGGCAAAAGCATTATCCTAGGGCTATTTGACTCTGAGGGAGAGCTGCTTAGCTACAACCCGCCGTTTAAAGACCAATTTGGCAGCTATATTCACAACTTCAGTGACCTGTTTAGCAACATGCAGCCACTTGCTGAGTTCATCAACCCAACACAGCGTCAGCGCGAAACAGATCAACTACTGAAAACCAATCATGGCGAAAAGTGGCATCGACTGGAGCTGAATCAAGACCCCCATTCCGGACGCGTTATTTGTACGCTCACTGACATTCACGAGCGCAAACTCAGCGAGATCAAACATGCCCAGGCATCGATTACCGACTCGCTTACTGGCTTGCTCAATCGACGCGGCTTAATGGAGCAGCTAAAAAGGCTCACCTTCCGCCCACATTCCTTATATTACATTGACTTAGATGGCTTTAAACCCATCAATGACAGCTATGGTCATGCCGTCGGTGACGCCTTACTCATCAAGGTAGCGAACCTGCTTCGCAAAGAAATTCATGACAATGTGATCGTCGCTCGTCTTGGTGGTGATGAATTTATTCTCATTATTCCCGAGCCGATTGTACAGGCAGAGCGTGATCAGATAGCAGAGACATTGGTAGCGCGCCTGTCCGCGCCAATGCAAGTTGATGAAGTACACCGCACGCTGATCTCTGCCAGCATTGGTGTCGCCCACTACCCGAACGGTGAGGACAACGCCGAACGAATCCTTGTCTGTGCCGATGCCGCCATGTACATGGCGAAACGCCAAGGACGCAATCGCTACGTCAGCTATCGCGCAGGGATGGAAGAACAGCTATTAAAACGCTCGCTGATCGTACAAAGCCTAGAACAGGCTATCTCTAACGATGAGCTTAATCTGCACTATCAAATCATTCACTGTCAACGCGCCAAGAGAACCGTTGCCGCAGAAGCTTTATTGCGTTGGCAACACCCGATCTTAGGCAGCCTGTCACCGTTAGAAATCATCACCGCGGCAGAAGAAACGGGGCGGATTGCGTCCCTAGAAAATTGGATCATCAAGCAAGCCTGCGTCGACTTAAAACATCTCCAGCAGATGTACGGGGCCGAGTGCCGTATCAGCATCAATATCTCCGGCGCCCATTTATCACAAGCGAACTTTATTGATGACCTGTTCCAGGTATTACATGACACCCAAACTCGCAGCCAAGATATTATTTTAGAGCTTACCGAAAATGTCTTGGTCAACAGCCTTGAAAGTGGCCAATCGACGCTACAGAAAATGCATGAGCTGGGGTTTGCCATTGCCATCGACGATTTTGGCACCGGTTATTCATCACTCGCCTACCTGAGTCAACTGCCAGCCAGCATAGTGAAAGTAGACAAAGCCTTCATCGATAACATTGTGCGTAATACGCATACGGTGCGCTTTATTCGCGACTTATGCCAGAATCTGAACATGGAGTGCTTAGTTGAAGGGGTGGAAAGCCAAGAACAAGTCGCCGTGCTTGACCAGCTTGGCATTGGCTACCGCCAAGGGTATTTTTACGCCAAGCCACAACCCCTCAATCACTTTTCGACAGAATGCGAGCCTGCCTATTAAAGGCAGGCATCGTGCTTAGTTGGCCAATTTCATCGTGCCATGCGTTTGCAAATTGACATGCCAGCGATAGGCTTCTTCGATCAAATGCGGGGTATGGCCACCACGGGCGCAAGCACGCTCAAAGTAATCCATTAGCTGATTGCGGTAATCAGGATGAACACAGTTTTGGATCACGCGTACAGCACGCTCACGGGGCGCGAGACCACGCAGATCTGCTAACCCTTGATCAGTCACCAGAATGTCTACATCGTGCTCAGTATGATCCACATGACTGACCATAGGTACCACACTGGAAATGGCTCCGTCTTTGGCGATCGATTTGGTCACAAAGATCGACATATTAGCATTTCGGGCAAAATCCCCCGAACCACCGATACCATTCATCATCTTGGTACCGCATACGTGGGTGGAGTTCACATTACCGTACAGGTCAAACTCCAGTGCCGTATTGATGGCAATGATGCCTAAGCGACGCACAATTTCAGGATGATTCGACATTTCCTGCGGCCGCAGCACCAACTTATCCTTATAGTCTTCAATGTGGTCAAATACCTTGGCATTCATGCGCTCAGACAAGATCACAGAGCAGCCCGAGGCAAAGCGCAATTTGCCAGCATCGATCAAATCAAAGGTCGAGTCTTGCAACACTTCAGAGTACATGGTCAGATCGTCAAAATCGGAATCCAACAAGCCCATCATCACCGCATTGGCAATATTACCGATGCCCGCTTGCAGTGGGCCCAGGTTATTGGGCAAACGCCCTTGCGCCATTTCGTCTTTTAAAAAGTTCACCAGATGACGGGCGATGGATGCTGTTTCAGCATCAGGGTCCGATACCGTTGAATAGGAATCCGGTGTGCTGGTGAAGACGATCCCTGCAATCTTTTCCGCCGGAATCGGAATTGCCGTACTGCCAATACGGTCATCCACTTGAACCAGTGGCAGGGGCGTACGGGTTGGCCGATAAGACGGAATGTAGATATCGTGCAGGCCTTCTAATTTATCGCTATGCAGAGTATTGATTTCAACAATCACTTTTTCGGCGAACACGGCAAAGCTGGCCGAGTTCCCCACCGAGGTCGTTGGTACAATATGCCCTTCCTCGGTGATCGCTATGGCTTCAATAATGGCCACATCTGGACGTGCTAATTGATGATTACGTAATTGCTCCACCATCTCTGATAAATGCTGGTCAATAAACATAACCTCGCCATTATTAATGGCTTTACGTAACGTGGTGTCCACCTGAAACGGCATACGGCGCGCTAAACTGCCTGACTCCGTTAAAATCTTATCCAGATCATTGCCTAATGAAGCCCCTGTCATTAGGTTGATTTTAATCGGTTGTTGCTTACAACGCTCTGCTAACGCTTTCGGTACCGCCTTGGCTTCACCAGCCCGGGTAAAACCACTCATGCCGACGGTCATACCATCTTTGATAAATTCGCTGGCTTGTGCAGCTGACATCACTTTCTCGTGCAAGCTGCTGTTTCTGATTCTCTCTAACTGCATCCCAAAACCTTTATTCTTTATTATTGATGGTATCTAAGAACCAACTCCCCTCTTTGCAGGGATTTCCGCTGACTGATAAGCATTCGAGAAAGAAGAGAGACTGGTGATCAAGACCCAAGTCAAAGCAGTATAAGCGCTTTAGAATTAGGCGTAATTTGGACTAAAGTATGACATTCAAAAAACGTCGACAAGCATTAAAAAAACGCTTTAAATCAAGCAATTAGACAACATTAAAATACTATATGATGGGCTATAATGCAGGCCAGAAATAACCCCAAAATATATCTTGCGTGCTTATTTCCCAGCCACCAATAGAATGCAAATTTATAGGACCAAGTTTCCTTATTTAGCACGGGTCACAACCAATAAAAAAGGCCAGAGCCCGTCAGCTCTAGCCTTTTTCACATCGCACTCAAACGCTAAGCGGTTAGCGCATCGATCAAGGCGGCCATTTCCGCATCCGTACCGATGGTAATGCGCAGGTAATCCCCAATACGTGGTTTCTTACCAAAGTAGCGCACCAAGATCCCCTGCTCTTTAAGGCTCAGATACAAGGCTTCCGCTTCTTTTTCTGGGTGCGTGACAAACACAAAATTAGTGGCCGATGGCAAGACTTCGAAACCAAGTTTCTCAAGCTCTGCAACGGTCCACTCGCGCGTAGCGATGGTCTTGTCACAGATTTCTTGTAGGTACTCAGCGTCTTCTACCGCCGCCGTTGCCCCTGCTAGCGCAATGCGGTCAATTGGGTATGAGTTGAACGAGTTTTTCAAACGCTCAAGGCCATCGATTAACTCCGGCTGTGCAATGGCGTAACCGACACGAATCCCCGCCAGTGCGCGGGATTTCGAGAACGTCTGTACCACCATCAAGTTCGGGTACTGATTCACTAAGGACACAGCACTTTGAGCACCAAAGTCTACATAAGCCTCATCCACCAAAACCACCACATCAGGGTTTGCTTGTAAGACTTTCTCAATATCTGAAAGTGGCAAAGCTTTCCCCGTTGGCGCATTCGGATTAGTGACTACAACACCTGACACATCTAGGCCTTGGTAGTCTGCCGGATCAATATCAAAGCTATCCGTTATCGGAATAATCTTAGGCTCGATACCGTATAGGTTGGCGTACACCTTGTAGAAACTGTAGGTAATGTCAGCAAACGCCAATGGCTTGTCGCCGGCAAAATAGCCCATAAAGGCTAACGCCAACACTTCGTCAGAGCCGTTCCCGACAAACACCTGATTGGCTTCAACACCGTATGTTTTTGCCAACGCACTTTTCAATACCTGACAGTTTGGATCTGGGTAAAGGCGCAGCTTGTCGCTGACTTGCTCTTGCATGGCTGCCAGAGCCTTTGGTGATGGGCTGTACGGGCTTTCGTTAGTATTAAGCTTAATGTACTGCTTATCTTGTGGTTGTTCCCCTGGCACATATGGGTCAAGAGAAGCGATTTTATCGGTCCAAAAACGGCTCATATTACTCTCTCTGTTGCTAAAGGCTGTTACTGTTTAAAGGGGTCAGAGCCCTAGTAAAGCCGACATTGGATAAACATAACTTGCATCAGCTCAGGGCTCTAACCCCTTGAGCGGCTTCTGTTTTTATATCAAGCAAAGGCAAATAAGGCCTCATAAAGAGGCCTTATACAATATCAAACGTGTGCTTCGCGATAATGCCCCAATTAGTCTTGTGGACGCATATGAGGGAATAGCAATACATCACGGATCGACGCGGCATCCGTAAACAACATCACTAGACGGTCGATACCGATACCTTGACCAGCGGTCGGAGGTAGGCCGTATTCTAGGGCATTGATGTAGTCTGCATCGTAGTGCATCGCTTCATCATCGCCCGCGTCTTTCTCTTCTACCTGACGACGGAAACGTTCCGCTTGGTCTTCCGAGTCGTTCAACTCCGAGAAGCCGTTGGCGATTTCACGACCACCGATAAAGAACTCAAAACGGTCAGTGATGAATTCATTATGATCGTTACGACGTGCTAGCGGTGATACTTCTGCTGGGTATTCAGTGATGAAGGTCGGTTGAATCAGCTTGCTTTCCGCTGTTTCTTCAAAGATCTCCGTCCAAAGCTTACCTAGACCCCAGATTGGCTGAACGTCGATGTGTAGCTTCTTCGCAATCGCCGTCGCACTTTCAACGGTCGCTAGATCCGCTTCCGTCAGCTCAGGGTTGTAATGCAGGATCGCTTCCAACATGGTCATACGCACAAATGGCGCACCGAAGTCGAATTCTTCGCCTTGGTAAGGCACTTTAGTGCTACCCATTACCTGCTCAGAGACGGTACGTAGCATTTCTTCGGTTAGATCCATTAGATCTTTGTAGTCCGCGTACGCTTGGTAGAATTCAATCATGGTGAATTCTGGGTTGTGACGTGTCGACACACCTTCGTTACGGAAGTTACGGTTGATCTCGAACACGCGCTCAAAACCACCTACCACTAGACGCTTCAAGTAAAGCTCTGGTGCGATACGTAGGAACATTTCCATGTCCATGGCATTGTGGTGCGTCACGAAAGGACGCGCCGATGCCCCACCAGGAATGGTTTGTAGCATGGGTGTTTCCACTTCCATAAAGCGGCGATCTTCAAGAAAACGACGGATCGTAGAAATGATTTTTGAACGCACTTCAAACGTTTTACGTGACTCTTGGTTAACGATCAGATCAACGTAACGCTGACGGTAACGCATTTCCATGTCTGCCAAACCGTGGTGCTTGTCTGGTAGAGGACGCAGAGATTTGGTCAACAGCTCCACTGACTGCATGTCCACGTAAAGGTCACCTTTACCAGACTTATGTACTGGGCCTGTCACACCAATGATGTCACCTAGGTCCCAAGTTTTAATGTCTTTAAGCACTTCTGGGTCCAACGCTTTACGGTTAACGTAGGCTTGGATCTGACCTGTCATGTCTTGTAGCAACATGAAAGCACCGCGGTTACGCACGATACGACCAGCAATGCTTACTACATGGTTCTTTTCTTCTAGCTCAGCTTTTTCTAGCTCGCCAAATTGCTCTTGTAGATCCGCTGCGTAGGCATCGCGACGGAACGTATTCGGAAACGCATTACCCTGCTCACGAATGGCAGCCAACTTAGCGCGGCGCTCTGCAACTAAACGGTTATCTTCAGAAGTTACGCTGGTCTCGTTTTGAGTTTCGTTAGACATGATTTTGTAAATTACTCTTGTCAAAAGGTTTTAGTGCATTAAAGGCCTTGTTTAAGGCTCGCCACAATAAATTGGTCTAGGTTGCCATCAAGTACCGCGCCGGTGTTGGAACTCTCCACTCCGGTACGCAGATCCTTAATACGAGAAGCATCCAATACGTAAGAACGGATTTGACTTCCCCAACCGATATCAGACTTCGTATCTTCTAGCGCCTGAGCGGCTTCCGTACGCTTCTGCATTTCCATTTCGTACAACTTGGCACGTAATTGTTTCATCGCAAAGTCACGGTTGGCGTGCTGTGATCGCTGGCTTTGACATTGCACCACAATGCCCGATGGCACGTGGGTAATACGGACCGCGGAATCGGTGGTGTTAACGTGCTGACCACCGGCACCAGATGAACGGTAAGTATCGGTACGTAAATCCGCAGGGTTGATATCAATGTCGACGTTGTCATCGATTTCAGGGGAGACAAATACTGACGCAAACGACGTATGACGTCGGTTACCCGAATCAAACGGAGATTTACGAACAAGACGGTGTACGCCCGTTTCAGTACGCAGCCAACCGTATGCGTATTCACCTTCAAAGCGAACCGTTGCTGACTTGATCCCAGCCACTTCCCCGGCAGACACCTCAACCAGTTCCACTTTAAAGCCTTTGTCCTCGCCCCAGCGTAGGTACATACGCAACAGAATGTTGGCCCAGTCCTGTGCTTCGGTACCACCGGAGCCAGACTGAATGTCCAAGAAAGCGCAGTTAGGGTCCATTTCACCCGAGAACATACGACGGAACTCCAGCTCACCCAGTTGTTTCTCGAGCTCTTCCAGCTCCAACTGTACCGCTTCTACTGAGTCTTCATCGTTTTCTTCTACCGCCATATCGAGCAGAACCTGGGCGTCTTCGACACCAGATTCCATGTTATCAATGGTGGCTACCACCGCTTCCAAAGCCGAACGCTCACGCCCCAATTTCTGAGCATAGTTAGGGTCGTTCCAGACATTCGGATCTTCTAATTCGCGGTTAACTTCTTCTAGTCGTTCGTTCTTTGACTCGTAGTCAAAGATACCCCCGAAGCACTTGAGTTCGTTCGGAAAGGTCTTTTATCTTCGAAATGATCGGATTAATTTCCATTTTTGCGTCAATTTGCTATAAATTTAAGTGGATTTATCGAATCCGCAATTGTAACGAATTTACCTGCGGCATAAAATGTTATTCGTTACGAAAATAATGGAAATTCACCTTATATAACGCTTATCTAGCTGTCGGAGATACTATGGAAAAGCCAACTGTTGCTGTCGACATTCTGGGCAAGTCTTTCAATATCAACTGCCCGAAAGGTCATGAGGCAGAATTAAAAGAAGCCGCAGAATATCTTAATAGCCAAATGCGTGAGCTTCGCGCAAGCGGCAAAGCGGTCGGACTTGAAAAAATTGCCATTATTACCGCTTTAAACATCACCCACGATTTGTTATCAAGCCGCAGCTACGCACGTTCGAACGAACAGCAGCTACGCGAGCTGACTTCTCAACTAGACTCGGCCCTAGGCCAACAAAGTAAAGCGGGCTAATAGTTTTTTAGATAGGTTTCTTGGCGTTTAGCAAGAGTTTTATTCACGAAAATTCTTCAAGTAGCGCATCTCTCCCCAAGATTTCAAGGGTGATTTTTCACGTCTTCTGCCCTATACTGGCGGTGTTTCCTGGGTTGTTCGAAGCGACTTAACGCCCTTGAGCCTATGAGCAAACCCCCGGAAAGATACTGCAGATTCGGTGAGCATGTCCGTGCGCCGGAAAGCCTAAAGAGTCTCAGTTATTTCCACCTTGAACCACTGGGTTCAAGGCCAATAGTCGAAACGGCAACTTGGGAAACACTTTTTATGTCTTTAGATCGCCAAACCTTGCGCCAAAACTTGCGCGCAAAACGTAAACAACTTACCGAAGCTGAGCAACATACTGCCTCCTTGCAAGTATTAGAGCAGTTCCAAACGGCACTGGCCTCATCGCTCGAACCACAGGCAAATCTAGCCCTATACCTCACCAACGATGGCGAAATCTCTCCAAGCGACATTTGTCAGTGGTGCTGGGACCATGACATCAATGTCTTTTTACCGGTATTGGTCGGCCAATCCCTCGCCTTTGCACGCTATACGCAAGACTGTGAATGGCAGAAGAACAGCTTCAATATCCTTGAGCCCGTTGACCCTGCACCGCTGGCAGGCTCTGAAATGGATATGGTGTTGATGCCGCTGGTTGGATTCGATGCTCAAGGTGGACGACTCGGCATGGGCGGCGGCTTTTACGATCGCACCTTTGAAAACAAAGCCGAGCGCACGCGTCTGATCGGTTTGGCGCACGATTGCCAAGAAGTCGAGCAACTCCCCATTGAGTCTTGGGACGTACCACTTAGTGGCATGCTAACGCCAAGCCGCCACATCAAGTGCTAAGACAGCGCTCAGTCTAACGTAATGCGAAGGTCTACCTGACCTTCGCTAACCCTTTCCAGCTGCAGCTGATGAATTGCCACACGCTCTTGTGCAAGGCCATTTAACCAGCTAGCCACCCTGACAAACGGCACATCTGCCGCCCAAATCTGCAACCGACTATCGCCATCTAACATCACACGGTCAGCACTGAACTGTGCCTTAGCAGCGGTTTGCGCCAAAATACGACGTAAGGCGTCGTTATCACGATCTTCAAACCGCTCTCCCTGTCCCACGCCCATCAGTTGCTGGGCCTGCATTTGTAGCGTCTGATACTGTTGCTGCGCTTGCGTCAAACGTAATTCAGCCTCACTTTGGGCGACAAGCAAAGGAGACAGTAGCAGCCAATAACAGCTGAGTGCCAGCAGCAATATCCCAGCACAGCGTAATAAGAGTTGTTCACGCCCAGTACGCGCTCGATACCAATGCCAGCTTTTTTGTAAGCCATGACTTTGCTCATATTGATGCATCAACCAGCCTTTCATCACCACTCCTCCTGAGCTTGGAACACACCGAGGTAAGCTTGATCTTGTCTGACAGTCTGCTGCAACTCTATTTGTGCACCTTGCGCCTGCAGTGTTTGCTGAATACGCTCCAAGTCAGACCGAGACTGAGCACGCCACTCAAAGCGATAGCCTGGCGACTGCCAAGACAAACTTTGTAACCCCATCCCTTCGACGGGCACAGGTGCTAGCGCGCCAAGCATGGCCAGCACTTGGTAGGCTGATGAGTCCTGATCGGGGCTATTAACCTCTCTCTGCTGCAGGCGGGCTTGCATTTGCCGGGGGAGATTAACCACTCGGCCCTCTTCTGGCACGAGCTGGAGAAACGCTTGGTTAGCTGCGTCTTCGACGTTGCCGGCTTGTTGATTAAGCGCTTGCGTCGTCACATAGCTATTGAGACTGTAGGCTGAGACAGCCAATATGGACAGTATCGCCGCCCACTTCCAAGACCTTTGGGCCGCCGTACGTTTTGTCAGTCTCAGATAGCGCCCTTGCAATAGATTGTTGCGCTGCCATGACTGTGACTGCGCAAAATGGGCATTCAGTTTATGGATATCCAGCACCGTGGCGGCTTGCGTTGGGCTAAGAGTTGCTGGCAACCAACACCATTGCTCTTGCTGATATTGGAAAGCGGCTCCTAGGAGTTCAAAAACAGCATCAGTGGAGCTCCCTTGCAACACACTCGGTAGTGCCAGTAAATACACATCCGTCTCGGTAAAAGGTGCTAACCAGCATTGCCAAGCCTGTAAATGTTCATGAGCCACG
The DNA here is from genome assembly GCF_900089755.1 of Marinomonas aquimarina. Taxonomy (GTDB): domain Bacteria; phylum Pseudomonadota; class Gammaproteobacteria; order Pseudomonadales; family Marinomonadaceae; genus Marinomonas; species Marinomonas aquimarina. Next base: position 111,147 of record NZ_FLOC01000012.1, on the reverse strand, counting down.
GCACAGCACCAGACTTTAGCGTCCGTAACGGGGCCACTGATGCAATGCATATCATCAACATTTTGGCCCACAAATGGTTCCAGTAAATAGGGCAATACTTTGTGCAAATGGCGACGTTGAACTTTGCTGATACTTAACTGGCGCATATGCACCCGATGGGCAGGGGCCAATAAAACCACTTCGCTAGCAGAAGCGCCAAGCGCAGGGTGTGCTTCGTTAAGGCTATGCCAAGCCTCTGTCATCTGTGTGACAGACGTGGCACAGCCTTGACTGGCCAACTGCTGATCATCAAACAACCACCAATCTGCCACCAGGTTATCGCTGGAGCAGGCTTCTCGTAATTGAAGTATCAATCTCTGCACAAGGTTTCCTATTAAATCGTCTTGCTGTGGCGCGGCAATAATGCTGTAGATAGTACGTCAAAGGGGCCAAAGGCGCGAGCAAAAGGCACCACTCGGCCATCGCTTAAACGTTGTAAACGGCTGTGTAAAGCGCGCTTGGTTGCGGCACCAGATAAGGTCACATAGACATCCACATAGCGACTTTCAAGATGCCACTCATCAGCCACTAAGTTTTGCTCAGCCAGTTCTGGCCACGCTAAAAAATCAGCCACCGTGTCAAAACCTGAACTGGATAAACGCGCCAACAAAGCCTCTCTTGCGGACGCCTTTAAGCCTGGAAAGTACGCCTTTAATAAGGGTTCATTCAATTGATTAATATTGATGGGAGCCGCTTCTGGCAACCAACAGATATAAGGTGCCAAGCGTGCAAACACGGCCTTTGGCACGGCTAATAAACCTAGCTCACTGGCGTTCACCAGTGGGCTATCAGCCGTCCGAAAGGCGGGTTCAAGCGCCAAATAATACTCGTCTTCATGACTGCTCGCGCTGCTTAACGCTTGGTCTCGATCAAGCCAATCTTTGACCACAGCAATCCAAGCCGAATCAAGCGACAGAGCGTTGGATAAATGGTCTAAACGCTGCTCGGTGATGGCCGCACGTGTGGGATCGGCCAACAAGTTAAGATTAATGCAGGATTGACGCTCAATGACATCAATCTGCAAGACTCGCGCTGGGCCATCTAGCTCAAAGTGCTGCCTCAACAGATGCCAAGGCCGATCGAGGTCAGGGAGCTCAGCATGATACATGCCTGTCCCATGCTGAGCCGCTAACCAAGCACTGGCCCAAGCCTCGCCTCCTAGCAACTGCTGACGCAGGCCAACGTTATCATTGCTAAAGGTGGTAACAGACAGCGAACGCTGCACATGCTGTATGGTGTATACCGACAAGCTGGCCACGACAGCCAACACCATCAACGCCATGATCAGCACCACTCCCCGTTGCTGGTGTGTCTTCATAACGCCCCTTCTTTTCCTGTACTGGGCAACTCAAAGATACGCTCAATGGTGCCAAACGGCGCTATTGTCAGACGTACCCGCAGAGCCTGCGCTGCTGCGCTAGATTCCCCACCAGGTAATGATGATGCCGCTAGTGGCCACTGGCCATGCCAAGCTCCATTCGCCAAGATGGCAAACTCTAGCCCTTGCACGGAATCCAATAGCACTTGGCGTATCGGTGCGGAATCTTGCGCACGATCCAGTACTCGCCAGCTGAGTCGCTGCAGCTCACCATTGCTTACCTGATAATGGACACGCTGCAGTGTCGCACGCCGCTCTTGTAACGGATTGCTCCAGCCTAAATGGGTCAAACTCAGCTCGCCGCTGTTCAGTAGAAGGCTTGGCTCAGATTCCCCTAGGACGTCGCGTATAGGGCGATCAATGTATTGCTCGCTATCCTGCTGCAGCCAATACACCGCCTTGGTTAAGCGTTCCAGGGCGTGTGAATGCTCCGCCGTACGGGATTCAAGGCGCATAGAGGTCCCCAGCATGTCATAGGCCGCCGCGCCCATGATGGCCATGATCAGCACCACCACTAAGAGTTCGACCAGGGTGAAACCTTGCTGCTGACGCGAGGACACAAGCAGCCGATTACAAGCCATTGCTAACACCTTGCACGGCACGCGGGTTTAAGCTTTGTGGTAGGTAACTGGTGAGCTGATAAATCGGAGCCCCCTCCTCATCCCTGCGGCTCGGTTCAAGCAGGAAAACTTGTATCTCTACGCGGCGCAGCCGTGCGCTTTCTTTCGTCACCCTTACTTTGCTCAGAAAACCCTGTCCAGCTTGCTCCACCTGCTGCTCATCAAAGTTCAGAGGCAGCCCTTGACGCTGAGCTAAGCGCAGCAGGGTAGCACGGTCCTCGGCCACCCAACTGGCCAGCAGTTTGTGCTGTAAATAACGACTGTGATCGGTGCCCGTTGCACTGGTTTGTAATAAGGTGATCCCGATGGCGGCCAGCACCACCAAGGCCACCAGCACTTCGATCAAGGTAAAGCCCTGCTTAGGGTTTGATCTGAAGGCCATTAATACCATCTCCGCTTAAGGTGTAAGATCGGCGGTTACTTTTGATGTGCCAGCGCAAAGGCACATACTCGCCATTGGCAAGCGCCACCCAAGCCATGCTGCCAGCTAGGTTCAGACTCTCTTGCGCATTGCGCACCTGCTCACTAACAGTGCTGAGTTGATACTCAAGTCCCGCTTGCTGTTCATAGAGCACACCTGCCTCTTGCCATTGCTGGCCCTGTAGCTGCCACAGTCGCAGCTGCCCTTGGCGCAGTTCAATAAAGCTATTACGTCCAGCCAACCAGCTTTGATCAATCAAGGTTTGCAACGCCTGTTGCAGTGCTAAGGCTTCGGTTTTAGCTTTATCTTGTTGTGCCCAACCGCTCATATTGGGTGCTACTAGGCTTACCATGACCCCTAATATGCTCAGCACCAGCAACAGCTCAAGCAAGCTAAAGCCATGGTGTTGTGCTCTTTGTGGTTTATAGCGCACGGCTGGAAATGTCCGCTGCGTCCCCTTCCCCGCCTTCGCGACCGTCGGCGCCAAGCGATAATAAGTCGTACTCCCCCTGCGCACCTGGACTAATGTACAAATATTCAGACTGCCATGGATCTTGTGGCAAAGCGGGCAAATAGCCCCCTTGTTTCCAGTTGCGCGCCTCAGGGTAACCAGATGGGCGCGTTACCAAGGCTTGTAAGCCTTGTGCAGTGGACGGATAGTGGCCATTGTCCAGTTTATACAGGTCCAACGCCGATACGATGTTGCGCAATTGCGTCTTAGCAACCGCCACTTTGGCATCATCGGAGCGACCTAATAAGTTGGGGGCCACCAGCGCCACCAACAGACTTAAAATCGCCGCCACCACCATCAATTCAAGCAAAGTAAAGCCAGAAGCTTGTGACTTTCCAGCAAAGCGTTGGTGTGGTCTAGATAGGTGTCCCATGGCTAACGTCCTTAACAGTTATCGCAGTAATTGGTTCATATTCATAATCGGTAATAAGATCGCCATGACAATCAACAGCACCACAGCCCCCATCACCAGTAGCATCAGTGGTTCAAACAGAGTGAGAAAATTGTTCATGCGATGCTGGCTCTGTTCACTTTGCTGACGTGCCGCTTTGTCTAGCATTTGCGCTAACTCACCACTGCGCTCACCACTGCTGATCAGCTGCAACATAAGCGGCGGCATATAGCGATTTTCCGCCAGCGCCTGTGACAGCGAACGCCCTTCTCGGACCTGCTGCTGCGCCGTTTGCAAGCGCTGTTTGAGCGCCAGATTGGTAATCACTTTACTGGCAATGTCCATGGCAAACACCAGAGGCACACCGCTTTGCGTCAACATCGCTAAGGTAGCCACGTAGCGGGTGATTGCAAGCCCCCCCAATAAACGCCCCAACCCGGGAAGTGCCAACAGAAACAGGTCTTGGCGCTGCCTAAAAGCCTGCATTGGTTGTGCAAGACGTAATGCTATGCCACTGAGCAGCAGAGCAAATACCAGCCAGACGCCCCAACTGGATAACACACGGCTGACACCAATAAGCGCCTCTGTTAAGGCAGGTAGCTCAGCTTTTTGTCGCACAAACACAGCAACAATATCAGGCATCACCGAGCCTAATAAAAAGCTCACAATGGCAATGGCCACTAGCGTCAGCAAGGCTGGGTACAAGAGTGCCGACTGCAAGGTTTGTTGATTCGCTTGCTCTCGCTCAGAATGATCCGCCAAGGCCGACAAAACCGAGGCTAGCTGCCCGGATTCTTCCCCTGCTTGGACACTGGCCTGAAATAAGGTGGGAAACGCTTTCGGGTAAGCACTCAGAGCCTGAGCAAAAGAGAAGCCCTCTAACACACGCCCACGAATGGCCAGCAACATACGGCGCACGCGCCCTTTACCCGATTGGGAAGCCACCCCAGACAAGGTTTCCTCAATGGGTAATCCGGCCTCAATCAAGGTGGCCAATTGGCGCATCAGTAGGGCTCGCTCACGGGTATTAAGATGCGTTTGAAAAAAAGCCTTACGGCTGGCTTTGGCGCTGTTTAGCTCTAATGGCACTAGCCCCTGTTCACGCAACTTGTGACGCGCATGCCGCTCGTTATCCGCTTCCAACAGCCCTTTACGCTTAGCGCCCGCGTCGCTCAAAGCACGATATTCAAATACAGCCATCAAGCGGATCCGTTCGCTGTGTGATCCATGGACACCTCAGCGGCGAGCTGGGAAGTCACACGCAGTACCTCCTCAATCGACGTCAGGCCAAGGGCAGCTTTTTGCAAACCGTCCTGACGTAAACTTGGACAGCGTTGACGCACCTGTGCCGCCAGCACTTGTTCAGAAGCCCTATCGTGGATCAAACGCTGTAAGGCGGCATCCATATCAATGATTTCATATATTCCCAAGCGCCCTCGGTAGCCCTGATGACAATGCTCACAGCCTTGAGGGTTAGCTTGATAAAGTCTGATACTCGTGGTCTCGAGCACGGCGAATAATTGCTGTGTCGCCAGGTCCATCGGCTGCTCTTGTTTGCAATGCTCACACAAACGACGCACCAAACGCTGCGCCACCACACCAACCACTGAGGACGACAAAAGAAACGGCTCAATGCCCATATCTTGCAAGCGAGTGACCGCCGCGATGGCACTGTTGGTATGCAGGGTCGACAACACCATATGCCCAGTTAAAGACGCTTGCACAGCAATCTCTGCGGTTTCCAAATCACGTATTTCACCGATCATCACCACATCAGGGTCTTGCCGTAAAATGGCTCTTAAGCCCTTGGCGAAGGTCATCTCGGCTTTGCTGTTGACCTGCGTTTGTGCCACCCCGTCAATGTGGTATTCCACTGGGTCTTCGACGGTCATAATATTGCTGCGGCCATGATTAAGATGATTAAGCGCGGCATACAAGCTGGTGGTTTTACCGGAGCCGGTAGGCCCCGTCACCAACACAATACCGTTGGGCTTTTCAATCAGCTGACGTAAACGCTGTTGGTCACTGGGACGCATTCCGAGGTGTTCTAAATCCATCTCTGCGACCGCTTTACTGAGCAAGCGCAACACCACCCGCTCACCATAAGTCGAAGGTAGCGTAGATACCCGTACATCGGTATCTTGCCCTGATACACGTAATAAAATTCGTCCATCCTGTGGCAAGCGTTTTTCAGCGATATCCAGCTTTGCCATGACTTTGATACGGGAAATCAACATGGGCGCTAAAGCACGTTTTGGCGCAATCACTTCACGTAACACGCCATCCACGCGAAAGCGCACCTTCAGCTGGCGCTCATAGGTTTCAATGTGGATGTCCGAGGCGCCAACATTGAGCGCTTCGCTCAAGATGGCGTTGATCAAACGAATCACCGGGGCATCGCCTTCACGCTCCAGCAGGTCTTCGTTTTCTGGGATCGCCTGTGCAAGGCTTTCTAAGTCGAGTCCTTGAAGATAAGCCTCGTCGTCTAAGGCCTTCACACTTTCTAACGTTTGCTGACCAGCCAGTTGATAATAACTTACCACTTGCGCCTCAAACGCTTGCTCGGATAAGGCTTCCAGAGTCGGCATTTCTGGGCTTAAGCGAAACGCCTCATTTAACGCAGGCAGGGTAGCGTCGGCACGGTGCGCTAACACCCACCCCGTGGCAGCTGGGTATAGCAGCACTCCGAATTCTTTGACAAACGAGTAAGCTAAAGCAGACAAATAAAGACCTTATGAGATTCTGGCACTAACGGGCACTGCTTTGCTGAGCAGTCACTTTTGCAGCGATTTCCTGACTTAACGCCCCCAGAATGGATGACATCACCGACACTGCGTATTCATACCCTGAGTGATTCAAGGGCTCACGCAGGGTAAAACGCTCACGTACCAAGTTGGCACCGGTTTGGCTTTCGACCACATAATTTCCAGACAAGATCACCGCATCACGATCGACGATATGAAAGTAATCAATGTTGACGTCCAACAGCAGTGCTGGGACATCGCTTAAGGATTGCGTTTGCGATAGACGATTGCTGAGTACTTTTTCAATGCCCACTTGCAGCGGTTCAGCCCATAAGTGATTGGCAGAGAAAAACAGCTCATGATCAGACACCTGAAGGACAATGTTCGCGCTTTGCAGATAGTCCGATAACGCCACTGAACGCACCTCGACCGCAGGGTGCTGCACCTTATGCGGGATCAACTGCATCGGCGTTCCGCTGAGCACATAATATTTTGGTGGCTGCAGTGTCGGCGAGGAACAGCCGACAACCAGCATCATAGTTACTAAGAGCAGTATCACTCTCATCGTCTTGCTCCTTGAGGCTCAATGTCTGGCGCCACCTGACTTTTAAAGATCAAACTATTAGGCGCTGTATTCATTTTCTGTAGTAATGGCGTCAACTCACGCATGGCATTTTGGATTTCGACCATGGTTTGATTGATCGTCGATACGCCGTTATCTTCCGTGGCAAATTTCTCTAACACATCGTTCAAGCTAGACAGTGTGGCATTCATCGCTGCCATATCAAACTCGTCTAACTTGCCACTGATCGAGCTGCTGGCTTGATTAAAGGCATTGGCACTGGTGGATAGGTCTTGTAGCAACACCCGCAAGTCCTCTGCCACGCCTTGTAACGGCAATTCATTGATTTTATCTAAGGTCGTACTTAACTGATCAGTGAATTGCACAATTTCATCCGGTATCGTCGGAATCAAAGGATAACCCGCCAGAAAAACCGTCTTGTAGTCTTCTGCTTTATCATCGTGCTTAAGATCAACAAACACCGCCCCCGTTAGCAAGCTGCCGGTTTTAAGGGAAGCACGAAGACCATTCTCTACCCATAAAGTGAACTGCTTACTGATAAAGTCTCGGCCCGTCTCATCGTCGCTTAAGTTCGCTCGCCCAGGTTGGATCGAAATCAACACCGGGATTTTGTATGACTCTGCATCCGCGCGCATTTTGTGGTCATCCAACTTGATGTTGATGTCCTCCACTTGGCCGATTTGCAAGCCACGGTATTCAACTGGAGCGCCCTCTTTGAGGCCACGCACCGAGCTTTCGATCAAGATTAAGTAGTAAACCTTCTCCACATAACGATGCGCCATGGCGCTTTTATAAGAGGGGTAAATTTGGAATACCTTGTCGTGCTCAAATGACTGACTCGGCGGCATATCTTCTGGCTCATCAAAGGTGATACCACCGGCGATCAGCGCTTCTAAATTTGGCGTCGTGACCCCCACACCATCGGCGCCCAGCTCTAGCTCAATACCGCTGGTGTTCCAAAAACGGGTATTGGAAGTGACCAATTTATCAAATGGCGCTTCGATGAAGGCACTGTATCGAGCGAGACGTTTTTCTAAATCGTATTCAACGGTTTCAATACGCCCTACCGACAGGCCACGGTAAATCACTTGATCGCCTACCTTAGCGGTAAACGACTTCTCGCTGTTTAAAAACACGCGCAGACCTGGCGTGCCGATCGGGGTCACAGGCGGATCTTCTAGGGCCACAAACTGACGTGAGGTTTGTTCATCAATGCCTGGCGCCATATCGATGTAGGAGCCCGACAACAGGGTTTGTAAGCCAGATATGCCTTCAAAAGAGACCCTTGGTGAGACCACCCAGAAGCGCGTATCCGAGCGTAGGAATTTTTCCGCTTTATTATCTAGCAGAGCGGTCACTCGTACCCCTGATGAGTCATCGTTCAGGGCAATAGAGTCGACATGGCCAATGACCACATCGCGGATTTTGATTTGTGTTTTGCCCGCTTCAAGCCCCGATGCCGTCTGAAACTCAATTTCGATTTCAATGCCCTTATCGTTCACTTCCTGCAGAATGAACCACAGGCTCAACACAAGAGTCAGTATTGGAATGATCCAAATCTTAGAAATGCGGTTGTTCGACCGAATGGTCGCAGGCAAAGCCTGCGATGCTTTATGACCTTGATCCGAAGGTAAACTCATTTTACTGCTCTTTCTCCCAAATCATTCTGCTGTCAAAAGACATGGCCGCCAACATGGTTAGCACCACCACCGCACAAAAGGCAATGACAGCAGAACCGGGGTAGACACTCATTGTGCTTCCAAGTTGCACTAACCCAGCTAAGATGGCGACCACAAACACATCAATCATCGACCAGCGCCCCATCATCTCGGTGATACGATATAAACCATAACGCTGTTTGATGCTGGCGCGACTGTTGGTCTGCACAGAATAATTTAAATAACCAATGGCTAACATTTTAAACATAGGCACTAAAATGCTCGCGATAAAGATAATCGCGGCAATCATATACGACTCATGATGCCACAAAGTGATCACCCCTCCTACAATCGTCGACGGCGAATCGACCCCCAAAAAGCGCGTCGTCATGATCGGTAGAAAATTTGCGGGGAGGTACAAAAGCACTGCGGTAAACAATAACGCCCAGGTCCACTGCACTCGATTATGACTTTTGCGGCTATCGGGTTTGACCGTCGGTTCTTGCATTAACGCCAGCTCCACCTGAAAGCGATCAAGATGCAGTAAGGTCAAGATATACAACACCATAAAGCCGATATAAAAATAAAAGCTCGGCCCGAACACCACATCCGCCATGGCAGTGATTTTTACCATGCTGACAATCACTCCGACCATAAACACTTCCGGCATGCACCAAATAATAAAATTGAAGCAGATCGCTATTTGCGCTTTAGTGGCACGCAAACCAACGCCGAATTTGATCGCTAACATCCAAGCACACAGTAGCAGCAAAACACTGGCTGGTAACAGGATACAGACAAATAGAATCACCCCTGCCAAGCCTAAGTAATCCTGTTGAATTAAGGTTTCTACTTCGCTAATTAAGGTGATCGAGGTGGTCAGGCCATTACTAGAGAAAGATAAAAAATCAAACGACACGGACAATGCCAGCAAGACCAATCCAGACAGACCTAGCGCTAGTACTTTGTCGATCCAATTGTGCTTTAACGACGTCAACTTATGACCGCAACGCGGGCAATAGGCAGTTTGATTAGGCGCCAGATGAGGCACCTGCGCATCAAGCCCGCAGCCATTACAGGAAATCACTCTCGTGTCATTGGAGCCAGGCGCTCCTAGCCTTTGCTGGTTCATCAAACTCACTACAACCCATCGCGGGTCTTCACCCATAAAAAAACGCACTATAGTTATAGCGCGTTTTTAAAGGGCCGAACAATGAAAAAACTTAAACAGTGCTGTTAGAAAGCACTTTCAATGCTGGCACTGACGTACAAACTACGTGGCTGTTCATCGCCATCAATTTCAACCGTTTCTAGGCCGTAAGCCAAGTCAAGGTTCAAACGTTTAAACAGCGTCGCACCGACCATCGCGTAGCTTAGCTCAGAGCCCGCCATGTTCTTCTTGTAGCCTAGACGAACAGCTGGAATGAATGAACTGCTGCTGTAATAGGCAGTGGATACCGTTGCCCACTGGTATTTGTCACCCACTAGGTCCGCTACTTCATTCAACTCATAGCTGGCAGCCAGGGACAATTGGCGATCAAATACAAACGTCGAAGCATCAACCGTGAACTGGCGCTCTAAAGTGTATTCTTCATTGAGCTCAAGTTCACCTTTTTGCGCAAACTCCAATGCCGCATTACAGCTTGGCAGGTTCACCGGTGTGACCGTCGTACAGGTGCTTGGCAGGGTAGCGTACTCAAAGCTTGGCTCGTTCAAGTTGGTCCCTTGCAGGCCTACTTGGTAATGCTCTGATGCCCAAATAGCGCCTAAATCTAAACCAAAATCTGTGCTGGTTTCTTGCTGATCAGAGAAGGCATCTGAGAAAGCGTCTTCCGTATCGTCATCTGAGGATTCTAAGTGCAACAAGGCTTTCCCTAGTGTCACACTGTGCGCGTTCAGCTTAGTACCCAACACCAAGGTACCGGCGTCACTGCTGTACACATCGGTTGAGTAACCCAAACCAAAGGTCACTATGCCGCCTGCTTTAGCGTACATCGACGAGTTGGTATCAAGACGGTAGTCACCATTAGTCTCTTGTACAATATCAATGTCATCATCCAAGAAACGTCCCTTCGCCACTGCGGCAATAGACAGATCCAGCATGAAAGCACCGCCATTATCGGTTTTATAGATAATCGGGAACACCGGCACTGGGGCACCCACCATGACTTTTAAATGCGCGTCTTCGCCCATTTGAGCCAATAGATCGTTGGCTTGAGATTGAATGTTTAGCGCTTGACCGATGGTCATCACTTCTTGATCCAACAAATCGTCTAAATCATCGATTTTGTCTTCTAGCGAGTCCACTTCGCCCACTTCGTAGCCCACACCAAGTGGGCCAAGAATACCAGTGCGGAAGTTGTCCCCTTCTTCACTGTTGACCATAAAGTAAGATGCGGCAGGGTTGCCAAGCGCCGTCATAAGAGACGCTGGATTGGCACTCGAGCCCAAGGTAAAGCTGGAGCCGAATGGTTGAGAGACGGGCGCAGCGACCGCGGCACCACACGCTAAGCTTCCTGCAATAATAAGCGCTTTTTGCATTACTAACCTCAATATTGAAACGAAAAATACGGGAAGCAACGCGTGCAATCTTGCCGCCACTTCCCTGTGACAACCAAAAAATAAGCACCGAAGATTACACTAAACTGACACTGCAAACATTCTTTCTATACAAATCCTTACAGATAACACTAAAAGTGCATGAAAGTTATAAGCAGAGTTCGCCACATCAGACTTATTCTGCTTTTTCGGGCATCGCGTAAGGCGAATCAAATCGCTCTTCTAACACCTGTGTTCGCTGCAACGAAAAGCCTTGCATCAGCTCAATGGTTCTAAAGCCGCTAAACTTATCATTGCTCACGGCGGTCACGTCTTGTTGTGAACGCAAGATAGTCGGACGTATAAACACCAACAAGTTACGCTTTTGATTTTCTTGAGAAGTACTGCGGAACAAGGCCCCAATCACAGGAAGATCCCCTAACAGGGGGACTTTTTGTTGCACTTCCACGACGTTATCTTCAATCAGTCCTCCCAAGACGATGGTACGACGATTGCCTGCGATCACTGTGGTAGAGATTTCACGTTTGGTGGTGATGGTGCCCAAGGAGCTGGGCTCAGCGGACGCCGCCTCAACCACCTGTAGCACTTCCATGCGCACTTCATCGCCGGCATTGATATGGGGTGTTACCTCAAGGGTTAAGCCAATGTCTTCACGGGTCGTGGTGACAAAAGCATTACTACTACTGTCTGCATAGCCACCGGTTTGAAAGGGGCGCGTTTCCCCCACTAAGATTTTCGAGGTCTGATTATCCAACGTCATAATCTTAGGCGTCGACAACAGATTGGCATTGGAATTACTTTCGATGGCTTGCAGTATGCCAGCAAGGTTCAGGTCACCATTACTGTTAAAACGAATGCCTGCGGCGGTTAAGCCATTGCTCAAGGTCGGACGTCCTGTAGCAATGCCAGTGGCGATCTCGGTAATACTGTTGCCCGCAGCGGTGAAATTGGTGCCCATGGCCGGCACTGTCGCGTCTGACGTGTCACCAAACAGCCACTGAAAACCAAAGGCTTCAGCATCGTCCATGTTCACTTCAGCAATAATGGCTTCCACCAGCACTTGCGCGCGTGGCACATCCAGCTCTTGTAGCACCGCCTGAATGTCCGCCAGAACACTGGGATCCGCTCGCACCACTAAGGCATTTAAATCTTCGTCGGCCTTGACCAAGGGCGTGTTCGCTGTGGTGCTGTCCGATGCCGTTGCTGGACTCAGCAAGCTACCGATCAGTTCCGCTGTCTTGGGGGCGTCCGCGTAACGCAGCGGCAACACAGACAGACGGCTAGCGGTTTTGCTGGGGCTATCGAGCTGTTTAATTAAGGCGACCACTTTTTCAACATCTTCTAGCTTACCTTTGAGCACCATACGATTGGTACGATCGTCCGCAATCACTTTGGTGCTCATGCTAACGGGCGCAGCGTTGCCACTCGCAGTGCTCGTCGGTGCGCCGCTTAGCTCAGTCATGAGCGCTAAAATATCGTTGGCCCAAGCATGCGCTAATGGCACCACCCGCACGACGCCTTCACTGGAACTATCAAGACGCACAATTAAAGACTCCAGCTCACGAATATTATCCGCATGGTCACTGATAATCAGCGCATTCACACTGTCCACGGCCGCTAGGTGACCGTATTGAGGAATCAGCGGGCGTAGAATCGGTACCAACTCAGAGGCGGTGGCTTGCTTAACAGGAATCATACGCGTGACCAATAGACCACCTGCGGCGATACCTTGACTGTCAAAGTCCACACCACTTTGCTTGGCCACATTTTGCGGCACAATTTTGATGCCGTCTGCCGTTTCAAGGGCGGCATAGCCATGCACCGTCAATACCGACAGCAGTAAGCGATACACTGCGTCTTCATTGAGTTCTTGATTGGAAATAACGCTGACTTGGCCTTTGACGCGTGGATCGACAATAAAACTCTTGCCGGTCATTTTTGCTACTTGCTGGATAAAGACGCCGATGTCAGCTTGCTGCAAATTCACCTGCCAAGTTTGCGCCATGCTGGGTGCCGCATTTAACGCCAGCACACACAAACCGCCCATCATGATTTTTCGCAACGACAACATGGTGAATCCTTTACTGTAAAGAGAAGTTAATCATAAGGCGTTTTTCGCCGCGTTCTATTTCCGCACGCAGCGAACCCGATTGCTGCAATTGCTCCTGCAGCGATGGTTCGGATTGAATGCGTTCTAGGGATAAGCCATTGACAGAGATAATACGATCCCCAGGTTGCAAACCTAATTGCGTGAGCGGACTGTCCTGATTGAGTTGATAGTGACCGTCTACGTGACTCACTCCCGCATCCTGCAACACCTGCTGCGGGTTGCTTGGCACAGTGGCACGGTCGGTTTGCCAAGTTTGTGTTTCAGGGGCCGTTGTTGGCACAGCCATTGAGGCACTAACAGGCGCTTCAGCGGACGGCGCGCTCGGCAAAAACAATGGCGCCGCGGTGCGTTCATTGGCAGAGCCAAAGAATAAGCTTTCCAGCTGATCAGCACGCTGCAATACCACATGGTCATTATAGACAGCGTTTAAGCGCACACCGGCAATGGGGCTATCGCCCACTTGGTAAGTCTTTTCGTTATTGGCGGCACTACGAATCACGGCCATACCCTGCCTAGGGTTTTGGCTCGGCATCACACCCAGTAACGTTAGGCGTAAAGCCGTCTCTTTAATAGGCTCGGACAGGCTACTGCTGCCAAATAAGTCGTTGGAAAGCGTGTCTATGACCGCTGTTTGAGGCGTTTGATCAGGCATCACAAATGGTTGTGGTACCACCTCGCTGGAAAACCATAGCTTGGCTGAAACACTGCCTAGCGCTACTGCTAACACGGTCACAGCGGTGACTTCTGTGGCCAGCAAGGCGAATTTTTCGAAGGCTTTCCAATGCACGAAGGTGACCTAATCGGGGCTTAACAATCAATGAAGCAACTATCTTCAACAAACCGACAATATAATGCAAGAAGATCGCACATTAATGACCTAACCTGACCTTAATAACGCCACATGCCCGTCAGTGGTTGTACCATGACAAACGCAGGGTATTCCTTTTTCCCAGGCCAACGCTGGCCAAGTGCCTCAATCAACTCCGGCATAACGGTCAACTCCAGCTCTTGGCTGGGCAGTAACTTGAGTTCAAACAAGGGACGATCTTGCTGCGAGCGCAGCGTTAGGCGTGGTTGGGGCTCTTGCGCCTCGATGAACAAATCACCATGCAGCTGCCAATTTTCAATGTTAGCGGCAATGGTTTGCTGCTCTACTTGATATTCAATACGGCCTGCCCCCCAGTGGGCGTGGGCACGAAAGGCCTGAAATTGCGCTTGGCTAAAATCATAAACGCTGAACCAACGCGTGATTTCAATGGCTTGCCCAGAAAGATGGACACCCTGTGGTGCTAAACTAGGGTTGAGCAGATCGGCTTCCATACGCAAGCCTTCAACCCACAGCGACAAGCTATTCATGGTCGGCTGTAGCTGGCCATAGCCAACCACCTTAGGATGATTCAGATGCCAAGTGATGGGTTCAAACAAGGAGGACAGTGACCAAGAAAACTGCAGCGGCTGGGACCATGCCATGACGGACACTTGTGCCTGCCCACGCCACCAGTGACCAGACAATCGCACCAGCTGTGTACCTTGCGGCATCACAAGGCGCAGCTGAGACGACCAATAATGCAGCGGCACATAAGCCCCCATGACACATGAGACAACGAAGACAAACCAAATAGCCAGTGCAATGTAAGTCCTGCGGCCCATGCCTGCACCCTATTGTGTCATCAGCTTTTTCGTCAAAGCAGCCAAATCTTCCGGTGTGTCAACACCGTGTGGCGGTAGCTCTTTGGTCAGCGCGACCTGCACCTTGATGCCTTGATGAAGGAAGCGTAGCTGTTCTAGCTTTTCCCATTTCTCTAACGGTGACATCGGCATTTGCGCATAGCGGCCAAGCAAAGACACGCGATAAACGTATAAACCAACATGGCGCAGGGCTGGGTAATCTTCCGCGATTTGTTGCGGTGATTGCGCAAAACCGTCGCGATCCCATGGCATGGTAGCACGGCTAAAATACAGAGCACGGCCTTTGGCATCACATACCACCTTCACCACACTTGGGTTAAAAATGTCTTCTTCACGATGAATCGGACATGCCACCGTGGCCATTTCCGATTCTTTATCATCTGCTAACGCTTGCACCGCGTTGTGAATCAAACCAATTGGCAGCAAAGGCTCATCGCCCTGTACATTGACGACGATTTCATCACCTGACCAACCTTTAAGGGATGCCACTTCCGCGAGGCGCTCGGTGCCGTTCTCATGATCGGTACGGGTCATCACCACGTCAGCGCCAAAGCCTTCTGCCGCAGAAAAGATGTCTTCGTGATCGGTCGCAATAGTGACCGACTCAGCGCCCGCTTTCAGCGCCAGTTCATAGACCCACTGCACCACTGGCTTACCGGCCAAATCGGCCAGCATTTTCTGTGGAAAGCGTTGCGACGCATGGCGCGCCGGAATGACAATATGAAACGCAGGTAAGTTACTCATGCTCAATCTTTCTTCTCAAATTCAGGACGTTTAGCCAGCTCATAAGCGCTTTTTAATGACATACGGGTCGCCAGCACTAGGTCCGCCACTTCACGGGCCACACCTTGGCCTGCAGAGCGTTGCAGAGTGATATCACAATGACGCAACAGTAATGTATGAGCGTCCGCTGGGCACAGGGAGATACCGACTTTTGGCATCACCTGTAAGTCAATCACATCATCGCCCACATAGGCCACTTGCTCAGGCTCAAGGGTCAAGGTTTGCATTAACTCGTCAAATGCCGCCGCTTTATTATGACAGCCGTAGTAAACATGCTGCACGCCAAGATCGTCCATACGCTTACGCAGTGGCGCAGAGTCTTTGGCTGTGATGACCGCCACATCCACACCCCACTTCGGCAACAGTTTCAAGGCGACACCGTCTTTGACGTTAAAACGTTTTACCGCTTCACCTTCAGCGCCGTAGTACAGACCACCATCGGTGAGCACACCGTCCACATCAAAAATCACCAGTTTTAAAAACGGCAACTTTTTCATCAGCAGGTTACCGTTCACCAGCTCTTGATAATGCTCTAAGAAAGCAATGTCCATTAAGCGCTCGTATCCAAGGTATCAAAGGTTTTAACCAGCTCGTCCAGCTGCTTAATTTGTTTTAGGAATGGCTCAAGTTTATTCAGCGGCAAAGCACACGGGCCGTCACACTTCGCGTTATTTGGATCAGGGTGCGTTTCTAGGAACATACTGGAAAGGCCTAGGGACATACCTGCACGCGCCAATTCCGTTACCTGTGCACGACGGCCGTCGGCAGAGTCTGAACGACCGCCTGGACGTTGTAGCGCGTGCGTCACGTCAAACATCACCGGGTAATCGAATTTCTTCATTTCACCGAAGCCTAGCATGTCCACCACTAGGTTGTTGTAACCAAACATGGTGCCACGCTCACACAGCATTAGGTTGCTGTTACCCGCTTCTTCACACTTAGTCAGAATATGCTTCATTTCATGTGGTGCTAGGAATTGCGCTTTTTTGATGTTAATCACCGCACCTGTTTTCGCCATTTCCACCACTAGGTCGGTTTGACGCGATAAGAAAGCAGGTAGTTGAATCACATCGGCCACTTCTGCTACTGGCGCACACTGATCGTTTTCATGCACATCGGTGATCACAGGGATGTTAAAGGTGTCTTTCACTTCCTGAAGAATTTTTAGGCCTTCGTCTAAACCTGGACCACGGAAAGAGTTGATCGAAGAACGGTTGGCTTTATCAAACGAGCCTTTGAATACGTATGGGATACCCAGTTTCTCAGTGATTTTCACGTGCTCTTCAGCCACTTTCATCGCTAGGTCACGTGATTCTAAAACGTTCACACCACTGAATAAGACAAACGGCAGGTGGTTGGCCACCTCAATAGAATTGCCAATACGGATGATTTTGCTGGTTTCTGACATAATCGTGTCTGTCCTATCAATCTTAACGGTCGTAAATTTCAAGCAAGCCAACCACGTGTTTCTCGTCGTCAACGGCTACTAATAAGGTGATTTTATCGTGCAGCATGCGCTCTTCTGCTTCAACAATCATGGTGTCTTGGGAAATGGTTTTTGGGTTAGGCGTCATCAGCTCCGCCATGGTTTTACGGAGCATTCCCGCTGCGTCTTTAAGCATGGCACGACGTAAGTCACCGTCGGTAAAGATCCCCGCCAAGCGCTCGCCCTCTTTGATCAGCACCACCCCGCGGCGACCTTGGGTCATCACCGCAATGGCGTCCTGCAATGAGGTTTCAGGGGTACAAAACGGCAGATTGTCTTTGTGCATCAGATCTCGCACACGGGTCAGCAACTTACGACCTAGGCTACCGCCTGGGTGGAAGCGTGCAAAGTCTTGCGGTTGGAAATCACGACACTGCATGAGGGCCACCGCCAGTGCATCCCCCATGGCAATGGTCATGGTGGTTGACGTAGTCGGCGCTAAGTTGTTCGGGCACACCTCGCGATCAATGGCAATGTCCAGCACGCAATCGCAATGCTGCGCAAGCGTCGAACTGGCGTTACCAACAATGGCGATGGAGCGGTTACCAAAGCTTTGTAGCGACGGTAGCAAGCGGATCACTTCTTCCGTTTCACCGGAGTAGCTAATCAAAATCAGCAGATCGTCTTTGTGCACCATGCCCAGATCGCCATGAAAGGCTTCCCCTGGGTGCATAAAGAAGGATGGAGTACCGGTGGAGGCTAACGTTGCAGCGATCTTTTTACCAACGATACCGGACTTCCCCATACCACAGATGATGACACGGCCGTGGCAGTTGAGCATCAGGGTGACAGCTTGGGAAAATTGTGTATCGACTCGTTCCGCCAAGCCCATCAAAGCTTGTGCTTGAGTCGTGAGAGTGGTTTTAGCGCTGGTGATCAGTGTTTGTGAATCACAAGACAAAGTAGACAGGGTATCGCTCATGGGCCAACTCGAATTCGTAAATAGTGGCGCCATTATACAGAGGCAAAAGCAGAACGCCTACCAATCCAAGTAGGCGTTCCAGTTTGTTTTACTTAAGACAAGTCGCGTATTGACCTGCGAGGGCTTCAAGGAAAGCTGGGTAGCTGTCATTTGATAACTCTAGAGATACGCCTAATGGGTCCAGCACAGCGGTTTTCACGCTGGTCCCTCCGACCAGTGTCTTAACGATCGCTGGGCTAAATTGCGGCTCACTGAAGACACACGCCACCTTGTTTTCTTCAATTTCAGTACGAATATTCGCAACCGTTTTCGCACCAGGTTTACGCTCAGGACTTAGCGTAATCGCGCCCTTGTTGTTGAGCTTATAGTGGTTCTCGAAGTAACCATACGCTTCATGGAAGACAAAGTAAGGCACATCTTTTACCGGCTCTAGAGCGGCTTGAACATTGTGATCCGCCGCATCTAACATACGAATAAATGTATGGTAGTTGTCCGAGAACGTTTGTTTGTGCTCTGGATCGAGCTTACTCAACTGCTCCATGACTTCATAAGCCAGCACTTTTGCATTGACTGGATCTAGCCATACATGCGGGTCTGTGCCCGAGTGATCATGCCCTTCATGGCCGTGCTCGTCATGCCCTTGGTGCTCATCGTGTTCTTCATGTCCTTGGTGCTCATCGTGATCATGGTCTTTGTGCTCACCATGTTCTTCATGATGCTCATCGTGGTCATGGCCTTTGTGCTCACCATGTTCTTCATGATGCTCATCGTGGTCATGGCCTTTGTGCTCACCATGTTCTTCATGATGCTCATCGTGGTCATGGCCTTGGTGCTCACCATGTTCTTCATGATGCTCGTCGTGATCATGGCCTTGGTGCTCACCATGTTCTTCATCATGTTCATCATGTTCATCGTGATGATGCTCTTCTTTAGTATCACCAAACTCACGCAGGTAAGTACCGCTTAGCGCCATCCACTCAATGTCTTTTTTGCCAGATAGGTTGGCTAAGGGCTTTTCAAGGAAGGTTTCTAAGCTTTCGCCGACCCACACCACGAGATCCGCTTGATCAAGCTTACGCAGGTCCGAAGGACGCATGGCAAAATCATGTGGCGACGCTTGGTTATTCACCAACTGTTCTACCTCGACTTGGTCACCACCGATGGCTGAAACCACCATGGAGACCGGCTTAATCGAGGTCACAACATGTGTCTGTGCGAAAGCAGAAACTGACAATAATAGAGAGGCTGGGAGCGCGTACTTCAACATGAGAAAGAGTCCAATTAACCAAAGATGTTATAATGTAACAATAACAACCTATGAGGAATTTCTCAATCCCTTGTATCGCAAACTATCAAATTGTCTTCAAGGTCGCCCAATCCTTTGCCCGCACCACTAAGCCCGAGCGCTGCCCGATCGGCAGTTTAGTATTGGGAAAGACAATCGCGTCATTATTCTGCTGGATTTGATAACAACTCTTACTCGAGCGGGCGAGCTCAAAGCCTTTGCTAAAGGCGGTAAAATTCTTTTCATCCGCGGCGATGTTTAAACGGTAGTCGTCTGCATCTTTGGTTAATACATCCACCACCTCATAGAGACGTACCTGCTGCGCTTGCCCTTGCGCCAGATTGGCTTCCACTAGCAATTCTTTTAAGGCCTGCTCGAGTTGTGTCAACTTGCTGAGATCATTATCGCCAAACGGTCGCACTTGCCCCAACTCCACAGTGGCCGCTTGGGCGCCATGATGCGCATAAGAATAATAAGAAAAGGTCGTAGTGGCCTGATGCGATAACAGAACCGCCTCTAAGCCGATGGCATCGTAGAAGGCAAATTGTTGCTTTTGATACGCCGCACCGTTGGTGAAAGGATGTACCGCAAACTTTTCATATTGCGAACCACGAATCGCTGTATGCAAGTCGTAATGGTATTTTTCCCCCTGTTGATGCTGCTCGAAGAAGTCACTCACAGTTTGTTCCAGTAACTGCGCCCTAGCGACTTCCATGCCCTGATAACGCTGCCAGGCGCCACAAAATAGACGATTCAGATTCACATCACAAAAACGCTCACTCTGTACCATGGCTTGCGGGTGGCCGAAAATGATCAACAAGCGTACCGACAAAGCTAGCTCACCTGTGAGTAGTTGTGCGACCAGCGCATTTAACAACTCAATCGGCGCCGTTTCATTACCATGGATGCCAGCCGACAACACCACGCTGTGCTGGGCTTGCTCGCTTGGTTCTAAACGCAAAATCCCTCGCCCTTCAATAAACGCCGTACCATAGGGAAAAATATATTCGCTAGCGCTCGCCTTCTCAGGCTGAGCTAAGGTGAATTGAAGGAAATCGTGGTTTGGGATTGACATACTACTCTCCAAGCAAGTCCAAGCGTTGTGCCATGTTAACGCAAACCAGGCAGGGCATAAGCATAAAAGCCGCCACTGGCCATCAACCGCTTAAGTATGCGTCGCATTTTCGTAACTTGCCTAATCACACCTTTCCGCGCCATTTAATCTTTTCAATCACAGAGTAAATGGTTAACCTGTCTCTTTTGTTCGAAATAAGATCATTTCCTATGTCTGAGACCGATGAAATCATTACCCTTGTAGACCGAGATAACCAAGTCATTGGCGACATCCCACGCCGCCTGATGAACTTCCAGCAAGACATTCATCGCGTCACTTTCATCCTCGTCTTTACTGGGCCAGATACTCTGCTATTACAAAAACGCACCGACACCAAAGCGTTTTGCCCTGGCTACTATGGCATCACGACTGGTGGCGTGGTTGCCACCGGTGAAAGTTATGACCTATGTGCCAGCCGTGAACTGGAAGAGGAATTGGGGGTACAACTGCCACTGACCACACAAGGCATGTTTTTTACTGAAGGGGAAGGCTTTCGCATTTGGGGCAAGGTCTATACTTGTGAATACAATGAAATGCAGCATGGGCCGCTAAACCTACAAGCAAAAGAAGTCGCAGAAGTGTGTGAAATGCGCATCCAAGACATTTTGGACAACCCTGAACAATTGCCTTTTACCCCAGACTCCTACGATGCCCTACTGCATTATGTAAATGATCAACTTAGGGCCTACGACAATGTGCCATAATCGCTCTATTCGACAGTTTGTTGCCCTCGTGCTTGGGTTATTTAGCCTGGTGGGCAGCAGTGCTTACGCGCAAGGCTATGCTCATTGGCAACAGCAGAACTTTATTCACGACAGCTTTCTCACCATCGCCTTGCAACGTGAATACAATCAGACTCAAACCCCACGCCTAGTACGCTGGGAGTCCCCGATCTATATTTACGTAGAAAGCGAAGCTGGCGATGCAAGCCTACAACATCAGTTACTGCGTATTCATACGCGGCATTTATCCCGAATTACAGGGGTGCCGATTAACTTCACAAACCATTTAAAGCAAGCGAACATCGTTGCCTCATTTACGCAGTTGCATCGAGTCGAAGAAAAAGTAGCGCGCTATATCGGTAATCCAGAATCTATTCGAGTGGCACTCGACGAGGCCATTTGCTTGGGTAATTTTGGTGTTAATGCCCAAGGGGAGATTCAACGAGGGGTGATCATCATTCCCGTCAATTACGCACGCCAAAATGCCCGCTTCTTGGATTGCATTATCGAAGAGATCACCCAGCTACTAGGTTTACCCAATGACTCGGATGATGTGTACCCCTCTATCTTTAACGATGTTAGCCACGACATCTATCTATCACCATTGGATTACATCCTTCTCAAGATACTCTATTCACCTCGCCTAAAAGCCGGCATGACTGCCCAGCAGGTGGATCAACTGTTACCCACTGTGATCAATGACCTCTATTATTTAGGCATCATTGATGATGCGGTCAGACAAGTTCAAGTGGGCAGTCTGAAAAGACACATAGGGGATTAGCGCCTTTTCTTGTTGTTTTAATGCCATTTTATTAACCAGAGTCATAAATTCTGGTTATTGCATCTTTTTTTTTGCTCAAGTTAGGTAAAATGCTGCAAACCTTGAACACTCATCGGAGAAATTGAATGTTTCCAGAACTCAAGAACGACCGTTTTCTGCGCGCGCTACTGAAACAGCCTGTTGACACAACACCGGTATGGATGATGCGCCAAGCTGGCCGCTACCTTCCAGAGTACCGCCAAAGCCGTGCCACTGCAGGGGACTTTTTGAGTCTATGTAAAAACGATGCGTTTGCCTGTGAAGTGACACTGCAGCCACTTGAGCGCTACGACCTAGATGCGGCGATCCTATTCTCAGACATCCTAACCGTACCGGATGCCATGGGACTTGGTTTGTACTTTGAAACCGGTGAAGGTCCTAAATTCAAGCATGTGATACGCAGCGCAGCAGATGTGGAAGCACTGCCGATCGCCAAAGCATCCGACCTTGATTATGTGATGAAGGCAGTGACCACCATTCGTCACGCCCTAAATGGTCGCGTGCCATTGATCGGTTTCTCTGGCAGCCCATGGACACTGGCCACTTACATGGTCGAAGGGGGTTCAAGCAAAGACTTCCGTCACATCAAAGGCATGATGTACTCACAACCAGACGTACTGCACGCCCTGCTGAACAAGCTGGCAATTTCTGTGACCGATTACCTGAACGGTCAAATCAAAGCCGGCGCTCAAGCGGTGCAGATCTTTGATACTTGGGGTGGTGTGCTAAGTGGTCCTATGTACCAACAGTTCTCCTTGATGTACATGCGTCAAATTATGGATGGCCTGATTCGTGAACACGAAGGTCGTAAGATCCCTGTGATCATGTTTACCAAGAATGGCGGTCAATGGTTGGAAAATATGGCAGCAACGGGCCCTGATGCCCTAGGCCTTGATTGGACAACGGATATGGCCGAAGCCCGTGCCCGTGTCGGCGATAAAGTCGCGCTGCAAGGTAACATTGACCCATGCGTGTTGTATGCGGGCAAAGATGTGATTGAACGTGAAGTGGCTGCGGTATTAGAAGGCTTTGGTCATGGCACCGGCCATGTGTTTAACCTAGGCCATGGTATCCACCAGTTCGTGGACCCTGAGCGTCCAAAATATCTTATCGACGCCGTGCACGAGCTAAGCCGCCCGTACCACGAAACCCAATACGATGATTTAGACGCCCTTAACGGCGTAGAATAATCCCTTGGACCTGTCTTTATCAAATCGGTGAATGAAGGCAGGTCCAAATTTTCAAACACATCTCCTCAGGCTCGTGCTTGTCTTTCACCCATAAGCCGTTGCGTTTACGCTTCACCGCTTCAAATTTTGTGTTGAGATAACAACACACATGATCCTTGCCCATTTTGTCTAGCCAAGACAAACGCGCCAACGCTGTCGACTGGGCACAACCAATCACCACCAAACGCAGCACATGCTCATTATCCGCTTCATCGGTGACTTTAAAACTCTCCAAACACTGTGGCATGGAATGGTGGCAAACACTGACATGCTGATGCTTTTGTAGGCTCGTTTTCAGTCGTTTGAGGAACGTGTCCATTCCCTTTTCAAAGCTAATCAAAGCATGCTGATCCATGTAGTCCTCCTCGGCTTTAGAGAGCGATGTATGTTACTCGGCATTAACTGTAGAACATTTTGCTGCAATTAGTAGCGGGGTCTGCATTTGAATGGTAATTTATAGGCAAACAATGCCTTGAATGGAGAGAATCTATGAAATTAGTAACAGCCATAGTTAAACCTTTTAAATTAGACGAAGTGCGTGAGGCGCTGTCTGAAATCGGTATTAACGGCATCACTGTTACAGAAGTAAAAGGCTTTGGTCGTCAGCGCGGTCATACCGAACTGTACCGCGGCGCAGAATACGTAGTGGACTTTCTACCGAAAGTAAAACTTGAGCTTGCGATCGATGATGACCAAGTAGACGTAGCCATCGAAGCAATCCAGAAAAGCGCCAACACGGGCAAAATCGGTGACGGTAAGATTTTTGTGACTGCATTAGAGCAAGTCATCCGTATCCGTACCGGCGAAACAGGTGCAGACGCGATCTAAGCGTATTAAGCACTGTTCACCTGATATAAAAGAGGCGCATCCTAGGATGCGCCTCTTTTGTTTTGTATGCTGCTTAACCTTTATCCGGCACCTTAATAGACAAGGTCCCCAAGTAGCGATTTTGACGCTTCTCAATCAACCTAAACACATAGATGACAAAGATACTGATGACTAGGTAAATCCCCCCCGCCGCGAGGAAAATCTCAATCGGCGTATAGGTTCGAGCAATAATGGTACGTGCCATCCCCGTCAAGTCGAGCAAGGTGATGGTACTTGCCAAAGCGCTGGCCTTCAGCATCAGGATGATCTCATTGCCGTAGGCCGGTAGGACAATACCAAAGGCACGCGGCAATAAGATACGACGGTACATTTGCGCTTTGCTCATACCGATCACCTTACAAGCCTCCACTTCGCCTTCCGGGATGGCTTGAATCGCACCACGGAAGATCTCTGCGGTATACGCCGAAGTGTTCAACGTAAAGGCGATAATGGCACACCAAAACGGTTCCTTCAGCACCGGCCAAAGGAAACTCTCTCGCACGGCTTCGAATTGCGACGCCCCGTAATACACCAAGAAGATTTGCACCAACAAAGGCGTACCACGAAAGAAGAAGATAAACGCAAACGGCACTCCGCTGACGAGCCAATTCTTGGAGATACGTGCTAAGGCAATCGGCAGCGCGACAATGGCCCCTAAGACAATCGACAGCAGCACCAGCTTAATGGTCATCCACGTGCCCGTAAGCAAACGTGGCAAGTATTCAATGACGACAGAAAAATCTAATTCCACCAGCTTACCCTCTTGTCAGACCGCGGCTAGCGCGTTTTTCTAGGAAATGCACCACCGCCATCGACACAATCGTTAAGGCTAGGTACATAAAGGCTGCGACCAGGTAGAACAGGAACGGTTCTTTGGTATTGCTTACCGCCACATTGGCTTTACGCATGATGTCTTCCAGACCCACGACCGATACCAACGCCGTGTCCTTAAGCAATACCAAAAACAGGTTACCTATGCCCGGTAGGGCAACGCGCCATACTTGTGGCAAAATAATGCGGAAAAACTTACGTCGCGGCTGCATCCCGAGCGCAATCGCCGCCTCATGCTGACCTTTCGGGATCGCTTGTAACGCACCGCGAAACACTTCCGTCGCATAGGCACCAAAGGTCAGGCCAAGCGCTGTCACACCCGCCGCGAAGGGACCAATTTCAATGTATTCTTGGTAACCAAACTGACTCGCAATCGCCATTAATACCGTGGTCGCACCAAAGTAAATGATCAATACCGTGAGCAGCTCCGGCACCCCTCGAATAATGGTCGTATAAAGGTTCGCGATCCATTGCAGAGGCTTGATATTGGATAACTTGGCTGACGCCCCTAATAGGCCAAGAATTAACCCGACCAACAGCGAACAAAGCGCTAATTGAATGGTGATGCTAGCTCCTTGTAAGAGCTGATCACCAAAACCGTGAAGATCTAACATAAAGATATCTCAGTCTTAGAAAAGCGGCGCATCCGACTGGCAGAGCGCCGCTTAAATTCATCTTAGTAGATGGAGAATGGGAAGTACTTAGCGTTAATTTTCTGGTAAGTACCATCGGCCATGATCTCATCCAACGCCTTGTTGAATTTCTCTTTTAGATCATCACCTTTACGCACAGCGATACCGATCTCATCTTCTTTCTTAAAGGAGTTGCCTTTGAATTCAAACTTGCCGCCGTTGCCAGAGGTCTTCAACCAATCATACGTCGGTAGCTCATCCGATAGCACGATGTCTAGACGCCCCGCCACTAGGTCAAGGTAAACACTGTCTTGAGTGTCGTAGAATTTAATCTGAGCACGGTCCATGTAATTGTCTTCTAGGTACTGAGCGGCAAGGGTCGCACGCTGGGCACCAATCACTTTACCGTCCAGTTTCTCTAGATCAAATGTCGCCTCTTTTGGCGCTAGGAAACGCAAACCGCCAGAGTAGTACTTATCAGTGAAATCCACCTGACGCAGACGCTCTTCTGTAATCGACATCGAAGCAATGATGGCATCGAATTTACGCACTTTCAGGCCAGGGATCAGACCGTCCCAATCCTGTGTCACCACTTTACAATCCGCTTCCATTTTCTCACACAAGGCCCAGGCGATATCCACGTCAAAGCCTTGTGGCACACCGTTATCGTCGATGTAGTTAAACGGTGCCCAAGCACCTTCTGTGGCAATACGTACTGTGTCTGCCGCATTCACAGAAAAAGAAGACGCTGCCGCAGTGAGCATCACGGCTGAGCTGATTGCTATTTTTTTAAGGTTCATTCTATGGTCCTTTTGTTAGGTTATTGGTTTTATATAGTACGCCTTATCTAGTTTCACCAAGTTGGCAAAGCGTTTGTTTGCGCGCTGACACGCTTAAAACACACTAGAAAGGAAAGCCTTACAACGTTCAGAATCTGGCGAACCAAACACTTTTTCGGGGCTGCCTTTTTCTTCGACGAGACCTTGGTGCAAGAACACCACTTCACTGGACACTTCGCGGGCAAAGTTCATCTCATGAGTCACGATCAACATGGTGCGGCCCTCTTCGGCCAAACCGCGCATCACGCCAAGCACCTCACCGACCAGCTCAGGGTCTAGGGCTGAGGTAGGTTCATCGAATAGCAGAATTTGTGGGTCCATTGCCAAGGTGCGCGCAATCGCAACACGTTGTTGTTGTCCGCCTGACAATTGATTGGGATACATGTGCTTCTTATCGGCAATGCCCACTTTGTTAAGCAGGTATTCCGCGTACTCAAGCACTTCTTTCTTGGGACGCTTTAAGACATGCAACGGCCCTTCCATAACGTTTTGCAGAATGGTCATGTGGGGCCACAAGTTAAAACTCTGGAACACAAAGCCTATCTTTTGGCGCATACGGGTTAACTGCTTCATGTCGGCCGCATAGAGATCACTGTCACCTTGTTTGAGCAGCAACTCCTCACCATTAAAGCGAATCGAACCACGGGTCGGATTCTCAAGTAAGTTGATACAGCGTAAGAACGTACTCTTTCCGGAGCCACTTGAACCTAGGATTGAAATCACATCTCCATCGTGTGCTTCTAAGGAAATTCCCTTTAATACTTCATGATCCCCAAAGGTCTTATGGATATCCTTTAGCTCTAAAGCAGGGTCTTTAGACATTCTAATTACCTTTTATTGATGACTCGGTTTGCGTAAGGCATCAGCCCGATAAAGCTCACTCTTTACGCAGCGATGTTTAGGTTCAGGTAGAACGCTTCAATTATCACGCCAACTACATAACCGTCTATTCTAAAACTTTTTTCGCCAAAGTTGTCTTGTTTTCTTATCCGTATGGACAGGATTATCCAAATTAATGGCCAAATTTTTGCGTTCATCCCGTGGCGACACACCAAAATAGCCTTTGTAAGTGGTACTAAAATGGGGCGCCGAGGTGAAACCGCAGGCGACCCCCACCTCAAAAATGGATTTATCCGTTTGCGTAATCAGCTGTTTTGCGTGTTTTAAGCGTAGTTCTAAATAATAACGTGATGGCACGGTTTCCAAGTTTTGTTTAAACAAACGTTCCAAATGGCGACGTGACACACCGACGTGATAGGCAATGTCATCCGAGGACAGGGGTTCGCGAATATTGGCCTCCATCAGCTGCACCGCCTCGATGAGTTTGGGCTGACCTGTGCCAATGCGCGCCTGCAGCGGCATGCGCTGAGCATCTTGGTTGGTGCGTATGCGTTCACAGACAAACTGCTCGGAAATGTGACTGGCTAGAGTCATGCCGTGCTGCTTACCAATCAAAAACAACATCATGTCCATAGCAGCGGTCCCGCCACTGCAAGTAAAGCGATCGCGATCTACTTCAAATAAGTGATTGGAAACAATTACATTGGGGAAGGCATCGCGCAAACTGGCAAGATCGCCCCAGTGAATCGTCGCGCGATAGCTATTCAGCAACCCAGCGCGCGCCAAAATGTGGCTGCCGGTGCAAATCCCTGCCAACGCTTGCCCTCGTTTTGAGCAAGAAATTAACCAAGCGTCTAAACTCAAATCATCGTCTTGGCCAACACTTGACGCACCACAGATAAAAATGGCATCTAAGTCTTTAGGGGCCTCATCGATTGAGTAATCGCTTGTGGTCGCTACGCCAGAATTTGAAAGTACCACTTTCGTTTTTTGTCCAATGGTACAAAACTGGTATAAGTCTTTACCACTGACCCAGTTGGCCATATGAATGGTTTCAATAGCAGAGGAGAACGCCAGCATGGAAAAGCTTGGCATGAGTAAAAAGCCGTACTTCTGCACTTTTTTACTCGGATGCATGATTTCACGTGATGCAAATTCGGTGTTGTACAAATTATTATCCTACGATAGGGACATTCAAAAGAGATTTATATCGTTTAGAATGAATAACAGAGACTTTTGATATCGACATCAAGCTTTTTCTAGCTCGGATATCGCTTGCCAAAAAGCTTACGTCGCATTTTGAAAAGTTGCCAACTTTCTTACTCGCTTATTTTTCTTAATAATCAAATGATCGGCAAGAAGCTGGCGCCATACAACAATAATTAGATCTTCAATAGACACCACCACTCATAAGGATGAGTAACATGACGAACACAAAAAAAAGTGAATTAATCACTCGTATTGAAGCCGAAATTCAAGAAAACGTTAGCCCAGCCATCGCTGAAGGCGTCATCAAATTAGCTCATATTTACTTCCAAGATCTGCTGATCGAAGACATGGAGCATGAGAATATTGATAACCTGCACGGCACGGTTTTATGCTTATGGGACTTTTTACAGCAGCGTGACGCACAAACCCCTAAAGTGCGTGTCTACAATCCAAACTTTGAAGAACACAGCTGGCAATCTACCCATACAGTGATTGAAGTGCTGACCGATGATATGCCTTTCATCGTGTCCTCATTTAACATGGCACTGGTACGCCTAGGCCACACGATCCACTTTACCGCACACCCAACGTTGGCCACGCACCGTAGTGACACAGGTGAACTGGAAGCAATTCATGACCGTCATCAAAGTGGCACCCAAGAAGCACTGATCCGCTTTGAGATCGACCGTATTTCTGACCTGGGTAAAATGGAGCAAATCAAAGACGCGCTCTTGGACACCCTAACGGATGTCAAAGTATCCGTGGAAGACTGGCCCACCATGAAAGCTAAACTGGCTGAGGTCATCCAAGCATCGGAGCAAGTAAGCCATCTTAAGGACAACGAAGAGTACCAAGAGAACTTAGCCTTTCTACGTTGGGTTGAAAGCGACCACTTTACCTTTGTCGGTTTCCGCGCTTATGACCTCGTTAAAGAAGGTGATAAGACGCATCTAAAATTTGTCGAAGACTCAGCGTTAGGGACGTTCCGCAAAACCAAAAAAGAGAAATACGACATTGTCTTAAACGACCACCTAGCCAAGTTGGCTTACGATCGTGACAACCTATTGGTATTGACCAAATCCACGGCGATTTCTACGGTACACCGCCCGGTTCACCTAGACTACCTAGGCATTAAACGTTTCGATAAGAAAGGCAATGTCATCGGTGAATGGCGCTTCTTTGGTCTGTACTCCTCTGCCGCATACGTTGCGCGCCTACAAGACGTGCCATTATTGCGTAAGAAACTGGACGTCCTCGTTGAGCGCATGAATGTGGACCCATACAGCCATAAGGGCAAAACCCTGAAGCATATTCTGAACAGCTATCCACGTGACGAAATGCTACAAGCCCCAGTTGAAGAGTTGTTCCACACCATCGAAGGCATTCTGGCGATTCAAGAGCGTCGTCAGCTACGTGTGTTCTTGCGCAAAGACATTTACGGTCGCTTCCTAAGCGCCTTGGTGTTCGTGCCGCGTGACCGTTACAACACTGAGCTGCGTATTAAGATGCAAGACATCCTCATGCAAGCCTGCAACGGCACCAGCTCAGAATTCAACGTACAGTTCTCACAACAGGTACTGGCACGGGTTAACTTCACCATTCAAATTGCCGACCCAGAAAATAGCCCGAAACTGGATATTGATGACATCCAACGCAAAATGCAGGATGCCGCACTGTCTTGGGACGACAAGCTATTAGCAGCGATGCACACTAGCCAAGGCGAAGAGACTGGCAACGCGCTGTACAACGAATACGCGCCCTACTTCCCAGCGGCCTACCGTGAAGACTTTGCTCCAAACACTGCGGTCTTGGACATTGAGCGTCTTAGCAGCCTGCAAAATGATGGCGACATCACCACGCACCTGTACCGCCAAGTCGGCCAAGCGAAGAACAACTACTTCTTTAAAGTTTACGGTGCTGGCACCACCCTGGTGCTGTCTGATGTATTGCCTATTTTGGAATGCATGGGACTGCGTGTTCTCGAAGCACGCCCCTACGAACTAGACCAAAACGGTGACGGCCAAGCCAACACCTGGGTAGTGGAGTTTGCCATCAGCGTTAACCCTAACGCGAATCTGGATAAGAAAGCGCAACGGGATGATTTCCAAGACGCGTTTAACGCCGTCTTCAAACGCCGCATCGAAAACGATCGCTTTAACGCCCTAGTGCTAGACGCCTCTCTGACCTGGCGCCAAGTGACCATGCTGCGTGCTATCACCAAATACATGATGCAGCTGCAAGTACCTTTCTCCTTGCAGTACATGCAACAAACCTTAGAGAAAAACGCGCCGATTGCGCGTCTATTAGTGCAATTATTTGAGCAACGCTTTGATCCGGCTCTAGAAAGCAAACGAGACGAAAAAGTAGCCAAGCTACTTGAGAAAATCGAAGAAGCTTTGGATGATGTGGCGAACTTGGACGAAGATCGTATCTTGAAACACTACTTATCCGTGATTCAAGCGATGCTGCGTACCAACTTCTACCAGCCAAGTGCCGAAGGCGACATCAAAGATTACGTCTCCTTCAAGCTGGATCCAAGCCTGATCCCTGCGGTGCCGCTACCACGTCCGCGCTTCGAAATTTTCGTTTACGCGCCATGGGTAGAAGGTGTGCACATGCGTGGTGGTAAAGTGGCCCGCGGTGGTCTACGTTGGTCAGACCGTATGGAAGACTTCCGTACTGAGGTACTGGGGCTGGTAAAAGCACAGATGGTGAAAAACGCCGTGATTGTACCGTCAGGTGCCAAAGGTGGTTTCGTTGCCAAACATCTGAAGAAATACTGGACCCGTGAAGAAACTCAGGCCGAAGTGGTGCGCTGTTACACCACCTTCATTTCCGGCTTACTCGACATCACTGATAACCTAGTGAAGCAAGAAGTGGTGCCACCAACGGCAGTGAAACGCTACGACGAAGACGATCCATACCTAGTAGTGGCTGCCGATAAAGGGACTGCGACCTTCTCTGACTTGGCCAACAGCATTTCTGAGAAATACGGCTTCTGGCTAGGAGACGCTTTTGCCTCCGGTGGCTCGAACGGCTATGACCATAAGAAAATGGGCATCACCGCACGCGGCGCGTGGGAATCGGTAAAACGTCAGTTCCAAGAGTTGGGCATTGATTGCCAAACCACAGACTTCACGGCGGTGGGCGTCGGTGATATGGCGGGTGATGTATTCGGTAACGGTATGCTGCTATCGAAACACACACGTCTGGTGGCGGCATTTAACCATATGCACATTTTCATCGACCCTACTCCAGACGCTGCCAGCTCGTTTGAAGAGCGTCAACGCCTGTTCAATCTACCACGCTCGTCTTGGGAAGATTACAACAAGGAACTGATTTCAAAAGGCGGCGGTATCTTTAACCGCAGTGCGAAGTCGATTCCCATTAACTCAGACATTCGCAAAGCTTTGGACATCGATGGCAATGTCAAATCTCTAGCGCCAACAGAATTGATTTCTCACATTCTCAAAGCGCCAGTGGATCTACTCTGGAACGGTGGTATCGGTACCTATGTCAAAGCCGAGGCAGAATCCCATGCTGACGTCGGCGACAGTGGCAACAACTCACTGCGTATCAATGGTAAAGAACTGCGCTGTAAGATCATCGGTGAAGGCGGTAACCTTGGCTTCACGCAACGTGGCCGTATTGAATTCGCCCAAAATGGCGGCTTGATCAGCACCGATGCCATCGATAACTCAGCCGGTGTCGACAGCTCAGACCACGAAGTCAACATCAAGATCCTGCTAAACCGTATCGTTGAAAACGGCGATATGACTGAGAAGCAGCGTAATAAGCTATTGGCAGAAATGACCGACGAGGTTGGCTCATTGGTATTGCGCCATAACCGCGGCCAAAGTCACCTGCTATCACTGGTGAACGCTCGTGCACCGGAACGTGTCGCCGATCATTGGCGCTTGATGATGTCCTTGGTACGCGAAGGTCGCTTGAACCGTGAAATCGAGTTCTTGCCAACCGATGTGCAAATGAAGAAACGCATGAGCAAAGGCCAAGGCTTAACCCGTCCAGAGATCTCCGTGTTACTGGCCTACTCTAAAATCAAGTTTGCCGAGCAGTTGGTCGAAGACGGCATCGGCGAAGACTTAGATTTACGCGTACAAATCAAAGACTACTTCCCGAAACCTTTGGTAGAGCGTTTCTCTGATCACATGATTGACCACCCACTGGCGCAAGAAATCATTGCTGCACACGTGACCAATAATGTTGGTAACCGAATGGGTTCTACCTTCAGCACTTATGTGCAGGAAGAAACCAGCGCATCAGCCTTGAACGTCCTGCGCGCCTACATGGCCGCTGAGCAAATGTTTGATATCCCAGCGCTATGGGATGCCATCAACCAGCTCGACTTTAAGGTCGAAAACAGCTTGCAAAACCAGCTGTTTATCCAAGTACAAAGCCTGTTGGAAAAAGCCACCCTGTGGTTGATCCGTAATACCCGTGAAGCTCTGGCGATCCAGAAGCTAAGCGATACTTACAAACCAGGCATTGATATTATTCGCAGTAACTTGGATGCGGTGCTGACTAAGCCAACCAATGACTACCTAGCGGAAACCAGCCAGCAGTTGCAGGAACAAAATGTGGCTGCGGAGATTGCGGATAAGATCAGTGCTCTACCGCTGCTATTCTACGGTTTGGACATCATTCGCGTGGCCGACAACAGCAATAAAGAAGTGCTGGATACCGCCCTGACTTATTTCGAGTTGGAGATGGATCTTGGCTTGTACTGGTTACGTCAGAGCATTCGCAAATTGCCGGCGGAAGATATGTGGGAACGTCGTGCCAAAGCCGGCCTAGGTGATGAAGTCGACAACGCGCTACGCACCATTACCCAAGAGGTGATTCAAGCGAGTAGCGAGATCAATGATCTCGATAAACGTCTGGCGTATTGGAACGAGCTAAACCAAGACAATATCAACCACTATCACAGCACATTTAACGAGATAAAAGCGGAAACAGAATTATCTCTATCCATGGTAAGTGTTGCTATTCGTGAGTTGAGAAATTTGATATAAATCCGTGAGCGGCTCACTTTGAGCCGCTCTAATTTTATGAGGTATTGATACAGTGACTGAACAAGTAACGAGAGCAACGTTTGACGAAGTAATGGCTCCTAACTACGCACCGGCAGCAATGATTCCGGTTCGTGGTGAAGGCTCTCGCGTGTGGGATCAGGAAGGTAAAGAGTACATTGACTTTGCAGGCGGCATCGCCGTGACGGCATTGGGTCACTCCCACCCGACTTTGGTTGAAACTATGCGTGAGCAAGCTGGCAAGCTTTGGCATTTATCTAACGTAATGACCAACGAGCCTGCGCTTCGATTAGCGAAAAAACTAACAGAGAAAACCTTTGCTGATCGTGTTTTCTTCGCCAACAGTGGCGGTGAAGCCAACGAAGCTGCTTTCAAACTTGCACGCCGTTACGCGTTTGATCACTTTGGTCCAGAAAAGAACGAAATTATTTCTTTCTACCAATCGTTCCACGGTCGTACGTTGTTCACCGTATCCGTAGGTGGCCAACCTAAATACACAGAAGGCTTTGCCCCTGTACCTGGTGGCATCACGCACTGTGAATACAATGACATCGACGCTCTAAAAGCACTGATCTCGGATAAGACCTGTGCCGTGGTGATGGAGCCGATTCAAGGTGAAGGCGGTATCATTCCAGCGGCCCCGGAATTCGCCAAACAAGTTCGTGCCTTGTGTGACGAACACAAAGCACTGTTAGTGTTTGACGAAGTACAGTCAGGCGTTGGCCGTACGGGTACCCTGTACGCTTACGAGCAAACGGGCGTGACACCGGACATCCTAACCACCGCCAAATCTCTGGGTAACGGCTTCCCAGTGGCGGCGATGCTAGCAACAGAAGAAGTCGCCAAGTCTCTTGCGGTGGGCACACACGGTAGTACTTACGGTGGTAACCCATTGGCCGCAGCGATTGCCGAAGCGGTGATCGACATTGTTGATACGCCAGAAGTGCTAGAAGGCGTGAACAAGCGTCACCAACTGTTCGTGGACGAGCTAACTGCGATCAACGACAAGTACCATGTCTTCAAAGACATCCGTGGTATGGGTCTATTGATGGGTGCAGAAGTGACTGACGAACTAGCCGGCCACGCCAAGGACTTCCTAGCACACGCCGCAGACGAAGGTCTGTTCGTGTTAGTTGCGGGTCCAAACGTGGTACGTTTTGCGCCCTCTTTGATCATTCCAGAAGCGGACATCAAAGAAGGTTTCGAACGCTTCGAGCGTGCCGTGGCAAAGACGGTAGCCGACCTGAAAAAATAAGCGTTTCGCTGCCAAAACATGACCATTCAAAGCCGCGATCGATTTCGATCGCGGCTTTTTTATGTCCGCAATCTTAAATCAGCACCCATAGAACACATTTTATAGACAAAAAATCGTCTAAATTTTGTCAGCAAAGCCTAAACAGCATAAGATAAATCCATTGCTTAGAAGGACCCTTGCCTATGCTCGATGCCAAAACACTCACCCGCCCTCTGCTCACTTGCTTGCTGGCCGGACTGCTAACGGCTTGCAGTAGCATTCCCGATCATCGCATCAGCATCCACACTGGCAACCTGAGCCACAGCAGCGAATCCGTCATTACCCAGCAGCTTTACCGCCAATACCAAGACTGGCGCGGTACTCCCTATGCGTGGGGAGGTATGAGCAAACGCGGGGTGGATTGCTCGGGATTTGTGCATCTGACCTTGCGCGACCAGTTCGGCGCCTATGTGCCCCGTACCACCGCACAACAGGTACTCACTGGTTATCATATCGATGACGATGATCTAGAGGCCGGCGATCTAGTGTTTTTCAAAACCGGTAGCAAAGCACGCCATGTGGGCATCTATATGGAAAATGGTAAGTTTTTGCATGCTTCTACCTCCCGTGGGGTGATGATTTCACGTTTGGACAATGTCTATTGGAAAGAGCACTACTGGCACGCACGCAGAATCCGTTAAGCCCAGCATTTTCATCATCTAATAACATAAGCTTGGCATAGTTCAGCTTGTCTATTTATTTGCATGATCCTTGAAGTGACTTCATTGTCGAAGCCTTCATGCTGGTTTAAGCTCTAGCCTAAAGCCTTGCAATTTTATTATTTAGATCAATGCCCTGCAGCGATCTACTCATTTACTGACAGAGAGAGATAAACCGTGTTTTTATCCTTTTTTCCGAAACCCAAGCTCTTCTTTTTGACCTTTGCCCTGTGGGCATTTGTTGCGGTAATTAGCTGGTACACCTTCGGACAAGATCTAGGGTCGAGCTTGAGCTTAGGCCAATTGTTTGGCGTGGAATACCCAGCCCCACTGGCGGAAGGTGCTGAACAAGCGGCACAAATGGCTTACCAAGATGCCTATAGCTTCGCGAGTGATGTCTGGCTCTACCAGTACATGCTGGCCTGTTATGCCCTATTTGTCGGCGCCTGGATGATCTACGGCGGCCAGAAATGGGGCAAATGGTCGGTGATGGGCTCAGCGCTGATCGTCTTTATTACCTGGTTCCAAGTACAAGTCAGCGTGATGATCAACGAATGGTACGGTAGCTTCTATGACTTGATTCAAAAAGCACTGACCGCTCCTAACACGATCACCCTCGGGGAGTTTTATGGGCAATTGGTGACCTTTGCGACCATCGCCTTAATTGCCATTACCGTGGCCGTATTTAACAACTTTTTCGTCAGTCACTATGTGTTCCGCTGGCGCACAGCGATGAATAACTATTACACCGCGATGTGGCCAAAAGTGCGCCATATCGAGGGGGCTTCCCAGCGTATTCAAGAAGACACCATGCGCTTTGCCAGCATCGTCGAAAGTCTAGGTGTGCGCTTCTTAGATTCCATTATGACCTTGTTGGCGTTCCTACCCGTATTGTGGGGGTTATCCAGCTATGTCACTGAGCTCCCCTTGATCGGTGAAGTACCACAGGCGCTGGTCTTCGTGGCGATTCTTTGGTCAATTTTCGGTACCGTGTTACTGGCCACTGCGGGGATTAAACTGCCGGGACTTGAGTTCAAAAATCAAAAAGTGGAAGCCGCGTATCGTAAAGAATTGGTCTATGGTGAAGACCATGCTGACCGTGCCGAGCCAATTAAGCTGGCGGAGCTGTTCAATAATGTACGTAAGAACTACTTCCGCCTGTACTTCCACTACCTATACTTCAACGTGGTACGTTACGGCTACTTGCAAGCAGGGGTGCTCGTGCCCTTGATTGCCTTGGGCCCATCGATTGTTGCCGGTGCCTTTACCTTGGGTGTGATGCAACGAATTTCCAATGCTTTTAACCAAGTGGAAAGCTCGTTCCAATTCTTGGTCAACTCTTGGACCACCATTGTTGAGTTACTGTCGATCTACAAACGTCTGAAAGCATTTGAGTTAGCTATTGATGAAGTGCCAGACGAGTTAGTTACTGAACCGATGGAGTCCTTTGAAAGAGGTTAACAAGCCTGCACAAGGGCGCAAATTTTTCGTCTACTGCAGCCGCCCTTTGTTTTTTCTAGTCCGCGCCAGTGCTATGATGGCGCGATACATGAATTGCCGACGGCTCGCCCTCTTCGCTTGAGCCGTTGCTTGGAGACACGAATGAAAAAAGTATTTATTGACGGTGAAACGGGTACGACTGGCCTACAGGTACGTGAGCGTCTAGTGAACCACCCTGAGATTGAAGTCATCAGTATCGATCCAGAGAAAAAGCGTGATGTAGAAGAGAAGCGCCGCCTGATGAAAGAAGCGGATGTGACGGTGCTTTGCTTACCTGACGACGCGGCTAAAGACACTGTTGCGCTGGCAACCGCTGAAGGCTGCCGTGTACTGGACGCCAGTTCTGTGCACCGTGTTGCAGACGGTTGGGTTTACGGTCTAGCAGAACTTGACGCCAGCCAACGCGAAAAGATCCAAGACGCTCAGTTCGTGTCCAACCCAGGCTGTTACCCAACCGGTATCATCCTGTTACTGAAACCTTTGGTAGAACAAGGTTTGCTGGCAAAAGACGGCCACTACACGGTGAATGCAATCTCTGGCTACACCGGTGGCGGTAAGCAACTGATCGAGCAATACGAAGGTAACTCAGAGGCTGCGACCTACGGCACCTACGGTTTGAACTTCAAGCACAAACACCTACCTGAGATCCAAAAATGGTCTCAGCTAGACAACACGCCAATCTTTATCCCAAGCGTCGGTAACTTCGCACAAGGCATGTTGATCAGCATTCCAGTGACACTTTCAGGCGATATGACCGGTGAGCAACTGCATGCAGCCTTGGCGGCGACTTACGAAGAGGAAGATTTCGTCACCGTTCACCCATTCAATGAAGTGAAAGACAGTCATGCCCCTTTCCTAACCCCACACGGTTTGGAAAACACTAACCAAGTGGAACTAGCAGTCTTCGCATCAGAAGATGGTCAGTCTGTGGTACTGTCGGCGAAGCTGGATAACCTAGGCAAAGGCGCATCCGGTGCTGCGGTACAGAACCTAAACTTGATGCTAGGTTTTGCCGAAGACGTAGCAGTCGTGCTGTAAGCAAACAATCCCTCAGCTGTAAACGAAAAAGCCCGTTGTCAGACAACGGGCTTTTTTATTGCTCGAATCACCTAATGCACTATCGCGCCAAGGCAATACGTTTCGCTTTCACCGCGCGTTTACGCACCCCCACCTCGGGAGCTATGGTAAACAAATCGCCATTCAAACCGGTTAATTGACGCGGTACATGAGCGTCTTTGGCAATGCGCGCATTAGCCGACATATGCGCGGCTTCACCATGGGTTGGAATCGCCACTTGTGGCCTTACCCAGTCATACATGGCCGCCAACTCTTCTTCATAAGGATGACCGCTCACATGAATCGGGAGTTCAGTTTCATGCTTTTGTAGAGTCCGAATGCCCTGCGCTTTAAAAGACTTCACCAAACGCTCAATCTCGGCTTCGTTACCGGGAATGATCATAGCGCTGAACAGCACCAAATCGCCTTTGTCCAAGGATAAATCAAAACAATCGTCGCGCGCTAAGCGATTGAGCATGGCACGGGGCTCGCCTTGACTACCGGTGGCTACCGCGAGTACTTCGTCAGCTGGCAAGTAACCTAAATGCGTGGCGTCTACGACGGGCAAATCATCCGGCCAGTAACCTGAGGCTCTGGCGGCACTGACCATATTCTGCAAAGAACGCCCCAATAACGCTAAATAGCGGCCAGTTTCTTTGGCAACCCGCGCCAAGGACACTAACCGCGCGATATTACTACTGAAACAACCAACGACTACTCGCCCCGACTCATCTTTGATGACTTCTAGCAAGGCTTTATAACAATCAAACTCAGACACTGAGTGGCCGGTTTTTAAAGCGTTGGTGGAATCACACACCATGGCGGTCACATCTCGCTTACGCAGTGTCGTCAGAACCGCAGGGGAAAAGCGCTCGCCAATCACTGGGCTGTGATCGATTTTCCAATCGCCAGTATGAAATACATTGCCCGCCGGCGTTTCAATCATGAGTCCACTGGGTTCAGGGATAGAGTGAGTTAGAGTGATCCACTGTAAATCAAACACTCCCACCTTAAAGCGGCTGGCCAGCGGCAGCTCGTGAATTTCCACATCCTCTAACAGGCCCACTTGAGCCAACTTACGACGCAAAATTTCAGCGGTAAAGGGCGTGGTGTACACAGGTACTTGGAAACGACGCCATAAGAAAGGCAGGGCCCC
Organism: Marinomonas aquimarina; assembly: GCF_900089755.1. Taxonomy (GTDB): domain Bacteria; phylum Pseudomonadota; class Gammaproteobacteria; order Pseudomonadales; family Marinomonadaceae; genus Marinomonas; species Marinomonas aquimarina. The sequence goes on along the minus strand of NZ_FLOC01000012.1, from coordinate 72,149 downwards.
CACGTGGTCTTCGTGAGCATGGGTAATGACAATCCCCGCTAGGCGGTGACGTTGTTGCGTAATGAAGTCTGGATCAGCGCACACTAGCTCATGGGTGCGGACGCTGTTTTCGTCAAGCGGCTCGTTAAAAGACACCCCACAGTCGACCATCAGCCACTCTCCATCGTGGCCATACAAATTGAGATTCATCCCTATCTCACCCGTTCCGCCAAGGGGCAAAAACCAGAGGTCGCTTCGCGTTGGCATCAGCAAATCCACACATCTCTCCTTTTATACTTATTTGCTTATTCTACGCGATTCAAATTGAACTTAGTTCATGAGATCACTATATTTATGCAATAAATGTTCATGTTGCTCGACTACTATGTTTGCGAAGCGATGCTCTCCCTGCGACGTTACATACTATGACAGCTAAATAAAAAGGGATTTAGCATGCTCAATATTACCGTCTGGGGGCTCTCGCTCGGGCAAGCCTTACTTATCACAGGCAACATTCTGCTTGTTTCTGTGACAGCATTGATCGGCCAAAGTTTAGCGCCGAGTTTCGCTCTGGCGACGTTACCTGTCGCCCTTCAATTTTTAGGCCTTATGGGCGTCACCTTACCCGCCGCACTGCTGATGGGCTGGTTAGGACGCAAAAAAGGCTTTCTGGCGGGCAATCTTATCGGAGTCAGTGGCGCCATACTTGCCTTTTACGCCGTACAAGATGGTCTGTTTCCACTGTTCTGTTTAGCAACCTTCTTACTGGGTATGGCGATTGGTATTGGTCAGCAATACCGCTTTGCCGCCACCGAAAATGCGCCCGCCGACAAGGCTCCGCAAGCGATTAGTATGATCATGGGGGCCGGCGTGATTGCTGCCGTGCTAGGGCCCAATATGGCGATCTGGTTTGAAGACTGGGCCGCCACCAAATACTTAGGTGCATTTGCCGCCTTAATTGCCTTGTACGCCTTTAACACCCTGTTAATTGCTGTGCTGCCACTGCGCCCGCCTACCCAGCAGGAGTTAACCGGCCAACCTCAGTCCTATGGGGCATTATTGAAAAAGCCAGATTTAGTGGGAGCCATGGTCGCAGGCTCGGTCGGCTACGGCGTGATGGTCTTGGTCATGACGGCAACACCATTAGCGATGCAGGCCTGTGGCTTTGATTTTGGCAGTACCGCGAACATCATTCAGTGGCATGTGCTGGGCATGTTCTTGCCCTCTTTCATGACCGGCAAATTGATTGCCCGTCATGGCAGCTACCGTATTATCCAATTAGGCTGTATTTTGCTATTGGGCTGTGTGCTGTTAAACCAGTTTGGTATCAGCTACTGGCACTTCTTCTCAGCCCTCGTCCTGCTGGGAGTGGGTTGGAATTTTACCTTTATCGGCGCCACCGCATTATTGACCAAAAGTTACCAACCTGCTGATAAAGCCCGAGTACAAGGGTTAAATGACTTGATCGTCTTCTCCAGCGCCGCCGCAGCCAGCTTATTATCCGGCTACTGGCACTCAATCTTTGGTTGGGAAATCCTCAACCTGCTGATGATTCCAGCAATATTGGTGGCCATGTTTACCTTAATGTCGAGTCAAAAACGTGCGGTGATCATTGCCAATACACCGACCTCGATGGGTTAGTCATCCAGCTTTATTTGACTCTCGAGCAAAATCCATGACAATGAAGTCTTACACATTCTTGTAAGAGCATTATTGTCATGGGTATCTTTTCCAGTCTCTCTAAACTGTTTTCCAGCCCCGCCAACGCACCACAAGCGGAGCCAGCTGACGCCATCGAATACAAAGGTTACGTGATCACGCCAACCCCCATGTCAGACCAGGGCCAGTACCGTGTCAGCGCCTTGATCACCAAGGGAGAAGGCGAGGCACAACAAACACATACGTTTATTCGCTCTGACCTAGTGGCGAGCCGAGATGAGTGCATTGAATTGACTACCCGCAAGGCGAAATTAACCATCGATCAGCTTGGTGAGCAAATATTCTAGGCTTTTATGACATTATCTTGGCAGCACCTGCACAGCAAAACAGACCTATTGGGTGAGCCCTTTATGGCGCACACCTTTCGCCACGCGGGTGCCGCGAATGACGTCGATACAACGCTGATTGAATACGCCAAGCAGTCGGCTGGCAAACGCGCTATTTTGTACCTGCATGGTTACACCGACTATTTTTTCCAAAAGCCGCTGGCGCTGCATTTTGATCAATTAGGGCTGCGCTTTTTTGCCATTGATATGCAAGGCTATGGCCGCTCTATTCGCCCTAATAGCCTGCCAAACTGGTGTGAAACGTTAGATCACTATTTTGATGATATCGATATTGCCCTGGCTGAGCTGTACCGTCGTGGCGTCGAAGAAGTGGTGATACTGGCGCACTCAACGGGCGGCTTGATCGCTTCGAGCTTTCTCGCTGCACGACAACAGCCGGATCAAGTCAGTGACGCACTCCCTAGGATCAAGGGGCTGATTCTCAACAGTCCGTTCCTAGCACTGCCCTTCCCACCTAAGGTGCTAAAACGTCTTAGCTGGCCGATTCGCATTGTTGTGTCCCTGCTGCCGTTTCACTCTTTGCACGCCAAGAAAATCAGCCTCTACGCAAAAACACTGCATACAGTCTTTGGCGGCGAATGGGATTATCGCTTAGATTGGAAGCCCGCCCATGGCTTCCCCCTATCGTTTCACTGGCTCAAGCAAATTATTCTCAAGCAGCGTGCCTTGCAGCACACTCGTATCGACTTACCCACCCTGATGTGCCACTCAGCGATTACCACTAAGGAAGCCTTGGGTATCGAAGACATCCGCAAAGGGGATGGCGTGTTGAACGTGGACAGCATGAAATTGGCAGCCCAAAGAACCTTTTCTGACCTGACCTGTGCCAGTATTGAGGGTGGCTATCACGATTTATTTCTATCGCCACAGCCGGTGCGGGCTAATTACCTAGCAGCCATCGATCAATGGCTGCTGGATCAGTCCTTTAGCGCTGACCACTAATTACCTTTCGAGCGCATCACTCGATCCAGTAATACCGTTGGCAGTACGCGACGCATAATGGCCGCTGCATAGGTTGGCCAAGTCACATAGTAACGCGCCTTCGGACGTGGCGACTCCAATGCATGCAGTAACTTATCCACTACCGCACTGGCTGGCAGAGTGCCGCTGGAAGCAGGACCTACTTTTGATAAACGTGCCACGGCTTCGGCATAGCCTCGCTTATGACGGCTAGCGTCGATATCAATATTGTCTTGCAGCGCATGCAAGGCATTATCACGGAACTTGCTAACAATTGGCCCCGGTTCAATCAGGCTGACCTTAATCGGTGTATCACTCAGTTCCATACGCATGGTGTCGGTCAGGCCTTCTAAAGCAAACTTACTGGCGTTGTAGGCACCCCGAAACGGCGCTGCCACCATGCCCAGTACCGAGCTGTTCTGTACGATGCGGCCATAGCCCTGCTCTAGCATGAGTGTCACCACGCGGGTGGTCAGGTCATGAGTACCAAACAGATTCACTTCAAATTGCTGACGTAAGGCATCCACTGGCAAGTCTTCCACCGCCCCAGGCTGGCCATAGGCGCCATTATTAAACAGGGCAAACAGCTTACCGCCGGTAATCTTTAACGTCTCGTTAAGCCCCTGTTCAATGGAAGCCGGATCGGCCAAGTCTAATTGCACCACATGCTTGATCCCACTGCGGCGCAGTTGCTCCACATCGGCTTGTTTACGGCAGCTCGCCACCACCAAAAAGTTATGTTTTTGCAGCGTTTGCGCTGCTTGCAGGCCAATACCAGTACTACAGCCGGTAATTAAAATTGAGTATTGCATCGCACATCCTAGCGTAGGTTTCAGATTAATGTCGGTCGCCTGAAATAAATGCTCTTTCACGACCTATAACCTGTCTTAATGGTTAACTTATGATCTGTATCAGCGTATGCCTAAGCGTTGGCATTCATAATCTATGCTTATCGAACGTCAGGGAGGATGCCATGAACATCGCCAACATTAAAGTAAGCCAAAAGCTATGGGGCTTAATCGCTATATTAGTCAGTTTGCTCGTTATCTTTGAGGTCGACGCCTACATGGGTCAGTACCGCAGCGCCCTAGATGACCGCAAAATGCAAGTCAAAGAGCAGGTTGAGAATGCCTTCTCATTATTACAGTACTACCACGACCAAGCACCGATCATCGGCGAAGCACAAGCCAAAGAGCAGGCCCTCAACGCCTTGGCCGCACTGCGTTACGGTGAAGGTGGTTACTTTTGGGTCAATGATTATCAGCATACCCTGTTGATGCACCCACTAAAACCACAACTCAACGGCAAAGACGTGACCAATACCAAGGACGCCAGCGGTAACTACCACTGGCAAGCCATGGTCTCAACTGTGAAAGCAAAGGGCGAAGGCTATGTGGAATACACCTACAAAGGCCCACAAGTGGACACACCAGAAGACAAAGTCTCTTATGTGAAAGGCTTGAATGACTGGGGCTGGGTAGTCGGCTCAGGCGTGTTCTTCACTGATGTTCAGCAAAGCTTCTGGAATGACGTCAAAGTCTCCGCGTCGATTGAGACAGTATTGGTTCTGTTGGCTCTGACATTAAGCTGCTTTATCGTGCGCGGCATTGTACGTCCATTAAAAGCAGTGACTAATCATTTACAAGTGGTGGCCAGTGGCGATATGACCACTCACCTTGAGCTTAACCGTAAAGATGAGTTGGGTATCCTAGCGGACTCAGCCAATAAAGTTTCGAGCTCTTTAGGTACTACCTTAAGCAACGTGGCCCACGCCATTGAAGAGCTGCAAACCGTGTCGCTACAAATGCGCTCGAATACCGCCAACACTCAACAGGGTATGGATGCCCAATTTAGTGAAGTGGAAAAAGTCGCCACGGCCATGAATGAAATGTCCTACTCAATTCGCGATGTGGCCGGCAACGCTAAAGATACCGCCGATGCCACCCAAGTGGTTCAAGAAACCACTCGCAGCTCCAGCGCGGATTTGGATGACACCAACCAAAGTATTCAAACCCTAACGCAGCATGTCGAGGGCGCAAACAAAGTCATTATTGAGCTATTGAGCCAAACTCAAGAAATCGAGTCCGTACTCGGTGTGATCGGCGATATTTCCGAGCAAACCAACCTTCTGGCATTGAACGCGGCGATTGAAGCCGCCCGTGCTGGGGAACAAGGCCGCGGCTTTGCCGTGGTCGCTGATGAAGTCCGCACCCTAGCGGGGCGCACACAAAGCTCGACCGTAGAAATTCGCCAGATTATTGAGAAGCTACAACAGCAATCATCGGACGCTTCAAGCTCTATGGCCACCAGTACTGAGCAAGCGGAATTAAGCGCTGAGCGCATGCGTCACGCAGCCGCTAACTTAGCCAACATGCTGACACAGGTAGATGATGTTTCCGGTAGCAGCGTGCAAATCGCCTCTGCAGCAGAACAGCAAGGACAAGTAGCGGAAGAGATCAACAGCAACTTAATGGGCATTCGTGAAGTGTCAGAGCGCGTACTGCAAGAAGCGCAAGAAGTCGCCCACGGCTCAGAAATGATTGCCAATATGGCCAACTCACTGCGCACTCAGATTAATCAGTTCCGTTTTAACTAAGCCACCTAGCTAAAACGATTACCAATAAAAAAAGGCGAGCCCCTTAACAGGGACTCGCCTTTTCTAACTTAACAATCAAGTGCTTCACACTAAGCGCTAGATTATAGACCTAGAGCTTTTGCGTGATGCGCTAGATGGTCATCGATGAAGCTAGAGATAAAGAAGTAGCTGTGATCGTAGCCAGACTGACGACGTAGTGTCAGCTCGTGACCTGCTTTTTCACACGCTTGCTCAAGCGCTTCAGGCTTAAGTTGCTCTTCTAGGAAGTTATCCGCTTCACCTTGGTCAACCAATAGTGGTAGACGCTCAGATGCCGTTGCGATCAACTCGCACGTATCCCACGCTTTCCACGCTTCACGATCGTCACCTAGGTAACCGGTGAACGCTTTCTCACCCCAAGGACATTGCGTTGGGTTCGTGATCGGTGCAAACGCTGACACTGACTGGTAACGGCCAGGATTCTTCAGGGCACAGATCAAAGCACCGTGACCACCCATAGAGTGACCTGAGATTGAACGCTTGTCTGTTACTGGGAAGTGTTCTTCAACCAGTGTTGGCAACTCTTTTACCACGTAGTCGTACATGTGGTAAGTGTTTGAGTATGGCGCAACGGTTGCGTTCACGTAGAAGCCAGCGCCAGAACCAAAGTCGTAGCTTTCGTGCTCGCCAGGGTAATCTGTACCGCGTGGGCTCGTGTCTGGCATAACGATCGCAAGACCAAGCTCTGCCGCTTTCTTAAACGCACCCGCTTTTTGTGAGAAGTTCTCATCAGTACAAGTCAGGCCCGACAACCAGTACAACACTGGTACATTCGCGCTTTCCGCTTGAGCTGGCAAAAAGATGGCAAATACCATGTCACCTTTTACAGATAAGCTTTCGTGACGGTAGCGTTTCAACCAACCGCCGCTAACTTTCGTGCTCGATAAAAGTTCCATATATCCCTCTTAGATCAGTAAAAAAAGCCCATCCTATAGATGGGCTTTTTTAAGATGATTAACGCTTATTTTGCGTCGAACTCGATTACAGTACGGATACTTTCACCTTCGTGCATTAGGTGGAAAGCTTCGTTGATGTCTTCAAGTTTCATTTTGTGCGTCACGAATGGGTCGATTTCGATCTTACCGCTCATGTAGTCTTCTACGTAGCCTGGAAGTTCAGTACGGCCTTTAACACCACCGAACGCAGAACCACGCCATACGCGACCAGTTACTAGCTGGAATGGACGAGTAGAGATTTCTTGACCTGCACCGGCTACACCGATGATGATCGACTCACCCCAACCTTTGTGACAACACTCAAGTGCTGCACGCATAACGTTTACGTTACCGATACATTCGAAAGAGTAGTCAACACCGCCGTCAGTCATCTCAACGATCACTTCTTGGATTGGCTTGTCGAATTTAGATGGGTTAACGAAGTCAGTCGCACCGAATTGCTCAGCCATTTCGAATTTAGATTCGTTTAGGTCGATCGCGATGATGCGAGAAGCTCCCGCTAGACGTGCACCTTGGATACAAGATAGACCGATACCGCCAAGACCGAAGACAGCAACTGTCGCGCCTTCTTCAACTTTTGCAGTGTTTAGAACCGCACCGATACCTGTTGTTACGCCACAGCCAAGTAGACAGATTTTGTCCATTGCTGCTTCTTCGTTAACTTTTGCCAAAGAAATTTCTGGTACAACGCTGTACTCAGAGAACGTTGAACAACCCATGTAGTGGAAGATTGGCTCGCCGTTGATGCTGAAACGGCTAGTGCCGTCTGGCATAAGACCTTTACCTTGAGTCGCACGAACTGCCTGACATAGGTTAGTTTTGCCAGATTTACAGAACTTACACTCACCACATTCAGCTGTGTAAAGTGGGATTACGTGATCGCCTACTTTAAGAGAAGTAACGCCTTCACCAACTGCTTCAACGATACCCGCACCTTCGTGACCTAGGATTGCAGGGAAGATACCTTCTGGGTCTTCACCAGAAAGCGTGAATGCGTCAGTGTGACATACACCTGTTGCTACCATGCGAACAAGTACTTCACCCGCTTGTGGATCTTGTACTTCAACTTCTTCGATTTTAAGAGGTTGACCTGGACCCCAAGCTACGGCCGCTTTACATTTCAACATTGTGAACTCCGTTTTAACTTAACAGTTAGTGAAACAAGTGCGCGTAGTGTAATACCAAATAACTATTGCGATAATACTTATTTTAACAAATCATTATTGTCATACAGCAACAATCAGGATCCACCGCGCATGAAACAATGGGAAGCCATGGAAGCTTTTGTGGAAGTTGTCCACCAAGGAAGCTTTTCCAAAGCCGCCAGCCGCCTTGATGTGTCCGCCTCACACGTGAGTCGTTTGATCACACACCTCGAGCAGCGTTTAAATACCACCTTATTATTTCGCACCACACGTAGCATTCGCCTGAGCGAAGCGGGCGAGCGTTTTTACCAACATTGCCGAGACTTGCCCAACACGCTGGCCACCGCCGAAGAAGCCGTGAGCGCATTAAACCAAGCACCGATGGGGACGTTACGCATTACCTGCGCCACGACGTTTGGTGAGCGCTACCTTGCGCCATTATTGAATGACTTTTTACTGCAAAACCCGCAGATGGATCTGGATTTACACCTGACCAACCGTGAGGTCGACCTAATCGAAGAAGGCTACGACTTGGCCATTCGTATGGGGGCGTTACGTGATTCTAGTCTATTATCGCGGCGTTTGTGTGACCGAGCAGAATACCTGTGTGCCTCACGCGAATACGTCGACCAGCATGGCATCCCGCACACCTTGGCAGAGTTGAATAAGCACCAGTGTTTGATGGGCTCTAAGACCCATTGGGTGTTTAGCCAAAACGGCCAACGTCGAGAGGTAAAAGTCTCTAGCCATTGGCGCAGTAACTCGGGTCCGGCTCTACTTGATGCGGTGCGTCGTGGCCTTGGCATTGCCCAGTTGCCTGACTATTACGTGAAGGATGATTTGGCATCGGGTAAGGTAGTCTCCCTGTTACCCCAGTATCAATATCCCTACACCGGCGTGTGGCTGGTTTATCCGCGCGCGCAGATGCCATCCCCTAAGCTGAAGTCGATCTGTGATTATTTGATCGAGCGCTTTGCTAAGGAAGATATCTTTGGCAGTTGGAGTAAGCGGCCTTAAAACTTTTCTGGGGGACTATTCCATGCAATTCAATAGACTCGCGCAATTCTTCATTCCTCGACCGCGAAGTGCAGGACGCAACAAATACCGCGATGGCATGGATGCCATAGAGCGGTAGAGACGTCTATTAAACGCATGAAACAGTCCTTGCTGGTTTTTTCTCAGATTTTCAAGGGGTCAGATCCCTTATACGCATGATGGTGTTGAATTGACAGGCTGTATCTGTGTAGAAGGGATCTGACCCCTTTTCTGCATTCGCTTTTCCTAATGGAGCCTCACGCTTGTGGCTACATATCAAAGGTTTTATTTTTCATGGAGCCAATCACTTTAGCGGGATTGCCGCCGAGGATTTGATTACCTTCAAAAGAAGAGACAACGTTTGCTGAGGCGGAGACGATGGTATTGCTGCCGATGGTCACGCCTTTGAGGATCATGGCGTTGGCGCATACCCAGACAGAATCACCAATCGTTATCGGTGTATCTGGATTGAGACGACGGCCCTGCTCATCGGTGACGGCATGAAAGTCGGTATCCATAATGACGGTACGCCAAGACACAAGGCAACCATTGGCAATAGTGATCTTGTTTTGGCAAGTAATGCTGCCCTCTCCACTGAAGGTCACTTTATTGCCAAAGCTCAGTGCACCAGCCACAAACAACTTACAGCCAGTACCGATTCTGACATCATGGCCAAAGCGCACAGAGCCGCCTTTTTCCAGACTCCAGATAAAACGTGAGTGCTGGCTATCAGCCACTTGCACCTGACCAAAACCCAATCTGATTTTTCCGGTTTTAGCATTATCAGGTAGGTAGACCTTGCCTTTTAACCGATTGAATTTAGTACGATGGCTGACAATCACAGGCAGCTTAATCGCCTGCTTAAAAGGGAAGTAATAGAAGTTAAAAAATACGGTTTTCGGAAGGCATCTAATATAGTGATAAAGCTTTTTTAACGGTTTCACGTCCCATTCCTTTGTACACAGGCCCTATGAGCGATGGCCAATTTTCCTTACACAATCCATTCAGTAAGCATTCACTTAACTTACAGTCAGCGCATTATATACCTAATTCCTCTCAAGGGTCAGATCCCTTCAACAAAGATACAGCCTGTTAACTCAACACCATCATACAGCTAAGGGATCTGACCCTTTCAATATTCTCGGCCTTGATCTAAGTCCCAATCTAATCATTCCTGCTTGAAGAAATAACATTGGCTTATTATTTTAGAGTTATCTAATTAAAAATAAGGGAGACAATGATGCGCCAAGTAGATGTTGCAATTGTCGGAGCCGGTTCAGCGGGCTATACCGCGTTGGGCTTGGTGAAACAGCACACGGATAATTTTGTGCTAATCAATGAAGGTTGGTACGGCACCACCTGCGCCAAGATCGGCTGTATGCCCTCCAAGGTGCTGATTCAGATAGCCGATGACTTTGACCGCCTGCAGAAAATGGCGGTAGAAGGTATCGAAGGCTTGGACAATGCTCACGTTAATGGTGCAGCGGTGATGCAGCGCGTGCAAACCATGCGCGATGCTTTTGTTGAGAAGACCATTGCCCCATGGCAAAAGCTACCAGCCGAACAAAACCTCAACGGCCGAGCGGCCTTTGTTGACCCGAATACCATAGAAATCACCTATCGTGATGGACGCACCGAATTGCTACAAGCCAAGCAATACATCCTCGCCCCAGGCTCCCGTCCTGTGCTGCCCGAGCCGTGGCAAGACATGCCTGGAGTCGTCACCTCAGACACCTTCTTTGAACAAGCCAGCTTGCCAAAGAAAGTCGCGGTGATCGGCCTCGGCGTGATTGGTTTAGAGCTGGGCCAAGCCATGGCACGCTTGGGCGTGGAAGTGATGGGCATTGAAATGGCTGACACCATCGCCGGCATCAGTGACCCTGAAGTGTTAAACAAAGCGCTTGAGCTGATCGGCCATGACTTCCCTCTCTACCTTGGCCAAGCGGCACAATTAGAACAAACCGACAACGGCATTCAAGTGAGCTTTGGTGAACACAGCGTCGAAGTGGATCAAGTGCTGGCAGCCCTCGGTCGTCGCCCTAATCTTGATACGCTAAACCTTGCCAGCGCAGGCATTTCCTTAGACCAACGCGGCATGCCAGACATTGACCCAAGCACCATGCGCATCCAAGACAGCAATATCTTTGTCGCAGGCGATGCCACAGGGCAAAAAGCCATCCTTCATGAAGCAGCGGACGAAGGTCGCATCGCTGCATACAACGTGATGCAAGCTCTGCAACAAGGGGACGCCAAACATTATCAAGCACGTACAGAGCTTGGCATGGCTTTCACGCACCCAAATATCGGCTTCTTTGGTCAACGCTTTGATCAGCTGGATCCTGAAAACATTGTCATCGGCACCTATAACTTCAATATGCTCGGCCGGCCACGGGTAATGCAGGAGTTTGAAGGCTTGATTCGCCTCTATGCCGATAAAACCAGCAAACGCTTACTCGGTGGGGAAATGATCGCGCCGCGAGGTGAGCACTTACTGCATCAGCTGGCGTGGGCGCATCAGCTCAATGTCGAAGTGGCGGATATCTTACGCTTACCCTTCTACCACCCGAATATCGAAGAAGGTGTGCGTGTGGCGCTTCGCGAGCTAGCCAAGCAGCTATATGACGAGCCTGTGGAAGAAGTGGTGCAGGCCTAACCCAAAAACGAGGGTTGATAACCCTCGCTTTATTGGCTTTTACGCTGCACGTTATAGGTTTTCATTGCACCTTCGATTTGGCTTTCTGGGGTGGTGCTATCAGGGAATAAACTATAACTGGGTGCCATGACTTTGGCAGAGGACTCGACCTGGATGGCAAAGATATTCTTGATCGGAAAGCTCTCTCCCGCTAACACTTTTAGTGCGCTCAAATACTCCAGCCAATTGTTGTCTTCTGACGTGATGACTTGCGCCGTCCCCTTCACCTTAAAACCACGTTGCTCGAAGATCTCAATAAAGGACACACATACCTTAGGGTTGATCAAAATATTACGCTCGCTTTCAGGCGAGGCAATATTGGCGATCAACAGCAAGTCGTTATTGATAAAGGTATAAATCTCTTTGGGTGAGACATTTGGCGTCGCGTCCGCAGAGACGGTAGCCAGCCAGCACAATACGCTTTTTTCCGAATAATCGAGAAGGTCCATAGATGCTCCGCTCTCGCTCATGACTGATGCGCTGCAAAGTAGCGCTTTTCCTGCTCTAAGATACGTTCACTGTTAAGGGAGGCCAAGCTGATATCCGCTGATGCGGGCAACATACCAATGGTTTGTAAATGCAGATAACGCATGGCACAGACGCGCAAGAAGGACGTGAAGTTATCCAGATCGTGTCCCGCTGCCAATGCCTCATGGTTAAGCTTCACGATCATCTGCGCTAGGGATAACTGATCCCGTTGCGCGATTTCCTCTAACGTAAACCAGAAGATATTTTCCAAACGGATGCTGGTCACCATGCCATCAATACGCACGGAGCGAGTGGTGTTTTGCCATAGGCTGGGGTCTGAGTTCACAAACAGCTTGCACATAACATTATCCTGTCAAAATCCCTTAACAACGTAAAAAGATACGCAGACAGAACAGGTTAGCTGATTTTTTCGGAAAGTCAGAGGGAGTAGCCACTATTTTACAAAATAGTTCATACCCACTCCCCCCAATAATACGGAGAAAGATGTAACTAGCGGTTTAGCAAAGTATAGAACTGCGCCAACCACGCAGGGTGTGCAGGCCACGCTGGCGCCGTGACCAAATTACCATCCGTGATCGCTTGATCCACTGGGATATCAGCATATTCACCTTTCGCAAGCTCTACTTCTGGCTGGCACGCTGGGTAAGCGGAACACTTCTTGCCGTCTAACACACCCGCCGCCGCAAGCAACTGGGCGCCATGACAAATCGCTGCTACTGGCTTATCCGCCTTAAAGAAATGCTGCACCATGGCAATCACCTCTTTATTCAAACGCAAATACTCCGGCGCACGACCTCCAGGAATCACCAAAGCATCATAGTCTTCCGTCTTAATCTCACTAAATGTCGCATTCAACGCGAAACGGTGACCGGGCTTTTCGGTGTAGGTTTGATCGCCTTCAAAATCGTGGATCGCCGTCGCTACCGAATCACCGGCTTTCTTATCAGGGCACACCGCATCCACCTGATGACCGACACTTAACAATGCCTGAAACGGCACCATGGTTTCGTAGTCTTCCGTGAAATCACCCGTGATCATTAAGATTTTTTTACCAGACATGATGTTTCCTCCAATCGTGTTTGCAACAGGGATTAGTTGTAGCAGTTAGCGCGGCGTGGGAGGTATTAATGGGTTGTTACATAAAACAGCTCATGTTACATGTCCTATATATTGTACAACTATAAGACAACACCTATACTTGTACCGTAAACTGTACATATTGGAGATACCATGCGAATCGTATCCTTTACTGAAGCGCGCAATAACCTAAAATCAGTACTCGACACTGTTGTAAACGATGCCGATACCGCCGTGATTACAAGACGAGACGCTGAAGATGCAGTGGTCATGTCGCTTGAGCATTACAACAGCCTAATGGAAACCGTGCATCTACTTCGCTCACCGGCAAACGCGGCACACTTAGATCGCTCCATCGCACAATACAAAGCAGGCAAAACATCACAAAAGGATTTGATCGATGACTGAACGACTCTTGTCATGGACCGACGAGGCTTGGGAGAGTTATGTGTACTGGCAGACCCAAGATAAGAAAACACTCAAGCGAATCAACAAACTGATTACCGATATCAAGCGATCGCCATTTGAGGGAATGGGAAAACCAGAACCTTTAAAAGCTAATCTTTCAGGCTTCTGGTCTAGGAGGATTGATGATACCAACCGACTGGTTTATGCCGTGGATGATGAGGCAGTGACGATATTGTCATGTCGGTATCATTATTAGAGTTCAATCCACAAGCTTCGCAACCGCTGCGCTATTAACATCATCCAGCCCTTGCAAACTCGCTCTTACGCTTTCCCTATTCGCCTGAGGCTGATTTTGACTGGCTTTTAGCTTACCTGTGAGTGACTCGATTCTAATCTCTATCCCTACAATCGCTTTCACTAAACGGTCGGTAAAATCAGTCGGGGCATCCGCCACAGACCATGGCTCTTCCATACTTGCTTCATGCTGATCGGTTAACTGGTGTAAGTGCTGTTTAAGCCAATCAGGATCTTGAATAACCTGAGCTTTCCCTTGCACATGCACCGCCAAATAATTCCATGTTGGCACCACACGGCCCGTTTCAGCTTTCGTCGCATACCAAGATGGGGAAATATAGGCATTGGGCCCCTGAAATACCGCAAGCACCTGAGCACCATCCTGAATACGCTGCCAAGCAGGGTTGGCACGGGCTAGATGGCACTGTAGTTTTCCTAGAGAGCTATCTTCATTGACCGCTAAATAGAATGGAACATGATTCGCTTCAATGCCTTCAGCATCAGAGATAATCAAAGTGCCACAGCTATAATCACGTATGTATTGTTGGAGTACTTGGTGGTCTTCTTCTTTGAAGTGGGTTGGTACATACATCCGTGTGTTCCTTGGTGTGGGTGGCTTTAAAGCTGATCTTAATATCACTCTAATTTTTATGAATCCCTCTCTCTGGAGAGGCTACGTTTTGGGCCTTGCAGTAAGCCAAGACCAAATATAAACACAACTATTGCAGGAAAGCCCAACAAAACACCAAAGAAATGCTGATAGTCCGATGGCATTGGACAGCAACCGTAGGGCTCTACAACCCATAGAAAACTAAGGCAACACAATGCCCATCCTGAGCACACAACAACAAATGACATCAACTTATGCATGCTTAACAAAGAAAACTCTTCGTCTGGTGTACCTTTATGGAAGCGGAAATATCCAATGCCAAGAACCGCGGATACGGCACTTACTATTCCTGTTATTCCATTAATTAATTCCCAATCCATATGATGCTCTTATTAACTTTCGAACCTAGTTAATTTTTTATCTGACCCTAATTATCTTGGCACCCTGACTACCTCTAACTTGGATGTCTGAATTATCATCCGTTTTCAAAACGATCAAACCAAGTAGCGGATAGATCACTTCACTCAAGTTAGGAGCATGATGCTCTAATCGTTCTACAACACAAAAAAATACTCTTTTAACAGCTCAAATTGATTAACTTTTACTACCATATTTCCTCCTGCCTTACATAGTAGCCCTAACGCCCGCATTTTCGGATAGTTTGGATCGCAGCTAAAAGCAGTCCGACAACATACGCTTGTTATATGTCAGTACTACAACCCGTAAAATTTTGCAATTGCTGTCGCGAGTAAGCTACCAGCAGCCCCTACACTTACCGCCCAAGAGCCATTTGCAGCCTTTGAAGTCATCTTTCCTATCCAGTTACTAACCTTTGGACCAAATGCCCCACTTTCTCTTGCTTCTGGATCTTCAGTGATAGCTTTTTCTAAAGATTTGATATCTTCTTCTGCAACATCTTCCTGCCTAAAATATTTCGCCAAAGAATCAAAGTTTCCTGGTGTTACTGTCATGGACATTGATTGGCTTATATGCCCACCAGAGACATCACCTAAGACACCTTGGAAATTTTGTATGCTAATAGCTGATTGATTCTTGCTAGCAATTGCCTTTTCCTCAGCAGAAAAACTAATTCCATCTCCCAAAATCCCTCTAGCTTCAAGCTGTAGCGCCCAGTCTAATAGCTGGGTTCTAACCTGCTCCAACACACTTTTCACCTGATTACTTCCTATGATTCGTGTTGGTTCCAGCTGAGCAAATCCACCTTGCATCCTCATTAAGGCTGCTTTTTGTTCAGGTGCAAATGGAAACGTTAACTGATTTTTACTGTTAGACTTTGAAATCAAGTGCTGAAGCGATTCAACAGACTCAAAAATTTTAACTTCACTAACCACTCTTGCCAGCTCACCATCTTCAATAATAAATGGCTGATAACCATGATAAGGGTTAATCACTTTTAGCTGTGACCCAATTATTCGATACCTCGGAATATCTTCTTCCGACTGATAGCCATTTAATTCTGAAATGACCCACGATTTAAAGTCCTCCAATCCGAGCTTTGATGAAATAAGCAATGCTTTCCGTAGAAGGTCAGGTAAATGATTTTGACTATCAGATGCCATCTCTTGTAGTTGTATAACAATAGGAGTTTTCATCAATCTTCCTCTGACATATAACGCTGCGTTAAAGGACCGGAACTGCGTAGCAGTGGAGGTCCCAAGGAGCGCAGCGACTGATTTTGAACGCCTTGTTATAACGTTTTATAGTAACCATTATGTGAAAGCTGCAACGTACGTAACAGCGGATATTGCTCTGGTATAGCATTTTTAGCAACAATCCCACAGCCAATAACCTTTTGACGAATTTCAGCCATAAGCTCATCAATGGATATGATTTTTCCACCTGCAAGTTCATCTCTACCTTTGGGATGTGATATGAGAACGGCAACTTGCTCAACTTCCATACTTGAATCAAGCCACGTAAAAACCTTGCTAAAAATATATTTCCTAGCGGCATTGAATTTTTTCGTAAACCTTTCTTCCCGTGTAGCCCATGAGTGGGCATCAACTGAGGGCTCGATATGAATCAAGTGTCCGGTATGCGGATCAAAAGCGATTACGTCCAACTCCATTTCCCAACCACCGCGACTTAATCTGCCGACCTTGATATTGCGCTTTATCAAGTAGCCCTTCCAGTCGTAGTACTCGGCAATTAAATTTTCTAAATGTGACATGACTTCCTTGAGTTATAACGCCCCGCTCACCGGTAAATTGGGAGCGTAGCGATAAATTTAACCGTGTGCAGCGGCTTGTTAACACTACACATTACAATAAACAATTGGGATTGCATTCATATCTTTTACGGCATGTGCAAATGAAGACAAAATCCATAAGAGTTGGACTATATGCCCTCTAACAGGTGTACCAGCTTGTATTTTCCTAAATTCAGCTTCAACAGCAGACTTTGACAAAAAAGAACAACTCAAAATACATTTTCGATGCAACTTATAATCTTTCAATAGACCATCCAAGTATGCATCCGCATCATTTGGATTTCCTTTTCTTATTCTATTTATGTTTGTCTGAACTCTATTGTTATTGTAAGTATTGGAAAATGTCCCATTTATTCGTTCGATCATTTTTTCCTTATTGAAATACATATACCCTAGATTCTTGATTCCTTGCCCAACTACTTCATGGAGATTGCTCGCTGAGGTACTAATATCACCATGTTTTGAGTGTATAAAGCTAATGCTTGAATCTTCTTTATTGAGGGTTATGTGGTCTGCCCACTCTATCCCGAAGTCATCGCAAAATACATAATCGTCACCTGCGTGTAATTGCTCAACAACACCGAACATTGAATCAGCATCAAATTCAGAGGAAGTATTTGTAAACTCTCCCTTTTCAGAAGTTACAGCTGCAATTTCATTTTGAGGCTGTAGTATTTCTAGAATGCTACTAATTTCCGAAATCCCCGATGAATCTTCAAAGCAAGACCCCATAAAGTACATAAATTTAGGGTCAGAGAAAGTTACGCTATAAAAACCATTTTTTACAATAAATTTCTGCAATGTCACATCTTTACCATTCTCCGTTACACGAAATTTGGTCAAGATCTTCGATGACAGTGTTAGAGTCTTTTCATTTTTTCTAAGCTTAGAGCAGCCTTCTCTTCCGACCACATTATGGCCGGAATCGAGCTCATAAACTTGCTCAAGAGCAGAAAATAATGAATTTACTATTCTGCTAGAAACTTTGATATTACGACCATGCGAAGCTTTATATAGAATTGGAAGTCTATCTTTTTCGATTCTTGCGTACAAAGGATTACTTTCTATTAGAATTGCTGATGGTTCACACATAGAAAGAACTTCAGCTAGCTCTACTTTCTTTGCAAATGATTCCAAAAAGCTATTGTTATCCGACGGGGTTTCAATTGAATCAACTTGCTCTTTGACCCAGCAAGCAATTTCGTCGAGAGTTTTACGCTGAGAGGATTCAACAATACGACCTGTTCCGGAAATAGTTTTAGTAATGGCTCCCTGCCTAAATTTCAGATAGTAGGGTATGGACCTTCCGGCTGAGTGAGTTGATAACAAGCCCTTCAAATCAGCAGCTTCATATGACCGAGCTCTCATTGCTCTCTCCGACACAGTCATATTTCGCAGAGCAAGCTTTTGAAATTCCACTTCGTCATCATTGAAAGTTGAACTAAGATCCCTGCTATCTATTAGAGTAAAATGCTCTTTTAATACATCCGAAATATTTGCGCAGCTTTTTTTAAATACAGCCAAATAATTTTGATATTCAATCAAAATTATAAACGCAAATACTCTATCTTCTAATTCCTCGTCGATAAAATATACAGGACGAGTGGATGGAAAGACTCTAATTGAGCACTTGTAGTTTATGTCCCCTTCATCGACTACTCTATCTGATCTAAACAAGTTGATTACATATTCTGAGTTAGCTTCCATATTATCGCTAGCTGCGCCCAAAATTTCGTTTAAGATTGAATCGTCAACGGCATTCTTTGGCACATAAAACTGAGCATTTTTTGTAAGTTCTAGTCTCTCAGGCAAACTTCAATACCTCCGTGTAGTGTTAACGCCCGCATTTGCGGTTTATTTGGAGCGCAGCGGAAAATAAATCCGGTAACATGAGCTTGTTAGTGCCCACAGGTAAGGCAAATCGAATATGTGTCGCTAATGACATTACCCGGGCACACTTCTTTGTCTTCGCTGCAATCGTTTCTGGAGACCTCATACACTGAATCACAAACCGGACAATAAAGACTTGAACAACTTACATCTCTTGACGTTAATCGAGCCAGCTTAAATTCAAAGTCAACGTCATGATTGGCTTCGTAGTGACATTCAGGGCAGAAATAAGCTCTTCTGCCTTTGTCAATTTTGAAATATTTCTTTGCTTGGGCCGGCGTGAGCAGATCAATTATTATCGATAGCTCTCTACATATTTCATTGCTTATGAAATCTGAGCTGCCAAGCTCCGAATTAGGGTGGTTTGATAGCCCCTCTTTACGAATTTTCGCCCAAGACTCGGATGGGAATAGCGTACTATGCATATAAAGCAGTGACTCTATAACCTCACTAAACTGCACATCTAGAGAAGTACTTAAAGAGTGCATTATGACGTTTCTCTTTTCCCTCAAATCATTAAATTTCTGAACAAAAGAAACATCTAACTTCTGATCTGAGAATGTATCAAGAACCCTAATTAAATCCTGAGCATCAAGAGTTCTAAATTTGCTAAATTCAATTGACTCGTAATCATATGGCGACGGCCATTTCGATGGGGTATCAGAGATAAGAAGATATGGGGAAATTTCACATATCCGGCCCTTCAAAAGAAACTCAATACCTTGCTGAGTAATTGCAAGTGCTGTATTGATCTGCCTGCTAGCTAAGCTCCAATACTCCTCTGACACTTCCTCTGGATCAACTCCAAAATACTCTGCATCATCCAGATTAAGCAATAACTTTGCAACTATATCCCATGAGAACACCAGTAGCTCTTTACCTGTTTTATAGAAGTCTTCATGTGTTGGAATATTAGAAATCATTCAAATCCTTGATAGCACTAACGCCGCATTCAGCGGCTTGTCCGCTGTAATGCTTTGTTATGCAAGCTCACGTTCTGCCAACGTTTTTAGCATATGATAACCGTCTATTGTTAACCCACTATCGAAAAAACCTTCATGCTCAAGGTCTTCGATATACCTTCTAGGCAAATCATTTGCTAATGAGTTGAATCTTTTGGTAACGAGTGATCGTGGAGCCTCCAATATTCTTTCTAGGCCAATTTTTCTCAAAACATGGGAGCGAGTAAAGTCTATTGCACCGCTGCTAAAATCAATACCCGATTTTAAATTTCGCTTTCTTTCTAATCTGTCCATGAACAATCGCTTGTTCATTTGGCTAAGTTCTTTTTGAGCTCCGGCCAGCTCCTCTTCTTTTTCCTGTAGCTCTGAAGTTATTTTTGATTTTTCTTCTTCCTGCAAATTAGATCTTTCAATGAGCTGGGCAATAATTTGGTTTCTTTCTTGAACCACTTTATCCATTTCACTTTTTCGGTTTCTATCTTCTTTTTCGTTTCTTCTACGTCATCGTTTGGCTTGCTACCATAATGTTGTAGCGAGTCTCGCATTGAAGTATATCCTTCATCGAGGTTTCTTAATCTTTCCCCAAACCCACTCTCAATTTTCACCAGAAGTTGAGCAATATCCTTCGTGAAATTGTAAGTATTGTCATAAAACGTGTTACTCGTTTCTGTTGCTTTAAAATAGAACAGTGCTGCTAGCGCTACTGAAAACAAGGCGAGTAAAAGAGAAAGTAACGTTGGAAAATCAACAGTGAGATTTATTGGGGTTAAATAGACCTTATAGGAAAACACACCAACTATTGCTAAAGTTGATATCGCTTTAACCCATTCCCAAAGCCCGATCTTGCTATTTTTTTTGTCATCTGACAATTTCGATTACTCCTTGTAGTGCATAACAGTTTAATAGTGCGCATGCTCGTTTACGCTGTGTCAGAGAACGCAAATAATGCTCTCTAACAAGCTGCTTTCACGCCACTTTTCAGGTTTATCCAATAACACTCAAAACACGAAATCGAGCATGCGCGATATATCATCTTTCCACAGCACATTATTCTGGCTGTCGTATTGCTTAATTATTGATCTTAATACACTTTCGCTGACGCTTCTATGACAAAGCGAGAAACTGAATAGCATTCAGATCATGAAAACAGGCACCTAATTTGCAGATGTAAAAATAAACTGTGTATTTATACAGATACAGACAATATATCCACAAGGATCGTGCGATACCCTCCAACCCTTTTACGAATCATCTACACAGTGTGCTACGAGTCCAAGGCTAGATCGGGCTGCAACAGCTCTCTTACAAAACTTCGGAGTAGAGAGAAAGAACCAATCGCCGGTCGGAGACGGCTCGTACGGGAGAGTTTGCGGGCTTATTAGCGATATCCCATGTGTTTGATTCACGCGCTCTTTAATTAAGACAAAGTCGGGGCCGAGGAACGAGGATTGCGCAAGCGAATTGAATTACATGGGATAGAGCCTTCAAAGCGGTTGATAAGCACCAAAGCTGAGAATTCTCATTGCCTGCTGAGCTGCTAAACCAATCAGGTTGGGACAGCCCTCTCACAAAATTAGGAGCTTCTGATTAACTGCGAAGCTGCTAGCCCTATCGCCGAGCGGAGTCGGCTCGTACGAGAGATTGCGGGCTTATTAGCGATATCCCATGTGTTTGATTCGCGCGCTCTTTAATTAAGACAACGTTGGGGCCGAGGTACGAGGATTGCGCAAGCGAATTGAATTACATGGGATAGTGCCGCCAAAGTAGGTCATAAGCACCGAAGCTGAGAATTCTCATTGCCTACGGAGCTGCTAGTCCAATCGGGCAGGGACAGCCCTCCCACAAAGGCGCAAGAGATTTTGTCGGGGCAAGGATACCCCTCCTACAAGGGAGTTTTGTGGTAGTATGCGGGCTTGTTTGGGTATGGTGGTGGTTATGATTGAGAAACAGGATTTGCTGGATATTGCGCGTCAGACGATGCCGTTTGGTAAGTACGAAGGTCGTTTGATCGTTGATCTGCCAGAAGAGTATTTACTGTGGTTTAACCATAAGGGCTGGCCGGAAGGTAAGTTAGGCCGTTGGTTGCAGCTGGCGTTGGAGGTTAAGGTGAATGGTCTGGAGAAGATCGTGGAGCCATTAAAGCTGCCTGAAGCGCCAAAGCCAAAGCAGCCGAAGGTGCAAATCCGCTTTGATGATATGGATTAATTCCCGCTGATATTGAACAAGGGCAAGGGAATTATTGCTTGCACCGCCACAGCAGCTTTCGTAAAGTTGCGCCACTTTTAAACGAACCCGATTCTTATTTACGATGAAACGCCGCTCTCATGTCTTTCTGATCCTCTGCTGGCTAGTGTACTTTGCCGTACCGCTAGTGAATGGCATTGGTCAAACGGGTGCGCAGCGAATCGAGATCTGTACCACCCTTGGCGTTGAATCCTATTACGTCTTTAGTGGTGATGCCTCGGACAAGGATAAAGCGAGCCAGCACAGTAGCTCGCATTCTTGTCCTTGTACCCATTTCTTTATGGACATCACCACAACGGCGTTGGTGTTCCATGCTCCCTCAAAGGCGTTTGATTATAGCTTCGCGCCGACTTCGGATGTGCTGGCGGTTACCCCACGTACCGTTCAAGCCCGTGCGCCACCTTTCGATCCTGCGTTGAGTAAAGATCAAAAACTAGCCTGATGCCCTGACCGCTGTTGGGGC
Source organism: Marinomonas aquimarina (assembly GCF_900089755.1). Taxonomy (GTDB): domain Bacteria; phylum Pseudomonadota; class Gammaproteobacteria; order Pseudomonadales; family Marinomonadaceae; genus Marinomonas; species Marinomonas aquimarina. The sequence goes on along the minus strand of NZ_FLOC01000012.1, from coordinate 50,014 downwards.
ATCGATTTTGTATGCCCTATTTAGTAGCAGGATTTCTAATGTTTGGTACAAAGGACTTTTATCGTTCCGTTTGGCGCTGGCACTTTTTTGCTGGTCTGTATGTGGTTCCATTTTTAATTATGTTGGCCGTCACTGGCTTAATGATGATCTTTGATCCGATCATCGAGCGCGCGTTGCACTCTGATTTATACAAGGTTGAGCAGGTCTCGGCTGAGCCGGTTTCCCTTGAAGCCCAATACCAATTGGTGGCAGAGCAGTACCCAAATAGTACGATTAAGCGTCTGTATGTTTCCGATGATGCCAGCGATGCGACCCGCTTCCAGGTTCTGGTTGGCGAGGATACGCGCTCGGTGTTTGTTGACCCTTATCGCGCTGAAGTCACTGGTGACATCAGCATTACCCAGTCTTGGTACACTTGGGCGGACGATACCCACGGTACTTTTATGTTGGGCTTAACCGGTGATTGGCTGATCGAGATCGCGACAAGTTTTACCATTTTGTTGATTTTGACCGGCGTGTATATGTGGTGGCCTAAGAGTGGACAATCTGCTTGGCAAGCCGCGACTCGTATCAGCGGTAAAGGCCGCAGTCTATGGCGTGACCTACACAGTGTGGTTGGGATTTGGGTGGCCGTGATTTTACTGTTCTTTTGCATCTCCGGACTCGCTTGGGCAAGTGTCTGGGGCGGTAAGATGGTACAAGCTTGGAGCACCTTTCCAGTTGAGCAAAGTGCGAAGAATGTCTCGTCGACGCTGACCCACGAGGACTTGAACCTAAAAGGTTTGAAGCAGATGCCTTGGAACCTTGAGCAAGCGCCATTACCAGAGTCCAATATGCCAGTATTTGGTCAAAATACCATCACCCTAGATCGTGTGGTGCGTGACGCTAAGAAGATGGGCTTTACCAAGTTCCAAGTGCATTTCCCTCGTGGAGAAAAAGGTGTCTTTACGACGTCTGCTAGCACCATGGGGCGCGATATTCATAACGCTTTGGACGATCGCACCGTGCATTATGACCGCTACTCTGGCGCGGTGATCACAGATGTGGGTTTTATGGATTACAACTGGTTTGCACAGTCGATGGCGTTTGGTATTGCACTGCATATGGGACAATTTGGCGTGTGGAACTTGGTGGCTTGCACTTTGTTCTGCTTAGCCGTGATCTTGCTGAGTGTGTCGGGGGTGGTGATGTGGTGGAAGCGCCGTCCTGCTAACGCGTTTGCGGCGCCGCCTATGCCGAAGGATCTCAAACGCTGGCAGCATGCGGTTTGGTTATTGTTGCCGGTCTCTTTACTGTTTCCGATGGCGACAGTGGGCATGATTGCTATTTTAGTCGTGGATGCTTTGCTGTTGCTGTCTATTCCTAAGCTACGCAAGGTTTGGGCTTAATCAATCGCCCGTACTAAAAGGTGGGCTGGAGGGGCTTGCATCCCCCAGCCCGTTCCATCGTCCGTGATGGAACATACTTGCTCTTTGCTTTTCGTTTACAGTCCGCCTTTGGTCAGATGGGCTGGATCCAAATGGGCTTCCAGTTCTTCACGGGTTAAGTCGGTTTCTTCTACTGCTACGTCAATAACGGGGCGTTTTTCTTTGTACGCTTTTTTGGCGATTTCCGCGGCATTGAGATAGCCAATGATCGGATTTAAGGCGGTGACTAAGATCGGATTTTTAGCCAAGGCTTCGTTGAGTTTGTCTTCATTCACACTCAGGGTGGCAATGGCTTTGTCCGCCATCAGTGTGCCTGTGCTCGTAAGTAAGTGGATACTATTCAATAAGTTATGAGCAATCATGGGCAACATGACATTGAGCTCGAAGTTACCTGATTGACCACCTATGGTAATCGCCGCGTCATTACCAATGACTTGTGCCGCCGCCATGGCGGTCGCTTCAGGAATCACAGGGTTTACCTTACCTGGCATAATCGAAGAGCCAGGTTGCAACGCTTCTAAGGTGATCTCACCCAGCCCAGCCAAAGGGCCTGAGTTCATCCAACGTAAATCGTTGGCGATCTTCATATAGCTCACGGCTGTACTTTTTAAAATGCCCGACAGGGCTACCGCGGTATCCTGGGAGCCGATCAAAGCAAAATAGTCGTCTGCAGGACTAAAGGTCACCTTGCTGATGGTGGACAGCTCTTCACAGATCAATTTAGAAAAGTCTGGATGGGCATTAATACCGGTTCCAACTGCGGTGCCCCCTTGAGCCAATTTGGTCACTTTCGCCAAAACAGCATTCAGGTTATCAATATTGTCCTGTAGTTGTGCCGCCCAACCATTGAAAACCTGGTCAAAGCGCACCGGCATGGCGTCCATTAAATGGGTGCGACCGGTTTTGGTATGGCCCTTGAGTGTCTGGCCTTTTTCTCGGATCGTATTTTTCAAGTGCTCCAAGGCTGGAAGTAAATGTTTACTGACCTCAATCGCCGCACTGGCATGGATCGCACTGGGGATGATGTCATTGCTGCTCTGGCCAAAATTGACATGGTCGTTAGCACCGACGCTCTCCCCTAATCGCAAGCTTGCCAAGGTGGCAATCACCTCATTGGCATTCATATTGGAGCTGGTGCCAGAGCCCGTTTGGAACACATCAACCGGAAAATGCTTCATCAATTCAGGGTCTTTGAGCAGCTCTGCACAGGCTTGATCAATGGCATTTGCCATGGGCTCACTGAGGCAATCGAGACGTAAATTCGCTCTCGCTGCGGCTTGCTTTAGGCTGATCAAGGCATGAATAAAAGGTTCTGGAAGTGATTGCCCACTTACTGGGAAGTTATTAATCGCGCGCTGAGTCTGTGCACCATAGAGGGCATATTCAGGGACTTCGAGCTTACCCATACTGTCTGCTTCAATTCGGCTATTCATTTGCTGACTCCCATTTGCTTGCTCGACATAAAGTAGTGACTCAGGGCACGCAGTTCATGTTCTAACTGGAAGTATTCCACGGCATCTTGGTCCGTGATTACAAAGCGTTTCAGTTGCGTCAGTGGACGATGAATCGAATCCAGACACAGCTCACGCCAGTGCATCGGTACTGCCGCATCGCACACGGTCTCAAGCAATACGCGAAACACGCGCTTGTAGAGGTCATACGCCTCAGAAATCCCTAACTGTTCCGCGTACGTCTCACTGGTGTCCAAATATTGGTGCAACACTTTGGGTGAATCGGATGCCACACCACGTTTAATGGTTTGCTCAATAACAGAGAACGGAACGATGTGATAAGTCATGACTCAAGCCCCTTTGATGCAAATGATAATAATTATCAATTAATCATTGAGAGCCAACTTTGTCAAGCAACGGTTTTTAAGTTTTACCCATTTAGCTTGGAACACAACTGGCAAAAATGCATGTAAATCGAGCGAAATAACGGCAAAGTACCGTGGATTTTCCCGTTTAATGGGGCTATTTCAGGGGAAGTAAGGGAAGTGAAAAGATTTCAGGAGGGGGTGAAAAGCTTGCCGTCGATCAATAAAATCGACGGCAAGTGGCAGTGCTTAGTGGTGGTGACCACCGACGCCGTGCGCATGACCGTGAGCGATTTCTTCTTCTGTGGCGTCACGTGTATCAACGATTTGCACAGAGAAAGTTAGCTCTTTGCCCGCTAGTGGGTGGTTAAGATCCACGGTTGCGTGCTTCAGGCCAGCTTTAACGATAGTGACTTGGCGAACGCCTTGGTCAGTACGTACGTTAGCGACCATGCCTGGCTTCCATTTTTTCGAGCCGTGTAGGTGCTTCACAGGGATCTGTTGCGTTTTATCTTCCTGACGCTCACCGTAACCTTCAGAGCAAGGTACCGTCACTTCAAACTCATCACCTGCGGCTTTACCGACCATGGCTTTTTCAAGACCTGGAATGATGTTGCCGTGGCCATGTAGGTAAGCCAAAGGATCGTTGCCAGCAGAAGTCTCGATTAGAGTGTCGCCTTCACGAAGTGTGTAGTGGAATTGCACCACTGTGTTGTCTGCAATAGACATATGTTGTCCTCATTTCAATTGTCGGGGGTAGGCTACTCTTCCGCCCCCTGTGCGCCTAAAAAATCATAAACTCAATGCTGTCCTCGGTGATCACGATGTCTTTTACCATTCTTGCTGCGGCTTTCTCGGCCGTGGAATGGTTCAACACATACACCGGATGGGTATCGAAGTAACGCGCCAAAGCGCTTTCGAAATCTTCATGCAGTGACCCCAATGTATTGCGGAACATTTGATCACTGATACTGTTGCCCTGCACAGCAATTTGCGTCAACTTCGCGCCCACTAGGTAAACGCGGTCTTCTTCGATACGTAAGCCCGATTCAAACGATGGGTCCAGTTGTGCCGTCATGCTCATATCTTGACCAAAGACGTTTAAGGTGCCACGAATATCAGTTTTCATGTTGACCATCACCAAGCCACCATCGCGTTCGGTGAGGTCTATAATGGCTTCCTTAATCAGCAAATCAAGGTTTAGAGTCGATTCTTCTAAGGTCAACTGAATGATATCGGGCTGACTGGTCACCAGTCGTTTGGCAACCTCGGCATTCAGCTCCTGTTCACTGACACTCATATCCGAGCAGCCCGACAGCATCACGGCCACCGCAGCACCCACCAACCAGCTCAATTTCTTCTTCAACATATACAATCTCTTGGCGCCCTTAACACTGACGCTTTTTTTCAAACCAGATACGCATAAAGTCTTCAGTGACTTTCTGCTCAATTTCCGCGGCCTCATGGGTCGGACAAAACAGCGATACCGTAAAGACATTGTAGCCTTCGATCGTAGTCTGTACGCGCACGGTTGGCTCAGGGCCTGCTATTTTGATGTCCAAACGTTTTTCAATCAGACTGTTATAACGAATCGCCACTTCGTGAAAGTGCTCACTGTACTCACGAATTTTCGCCAAAATAGGCTCTTTAATTTCAAACAAATTTACGTCATCTGTCAGTCTAGAAATCGAAAAGGAATGCTCAACATAGCGCCGCATGTAGTTTAAGTTCTGCACTGAGTTGGTCAGTAAGAGACTATTTGGCGCCACGGTAGTCCGCCCTGTGTAAGCATAGCTGCCGCCTTTAAAGTCTACTTCAAACAAGGTCGTTGAGAGCCAGTCACTGTCGGTCACTTCCCCTTCAAATTGACCGATGCGCACCCAATCCCCCACTTGGTATGGGCGGGTACTGGCTTTATAAAACGCTCCGACGATACAGGAGATAAATTCTTTAGTGGCGATCACCAGCGCCACCATAAAGGCCGCAATAGAAATGGCAATATTCTGCAATTCCGTGGCCCAGATGAGTACCAAGCCCACAAACATGACCAGATTGAACACGTTATCAACGGCGTTTAAGCGACGACGCTTGCGATCCATCTCGAGCTTTTCATTGGCACGTAGGATACGCTTCATGTAACGGCGGATGACGACAATGCCGACGATCCAAACGAGCGTCGCAATGTATTCAAAGTTGTCGGTAAAAAACGCCGCATCAAGCTGCGACCATTCAAATGTAGACATAACGAATCCAAAACATGACTTTTCGCGCCACTTTACCAATACGGTTGCGAATAGCAAACAAAATACTGGACAAGCATAAAAACATAACTGTATATTTATACAGTATTTTAAATGAGGTGCGATTTATGCCTGTCGTAATTAAATATGTTGTTGAACGCAATGGTGTTGAGAAAATGACTTTTTCCTCTAAAGCGGAAGCAGACCACTATGACAAACTGCTGGAAACCGCAGAGAACCTTGAGGATTTACTGCACAGCAGTGGCGTGATGGATGATGAACAATTGACATCAAAACTGGCCATGTATTTAGCAGAAAACAAAGAAGATGTGCTCGAAGCACTCGGTAACAAACGTAAGAAAGCGCCAAAAAAGCCGACTGAGAAAAGCACTCAAAGCTCAGAACCAAAAGACGAGCAAACAGACCTAGAAGATTTGATCATTGAACCAGACGAAACTTCTTACCTCGAGGAGTCCGCTGACGACTATGGCAGCGATGATAGCATCGATTACAACAAAGATGAGATCTACGGCGAGAGTGATGCGGCCTAAGCTGCATCCCTCCCGCGCTGCGATCTGGTTCGCTTAAACAGGGATACTCCAAAGCCAAGCCAACCAGCCCACTGCCGCGCCTAATGACAGCAGCACACCAATACGTGGTGTGCTGGCATGTTTTTCAACGTCTGTTGGATGTTTTTTCTTGCCGTGTAGCATGGCCGCGACTAGACGCTCTTTAAAGCGCAGCTCATGGTACAACACCGCCAAAATATGCAGTGCGACTAAGGCCAATAAAATATTGGGCAAACTGTGGTGCAAGGACGCGAAACTGCTGCTCAGATCGTCCGAAATCATCCCATAGAATGGGCCAAACCAAAAAATCTCATCGCTGATAAACAGACCTGTGCCCCATTGTACGGACAAGGCTAATAACAGCACCAGCACCATTACCCCACCAACAGGATTATGTCCTAGATAAGCTTTGCCCTGACCGATCAGCAATGCTTTGCTATGTTGTAGAATTTCCACTGGGTGATAGAGAAACTGCTTAAACTTGGCAAAGTCGGAGCCGATAAAGCCATATAACACGCGCGCCAACACCACCGCCGACAGGCCATACCCCATGTAAAAGTGCCAATCCATATTGTCGCCATCCCCTTTACCGGTGATGATCAAGCCGCTAAATAACAACACCATCGTCCAGTGCAGCAGCCTAATTGGCCAATCCCATACCAACACTTTTTGCATCCGCTATTCCCCATTTCACCTAGTCGCGTTAACTTTGTCCTAAACTAACAAGCATTACTATACTGACCTTAGGATTTGCCTTTTTCTCCAATTTAGGGACATTATCTACCTAAATGGAATTACTTCTGCCCGCAGTTACGTGGCAGTAAGGAGCGCAATACCGTGATCGTTGGGCTAATAATAATCGTCTCTTTGTTACTTTGCCTTGCAGGCTATGCCCTGTTCACGCAAAGATATGTTTATATACACCATACTTCCTTATTATCCGCTGCAAGCGATACCTTTGTTGAAGAAATTAACCAATTGGAATATTGGCCCAGTTGGCTACCTTGGTCTTTGTTCGACGACAATGCTTCGGTGTTGGTTAACCAACCCCATAGCCAATCTCTTGAAGGCGCTTTAGTACAGCTAAAGGGTCAACACATTGGCCGAGTGTCGTGCCATATTGAGGCCAGCTCCGCTCCCCAAGGCGCGGCTTTCTGGGTTCAAACAGACCGCTTCTATCCAAGCCCGATTCAAGTGCGCATTGAACTGAGCCAAACGGAAGATCAGCAGCTGTTGTTAAACGTGATCGCCAGCAGTGAACTGAACTTCTGGCATCGTTATAAGCACACCAAGGTCCTAAAACAAATCCACGCGGACATGCGACTCTTGTTATTGCGTCTGCAAGCCCGCTTAGAACCAGATGGTGATACTCAGATGGCCTTTGAGCTCGAGGATGTTCGTACCTTGGCCAATGTCGATGCCGTCACCCGCCCTTTCCTGGTCAGCGATCACTCCATGTCAGTGCAGATGGAACAAGGCTTTCGAGATTTGCGCATTAGCCTTGGGCCAGAAAACCGTCCTGCTGGGCCTAGCTTCGCGCTGTACGAGTCGGCCGATCTGAGACAACATTATTTTACGGGTCGACTAGGTATCCCTATCCAAAGCCTCAGTCCCTGTGAAGCGCAACCGGAGCGAATCACTTTTAAAGGCAATTATATGGGGCTTAAGTATCAAGGCAGCTATCAACACCTTTGGGTGGCATGGCATGTGTTACACACCCATGTGAAACTGCATCACGTAAAAGTCGCGCCGCAACGCAATAGCCTTGAGGTCTATGAGGTATCCCCCAAGGAAACGAACGATACTCTGCAATATGTGACACAACTCTATCTGCCGGTTCAATAACTTACATTTGATTCTGCGGCTAGCGTCCGTCAACCTGATAGCGCCACTGGCCCTCCAGAGGTCGACTCAAACATTTTTTAACGCTTGGCTTGAATTTACGTCGACGCTACCTGTGTCCTAAACTAATCAGACACAGCCGTTGCGAATTAAGGGGAATGATCAATGCAGAATTCACTATATATCCGCCACTTAGAGATATTATTACAGCGCTACCTCGTGGCGATGTCGTCTTTTAAGCTGGATGCGATTGTCATTGCCTCCGGCAAACCCAGCTATTATTTCGAAGATGATAACAGCCACCCGTACAAGCCCTTTGCCGCAGCACAGCAGTGGCTCCCCTTTGACCTGCCAGCTGGCTGCTACATCGTCATCCAACACGATAAGCCGGAGCTAATTTGGCCGGCGAAGCAAGACTTCTGGCACATGGACAACCCTATTCCTGAGGGTGAATGGCAAGCCCATTGGCATATCATCCCTGCGCTCAATGATGACTGGCTAACATCATTGCCTGAAAGAGTCGCTCTAATTGGTCCCGATCCTGTCGGCCCCCTGCAGCACAGTCCAACCTTACTGACTTGGCTCAACTATGACCGCGCCACCAAAACCGACTATGAAATTGCTTGCTTAGAGGCCGCTTCAGATCTCGCCGTCAAAGGCCACTTGGCAGCCCAGTCAGCGTTCCTCGCCGGTGCCAGTGAATTCGATACACATTTGGCGTATCTAAAAGCCACTACCCAAGATGCCTGTGACACCCCTTATCCAAATATCGTTGCTATTAATGAGCACGCTGCGGTCTTACACTACGAGCAAAAAGCCCACCATCGGCCGTTTCGACCATTGACCTTATTAGTGGATGCGGGAGCGCAATTCAATGGCTATGCCAGTGACATCACCCGCACTACCACTGCACTGCAAGACGACTTCAGTGCTCTGGTGGCGGATATGGATGCTTTACAGCAGGGAATCGCAGCACAAGCGGTGGCAGGGACGCCCTTTTTAGAATTGCATCAAAAAAGTCTAATCGGGGTGGCAGGACTGCTTAACAAACACGATATTTGCAGCCTGAGTGTAGAAGAGCAACTTGAAAAGCGGATCCCGCACCATTTCTATCCGCATGGTTTGGGTCACCTACTGGGGTTACAGGTACACGACGTTGGTGGTCGTCAAACAAACCCTCAAGGGCAAATTATCGCCCCACCTAAGAGCAGTCCATTTGTGCGCCTGACACGACACTTAAATGACAACATGGTACTGACCATCGAACCGGGGCTGTATTTTATCCCTATGCTGCTCGAAAAGCTGCGTGCCGAACAACCGCAACACGGCTGTAATTTGGACAAGATTGAGCAATTGCGTCCCTATGGTGGAGTACGTATTGAAGACAATATTGTGGTCGGCGTGGAAGGGGTACGTAACCTAACCCGTGAAAGATTCGCCAAATACGGTTAGATACCATTTTTGGTATATGACGACGCCCGAGCTGCGACTTTCTTTCTATATACGTCGCTAATGGTTGTTTTTTGGCAGAAATAGCGTCTTTGATCTTTCATTTTATAGAAAAGCATATCAAAAATTGTATATTTTACTTTTAAAGCTTGGCAAAGCAGGTTGTAATACACGACTTCTGTAAGCGTCGAGTTAAAGGGCAAAATACCATGATAGAAAACCGCATTAAGTATCGCCACTTAGAGTGTTTTTTAGAAGTCATTCGCCAGGGCAGCGTAGTGCGCGCGGCGGATGTTCTCTCCTTGACGCAACCCGCTGTTTCGAAAAAGCTCAAAGAGTTGGAAGAAATTCTTGGGGTGCGTTTGCTCGAACGCAGCAAAAAAGGCATCGAGCTGACCCATTACGGCAACCTCTTTTTAGAACATGCTAGCACCAGTGTCGCCGCCCTGCGCGAAGGTGCCGAACGGGTCAATCAGGCACTCGTGACGGGCCAGCAAAAACTCAGCATTGGGGTACTGCCTACCGTGGCGACCAGTGTTTTACCCGAGGCGGTGAAGCGCTTTCGCTCCAATAACGTCGACGTGCGTTTGCATTTAGTCTCAGGACCGAACTCCTTGCTCATGAGCCAATTGCGCGTAGGCGAATTAGACTTGGTCGTGGGCCGTATGGGCGTGCCTGAGGCGATGGCGGGGATTTCCTTCCAGCACCTTTACTCGGAACAAGTGGTGTTTGCCGTGCGTCCAGGTCACCCACTGCTCGACAAAGCCGACTTCCAACTGAACGAAATCACCCAATACACGGTTTTATACCCACCGGAAGAATCCATCACCGGCCCGACCGTTGATCGTTTCTTGCTGGCTGAAGGAGTCAGTAATATTCGCGATCGTATTGATACCGTGTCGGACTCGTTTGGCAAAGAGTTTATCCGTCATACTGACGCCATTTGGATCATCTCTCGTGGTGTGGTCGCCCGTGAAATCGCCGATGGCGAATTAGCCGAGTTACCGGTGAACACCAAAGAAACGCTAAGTGCCGTGGGCCTCAGTGTGCGCGCCGATACCAATGCTTCCATGGCCTTGCAATTATTCAGTAAAGCGGTCAAGGACACGGCTGCTAACCTAGACAGTTACTACAACCCAGATCACTCCTAAGGTGTGCTCTGGGTGTTTCTTGTAGACTCTTCTCTGCTACCAGTGATGGTAAACCATGTTTGAAATGTTGTTCACCACAGCACCGATTTTCATCTTAATGGCGCTTGGCTACAGCGCCGTGCGTACTCGTCTGGTCAGTGATGAAAGCATCGCTGGAATGGCTAAAATCGTGCTCTACTTTACCCTACCGGCGCTGATTTTCAGTACCCTTGCGAAAATGGACTCCGCTGAAGTCTTTGTTCCAGAGTACCTGTTAGCGTTCAGCTTAGCGTCTTTACTGTCGCTCGCCATCGGTATCTTATTTACCGTTTGGGCACTGAAAAAAGATACCCTACAAGCCTCGCTCAAAGGTGCCGGTATGGCCTGTTCTAACTCAGGCTTTTTCGGTTTTCCGGTGATGCTGCTGGTATTTGATGATCCCCCGACGGCCGCGTTTGCTATGACCTTAATGGGTGAAAATGCCATCATCTTGCCGACGGTGTTCGCGCTGCTGAGCTACTTCTCGTCCAAGGATCAAGGCCTTAGTTTGGCGCAGACCTTGTTAGACACCAGCAAACGCTTAGCCAAGAACCCTCTAGTCCTTGCCGTGATCTGTGGCATGTTCTTCTCGCAGTTCCATTTAACCCTGCCAGACGTGGCCGATCGTGTCCTGCTGATGTTGTCTGGGGCCTCGGCAACCTTAGCTCTGATGGTGTTAGGTGGCTCCTTGGTCGGTACCAGCATGAAGGGCAATGTGGCGGACATCAGCGCCATTACCTTTGGCAAACTGATCATTCACCCTGCCTGTATGGCCCTATTCATGTGGCTCATTCCAGGCATCGATCAGCATCTTAAAGTTGGCGCAGTAGTGCTCGCATCCGTGCCGATGATGAGCATCTACCCGATTATTGGTAGCCAATACGGTTACCGCTCCTTCTGTGCCAGTGCCTTGTTAGTCACCACCATCGCCTGCTTCCTGACCTTGCCCGTCTTATTGACGTTTATCGGCCAGCTTTGACGCGCTTAGAAACGACAAAGCCGAGCAATGCTCGGCTTTGTTATACAACTCAATAAGGCTTACTTAGCCACTTTGTTGAGCAAGCCTTGCATGCCCAATACGTAACCCTGAACACCCATGCCAATGACAATGCCCACTGCACAAGGGGAAATGTAAGAATGGTGACGAAAGGCTTCACGGGCGTGGACGTTGGAAATATGCACTTCTACCACCGGCACTTCGGCACCTTTGATCGCATCGTGTAGGGCAATAGATGTGTGCGTGTAAGCACCTGGGTTGAATACGACCCCTAACAGCTTACCCGCTTTGATCAGTTGACCCGCTTCGTGAATGGCATCTACCAATACCCCTTCATGATTCGACTGGCGAAAATCCACATCATAGCCGTGCTTAGCCGCTTCGGCTTTACACATAGCTTCCACGTCTGCCAAGGTCTCGTGGCCATATTGTTCTGGCTCGCGCTGCCCTAGCAAGTTTAGGTTCGGGCCATTTAGAATCATAATTGTAGACATATTCACTCCTCAACAAGGCAAAGCAGATCGTGTATCAAGCCGTTTGCCCTAAAAATCGAAGGCCGTAATATAGCATTAGGCCCCCGTTAAAGCTCGCCAATCACCATTGAATTTTTGCCAAGGAAATTCAAAAGTTCACTCACAGAAGGTCTTAGCAGACTGCAAGTTAAGCCGCTAATGCCTCTCGGATACGTGCCACGGGACGCTCATCAATAAAGATATGAATCACCGCCGTGGCTAAGGCAATAATGGATGCCGACCACCACACCACATCATAGGAGCCAGTGGTATCGTATAAATAGCCCCCCAACCATACACCACAGAAAGAGCCCACTTGGTGACTCAAGAAAACGATGCCGTAGAGCATGCCCATGTGTTTAAGGCCAAACATTTGCCCAACCAGTCCAGACGTTGGCGGCACCGTGGCTAGCCACAAGACGCCGGTGGCAATGGCAAACAGATAGACACTCGCGGTGCTCATCGGCCACCACATAAACAACGCAATCGCCACGGCTCTTAAGCCATAGATGTAGGCCAGCAGCATTTTTTTCGAATACTTACCAGACCAAGAGCCGGATAACAGACAACCGAAAATATTAAACAGGCCAATCAAGGCCAAACACATCACTGCGACTTCCGGCGCAAAACCTTTATCGGCTAAAAAAGCCGGCATATGGACCGTGATAAAAGCAAGCTGAAAGCCGCAGACAAAGAAGCCAGCCACCAACAACCAATAATGTGAGTAAGCACTCGCTTCTTTGAGCGCTTCCTTTACCGTTTGTCCTTGAGGTTCATTGCCTGCTGAGCTGCTGGCAGAGCTTTTGCTCAAGGGTAAGGCACACACCATCATCAGCAAGGCACATGCCGCCAACAACAGCAGTGCGCTACTCCAGCCATAAGCTGAGAGGAACTCTTGTGCTAACGGTACCACCAACAGTTGACCGGCTGAGCCTGCGGCACTGCCGAGCCCTAGCGCAAAAGCGCGTTTTTCCGGTGCCACCATTCGCGCCATGGCCGGTAATACCACCCCAAAACCTGTGGCGGCGATGCCCATGCCCATCAAAAAGCCGGAACCGATATGCAGCGCCGTCGCGCTGTCAGCATTCGCCGTTACATATAAGCCCAGTGCATAAATCACACTGCCCGCTAATACTGTTTTTAAGGTACCAAAACGGTCTGATAACGCACCAGCAATCGGCTGGGTTAAGCCCCACCAAAGATTCTGTAACGCCAAGGACAAGGCAAACACTTCACGGCCATAGCCAAATGAGTCGGAGATGGGAGCCATGAAAAAGCCCATCGAGGAGCGTAAACCAAAGTTTAGAGCAAGCAGGACACAAGCAAATGCAACAGCAATGCTCAAGAGGCGCACAGGTTGAGACATGGTTAATCCTTGGAGACCCAATCAGAAGTGTCAGACAGTACGCCAATAATGGGGCTTGGACAATTAGATTAATGTCTTAAAAAGACTGAAATTCGCCAACTTTCGCGACCGCACGCTGATAGGCTGGATCTTTGGTCACACTGCTCAGCCAGCGCTCGATATGTGGATAGTCGTATAAGGCAAGCGTGCTCGTTAACGCCAGTAGCGGAAAGCTCATCTGCATGTCTGCACCACTTAAATGCTCGCCGGCGAACCAATGTTTTTCACTCAGATGGTCTTCAATCAGGTTTAACGCATCGCGTAAGCGCGGTTCGATAAAGCCGCTGATCACTTTGCCTGAGATCGCCTTGGCAATCGGACGCACAAAAAAAGGCATCGGCTGCTTGGGAATTTTTCGAAACAGCAAGGTCATCACCAGCAATGGCATAAACGAACCTTCGGCAAAATGCAGCCAATATTGGTAGTCCCTACGCTCCAATTTATTGAGTGGTTTTAGCTTCTGATTAGGATCGTATTCATCGGCTAAGTACTCTAGGATAGCACCGGACTCAGCAATGATCACATCGTCATCCTCCAGTATTGGCGCATGCCCCAAAGGGTGGATACGTTTTAGGGTTTCCGGGGCCATTTGCTCGGGGGTGCGTAAGTAAGTTTTGACCTCATATTCCAAGCCTAGTAGCTCTAGTGCCCAAGCAATACGCTGAGATCTGGAGTTCTCCAAGTGATGTAATAGCAGCATAATAGCCTCCCAAATGCTTTCCCTAGATACGTTAAAGTAAAGCAACTGGATTGTTTCAGCGCATAAAAAAACGCCTAGATAAGCGACTATCTAGGCGTTTTTTAAACTGAGGCGATGGCTTAAGAAGCGAGTTCACTCAGGAAGAAACGCAGTGCATTGCGGCCTCGAGCACTGGCCGCGGCGCTGAACGCGTGGCCATCTTGTGGTGCATTGGCGCTTGGCAGCATAAACGAGTGCTTGGTTTGGCCAAAGTCGACAAATTGCCAGTCTAGCCCCATGTCATCTAGATCGGCGCGCGCTTGGTCGGCGGCAGCCACGTCTACCATTGGGTCTTGATAACCATTAAAGATGATGAACTTAGCTTCGCGGTTGGCGTCTTCTGAGCTCTCTGGGCGGTAGAAATTCATCAAGCCATGAAAACTTGCTGCGCCCTTGCTGCTTGGGATATGCAAGCCCGCCTCAATGGCCAGTCGACCACCCAAGCAGAAGCCCACATGGACCAGTTTTTTATTGGGGTGTGATTCTGCAATCTCTTGGCAAATATCGGATTGTAAAGCCGTGAGAGGACCCTTTTCGGCAACCAGCGCCATCATGGTGTCGGCTTTGTCTTGTAATTCGGTCGGGTTATTGCCCACCCCATACAAGTCGACGGCGGTGGCCGTATGCCCCCAACTTACCACTTCTTCGGCAAAACTTTTTTCAAAGTCACTAAGGCCACTCCAAGTCGGCCAAATAACAACGTGAACGTCAGACGATTCATCTCCTACCCACGCAACATGCACATGGGCACGTTTTATGTCATTGACAAACTGCTTTTCAAATTCCGTAGCCATATAAACTCCAATGGTTATCAAACTGCGAGCACTATAATAACGGAAGCTAAACAACTTCAAGATTTCGCAATCTTATCCATAAGATTTACATAATTTTGCAAGATAAGCGTCATATAAGGCCTTATTTCAGCCCATGACGTGCATTCCATTCCTCTCGCCACTCTTTAAAGTCGGTCACTGGCATGGGTTTGCCAATGAAATAGCCTTGTACCTCTTCACACCCTAAGGCGGCCAAAGTTTGGTACATTTGTTCTGTTTCCACCCCTTCGGCGACCACATCTAAGCCAAGGTTATGGGCCAGATCGATAGTCGACTGCACGATCATACGATCGCTGTTGTTTTCAATCATACCAAACACGAACGACTGATCGACTTTCAGCTCGTTCACGGGTAAACGTTTTAAATACCCCAACGAAGAGTAACCCGTACCAAAGTCATCAATCGACAAACGAAAGCCCATATTCGATAGCTTAGCCAAGGTTTGCTCAGCAAAGCTTGGATCGTCCATGATGGCACTTTCGGTAATTTCTAAACACAGACCGGATGCAGGAATATTGTATTCTCGTAATGTCTGTGCCAAAAACTCTGGGAAACTGGTGGTCATCAAATCCCGTGTCGATAAATTAACCGACACACGAAATGTATCATTGCCCTTTTGTAAGCCATGCCATTGTGCCGCAATTTCACGGATCATCCACTTGGTCAGTTCACGAATAAAGCCCGTTTGTTCGGCAAACGGTACAAACTGATAAGGTGGCACTAGCCCCTTTTCTGGGTGCTGCCAACGGACTAATGCCTCCGCCGCAATCACTCTGTTATCTTGGCTGGATACTTTGGGCTGCAAATACACACGCAGCTCATGATTCACCACCGCCTGACGCAATTCGGACAACAAGCTTAGGCTTTCCGGCGTTGAGGTCATCAGCTCTTGTTTGTATTGAACGATGTCCTCGGTACGTTTCTTCGCCGCATACATGGCCACTTGCGAAGCATTAATCAAACCATCACAGCCGGCGGCATCCTGCGGCCAACTGGCAATGCCAATACTGGCACTCAAATCAATCAAAGTATGATCTATTTCCAGCGGCTCGTTCAGTTTTTCTAGTAGTGATCTTGCCACGTCCATAGCGGGCTGGCTATCAGGCAACACTAATACTGAAAATTCATCTCCGCTTACACGGGCCAGTTTATCGTGCGCGGAACAGCTGATTCCCAATAGGCGCGAAGCGGTGGCTTTGAGAATTTCATCGCCCATTTCATAGCCCAGTACATCGTTTACCTGCTTGAAACGATCAAGGTTAATGGTGATCACACTCAGGGAATGATATTGGCCACCACGCATCAGGTTGGCGACTTTATTACGAAAACTCAAACGGTTCGGTAACCCTGTCAAAGGATCGTAGTAGGCCAGCTTGGTGATGGTGTCTTGTTGCTGCTTGATACTTTTACGCATGCCATCAAAACTGCGCGCCAACAGGCCGACTTCGTCTTCGCGCCGAGTACCACTGATGACCACATCATAGTCCCCCTGTTGCAAGGCACTGGTGGCATGGGTCAGTACTTCTAGCGGCCGCGCGACTCGGCGCGAGAGCCATGTGACGGTAATGGCAAAAATCACTAAGCCCATGGCAGTAATGAACAAGTACTGATGGAACAGCTCGGCGAACTGTTGGTTGGCTTCATTCAAAGACTCCATCAACGCCAAGCTGATATAGCCCCCTACCACCTGTTGTCCGTGGATCATGCTGACAAAGGTGTCATCATTAATCGGCAAATCAAACAGTAAATCCTCGAGAAAGTACTCCCCGGGAATATTGCGTAAGAAGTGTTCTTTTAACGGCGTCGAGCTGGCCACGACATTGACTGAATTGCTCTCACTGCGAGACATCAATACCAGTTCAACGCCAGATAAATCGCTTGCTTCAGCAATCATATCGGGCTTGATCGCAAAGCCCATTAACACATAGCCGATGACACGCGGGGCGCGAACCGGCACGATCACAAATTGAGTGGGATCGCCCTCATATAACGCGGTTAAATAGGCTTCTTCACCTTCTTTGGCCCGTGTCTGGGCTAATGCCTCAATAAGATGCTGCACATTGTCAAAGTGACGCATGGTCTCTTCTGAGGAAGCCTTTAACTGCCATTGGGCATCCACCAAAATCGCCACCGACGCGCCGATGCGGTTAGCACTATTTTGCAGTGCGGAAGCAATCGTATTGGCATCACGAGACGCAACCGCGGAGCGAAAACCAAAATCCGAGGCCAACAACTCCGCCCCTTCCGCCAAGCGCTGATGGTTTTGCACCAATAACTTGTTCCATACCCGCTCCG
Organism: Marinomonas aquimarina; assembly: GCF_900089755.1. Classification (GTDB taxonomy): domain Bacteria; phylum Pseudomonadota; class Gammaproteobacteria; order Pseudomonadales; family Marinomonadaceae; genus Marinomonas; species Marinomonas aquimarina. The sequence continues at coordinate 32,721 of NZ_FLOC01000012.1, read as the reverse complement.
CAACGGTAATGGCATGTTGCACCTCTCCGCGTACATAACGATCCACCGTCGCCTGTACCACGCCAAAGCCAATGCTCTGAATGAGCACTAAAAGCGCCAAGGTCATGATGATAAAGCGGAACGATAAGCGCCCGCGCAGCATACGAGATAGGGCTCCCATTACAAGGCAACTCCAGGGGTTTGTAGTGCGACTGTAAACTCAGAGGAATCCTTCCCCCTAGTCAATTCAAAGGTTTCGTAAGGGGCGCCATAGGGGAAATGACGATGCCAAATATCGACACTTAGCGCATCGCTCTGATCGTAATCAAACCTTACCACGCCGGCGTCATCGGTCACCCCATAAAGAGGTGTGTCATTAACCAATACCCAGCCCAACATACTGTCATGAATGTTGCAGCCCAACTCCACAATCCCCACCTGATCAAACACGATCGGGGCTTCCGGCTTGCCAATGTAGAGCTTTAGTTCAAAGGTTTTGGCTGGGGAAAAGGAATAGACGTGATGGCGCACGTCATCACGGTTGGGAAAGTCCACCGCCGTGCCCTGCGTCACCACCTGTACTCCAGGAATAAAGGTGCGGTTTTGTTGGGCTATCTCGGCCTCAGTAAGCGGCTGTGAACGACTTAGTAAACTCGGGGATTTGAGAAACACCACAGCATCGGCTAATGGCTTCCCGTTTGCATCCGTTACTTGAATGGCCACATCGGCCCAAGCCAGCGCTGGCAATGCACTGCACATTACCAACGCCACCTGCTTTACGTACTTCAACATACGCAATGATTACTCCTAATAGGCTAAGGCTCAATCGCCAACCCTGTCACATGTGCGCCGTCACCCAACACACCAATCGAGATGGCTTGTCCTGTTTCCAAATCAAGCTTAAATAAATGCGTCTGTTGGCCATTGACGGGCAACAACGCAGCAAGCGCCGTATTGCTAAGGTCGCTGATATCCAATGAGGCATCCTTTAACGGTCCTGTGCCCAGTGCGCCCACCGAATACAACACCCCTAAATTGGGCGACACAGATGGCGACACACCTTCTTTCGTGCCTTGCATAAGCAGCATACCTTTTCGACGATCAATCGCATAGTTGGTGGTCAGCTTGCTGTCATTGGCATTATAGGTGTACGCCGCCGCGACAATATCTGGAAACTCATCACGGTAGCTATCGTTCACAGCAAACGCTAGATCGGGATCCGTTTGTACACCGGAACGCTCTTTATCAAAGTCCACTTTCGCCCCGCTGTCTGGGTCTAAACGCAGATTCTTATTGCGATCCCCTACCACACGCAGCTTATCCGCCGCAGGGTTGAAATCAAAGCCATAGGGGCCAACAGCCATTTCTGCCACCGGCTCAGAACCGTCCACCAAGATCGCCTGCCCTGATTGCGTATCCAGTCGATAAATGCGTCCGCTATGCGTTAAAGCGTACAGCTCACCACGCGCCACTCGAAAATCAATGCCGATGATACGATCTTGCGCCATTAAACCGGTTACTTGATGGGACGTTAAGATTTTGGAGGGCTGATCTGGGTGCACATTAAATAAAGTATGCTGGTCGTCTACCCCCCAAACAGAAGTGGGGGCTTTAGATAGTGAAGGGGCCGCCAGCGCCGTCGTCGCGGATAACGTGGCGCTGATCAGAACTAACTTGGAAAACTCTCTGCTACGTTGATAAAACATACGGTGACTCCCTACTTGACGGTTACTGAAACTTCCTGTTGTGAGACTACGATATAAACGCTTGATAAACATTAATCTCTACAAAAAACTACATCCCGCTATCAAGATGACATAAGTTTTAAAGGATCATAACAATCCTTCTTGAGTGATGACACACAACCCCTTATAATTCGCCGCCTACAATGTGCGCCCGTAGCTCAGCTGGATAGAGCGTGCCCCTCCGGAGGGCAAGGTCGAAGGTTCAAATCCTTTCGGGCGTACCATTTCTGCTTAGCAATCAATGCTATGACGTACTTCCCCCAGATAATGCTACTTGCTGCAGCAGCCAATCCCTTAGGTTTTTCACCTTATGCGACTGCGCTTTAGAACGATGGTAAACAAAATAATGCACTCGGTCATCGGCAAGGTAGCTGTCAGGAAAAAGCTTCACCAAGCGCCCTGAGTCTAAGCTGTTCTGCACCAGGTGCTGCCAGCCAAGACCAACCCCTAGCCCTTGGTGTACAGCATCCAATAACATTGAAAACTGACTAAATTGAAGATCACTACGGCTTTCTGAGCGCTCAATCCCCTGCAATAAAAACCAAGCATCCCAATCCATCGGCGTCCACAGGCGCGCTTTCCAGTAGGATGCACTCAAATTCAACAGCGGTAACCCCAGCAGGTCGTTGGCGCAGCGGATCTCAGGGTGCTGAGCGAAAAACTCTGGCGTACAAACCGGAAAGATCTCTTCAGAAAATAACGGCACGGCGATGTAATCTGGATGATCTTGCCACCCCAGCGCAATGGCCGTTTCGAAGCCTTCGGCGCAGTTAGGACTCTCATCACCACTTATAAGATGCAGCTGTATGTCTGGAAAGCTCTGCCCAAAGGCTTTAAAGCGCGGCATAAACCACAATTGGGCAAATGACGTTGTGGTATAGAGCGATAAATGGTCGCTGCTTTGCTTGGCTAACAGAGACTGTGAGGTATCAGAAATTTGTCGCAATGCCGAACTCACCGCCAACCTTAGTTGCTCTCCCTCCTGGGTTAAAGAGACAGCACGGTTGTGACGTATGAATAACTTCAAGTTGTAATAGTCTTCTAACGCCTGAATCTGCTTGCTCACCGCTGCTTGCGTCACACACAGCTCCTCAGCGGCCAGCTTAAAACTCGACTGTCGCGCCGCTGATTCAAACGTACGCAAGGCATTTAAAGGGGGAAGAGTTAATCGTTGCAACGGCGTCGCCTCTGTCAAAAAACACCAAATATTCAGTTAACTTTTGGTTAACTATATAGCACGAAAACTCGTTTGTCCGAAGATGCTGACTCGTTAACAATAGGAACGAGAAATCAACACAAGAGGACAACACGATGAGATTTAAAAATAAAGCGGTTGTGATCACCGGAGCCGCTGGTGGCGTCGGCCAAACTCTAGTACAGCTCTTCGCCAAAGAAGGCGCCCATATTGTCTTGGCGGATCGCGATGAAGCGGGGTGTGTATCGGTTGCAAACCGCGCTGAAGCACTGGGCGCTAAAACCATAGTAGTGGCAGGTGACCTGAGCGAGAAAGAGTACTGTGAGGCCGTCATTGATCGCTGCGTACAACAATTTGGTGGCGTAGACATTCTGCTCAATAACGCCGGAATCATTCCACGTGGCACCATCGAAGAAACTACGGATGAGATGTGGTTTAGCGCCATGAATGTGAACTTGAATGCGGTGTTTTTCTTATGCCGTGCTGCCATTCCCCACATGAAAAAAAGTGGCGGTGCGATCGTCAACACGTCCTCGGTGTGGGGCACTTACCCTGGCCCTAAGCATGTGGCCTACTGCACCAGCAAAGGGGCCGTCGCAGCCTTGACTAAAAACCTAGGTCGCGACTGTGCGCCGCTAGGCATTCGCGTCAATGCCGTGTGCCCCCATGAAATCAACACCCCAATGATTCGCAGTGGCTTTGAGCGTCGTGGACTGGACCCGAACAAAGCGATTGAAGAGCTAAACAAAACCGTGCCATTAGGGCGTATTGCCGAGCCGGAAGACATTGCCGATGTCATCGCCTTCTTGGCCTCAGATCAAGCACGCTACATTGCAGGTGAATGTGTTGAAGTGACTGGCGCTAAGCCAGTATCCGGTTAATTGGGAGGAACTAATCATGCGTTTAGAAAATAAAGTAGCGGTAGTCACAGGCGGTGGTCGCGGTATTGGTCGAGGTATTACCGAGCAACTTCTTAGCCAAGGGGCGAAGGTATTGATTGCACAGCGACAACCGTTAGATGAGCCGCTGTCCCAACAAGAAAATGTGGCCTATATCAGCGTTGATTTGGCGGATGTAAACGCTCCGTACCTGATCGCCAACACGGCACAAGAAGTCTTTGGCGGCGTGGATATCTTGGTCAATAACGCTGGTTTTATGTTTGAGAAATCGCTAGACGATATGACCGAGCAAGAATGGGACACCATGATGGCAGTGAATATGCGTGCTCCAGTGTTTTTAACAAAAGCCTTGTTACCGTTAATGCGAGCTCAGGGGGGCGCGAGCATCATTAACATTGGCTCAATCGAAGGGCTTGGGGCCAACCCTTGGCATGCCGCCTACTGTGGTTCGAAAGCAGGGGTTCATGGTTTTACCCGCGCTTTGGCAATTGACTTAGGTAAGGACAACATTCGTTGCAACGCCATCGCCCCAGGTTGGATTAACTCGGATTTGAGCCATGACTATATTAATGCTCAAGACAACCCAACGCAGGCAAAACAGGAACTGTTGAAACTTCATCCCGTAGGTCGCACCGGTGAGCCAGCCGATATTGGCGCCACCGTGGTGTTTTTAGCTTCTCAGGACTCGGCGTTTATCACAGGCCAAGTGATTGTGGTCGACGGCGGACGAACGGCCAAGCTGCCACTGCCCTTCTAAACTGCGTAGCAGGAACCAAGCCCTTCGCTATAGGAAGGGCTTTTTTATATGGATGCTAGCTAAACCAGATCACATGCATACTGGCGCGAACCAACAGCCCAATACAAGCCCCCGCTAGCGCATAACGAAAAATCACATTGATCCTAGGGCCTAGTACAGAAAAGATGGTAATGCCCACTAAATCGACCGGGTTACTGGCCAGCCCGGCAATGATGTTCAGATCCTTAGCACTGATCACCCCTTGCTCAATCTGATCCACCATCACCCCCATATACGCGGTGCCACCAGCTATGTATTTGGTAATCACCGGCAAAGCCGAGGCTTCTGGTAAGCCCAGTAAAGAGAAAGCAGGGGCCATGGCACGGGTGAGCCATTCAATGGCATGTAAATCTTTTAAAATCGCCATTAGAAACAAAGTAATGATCAGCATCGGGATCATATTAATGGCGATCTTCATCCCTTCCATGCCGCCCTCATTGAGGGACTGAAACAGCGTTTTATTGGGGACGGTGACGGCTTCGTTTGCTTTGACTTGGTCGTCAATAGGGCCAACAAGGATATGCCGAGTTAAGCCATAATAGGTAATCGCCGACGCTACTACCCCACCGACCAAAGACGACAGCAAGACAAAGCCGATATCCAAGCCATAGGCAATCATGGGAAACGACACATTGGCTTGTGTCAGGGTGAGCACCAAGGCTAACGAGGCCGCTAGCTTGCGTTGATCCTGCTCTAGAGTATCCAGCTTTTGCAAGGTTGGGATCGGCGCAATGGAACTGACAAACAGCATTTTAGACAGGCCGATGATACTCAGACCGGAGGCACCAAAGCACCTGGTAATTGGCGATAACAGCGCCGACAGCATGGCCAGCAAACCTTTGTTTTCCAGCGCCTTCATCATGCCCCCCATGACCACCGTAATCGGCAGCATAAGATACAGGGACAATTCCAATGCTAAACGGCCTGCGGCCAACATATGCTCTATGATGTCCATCGACACTCCCTTATAAAAAAGGAGAAGTATGCCAGCAATTTGGGTCGCACATACTTCTCCTAGCGATGATTAAAACAGCCTTTCATGAAGCCCTTTCAGCATCTTTGCTGCTTACTAGACGGTCCCCTTTATTGACTATCTCTCTTCATGGTGGCGGTCAAAATCATCTTTCACTCTCAATTTAGAAGAAATAAAACCTGTTCATTTCAATCGAACTACGCAGAAAGTTCGATGAACTCTATGGTTTCATCGTCACCATCGACAACAACCTTGCCAAGCTAGGTTGTGACGCCAATGACTCAACTTCCTCAATGAGGGCATACTGCTGATCAGAGCTAAGAATACCTGTGGTGTAGTGCAAGAATTTATGATGGATATCCGCTTTACGCATCGGCACGGCAGGGTCGCCTTTTGCCTGAGTAATTGGGCTACGTACGCGGCGGCCATCTTTTAACAGGATCTCAACCACGGAAAGAATTTCAGCAGGGAAACGCTGTGACAACTCCTGCGACTCCACGATCTCAACCAATTGGCTCAGAGCCAAAATCGCTTCGTCATGCACCTCCGCATCACTGACTTGCTCCGGTCCTAAGGTGCCATAACACAGCATCGCGGCCACCGGAAAGGCCAGAGCATATTGCGCTTCATCGGCATTTTTCGGCTGGTGGCCCTGTAAACGCATGGACTCATGGAAGGTCTCAATGCGAATCGATTCAATGTTGGCAGCACAGATATCGCTGTCCAGCTCTAGCATTGCTTCTACCGCTGTTAGCGCAGGCTGCGCCCAACGACATACCGGCCAAGGCTTGTAATACTGATTGTCAATTTCCCACTCTTGACCCAGTGACTGCCAAGCAGGGCTGAGTGTATCGGACAACAACAATTCGGCTGGTGCCCCGGTAATACCACTTTGAGCAATCAGCAAGGCATTGATACCAGTAAAAGCACCGGCGCCATGGGCATCACGCAAATTGCTTGGGTAATCCACCAAGCGCATCATCGGACAACGTGGCGCAAAGTATTCGGCAATGCCCAGTGCGTGCTGTTGTACCTCTTGCGGCAGATCGAGCAACCTTGCCCCCGCTGCCACCAAACCAATACCGGAAAAAGCCCCTGAGGCATGGTAATCGCTAGCACTCTGCATTAACGACACGCCAGCCCGCAAAGACGTTTCATAGGCAATGGTTAATAGGGTTAGAAACTCTTCGCCAGTGATATCGCGACCTTGTTCACAGTGCGCATCCACCAGAGCCAGTAGCCCTGGCACCACCGTTGCCCCGGCATGACCTTTTGACAAAAAGTGCCCTTCATGACCGTCTAGACTGTCGGCAGCAAAGCCTCCTGCCCATGCAGCACCTAACGGAGAAACACTGCGCCCATCAAACAATAAGCGGGCAGAAGTTTGGTTTGCACTATAATGCTGAGTCGCAAAACTTCGAATATTTTCGTAGGTATTATTCTTAGTCGCCGCGGCAATAATGCCCAAGATATCAAGTAAGGAAGAGGTAATAAGCCCCTTAGTTTGATCTGGAATTTCAGAGTATTTCAAGCTTGAATTAAACCCAAAAACTTTAGACATTTTTGCGCCTCGCATTATTTTTTAAATTAAACTGTCTTAAACAAGGCGCAAATTAATAATACTAATTGATCAAAGTCAATGAGTATTTTGACACATAACCCCTTATTAACTGCATTTTAAAGTGTTTAAAAATCCTCAAAAACACGTTTAAAAGAAAATCATAAGTCATTCATTTTTATAATTTTTTATCTTCAGGAATCGTACGCTTGCGCCCTCCACCCCAGTACCACCCATAACCTGAAGTATTCAATCTTCCCAAAAAAAGGTCGCTTTACCCTATTTGGGGTGCCCCCTAGACTTAATCACAAGCTAGGAAACAACACAGACCAAGCTGTACAAGGGCGCTGCCAGAATTACAACGCCTTATCGAAGCAGGCTCAAAAGCCGACATCGTGGGGAACCAGTTTTAACAGATGCTTTTTCAGTCTTAGCATTGCATAGAACTGCCGATGTAAAACATTACGGAGTAAAACAATGAGTAGCCAAAAGACTACCTTAGATTTGATCAATGAGCGTAAGCCACGTCACGCACTCAGCCGCGAGCTTTACACTGAGGAAGCCGTATTCCAGCAGGACTTAGCGCAAATTTGGCATAAAGAATGGATCTTCGCTGGTCATACCTTTGAAATCGAAAAGCCTGGTGAGTACATCACGCTGCAAGTTGGTAACTACCCTGTAATCGTTGTTCGCGACGACAATGGTGCGGTGAAGGCATTCCACAATGCCTGCCGCCACCGCGGTTCACGCATTTGTAAAAATGCCAAAGGTAAGAGCGCCAAGCTGGTATGCCCATACCACAAGTGGACCTTTGGCCTAGATGGCAAGCTCTTGTTCGCTGGCAATATGGGCGACAACTTTGATGCCTCGGAACATGGCTTAAACACAGTTCACTGTGAAGTGGTCAACAGCTATATCTACGTTTGTGTGGCGGATCAGGCACCGGATTTCGAAGCCTTCCGTGAAACCATGAGTACCTTTACCACTCCCCATAACCTAGATGACTGCAAAGTGGCGTTCGAATCGAACATCATCGAAAAAGGCAACTGGAAGCTGGTGTTTGAAAACAACCGCGAATGCTATCACTGTGATGGCAGCCACCCTGAATTGCTCAACTCATTCGTTGAAAACCTATCGGTTGCTGGGGTTGGCGGTGAAGAAGACCCAGAACTGACGGCACACTGGGATAAATGTGAAGCAGCCGGCCTACCAAGCCGTCTAGTGATGGACCAAGAAGGTCAGTTCCGTATGACCCGTATTCCACTGTCAGCTAAAGCCGTCAGCTACACCATGTCCGGTGCGCCAGCGGTCAACGGCCGATTAGACACTTCCGGCGTTGAAGACATCGGTGCCTTGTTGTACTTCTTGTACCCATCGAACTGGAACCACTTCCTAGGGGATCACGCGCTGAGCTTCCGCGTTTTGCCATTAAGCTCTGGGGAGACCTTAGTAACCACCAAATGGCTGGTGCCTAAAGATGCCCAAGAAGGCGTGGATTACGATCTCGATAACCTAACCAAGGTGTGGCTCGCAACCAACGATCAAGATCGCGAGTTGGTCGAAGAAACATTCCTTGGCGTGCAGTCGCCAGCGTATGTCCCAGGGCCGTTTTCAGACATCGCTGAAAATGGTGTCTGCCAGTTCGTAGATTGGTATTGTGACATCATGAAAAAACGTTTGGCTTAATAATAGTCTTTCAAAACAGTTATTCCCTTCTTTAAATGCGGCTTAATAGCCGCATTTTTTTGCTTCACCACTCTCTTATGCCACTTTTATTTAAGAAATCATCTTATATCAGAGCACTTTAGCACCCACAAATTGATTATTGATAACTTCAGGTTAGGCATTATGCCGAAAAAAGGTTGATTGTGGAGATATTAACTTACTGAGTAACATTTCTGTCACGAGGGACTAATTCGAGCTCAAAAAACTCGTTATCTGGATCGCCCTAAAACGACATAAAAATGAGAGAAACAACATGAAATTTGAAGGTATCTACACCCCAGTCATCACCCCATTTCGTGATGACAGCTCTATCGACTTCGATGCTTATCAAGCACACGTAAATTACCTAGTTGAGTCTGGTGTACATGGCTTGATGATTGGTGGTACCACAGGGGAATACTACGTTGAAAGCCACCAGGAACGTATCGAGTTACTGGTGAAAGCTAAAGAAGTTGTGGGCGATAAAGCGCAAATCATCTTTGGCACAGGTTCTCTTGACCCAGTAGCATCTCTAAAGCTTGCTGAAGATGGTAAGAAAAACGGTGCAGATGTATTACTAGTGGCCACACCACCTTACTCACTACCAACACAACGGGAGCTATCACTGCACGCTTTGGCCATTGATCGCGCGGCCGATTTACCGATCATGCTGTACAACTACCCAGATCGTATGGGCGTCAACATGGAAGAGGAATTTCTCGACCGTGTAGGCCAATCCAAAAACTTCTGCGGCATCAAAGAAAGCTCTGGTGACATCAACCGCCTTCACATGTTGCTGCGTGACTACCCACATATCCAAACCGCCTGTGGTATGGACGACCAAGCGTTGGAATTCTTTGCTTGGGGCGCACGCAGCTGGGTCTGCGCCGGCTCTAACTTCCTGCCCAAAGAACACATCGCACTTTACCAAGCCTGTGTCCTAGAAAATGACTTTGTCAAAGGCCGTCGCATTATGTCGTCCATGCTGCCGCTGATGCGCGTACTGGAACAAGGCGGCAAATTCATTCAATCGGTGAAGTACGGTGTCACCCTAGATGGCCGCTTCGCCGGTACCGTGCGCAAACCGCTACGTGACTTGAACAAAGATGATAAGCGCCAAATGGAGCAAGTTGTACGTACTTTAAAAACATCGATTGCCAACATCCTAGGTGAAGCGCCTTCTCAAACAACCGTAAAAGCCAATAAGAAAGCAGGAGAATAAACCATGTCAAACGTACTAACTTTGCAAGAATACCAAGCGATTGCGGGTTCTTTGACACTGCCAACCATGGCTTTTATCGACGGTAAATTCCGCCCTGCTGCTTCCGGTAAAACCTTTGCCAGCAGCAACCCAGCCACCGGTGAGCACCTAGCGGATATCGCCGCCTGCGCCAAAGAAGACGTGGACTTTGCAGTTGCCAAAGCCCGTGAAGCGTTTGACGACGGTCGCTGGAGCAAGCTGCATCCGAATGAGCGTAAAGAAGTCCTGATTAAGCTGTCTAAATTGGTCCTGCGCAATCGCCACGAATTGGCGGTCATGGAAAGCCTAGACTCAGGTAAACCTATCACTGACTGCGAAAACTTGGACATCGATGAGTTCGTACACATCATGAACTGGCACGCAGAGCTGGTCGATAAAATCTACGATCAAACGGCACCCGTTGGCAGCGATGCCATCTCGATGATTGTGCGTGAACCAATTGGGGTAGTCGGCGCAGTACTGCCATGGAACTTCCCGCTGCTGATGTTGGTTTGGAAAATGGCACCAGCGCTGGCAGCAGGCTGTTCCATGGTCATCAAGCCAGCGGCACAAACCTCTTTGACCGCGCTACGCATTGCCGAACTGGCCTCTGAAGCCGGCCTGCCACGTGGTGTGCTCAACATTGTCACGGGTGGCGGAGCTGAAGTGGGTGAACCCCTAGGCCTGCATATGGACGTCGATATGGTGACCTTCACCGGTTCCACCGCCACGGGTCGTCGTTTCCTACGTTACTCAGCTGACTCAAACATGAAGAAAGTCGTGCTTGAGCTGGGTGGCAAAAACCCATGCATCGTTCTCGACGATGCTGAAAACATCGATTATGTCGCCCAACAAGTGTGTGCCGCCGCCTTCTGGAACATGGGTGAGAACTGCTCTGCGGGATCTCGTCTGATCGTCCAAGCCGGTATCAAAGAGAAGCTATTGGAGCGTGTCAAAGCCCATGCTCGCGAGTGGAAAGTCGGCAATCCGCTGGACCCACAAAATGCTTTAGGCGCGATGATCGATAAGGGTCACTTTAGCAAGGTAGCAAGCTTCCTAGATAAAGGCAGACTGGCGGGCTATGACATCTTGGTCGGCGGTGACACGCTAGAAGGGACTTACATTCAACCGACGATCTTCGACGGCGTTGCCAACACTGATGAACTGGCTCGTGAGGAGATTTTTGGTCCGATCTTATCTGTGATTACCGTCAACAGCTATGAGGAGGCTCTGCAAGTCGCCAATGATACCGAGTACGGTCTGGCCGCTTCCGTGTTCACGGCAAATGGCAAAAAAGCCATTCGTGCGGCACAAGCCATCAAAGCCGGTACGGTGACAGTGAACTGCTTTGGTGAAGGCGATGTCACGACGCCGTTTGGTGGCTACAAGCAATCAGGCTTCGGTGGCCGTGATAACTCCATCCATGCACATGACCAATACACTGAGCTGAAAACGATCTGGATCGATTTGAGCGACAGTGCTGTGGACGGTGCGATCGACTAACCATCTCGGGTCGATTGTAACGGGGCCCCTCCTTCCAAATCCATAGTTGGTAGGGGGGCGTCTTGCCATCACTTTCTATTTAGTGGGATTAAGCATGACACAGAAAAAAATTACCCGACTCCCTAAAGATCCTGGACCAGCGGCTTGGAATAGCATCATCGAACCAGATCTTGGCTTCGCCAGCGTCAGTACGGACATCGAGGCGGATTGGGTCATCGTCGGCGGTGGCTGGTCGGGGTTGGCGGCGGCACGTCGCCTAAGTCAGTTATTGCCAAGTGACGAAAGCATTGTGTTACTGGAAGCCAAGCGCCTAGGAGAGGGGCCTGCAGGCCGTAACAGCGGTTTTATGATTGATTTGCCCCATGATCTCAACTCGGACACTTATGCAGGCAACAACGATCATGACTTAAAGCAGATCAAGCTAAACCGACAGGCGATCGATTTCGCTGAATCCGCAGCGTTTGAATATGGCATGCCGAAGGCTGTCTTCAGTCGTTCAGGTAAAATCACCGCCGCAGCCACGGAACAAGGCATTCAGCACCTCGAAAGCTACAGCAAGCACCTGGTTGAAATGGGTGAAGCGTTCAAGTTTAAAAGCGCAGAGGAGATGCTCGGTATCACTGGCTCGTCTTTCTATATCAAAGGCCTGCAAACAGAAGGAGGCGCCATGGTGCAACCGGCAGCCTTTATTCGCGCCTGCGCCAACGGCCTACGCCAGCGTGTCCAGTTTTTCGAAAACTCTCCCGTAATCGAACTGAACAGTGGCACGCCCCATGTATTAAAGACACCGGCCGGAAAAGTCCGCGCGCGTAATATTATCCTCGCGGTGAATGGCCACATTCAGTCATTTGGCTTCTATCCCAAGCGCCTATTGCACGTGTTTACCTTTGCTTCCATGACGCGCAAGCTGTCTCCTAGCGAGCTGCAAGCCCTTGGTGGTCAAAGTGATTGGGGCATTTTACCCGCAGACCCGATGGGCACCACGGTACGTAAGATTTCAAATTATTCCGGCAGCGGTGATCGCCTTATCATTCGCAACTTAGCGACCCTAAACCAATCATTAGAAGCGCCTGAGACCGATATGCGGCGCGCCAAAGCCATGCAGGATCACTCCTTTAAAAACCGCTTCCCGATGCTCAAAGGTGTCGACATGGAGTACCGCTGGGGCGGCCGCTTATGTCTGTCACTCAACTCGATGCCCGCTTTTGGTGAACTTGAAGAGCGTATTTGGTCCGCTTGCTGCCAAAACGGTTTAGGCACCGTAAAAGGTACTTTATCAGGCATCGCGGCAGCAGAACTTGCGGTGTTAGGCAGCTCAGATCTATTAACGGACTTCTTAGAGCATCAAGCGCCCAGCAAGCTGCCCCCAGAACCTTTCTTGTCACTCGGCGCCAACATGACCATGCGCTGGAAACAGTGGCAAGCAGGAAAAGAGCTGTAACTGAAACAGCCCTGCTCGTTTTACCCTATGCCCTTCGGAGAACACCATGAGTGATTTCAATACATCGGATTTTCTAAATCCGATGACGACTCAAACTTGGAGTAACGGTCGCCACCTCGTTCGATGTGTCAAAGTTATCCCTGAAACCCATGATGTCACCACCTTTACGTTCAGCATGAATGAACCGGTGATGTTTTTCTTCAAACCCGGTCAATTCGTGACCCTAGAGCTGGATATTGCGGAACAGCGCGTAATGCGCTCTTACACTATTTCTAGCTCCCCATCGATCCCTTACAGTTTCTCGATTACCGTGAAACGTGTGCCCGGCGGTGTGGTGTCAAACTGGTTGCACGACAACCTAAAATCAGGCGATCAGATCGCGGTACACGGTCCCGTCGGTCACTTTAACTGCATGGACTTCCCGGCTGATAAAGTGCTGTTGTTGTCTGGCGGCGTTGGCATCACACCGGTGATGTCGATGGCACGCTGGTGGTTTAATACCGATTCTGAAGTCGACATGGTGTTTGCCCACAGTGCCCGCTCACCGAAGGACATCATCTATGCCAAAGAGCTAGAGTACATGTCCACGCGCATTGATAACTTCAAGATGCACCTGATTTGTGAGCAGACCAATATTGGCGAATCTTGGGGTGGCTATCGCGGCTACCTAAATGCTCATATGCTGCAACTGCTGGCGCCAGACTTTCTCGAGCGGGAAGTATTCTGCTGTGGCCCCGAGCCTTACATGAAAGCCGTGCGCACTATCTTGCAAGAGCTAGGCTTTGATATGTCGCGCTACCATGAAGAGTCCTTTGGTGCGACGCCTGTTAAAGATGTGGCGCTGGCCGAAAAACACGCCGACCAAGCAGAATTAGAAGATCAGGCCCCTAAAGATATGATCATGTTGCGCATCCCGGAAATGGAAGTGATGCAACAAGTGGAACTGGACGTCATTCTTAATGAAGCGGCCGCCGAAGCTGGGGTCAATATTGCCAAAGCCTGTGGCGTTGGTATTTGCGGCTCCTGTCGCGTTAAAGTCACCCATGGCCAATATGAGATGAATCACAACGGTGGTATCTCTCAAGATGAGATTGATGAAGGCTATGTGCTGTCCTGCTGTACTCGTCTAAAAAGCGACGTAGAAATCGAGCTGTAATCTCTGCTTACAAGTCATCACCGACTCCCCTGCCAAGTTAAGCTAAACTCTTTATAAAAAGAACGAAATCAATGCGTAGCTGCTCCTAGCAGCGCCTTTGATTTCGAAGGAACCCCTTGTTATGTCCTCGAATACTAAACCCCAACAATCTGAGTACGTTACCGACTACCTTGCTGGGCAAGATAATACTCAATTTAAAATCGGCCCCTTCCACATTGATATCCACTTATCTGTGTTCAGCTTTACCGCATTTCTAGTGGTGTTTCTGGTTTCATTTTGTTTAATCTTCCAAGAAACAGCCAGTAGCTTGTTTGGCACCCTACGGCCATGGTTAACGACGCAGTTTGATTGGGTGTTTGCCATCAGTATGAACATCTTTGTGGTGTTCTGTCTGTTCTTAATCGTGTCACCTTACGGCAAAATAAAACTCGGCGGCCCAGACGCCACACCGACCTATTCCCGTGTCAGTTGGATTGCCATGTTGTTTGCCGCGGGGATGGGCATTGGCTTGGTGTTTTATGGGGTGTTAGAGCCCATGCAACACACCCTATTTCCTCCCTTAGGCGACAGCGCGACGGTAAACTCGGACGGCTCGCTGGTGGCTGGTTTTGACCGCGACAGCGCTATTCAAACCGGCATGGCCGCGACCCTTTTCCACTGGGGTATTCACCCTTGGGCCGCCTATGCTGTGGTCTCCCTAGGCTTAGGCATTTTTTGTTACAACAAAGGCATGCCGATGACCATCCGCTCCGCCTTTTACCCGATTTTAGGGGAACGAGTATGGGGCTTCCCTGGCCATTGTATTGATACCTTTGCGGCACTGGCGACCCTTGCCGGTCTTGCGACCTCGCTGGGGTATGGAGCAACGCAGGCGGCGGCAGGCTTGAACTACATTTTCGGGCTAGAAGCCGATAACACCTTAATGGTGATCATCATTCTAGTCGTGACTGGCATTGCCATGTTCTCTGTCTATCGCGGTTTGGATGGCGGCGTGAAACGCTTGTCAGAGATCAATATGCTGTTGGCCCTAGCGCTGTTCCTATTTATTGTGTTTGTCGGCGCCACCACGGATATCCTCAGCACCTTCTTGTTTGGTTTAAAAGGCTATGTCACCGATCTGCCGGTGTTATCGAACTGGGTGGGGCGTGACGATACGGACTACTTCCACGGTTGGACAACACTGTACTGGGCTTGGTGGATTGCTTGGTCACCGTTTGTCGGCATGTTCATTGCCCGTGTTTCCGTGGGTCGTAGTATCCGCGAGTTTGTGCTGTGCATGTTGCTGATCCCAACTCTAGTCAGCACCGCGTGGATGGCCGCTTTTGGCGGTAATGCCTTGTCACAGATGATTGGTGGCTACATGGACGTGCAGCAGACCCTGTTAAACTGGACGCCTGAATTGTCACTGTTTGTGATGTTGAAAGAGCTGCCCTTTGCAACCTTATCGTCTGCCATGGGCATCATCTTGGTACTGGTTTTCTTCATTACTTCCTCGGACTCGGGCTCATTAGTGGTCGACACCATTTGCTCTGGTGGCATTCAAGAAACGCCTACCATGCAGCGTTTATTTTGGTGCATGTTTGAGGGCTTAATTGCCATCGCCTTGTTGCTGGGTGGCGGTCTTGGCTCACTACAGGCCTTGGCGATCGCCACGGGGTTCCCGTTTGCCATTCTATGCGTCTTAATGTGCTACTCCATTCTGCGTGGCTTACAGGATGAAAAACGTCTCTTGAGCTAATACCATGACGACAATACACACCGCCATGGCCCGAACATGCGGTGTGTATTGAAATTTCATACTGGATAGCCTCTACGTTACAGTAGCTCACTTTTCCCCTTCGGCTCTTCGGCATAATGACGACTATCGGCTTCCACGACTTCCGCGAGAGTTTCCAGCTCAGGGTCCGCATCCACCCACATTTCTGTGTTGGCCACCGATGTCATCGACAAGCCGACGTAGATCGAGCTGCCCTGCTCCTCCACACGCATCGGCGGTTTGGCCATCATGCGATACACTGCAAAAATAGCCACCCCTAAATGCGCCAGCGATAGGAAGTAAAACAAGGCATCAGGCTGGGTCCAATCCATTAAAGTGGAGGCGATAATCGGACCAATCACACCGCCGGCCCCCTGTAACAAGATCATGCCACTGCTGGCAGACAATACTTGTTCTGGGCGCAGCTGGTCATTGATGTGCGATGAGCCAAGTGAGTACAGAGGAAAGGCAAAACCACCCAGTAGAAACATCCCCGCAACCATCAAGGTAGTGTTACCAATGGCACTTGCGTAAGGCACGATCAAGGCCACAGCACAGGCAACCAGAGACACCCATAACAGTGTCAGACGACGGTCTTGGCGATCAGACATCTTGCCAATCGGCCACTGAATCAACATGCCACCGATATAACTGGCACCGACAAACAGTGAAATCTGCGCCACGTCCATACCGATCATGGTGCCGTACACCGCTGCTAAGCCCATGATGATGCCGCAACTAAAGCCGACCACAACCACTGCGGTCGCCCCGAGCGGGGCCGTGCGCACTAACCCCAGCAAGTCCAACTTCTCCGGTAAACTGATGGTTGGCGAAGGTGTGTGGACCAATAACATCGGTACCAACGCCACCGAAATCAGCACCGAGGCGATGATAAAGAGGTCATATCCAGCAGGCGGCGCCACATTCAACAACAGCTGACCAAAGGTTTGACTGGCCCAGATGACGATGACATACACCGACAATAAGCGCCCGCGGTTGTCATTGGTAGCGATGGTGTTGAGCCAACTTTCAACCACAATGTACAAGCCGGCATAGCATAGGCCGGTGCCAATACGCATCGCGATCCAGAACCAAGGCGTGACAATGGCAGACTGCATCAGAATAGTGATCGAGGCCAACGACGCCACCGCGGCAAAGACACGTATATGCCCGACATTCTTGATCCAATTAGGCACTAAAATGGAGCCAACAATAAAGCCGACGTAAAAGCCTGCCATAATATAGCCGGCCGCAGCGGTATCGAAATTTTCAATGGAGGCTCGCAGCCCAAGCAAAGAGTTTTGCAAAGCATTGGCCGTGGTGATCATGGCCAAACCGAAGATAAGACTCCAAATGGGTAACAGCGTTTGTTTAAACATAAGCGGCGCTCCATTATGACAAGCTAAAAAACCGCAAGGCCTTAACAGCGCTTGCGGTAACAAAGGGTGATTTTTGTACCCACTCACTGGGTCGCTTTAAGCGCTCTTCTCCACTTGAAGATGCGCATAACTGTCGACAAAACGTCGGAACTTGTGTTCACCACAAGTGTACGCCTTGTACTTCGCTGGGTTAGCGTCCGTCACACATGTCGGAACGGGCTCCACCACAGCATTGAAATCCATATCCAAAAAGAATGGGTATGAATAACGTTCTTTGCCACTCGTGTTGATCACACGATGGTAGGTCGAAATGTATTTGTCATTGGTGTACGTCTGTACCAAGTCACCAATGTTAACGATGAAACTGCCCTCAATCGGTGGCGCGCTGATCCATTTGCCAGCACGGTTTTTTACTTGCAAACCACCCACTGCATCTTGCGAAAGAATCGTCAAAAAGCCGTAGTCGGTGTGCTCACCAATACCGATTTTGTCCCGCGTGATCTGTCCGGTTTGGGGCGGGTAATGCAAAATGCGCTGAATTGAGATCGGCTTCTGTTGCAGCTTGTAGAAGTAATCAAACGGTAGCCCCAAGCTCAACGCAATGGCCCCAATAAGCTTATTGGCCAGCTTGAGCATCTGCGCATGGTACTCTTCCATGGTTTCTTTAAAGCCAGGAATCGATTCTGGCATCAAGTTTGGACCAAAGAAGGGAGAGACACTTTCTTCATGATGCGCGTAGTCGAAACACTCTTTAAAGTCTTGAGTGTAGTCAGGGTCGACGTTTTCGCCAAACATTGGGATATAGCCACGCAAGGTTTCGCCGCTATTTTCAATGTTTAACTTTTGCTTCTCTTCTAATGGCAAGTCAAAAAACTGCTCTGTATAGCTTTTAACTTTATCCATTAATTCTTTACTAACACCGTGGTTAACAATATAAAGAAAGCCTAAATTTTCACAAACATCACCAATTTTATTCGCAACAGAGTCCGGGTCGCTGCCATCTATTAATGTACTAACATCAACGACTGGAATACTGCTTACTTCTGTTTCTTCTGCATTTAGGTAGCTATGAAGTTCGATACTCATATGCGCTCTCCCTTTGTGTTTTTTTATGTGAGGACGAGCGCTATTATGAGAACTTTCGTTGTATGCCTGATATTAAAAATACGAACATTACTAACAATTTTTCTTCTAATCATTAATGTGTCGCATAGCTACGCTTACGAATCGCCGATGGGTGATCGCCGAACTCTTTACGAAAGCACTGCCCCATGTAGCTATGGGAAGAAAAACCACAGGCATTGGCGATTTCAGACAGCGGTAAACGTGTGTCTTCGACCAGCTTAAACACTCTCTGTAAGCGAATTTTTAAATAGTATTTATTCGGCGTTGTCGCAAAATGCTTACGAAACAGCAGCTCGAGTTGGCGCACAGAGCTGCCAATCATGTCACTGATGACCTCTATGCTGTAAGGCTCCTCAATATTGGCTTCCATGATCTCCACTGCCGCCCCTAGGGCAGGGGATCTGAGACGTAACCTAAGATGCTGATTACTCTTATTAATTTCATCAAGTGTGCGAATCTTATCGTTGTCAAAACGTACTGATATACGCTCGGTCAGCTCCGTACCAAAGTCTTTGCCGATGATGTACATCATCATATCAAGCGCTGTCATGCCACCACGACAGGTATAAATGCGATTCCCCACGGTGTATAAGCTTTCTTGTAAAGTGATGTGTGGGTACAACTCACGAAACACGTCTTCATGCTCAGACGTCACCGTGCAGGTGGTATTTTTAAGTAAGCCAGCATTGGCGAATATAAAGCTGCCACTTGAGAGGGAAGCTAAATATCCTCCTTGTATATAGTGCCGCTTCAGAATCTGATTAAATTGATCATTTTGAAACCTAGGGGCTCCTTGATAAGCACATAGACAGATTAAATCTGCCTGCTCAAACTCAGATATGTGTTTATCTGTTTGCACTTTCATACCGTTTGAGCTGGTGACGACTTTTTCATTAGGATCATCCGTCACACTGTAAACCGTATATTTATAAAGAGTATTCTGTGTTAATAAATTTGCGACACTAAAAGCTTCTACTGTCAGTGAAAATGAGGTCAAAGCAAAGCCAGGTAATAAAAAAATGGCAATATTCTTAGTCATACCTGCCTCCTTATTGGGAATAAAAATACATCTATTAAAATAAAAAAGGCCAAGGGCTAGCCCTGACCTTTTTTGTTCAGATCAACTCAATTATTTTGATGTCATACGCGCAGTTTCTAACCAGCTATCAAACTCAGCCTGGTGAGACTGGATCCATTCTTGTGCATGACGCTTGATATCCGCTTCAGAGTTCTCGCCGTTGCGCATCTTTAGGTTCTGCGCACTTTCGTCCGCAGAGCTCACCTGCACTTGCGATAAGAACGCCATCGCGGCTGGGTTTTCCATGCCGAACTCTTTGTTCACTACCGACATCACTTCATCCACTGCAAAGCCAAGGTTTTTACCTTGGTAAGACGTGATAACATCGTTATCACCGCTAGGCAGATCGGTATAAGGCGCTTCCAGCCATACCACCTCCTGATCCACTTTCAGTACACCAGCGATCCATTGTGGCACCCAAGTAAAGAACAGTACTGGCTTGCCTTCTTCGTAACGAGCAATGGTATCAGCCATCAGAGCAAAGTAAGAGCCACGGTTGTGGGTCACTGTCTTATCCAAACCATAGGCTTCAATGTGATGGTCAATGATCAGTTCACAGCCCCAACCTGGGTTACAACCGGTTAGATCCGCTTTACCATCACCATTGCTGTCAAACAGCTTGGCAATCTCAGGCTTTTTCAAATCATCCAAAGAGGTAATGCCGTACTGATCCGCAGTCTTTTTATCAATTTGGTACCCCTGCAACACCCCAGGCATGATGCTGCCCACTTTCATCATGGAACCATCGCCACCGGCTTTTTGATAGAAGGTATCGTGTAGCTTATCCCATAAGTGCACACTAAAGTCCGCATCGCCGTAGCTTAGCGCCAACATCATGGTGGCGTATTCAGATTCTTTAGGTTCTTCTACCTCATAACCTAAAGCTTCTAGACCGGCCATCGCGATTTCACCACGGAAACGCTCTTCGGCAATGGATGGAAAAATGGGCGTCACTTCCACGCCCTCACCAGGCATATTCGCGGCCGTGGCAGCAGAGCAAGCGCAGGCAACGGTTAGAGCGGCAACAGTATGTTTATAAAAGTTTGTAACAGTGTTCATAAGATTTCCTTTTGCTGGAGTATTGTTATTCTTGTGTTGCTTTTGTTTGTGGCGTCGCCACGTTTTGTTTTGCGGAACTGTCAAACCATGACAAGACCAAACCAATCGGGCCGACTTGATACCAACGCACAGCACCGCTGCTGTTGGATTGCTCACCCATAGCCTGCGTTAAACGGTCTAAAAAGATCGCCAACAGCACCAGGCCAAGACCGCCCACTGTGGCCAAGCCCATGTCCAATCGACCAATACCACGCAGTACCATTTGTCCCAGACCTTCTACCGAGATCATGGACGCAATCACCACCATCGACAGAGACAGCATCAACGTTTGGTTAACACCGGCCATGATGGTAGGCGTGGCAAGTGGCAGCTGTACCTTGACTAGCATTTGTTGCTTAGTACAACCAAAGGCACGCGCCGCTTCGATTTTATCTTCAGGAATCTGGCGAATACCCAAGTTGGTTAAACGCACCAAGGGTGGCAGCGCAAAGATAATGGTCACTAGGACGCCTGGTACGTTACCGATACCAAACAGCATCACCACAGGGACTAGGTAAACAAATGCTGGCAACGTCTGCATCGCATCCAATATTGGGCGAATGGTTTTCTCGACGCGGTCATAACGAGCACTCAAAATGCCTAGCGGCACGCCGATCACGACACAGAAAAACAGCGAGGTGATGACCAAGGATAGCGTCACCATAGACTGCTCCCAAACACCGATCAGGCCTAGCATAGTCAGCGTAATGGCACAGAAAACGCCCATGCGTGGTCCCGCGACTTGCCAGCCAAATAATGCTGACAGCAGGATACCAATCAGCGGAGGAATAAAGCTTAAGATGCTTTCAACCAGATCAAGAATCTGATCGATCGGCCAGCGCGCTGCACGGAAAAAGTCGCGGAAGTTATGCACGAGATAATTTAATACGGACTCAACCCACTCCCCCACAGGAATGGTTAAGTTTTGAAACGGGTCTAAAAAACTCACATCAATCATAATTAGGTGCCTTTTGTGTTCTCTGTTCTTATTAGTTATTTGCGAGGGTCGCTAGGATATGGTCTTTGGACAGCGTGCCTTGGTAGACACCTTTGTCGTCTAATACCGGAACCGGATAAGGAGACTCTGAAACAATCGAGATCGATTCTTTTAACGAAGTGGAGGCATTTAAACTGTATTGAGCGCTGAGTCGTTCGCTCATCAATGACGCCACGGTTGAAGATTTGCCTTGGGTAATCGGAGACACTCCGACAAATCGGCCACCATCGTCCAACAGGTAAGCAAACTGACCAGAGGCTTCCGTTAATGCCACATCGGCACTGCTCGTAGATGAAACCGTCAAAGCATCTTTTTGGGCGATGTCTTTCACTTTAATGGTTTTGGTTGCATCCACCCCTTTAAAGAACGACGCCACATAGTCGTCCGCTGGGTTGTTCATAATCTCTTGCGGTGTGCCGATTTGGACAATGCGGCCACCTTCCATGATGGCAATACGATCACCGATGCGAATCGCTTCATCCAAATCATGGGAAATAAAGACAATGGTGCGCTCTTGCTCTTTTTGTAGGCGGATCAACTCCCCCTGCATTTCATAGCGAATCAAAGGATCCAAAGCCGAGAAGGCTTCGTCCATTAACAAAATGGTTGGATCGTTAGCGAGTGCACGCGCTAAGCCGACACGCTGCTGCATACCACCTGACAATTGATCTGGACGACTGTGAGCATAACTGCCTAAGCCCACTTGCTCTAATGCCGTTAACGCACGCTGGTGACGAGTTTTCTTATCAATACCGGAGATTTCCAAACCAAACGCAGCATTTTCGATGACCGACATATGTGGCATCAGTGCAAACGACTGAAACACCATACTCATGTCCTGACGGCGAACATTTAATAGGTCTTTGTCTTTTAGGTTGGTGATGTTTTGCCCTTTCAGTTTGATGCTGCCTGAACTCGGTTCGATTAAGCGATTCAGCAGTCGTACTAAGGTAGATTTACCAGAACCAGATAGGCCCATAATGACAAAGATCTCACCACGTTTTACGGTGAAACTGGCATCGAATACCCCCACATTTTGGCCCGTTTCACTTAGCACCTGCTCTTTAGTGGCGCCGTTTCGCAGCATATCCATCGCTTGGTCGGGAGCATCTCCAAAGACTTTAAAAACGTTATTCACCTCTAGGATTTCTTGCGTGTTACTCATATGTTCCTCGTCGTATTCGTAATCTGCTGCCGCGTCGGCATGAGCTTTTTGGATTATTATTTTGGTCAAAAAGCGACTAACTCTACGGTAAGAACTTTGCCGAAAACCGTCCAATCATATATTTTCGGGGTCATTGATAACCTTAGGTAATGAATATTCGAGGCTGAGAATATAATGCCGATAACTGATGTGATGGGATTTCAGGTGAAGGAGTAGATACCAAAAAGCACCATGGAGAAGGTACTACATGGTGCTTTAGGAAACGTAACTGTGATTCTAAAAGAGACTAGCTGATGGCAACATCGGGGAGTGTTGCTTGGATCTTTTCCATCAACCAAGTACGAAAATGAACAAAGGCTTCGTTCTTTTCCAACTTGTCTGGATAGGTCAAATAGTGGCACTTTTCTTTGTAAATAATTTGCTTTTTACCCACTCTAACCAGTTTGCCTTCAGCAATCGCGCGCTCAACCAAATGATGCCAACCCAGGCTGACCCCTTGCCCAGAAATCGCCAGCTGAATCAACATGTTGTAATCGTTAGCATTGAAAATTCGCGCTTGTTTGGAGAGGTCTACTTCCATTCCCAACGAGCGTAACCAGACTTCCCAGTCCACATGTTCCGCTACCTGATAACGGCCGTAAGGGGTGAGGTTTAACAAATCCGCATTACGCAGCCCTTGCAGAGACTCAATTTCTGGATGCTTTTGCAGATACTCAGGACTGCAAACTGGATAAACAATGTCATGGAAGAGAGGTACTGAGTGGTAGCCTTCTCTTGGATCATTGATCTTACTAATCAATAAATCAGGCGTTACACCGGGGTCGCCTGAACTGGCACTGAGCAGGTTACTGGTGGAGATCACGCTGACATGAACATCCGGGTTATCTTGTAAATACTGGCCTAGATGCAAGGACAACCAGAAGGAAGAAAAGGCCGGCGAACAACAGACACTCAACTCTTGCTTTACTTGCTGATTGTTCTGAATCCGCTGCGCCGCTTGGGCAATGTTAACAAAGGACAAGTAAGCCGCATCGTAAAACATGGTCCCTGCTTCTGTGAGTTCAACCGTCCTGCCAGATCGAACAAAGAGATCCACACCAAGAGACGCTTCAAGCTCACGTATTTGGCGGCTAATCGCGGCTTGTGTGACACATAGAGACTCCGCCGCGCGCGTGAAGTTTTGATATTTTGCCGCGGCAACAAACGACTTCACCGCTCGTAAAGACGGCATTTTGACGAGAATCTGATCGGGTTCAATGTGGTTTGCCATAAGACATTCCTTCGATTCTTTGCTCAAACAGGACAGAGAGGTTTGTGAGATAGCAAGCCCCACAAATCAAGGACAAGGGCATGAGATTAACTAATATGCGCCTTAAAATATATATAATTCAAGTAATTACCCGCGAGTTCGTGAAATGTCACGACGTCTTAGAGAAAAATATTCAATCCCCATACCCTCTACTATAACTGTAGCACCCTTCCTTTGATCCTGAGCAATCGCTGCCTAGCTTGTTTAATCATCCGGCTCTAAACTCAATATAACCAAATACCCATTTTTTCCTTATCTCTTATATCTAATAATGCTAATATTGTTTTATCTAATTTTACCTTTCCTTTTTTGAGATTGAGATCAACATGACTTTGCCAAAGCCTCTCGTACTTGCTCTCGCTGCAGTCCCATTCACAGCACACGCCACCAATGGTTACTTTATTCACGGCACCAGTATTCAAGCCCAAGGCATGGCCGGCGTCAGCATTGCCCTAGCCCATGACAGTGTCCAATCAGCAAGCAATCCTGCGTCTTTGATTAAAGTTGGCGATCAGCTAACACTGGGCAGCAGCTGGTTTAAACCAGAGCGTAGCTCGACCATCGAAGGCAATGGTTACGGCATGGACGGCGACTATGATGGCAATGAAGACCAGGCTTTTTGGATCCCTCAAGCGGGATTTTCACGTGCTTACTCACCTAAGATTGCCTACGGCGTAGCGGTCTATGCTAACGGTGGTATGAATACTAATTACCGCAACAACCCATTTGCATCAGTGGGGGCCTCTGGCAATGCTGGGGTCGACCTCAATCAGCTGTTTATTACCGGCTCTGTTGCCTACCAAGTAACACCGAAGCACAGCGTTGGCTTTGGTATCACGCATTTGTATCAACGCTTTAAAGCAGAAGGCATTCAAAACTTTGCGCAAATGAGCCAAGAGCCGGATGCCGTGAGCAATAATGATTACGATAATGCGACTGGCTGGGGCGTACGTTTTGGCTGGCAAGGACAGGTTTCTGAAACGCTCACACTAGGCGCCACTTGGTCTTCCAAGATCGATACCGAAGATTTCACTCAATATCGTGGTCTGTTTGCTGAGCGCGGTGGCTTTGAAGTACCGGAAAGCTATGGCTTAGGCTTTGCCTGGCAAGTGGACCCTGCGTGGACGTTGGCGGGGGACTGGGAACATATCGACTACAGCGCCATTCGTTCAATTAATAACCCACTGGCGATGTCGCTAGGCAGTGATGACGGCGCAGGATTCGGCTGGCAGGATATGGACGTTTATAAGCTTGGCATCATCTTTGAGGCATCACCTCAGCTCACCTTGCGCGCTGGCTACAGCCATGCCAAGCAACCAATTCCGGCGAGCCAAACCTTCTTCAATATTCTGGCCCCTGGGGTGATCGAAGATCATGTCAGCATCGGTGGCACCTGGCACATTAGTGATCTTCATAGCCTGACAGCTTCCTATACCCATGCTTTAGAAAATACTGTGTACGGTAATCAATCGATTCCACAAGCGTTCGGTGGCGGTGAAGCGAACCTCACCATGGACCAGAACATTGTGGGTATTTCTTGGAATATCAACTTCTAAGCAGCGGCTGTCTCGTATAACAACAGCCATACCAATACCGCTATGGCTGTTGCTTTGACAAACTTATTCTGAACCGAGCTTGTACTTTAGGTAGGCGGCAATGGCATAGGCTTGTGCTGGCGTTAGCTGTGAAAAGGTGGGCATGCTGGGCTTATCTTGGTGCCCAACTCGAATCAAATCAGAAACCTCATTGACGCTATACTGCGTATCTCGATTGCGCGGTATGCCTGCTAGAAATTGGCCATTACCACTCTCTTTGTGGCAGCTGGCGCAATACATGGAATACAGCTCATTACCATTTTGCACGTCCGTTGTGGCTTGTTTTTTATCTGTACAGCCGAATAATCCCAGCAGCAGCACAGTTAATAAAACTTTGCCCATAGGATAACCTTATCTGTTTTCTTCCCCTTACATCATATTCTGCTTAAGTACAGCGACGTACGATGATTGTGTATGAGTCTGTAAGAAAACGCAGCTAAGTGTAGCGTTTAGTAAGCAACTCCTAGGGATAACTCATTGGCCAATATGAGAATTATTGGTTTGAGGCAGACGAGATATAAAAATTTTGCTCTGCAAATTGATTCTTAAAATCGATTATTTTCGGCAGTTCCTGCTTAAATAAACGCACCAGCTCGGGATCAAAGTGCTTGCCAGCTTCCTCTTCCAAAAGATGGACAGCCTCTTCTACTGACCAAGCAGCTTTGTAAGGGCGCTCGCTGGTCAAGGCGTCAAATACATCCGCGACCGCAGCAATGCGTCCCTCTAACGGGATTTCTTCGCCCTTTAATCCTTTCGGATAGCCACTGCCATCCCACTTTTCATGGTGGGTAATAGCAATCGAGTGAGCCAAAGCGACCAGTTGAGACTGCGGGTTCGATAAAATATCAGCGCCAATTTGAGCATGGGCTTTCATTTGTTGGAACTCACCTTCATCCAGTCGGCCAGGCTTCAGCAAAATGTTATCCGGAATGGCAATTTTACCAAGATCATGCATTTGCGCGGCCAAGAGCAGCTCATTAGCCGCTTCTTCGTCAATGCCTGCCGCGAGTGCTAGCACATAGGAATAATGGCTCATACGCTGCACATGCATGCCGGTTTCATTGTCTTTGTACTCAGCTGCGCGACCTAAACGCTGAATCAAATCTACCTGCGTTTCTTTTAGCACATCAGCCTGCACCAGAGATAAGTGAGTCTTCACTCGCGCCCTAACAATAACCGGTACGATAGGCTTGGTGATGTAATCCACTGCCCCGAGGTTAAAGCCGGTTTCTTCGTCGATGGTATCTTTTAGGGCGGTAACGAAAATCACCGGAATACGCGCCGTATGAGGGCGTGCTTTAATCTGTTCACACACTTCAAAGCCGGTCATGTCTGGCATCATAATATCCAGCAAAATCAGGTCAATGTGCTCTTTTTCAAGTAACGCCAAGGCATCTGCCCCCGAGCGAGCAAACGACAAACGGTAGCTGTCTTGTAGCACCTGACGCAACACTTTTAGATTAGCTGGCTCATCGTCCACAATCAGGATGCGAGGAAGCGCTTTTGTTAGTAATGACATAGTTTCTTCCTTTACTGATGGAGGGCGGTACGCGCCTGCTTAATAAGTGCCACCGCATCCTTGAATTCAAATTCATCGATCGCTTGCGTCGCTTGATAGACAAGAGGAGCGATATCACTGCGCGCACCATTCACTATTTGCTGCGATAGCTCATCATCTAGCTCGCCAGAATCGGTGATGCCCAGCCACTCAGTTAATAATTCAATTAACCTCTGATCGCTCAGTTTACCGGCTTCGTCTTGCTCGTCAGAGACCGCTTGTAAATCAGATTCTAAAGCTTGGATATCCGTCTCTAATTCGAGCCATACCGTCTCGATATGCTTTAAGGTTGCTTCAATATCGTCTAGGCGTTGGCCATCACAGGCTTTTTCTAGGGTGATAAAATGCTGATATAGAGGGGCTAGAGCTAAATTCCCGGTCAAGCCTTTGAGAGCGTGAGCTCGCTCGCTTAATAGGTCCAGCGCTTGATCATTCAAATAGTTCTGTAGAGTCGCCACCAGGGCTTGGTGCTTGTGATAGAACTTCACCAATTCCGAAGCATACACAGCATAATCGCCCCACAGCTCTAGTCCTTTTTGCAAATTTACGACCGACAGGGTATGACCCTCACTGGCGTAGCTAGGCGTACTCTGAGTCAGCACTTCCGCTTCTAGCTCTAACACGCGAGCGATTTCTTGGCTTAAGGCTGGGAGATCGACGGGTTTGTTAGCAAAACCACTCATACCGGCTTCTTGCGCCTGCAAACGGTCCTCTAGCAAGACACTGGCGGTCAACGCGATGACGGGAGTTGTCTGTAACCCGCTACTCTGCTCATACTCACGAATGGCTTGGCATGCACCGAGGCCATCCAATCTTGGCATTTGAATGTCCATCAGAACGACGTCTGGATACAACGTCTTAAATTGCTCAACAGCTTCCACACCATCATTGGCCAATAATATGGTGTGTCCTTGTTTACCCAACAGGATCTGTAGCAAGGTCAGATTTTCTTCAATATCGTCCGCCACTAAGATTCTAAGTGGCGGCAGCTTTAACATCTGCTGCGTGTCGATAACTAACTCAGCGTCCGAGGCCGGTAGAGGAATATCAAAGTAGAAGCAGCTGCCCTCACCCAGTTGGCTTTCGAGATAAATCTCACCTCCCATCAGCTCAACCAACTGCTTGGAAATCGTCGTTCCTAGCCCAGTACCACCAAAGCGTCGGCTCATTGAGGCATCCGCCTGCGTAAAGGCCTCAAAAATGCTGTTAATGCGATCTTCAGCAATACCAATGCCGCTATCTTGCACTTTAAAGCGCACCCAATCGGGGCGCTCAGAGATCGGCAGTACCTGTAAGGAAACGCTCCCCTGCTCGGTAAACTTAATGCCGTTGCCGACCAAATTCATCAGGATTTGGCGAATGCGATCTTCTGCGCCATTGACCACGTTTGGCAATTCATCGCTGATCTCAAACTCCAAAGATAAGCCTTTATTCTTCGCTTGCAGCCATAGGGTAGAAATAACGGTGTCCACACAGCTGTTGAGACGGAAAGGTACCAACTCTAAATCCAGCTTGTTTTTATCCAATTTGGCACTGTCGAGAATATCGTTCAGCAAGTGCAATAAGGATTGCGCTGATTGGTTGATGGTCTGCAGGTGACGACGCGTGTCCGCTGGTAACGAGGCATCCAATAAAATACTGCTAAAACCAATAATCGAATTCATCGGCGTGCGGATTTCATGGCTCATATTGGCTAAGAAAGAGGCTTTGGCTTCGGCGGCATATTCTGCCTTAGACTTGGCGTCACGCAACTCCTCTTCCATGTTTTTGCGTGCAGTGATATCAAGCATAACGCCATCAAGCCATTTGGCGTTGCCTTGCGCATCGTAAACAATGGTACCGCTTTCCAGTACCCAAATAATTTGGCCATTCTTATGGGTCACACGGTATTCGAGTTCATATTTATCTTGTTTCCCAATGGCTTCTTCAAAGAATGCGATCACCCGTTCTTGATCTTCAGGATGTAGCCAAGAGCCAAAACTTAGGCGTCCCTCTAAATACTCTTCCGCTGGATAGCCATTTAGTTTCTCAATCGCTTCCGACAAAAACAGTGGCGTCCAGTTGTCATCAAGCAAACAACGAAATGACACCCCAGGAATATTGCGAATCAGGGAACTTAAGCGCTCTTCACTCTTGGATATGCGCTCTTCCATTTCTTTGCGTTCAGAGATATCCGATGCAAAGCCCACGTACAGTAAGTCACCGTTTGGTAGGTTAATTCGACCAATGCCAAGCTCGATGGGAAAAGTGCGACCGCTTTTACAGCGTGCCATCAGTTCACGATTGAGACCCACAATACTGTGCTGTGGCTTCTCAAAATACTCGACTAGAAAGCCGTCATAGTCATCGTCATCTTGATCCGGAAATAAGGCGGCGACGGACTGCCCAGTAATTTCTGGCTCTTGCCAACCAAAAATCGCTTGTGCCGCAGCATTAAAGCCTTCAATTTCACCTTTGGCATTAATGGTGATGACCGCGTCCGTTGCGGTGTCTAATATTGCTTGAGTACGCGCTTCACTCGCGGTTTTTTCCATCAATAGCTGGCGATAACGCAGCTGAGAGCTCACGTTTACGGCTAAGATAAATACCAGAAACGCAAAAATCGAAACGGAGTAGCCCAACAAATAATTATTATGCTGGAGAACGGGCTGCGTGATAGAGGGGGCCTCTGCAATAAAGTAGGCGGCCGACATACCTGTATAGTGCATCCCTGAAATGGCTAAGCCCATGATGCTTGCAATAATCAGTTTGATACGGATGGTAGGCATAGTCGGAAAAGATAACTTCATGGCTCGGCGTGCCAATAACGCAACACATGCCAGAATCACCGCCACAAAAATCGACAACACAAATATATAAGGGTTGTACTTCAGGGTGAGTGGCATCTCCATCGCAGCCATACCGATGTAATGCATGCCGCCAATACCAGCCCCAACAATGATGCCATTTCTAACGGTCAGACCAAGTGACAGCGTATCTTTCTCTTGGACGTATATCAGTGAACGTAGGACGATATTACTAGCAATGATGGCAGGCACCAGTGACAGCACGGTGAGCCCTATGTCATAGCTGTGATGATAAGGCATATCAAACGCAAGCATGCCGACAAAGTGCATACTCCAAATACCGCCCGCTAGAATACTAGAACCTGTAACGGTGGCAATGTGGCGATATTTAGAAATCACAATGTGGCGCGCAGTTTCCGCAAGACGTAACGCGAAGAAAGATGCACTGCTTGCGACGATAATAGACAGCACCACTAATAGGGGGTCATACTGCCCAATCACAAGACGAGATGGATCAACATTGGTGACAAATAACGTATCTAGCCAGTTCATATAAAGCTCTGCAAGTTCGCATGGTTTGGTGCCTATTCTACCCTGCTTGGCACTGCGCTACTCTATCAGCCTGCTGTTTATATGACAGTTAAGATACGTAATTATCTGTTATTCCTTACTGTGCATATTATGTTTATTGAGCAAGGAGCCCATATGCCGCGTAACTTTCTCAAAGCGTCTTTTCTGCAGCAACACACACGCGATATTCTGAACTTCTACGAACCGGTTGTGCTGGACGATCAGGGTGGCTTTTTTCAGAATTTCTTAGACGATGGCCGCGTCTTTGATCATCAGTCGAGGCACCTAGTTTCCTCTACTCGCTTTATCTTTAACTACGCCGAAGCCTATCGTCGTGGCTATGGTGAGCATTACGCTGACTGGGCAAGACATGGTTTAAAACACTTAGAAAAGCAACATTATTTAAGTCACACCGAACACTATGCCTGGCAGTTAGGTGAGAGCATTGATAAAACGGCCATGGCCTATGGGCAAGCTTTTGTTGTACTCGCCTATGCTCACGCACACTTAGCGGGGATCTGCGACGCTAAAGAGAAGCTCCTTAAGCACTTTCATTGGCTAGAAAAACACTTCTATCAAGACACGTACCAAGCTTACGCAGACGAGCGCTCAGGAGACCTGAAAACCTTGGATGCCTATCGCGGCCAAAATGCCAATATGCATCTTTGCGAAGCCTTTATTGCCGCTTATCGAGCTACCGCGGATGAACGCTTTCTGAAACGCGCAAAACAGCTAGCGAAACGCTTTTCAGGCGAACTCTGCGACCTCGCTGGCGGTTTGATTTGGGAGCATTACGATGAAAATTGGCAGCCGGATTGGCACTACAATATTGATAAGCCAGATGATTTGTTCAAACCTTGGGGCTTTCAACCAGGCCACCAGGTCGAGTGGACGAAGTTACTGCTTCAACTCCATCAACTCAGCCCTGAACCTTGGTACGTGGAACGTGCTAAATCATTATTTGATCAAGCAATTGCCAAAGGCTGGGATCAAGAGTTCGGCGGTTTAGTCTATGGCTTTACACCAAAAACAGGCGCGTTCGCCGATGCGCAGAAATACTTCTGGGTACAGGCAGAAGCCATCGCGGCGGCCTATCGCTTATTCAAGGCGACAGAGGACGATGCTTACTTAAACTGGTACAACAAACTTTGGCAATACAGCTGGGACCATTTAATTGATCACCAACACGGTGCCTGGTACCGACTTGTCGCCCGCGATGGTAGCAAAATCACCGATGAAAAATCCCCAATGGGTAAAGTGGATTACCACACCTTAGGCGCTTGCTGGGATGTACTGGATATGATGAGTTTGTGATATCGCGTGTTCCTTCCCCCTTTTTAAGGAGAAGGTTGGGATGAAATACAAACCTAAATCGCTGTCAGGAGACAGCTCGTACGACCCGGCTCCGTCCGGGTACGGGATTGCTTTGATCGCGGGGTACAACCCGCTCGTACGACCCGACTCCGTTCGGGGAGCAAAGGCTTTATCATGGGTAATTTCCTTCGCACAGCGAAGTCCTACAAAGCCAACACCGCATTGTAGGACCGCGATTCCCGCGGGAAGGGTTCTGTTCTGGCGGGCCAGATGACCTTTCCTATGTCCCAAACGTAAAAAAGCCCTGACAGCGTTAGCTATCAGGGCTTCTTAATTAAAAGCTTGACGACGACCTACTCTCACATGGGATCTCCCACACTACCATCGGCGATGGCGCTTTTCACTTCTGAGTTCGGGATGGGATCAGGTGGTTCAACGCCTCTATGATCGTCAAGCAAACGGGTTTGCGTTCGTTCTGATGTTGTGATCAAAACACGCAAGTTCGTAAACTTGAGTCTTTAACAATTAGACTTTGAAATAGTCGATAACCAAGGTCAAACCGTTGGTTTGTATCGTAAATTCTTTGTAGTTCGATTAAGTTTTCTTCTTAATCTAGCTTTAGCACGACCTCCATGGATGGAGGAAGTACTGGAAGTTGTCTGGAACAACTTCAGTAAAACCACTTTGGTGTTATATGGTCAAGCCTCACGAGCAATTAGTATTGGTTAGCTCAACGCCTCACAACGCTTACACACCCAACCTATCAACGTCCTAGTCTCGAACGGCTCTTTAGGGCACTTTA
>NZ_FLOC01000011.1 GCF_900089755.1 Marinomonas aquimarina | reverse complement strand
ATACTTAGGCAATGTAATGATGACTCCCCGAGCCAACGGCAGAAGCTAAAAAGAGCTACTTGGAGCGATGATTATCGTGCTCAATTATTGTTTGGTTAAAAAGAGAACAAAGTATGCTCGAGCCCTGATAAATAATGAATATCACTCACACTTCCTAATTCTGCTCTGAGCTGTTCTAGCCTTGGAAGTAAAAGCTCGGAGTTATCTAAAGTCAGGCAGCATGAAACGAGCAAATCTATACTCGCAAGGGCTTTACCAAATTGATCGCTAGCTTTTTCTTCTATATCTTCTAATTCAACTTTTGCTAGTTCAATATTGTTACTTTCCGTGATTTTTATAACCTTCTGGGTATGTAGTGCTTGATGGTAAATGCGTGATAATTGAGAGCTACTTTCTAACAGTTGTTGTAGCTCGTTTACAATTATATCGATAGCTTTTTTAAGTTGTAGTTGTCTCATCCATTCATTTGCTTTAGTCCAACCAAACCAAAGTAGCCCTACAGTGCCTGTTCCAGCTAATAAAGATCCAATACTGCTCGTAACATCCCAGAACTCCCATTCCCAGCAAGCAGCTAGGCCAATTCCAAGCATAAAAAAGAATAGAGCAACAGGCAGATACTCTATTCGTAGTTTTGGCTCACCTTTACGTGGCATTGTACGTAGAAGCCTAATAGTAACAATTCTACTTAGAAGGCGGATTGACTTGGAAAACTTGCTCTGAGATTTGCCAAGAAGCCTTCTAAAAATGAACGCAAGAACTGCTGCAAATAGGAGAGACCAACCCCAAAAGCCAATAGCTTCTAGATTGTTTGCTGCAAGTGTAATTGCCGCGCCTACAAAAGCTCCCGTTAGAAGCGTTAGGCCGTGGTCTAATAGAAATAAAGAGGTAGATCTCATTCAATAAAGGCCATCGAGAGTAAATGGTGTATATGAGTGCGTCTATGAACAGATGAAAGGGCGCTAAATGCGCCCTTTTTCTATTTTAGTGGCAGTGGTAGTCACCAGTCTTGCTATTGTTGTGGCAGCCATTTGAGTTTGTACCACCGCTATGAGCAAATGCGGTAGATGAAAGAGTGAAAAATGCTACAAATACCAACGAGATTAATTTCTTCATAAACTAGTCCTTTATTCCATGTTTAAGTGCTTCAATTAAAGCGTTCCTATTTTAAAAGATGTCATAGAGCATTCAATTAGAATGTTTGCAACTAATTTGAAAATTTCAATGTCCTCTTAGTTTGGCGGTGCCCAGCGGTGAAATGAGGCAAAGTAGACTGAGTAAACACGCCTATTTCGAACATTAGTTGCGCTATAGCTTCCATGACTCAGATGCTATCTCTTACTGAATTAGTTCTTAAGTGAATTGAGTGTAATTTCAACTATATCTGTTGGGCTTTCTAGCCCAGTAAAGTCACTTACGCTATTACATAGGCCGACAATAGTTGCAGCATTAGCGATGTAATTCATGAAAGAGTGGAATTTAGCTTTAGGTATCTGTTGAGTGTTAGCTTTTATTGCAGCACTTCCGGCAGCTCTCTCAATTTTCTCGATTAAGTATTCAGGGCCTTTGATTTTATATTCATCTAGAGCCCTTAAAATGGAGTAAAGGTGATCAAGAATAAATAGACGGATATCACTTTCCAAATCTGAGCTCTTTAATTCCTCTATCAAACAATTAGTGTGCTTTCGTAAGCTAAGTAAGTTTTCCTCAGAAACTTTTTTTGAATTTGAGAAGTGACTCATCGCAAGTGCTGATGTTGAAATACCATCCAAAGTGTTTTGATTTATAAAACTTTTGAACGTATTCCAGTCACCATTTAGGTTTTGCTGATTAAATGCGGTTTCAAGCTGGGGTAGCCAAGAACAGTATCTCTTGTAGTTAACAGGATCATACCTTTCGAAACTGCATACTATTTCTGTAACTAGTAGCTGTACTGCTGAAATTTTACCGAAAAGATGGAAGTCATCTTCAACCTCTAAGATGGATTTCCAAACGTCCTTTGTTTTTTGTCTAGGGTCATGTTTCATTCCTTTTTCTAGAATGTCATGAAGCCTTAATGCGGGGTTATTCATATCAAGATTGTTCACTAAATGGTCCCTATAATCTCTTATTTATGTGGTCACTATACCTCCATCATATATATGGTCCAAATAATTGAGCTCTAAAACTGTATTGATATTTTTTTGTATGCTCGTCCCTTGTTACGTAAAAAGTAAGCGAGTAGTTTTAACTTCAAACTGATGATCAAAAATTAAACCAACCAGAGACCACTGCCATGACCCCAGCCCTAGCCAAAGAACTTGCCCATTACAACTCGTGGATGAATAAGAAGCTCTACTATGCGGTGCGTACCTTAAGTGATGCAGAGCGTAAGAAAGATCGTGGGGCGTTTTTCAAATCCATCCACGGTACGCTGAATCATTTGCTAGTGGCGGATAAGATTTGGTTAGGCCGTATGACGGGTAAACCGTTTTCGGTGGCGGGTTTGGATCAGGGACTGCATAGCGATTTTGCCGCATTGGAGCAGGATCGTATTGTGACCGATAAAGCCATTAGTGAATATGTGGCAGGACTAAGCGAAGAGCAGTTGGCGGGGACTTTGCGTTACACCAGTATTGTTAATCCAGAACCAAAAGAGTTCGAACTGTGGTTTGCGGTGGCGCACTTTTTTAATCACCAGACACACCATCGCGGGCAGGTGACAACGCTGTTATCGCAGCATGGTATTGATGTGGGTATTACTGATATGGTGTTTATGCCGCGCGACCACGGCTAGAAAAGCGGGTCTCTATAGATGTAAAAAAGGCAGATCACTGAGTGATCTGCCTTTTTGCTTTTAGTGGGCTAACGCCTACTTCAAGTTAGTCGTGAAGAAGTCCGTTAGCTTGTCTAGTGGGATCTTGTCGAAGTTATCGTACAGATCAACGTGGTTGGCATCTTCCACGATCACGAGTTCTTTTGGCTCTTGTAATTTCTCGAACGCTGCTTCGCTGAAGTAGCGAGAGTGCGCTTTGTCACCGTGCATCAGAAGAGCAGGGCGTGGCGAAATCTTGTCGATGTATGACAGCAGAGGCATGTTCATAAATGACAGTGGGTTGGTCAGCGTCCAAGATGCGTTTGAGTTGATCGCGCGTGGGTGGAAACCACGGTCAGTGGACTTGTAGTAGCCTGCGTATTCCACTACGAATTGTGGCTCGCCACCTTGAAGTTCTAGCGATACTGGACCAACCGCTGGCTCGCCTGCTTCGGCATCTTTCCAACGTTGTTCGTTTAGGAACTGAAGGGCGTTGATGCGATCTTCATCTGTTGTGCTGTCGTTGTAGCCTTTAGACATCACACGGCTCATGTCGTACATAGTGGCTGTCGCGACAGCTTTGATACGCGTGTCTACCGCTGCTGCGTTAAGTGCCATACCGCCCCAGCCACAGATACCGATCACACCGATACGGTTACGATCAACCTTGTCTTGTAGGCCTAGGAAATCTACCGCAGCACTGAAATCTTCGGTGTTGATGTCAGGAGAAGACACGTGACGAGGTTCACCGCTGCTTTCACCCGTGTAAGATGGGTCAAACGCTAAGGTCACGAAGCCTTTTTTTGCCATGGTTTGTGCGTATAGGCCAGAGGCTTGTTCTTTTACCGCACCGTACGGGCCGCTGACTGCGATCGCCGCTAGCTCGCCAGTCACACCTTTTGGTGTGTATAGGTCAGCGGCTAGGGTTAGGCCGTAACGGTTTTTAAAGGTCACTTTCTTGTGCTCAACCAGATCACTTTTAGCGAACGTCTTGTCCCATTCTTGTGTTAGGTTCAATGCTGTATCAGTCATATAAAACTCCTATAAAGTCTGTATTCGTTGGCGCTGGTGAATATTTAAGCGCCGTTGCTTTATTGATAAGATACTTATGTGACATTCTCATAACAATAGCGTTAAATTTCTACCATTTATTAGCTGTATTCATTAATGGTGCGATCAAAAAAGGTGGCGCACGATTTGTACGCCACCTTTGACAGTTCAAACGCTAAATGCGATTAAGCCTGAGCTTTGTAACGCTCGGCCATAGCATTGGCTGCTACCATGGCGTTGTAGACGTCGTTCTCCGTGACTGGTTTTTCCATATTGCCCATGGTGTCACCCTCGGCACAAGCGATGCTCGCCACAGTGCGCCACTCTGATTCAACGAATTCCGTTAGACCCATGTCTTCAAGCGTCAGGGGTAAACCTGCTACTTTGATAATACGAACCACTTCGTCGATTTCTTCTTTAGGTGCGTTTTCCAGTACCAGCTGAGTCAGCAGACCAAAGGTCACTTTTTCACCGTGTTGCACATGGTGCAGGGAAGGCACTGCTGACATACCGTTGTTGACCGCGTGCGCTGCCGCTAGGCCGCCGGCTTCTGCGCCGACGCCGCTTAGGTAAATAGTCGCTTCGATGGTTTGCTCAAGGGCAGGTGTGCAAACTTTGTTTCGTACCGCATCCATCGCCGCTTCAACGTTTTCACTGAGCAGTTCGAAACACAACTTGGCCAGACCAAGACCGGTGCGAGAAGGCTTTTTCAGTACCAGGTTGATGCCGTCAGAGGCGTAACAAGCACGTGCTTCAAAGTAGGTCGCTAGGGCATCACCGACGCCTGCCGCAAAGAAACGCGCGGGTGCTGCGGCTAGGATATCAGTATCGGCGATCACGGCATCAGGGTTTTGTGGCAAGAATAGGTAACGGTCGAATTCGCCGTCTTCTTTGTAGATAACGGAAAGCGCGGTACAAGGCGCATCCGTTGAAGCAATGGTTGGGTACAACACCACTGAGATTTTGTTGTTGTAAGCCACCGCTTTGGCACAGTCTAGGGTCTTACCACCACCGATACCGACGATCACGTTGGCGCCTTGTGTTTGTGCAAGGTCCGCTACACGGTTGATTTCTTTGTCGGTACATTCGTACTGGAATTTCTCTACTTTGCTTTGAATGCCGGCTTTTTCTAGCGCTGGTGTCGCTTGAGTCGCCGCGCGATCTAGGATGAACTCATCGCTTAGAATCAAAACATTGTCACCAAATGCTGCGACGTAGTCGGCCATGTTGGCCAGTAGACCAGAACCGATGATGAATTTCTTTGGTGATGTCACTGTGCGTTCACTAAGAGACATAGAAAGCTCCTTTCCTGTTTAAGTGAGAGCGCCGTCCAACAATAGGATGACGCTGTAAATCTGCTATTAACTGTAGGGGCATTCTCTGCCATCTAGTGGCTTAGAAAGATGACAATTATTACAAACATTGGGATTTAACCATTTATTGTCAGCTACCTAGGAGATTTATAACTTTTATAGCGAGTTGTTATATCCCGTCGTTGGCAGGGGAGTGACCCGTTACCGAGAGTGATCAAAATGGCTCGAAATGCGCAGGGACATGCACGCTTTGGCGGGTGGCTGACAGATTGTTTGAATGTGCAGTTAGTGGTGGTTTTTCTTTACTTTGCCTTTCGCGTGTTTGACACACACTGACAGGGATCTGGTCATAATGAATTGATCAAAAGCAATCAGCAAAGAGGTGCGGATATGACAATGTTCAATGGAAAAGCTTTTAAACTTGGTGCAATGGGTTTGGCGACTGTGATGGCCGCCTCTTTTGCGACCACTGGCTTGGCAGAGGGTAAGGTAGCAACAGCGCCCACGCAAGCGCAGCAAGCCCCGCGTGTGATGGACCCTTACTCAGAGCCTGCCTTGGATCGCATGGCGCTGACGTTGCAGATGGACGTGGAGACCAAGGAAGAAGCGAGCAAGTTGTTTGCTGAGGCCCGTCAGGAACGTCATAACGTGGCGCAAGCGATGCAAAAGCTACGTGGCCCAATGATTAGTCTGGATCCAAAGGACGATGATTACGTGGATCAGATCGAAGAGCTGGCTGAGCAGCGTAGTGAACTCATGGTGCAACTAGATGTCCAACAAGCTGAAATTAGACACAAGTTCTATGAGCTTCTTAGCGATGAGCAGATCCAAGTCCTTGAGTCGTCAGGTGGCAAGCACTAGTGCGTCACCGCCTGCAAATTTCGGTTTCCCTTTTTCCTTATTAGGAAAGCATTAAAGCCGCATTCGAGTGAATGCGGCTTCTTTTTTATCGGCTGCGCTGGGTCAGCGAATTAGCGTTTTTTGGCGCCTTTGTTGCCACCTTTTCCGCCTTTGCCTTTATTGTTGCCTTTGCCCTTGTTATGTGGCTTAGGTTTGAAGGCCTTTTTCTCTGGTTCAGTACGCAGTACTAGGAATAGGTCAGTGATCAACTGCGGGATCTGATCGATGCAAGACTGAGTCAGTTTCTCGCTTTCACGGATTTGCTGAACTTCTTCGTCTTCAAATAGGCCCGATGCCACCATGAATGGTAGTAGGCACTCAGCTACTTCTTCTTCCTTTTCAGATTCGAACCAGAAGCGCTCAGTAAAGAACACGCCTTCCATAAAGCCTGATGCCCATTCTTCCAGCTCGCTTAGCTCATCTGGGTTATGGCTGACTTCGATATCGCAAGGCACAAGGAAGTCATCTTCGGATTCTAGCTCTTTCTGAAGGTCAGCAAAAAGACGAATCAGCAGATTCTCAATGTGCTTTTGTTCCTTTTCAGAGGTAAACTCCGGTGTTTCTTCGAATACGACAGGCAACCACTGCGACGGTGCTGGTGCTTCTGGGCTGATCGCTAGGGCTGTTAAAAAACCGTGCGCCATGACAAAATTCTGGCAATCTTCGTGAACAGCATCAGAGTCCAAAAAGTTTTCTAGTTCTTCAAGTTCTAGGTCATCAAGAGGTTGGTGTTGCATTTAGGTTTTCCTATTATTCAATCGCGACACAGTTTAAACACATCAGTACTAAAAAACCATGAGCAAGCCGATCAAAATCGATTCCGTTGCCCTTGATAATGCTTATCGCGCATTACAACGTTTAGGTTATCAAGACTATATAGGATCACAGCAAATTTGTGTTGAATCCTTATTACAGGGCAATGATGTTCTGGCTCTGCTGCCGACCGGTGCTGGTAAGTCCGCGATTTACCAAGTGGCCTCCTTGGCGCGCCAAGGGGTTGGGCTAGTGGTGAGCCCGCTGATTGCGATCATGCAGCAACAAGTACAACAGCTACAGCAGTTGGGTATTAAGGCGGAGTTCCTTAACTCAACGCAAAATGGCGCCGAGCAAAACGACCTCTATTGGCGCTTGCGTCATGGGGATGTGGAAATTCTCTATATGTCGCCGGAGAAGCTGCTGCAAAGCAGTGTGATCGGACTGTTAGAAGACATTGATGTGTCCTGTATAGCCATCGACGAAGCCCACTGTGTGCTTCGTTGGGGCAGTCAATTTCGCCCAGAATACGCTCAGTTGGGCTGCTTGAAAGAGATTTTCCCAGCTGCACCAGTGATTGCCTTAACCGGTACGCTATTGCCAGAGAATCAAATGCAAGTCAGCGAAGCGCTGCAATTACATGCGCCTGAGGTGGTGCGTGAAAGCGTTAATCGGCCCAATATTCGTCTGCAAATCTCGCAAAAGCGCCGTGCCAAACAACAGTTACTCTCTTTTTTGATGAAAGACGGCATGGCTCAGCCTGGCATCATCTATTGTCGCGCTCGTAATAAAACCGAGGAATTGGCGCACTGGCTTAATGAGCAGGGCATCACAGCAAGCTGCTATCACGCCAGTTTATCGGCTGCCGAACGCGATCAAGCCCATAGCAACTTCGCCAAGGGCGCCGTGCAAGTCATGGTGGCCACGACGGCCTATGGCATGGGGGTGGACTTAGAGCATGTGCGTTTTGTGGTGCATATGGATTTACCCCTGTCATTGGAGAACTACGCACAGGAAATCGGTCGTGCTGGTCGTGATGGCCGACCTGCCCAAGCGTTATTGTTTTATGGGTTGCAGGACATTCTGCAAACTTGGCAGTTTGTGCGCCAAGAGCAATTAGAAGATGAATTTTGGCGCTTAATGGATTGCTTGGAGCATGCTGTATGTCGACGTCGGGCGTTATTGTCTGCCTTTTCTGAAACGGCTGAGCAGGATTGCGGCAAT
Source organism: Marinomonas aquimarina (assembly GCF_900089755.1). Lineage (GTDB taxonomy): Bacteria > Pseudomonadota > Gammaproteobacteria > Pseudomonadales > Marinomonadaceae > Marinomonas > Marinomonas aquimarina. The sequence goes on along the minus strand of NZ_FLOC01000011.1, from coordinate 135,080 downwards.
TGCGATCGCTGTTTGCAACAATCAAAGCAACACAATGTCACGGTGGCCGCGCAAAAACTTCTCAGTTTGGTGTACCACACCAAGGGTGGGGTGCCGTTTTCGGCGTTGATAAATTGTTTGCTGGGTAAACGTATTAAAAGCGTGACTAATTTTGCCCTAGAGCAGCACCCTTTGTTTGGCCAAGGTAAAGCCTTAGATGAAACCCAGTGGAAAGCGGTGATACGCCTGTTGTTGGCGAAAGGTTACTTGCTGCAGCAAAGTGTGGTGCCCTTTGCCGTCGCCTTGGCCGAGAAAAGCCGCCGCGTGTTGCGTGCTGAGGAGCAGTTAATCATTACCTCAGATTGGTTTTACCCAGCGCTTAAAGACGCGGACATGAGCCAATACAGTCAAGGCGGGTGGCATCAACTGTTGCATTGGAGCGTCAGCAATCGGGTGTCCGATCATTTATCCGATGTGCAATTGCATAAAGTGTTTGAGGCCAAGCCGAGTTCTTTAGCGTCTCTCAGTCGTATTACGGGGTTGAGCAAAGAGCTGTTAACCAGCCTTAACGCAGAGTCTTTATTTGCATCCCCTAACTTAGCCAAGGAGTCCTATGACTAAGTTCGCCATGAGTCAGTATGTGCCGCAGATTGATGCCAAGATCCAAGAGTGCATGGGCAATGCTGAGCGTTATTTTAAACTCAAGTTAAAAGCGCCGAGCTATAACTTTAAGCAACGCGGGCGTACCGCGGGAACGGCGTATTTACAGCGTAATGAAATGCGCTTTAATACCTTTATGCTGCAACAAGACCCGCACAAATTTATTGAAAATGTGGTGCCCCATGAGGTAGCGCATATCGTGGTGCATCAAGTGTTTGGCAGCAAAGTGCGCCCCCATGGCAAAGAATGGATCGCGGTGATGGAGCATTTGTTTAACGTCGAAGCTCATCGTACCCACGATTTTGAAGTCCCCAAGGCACGCAATGCCTTTCTCTATCAATGCCAATGCCAAACCCACGAATTTACTGCCCATCGCCATGGACGTGCCGAGCGTGGTACGCAATATATCTGTCGTAGCTGCCGTGCGCCGCTGACCTTTTTGAAAAAGAAGTAAATTCCTTTAATTACTCTTTACAGCCTTGTGCATAGGGTGCTTCGCGAAAGTGGTTGTAGTAAGATAGCGCGCATCTGTTTTATGGTAATAAAGAATGACTTCTGAGATCGATCGTAAAGAAAAACTTGAGCTGAACAAGCTTCAAAAACGCCTACGCCGTCTAACGGGCCAAGCGATTGCTGACTTCAACATGATTGAAGAGGGCGACAAGGTAATGGTATGTCTATCGGGTGGTAAGGACTCTTACACCATGCTGGACATTCTAATGAACCTGCAGCGCAGTGCGCCTATCAGCTTTGAAATCATCGCGGTGAACCTGGACCAAAAACAACCGGGTTTCCCTGAGCACATCTTGCCTGAGTACCTGTCTCAGGTCGGCGTTAACTACCACATTCTTGAAAAAGATACCTACAGCATCGTTAAAGAAGTCGTGCCAGAAGGTAAAACAACTTGTGGTCTGTGTTCACGTTTGCGTCGTGGTTCGCTATACGGTTTCGCAGAGGAAATCGGTGCCACCAAGATCGCTCTGGGCCACCATCGTGATGACATTCTAGAAACCTTGTTCTTGAACATGTTCTTCGGCGGCAAGCTGAAATCCATGCCACCTAAGCTGCTAAGCGACGACGGTAAGCATGTGGTGATTCGTCCATTGGCGTACTGTAAAGAAGCGGATATTGAGGAATATTCTTTACTAAAGGCTTTCCCAATCATCCCTTGCAATCTGTGTGGCTCTCAGGAAAATCTACAGCGTCAAGTTGTGAAAGAAATGCTTCAAAGCTGGGACAAACAATACCCAGGCCGAGTGGATACCATGTTCTCAGCGGTTCAAAATGTGGTACCGTCTCATTTGGCGGATACGGAACTGTTCGACTTCAAAGGCTTGAAGCAATCGGAAGACGCATTTAAACGCTTAAATATTATCGAGCTTTAACATTAAAGGAAGCAGTATGTCGATGAAGAAAATTTTACCAGTCGTTCTTGGGGCGGCCGTGTCATTCTCAGCTAACGCAGTGGACACAATCGAAGGCAGCCTAAACAATGATGCAGTGAAAGTGGATCTGAGTCTTGACCAAGGTAAGTACTTTTTAGACCTTGGTGGTATGTACCATTCAGATGATGGCAAGTACGGCTACATCGGTGCCCACATTGAAGACATCGACACTGCGAAAGATTACCCAGTTCAAATCGGTCTAGGTGCGCGTCTATTGGCAATCGACACAGAATACGATGTCGACAACGCAGGTATGGCGGTGGCATTGGGTGGTTTTTACCGTTACACCTTCCCACAAGCGAACCGCTTTAGCGTGCTAGGCTCTTTGTACTACGCACCTAAAGTTTTGGCATTCCAAAACATCGACAGTGTCTATCAGGCAGAAATTCGTGGCGAATACCGCACTTTGCGTAACGCTCGCGTATTCTTGCGCTACGGCATGACGCATGTCGATCTAGAGCGTTACTCTGACGATCCAGATATGAACAAGAGCATTGGCATTGGTATTTCAACGACGTTCTAAGACGTTGTTAAAATAGACAAGCAATAAAAAAGGTGGCCATGGCCACCTTTTTTATTGTGCAGAAGAAGGGGCGGATTACTCGCCTTCAAAGGCACACAATGAAAACACAGGAATATCCATTTCCTGAATTTTAGCACTACCACCCAGATCAGGAAGATCGATGATTGAAGCTACTTCTTGGATCTCTGCACCTTGTTGTTGTAGCAAGGTCATCGCTGCGACTAATGTGCCGCCAGTTGCAATCAAATCATCAAATAGAAGCACTTGCGCACCTTCGTGCACGGCGCCTTCTTGAATTTCAAGTTCGGCACTACCGTATTCTAAGTCATATGACTGAGAGATGGTTTTGCCTGGTAATTTACCTTTCTTGCGGACCAATACTAAAGGCTTGTGTAATTCGTAGGCCAGTACAGAGGCGATCAAAAAACCACGTGCGTCAATGCAGGCAATGTGCGTGATGTCGCTGTCAATGTAGCGGTGAACATAGGCGTCCACGACCATGCGCAGGCCTTTTGGGTCGCTAAAGATTGGAGTGATGTCACGGAAGCTGATACCTGGCTTTGGCCAATCTTCAACGGTACGAATTAAAGACTTAAAGTAAAAGTCATCAAATAGCATAGGTAAACCTTAATAACTGCTTAATTAAACATGCTCGATGGTAGCACATTCCCCTGCGGAACCGACCAGTTTCTCCATTTCTGGAAGATTAATAATGGAGATCTCTTTGCCGTCCACATCAATCAAGCCATTCTTCTGGAAGCGGGTCATAACGCGGCTAACAGTTTCCACGGCTAGACCTAGGTAGTTACCAATTTCACCGCGCGACATGGATAGACGGAATGCCGTCGCAGAGTAACCACGTTTTTTGAAACGGTGCGATAGGTTCAGCAGGAAAGAGGCTACTTTTTCGTCAGCGTTTTTCTTGCCGAGTAATACCATCATTTGTTGGTCGTCACAGATCTTACGGCTCATCAAACGGAACAGCTGGTGCTTCAGTGATGGAATCTGTGAAGACAATTGCTCTAAATGGGCGAATGGAATTTCACAAACCGTGGTGGTTTCTAGGGCTTTGGCAGACACTGGGTAGTGGTTCTCATCGATGCCACTTAGGCCAACCAATTCACTTGGGCAGTAAAAGCCTGTGATTTGTTCTTCGCCAGAGTTGGTGATGTTGTAAGTCTTAAGGGTACCCGTTCGAACCGCAAACACAGAATCAAATTCTTCACCTTGATGGAACAAGATTTCGCCTTTTTTCAATGGGCGTTTACGTTCAATGATTTGGTCTAAACGGTTAACGTCTTCGTCCGCCAACGCAATTGGCAAACAGAGAGCGCTCAAGCTGCAGTTTTGACACTGAGATGTCAACTTGCTGCTGAAGCGGTTGTTTGAATTAGAAATTGCCATGGTAACTCTCCCTGAGCTCGATCGGGTAATTTATATAACTTTTGAAAAAGTTGAATTGGAAGTTAGGTATTTATCAAACGCCATGCAAACACAGCGCACGAGTAATCGTCCTACTTCGGTAATTTTTATTAGAACATCACTGTCTTGATAATATACCGTTATAACACCATCTTCCTGCAAATTGTGCAAATAATTCAACTCAGACTGAAAATATTCTTTGAAATTAATGCCAAAGGACGCTTCGATGTCGCGGCTATTAAGTTCGTTGTGACACAGCAGTTGCATAATAACGGCATGGCGAATGCGGTCATCATCACTACTGATATAGCCTTTCATAATGGCTAGCTGGCCATTTTCGATACTGTTTTGATACAGCGATAGGTCCGTGTGGTTCTGGAAATAAGCATTACCTACTTGGCTGATCGCTGACACACCAAAAGCTAACAAGTCTGTTTCTGCATGGGTAGTGTAACCTTGGAAATTACGTTGCAGGTGGCCTTCTTGTTGTGCTTTTGTTAATGAGTCATCAGGCTTGGCAAAGTGGTCCATGCCAATGTAGACGTAACCCGCCTCAGTCAGTGTATCAATGCTTAACTTCAACAACGCTAGCTTCTGATCTGGAGAAGGTAAGTCTTCTTCCAAAATACGGCGCTGAGGCGCAAAACGCTGCGGTAAATGGGCGTAGTTGAATACCGAAATACGATCAGGCGACAGGGCAATAACCTTTGCTAAGGTTTCGCTAAAGCCTTCGACCGTTTGCTTGGGTAAGCCGTAAATCAGGTCAAAGTTAACTGAGCGGTAACCCAGCTCACGTACGTCGTTCATCACCTCTGTGACCAACTCTAATGGCTGCACACGGTGGATGGCTTTTTGCACATCGTCATTGAAGTCTTGGATGCCTAGGCTGACACGGTTGAAGCCCAAGGTTTTTAACAGTTCCAACTTGCTTCGGTTGACTTCACGTGGATCGATTTCAATGCTGTAGTCTTGCGAGCCATCGTTAATCAGATTGAAGTGCTCTTGGATATTGTCAAACAGAGTGGTGAGATTCTCTTCACTCAGGAACGTTGGTGTACCACCGCCAAAGTGCAGCTGAGTCACTGGACGAGACTGGTCGATCATTAAGGCACGCAAGCGCATCTCTTCACCCAATAGCTCGACATATTCCGCGCCTTTATCATACTGCTTGGTGACAATCTTATTGCAGGCACAGTAGTAGCAAAGGTGTGCGCAGAATGGGACGTGGAAATATAGACTGAGTGGTGAACGCGAGGGCTCTAACATCTTACCGATCAATTCCATCTTGCTGATCTCGGTAGTGAACTGCGGAGCAGTTGGGTAAGACGTATAGCGAGGCCCAGCAAGGTTGTATTTCTGGATAAGTTTGGAGTCCCAAAGCATAACGGAGTTTCCTATTAAAATTGCTAATGGAAGTTTACTCGCATCCTTAATTGACTCGCTGATGTAGATCAAATATTCGCGTTAAACAACTCCAGAAAGCAGGTTTTTAAAATAGGGAATACTGTAAAGCCCATACAGACTAATCAAACTGCCAAAGATCCATTTTAAATAAAGTTGCTGCCATAGGGCTTTAATTTGTTGTGCAAACAGTCCTGCTAATAACATGGCGGGCAAGGTGCCGATGGCAAAGCCGAAAATAGCCGTCATGGACAGTGAAATCGACCCTAAAGATGTGGCCCAAAGCACGGTGGAATAGACTAGGCCACAAGGCAGCCAGCCCCATACTAGGCCCGCAGCGAGCGCTTGTGCTGGGGTTTGGATCGGAAGGAAAGATTTGGCAAGGGGTTGCAGCAAACGCCAAGCATAACGACCGAGGGACTCGACCTTTAAAATGAGTCGGGAAATACCGCATAGGTACAAGCCCATTAACACCAATAGCACACCTGCAAAAGTGCGTAATGGCACCATTAAGTCGTTGTAGTAGTGTGATAGACCAAATTGCAGGGTCGCGGCCAGTAGTAAAGTGAACAAGGCGTAGGATAGGACGCGCCCCAAGTTATAGGCAACAATGTTTACCGAACTAGCGCGCTCGCCAACGGACAACATGGCAGCCAATCCTCCGCACATGCCAAGGCAATGGCCGGCACCGGCTAAACCAATCAATGCACCACTGACAAAAATCGAGATCACGCTTTTTTATCCGTATCGTCGTCTTCAAATAAAATGCGTTCGCCTTCGCGGTTTAGGTCATCAAATTGATCGCCTTTCACCGCCCAAATAAAAATGATTACAGCGATCACCACAAAAATAGCGGCAATCGGGATGAGTAAAAATAGGCTTTCCATGTATGTTCCTACAGTTTGTTAAGTCTGGTGGCATTGACCACCACGATCAAAGAGCTCAGCGCCATCCCGATGGCGGCCACCCAAGGTGGAATCCATCCAGCAATGGCCAGCGGCAATAGCGTCGCATTGTAGCCAGCTGCCCAGATTAGATTCTGCTGAATGATTTGTCGACAGCGTTTGGCCGCTTTTAGGGCGGTTGGTATGGTGCTTAGGTGCTCACTTAATAAGATCGCATCAGAATGCAGTTTTGCCAAATCAGAACTGGCCCCCATCGCTAGGGAGGTGGTGGCACCAGCAAGGGCAGGAACGTCGTTCAAACCATCGCCCACCATCAGGATGTCCTTGCTATCCTGGGCTTGCAGCCACTGCCACTTTTGATCTGGAAGACAGCTGGTTTTAAAGTCATCAAACCATTCAGGTTCGAGAATGCTGTGGGCGGATTCCAGTGTATCACCGGTTAATAGACTCACGCGGATGCCTTGCTGACGCAGGGATTCGATCACGGTACGCGCTTCGGGGCGCAAGATATCGCACAGTGTAACCTTGGCCAGTAATTGCGATGCCGTGGCTAAATATAACTCTAGTTGGGCTTTACCTGACACTGTGCTGGCTGGCACGCGTAGGCCGAGTGATTCCATTAGGGTTTGATTGCCAAAGTAATAAGTGTCGCCATGGATAATGCCAGTTACCCCTTGGCTGGCAAGGTTTTGAAGGTGGCTGACCGAGGCTGGTGCAAATTGTTGAAACGTCTTGGCGATCGGGTGCTTGGAATGCTGCTCCAAGCCGCTGATAAGCGTTAGGGCTTGCTCCGAGGACAGGGCGTTTTCGAGCAGCTCAATTTGGGTGATCGAAAAACTGCCGTAGGTGAGTGTGCCAGTTTTATCGAATACGATATGTTGGGTTTTCGCGAGCGCTTCAATCACATGCCCCCGTGTAATCAGGAAGCCTGCTCCTTTAAGAGCGTTGGTGACCGTGGTGAGTGCGACGGGCGTTGCTAATGAAAGAGCGCAAGGGCAGGTCACCACCAATACGCTGACCATAATCCAGTAAGCTTCAGGTTCCCCCATCCAGCTCCAAAAACCGTACGTTAACGATGCCGTAATCAGTATCGCGATGACGAAATAGTGGGCCACTTTATCTGCAATGATTGCTACACGTGGCTTTTCACCAAGGGCGCGCTCTGTGATGCGGGAAATGGCTGCGGCTTTGGTGTTCTGACCGACCTCGGTCACTTGCAGTTGCACTTGTTGGTCGACGTTCACGGTTTGGGCGTGAATGTTTGCACCTTGCTGCTTCGTCACCGGCGTGTATTCACCGGTTAAGCTGGACTCATCCACACTGGTGAAGTCGCTCAGTAGGATGCCATCCACCGGAAAAGTCTGCCCCGGCTCAATGATGGCGACATCGCCAGTTTGAAGTTGCTGCAAAGGAATAGTGCTCTCAGTCTGATCTTTTACAACTTTAACGGCGGTGAGCGGTGCCTGATGACGATCGGCCACATGATAAGAGCGGGCCACGGCTTCTAAGAAGCGCCCTAGCAAGAGGAAGAAGATAAACATGGTCACGGAATCAAAGTAGACATGACCCGATTCCATATACAAGGCGAGTACGCTGGATGCGTAGGCCAATAGAACACCAATGGAGACCGGTAGATCCATGGTGAAATGGCGGTTTTTAAGATCCCGCAGAGCGCCGCGGTAAAAAGGCAGCCCGGCATAGATGACCACCGGTGTGGCAAAGATAAAGCTAATCCAACGCAGTAATTGACGATAGATATCGTCCATGCCCTGTAGGTCACCCGCGTACATGGCGATGGCGCTCATCATGACTTGCATCATGCCCACGCCGGCAATGCCTAAACGGATAATGGCGCGCTTTTTCTCTTGGCGTTGTAGGGTATCTTGCTCGCCTGGTAAATAGGGCTGTGCCACATAGCCGATATACAGCAGCTGCTTGGCAAGCTCTTGCACATTGGTTTCGGCGGGGTTCCAAGTAATGGTGGCGATGGCGCTGCTTAGATTGACATGAACGGACAAGACACCCTGCTGTTGGCTCAAATGCTTTTCAATCAGCCAAGCGCAAGCGGAGCAGGTGATGCCAGTGAGTGATACTTGGATAACATGGCCATCTTCCCCTTGATGCACGTATTGATCGTACAGGGCTTTATCCGATAACAGGGCAAAAACGGGGCTGTTGTCTTCATTGATACGGGCGCCTTTGCTGTTGTCGCGACGTTCGTAGTACAAAGAAAGGTCTGCGCCGCAGATGTGTTCAGCAATGGCTTGGCAGCCAAAACAGCAGAACTCGCGGCGCTGATTTTGCAACTCACTAGCGATGTCTAGGCCCGCAGGAATAGGATCCCCGCAGTGGTAGCAAAGGTTACTCATAGATTGAAGTTTAAACGGTCATGAATATCGCTGTTGATACGGCCATTTAATTGCCAGCCATTTTCTGATTCAAGGTATACGTTCCAGATACCACTCAGCGGCTTTTCCAATTGCGCGCGGTACTCATTGGCTTGAGTTTGTACGAAATTGACGCTGAAATCTTTGCTCGATACCGCAGCATGGGCAAACAGTGCAGTCAGCTCTGGTGCTGTCGCATTTTTGGTCGTCAGGAATAGTTCACCGGTCAGGTTATCGAGACGCAGGTTGGCTTCAATGCCCAGGGTCTTAGCCGCTTCACGTTGCGTGATGACTTGGTTGATGGCGAGGCCTTCTTTGTAATAGTCATCCTTCACAAGGTCACTGGAAGAATGCAGTGCGGCATAGACCTGCACGATCGCTACTAGAACCGATGAAAGTGGCACACTGATAATAAACCACGGCCAAAATTGCTTGTACCAAGGCAGGCTTACGATTGTCGACATAAAGGTACTCCATAAAAAAGGCGAATAAGCGGTGATATTATCACCGCTTATAGTTCATTATTTTGATACAGGACCAATAAATCGACTTTCTGTGACTTTTTCTAGTGGATAATTTGGATCAAGTGACTCCACTTTAAAGAAAATAGTGTTTCGCTGTTGCTCTAATGCCGTCGGCGGAACTTGGATAGAGAAAGGTACTGAGCGCACCTCACCAGCGTTTACTTGAACCTTTTTGCGGCCAATCATTTGCATGTTATCCAAGCCACTGACTGAGATCTCAAACTGGTGCGCTGCCTGATCCATGTTGATGACTTTGACGGTGTAGATGTTTTCGATCAAGCCACTTGGGGTGCTGTTGTAGAGGCGGTTACGGTCGCGAATAATGTCTAAGCCAAGTGCTTCACGATCACTGGCAAAGTAAAAGAATGCGGTTACGACCACCAACATACACATAGCATAGCCAATCGCTTTCGGGCGCATAATATGTGAACTTTCGCCCTCTAAGCGACGTTCTGTGGTGTAGCTCACAAGGCCGCGATCGTAGCCCATTTTGTCCATGATCGAGTCACACGCATCAACACACAAAGCACAACCAATACATTGGTATTGCAGGCCATCACGAATGTCGATGCCAGCTGGGCAGACATGGACACACAAGTTACAGTCAATACAATCGCCTAACCCTTGTTCTTTAGGATCGGCGCTACGTTTACGAGGGCCGCGAGTTTCACCGCGGTTGTAGTCGTATGAAATCACCATGGTATCAGGGTCAAACATCACTGCTTGGAAACGGGCGTACGGACACATATAAGTACACACCTGCTCACGCATCCAGCCCGCGAATAGGTAAGTGGCACCCGTGAAGAAGGCGACCCAGAAGTAGGCCCATGGGTGAGCTTGGAAAGTAAATAAGTCGATGATGAGTTCGCGTACAGGGGTGAAATAGCCAACAAAGGTTAAGCCAGTCAGCCAACCAAACAGCACCCAGAGGCTGTGCTTGTTAAATTTTTTGATAAATTTGCTGCGTGACATGGGCGCTTTATCAAGCTTCATGCGGGCATTACGCGAGCCTTCGGTTTTTTCCTCAATCCACATGAATACCATGGTCCATACGGTTTGTGGGCAAGTATAGCCACACCAAACACGACCAAAGAGGGTGGTGACAAAGAATAAGCCAAAGGCACAGATGATCAGAATCCAAGCCAGTAGGAAGAAATCTTGCGGGAAAAAGGTGATGCCAAAGATATGGAATTGGCGCGCCGGCAAATCAAATAGTACGCCTTGACGATCGTGCCAGTTGATCCATGGTGTTAAGAAGTAACCTAGCATCAGAATCCACAGAGCGCGGGTTCGGATTTTCTGGAAAAAACCTGAAATAGCACGTGTGTAAATCTTTTTGCGCTTTTCGTATAGGTCGAATTCGACGACTTCTGGCTCGACGTTTTGAACAGGTATCTTCTCACTCATGCTGCTTTCCTTAACGTTCAACAGGCTTGTTTAAGTACTAACTAATATTACAGTTTTTAATAAAAAAAGGGTGTGCCTTTCGGTCACACCCTTTTGATACACATCAGAGATTTACTGATTTGATAGGCTGTAGACGTAGCCAGCAACAACGTGCGCTTTGTCTTTACCTAGAATGCCTTCCCAAGCTGGCATCTGACCATTACGGCCGTTACGAACGGTTTGCATCACTTGTTGTGCGCTGCCGCCGTATAGCCAAATATTGTCAGTTAGGTTAGGGGCACCAAATAGGTGGTTGCCTTTACCTTCTGCGCCGTGACACGCTAGACAGTTAGTGTTGTATAGCGCCTGACCTTGCTCAGCTGCTTGAGCATCTGTAGCGCTGCCAGATAGGCTAAGAACGTATTGAGATACGTTGTGCACGCCTTCTTCACCTAGCATTGGGCCCCATGCAGGCATGGCTGCAACACGACCTTTCAGGATGGTTTGAGAAATAGCGGCCGCATCACCACCGTATAGCCAGTCATTGTCTGTCAGGTTAGGGAAGCCGTAGCTGCCGGTTGCTGCAGAGCCGTGACATTGAGCACAGTTGTTGGCGAATAAGCGCTGACCGATACGCATCGCTTGGTCGTTTTGCGCCAGTTCTTCAATCGGAGTTTGAGAGAACTGAGCAAACATAGGGCCAAACTCTGCTTCTGCTTTCGCCACTTCACGCTCGTAAGCGGTCTCTTGTGACCAACCTAGTAAGCCTTTGAAGTTACCAAGACCTGGGTACAGGGCTAGGTAACCTAGTGCGAAAACTACCGTCAGAACAAACATCCAGTACCACCAACGTGGTAGAGGGTTGTCGTACTCTTCAATGCCATCAAACTCATGGCCTACTGTTTGAGTCGTTTCAGAGTTAAAGCGTTGTCCTTTACGAACAATGGATAACAGCAAGAAGCTTCCCAAAATAGAGCCTAACGAGATCACAATGATCCAGCCGCTCCAAAAAGAACTTAATTCATTCATGTGTCTTCTTCTCCACGGATGACTTGCGCTGCTCGACACTTACTTCATCATCGTCATCTGCAAAAGGCAGGTTAGCCGCTTCATCGAAACCGCCTTTACGGCCCTTACTGAATGTCCAAATAATGATCCCGACAAAGGCAATGAATGCGATGGGCGTTGCAAGTGTTCTTAGCGTATTAATGTCCATGTTATGACCCTATCGTTCGATCACTGTGCCCAGTTGTTGCAGGTAAGCAACGAGAGCATCGATTTCACGTTTGCCACGTACCTCAGTTTTCGCTGATGCGATTTGCTCATCAGTGTAAGGTACGCCTACCATGCGTAGTGCAGACATCTTGTTGGCAGTGTCATTGCCATCAATTTTGTTCTCAAACAACCAAGGGAAGCCTGGCATGTTTGACTCTGGCACTACATCGCGTGGGTTGTATAAGTGGGCACGATGCCATTCGTCACTGTAACGCTGACCAACACGAGCTAGGTCAGGACCCGTTCGCTTAGAGCCCCATAGGAATGGGTGATCGTAGACCGACTCACCAGCAACGCTGTATGGGCCGTAACGCTCAGTCTCGGCACGGAAAGGACGGATCATTTGTGTGTGACAGCTCAGACAGCCTTCACGTTGGTAAATGTCACGACCTTCCAGCTCAAGGGCCGTTAGAGGCTTTAAGTTCTCCACTGGCTGAGTGGTTTGTTTCATAAAGAATAGAGGGATAATCTCAACCAAAGCGCCGAAGCTGATCGCTACGACGATAAGGATGATCATGAGCCCCATATTTTTTTCAATTACTTCATGGCGCATGTTTTAAACCCCTATGCTACTTGAGTGTCGGCTTGGAATGATTCTGCTTCTTTGCCTTTTGCTGAACGTACAGTCATGTACGAGTTGTAAGACATTAGCAGCATACCAAGTAGGAAGATTGCACCACCTAGAACACGAACGAACCAGCCTGGGTAACTTGCGTCTACTGACTCAACGAATGTGTAAGTCAAAGAGCCATCGTCATTAAATGCACGCCACATTAGGCCTTGCATGATGCCGTTTACCCACATAGAAGCGATGTACAATACAGTACCGATAGTCGCTAGCCAGAAGTGCACGTTGATCAAGCGAGTTGAGTACATTGCACCAGGTTTAAAGCCAAGTACGGCTGGTAGTAGGTGATATACCGCACCGATACTTACCATCGCTACCCAGCCAAGCGCACCAGCGTGTACGTGGCCTACGGTCCAGTCAGTGTAGTGAGACAGAGCGTTGACTGTCTTAATCGACATCATTGGGCCTTCGAAGGTAGACATACCGTAGAACGACAATGACACCACTAGGAAACGTAGAATTGGGTCATGACGAAGTTTGTGCCATGCACCAGATAACGTCATTACACCGTTGATCATACCACCCCAAGATGGTGCTAGAAGGATCAACGACATCACCATACCGAGACTTTGTGTCCAGTTTGGTAGTGCTGTGTAGTGAAGGTGGTGTGGACCCGCCCAAATGTATAGGGAAATCAATGCCCAGAAGTGGACGATTGATAGGCGGTATGAGAAAACCGGACGGCCAGCTTGTTTCGGAACGAAGTAGTACATCATGCCTAGGAAGCCTGCTGTTAGGAAGAAACCTACAGCGTTGTGCCCGTACCACCATTGCACCATGGCATCGGCCGCACCTGAGTAAACCGAGTACGATTTAAAGGTGCTAACAGGCACCACTGCACTGTTGCCGATGTGAAGTACTGCAACGGTGATGATGAATGCTCCGTAGAACCAGTTCGCTACGTAGATGTGTTTCATCTTACGTTTCGCGACGGTGCCGAAGAAGTTAATAGCGTATGCCACCCAAACCAATGTGATCAGAATGTCAATTGGCCATTCCAGCTCGGCGTACTCTTTAGTCTGAGTGTAGCCAAGTGGTAAGGTAATAGCGGCTGCCACAATGATGATTTGCCAACCCCAGAAGGTAAAGCCTGACAGGACGTCAGAGAATAGTCTTGCCTGAGTGGTACGTTGTACAACATAGTACGACGTTGCAAACAGGGCAGAACCACCAAAACCGAAGATGACTGCGTTAGTGTGAAGTGGGCGTAAACGTCCAAAATGTAGGTAAGGTATGTTAGCAAGTAGGTCTGGCCATACCAATTGAGACGCAATTAATACGCCGATAGCCATGCCTACTACGCCCCATACCACCGTCATAATGGTGAATGCGCGCACCACTCGATAGTTGTATGTTGGGTGATCAAAAGCTGTGCTCATAGTTTCTTCCACAAACCACGTTGAGTGATAGACCTTGTTAAAGATAATGCCGTTTTCATTGCAAAGGTGGGGGTTCGATACTTCGTATCTGACGAACGGAGCAGTCGGACCTTCCTTCTAATTCCAACAGCGGTAAACTAGCGAAATTGATTCTAAGTCTTTTCACAATTTAAAGAACAGGAGCATTGGCTGCTTTGTGGGTATTCCTTGTCACAGAGCAACGTTTTCAATCGATATGATGAAACTTTATCTATTACACGGCTCAGGTGCTGGGCATCAGAGCGTCTTTTTGACTCAAATTAAGTCTCGTTTAGAGGCCGATTTGGGGGGCGAAATTGAGCCAATTACCCTTGATTATATGCAGGAAATTGAACGTACTGGTAAAAAACGCCCACCGCCAAAATTGGCAAAGCTGGTGGCGGAAGTGGGGGCTCGAATTGATCCACAAACGCCGATTGTCTTACTAGGGAAATCGATGGGGTCGCGTATTATTGCCGAGCTTTGTCAAAGCCATAATGTGCAGGCTTGCGTTGCCTTAGGTTTTCCCTTTTATCCGGCCAAAAAAATGGACAAGCATCGCTTAGAGCATCTTGAGCACAGCAGCGAAGTGCCTTTCTTGATTTTGCAGGGCACACGAGATGCGTTAGGTTCGAAAGAATGGGTGCAACAACAGAGCTTGCCTAATAATGTTGAAATTCAATGGTTAGACGGGGCCGACCACGATTTTAATGTGCTGAAACGTTATAATCTTTCCGATTCGCAAGTGATGCAGTGGCTGTCAGGTCAAATAAAGCCATTTCTTCAGCGCTTAGATCTTATTTAGTTAACGAGGGTAGAGGATTGTCTGATCATAACCAAGTTTTAGATACGCAAGGGCTTTACTGTCCAGAGCCAGTAATGATGCTGCATGGTGTGGTGCGTAAGATGGCGCCGGGAGAGGTGGTGAAAATCATTGCGACTGACCCTTCTACGGAACGTGATATTCCTAAATTCTGTAACTTTTTAGGGCACCCATTGGTCAAGCAAGAGCATGATGGCGAGCTCTATTACTACTGGGTACAAAAAAAGGTCAGCTAATGCTGACCTTTTTTGTGCCTTATATGGCTGTTTGAGTTAACGCTTACGCGACTCGAATACGTTTGCTGTCTGCGTATTCGTGCTCCAGTACGTCATTTAGTTTAGCGAAACTAGTTGATGTGGCGACATCAATGTTCAGCTGCAACTGACGGACGATGTCGTTGGCAGAGACGAGACCGCGAATACTCATGGTTTCATCATCAACGACCAATAAGTGCTGATGTGCGTTGCTTTTTTGGCTCAGAACTAGTGACTCAATGTCGCTGTTGCTAAGGGACTTGTATGTCACGGCCAATAAATCTTCTTTTGGGCGCATTAAGTCGATCACAAGTAACTCATCACGCACGTAGCCTTCCGCAATGCGCTTGATAAAAGCTTCATCAGATAAGTCTTCTAAGCTGATAATGCCAAGGAAATTATTGAGCGAGTCCACCACGACTTTCATACGCACGTGTTCTTTCTTCATGATCTCCACCAGCACATCGGCACGAACACTGGGTTCAATCAAACGTGGGCTAGCATCTTTGAAGTCAGTAAACACACGCAATGCCGGTGTGTAGAGGCCGATGTTTTGCTCTACTTCTGGCCAAGTTAAGTCATGGATGTCTTTTGTTGAAGTGTAAGTAAGTGTTTTCATGAGAAATACCTCAATCGTAATTAATTCAGTAGGTTAAAAGTACAACTGGAAAAAACTACGCTTGGGGTGGTCCCCGACAACACCAACTCAGAAAGATCTTAGAGGCATGCAAACCCTCATAGGCGATGAGTTTGCTGTGATTGGCTTCAATCGGTTCATTATGAACGCTTGGCAACATTGTGTGATCAATGTCGGGCGCGACTTCAGCACTTGGTAATTCGTAAACACACTCAAGTGATCCGTGTTTAACTAGCTTGCTTTCGTTGCTATCCACAGCTTTAACACTGATGCTAAAGCAAGCAATCAGCGGAATCAGCAATGTAATGAGCAACGTACGAACCATGTTTGGCTCCTGTAATTAAGCAACAAATTCAGAATAGCCTGAAATTTAGAAGTTTGACAAGCGTCAATTTTCAGCTTGGTGAATTCACCGTATTTATTTCAAAATCTGAATTAATCGTTCATTTTGTGATGAGTTGCATGAAAACTTTTAAAAAATAAGACCGAATCAGCGGATGGAATTTGGCTCAATTTAGATATAATCAAAGCTACTTAATCCCACTGCTAAGGTTGCCGCTCGCATCATGGAACCCAATCCGCTTTCTCAGATTTTTGATACGGTTAACTCTCTGACATTACTGGCTTTTTTCGGTTGCTGGTGGGGCTATGCATTTTATGCGCAGTACAATTCTAAGCGCCGTACCTGTTTGGTGAGCGTGTTGCACCAATTTCGTTTGGCATGGATGTCGCGGCTGTTACGTCGCGATAATCGCATTGCCGATGCCTCGGTAATGGCCAACTTAGAGCGCAGTAGTTTGTTTTTTGCTTCCAGTAGTTTGTTGATTATTGCGGGCTTGTTCACGGCTCTGAGCTATTCAGAGCAGGCCTTAAGCATTATCAATGACTTTGAATTTTTGACGCCTACTACCCAAACGGAATGGGAGTTGAAGATCATTGTGCTGGTGGTGATTTTTGTTTACGCCTTCTTCACTTTTACTTGGTCAGTGCGTCAATACAATTTTTGTTCGGTGTTGGTCGGCAGTGCACCGCTTGCGACCGAACGAGGTATCGAAGAAAGTGAGCGCGAGCTTTACGCCATGCACATGGCCAAAGTGTGTAGTTTGGCGGCTAACCAATTTAACTATGGCCTGCGTGCCTACTATTTTGCCATGGCATTCTCTGCTTGGTTCCTCGGGCCTTATTTTTGTATGGCAGCGAGCCTAATGGTGGTGGCGGTGTTGTATCGCCGTGAATTCCGTTCTAAAACTTTTAAAACTCTCAGTCGAGGACTGGTGATTAAATCCCATGCTTCCTAATTTTCCAAAACAAGTTTCCGATGATAATCCGCCTGTTAACCGAACCGTGCAGGTGGATGATCGCTTATATCAATATCTCATCCAACATTCGGTCAATGAGCCAGAGGTGCTCGAAGCGTTACGTCGCGAGACCGCGCAGTATCATATGGCGCGCATGGCGCTTTCCCCAGAAGTGGGGCAGTTTTTAGGGCTATTGATCGCCTTGCAAAACCCGAAGAAAGTGTTGGAAGTCGGAGTTTTTACGGGCTACAGCACGATCTCGATGGGCTTAAAACTGGCCAAAGATGCCAAGCTTCTGGCGTTTGATAAAAAGCAAATGTGGCTCGATATCGCCAATAAATACATCGAAATGGCCGGGCTTTCTGATCAAGTGGAAACCCGTTGTTGTGATGCCAAAGCGTCAATGGAAGAACTGCTGGTCGACCAAGCGGGTACTTTTGACTTCATCTTCGTTGATGCCGATAAAGCGAACTTGTTGGCTTACTATGACATGGGTAAGCAATTGCTGCGTCCAGGTGGCTGTATGGTGATTGATAATACCCTGTGGTGGGGGAATGTCGCGGATGAGGCGTTTGATGACAAAGACACACGTATTGTTAGAGCCTTGAATGACCGTGTGCATCAAGACTTGGAAGTGGATTCTAGCCTGCTGCCAATCGGCGATGGCTTCACAATTATTCATAAACGCTAATTTTTTGCCTTGAATTATTTTCCCATGCCTCCATATCGTTAAACATCATCAAGTTATGCGCGTTTGCGCGTGTGTTGTAACGAAGGAGCATGGGGAAACATGACAACTGAAACTCAAAAAGAAACCTTAGGATTTCAGACTGAAGTAAAACAACTGCTTCATTTAATGATCCACTCTTTGTACTCAAACAAAGAAATCTTTCTACGTGAGTTGATCTCAAACGCATCAGACGCTGTAGACAAACTACGTTTCGAGGCGGTATCTAACGCAGATCTATTGTCTGACGATCCAAATCTACGTGTACGCATTGGCTTTAATGCCGACGCTGGCACTATTAGTATCGATGACAATGGTATTGGTATGAGCCGTGACGAAGCGATCTCACACCTTGGTACCATTGCTAAGTCAGGTACAGCGCAATTCCTAGATCAGCTAAGTGGCGATCAGAAGAAAGACAGCCAGTTGATCGGTCAATTCGGTGTCGGCTTCTATTCTGCTTTCATCGTGGCTGACAAGGTTACTGTTGAAACACGCCGTGCTGGCAGTGACGAAGCGGTTCGTTGGGAGTCAGAAGGTACTGGCGAATTCACCATCGAAGCGATTGATAAAGAAACACGCGGTACACGTATCACGTTGCACCTGAAAGATGACGCTAAAGAGTTCGCTGATAACTGGCGTCTACGCTCACTTGTGTCTAAGTACTCTGATCACATCTCTATCCCGGTAGAAATGCTGAAAGTGCCAATGCCTGAGTACGATGAAGAAGGCAATGTCAAAGAGGTGAGTGATGCAGAACCAACTTGGGAAGCCGTGAACTCAGCGAAAGCACTTTGGACTCGTCCTCGCAACGAAGTCAGCGATGAAGAGTACAAAGAGTTCTACAAGCACGTGACTCACGATTACCAAGAGCCACTGAAGTGGTCTCATAATAAGGTAGAAGGTAAGCTGGAATACACCAGCCTGCTTTACATTCCTTCCAAGGTGCCACAGGATCTTTGGAACCGCGACATGTTGCGTGGTTTGAAACTATACGTTCAGCGCGTCTTTATTATGGATGATGCTGAAGCTTTCCTACCGCCATACATGCGTTTCGTGAAAGGTGTAGTGGATTCAAACGATCTATCGCTAAACGTGTCACGTGAGATCCTGCAGAATGACAATGCGGTCGACTCTATGCGTTCGGCATTGACTAAGCGTGTTTTGGACATGCTGTCGAAAATGGCGAAGAACGATGCTGAAACCTACCAGAAGTTCTGGGATGAGTTTGGTAACGTGCTAAAAGAAGGTCCAGCAGACGACTTTGGTAACAAAGACAAAATCGCTGAATTGCTGCGCTTTAGTACCACGCACACGGATAAAGCGGCGCAAACGGAGTCCCTAAAAGACTACGTTGAGCGTATGCCTGAAGGTCAAGATAAGATCTACTACATCTATGCTGAAAACCACAACACAGCGAAAAATAGCCCGCACCTAGAAGTGCTACGTAAGAAAGGCTACGAAGTGTTGCTACTAAGCGATCGCATCGACGAGTGGATGATGTCTTCACTGCGTGAGTTTGACGGTAAGTCATTCCAAGACGTCACTAAGGGCAAGCTAGACATCGAAGTAGAAGAGTCTGAAGAGCAGAAGAAAGAGAAAGAGCATAAGGCCGAACAAATGAAGCCTTTGCTGGATCGTATGAAGTCTGTTCTGGATGACAAAGTGACGTCGGTAAACAGCACTGACCGTTTAACGAACTCGCCAGCATGCCTAGTGGTAGGTGAGTTTGATATGGGTCTACAAATGCGTCGTTTGCTAGAGCAAGCGGGTCAACAATTGCCAGAATCTAAGCCATCATTGGAAGTGAACCCTGATCACCCAATCGTTCAGAAGATGGATGCAGAATCCGATGAAGATCGTTTTGCAGACATGGCTTGGCTATTGTACGAACAAGCGACCCTTGCAGAAGGTGGTCAACTGGATGACCCTGCAACGTTTGTCTCACGTATGAATAAGCTGATTGTTCAAATGTCGAACTAATCACTTATACAACGAAAGCCCAAGCCAAACGCTTGGGCTTTTTTATGTCTAAGTGTTGCGCTTAGATGGAAAATTCAAAGCAAAGACAAGGAGGTCTTATGCGAATTATCGTCTCCCTAGCCCTATTGTGGCTCGCGTCAACGGCTTTTGCTCAAACAGTACAGCTCGCTACTGTCTATGAGGATGAAGACGTTTCCGATTACTTAGTTAGTGAAAAGCTGGATGGTATTCGTGCCATTTGGGACGGTCATCAGCTGAGTACACGTCAAGGTCATCCGATTAACGCACCAGATTGGTTTACAGCAGGTTGGCCAAAGGTGTGGCTTGATGGTGAACTGTGGGCCGGAAGAGGGCGCTTTAACCATGTGCAGCGCACAGTATTAGACCAGCAGCCAAATAGCGCGCAGTGGCAAGCCATCCACTATATGGTGTTTGATGCTCCCAACCTTAAGCAGACCTTTGAGCAGCGCGCGATCAACTATCATGATTTGATCGCTGCGACTGATAGCGCAACGCTCAAACCAGTGTTGCAACAACGTTTGCCGAATTCCGATGCTCTATATGCCATGCTTGATCAAGTGGTAGCGCAGGGTGGTGAAGGCTTAATGCTGCATCATCGTGAGGCTTTGCTTAAGGGCGGGCGTAGTGATGCGTTGCTCAAGCTTAAGCCTTATCAAGATGCCGAAGCCAAAGTCATAGGCCATGCCAGTGGTAAAGGTAAGTACCAAGGTATGTTGGGAGCCTTGTTGGTGGAGCTTGCGAATGGCCGACAGTTTAAAATTGGCACGGGGTTCTCGGACGCTGAAAGAGCCGAGCCGCCAAAAGTGGGTGAGTATATTACCTTCCGCTATCAAGGGTTAACGGCGACTGGGTTACCTCGCTTTGCCAGCTACGTCCGAGTGCGCAAAGGTCCCTTTCAATTTAGAGAGCCTGAGTCTTAATGATCGAAGTGTATTGTTTACCCGGTACCATGTGTACCGAGCTGCTTTGGCAAGAGTTGTTCCCCTTTTTGCCAAAGCATATTGTTTTAAAACACGTTACTTTGCCAGTGGTGAGTAACCTGTCAGAGATGGTGTCGGTCATAATCTCACAACTGCCCGACCGCCCAGTGAATTTGCTAGGCTTTTCCCTTGGTGGCTATCTGGTGAGCGAGATTGCTCGTCTAGCACCAGAGCGTATTGAGCGCGCGATGGTGCTCTCAAACAGTGCCAGTGAGCTTCCTGAGACGGAAAAGCAGCAGCGTCAGCAAGCGCTTGAATGGGTGTTGAAATCAGGCTATCGAGGCATTCCTATGAAGAAAGCAAAGGCGATGCTATTGCCTGAGCATGCTGTGCAAGAGCGCCTGTTGCAGATTATTTTGGATATGGACGGTGCTTTGGGAGAAGCAGTGTTTGTGGCGCAATTACAAGCGACGCTTGAGCGGCGCAATAACGTCGCAGCGATTGAAGAGAGCGGCCGACCATGGCAAGTCTTGGCAGGGCTTGGGGATCAGTTTGTTAGTAGTGACGCACTCAAGCAAATCGCACAATTGAGCAACGTCTCGGTAAAGGTTGTTGCTCAAAGCGGTCACATGTTACCGCTTGAGCAACCAAAATGGGTAGCCAATAAGATGGCGAACTTTTTTGTCTAGTAGAGCGTTCGAGCTAGACGCAGAAAAGATCGTGCAGCTTCTGGATCAGTTCTTTGACGCGACTGTCAGCAATCGAGTAAAAAATGGTTTGCGAATCGCGTCGCGTCGCCACTAGGCCATCTTTGCGCAACACAGCTAAATGCTGTGAAAGAGCCGATTGGCTAAGCAACACTTTCTCGTTAAGTGAACCCACAGACAACTCGCCTTGAAGTAGGTTGCAAAGAATGATTAAGCGATTTTCATTGCTTAACGCTTTGAGAAAGCCTGAGGCTTCACTTGCGCGGTCTAACATTTCTGAGATAGTTAATTCTTTAGGCATGATGTGTAGTTCGAGTTGCTAGTTATTAGTATAGTGAGAATGAATATCAGTTTATATCAGATGCTCTTTTGAAAATAAATAATCCACATCGTTTGTGGATAAAACTGGGGGTATTTAGCGTAAAAACGACCTATTCGATAGGCTACCCTCAGTTTAGATTGCTTGGTTAAAAAAGCATCTATTTTAGATTGAATTTGGCCCAAACTGGCGCGTGGTCAGACGGTTTCTCCAAGCCACGAATATGGTAATCGATGCCTGTTTCCTCAAGGCTGTCTATCAATGCTGCACTGGCCAAAATGCCATCAATACGCAGGCCACGTTTCGGTGTGTCGTCAAAGCCCTTTGAGCGATAATCAAACCAGCTAAACAGCTCCTGTGAATTTGGGTGCTGATGGCGGTAAGTATCCGTTAAGCCCCAGCCAAGTAGGCGATCAAACCATTCACGTTCTTCTGGCAAGAAGCTACATTTGCCGGTACGTAGCCAGCGTTTCGCATTTTGTGGGCCAATGCCAATGTCCAAATCTTGTGGTGAAATGTTGAAGTCACCCATCACGATGATTTGCGCATCCGCTGGCTGAGCTTCTAGGTACGCCATCAAGTCCTGGTAGAACTTACGCTTGGCTGGGAACTTTGTTTCATGGTCACGATTCTCCCCTTGAGGGAAGTAGCCATTAATTACCTTTAATGGGCCTTTTTCCGTGGCAAAGGTGGCAATGATCATGCGGCGTTGAGCATCGTCTTCATCGTTAGGGAAGCCGTATTCCACTTCAATAGCTGGCGCTTTACTGAAAATGGCGACACCATAATGGGACTTCTGACCAAAGTAATAGGCGTGGTAGCCAACAGATTCAGGTATTTCATGGGGAAAGGCATCATCATGAACTTTGATTTCTTGTAGGCCAATGACATCAGGTTGTTGGGTGTTGACTAGCTCCTCGATCTGATGCGGACGAGCTCTTAATCCATTGATATTAAAGGAGACCACTTTCATGTTTATTGTTATTCCTGACCTGTTGTGAAATTTTACAAATGGTTACAGATTAATGTCGCATTGACAATATCTACATTCAACTTTATAGAACGGTTATTCAAAAAAGTTGTATTGAAAAATCCGATGTGGCCCCAATTGACAAAGCATATTTAAAGAAAAAGGCTTTACAGTGATGAACTATCAATATGATTTATTCGTGATTGGTGCTGGCTCCGGCGGTGTTCGTGCAAGCCGTGTCGCTGCCTCAAAAGGGTTTAAGGTAGGCGTGGCTGAGTTTCAAGCACTCGGCGGCACCTGTGTGAATATTGGTTGTGTGCCGAAAAAACTGTTTGTCTATGGGTCTGAATACAGTCACGTGGCTGAGCAAGCAAAAGGCTATGGTTGGGAATTTGCAAAACCAAGCTTTGATTGGGCAACGTTGCGAGACAACAAAAGCAAAGAGATTGAGCGTTTAAACGGCATCTATAAAAATCTGTTAGAGAACCCTGGCGTAACGATTCATCAAGGTTATGGTGAGCTGGTCGATGCGCACACTGTCAAAGTGGGTCACGAGTTGATCAGCGCCGAGCGTATTTTGATCGCGGTGGGTGCCAAACCATTTGTACCAGAGTTTCCAGGTAATGATTTGGTGCTGGTGTCGGATGATATGTTCTATTTAGAAGAACTACCAAAGTCCATTCTGGTCGTCGGTGGTGGTTATATCGCAGTGGAGTTCGCCGGTATCTGTCAGGGTCTTGGGGTCGAAACGACGCTTATGTATCGTGGCGATAAACTGCTACGCGGCTTTGATGAGGATGTGCGTGACTTTGCCAGCAACGAATATGCTCGTGCCGGTGTCAACGTTGAACTAAACAGCGATGTTGAAAAGATCGAATCCGTTGATGGTCAGAAACAAGTGACCTTAAAAGATGGTCGTGTGTTGATGTTTGACGAAGTTCTGTACGCCACCGGACGTGTGCCAAACACTGGCGCATTGAACTTGCAACAGGTTGGCATCGAAACAACGAAGAACGGTGCTATTGTGGTCAATGACCGTTACCAGAGCAGTGTTGAGTCTGTATACGCCATTGGTGATGTGACCGATCGAGTGCAATTGACGCCTGTTGCTATTAAAGAAGCCATGGCGCTGATTGGTTACTGGTTTGACGGCGTCGAGCCGAACTTTGACTACGATAACATTCCGACCGCCGTGTTCTCTCAGCCGCCGATTGGTACGGTGGGGTTGTCTGAGCAAGAAGCGGATCAGCGCGGCTTGGATATCGATGTCTATCAGACTGACTTCCGTGCCATGAAACATACACTTTCGGGGGCCCAAGAGCGTACCTTTATGAAGCTGATTGTGGATCGTGCCACGGATAGGGTGTTAGGCGCCCACATGGTGGGGGATTACGCGGGTGAAATCATTCAAGGTTTGGGAATCGCGCTAAAGGCTGGTGCCACCAAGGCGCATTTTGATAGTACCGTGGGGGTACACCCAACCAGTGCGGAAGAGTTTGTGACCTTTTCGGCGGGATCGTTGAAAAAGCGCTAAGCAAGTCATACAGTCTATAAGCCGCTTAATGTTCGATTAAGCGGCTTATTTTTTGGGAGAAGTAAACAGTATGAACCAATGGTTAGAGTCCCTAACGCCCATGGCGATTTGGCAACAGTTTCGCGTCTTGTGTGACATTCCGCGCCCATCTTTTCATGAGCAAGCGCTGCGCGATTACTTGTTCAATTGGGCTCAGCAATTGGGGATGACGCCTTATGTGGATCCGGCTGGTAACCTGATTATCTATAAAGCGGCCAGTGCCGGTATGGAAGACCGTGAAACCGTGGTCCTTCAGGGTCACCTAGATATGGTGGCACAGAAAGAGTCTGACTCTGCTCATAACTTTGAGACGGATCCTATTGAGACGTTTGAGCAAGATGGTTGGGTGCATGCTAAAGGGACCACTTTAGGCGCAGATAATGGCATTGGTGTGGCGGCGATTCTTGCGGTATTAGAAAGCCAAGAGCTTGCTCACGGTCCGTTAGAAGCGCTGTTTACCATTGAAGAAGAAACCAGTCTGCGTGGCGCGAGCCAATTGCAACAGGGTATTTTACAAGGCAAACGTTTACTCAACCTAGACTCTGAGGATCGCGGTGATGTGTACATTGGCTGTGCGGGTGGTATCGACATCAATGTTAGTCAGCGTTTTGCCTCTGAACTGAATAGTGAATTCGAGACGGCTCTGCGTGTCAGCATCATGGGGCTAAAAGGCGGTCACTCAGGGTTGGATATCCACAAAGGCCGAGCCAATGCCAATGTGTTATTAGTACGACTGCTGCAGCAATTGCAGTCACACGTGGCGTTTGGTGTTTCTGAGTTGATAGGTGGCACATTACGCAATGCCATTGCCCGAGACGCGACTGCCACCTTACAGATTGCCACCTCGGATCAAGCTTTGGTTGAAGCTTGGCTGTATCAACAAGGGCAGATTATTGCCAGCGAATTTGCCGATACTGATCCAAACCTAGTGCTGAAAATAGAGCCCGCTGCCAAGGCAGCACACCTAACAAGCAGCGCGCAAGCACAGCTGCTACAAGCGTTAATGTGTGCCCCTAATGGTGTGCACCGCATGTCGCCAACGTTAGAGGGGGTGGTGGAGACTTCCTGTAACCTCGGCGTGATACAACTACAGGATGACAATGACTCCATGGCGTTCTCGGGGTGTTTGTTGGTGCGCTCTTTGGTGGACAGCCAAACCCAATTTCTAGCCGCTGTTGCCAGTGCACCGTTTGAACTGATTGGCTGTGAGGTGTTACTCGAAAATGGCTATCCAGGCTGGAAGCCGGAACCTAATTCTAATTTATTGCAGCACTTTAATAGCGTACATCAGCAAGTTATGGGCTTTGCCCCAAGCGTTAAGGTGATACACGCAGGGCTAGAATGCGGCATTATCGGTGCAAAATACCCTGGTATGGAAATGGTCTCCTTTGGCCCCAATATTCGTGGTGCTCACTCACCGTCTGAGCGTTTGCAAATCAGCTCGGTCGCCGAGTTTTGGCAAATTCTTGTGACCTTGTTGGCGCAGACCCCAAAAACTCTGCAGTGCGAGAGCCCACATGAGTGAAACCTGTAGTGTCAGTCTGGATGGTCAAATTTATCCTGTCAGCCTAGGCGACAATTTATTATCTGCTTTACTGCGTCAGGGGGCCTTGGTGCCACACAGCTGTTTGGCAGGTGCTTGCGGTAGCTGTAAGCTTTATCAACCCCAAGGTGAGGCATTATTGGCTTGCCAGCAAAGTGTACAGCACTCTCTTACGTTACTCAGTAAACCCGCCGAGCGTTTTACTATTGCTCTTGATCGCTATGAGGTGACACCACTGTCAGATCAATGGTGCAAGGTAGCCGCCCATTGTTCCTTGAGTTTACCGCTTGGCGCTGTGTTTCGTTGGCAGCTGGATGAGCAAATTGGGCGCTCGGTTAGCTGCAGTACAACAGGGGACTTACTGACGTTTTATTTCCCCACACGCTTCGTTGAACAGTTGGCCGAGGTGCGCATTGAGCAAGGTGCACAGCGCGCTCAATTAGACATATCCGCTTCTCATTTGCTGTTGTATTCAGCGCACAATCAGGTGTTGGCGCAGGACTTTCAGGCATTGATGCGCCAAGCCGGGTTTGAGCAAAGCATTGTGACTTGCGTGATTGATATGAGCAGCAAGCCGACCGCGTTATCGTTTCAGCGCTTTGATAAGGCTCTTGTTTTGAATGATCAGCCAGCGGCTTTAGATGAGCTTGAGCAGTGGCTCAGCGACAGCCGTTGCCGCGTGGCCGAATTTACCTTTATGACACACTCAAATTAATGAAGATTTTACACACCTCCGACTGGCATTTAGGCCAGAGTTTTATGGGGAAAAGTCGTTTAGAAGAGCATCGACTTTTTATCAATTGGTTAGCCACAACAGTCACAGAGCAGCAGATTGGTGCGGTCATTTTGGCTGGGGATGTGTTCGATACTTCGACTCCGCCAAGTTATGCGCGAGAGCTGTATCACGACTGTGTGCTGCAGCTAAATAAGTTGAATTGCCAATTGATCGTGGTGGCTGGTAATCACGACTCCGTCAGTGTGCTAAATGAAAGTAAAAACCTGTTAGCGACACTGAACACCTATGTTGTGACGCAGCCTGCTTGGGACGAGGCCGAGCAGGCGGTAGTGCGATTAGTCGATGAGCAGGGGCAGTTAGCAGCGCTTGTGTGTGCCATCCCATTTTTGCGCGCGCGCGATATGGTGCGCTACGAAGTAGGGCAATCCGGCTCTGATAAACAGCTGCAGTTGGCGGAACAAATTCAGCGCTATTACCAACAACAGTATGACTGTGCTCAGTCTATGGCGGGCGATGTGCCCATCATTGGTACCGGGCACTTAACGATGGTGGGCGGTGAAAAGACAGAGTCGGTGCGCGACATTTACGTCGGCAGTCTAGAATCGTTGCCCCCGAGTTTATTACCTCCGTTTGACTATCTTGCCTTGGGACATATTCATAAACCTATGCCAGTGGGGGGCAATTCCCTGTGGCGTTATTCGGGCTCGCCGATGGCGATGAGTTTCGATGAAGCGAACAGCCCTAAAACGGTGTGTGTGTATGACACTGAGGCGCGACAAGTAGAGCGTATTGCCATTCCTGCATTTCGTCAGTTAATGGCGCTCACTGGGTCCCGCAATGAATTGCTTAAGCAGATCGAAGCACTAGATGATGAGCAAAATTTAGCGATTTGGCTGGATATTACGGTTAGCGAAGACATTAATTTAGGGCCTTTCCAAGAAAAGCTTGCTGAACTGTGTGAGGGGCGCAACATCGAAGTCGTGAAAGTGCAGCGTACGCGTAAGGCGGCCGGCCTGTTTGATGGCGGTGGTGAAACCTCCACCTTAGAAGACATCACTCCCGAAGAAGTGTTTGATCGTTTGTTAATGGAAAAAGAAATCGAAGCATCTCGTGCCAGCACCTTGAAGCAACTCTTTAACAGCATAGTGAATGATCAGGAGGATCAGCCGTGAAGATCTGTTCATTGCGCTTTGAAAACCTCAATTCCCTGAAAGGCAAGTGGTTTATCGACTTTGAAGTCGAGCCATTTAAGGATACAGGAATTTTTGCTATCACAGGGCCCACTGGGGCGGGTAAATCCACCTTGCTTGATGCCATTTGTTTGGCGCTTTACCACCAAACGCCCAGGGTCAATGTTTCCCAATCCGCCAATGATGTTATGACACGACATACCGGCTATTGCTCGGCAGAGGTGGTGTTTGAGGTAAAAGGAAAGCGTTATGTTTCCTCTTGGGAGCAAAAGCGTGCACGTAATAAAGCAGACGGTAACCTGCAGCCGATTCAATGCAGCTTAAGCCTGGATGATGGTAGGGTGCTAGCTGACAAAGTGGCCCAGAAACAAACCCAGATCGCGGACATAACGGGGCTCGATTTTGCCCGTTTTACTCGTTCTATGATGTTGGCGCAGGGGGGCTTTGCTGCCTTTTTAAATGCTAAAACCGATGAGCGTGCGGAGTTGCTAGAGGAGTTGACGGGCACGGAAGTGTACGCGGACATTTCCCGTCGTGTGTTTGAAAAACATCGTGAGCAAAAAGCGCACATTAAGCAACTTGAAGCAGTACAAGCCAGCCATAAGCTAATGGATGAAGACGCGTGGCAATCATTGCAGGCGCAAAAGTCCAGCGCGCAACAACGACAGCAAGTGTTAGAACGAAACGTACAAGCAGTGCAAAGTGTGTTTGATTGGCATCAGCAGTCTGAGCGCTTGGCGCAAAAGCTGACACTGCAGCAACATCAAGCAGAGCAGGCAAGCGAACATCTAGTAGCGATTGAGCCTGACAACCAGCGCCTGCAGCGATCTATAGAGGCACAGCGCATAGAGCCAGAATACCGCCAATGGCAAAGTGCTCAACAAACACTTCAAGCCTTACAGCAGCAAGAAACAGCGCTTCAGCAGGAGGGCTCTGATGCCGCTGAGCAGATGACGAACATCGAGGCGCAAGTATCGCAAGCGGATACGGCGCTGAACCAACAAAAAGCGCAACAACACGCTTTTGAGCAGGAGGCTGTTGATAAGTGGCTACCTCTGGAAGAGCAAATGGCCACTCTAGGTCATCGTATCAGCGAAGCCAATACGCGCCTTGAAGCCAGTCAAACGGCTCAGGCACAGCTGGCTCATGACCAGCAGCGCTTTGAGCTGCAAAAGGCTCAGGCTGAAACAGAGCGTCTGGACCATGAGGCGGCCTTGGCTCGTTGGAAAGACGGCGCAAAAGCACTGTCTTTGCGAGAAAAGTGGCAGTTGCAATCGCAAACCTTGGTCAGTCTTGAGCGTCAGCAACGTGAGTTAGATCATGCTACGCAGCAGGTTCAGCTGCAGCACAGTAAGGCCGCCGCACAACTGCAGCTGGAGTCAGAGGCCTTGTCACAGTTGCAAGAGCGCAAGCTGGACTTCGAACAGCAACTAGCGACTAAGCAGGCCGAGCTTGAACGCTTAGTCCAAGGTAAATCCTATCAAGCTTGGTTAGACGAGCTTGAGTCTCTTTCTGAGCAGCAAGTTCAGCAACAGGGGCAACTGCAGGCCGCGGAGCGTTATCAGCAACTGCTGTCATCTAAGGCTAGTCACTTGGCACAGCAAGCCGAATGGCAAGCAAGGCTGCAGCAGTTGGCAACGGATAAGTCTGGCATGGAGCAATCGTTGCAGTGTTTGGTGCAGCAAATTGAAGACATTCAACAGCGAATCAGCTTACAGCAACGTATTGCCATTTTAGAGCAGGAGCGTCAGCAGCTAGAAGCCGGCTGTCCCTGCCCCTTGTGTGGTGCAAAAGAGCACGACTTAGGCCTTGTGGAGAGCGTCGAGCAAGACCAAGAGCTAACACAGCGTTTAAATGCCTGTATCGCCGAGCAGGGACAAAGGCAGCAAGCGCTGCAAGCCAACTTGCAAGACATGGCGCAAATCACGGGGCGCCTAGAGGCCATGCAGCCTAACCTAAACGCCAATGATGCGGAAATAGTGGCCTTAGCAGAACGTTATCCCGCCTTGGCGCAAGCAGATTTTGATATCGAGCACTGCCAACAAGCGTTACTGGCGTTAAATCATAAGATTGAGCATTACAAACAAGCCAATCGCTATTATCAGGATATTGAGGAACAGCGTCGGACGTTGTCAGAGCAATTATCTCAGTTGGCACAGACGCTCCATAAGAAAGAAGCGTTGTGTCAGCAGATAGCGCAACAATTGCAGCAAATGGCGCAAAAACTATTGGATCATGAAGCTCAGGCAGGGCAACTGGTCACTGAGCAGAAAAGCGTATCTGAAACCTTGGTGCAATCGATTGCTGAGTTGGTGGCGGACCAGACATTACTGGCAAATGTCCCCCAAGATCTGTCTGTGATTGAACAGGCGCTGAATGCTTGGCACGCCGCTCAACAACAGACGCAAAAGCTTGAGCAAACCATCTCCGAGTGCTCATGGCACCTTGCGCAACTGAGCGAGAAAGCGCATGGCCTAACCGTGCAGCTAGAGTCAGAACAGGCTCAGCATCATCAGCTAACCCGCCAATTGAATGAGTTACAGCAGGCATATCAAGCAGGCCTCAAGGGGGAGACGGTGCAGCAGTGTCGTCAGCGCCTTAGCCAAGCGACTGAGCAGGCGCGCCAGGACAAAGAAGCGATTCTTGCGCGTCACTCTGAGCACAAGCTTGTTATGGCTCAGTTGCATACGCGTTTAGAGCAATTGGCGCTGCAATTAAAACAGGCGCAACAAGCGCTTGAGTCAATGCAGGACGGGTGGCGCAATGCGCTCTTGCTGCAGGGCTTAGCCAGTGTCGAGGATTGGCAAGCGGTGTTGTTGTCGCAAGCGGAGCAGTCACGTTTAGAGCAGCAGAAACAGGCGGCTGAGCATGCCCTGCAGCAAAGCCAAACCTTGGTCACTCAAACTAAGGCAGATGTGGCCGCGCATCAGGAAGCTTATGCGCAATTACCTGACATTGAAGCCTTTGCGAATAGGCAAGAGTTGGCGGATCGCTTAACTAATTTAAAGGAGAATCAGCAAGCCTTGCTGCTTGAGTTGGGGCAAATAGCAGAGCGTATGGCCGCAGAGCAGAGTAAACGCGAAGCAAACGAAGCCATGTTGCGACAGATTGCTGAGCAAAAAGCAGCGTTTGAATGGTTGGATGATTTGAATGGCTTGATCGGCTCTGCCGACGGGGCGCGCTTTAGACGTTATGCCCAAAGTGTGACGCTTGATCATTTGGTGTGGCTGGCAAATCGACATTTAGATACTTTGCATGGTCGCTATCAACTACAGCGTCAAAGAGGTGAGGGGTTGTTTTTAGAGGTCATTGATCGCTGGCAGGGGGATATTACTCGTGATACGAAAACCCTTTCAGGTGGCGAGTCTTTCTTGGTCAGCTTGGCATTGGCGGTATCCTTGTCGGAACTGGTGTCACATAAAACCTCTATTGATTCGTTATTCTTGGATGAGGGTTTTGGTACGTTAGACAGTGAAACCCTAGATGTTGCACTGGATGCCTTGGATCGTTTGAACAGTAGCGGAAAAACCATTGGCGTGATCAGCCACGTGGAAGCGCTTAAAGAGCGCATTCCAGTGCAATTGCAGGTCAGTAAGCATGCTGGCCTTGGGGTGTCGACGCTGGCCAGTGCGTTTCGGGGATAAAAAAGATGGGCCATTGTTGGGCATGACTTTTCCCCAGAAATGATAGTAAAACCTTGTAAATAAGCCGTAAAATAACATTAAAATCAGTTGGTTATAATCTTGGTTCAAATTGCGCACAAGTGCACTGTTAGGGCACAATGTCATGACAGTTTGTGATTTGTTTGCATAGAATTGCTTCATTTCTAGTCGTATGTTGTTAAAATAGCGTATTGCGTAAAGTATTGTATTTATAAGCGCTACAGCTTTGATTTAATTAAGGAAATTCTTTAGATGTCAGATAATGACTTTCGCCTCAAAGGGAGTGTAGTGACCACCGTGTTATTGGAGGTCAAATCCCCAAATCTGGAGCAGATTGAGTTGGGGCTAAAGGAAAAGATTGCTCAGGTTCCTCAGTTTTTTAATCAAGCGCCTCTAATTATCGACATCAGTCAATGTTCGCTTTCGTTGGCGCAATTTCAAGGCTTGATCAGCCTCTGCCGAGAATTAGGCTTGGCCGTCATTGGCTGGCGCGCCGCGGACGATGCGATTCCTGCTTGGCGTCAAGATTGCCAATTACCATTGTTGCCAAACGCCAATAGTCGTCAAATCAATATCAAGAGTGAAACGCCTGCTCCGGCAAAGGACCCCCATGTCGTGATTAAGACGGTGGTCGAAGAGCGTGAAGTCTCTCAACCAACCAAAATGATTACTAAACCGGTTCGTTCAGGACAGCAGATCTATTCATCAGGTGATTTGGTGGTGTTGTCGCAAGTCAGTGCTGGTGCAGAGGTGTTAGCGGAAGGTAATATTCACATTTATGGGGCCCTTCGAGGCCGGGCGCTAGCGGGAGTAAAAGGTGATACTTCGGCGCGTATATTTTGTAAAAACATGGAAGCGGAGCTGGTTGCCATTGCTGGTAATTTTATGCTCAGTGACGCTCTGCAAAAAATCATTTGGAAAGATGCCGCGCAAGTGCTATTAGTGGATGAAACATTGGAAATCGCCTCACTATAGGTTAGGGCAACGGCTAAAAGTATTAAGTTTCGGGGGATATATAGTTGGCTAAGATTATCGTCGTAACCTCAGGTAAAGGTGGGGTGGGTAAAACAACATCCAGTGCTGCAATTGGTACTGGTTTGGCAATGAAGGGTCACAAGACAGTTCTGATCGACTTCGATGTGGGCTTGCGTAACTTGGACTTGATCATGGGCTGTGAGCGTCGTGTGGTGTACGACTTCGTCAACGTGATCAATAAAGAAGCGACTTTGTCACAGGCCTTGATTAAAGACAAACGTACTAAAGATTTGTACATCCTGCCAGCGTCGCAAACACGCGATAAGGATGCCTTGACGCCGGAAGGTGTGGAAGAAGTACTGAATGAATTATCAAAGGACTTTGAATACATTGTCTGTGATTCGCCGGCCGGCATCGAGAGAGGTGCACAAATGGCACTGTACTTTGCCGATGTAGCCATCGTCACGACAAACCCAGAAGTGTCTTCTGTGCGCGACTCGGATCGTATTCTTGGCATCCTACAAAGCAAGAGTCGTCGTGCTGAACAAGGTCTGTCGCCGATTGAAGAGCATTTGTTGGTGACACGTTATAACCCAGAACGTGTATCTGAAGGTGAAATGCTAAGTGTGGCAGACGTTGAGGAAATCTTAGCGATCCCACTATTGGGCGTGATTCCTGAGTCTGAGGCGGTATTGAAAGCGTCAAACCAGGGTACACCGGTTATCCTTGATACACAGGCAGTAGCGGGTCAGGCATATGCCGACGCGGTAGAACGTCTGCTCGGTGAGCAGCGTCCATTGCGCTTTACCGATGTGCAAAAGAAAGGTTTTTTCAAGCGATTATTAGGAGGCTAACGTGGGAATTTTTGATTATTTCAAAAGTAAAAGTGAACCAAGTTCGGCGTCCGTAGCAAAAGATCGCTTGCAGATCATTGTTGCCCATGAGCGTAGCCGTCGAACTCAACCTGATTACCTAGAGCAAATGCAACAGGAAATCATTGCCGTGATTCGCAAGTACGTTCAGATTGAGAGCGATGACGTACAAATTCAATTAGAAAATACCGATGACTGTTCGGTACTTGAATTGAATGTGACCATTCCTGAAAAGAGCTAACCTGCTAGCCACTTAAATTGTTTGATTTAAGTGGCTTCTTTTTGCGATTAGCAATTATTCTCGCTTCCATAATTAATTGTTTAGCTAGTATCATGTCGCCTTCTTTATGAGTGGTAGACCTATGAAGTATCTAGTTTCATTGATATCAGCATCCGCATTTTTGTTGCTCGGTTGTCAGCCAGCAACACAAGTTTCAAATATAGATAGGGCCAAACCAACAGCCGCTGTTGATTTGCCTGTGTCCTTGGATCATCCTAAGGCAAAGCTGGGCAGTCAGCTGTTTTTTGATCCCAACCTTTCCGCTGACCGCAATCAGTCTTGTGCCAGTTGTCATGATATTTCCCGAGCCTTTACGGATGTCCGTCAAGATGCATTCAATGGCGCCGTTTCATTGGGTAGTGACAGTATTTCAGTGGGTGAGCGCAATGCGCCTTCAGCAGCTTATGCCGCGCTAACGCCGCCATTTCACCGGACCAAATACGGTGTCTTTCGTGGTGGTCAATTCCTAGATGGCCGAGCCAATGATTTAGCACAGCAAGCGGCCGGACCCTTTACCAACCCAGTCGAAATGCAAATGCCCAGTGAGTCCGCAGTGGTGGATCGTGTGATGGAGAATCCGGTCTACATGCAGCAGTTCAAACAGGTCTACGGTGCGAAAATCTTTGCTGATAAAGCGCGGGCGTTTCGTGCGGTGACGGATGCGATTGCGTATTTTGAACAGACTGAGTTGTTTTTAGCGTTTGATTCTAAGTACGACCGTGTGATGCGCGGAGAAGAGCGCTTCACCGCTGAAGAAGAGTTGGGTAGAACGCTGTTTTTCTCACAGCAGTTTACCAACTGTAATTCTTGTCACCAGTTGAATCCATCGCCGTTCTTCTCCCGTGAAACCTTTACCAACTATGAATACCGCAACATTGGTGTGCCTGTGAACCCAGATCTGGCGTTGAGCAGTCTGGATGAGGGGTTGTATGACAATCCCAAGGTGGTGGACCCGGCAGAGCGAGGCAAATTTAGAGTGCCTACCTTGCGTAATGTGGCGGTAACAGGGCCCTATATGCATAACGGTGCCTTTCAGGACTTACGTACTGTGATTCTATTCTATGACCAATACAATAATCCCATGCGTACCTTGAATCCTGAGACCGGTAAAGCTTGGGGTGAGCCAGAGGTAGCGGAAAATCTTGATACGCTCACCTTGACTCAAGCGCCAGCATTGAATGATCAGCGTGTGGACGCCTTGGTTGCCTTTTTAAAAACCCTAACGGACCAGCGTTACGAGCCTCTACTAGAGCAGCCCTAATAAGTCTCCTGCCTTCATATTGTTTCCCTATCCATGGCTAGACAAGCTGGTTGTCTAGCCATTACATTTTAAGAGTTAATCGAAAACTTAAGAGGGAACGCAGTTCATGAAATACAGTCAGTTAGGTCGAACTGGTATAGAAGTATCAAGAGTCTGTCTGGGTACCATGACTTGGGGTAAGCAAAATAGCCAAAAAGATGCCGACGAACAAATGGCGTTTGCTCTAGATCAGGGTGTGAACTTTATTGACACCGCAGAAATGTACGCCGTGCCGCCAACACCTGAGACTTACGGTAAAACGGAAGCCATCATTGGTGATTGGTTGTCGCGCAATGGGCAGCGTCGTGAAGAGATAGTGCTGGCCACAAAAATTGCTGGTAATGGTTTGTCTTGGGTGCGTGATGGTGGCGATGTTACCGGTGAGGCAATCGTTGCATCGATAGAAGCTTCTTTAGAGCGCCTGCAAACCGATTACATCGACTTGTATCAAATTCACTGGCCCAATCGTACCTCGCCGCATTTTGCTAAGCATTGGCCGGGGCGCTTAAATTTTTCAAATGTGGATAGCCAAGAGCAATCTAAGCAAATGCTGGAAATTTTGCAGGCTTTAGGTGAATGCGTCAAAGCGGGCAAAATTAAGCACTTTGGTCTGTCAAATGAAACGCCTTGGGGAATTAACGAATACCTTCGTTTAAGTGATAAGCACGACTTACCACGGGTGGCGTCGATTCAAAACGAGTTTAGTTTATTGCATGCCAAAGATTGGCCCTATCTGATTGAAAGCTGTGTGCGCGAAGATGTGGCGTATTTGCCATGGTCACCATTGGCGGCTGGTGCCTTATCCGGTAAATACATAGATGGTGCTCGTCCTGAGGGTAGTCGTTGGAGCTTTGCTCAGCGCAATGGCTTATTCCGTGATACAGGCGCTTCAAATGCGGCGATCAAGGCTTACAAAGAGCTTGCTGAGTCGTATGGCTTGACGGCGTCGCAAATGGCATTGGCTTGGGTGGATCAATTGGATGGCGTGACATCGACGATTATTGGTGCCACCAAAATGTCTCAGCTAAAAGAAGATATGAAAGCCTTTGATATGGGGTTAAATGACTCGTTGCAGGCTGATATTGCGGCAATCTTTAAGCAGTATCCTGTACCTTACTAAGTGTTACTTTGCTGCACTAGATAAGCATAAAAAAACCCGGCTTGTGCCGGGTTTTTTATTACTTAAGATGGAGGAGAATTACTTCTCTTCTTTCTTCGCTTTAGCTGCTTCGATTACTGCTTCAGCAACGTTAGCAGGACATGGTGCGTAGTGAGAGAACTCCATAGAGAACTGACCACGACCAGAAGTGATTGTACGTAGGTGGCCGATGTAACCGAACATTTCAGAAAGTGGAACATCACCCTTGATGCGTACGCCTGTTAGGCCAGCTTCTTGGTCTTTGATCATACCACGACGACGGTTCAAGTCACCGATTACGTCACCAACGTTGTCTTCTGGAGAGAACACGTCAACTTTCATGATTGGCTCAAGAAGTTGTGCGCCAGCTTTTGGAATAGACTGACGGAACGCGCCTTTCGCTGCGATTTCGAATGCTACTGCAGACGAGTCAACTGCGTGGTAACCACCGTCGAATAGTTCAACTTCAACGTCTAGTACTGGGTAGCCGGCAAGAACACCTTCTTCCATCATAGACTTGAAGCCTTTCTCAACTGCAGGCCAGAATTCTTTCGGTACGTTACCACCAACAACTGTTGAAGTGAACGTGAAGCCAGAACCCACTTCGCCTGGTTTGATGCGGTAGTCGATCTTACCGAACTGACCAGAACCACCAGACTGTTTCTTGTGCGTGTAGCTGTCTTCAACTTCTTTCGTGATTGTCTCACGGTACGCTACTTGTGGTTGACCAACGATTAGGTCTACACCGTAAGTACGTTTTAGGATGTCTACCTTAATGTCTAGGTGAAGCTCACCCATACCTTTAAGGATAGTTTCACCTGATTCTTCGTCAGTCTCAACTTGGAAAGATGGATCTTCTGCAACCATTTTACCGATCGCGATACCCATTTTCTCGTTGCCGCCTTTGTCTTTAGGCTGAACAGCGATAGAGATTACTGGCTCAGGGAAGATCATCGCTTCAAGAGTGCATTCGTGCTTAGGATCACATAGAGTGTGACCAGTCTGAACGTTCTTCATACCGATAACCGCTAGGATATCACCCGCTTGCGCTTCAGTGATCTCAGTACGGTCGTCTGCTTGCATCTCAACCATACGGCCGATACGCTCAGTTTTACCTGTCGCAGAGTTAAGGATAGTGTCACCTTTCTTCATGCGGCCAGAGTAGACACGGATGAAGGTTAGGGCACCGAAACGGTCGTCCATGATCTTGAATGCAAGCGCTTTTAGAGGCTCGTCAGCAGAAACGATTGCTTTCTCGCCAGTAGGCTCACCAGTTTCAGGATCAGTTAGATCTTGTGCGTCAACTTCTGTTGGGTTTGGTAGGTAGTCAACAACAGCGTCAAGTACTAGTTGCATACCTTTGTTCTTAAATGCAGAACCACAGTAAGTTGGGAAGAACGCTAGTTCACGAGTACCTTTACGGATACAACGTTTGATGTCATCTTCAGATGGCTCTTCGCCTTCTTCTAGGTAAGCCATCATTAGGTCTTCGTCTTGCTCTAGAGCAGTTTCGATTAGTTGCTCACGGTATTCAGCAGCTTTGTCTACCATATCAGCTGGGATATCAGTGATTTCGTAGTTTTCTGGAAGACCAGTGTCGTCCCAGATGAAAGCTTTCTGAGAAAGAACGTCAACAACACCAACGAATTGATCTTCTTCACCGATAGGAAGAGTCATAACAAGTGGGTTAGCCGCAAGAACGCGCTTAACTTGGTCTACAACGCGGTAGAAGTTAGCGCCTAGACGGTCTAGTTTGTTAACGAAGATGATACGAGCAACTTCTGACTCGTTAGCGTAACGCCAGTTAGTTTCTGATTGTGGCTCTACACCACCAGAACCACAGAATACACCGATACCGCCATCAAGTACTTTCAAAGAACGGTATACTTCTACTGTGAAGTCAACGTGTCCAGGAGTATCGATAACGTTTAGGCGGTGGCCTTTCCACTCACAAGTTACAGCAGCAGACTGGATAGTAATACCGCGCTCTGCTTCTTGTTCCATGAAGTCTGTAGTTGATTCACCGTCGTGTACTTCACCAGTCTTGTGGATTTTACCGGTAAGCTTAAGGATACGTTCAGTAGTGGTAGTCTTACCCGCGTCTACGTGGGCGAAGATACCAATGTTTCTGTAAAGAGATAAGTCAGCCATTACATTACTCTAATAAGTGTAGAATGAATTTTTCGCATGGATAGTATACAAGACTTTTCAGCGAAGTAGTCAGGTATTCGCGCGTATTCTATATTACTTTGCTAGCGCAATAAAAGGGGCATGCCCTGAAGCCCCCGATATTTATAAGATTATTTTCGCTTAATCACGTCTTAGTCGTTCAGAAATCGCAATTGGGTTGGGGTAGCAGAGAATGACGACGTAGGTCGACAGGGCAAACGTTAAGATGGCTGTGGCCTGGATGACATGGCTGGCTTCAATGCCAATCAGTCCAAGAGATGTGGCTAAGTAAGCGATTAATAAAGAAAACTCGCTCACTTGGCCAAGGCGAAAGCCGACTTCCCAACTGGTGCTTTTATCTTCTTTTAAACCTTTTAGGAGGAAGCGAAACACCGTTGGCTTCACGATCATAGAGAGTAGCGCTAACACTAGCGCTGGCCAGATGACTAAGCCTAATAAATCCAAGTTAAAACTCGCGCCGATTGAGAAAAAGAACAAGATTAAGAAGAAGTCTCGCAGCGGTTTTAGGTGGATGGCGATGTACTGTGAAATTGGCGAGGTGGCCAAGGCGACACCGGCGATAAAAGCCCCCATTTCAGCGGACAGTCCAAGCACTTCAGCGGCGGTTGCCATGGATAGGCACCAGCCGATTGATAGTAAAAAGATGTACTCATGAAAGCGGTCAAACTTGGTTAATAGCGGCAATAGCACATATCTCACCAATAGAAAGGCGCCAGTGATTAAAGTGGGCAGGCCAATAAGGGGAATTAAGTAGTGTTGTAAGGAGTCACTGCTGTTCGCACTGTTGCCGATGGCTGCTAGGGCTAGTAATACGGCGATGGCGATGATGTCTTGTAAAAGTAATAGGCCAACCACGATTTCGCCAGTGTGTTTATGGTGCAGTACCGTGGTGGGCAAAAGCTTGATGCAAATGATGGTGCTGGAAAACATCATTGCCAACCCCATCATGATGGCTTCCATCTGGGTATAACCAAAGGCTTTGGCGGTTAAATAACCGACTGCGGCAAACGCCAGTGAGGAAGCAATGGCGACCCAAGACGCTTTACGCAACATATTAAAGAGGTGACTGGGCTTCATGTCGAGCCCGAGTAAAAATAATAAGAAGATGATACCAATATGAGACATGCCTTCTAGCAACTTGGGTTGGTCGACCAGTTTTAGGGCGTAGGGGCCAAGTAGGGCGCCTAAGGCGATGTAGGCAAGTATAAGGGGTTGTTTGGTATAGAGGGCAACTGAGGCGACCACCGCCGCCCCAGCAAAGATTAGAAAAAAGGAGTGAACAATACTAACATCCATGCTTTGCCCTCAATACAAGTTACCAAGAGCTAGATGATACCTTCTTTTTTCGCGTCATTGGGAATAGAAGGCCGAAAAGACCGCCGACGATCAATGTTCCTGCACCAATTAAGAACCAGCGTTGTTCAATGGAAGAACTCATGGCTTCGTTTTCAGCGCGTAGTGTGTCCACTTGCTGTTGCAGTGATTGGATCTTGTAATCAGATTCGTCATTGGCAGAAACAATGGCTTTTGCTTGTTGCGCCAGCTCTGACACGCTGTTGAGCTGGTTTTCAAGTGCTTGCTTTTGCGCGGTTAAAGATTCGACAGACTCTGCTAATTGATCATGGGCTTCTTGGCTAGCTAGCGCGGCTTCTTCGGCTTCAATTTGAGCTTCTTTGGCGTCGGTAAGCTGGCTTTGTAGGTAGACCAATTGGTCTCGACTGACGCGATCTTCACTAATAAAGTAGTTAGGTAGCCAGCCTTCATTGCTATCGGGGGTGCGTACTTTAATGTAGTCATCACGGCGGTCCAATACGGTCAAGGCGGTGCCGCTCTTAATGCCGCGTTCGGTAGCGCGTGTGTCATTGCTTAACCCTTCACGGATGGCAACGAATTGAATGTCGGAAACATAAACCGTTTCCGCTTGTGCTGAAAGTATAACGCTAAAGGAAGCCGTTAATCCGAACAGTATTTGTTTTAGCACGTGAAGACCCTTTTACAATCAATTACTTGTAACAAGACAATAACGCTACTATGGCTTTAGCGCAACAATTAGCGGGTCTTCATTCTTAAGGGATTGTGTCAGTAATGCGTAAAACAAAAAAGCGCAACCGAGGTTGCGCTTTTATAGACTGGCTTAATTTTTTAATTAAGCTGCGAAGTTCGCTGCAGCGAACTCCCAGTTTGCAAGCGCCCAGAAACCTTTTAGGTAATCAGGACGTACGTTGCGGTAGTCGATGTAGTAAGCGTGTTCCCAAAGGTCAACAGTGATCAAAGCAGTTTGACCAGCTGTCATTGGTGTGCCCGCGTTGCTAGTGTTAACGATCTCTAGAGAACCGTCAGCGTTTTTCACCAACCAAGTCCAGCAAGAACCGAAGTTGTTTACTGCTTTGTCGTTGAATGCTTCTTGGAACGCTGCGAAAGAGCCCCATTTAGCGTTGATTGCGTCAGCTAGAGCGCCAGTAGGCTCGCCGCCACCGTTAGGGCTTAGGCTGTTCCAGAAGAAAGTGTGGTTCCAGATTTGTGCAGCATTGTTGAATACTGGGCCAGCTGGAGCAGAAGTGATGATCTCTTCTAGAGACTTACCTTCGTACTCTGAACCAGGAACAAGACCGTTTAGCTTAGTTACGTAAGTGTTGTGGTGCTTGCCGTGGTGGAACTCAAGCGTTTCAACAGACATGTGTGGCTCAAGAGCGTCTTTAGCGTAAGGTAGAGCTGGTAATTCAAAAGCCATTTCTTTTCTCCTTGCTTTATTGTAATGAAAAGTGCTTGTGATCAAGCAGTTAATGGTGCTTATATAGTAGCATTGAACATTTGAATATTATATTCATTCTGTTTGTGTGGTTATTTATTCCCATAGATTTTCATAGTTGTACAAAGATTAATGGCCGAATACTTTTATGCGCAAAGATGATGACGTTGAGATTCCAAGTTTAACGCTCGACCAAGATGAGCTCAGTGACCGAACACCGGTGGCTGGAGCGCAAAAGGCTGGTAAACAGCGCCTTAACCCTCCGCCGGCCAAGCCTGCGGCGGCGACTCAGGCTGCGGCCAAAAAGCCCAGTTTAGGTTTTGTTTATTTGCTACTGCTTTTAATAATAGGTGGCGCAAGCGCTGGCGGCTACTGGTTATGGATGGAAAATCAAAAGCTACGCGATGAATTATTGGGCGCTCGTAGTCAAATACAGGACTTAGACAGTCAATTAGTGGCAGCGGATGTCTCCAACAGTGAGCTGGGGACAACAGTTGAAGAAACCTTGAAGACCCATGAAAGCGAAATTCGCAAGTTGTGGGGAGTGGCTTACGATCGAAATCGAAAAGCCATTGCTACGAACGACTCACAAATCGAGCTGCTGGAAACAAAATTATCTGAGTTGCGTGATACCGTTTCTACTCAAGGTAAGCGTGCTGCAGTGCAAGCCGATGCGTTTAATGAAATCGAGAGTGGTTTTAATGCTATGGTGAAAACCGTGGCGGCTCTTGAGGCAACACAAACCGAGCAGTCAACGAAAGTGACACAGTTGTCTGATGAGGTGGTGGGGAAGGTGTCTGAGCAGGCGTCGACCATTGCTGCGCAGCGAGATCGTATCGCCAGCCTGGATCAGCAGTTGTCAGCGTTGCAGCAATCGCTTGAGCGTTTGACGTCAAACGTCAATCAGCAGGCGCAAGGATTAGATAGTCTGGCTAATGCTTCAAGCACGCCACAAGTGCCAGCTAATCTAACCAGCCAACTGCAAAATATTGATGAGTCGATTCAGTCTATTGATCAATTTCGTCCGCAGGTTTTGCGTGAGATTAACAGCCTGAAAGCGCAGGTGCGCCAACTGTCTCTAGAGTTAAGTATGGCAAATGGTGGATAACCGAAGGTAAGTTTTTAAAGCTTGATTTAGGTCAAAGAAAGGCTGACTTGTTCAGCCTTTCTTGCGTTTGGCGTAAGGAAAAAGCTAAGCAATTCGCTAGAATTCGCGCCATATTCACTCCTCTATAAAGATACATTATGACCGAATTGCTTTCTCCTGCTGGTACCCTGAAAAACATGCGCTATGCCTATGCGTACGGTGCCGATGCAGTTTATGCAGGCCAGCCGCGCTACAGCCTGCGTGTTCGTAATAACGATTTTACTATGGCGAACCTTGCTCAAGGTATTGAAGAGGCGCATAGCCAAGGTAAGAAGCTGTACGTTGCGACGAATATCGCACCGCACAACGCCAAGATTAAGACGTTTATCAAAGACATGGAGCCTGTGGTGGAAATGGGGCCTGATGCTTTGATTATGTCAGACCCTGGTTTGATGATGCTGATCAAAGAGAAATGGCCGGACATGCCAATTCACTTATCTGTGCAGGCCAATGCGGTGAACTGGGCAACCGTTAAGTTCTGGCATAACTTTGGCTTGGAGCGTGTCATCTTGTCACGTGAATTGTCTTTGGATGAAGTCGGTGAAATTCGTCAGATGGTGCCAGAAATGGAAATCGAGACGTTTGTTCATGGCTCTTTGTGTATTGCTTATTCTGGTCGTTGTTTGTTGTCTGGCTATTTTAATCGTCGTGACCCTAACCAAGGAACCTGCACGAACTCTTGTCGCTGGCAATATGATATGAAGTCGGCGGTGCAAGATGAAAATGGCGACATTGTGCCGGCAGATGGTAGTCACCTAAAAGGCGTGCAGAGTTTTGATCCGTCAGACTATGTTGCGCCTACCCTAGGTGAAGGCAAACCTTTTGATGATGTGGTGTTACTGCGTGAGCAAGGCCGTGAAGGGGAGTTCATGCCTGCCTTTGAAGATGAGCACGGTACCTACATCATGAATAGCCGTGATCTGCGTGCGATCCAGCACGTAGAGAAGCTGATTGAGTTGGGGGTTCATTCTCTAAAAATCGAGGGTCGTACCAAGTCGCACTTTTACGCGGCACGTACTGCCCAGTTGTATCGTAAAGCGATCGATGATGCGGTACATGGTCAGCCATTTGATATGTCTTTGATGGATAAGTTAGAGGGCTTAGCGAACCGAGGTTACACCGAAGGCTTCTACCGTCGTCACGTGCACGATCAGTACCAGAACTATCAATACGGCAATTCTATTTCTGATCGTCAGCAGTTTGTGGGTGAAATGCTGGATTGGAATAATGGTTGGTTGACCATCGATGTTAAGAATCGCTTCAAGGTTGGGGATTCGATTGAGCTCATTACACCTAAAGGTAGTATGATTTATACTATTGAAGCCATGGAAAACTTGAAGGGCGAGACGATGGCGGTAGCGCCAGGATCGGGTCATAAAGTGCGTATTCCATTGCCATATCAGCCTGAGCAACTTGAGCTTGGATTGGTAATGCGCAACCTGCCAAACGGCTTCTAAGTTCGTTGCATTGATTTGGCTCGATAAGAAGGCTCATTATGAGCCTTTTTTAATATCTATATGCTATGAAAATCTAGTTGGGCTGGTTTTTATAACTTTCTGGCATGTTATAGTTAGCTAAATGCCGAAGCCTTTTACTATTTGGACGAGATAATATGACAGTTACAGAGGCAAGACTGACTCACCTTAAACAGCTTGAA
This sequence comes from Marinomonas aquimarina, assembly GCF_900089755.1. GTDB lineage: Bacteria > Pseudomonadota > Gammaproteobacteria > Pseudomonadales > Marinomonadaceae > Marinomonas > Marinomonas aquimarina. The sequence goes on along the minus strand of NZ_FLOC01000011.1, from coordinate 91,477 downwards.
GCTGAGAGTATTCACATTATTCGTGAAGTAGCCGCAGAGTTTGATAACCCGGTTATGCTTTATTCGATTGGTAAAGATTCAGCAGTAATGCTGCATCTTGCTATGAAAGCGTTTTACCCAGGTAAACCGCCTTTCCCACTATTGCACGTTGACACAGGTTGGAAGTTCAAGGAAATGATTACGTTCCGTGACGAAATGGTCGCGAAACTAGGTCTTGACCTTCTAGTGCATCAAAACCCAGAGGGTGTTGCTCAAGGTATCGGGCCGTTCTCTCATGGTAGTGCAGTACACACAGACGTGATGAAGACGCAAGGCTTGAAACAAGCGCTTGATAAATACGGTTTCGATGCCGCCTTTGGTGGTGCGCGTCGTGACGAAGAGAAGTCGCGTGCGAAAGAGCGTGTGTATTCTTTCCGTGATAAGCAACACCGCTGGGATCCTAAAAACCAGCGTCCAGAGTTGTGGAACATCTACAACGGTAAAGTGAACAAAGGCGAAAGTATTCGCGTGTTCCCTCTATCGAACTGGACGGAATTGGATATCTGGCAATACATCTACCTAGAGAGCATTCCAATTGTTCCTCTTTACTTTGCTGCAAAACGCCCAGTTGTTGAGCGTGATGGCGTACAAATCATGGTTGATGATGAACGTATGCCGTTGAAAGAAGGCGAAGTGCCAGAAATGAAATCAGTACGTTTCCGTACGCTTGGCTGTTACCCACTAACGGGTGCGGTGGAGTCTGAAGCGGATACATTGCCTGAAATCATTCAAGAGATGCTGTTGACGAAGAGTTCAGAGCGTCAAGGCCGTGTCATCGACCACGATTCCGCTGGTTCGATGGAAGAGAAGAAGAAGCAAGGTTATTTCTAAGGCTAGGAGTTGTAAGAATGTCTCATCAATCAGAATTGATCAGTCAAGATATCCTTGGCTACCTAAAACAGCATGAAGAAAAAGACCTACTTCGCCTTCTAACCTGCGGTAACGTAGACGATGGTAAAAGTACGCTAATCGGTCGCTTGCTTCATGATTCTAAGTTGATCTACGAAGATCACCTAGATGCGGTAAAACGCGACAGTAAAAAATCTGGTACGCAGGGCGAAGAAGTCGATCTAGCGCTGCTAGTAGACGGTCTGCAAGCAGAGCGTGAGCAGGGTATCACCATTGACGTAGCTTACCGTTACTTCTCAACTGAGAAACGTAAATTCATCATTGCGGACACCCCTGGGCACGAGCAATACACACGTAACATGGCGACAGGTGCCTCTTCGTGTGACTTGGCGATCATCTTGATCGATGCTCGTTACGGTGTGCAAACGCAAACGCGTCGTCATAGCTACATCGCTTCGTTGCTAGGTATTAAGCACGTTGTGGTAGCCGTAAACAAAATGGACTTGGTGGATTTCTCGGAAGAGAAGTTCAACGAAATCCGTGCTGACTACCTAGAGTTCATTGAACAGCTTGGTAACCGTAAGCCTGAAGATGTTTACTTTGTGCCAATGTCAGCGCTTAAAGGTGACAACGTAGTTAATGCATCTGAGCATACGCCTTGGTACCAAGGTGGACCTTTGATGGAGATCCTCGAGCAGGTTCAAATTAACCGTGATGTGAAGAGCGATTCGTTCCGCTTCCCAGTGCAGTACGTTAACCGTCCAAACCTAGATTTCCGTGGTTTTGCTGGTACGATCGCTGCCGGTCAAGTGAAGCCTGGTGATGATGTTGTTGCACTGCCTTCTGGTAAGAGATCTAAAGTGGCTGAAATCGTAACGTACGATGGCAACTTAGATGTCGCTAAGAAGGGTCAAGCGGTAACAATCACGCTAGAAGACGAGATCGACATCAGTCGTGGTGATATGATTGTTCACCCAGGTCATGAGCCTGAAATCAGTGCTAACCTGCGTGCGTCAGTTGTGTGGATGTCTGACCAACCATTGGTGCCAGGTAAGCTGTACAACTTTAAGCTGGGCACGCAAACGGTGCCTGGTAAAGTGCATCACATCAACTACCGTGTTGACGTAAACACACTTGAGCAAACAGAAGTTGATCAAGTGGATCTAAACGTTATTGCGGACTGTGTGATCAGCTTCGATGCGCCAGTGGCGTTCGATAACTACCAGACTAGCCCGCTAACAGGTGCATTAATTGTCATTGATCGTCTTTCAAACGTAACCGTTGGTGCGGGTATGGTTGAGGAAGTTGTTGGTGATTTGGATGCAGATACTGTAGTGACTGCTGAAGAGCGTGCCGCTCGCCTTGGTCAAAAGCCTGCAGTGGTAGCGCTAGCATCAGGCTCTGCAGTGGATGCGCAGCAGCTAGAGCGTTCTCTACTACGCCGCGGTGTGGTAGCGCTTGCGAAGCTGGATGCGTCAGCAGCAGAAGCTGAGCTTCTTAAGCAAACGGGTGTTGTAGTTGTAGTAGCCGATGCAGCGGTTGCTGACATCGAACTAACCGACGGCAACCTTGAAGATGTTGCAGAACAAGTTTTAGCGACCGTTCGTCTGTAATTAGTCGATAAATCGTGTATAAAAGCCACTGTTTTTACAGTGGCTTTTTTGTTTGTGAAGAAAATGTTTTTAGACAGTCTCTATCAGGCGTTGATCGCCTACGCTGAAAATCGCGTCAAAGTGGCGCAAGAGGCGGCTGCCCAAGCCCGATCGGCGGCAACGAATACCGAAAGTGTCGCGGAAACCAAATGGGATACGTTTGGTTTGGAAAACTCTTATTTAGCTCATGGTCAGTCTGTTCGTGTGGCAGAGTGCGAAGCCGACTTGGCGTATTTTCGCAAGTTTACTTTTGCTGACAGTGAGGAGGTTACGCTCGGGTCGGTATTTGAGGTTGAGCGAGAAGATGGCTGGAGTAAGGTCGTCATTTTGTCGCAATGCTGTGGCGGAGGTGAGTTTGAGTGCCAAGCCAAATCGGTACTTCTGGTGACACCGCAGACCCCGCTCGGTAAATCGCTTTTGGGAAAGGAAGAGGGCGATGAACTGGTCATGAAGCGTCGTGGAGAGCAGCTTGACGCAGAAATTGTAAGAATTTTTCTTGAACAAGATTAGAAATTTAGGTCATACCCTAGAGAGTCCAAAGCGCTTGGCATATAATGCTGGGCCTTAAATGATTAATACCTCCCTGTTTAGAGCATTTTTTATCATTTCAAGTGAATGAAACAGGGTGAATAACGGTACGTTCGCATATTAGCGAGACAGTAATAGGATAGGAATTATGCGCAGCCATTATTGCGGCGAGTTAACAGCAAAAAACATTTCAGAAGAAGTCACTCTTAGCGGCTGGGTACACCGTCGCCGAGATCACGGTGGTGTTATTTTCTTGGATCTACGTGATCGCGAAGGTTTGACTCAGGTAGTATTTGATCCAGATCGTGCAGAAAGTTTTGCCCTAGCGGATAGCTGCCGTAGTGAGTTCGTAGTACAGATCAAAGGTCTGGTGCGTGCGCGTCCAGAAGGTACTGTTAACCCAAATATGGTAACGGGTGAGATTGAGGTTCTAGGTCATGAGCTAGAAATCCTTAACCGTGCAGCGACACCTCCATTCCAACTAGACGATCACCAAACGGTTGGCGAAGACATTCGTCTTAAGAACCGTTTCCTAGACCTGCGTCGCCCAGAGATTCAACAGAAACTACGTTTCCGTTCAAAAGTGACTTCTGTGCTACGTAGCTACCTAGATGAGAATGGCTTCCTAGATATTGAGACGCCAATCCTGACTCGTGCAACACCAGAAGGTGCGCGTGATTACTTGGTGCCAAGCCGTACACACCAAGGCAGCTTCTTCGCGTTGCCTCAGTCACCACAGTTGTTCAAACAACTACTAATGGTGTCTGGCTTTGATCGTTACTACCAAATTGCTAAATGTTTCCGTGACGAAGATCTACGTGCTGACCGTCAGCCAGAATTCACACAGATCGACTTGGAGACTTCTTTCCTAGGTCAAGAAGAAATCATGTCTCTAACAGAAGGTATGATTACTAACTTGTTCAAAGAGCTAAAAGGCGTCGATTTGGGTACCTTCCCACGTATGCCGTTTGCTGAAGCGATGGAAAAATACGGTTCAGACAAGCCTGACCTACGTATCCCGCTAACGATCGAAACAGTATCTGACCTGATGACAGAAGTAGACTTTAAAGTCTTCTCTGGCCCAGCAGCGGATCCAAAAGGCCGCGTTGCAGCACTGAAAGTGCCAGGTGGTAACTCGCTAACGCGTAAGCAAATCGACGAATACACGAAATTTGTTGGCATCTACGGCGCGAAAGGCTTGGCTTACATCAAGGTGAACGATAAGTCTGATCTTGAAGAAGGTCTACAGTCACCAATCGTTAAGTTCTTGCCAGTAGACGTGCGTCAAGCATTGCTAGACCGTGTCGAAGCGCAAGATGGCGATTTGATCTTCTTCGGTGCGGACCAGACACACGTTGTCAACGAAGCGCTAGGTGCGTTGCGTTGCAAGCTGGGTGCGGATCTTGATCTGTACACTTGCGAATGGGCGCCACTATGGGTGGTCGACTTCCCAATGTTCGAAGAGACGTCTGATGGTGGTATCACAGCAATTCACCACCCATTCACTGCGCCTTCTTGTTCGCCAGGAGAGTTGCAAGCGAACCCATTAACTGCGCTTTCTCAAGCCTACGATATGGTGCTTAACGGTACTGAGCTAGGTGGTGGTTCGATTCGTATCCACCAAGCAGAAATGCAGCAAACAGTATTTGAATTGCTAAATATCTCAGCTGAAGAGCAGGAAGAGAAATTTGGCTTCTTGCTAGATGCACTGAAGTTCGGTGCGCCACCACATGGTGGTCTAGCATTCGGTCTTGACCGTCTAGTGATGCTGATGACAGGTTCTGCGTCTATTCGTGACGTGATTGCTTTCCCGAAAACTCAGAGTGCGACATGTCTATTGACGCAAGCGCCTGGCGAAGTAAACGAGAAGCAGCTTAAAGAACTGAGCATCCGTGTGCGTAAGCCAGTTGCTGAGTAATTAATCAAACACTCCGTTTGAATCAAAAAGGGCCACATCGTTGGCCCTTTTTTATGGCTATTGATTGCAATGTCTCGTCTAGACTGTTGAAATATACAGTGTTTTTTGTTGGCTGCAGGATAGGAAGCGTTTTGGCTCGAATTTTAGCAATCGACCCTGGCTCACGTATGACGGGCTTTGGGGTCGTGGATTTTATTAATGGCAAGACGCATTACGTCACCAGTGGCTGTATACGCTTGCCTGATGAGAATTTACCCGTGCGTCTAAAGCGCATTTTTGAATGTGTCAGCGAAGTGATTGAAGAGTTCAAGCCGAATGAATTTGCCATTGAGGAAGTGTTTTTGGCAAAGAATGCTAACTCTGCATTAAAGCTTGGGCAAGCTCGTGGCTCGGCCATTGTGGCAGCGGCGATGGCGGATCTGCCTGTCTATGAATACGCCGCGCGCCGAGTAAAGCAGTCAGTGGTGGGTAATGGTAATGCCGATAAAAGTCAGGTGCAGGCCATGGTGCAGTTGCTGCTGAAGCTTGAAACGACGCCCCAAGCGGATGCAGCGGACGCCTTGGCAATTGCTTTGTGTCACGCGAATACGCGGACCGCGGATGGTTTAGAGTATGGTGTGGGCAAGCGCGCGGGGAGAACATCGAAACGCTGGCAGTTATCAGATTTGAGGACGAAGTAATGATAGGACGTATTGTCGGGACATTGGTAGAGAAGTCACCGCCAGAATTGTTGGTGGATGTGGCAGGGGTAGGCTATGAGATTATGGCCTCCATGAGCACCATTTATGAGTTACCACCGATCGGTCAGAGTGTTATTTTGCACACCCATTTTCAAGTCAAAGAAGATGCGCAATCATTGTATGGCTTTGCCACCAAGGATGAGCGGGCGCTGTTTCGTATACTGATCAAAGTGAATGGCATAGGGCCGAAAATGGCGCTGTCTGTTTTGTCGAGTATGTCGCCCTCGGAGCTGATCCTAGCCGTGCAAGAGTCTCAGGTAGACTCATTGACGAAAATTCCTGGGGTTGGCAAGCGTACTGCAGAGCGACTTGTGGTGGAGTTGCGTGATAAGCTTGGTCATGCGGCTAAACAGGATTTGTTTACCGAGCGTTCTGTCGTAGTGCAGGTGCAAGCCGATCCTCGTCAAGAAGCGGAGGCGGCCTTGATTGCCTTGGGCTATAAACCTCAGGAAGCGGCGCGCGTGATCGCTAAGCTGCCTAAGGATGAATCGGACAGTGAAACACTGATTAAAGCTGCTCTGAAGAGTATGTTGAAATAATTATGATTGAACATGATCGTATCATCTCGCCACAAGTACGTGGCAGTGAAGGGCAGGTGGATCGAGCGATTCGACCGCAAAGTTTGGCCGAATACATTGGTCAGCCTGTTGTAAAAGAGCAGATGGATATCTTTATTCAAGCGGCGCGCCAGCGTGGTGAGCCATTGGATCATTCTTTGATATTCGGCCCCCCTGGTCTGGGTAAGACGACTTTGGCGAACATTATTGCCAACGAAATGGGCGCGGAAATCAAAACCACCTCAGGTCCTGTATTAGAGCGTGCAGGGGATTTGGCAGCATTGTTGACCAATCTTGAAGAAGGCGATGTGCTGTTTATTGATGAGATTCACCGACTCAATCCTGCGATTGAAGAGGTGCTTTATCCCGCCATGGAAGATTATCAAATCGATATCATGATTGGTGAAGGCCCGGCGGCGAGATCCATCAAAATCGATATTCCCCCTTTCACTTTGGTGGGCGCAACCACACGTGCTGGGCTCCTTACATCACCTTTACGCGATCGTTTCGGAATCGTGCAACGATTGGAGTTTTATGATGTCCAATCGCTGACTACAATTGTCAAGCGCTCTTCCTCCAAGCTAGGCATTGATTTAGATGACTCGGGTTGCTTTGAAGTGGCACGACGCTCCCGAGGGACGCCACGGATTGCCAACCGTTTATTGCGACGTGTGCGAGATGTGGCACAGGTCAGTGGTGAGGCGGTTGTTGGACAAGCAGTTGCCCAACGTGCCTTGGATATGTTAAGTGTAGACAGCCAAGGCTTTGATCATCTTGACCGACGTATGTTGTTGACCATGATAGAAAAGTTTGATGGTCGTCCGGTTGGTTTGGACAGTATTGCGGCCGCTGTTGGCGAAGACAAAGATACTATTGAAGACGTAATCGAGCCGTTCTTAATTCAGCAAGGGTTTGTTATCCGAACGCCGCGAGGCAGGCAAGTAACAAAGCGTGCTTACGAACATTTCGATTACCAATTACCTCAAGATTTTGAATAGAGGAATCTTAACTCATGTCCATTTGGGGCTTAATTTTTAACGCCAGTTTTGTCGTGCAACTCGTCATGTTGACGCTGTTATTGGCGTCGATATTTTCTTGGATTGTTATTTTTCAGCGTAAACGTGTATTGCGTCGTGCGTTGAAAGTGCGTCGTCACTTTGAGGATCAGTTCTGGTCTGGCATCGACCTAAGCAACCTGTATCGTCAGCTGACGGTGGATGGTCGTAAAGTCGAAGGTATGGAAAATATCTTTGCCGCCGGTATTAAAGAATTTACCCGCTTGCGTCAAAACGGCACCGTTGAAGCGGATGCCATCATTGCCGGTGTGGATCGTTCTATGCGCGTGGCATTGTACCGTGAAGAAGAGAAGCTTGATCAGCACCTACCATTCCTAGCAACCGTTGGATCCATCAGTCCCTATGTCGGTTTGTTTGGTACCGTTTGGGGGATCATGCATGCCTTTATCGGTTTGTCTGAAGTGCAGCAAGCCACCTTGGCGACGGTAGCACCAGGTATTGCCGAGGCCTTGATCGCCACCGCGATTGGTCTTGCTGCGGCGATTCCTGCGGTGGTGGCATACAACCGTTTTTCAACCACAGCAGACTCTTTGGCTTCCAGTTATGAAAACTTTGCCAACGAATTTAGTGGTGTCTTATACCGTAAAGTGCATGTTCGCGAAGGAAACTAATCATGCCTTCTAGACGTCGTGACAATCGTCGTAAGCCAGTCTCGGAAATCAACGTAGTTCCATACATAGACGTTATGTTGGTGCTGCTGGTGATCTTTATGATCACTGCCCCTATGTTGACTCAAGGGGTGGATGTTGAATTGCCAAATGCTAATGCGGCGCCGATCGAAAATGATGAATCGGATGTGTTGGTGGCCTCGGTGGACCGTGACGGCAACTACTTTATTGATATCGGTGGTGAGCAAAGTGCCATCTCACTGGAGGACCTGACAACACGGGTTGAGAAGGTGTTAGCGCAAAACCCTCGTTTGCCGATTCTCGTTCGAGGCGATAAAAATGTGCCGTACGGACAAGTGGTTGGCTTGATGGTCGCGCTGCAGGGCGCTGGGGCGCCCAATGTGGGCTTGGTGACGGAGCCTGAATAAATAATGAAGTTTACGGATAAAGAAAGCTACTCACTTCCGGTCGTGCTGGCTCTCGGTCTTCACGTCGCCGTGCTTGTGGGTGGTGCTTTATTGGCAGGCTTCTCTGAAAAAGCTCCTGAGCCACCCAAGCGACCTCCTATCGTTAATGCCACCATTATCGATGTCTCTGAGACCGTAATCGGTAAGCGTGAAGCTGAGGAAAGGCGGGCGGCGGAAGCGGCGGTGAAAGCACAGCAAGAAGCAAAGCGTAAAGCACAAGAAGAAGCTCAGCGTAAAGCGGAACGTGCAGCATTAGAAAAGCAGCGGCGTGAAGCTGAGGCCACTCGGCGACAACAAGAGCAGGCCCGTCAAAAAGCCGAAGCAGAGCGTCAGGCGGCATTAGAGAAGAAAAAAGCAGCTGAAGAGAAGGCGCGACAAGAGCGTATCGCTAAAGAAAAGAAAGCAGCGCAAGAAAAAGCACGTCAAGAGCGCATTGCTAAAGAGAAAAAGGCCGCCGAGGAAAAAGCGAAACAAGCAGCTGAGCGTAAGCGTCAACAGGAGCTAGAGCGACAACGCGCGGCCGAAGCAGAGCGCAAACGTAAAGCAGAAGAGCAGGCGCGACAAGAGGCAGAACGTCGTAAGCGTGCAGAAGAAGCGGTGCAGCGTGCTGTAGCGGAAGAAGATGCCCGTCGCAGGGCTGCCGAAGCTGGGCAAATGGTGCAATCCATCAGTGGTTTAATTAACCGTCGTGTCACCGATGCTTGGATTCGTCCACCGAGTGCGCGCAATGGTATGCAAACCTTGCTACGCATTAACTTCTTACCTAATGGTGAAGTGGCGGATGTGCGTGTCTTGAAGGGCAGTGGCGATGCTGTGTTTGATAAGCGTGCAATGGATGCCGTGTACAAAGTTGGTCGAATCGAAGAGTTGTCAGAGGTTGAGTCTTATATCTTTGAGCGTAATTTTAGACAGGTCGATTTGTTGTTTAACCCACAAGATTTGAGAAACTGATGAAAAAGAACATTGTGTTTGCCCTGTTTGTGGCATGTTTAACGTTCGCTTTGCCTGCAAGGGCTCAGCTTGTGATTGAAATTACCAGTGGCGCTGATCAGTTACTGCCTATTGCCATTGTGCCGTTTGGCTATACTGGAAGTGCGCCCTTGCCAGAGGATGTGGCGGGTATTGTGGAAGCCGATCTTCAGCGCAGTGGCGTGTTTGAGGCGATTCCTCGTGCCAATATGCTTAGCTTGCCGAGTTCCTCGGAGAATGTGTTCTACCGTGATTGGCGGCTGTTAAAAGCGGATTATGTGTTAGTGGGGAGTGTCGCGAATAATGGTAACGGTACCTACCGTATCAGTTATGAGCTGCTAAATGTGTTGACACAAGCCCGCGTTGGTAAGCGTGAAGCGCTAGATGTGAAACCGAGTAACTTCCGTGATGCAGCACACTTTATCAGTGACAAGATTTACGAGCAGTTGACCGGGATTCGTGGCGCCTTCAGTACACGTATTTTGTATGTCACGGCAGAAGGCGACAAGCGCAGCCCGACGTATAAACTGCAGGTGGCCGATGCCGATGGCTATCGTCCACAAGTGATCGTGAGCTCAAAAGAGCCGATTTTATCGCCCTCTTGGAGCAGTGATGGTCGTCAAATTGCCTACGTTATGTTCCGTAATCGCCGACCAAGTATCTTTATTCAAGAGTTGGCCAGTGGTAAGCAACAGCAGTTGACGCAATTCCGTGGTTTGAATGGTGCCCCAGCGTGGTCACCGGATGGTAAGAAACTGGCGTTAGTCTTGTCTAAGGACAACAACCCAGAGATCTATACGTTGGACATTGCCACTCGTCGGCTTGAGCGAATGACGAACCATTATTCAATTGATACAGAGCCGAGCTGGGAGCCAGACGGTCAAGGCATTATCTTTACTTCAGACCGTGGTGGTAACCCACAGATCTATCGTTTGGATGTGCGTACTAAGAATGTTGAGCGTGTCACGTTCGAAGGGGAGTTAAACACCCGCGCCCGTATGACGCCAGATGGACGTTACTTAGTGACGGTGCAAAAGAATAACGGCAACTACCATGTTGCTTTGCAAGATATGAACACTGGCCGCGTGCAAGTGTTGACGGAAACCTACTTGGATGAGTCACCAAGCATTGCCCCAAATGGCAGTATGGTCATGTATGCCACGTCTAATCGTGGAAAAGGGATCTTGTCAGTTGTTTCAGTTGATGGTCTTATTAAATATAGGCTACCATCAGCTGAAGGAGATGTGCGAGAACCTGCTTGGTCTCCCTACTTTAAATAAGAAAGCACTTTTAAGGAGCTAGTAATGAGTGTAAAAAAATTAGGTAAGTTTGCAGTGATCGGTTTATCTGCAGCTTGGTTAGCTGGTTGTAGTACGACTGCGTCAGATTCTGACACATCAGCTATGGGTAGCGAAGGTTCTGCGGCGGGTTCTACAGATTCTACTTACGCAGCAGGTGAAGACGGTTCTTTGAACAGTGTAATGATCGATGATCGTACTGCTGCGCAAAAAGCGGCGGATCTTCTTGCGGGTGTAGCGACTGTTTTCTACTTCGACTTCGATAAATCTATCGTTCGTCCAGAAGCTCGTGAAGCATTGGCAAAACACGCTCAATTCCTAATGGAAAACCCAGATGCACGTATCGTTCTTGAAGGTCATGCAGATGAGCGCGGTACACGTGAATACAACATGGCACTAGGTGAGCGCCGTGCCAAAGCAATCATGCGTTACCTAACTATCCAAGGCGTTGCAGCGTCTCAAATCGAAGCAGTAAGCTTTGGTGAAGAAGTGCCAGTAGCGTTTGGCCATGATGATTCTTCTTGGCAGCTAAACCGTCGTGTTGAGGTTCGCTACGAGTAATGAGCACTCGTTTTAAGATAAGCTCCCTTGCATTGGTGCTGACGTTGTCAGCGCCAATCGCAACGGCGAATACCATCTCCCCGAATGTCGCGGCAGACTTGTTGTATCAACTTGAAATGTTGCAGCAGGAAGTCTCACATCTGCGTGGTCAGGTAGAGCAGCAGCAATACGAATTGAATAAGTTGCAAGCGCTGTCCAAGGACCGCTATATCGACTTAGATAAGCGTGTTTCAGATCTGACCTCAAAAGTAGCCAGTGCGCCAAGTGTTGCTCCAGCAGCTAATACCAGTCAGACCAATGTCGCTAATGCAAACAGCGCGTCGCAAAGCAAGTCAGTACCTGTCGCAACGGCTCCGGTGCGTCCAGTGAAACTCGAAGAGCCGAGTGCGCAAGCCAAGGTGGCTTACGACGAAGCTTATGATTTGATCCGTGCGAAAAATTTTGAAGGTGCGCAAACGGCACTGCGAAGTTTTGTGAAGACTTATCCTAATAACAGTTTGACTGGTAATGGTCATTATTGGTTGGGTGAGTTAGCGTTAGTGCTTGGTAACCAAGGCGAGGCACTGGTGCAATTTCAGACGGTACAAGATGACTTTGCAGGGCATGCCAAGGTACCTGATGCCATTTATAAATTAGGAATTGTCAACGATCAGTTGGGCAATCAATCGATGGCGCGAGAGTATTTGCAGCGTGTGATTGTTAACTATCCTGATTCAAATTCCGCCACCCTTGCGACTAATTATTTGAATAATATGAAATAATTTCTTGCAATATCCAGTGACCACTGTAATATACGCGCCCGTTGGGTCGTTAGCTCAGTTGGTAGAGCAGTTGACTTTTAATCAATTGGTCACTGGTTCGAATCCAGTACGACCCACCAACTCTTCTTTGTTTAGTGATAATGGGTCGTTAGCTCAGTTGGTAGAGCAGTTGACTTTTAATCAATTGGTCACTGGTTCGAATCCAGTACGACCCACCATCACTCCAACACTGCCCATTCCCAAGGGGTTACTCAATGTCTGAATTAATCGATAAAGCCGCGTTACGCGATACAGTTCAGAAGTACTTATCTGAAGCTGAAGAATCACTTAAAAAGCCAGTTGTTGATAACCAAGCACTTCGCGATGAGATCAAAGCGCTTTTGCAAGAAAAAGATGCGGTACTCGTAGCCCATTACTATTGTGAAGATGCTATCCAAGAGCTTGCTGAAGAAACCGGCGGTGTCATCGCTGACTCCTTAGAAATGGCCAGATTTGGTGCTGAACACCCTGCTAAAACGCTCGTCGTAGCGGGCGTTAAATTTATGGGGGAGACGGCTAAGATTCTTAGCCCTGAGAAAACCATTCTGATGCCGACTCTAGAAGCCACTTGCTCGTTGGACATTGGTTGCCCAGAAGAAGAATTTTCAAAGTTCTGTGATGAGCATCCAGATCGTACCGTGGTGGTCTATGCCAATACTTCTGCGGCGGTAAAAGCCCGTGCAGATTGGGTAGTAACCTCAGCGATCGCTCTCGATGTGGTGCAACACCTAAGCGACAATGGTGAAAAGATTATCTGGGCGCCAGATCAGCATCTAGGCAACTATGTGCAATCGCAAACAGGTGCCGATGTTTTGCTTTGGGACGGTGCTTGTATCGTTCACGAAGAATTTAAGGCCAAAGGCATTTTGGACCTTAAAGCCATCTACCCAGATGCAGCGGTATTGGTGCATCCAGAATCACCAGAGCCAGTGGTTGAGATTGCTGACGTTGTTGGGTCGACATCACAGTTGCTAAAAGCAACCAAAGAGATGGATAACGACACCTTTATCGTGGCAACGGATCGCGGCATTTTCTACAAAATGAAGCAGGCGTCCCCGAATAAGCGTTTTGTAGAGGCGCCAACAGCGGGTTCCGGTGCGACATGTCGTAGCTGTGCTCACTGTCCTTGGATGGCGTTGAACTCGCTTGAGTTGCTGCGCAACGCACTGCGTGATGGCACAGATGAAATCTTTGTTGATGAAGAAGTCCGTGTGAAGGCGCTTAAACCTTTGCAACGTATGTTGGACTTCAAAAAGTCATAAGCTTTTAAGCGTCCATTGAATTCTAAAAAGCAGCCAATGGCTGCTTTTTTTGTTTTTATAGGATGTCTTTTGCTTGGGCTGATTAATTTAAGCCCTCTCTTCGTTGTGCTTCTTCTAGCAGCTCGAGTTGTGCCTTGCGATTTTCCATCTCGTTTTTATCTGATGTCTCAGACTGTCTAATGGCTCGATTAATCAGGTTAAGGGCCGGTTTATCTTTGCCCAGGGCAAACTCTAATAGGGCGTGGTTGTACAGTGCGTAGGGCTGATTGTTTCGCTCTCTTGCGATGGCGATATTGTGACGATAGACCATGCGTCGCTCATAGCTGAGTTGCTCGGAGTTGGTGTGCAAATAGGCACTGTTTTCAGAAAATTGGCCAGATAAATAGGTGAAAGTAAGGTCGTTGGGTGCCAGCGCAAGACGTTGATCAATGAGCACTTTGGCATTCTCGGTTTGTTTCAGCGTAAGATAGATAATGGCCTTTAAATAGTCAGTAAACTCGTTGTTAGAGCTGACCTTGGCCACGCTTTGCAAAGCGCTGTCGTTATAGTGCATCAGTAATTCAGCAAGCGCGGCCCCATAATGGTACTCATCTTGAGTGGTGAGGTTGCGACGTAGATAGTCTTGATAGTAGACCCCTTCCATGGCGGCGCGATAAGCCAGCAAGGTGGCACGGAAGTAGCGAAAATCCTCGCTTGAAGGTTGGTACAATATAGAGGGTTGTGCGTCCCCCGTCAGAGTGTCACTAAGGCGAGTTTGAGGGAGCGGGTGAGTGGATAAGAACTCCATACGGTCAGCATTAGAAGATTCGCGAAACAAGCCTTCTAATAGGGTGTTCATGCCCGTTGAAGGGAAACCACTGGCCGCAAGGAGCTCGCGTCCACGTCGGTCCGCTTCCCGTTCGTGGGCGCGCGAGTAACTGAGCATGTTTTCCATCTGGTTAGCCATGCCTCCTAACCATAAAGCGGAGGTGGTTTCGCCATCGCCTGCGCTGGCCGCTGCCACGCCCGCTAGCAGTAGCAGCAGTGACTTACCTTGTTCATTGCGCTGATTCTCTAAGGTGCGTTGATAATGGCGCAATTCTAAGTGGGCGATTTCATGGCCGAGCAATCCCATCAGGGCGTTTTCATTGTCGATGATGCGAAGAATGTTCGAGTATAGGAAAAGGTGGTTGCCCGGTATGACAAACGCATTGGTTTGCGCGCTGTTGAGCAAGGCCAGATCGATTTCTTTATCATATAGGCCCGTGTGGGGCACAATTTTCGCCACGGCATCACGCAAGTAGTTGTAGGCGGGTGGAAACTCAATTAAGCCAGGGCTGCCACTGATCTTTCGAAACCAGTATTGTCCTAAAATGTAGCTTGGGTTGGACAGACTTCGTTCGGCTTCCGCTTTAGCAAGATCCGGCAACTCATTCACGTTTGCATTGGCCATTGCCAAGTGCATGATGGCGGTTATTGATATAAGTAGCTTGCTGAATTGTAAAAAAAAATGTCTCATAGTGGCCTGAGTTTTAAAGCGGGATAAAAAATGCTTAACGTACAGCAGTATGACGTAATCCTAGATGCAAAAGAAGATCGATGTCCAATGCCTTTACTTAAGTTAAAGTTGGCCTTGGCGAAGATGGCGGTTGGCGAAACAATTTGTGTCTACGCTACCGATGAAGGGTCGCTAAAAGATATTCCGCATTTCCTTGCGCTGGTGGGGCTGCCACTTGTGGAGCAAGGTGAGCAAGACAGTATCTTTCATTTTGTCATTCGTAAACAAGAGTCGTAGATATGATTCGAATACTCGATAATTTGATGACGCGCTATCTCAATAATGAAGAGGTAGTGATCTTTATTCTGCTGTTGATCTCCACTTTGCTAGTGGTGGCATTCTGGGGCGGCATTCTGGCCCCCGTCTTTATTGCCGTGGTGTTTGCATTTTTGCTGCAAGGGGTCATTGGTCGCTGTAAAAAACTGGGGCTCAGTCATAATCTCTCGGTCACCCTGGTCTTTCTTGGCTTTATATCCGTGTGTGGCACCTTTATCGGTGTCATGGCGCCTATTATTTGGAAGCAAGCCGTACGCTTTGTGAACGATCTGCCACGAATGTTTGGTGATTTGCAGGCCTTGATCCAGGCTCTGGCGCAAGAACACGCCAGCTATATTAGCCAGTCAGCGGTAGACGAGGCTGTGGATTTACTGGCAGCAGAAGCTGCGACTGTCGGTCAGTGGTTGTTGTCTTATTCCTTAACCAGTATTCCTTCCTTGTTCTCATTGATGCTGTACCTAGTATTGGTGCCCTTGGTGATGTTTTTTATTCTTAAAGACCAAGCAAAAATCATCGCCTACATGACCTCATGGCTACCGAATGAGCGCCAGATGATGCGCGATATTTCCCATGAAATGAACGATCAAATCGCCAACTACATTCGCGGTAAGGTGATCGAAATGATCGTGGTGGGCCTAGTGAGTTTCGCTGTATTTTGGTTCTTTGATCTGAGATATTCGGCACTGCTGGCGTTGTTGGTGGGGGTGTCAGTATTGATTCCCTATATTGGTGCAGCGGCGGTCACCGTGCCTGTGGGGTTGGTGGCGTTTTATCAATTTGGCACCAGTAATGAGTTTTGGTACGTGTTTGTTGCTTATCTAATTGTGCAGGCGCTGGATGGTAATGTGTTGGTGCCTTTATTGTTTTCTGAGGCCGTCAACCTGCACCCATTGGCGATCATTATCGCCGTCTTATTCTTTGGCGGGATTTGGGGATTCTGGGGTGTGTTTTTTGCTATCCCCTTGGCGACCTTGGTGAAAGCTATTATCAACGCTTGGCCCAACGTCAATGATCAGCGTCTGATATCACCGGATAAACAAGCTTAGGTGACTTTGTCTGCTCAGTATAAAAAAGCCCAGCAATCGCTGGGCTTTTTGGCATTTGGTGATTACAGAATTTGCGCTGTGTGCTCTTTGGTTTTGACTTTCTCGATGATGTTTTCAATCACACCGTTCTCGTCAATGATGAAGGTGGTGCGAACCGTGCCCATGTATTCACGCCCCATGAACTTTTTCAATTGCCATGTGCCATAGAGTTCGTGCACTGACTTGTCTTCATCCGAAATTAACGTGAATGGCAGTTCGTTTTTATTGATGAAGTTCTGGTGGCGCTTTTCGCTATCAGGGCTGATGCCTAAAATGACATAGCCTGCTTCGGTCAAAGCTTCGTGATTGTCTCGCAAATTACATGCTTGCGCAGTACAGCCTGGTGTTGAATCTTTTGGGTAGAAATAGAGAACGACTTTTTTACCGCGGTAATCGCTCAGGGTGACAGGGTTGCCATCTTGGTCTTTGGATGTGAAGTCTGGCGCGGTTTGTCCAATACTTAAGCTCATTTTCTGCTCCGTTTATTCAATAGTTTCCGCTTTCTATACGCATGAAAGCGTTAAATTGGATGCCAAGTGTACTTGATATCTTAGTTAGTCTAAATATTGCCATTCTGGTGTGTTGTATAGGGATTACGTGAGCGGTAGACTATGCACGCTTAATTCAATGTGGAGATGTAAGAATGATTACTGGAAGCTTAGTGGCGCTTATCACACCGATGACACTCGATGGTAATATCGATAAGCAAAAGCTAGATGAGCTCGTTGAATACCATATCGCCCAAGGTACTCACGGTATTGTTGCTGTTGGTACGACAGGTGAATCTGCCACATTAACTTACGATGAGCACGCTGACGTGATTCGTCAGGTTGTTGAGAAAGTAAATGGCCGTGTGCCTGTGATCGCGGGTACCGGGGCAAATTCGACCCATGAAGCCATCGATCTGACTCAGCGTGCAAAAGAAGCGGGCGCGGATGCTTGTCTACTGGTTGTGCCTTACTACAACCGCCCAACGCAAGAAGGCATGTACCTACACTTCAAAGCCATTGCAGAAGCCGTTGATATTCCGCAAATCCTATACAATGTACCTGGCCGTACTGTGGCCGATATGTCTAACGAGACGACACTTCGTCTTGCCAGCATCTCAAACATTATCGGTATCAAAGATGCGACAGGTAACCTTGAGCGCGGTAAAGAGCTGATTGAAAAAGCGCCTGCAGACTTCGCTGTTTACTCAGGTGATGATCCAACGGCCGTTGACCTGATGTTGATGGGTGGTAAAGGTAATATTTCGGTGACGGCAAACATTGCCCCTGCTGCGGTAGCCAAAGCAGCGGAATTAGCGATTGCCGGTGATGCTGAAGCGGCTCATGCCGTTGATAACAGTATTAAAGCCCTACACAGCGCACTATTCGTAGAGCCAAACCCAATTCCAGTGAAATGGGCCGCGGCGCAGATTGGTCTGTGTGACATGTCTATTCGTTTGCCATTGACAGAATTGTCTGCAACATTCCATGATGCAGTAAATCAAGCGCTAGTCGCTTCTGGCATTAAGGACAAATAAGTATGAGCAAGCATACCAAGAAATTGGTGATGGCAGGGAGCTTAGCTTCTGCTGTGCTGCTTTCGGGCTGTTCCAACCTAGTGACCGATCATGGGTTGGATTATCAGTCAGCACGAAGCAGTGATGTTGAATTGCAGTTGCCTGCAGGTCGACATGATATCTCTGATAAGATGATTATTCCTAACGAGGATCGTGTTGCGACCCTCGAAGCGACTGGTGAATTTGAAACACCACGTGCACCGAAGCCCTATGAATCTATGGCTTATGTGCCGATGATCATTGGCCAGTACGATGTGACGTTAAAGATTCCAGCAAGCTTAGCGCAATCACAGAAGCTAGTGACCGATTATTTCTCTAGTTTCAGTGGCGAGGAAGTCGTATTCCAAAGCGCTGGTGATAATCAATTGGTCAGCGAGCCGCTGCAATTTGAAAGCCAAAGTGGCTTGAGTAAATTGTGGAGCAATGTGACTCGTTTGAAGCCAACTCAATACCGTCTAGCGGTGGCTTTTGAACCACAGAGTGCGCAAACCATCACCACGATTCAATTGGTTGCTATCGATCCTGATGGTGCAGAAGAAGCTGTCGATCTGACGCTTAACGAAGCCACTGCTGGGCAAATGGTAGATGCTTGGTCTTACATTTCAAAAGAGTTGACGGTAGAAACCGCGTTGTTGTCCAAGCAAGGGCGTGAAGCCGTGCAAACTTCCAGTATTTGGACCAATCGCGAAGGTAAGTTGGCCTTGTACCTTGGTAGACAAGCCAATCAAGCGGTACTTGACGATTACATTCGTGCCACATCAGGGCTGCACATCACCAATGAAGAGCCAAAAGAACTGTCTCTAGTGCCACAAGATAAGTTGGCGCGTGTCGGTGATATTATCGATTTCAAAGTGCCCCTAGGTGTTTTGGCTGAAGATGAAGAAGTCATCTTATTTAAGGTGCGTCGTCGTAACCTCGATGATGTAGAATGGACAGAGCGTAGCTATCCTTATCAATTGATTCGCCAACGGGAAGGCTATTTCTTAACGGTGGATGCTTCAGCGACGGAAAATCCGACTCTGACGTCTTACCGAATCCTTTCGCTGTTAGCGAAGTAATTTATCCCCTCACAGTATTTATTGGAGATTCTCCACATGGAAAAACGACAAGAGCTATATGCAGGTAAAGCAAAATCGGTATTTCGTACCGATGATCCTGATAAAATGGTTCTGGTATTCCGTAACGACACGTCTGCTTTTGACGGCAAGAAAGTTGAGCAGCTAGATCGTAAAGGCATGGTAAATAACAAATTTAATGCCTTCATTATGGGTAAACTAGAAGAAGCTGGTATCCCAACACACTTTGAAGCATTGTTAAGCGATACTGAGTCTTTGGTGAAGTGTCTAGATATGATGCCGATCGAATGTGTTGTGCGTAACGTAGCAGCAGGTAGCCTATGTCGTCGCCTTGGCGTTGAAGAGGGTCTTGAGCTTACACCACCAACATTTGAGTTGTTCCTTAAGAATGATGCGCTAGGTGACCCAATGATCAACGAGTCTCACGTTGAGTCATTTGGCTGGGCAGACCCAGCACACCTAGCGAAAGCAAAAGAACTAACTTACAAAGTGAATGATGTGCTAAAAGCCTTGTTCGCAGAAGGTGGCATGACACTAGTGGATTACAAACTAGAGTTTGGTCTATTCAATGGTGAAGTGGTACTAGGTGACGAGTTCTCTCCAGACGGTTGCCGCCTATGGGACGCAGAAACCAAAGAAAAATTGGACAAAGATCGTTTCCGTCAAGGTCTTGGCGGCGTGATTGAAGCCTACGAAGATGTTGGTCGTCGTATTGGTATCGATTTCGATGCGTAATACACGCTGATTTGTAAGAAGGGGCTATATGCCCCTTTTTTGTTATGGACGATTGCTAAATGAATTTATTGCCGGTGAAAATTGGTCTGCGTTATGCCCGTGCAAAACGTGCCAATCACTTTATCTCTTTTATCAGTTTCTCTTCCATTGCCGGGATTGCGTTGGGTGTTGCCGTGTTGATCACGGTATTGTCGGTCATGAATGGTTTTGATCGTGAGCTGCGCCAGCGTATTCTGGGGATGGTGCCGCACGCAACGGTATGGGGCACGCCTACCTTACTAAACTGGCAGCAAACGGCTGACCAAGTGGCGACCATGCCAGGTGTTAAGGCGGTTGCACCACACATACAAGCCCAAGTTATGTTCCAATCGGATGGGGCGGTGCATGGCGCCTTGTTAAACGGCATTAACCCAGCCCTAGAAGCCAATGTTTCGATCCTGCCAAATCACATGACGTCAGGTGCTCTGGAGTCTCTACAGCCGGGTGAGTTTGGTATTGTCCTGGGTGAGCAGCTGGCCAGAATGCTGGGGGTTCGTACAGGGGATAAAGTGACGGCGTTACTGCCAAAAGCAAACGTCTCCATTGCTGGCATCACTCCGACCCTGAAGCGTTTTACCTTAGTTGGTACCTTTAAAGTCGGTGCTGAGCTGGATTCAAGTTTGGCCTATATCCATATCCAAGATGCGGCCCGTTTAAAGCGTTATCAACCAGATGATGTTGAGGCACTGCGCATTGCCTTTGATGATTTGTTTCAGGCGCCACGATTGGTATGGGACATTGCACGCGCTATTCCTGGGCAAAACAAGGTCAGTGACTGGACTCGTACCCACGGCAACTTATTCCAAGCCATCAAAATGGAAAAAACCATGATTGGCTTATTGTTGCTGCTGATCGTCGTGGTAGCGGCGTTTAATATCGTTTCCACCTTGGTCATGGTCGTGACCGATAAGCGCAATGATATTGCGATCTTGAGAACCATGGGGCTGACTTCCACGCAAGTAATGTGGGTGTTTGTGGTACAAGGCATCTTTATCGGTTTGCTGGGTACCTTGATTGGTCTTGCCCTTGGGGTTGTGGCGGCGCTCAATGTTAGCGACTTTATTGCTTGGCTGGAAGGTTTCCTAGGGATTCAGTTCCTAAGCGGTGATGTGTATTTTATTAATTACTTACCGTCCCAGTTGGATTGGCAGGATGTGCGCTTCATTGTGGTATCGGCCTTTACCATGACCGTTCTGGCGACCTTGTATCCGGCTTGGCGCGCATCAAAAGTGGACCCAGCGGAGGCGTTACGTTATGAGTAATCAAGCTGTATTAACGAGTACCGGATTGAGTAAGCAGTACCGTGACGGTAAGCGCGATGTGCAAGTATTTGAAAACATTGAATTCGCCTTGCATAAAGGTGAAGCAGTGGCCATTGTCGGCAGCTCTGGTTCGGGTAAAACCACCTTGTTAAACCTCCTTGCGGGTCTGGATAAGGCCAGCAGTGGCTGTGTTGAGATTGAGGGGCAGGCGTGGGATGCGCTGCGGGATGCTAAGCGTTCTAAGTTGCGTAATGAAAAGTTGGGCTTTGTTTATCAGTTTCATCATTTGTTGCCGGAATTCAGTGCCTTGGAGAACGCCATGATGCCGTTGCTGATTGCGGGTGAGAAAACCGCCCAAGCCAAGCAGATTGCTAGCGCTTTGCTACAAGATGTGGGCTTGGGGGAGCGTTTAGATCATCGTCCGGCCCAGTTGTCTGGTGGTGAGCGTCAGCGCGTTGCCATTGCACGTGCATTGGCCCATGATCCAGCCTGTGTGTTGATGGATGAGCCAACCGGTAACCTAGATGAAACCACCTCAAAAGAAATTCAAGAACTGATCGTGCGTCTGAAAACAGACAAGCACATGGCTTTCTTAATTGTGACTCATGACGAAAAAATGTTGTCGTGGATGGATAGGGCGTATCGTTTGAGTAACAAAACCCTGACCTTGATTTAAGTGCCAGTGATAAAAAAGGGAGTGGATTGGTCACACAATCCACTCCCTTTTTTTGTTATTCGGCAGGCGTTATTTGGAATTTTGTTGTTTGCGCTCTCGTCGGTGTTTCCAACGCTTAATCACATGTAAACGCCACAGTAATAAAATTGAGACGTAGGCAATTCCCCCCATCACAAAGCCACTCACCGCAGAGCCGACATACAAGGGAAGCCAAATGTGCTCCATCTGGCGCCAGATCCAGTCAACTGACATTTGAAATTCAGAGTCTATGCCATTACCGACAATCCAGGTGCCAACGAGGTAGTTAACATAGAAAACCACCGGCATGGTCAACGGGTTAGTGATCCAAACCAGGGCAATGGACAGTGGAATATTGGCGCGTAGTGGGATGGCAAACAGTGCTGAAACCACCATCTGAAAGGGCATAGGGATAGCCGCCCAAAAAAAGCCATTCCAAAACGCACGAGCAACAGAGCGACGTGATAAATGCCAAAGATCGGCTTCGTAGATTTGTGACCCGAGGATGCCGAGCGCTTTATTTTGTTTCAGCTTTTCAGGATGTGGGACAAATTTCTTTAGGTAATGCTTAGGCATAATAACTACTTAGGCGACACATGGACAAGGAGGTCCTATGCTGCTTTTCAATATTTGCGTGCTGATCGGTGCTGTGCTAACACCGCCATCGCTCCGGTGGCTGTATTCTACTTGCATAGCTCTATTATGTCTCTATCAAATCTTTCGTAAAGACTGGCTTGGTTTGTTTATTGTAACTATTTCCTTAGTTGCACTGATAAGTAGCAATATATGGCAAGAACGCTCAAAAAGTGAAATAACAGAGCAATGGTACTGGGATGTAGAGCAACACTGCGCTTGGACACCACGCTTCACGCAGGACTTTTACATCTTGCTTAAAACGCCTCAAGGCAACCATAAAGCAGATCTCTGCCAAGCTTCAAAGCCACTGGATCGAGTGCCGATCTCTCTGCATCATGCGCATTTATTTGGCGATTATCGAGAGCATCAAGCCTTTGTCAAAGGTGTCGATGCGCTCTTGTATTTGCCGCAAGCCTCGCAGCCTGCCCCAGTTTTAACTCAGCTCGATCAGTACGCCAGTTGGCGCTTTGCTTACTCCATAATCAAGGGGGATCGTAGTCAGTGGGATGAACGGGATCGCTGGCTTATCAATTACTTGGGCATTACGCATCTATTTGTTGTATCGGGTTTGCACGTCGGTTTCGTGTGTCTTCTGGCACTGCTGTGCAGTCGTATGCTGTGGCGTTGCAGCGCGTTAATCCAATATTATGTCCCAAGTCGCGCCTGGTTAAATGGGCTGCTTGCGGCACCGCTTTGCTTTCTGTATGCAGGCTGGAGTGGATTTGGAGAACCCGCCATTCGCGCCGCAGTGATGGCCCTGGTATTTTTGAGTGTGTCTGCACTTCATCACAAGGTGTCATTGCTTAATGTTCTCAGTCTGTGTGCTTGGTTGATGTTGCTGCAATGGCCTGGCCGAGCCTTGGATCCATCCTTCTGGTTATCGTTTGCGTTCGTGCTCTTGATTGGCTTGTTAATGTCTCGAGTGCAACGCTTTGGCCGCCTGCTCTGGTTGCAGTGCTTGATGTCCTTGTTTGCCTTGCTGTTAACCTTGGGCTGGCAATCGTCGCTAAGTACCTTAACGGTATTGGTGAACCTGGTTCTGATCCCGTTTGTAGCCTTCGTCTGGTTTCCTGTGGCCTTAGTGTCTTTGTTGGAGTTCACTTGCTGTCACAGTACGCTGCTGTATGCGCAGTTGGATCGTCTATTACTTTGGGTTTACCGACGGGTAGAGGATCCCTTGTATCAGGTGGCGGCCATTCAGCCGAATGAAGATGTTACCGCGCTCGTTAAGCTGTGTTTGATTGGACTGGCATTTTGGGGTGTGTATTGGCTGCCGAGCCGTCGTGCAATGGGGTTTATGATTATGCTGTTGAGTGCCGCAATCCTTACGCCACTGCCAAAGACGTGGCAGATGCAGTGGTATCAAGATCGCTTTGAGGTGCTTTACTGGCAGCCGTCCGCACACGATGTGCCGGTGTTTAGTGTGCCTAAGATGCTATCGCTGAATGGCTTAAATATCGCACTCAACCCAAGTAAAGACGCGATTGCAGAGCATGCTTTGCAAGATAATTGGCATCTTGCGTTGTTGGGGGATGCCAAGCAGGCGGATTTGCTGCGTGCCATGCAAGTTCAGGTACTTACGATGCGCCAAGGAGAGCGCTTAAGTTTCTATCGTGATGGCGCGGTTTGGCAGGTGCAATCGTCGGATTGCTATCATTTATTAAATCTTGTGAAAACAGTTGCTTGCGAGCATGCAGAATGGCTTGAGAGTGTGTTAAATTATCCACAATTTGATACAGGAGGTCTCGGTGCTAGAGCTTTTTAAATCAGGTGGTTTCTTTATGTGGCCGCTGTTGCTTTGTTCTATTCTTACCCTTGCAATCGTTCTAGAGCGTTTCTGGACATTGCGTAACAACCGAGTGGCTCCCAGATCTTTGCTGTCTGATGTTTTGACGCGTCTGCGCGAAGACCGTATGACGCTTGACTACATTCGTACCATGCAATCACAGTCTGGCCTGAGTTTTATCTTTGCAGCAGGGTTACTAAACTCTAAGCATGGTCGCCGTGCCATGAAAGAGAGTATTCAAGAAGCAGCCAATCATGTGATCCATGAGCTGGAGCGTTTTATGAGTACCTTGGGTACCATTGCTGCGATCTCGCCTTTGATCGGTTTGCTGGGTACTGTGGTCGGTATGATTAAGGTGTTTAATGTGCTGATGGAGCAGGGCGCTGGCAATACGCAATTGTTAGCCGGCGGTATTTCTGAAGCCTTGATTACCACGGCTGCAGGCTTGGTGGTGGCGATTCCTGCCTTGGTTTTTCATCGCTATTTCGTGCGTCGTATCGACGAAGTAGTGGTGAACATGGAACAGCAATCGACCAAGTTGATTGATGTGCTCAATGCGGATGGCAAAGAATAGCAGGGGCACCCATTGAAATTTCGCAGACAGAAAATAGAAGACATTAACATCAATCTGACGCCTCTGATTGATGTGGTGTTTTTGCTGTTGATCTTCTTTATGGTCAGCACCACGTTTAAGCAGACCAACGATTTAACCATTGATCTGCCGACCGCCGCCAATGGTGCGCCGTCCATTGTTACTCAAGACCCTGTTGAGGTTACCATTACCCGAGATGGCCAATTCGTAATCAATGGCCAATCCTTGATTAATGAGCGCATCGACACCTTGGTGCAGGGTTTAAGAGAGACTTTTAATGATAATTATGAGCGGCCTTTGATCATCACCGCCGATGCTAATGCTTCTTACGATATGGTGATGAAGGTATACGATGCGGCCGCCCAATTAGGCATTACAAAACTGGCTCACACTGCGCAAAGAGAGGCGGCTCAGTGAGTCTTGAGCGCTCCATTTCGCGCTCATGGTATGCCAAAGTCGGTTGGACTTGGTGCCTAGCGCCTTTGCTGATGGTGACGGCGCCCATTGTTAAGCGTAAGCGCCGTCAGTTTTTAGCCCAGCGTAAACAGCTGAGTTACCAATCCCGTTTGCCCGTGGTCGTGGTCGGTAATATTACCGTCGGCGGTACCGGAAAATCGCCGATGGTGATTGCCCTGGCCAACTTGTTAAAACAACAGGGTTATCGTCCAGGCATAGTGACTCGAGGCCATAAGCGTGATTCAAACCAAGCGATTCTGGTTGCGGAGCATTCTGCTGCTAGCGAAGTGGGGGATGAACCGTTAATGCTGCAACGCCGCACGGGCTGTCCGGTAGCGGTATCGGCCAAGCGAGCCGATGCGGTGCAAACCCTAGAAACATTGCCAGATGTGGACATCATTATCAGTGACGATGGCTTACAGCACTATGCCATGGACCGTGATCTCGAAGTGGTGATGGTCGATGCAGAGCGTGGTTTGGGTAATCATATGTTATTGCCAGTAGGGCCGTTGCGCGAACCGGCACAACGCCTAGATGAAGCGGATTTTGTCTTTGCTATTGGTAAGCCCGCGCCAGTCATGACACGCACGCCGAGCTATCATGGCGCTTTGCATTTGGCGAATATCCTTCATATTGCCTCAGCAAAGCAAAGCTTGCCTTTGGCCGCGTTGGCACAACGAGCATGGTTGGTGGTGGCAGGTATTGGCAATCCAAAGCGCTTTGTTTCCACATTACAGGATCAGGGACTACCAGCAACGGCGGACACGCGCTTTTTCGCGGACCACCATGCTTACCAGCGCTCGGATTTGGACAGCTCATGCTCTATATTAATGACCGAAAAAGATGCGGTAAAAGTTGAAAGCTTTGCCAAACCCACTGATGATTGGTGGTATGTGGCGGCCGAGTTAGAGCTGCCAGAAGAATTTGTTCGTGCATTTATGGCGCGATTGAAAGATGTAATACAACAGAAGACACAAAAACATGAATAAAGCATTGTTAGAAATTTTAGTATGCCCTGTGACCAAAGCGCCGTTAACGCTAAATGAGGAAGGGACAGAGCTGATCAGCAAAGTGGGTGGCATGGCTTACCCTGTGCGTGACGGTATTCCTGTTTTGTTGGAAACGGAAGCTCGCACTCTGACTGCAGAAGAGCGTCTAGACGACAAGTAAGCGATGAAACTACTGACGGTTTGTTTGGGTAATATTTGTCGTTCCCCAGCGGCGCAGGGGATTCTAGAGCATTTAGCGCAACAGCGCGGTGTTGATTTGAGTGTCGACTCAGCAGGTACAGCAGCCTATCACGTCGGTAAGTTGCCTGATGCGCGCTCGATTCGTACATTAAGTAACGCTGGGATCGATATTACTCATCAGCGCGCCCGCCAAGTGTCCCCTGAAGACTTTCATCGCTTTGATTGGATTCTTGCCATGGATGCCGAAAATCTGGCCAATTTACAACGCATTGCACCTGCTGGCCATGAGGCGAAAGTGGTGATGTTTGGTCGTTACCGTAAGGGTGTCGATTTTGGCGAGGTGGACGATCCTTATTATGGTGGCGAGCAAGGATTCGAAGACATGAAGCAGCAGCTTATTAAGATCAGTAACGACTTTTTGGCCCATCTTTATGAATGATCCTCGTCCTGCGTTTATTGAAACGGATGTGTCTTTACAGCCCTACAATACCTTTCGCTTTGATTATCAAGCGCAATACTTCGCTCTGATTGAAACCATTGAGCAATTAGTTCAGGCCATTGCTTGGGCTAAGTCTTGTACGCTGCCTGTCACGGTTTTAGGCGGGGGCAGTAATCTTCTTATTCAAGGTGATGTTGCTGGACTGGTGTTGCTAAATCACATCAAACGTCTTACTCGCCTAGAAGAAACGCTGGACTCAGCTTTGATTGAGTTTGGTGCTGGGGAGGTGTGGCATGACAGTGTTGCTTGGGCGGTCGAGCAAGGGCTTGGCGGCATTGAAAACTTAGCCCTCATTCCTGGCTCAGTGGGTGCGGCTCCGGTTCAGAATATTGGCGCCTATGGGGTGGAAGTCAAAGATGTGATCGCTGCGATTCAGGTGTTGGATGTTGCAGACTTATCCTTGCATACCCTAGCACCAGAAGACTGTGCATTTGGCTATCGCGAGTCGCGCTTTAAGCATGAATGGCGTGAGCGCTATGTGATTACCTCGGTGACATTACGCTTAAGTAAGCAGCCGCTGTTGACGCTTGAATATGGCGGCCTCAAAAATGCCGTGTCAGAAGGTGCTGGGATTCGTCAGGTGTTTGATGCTGTGTGCGAGATACGCCGTAGTAAGCTGCCTGATCCTGCCCAACTTGCCAACTCAGGAAGTTTCTTTAAAAATCCTGTGGTTGATGCTGAATGTTATGCTGCCATTAAAGCGAAATTTCCTAATGTGGTGGCCTTTGCGCAAGCACAGCAATGGAAGTTGGCCGCTGGTTGGTTGAATGATCAAGCAGGTTGGAAAGGTTACCGTGGCCAGGGTGTTGGGGTGTATGAGAAACAGGCGTTAGTGTTGGTCAATTATGACTGCACCAAGGCTGATGCTTTGTTGGCCCTAGAGCAGTCGATAAAGGACTCGGTGCAAGCCATGTTTGGCGTTGAATTGGAGCGAGAGCCGGTGCTGTTAGGAGCCGCTTCGTGTCGATAAAAATAGGTGTGATGGATTCTGGGGCGGGTGGCTTAACCATTCTCCAGTCGATTCACGCTGCTTTGCCGCAAGCGGATTTACTGTATTTTGCGGATCAAGCGTTCGCGCCTTATGGCGCTAGAGACAATGACTGCATCGCTCAGCGTCTGATTACCATTGCAGACTATTTTGTACGTCAAGGATGTCAGTTGATGGTGGTGGCCTGTAATACGGCAACCGTAGCAGGCATTGCTAAGTTAAGGGCGGCGACATCCATGCCTGTGGTCGGCGTTGAGCCCGCAGTGAAACCGGCCTGCAGCAGCAGTTTATGCAAGCGTGTCACGGTTTTGGCCACTTTAGGCACCAGTAAGAGCCGTCGGCTCAATGATTTGATCGACACTTGGCGCTTGGATACTCAGGTGTCGATTGTTGCCAGTCCTTCCCTTGCTTCCTTGATTGATGCGATGCCACAGTCCCTGCTTGCGGTGCGGGCTGAAGTGCAGCGTATTGCTGAGTTGGTTCAGCAAAACCAATCGGATACCTTGGTGTTGGCCTGCACGCATTACCCTTTAATTAAAGAAATGTTCGATGAGGTACTGCCGGATGTGGTGATCATTGAGCCCAGTAAGGGGGTTACGGCCCAAGTGCTGCGGCTTTTGCAAGATGGTCATCATGAGTCGGGTGAGGGGCGTTTGTCGTTGTTGACCAATGTCGATGGTGAGCCCCGCCATGCATTGCAATACTGGGCGACGCCCGCGCTTGGGGATGTGCTGTGTATTGAGCTGTAAGCGCTAGGTCCTGTAATGCGATAGTTCATTGCCAAGGTTTTAGACATTAAAAAAGCCAGCTAAGGATTTCTTAGCTGGCTTTTTGTTTTGTGCCTGTGCTGTGACCGCTTCCTTTATTCGGAAACGGACTCAGTTTCAGGTGTGCTATCTGTTGCAGAGTTCGCTTCACTGCTTAGGCGAGGATCGTTCTTAACGCGACCTGAACGACGCTGGCGACGTTCTTGAGCCGCTTGCTCACGCTTCTCAAGAAGCTCTTGCTTCGCCTTTTCCTGTTGCTCGATCAGTGCTTTCGGCAGCTCCACTGGCGCTTTTTCTTCGCTTGCTGGCTTAGCGGCTTTACGGCCACGGATTGGGCGCGGTTGACGAATTTTACGGCCTGAGGTGTTGTCGCTGTTCTGCTCCGACTCAACTTCAGGCTTGGCAGATTGTGGTGCTGGTTCTGCCGTCGTAGAGGTTTCTTCAGTCACCGCTTCGCTCTCAGT
This sequence comes from Marinomonas aquimarina, assembly GCF_900089755.1. Classification (GTDB taxonomy): domain Bacteria; phylum Pseudomonadota; class Gammaproteobacteria; order Pseudomonadales; family Marinomonadaceae; genus Marinomonas; species Marinomonas aquimarina. The sequence goes on along the minus strand of NZ_FLOC01000011.1, from coordinate 62,507 downwards.
GCTTTCAAGTGACGCTGCAGGGCTTTCAAGTGACGCTGCAGGGCTTTCTTCTTCGGCAGATGCTGGTGCTTCTGTTTCGGTTGCCTCAAGTGCAGTGCTTGACTCTTGCTGGTTAGCGCTTTCTGACTCGATGTCTTTGGCTGTCTCTGCTTCTGCTGCATCCGTCTTAGCTGCTTCAACTGTTTCGGTTGTATCAGTATTAACTGTTTCAACGGCTTCAGTCGTATCAGTTTTAGCTGCTTCAGTGTCAGAGCTTTGCTCGGTATCGCTTGCTGCTGGCGCAATGGCTGGCGTATCAGCGATTTCTTCTTTGGCGGCTGTAGCAGGTTCTGCTGGTTCAGCTACTTGAGTATCAGCCTGTTCGCTTTGCTCAACCTTATTCATGCCTGCTTTAACTGACATTTTTGGTTTGCTTGGCTTATCGCCTTTTTCGCCTTTTTCGCCTTTTGCTTCAGCTTTGTCAGCTTGATCTTCGGCTTGCGCGCTTGTGTCTGACTTAGCGGCTTTTGCTTTAGTCGGTTGCTCATCAGTTTGTGCTGTCGCTACTTCTGTTGCCTCGGATTTTTGAGGCTTAGAAGCTGACTTGTCTTCTGTGTTGGCTTCCTCAGTGTTCGCAGCTGCCGCAGTCTCTTCAGACTTGTTGTTATTGCGGCGTGAGCGACGTGAGCGGCGTGGTTTACGCTCACCAGAGTTAGCTTCAGAATTATCTTGCGCAGCGTTGTTTGAGTTCTCAGCTTGCTCAGCAGCGGCTTTCGCTTCAACTTCCGCCTCAGCTTGTGCTTGTTGCTGTGCTTGCTCAATTTCGTCTTTCAGCTTGCCGTTACGACGTTTGTTGTCGTTGCGATCACGCTTGCGTTCTGAAACTTCTGGCTCAGGGCGACGCGCTTTAACCTTATTAGTCGGCTCTTTAGTTTGCGTTTGCTGCTCGTCTTTGTTTGATTGCTCGCGCTGCTTGTTGCGGTTGTTGCTCTCTTTTGCGTTTGCGTTTGTGTCTTGAGTTTGAGCTTGTGCCTGAGCACGACGTGACTGACGTGTTGATTTAGGCTTTTGCTCGCCGTCTTGACGAGGTTTGCTGTCCTTGTCTTGCTGGCGCGCAGGGCGGCGTTCACGTTGTTGACGGTTGCGCTGTGGTTTACGCTCTTCAGAGGCAGCTTTTGCAGCTGGTTTCTGTTCTTCTTTCTTCGGCGCTACTTCTTGCTCAACGGTTTCTTCTGCTGAACCGAATAGGGCATTAAAGAGACGTTTGAAGAAGCCTGGTTTCTTCGCCGTTACCTTCGCTTCCGGTGCGACGGGGGCAGGTGCTGGTTGTGCTGGGGCAATACTGGTTACCGCAGCTTGCTGACGGGCACTTTCACCGGCTTGGCGAGGCTCGTACGGAGGTTGTACTGGCTCTTCTACCAAGTTGTAGCTGCTGTCGTCTTGGGCAATGACTTCGTTGTCATCACGGATACGCTCTACATGGAAGTGAGGTGTTTCCATGTGTGGGTTTGGTACGAGGATAATATGAACGTGGTTGCGCTTTTCGATCTTAGCGATGTTAGTGCGCTTCTCGTTCAATAGGAAAGTCGCGACAGAAACCGGCAGGATAGCGCGGATTTGTGCGGTACGTTCCTTAGCACATTCCTCTTCGATTAGGCGAAGGACAGACAGTGCTAGAGATTCTACGTCACGGATAAAGCCTTGGCCGTTACAGCGTGGGCAGACGATGCCACTGGTTTCGCCTAGTGATGGGCGTAGGCGCTGACGTGACATTTCAAGAAGGCCGAAGCGTGAGATGCGGCCGATTTGCACGCGCGCACGGTCCGCTTCTAGAGCCGCTTTCATGCGGTTTTCTACTTCTTTCTGGTTACGCACAGGGGTCATGTCGATAAAGTCGATGACCACCAATCCACCGATGTCACGTAGGCGTAATTGGCGCGCAATCTCGTCTGCCGCTTCTAGGTTGGTTTGCAGCGCAGTTTCTTCGATGTCGCCGCCCTTAGTAGCACGAGCAGAGTTGATATCGATAGACACCAATGCTTCCGTCGGGTCGATAACAATCGAACCACCAGATGGTAATCGTACTTCACGCTGGAAAGCCGTTTCGATCTGAGTTTCGATCTGGAAACGGTTAAACAGTGGGGTTGGCTCTGTGTACAGCTTGATGCGGCTCTTAAAGTGCGGCATCACCTGCATAACGAAGTTTAGAGCGTCTTGGTAAACACTTTTCTCATCGATTAGCACTTCGCCAATGTCATCGCGTAGGTAGTCACGGATGGCACGAATAACGATGTTACTTTCTTGGTAGATCAAGAATGGAGCAGGGCGATCGGCTGCGGCTTTAGTGATCGAATCCCAAAGCGTTTGTAGGTAATCCAAGTCCCACTGAAGCTCTTCAGTTGAGCGGCCAACACCCGCTGTACGAACGATTAGACCGCCGTTGTCAGGTACTTCTAAGCCTGACATGGCTTCTTTCAATTGTGTGCGATCGTCACCGTCGATACGACGAGAGATACCGCCAGCGCGAGGGTTGTTTGGCATTAGGACAAGGTAGCGACCAGCTAAACTCACGAAGGTCGTCAGTGCTGCACCCTTGTTGCCTCGTTCTTCTTTATCAACTTGAACGATTACTTCTTGGCCTTCCGTCAACACGTCTTTGATGTTGATGCGACCATCAGAATTAGATTTCTTGGAAAAGTAAGTTTTGGAGATTTCTTTAAGAGGTAGGAAGCCGTGTCGTTCTGCACCGTAGTCTACGAAAGCGGCTTCTAAACTTGGCTCAATACGAGTGATTTTACCCTTGTAAATGTTCGCCTTCTTTTGCTCACGTGACCCTGATTCGATATCTAGATCGTACAGGCGCTGCCCATCTACTAACGCAACGCGCAACTCTTCTTGTTGAGTTGCGTTTATTAACATTCTTATCATTGAAATGACTCTTCTTAATGATTCAGAGAATGCTAAGCTCATGAGCTATAACGATTTTTTAAAGTGCTATCTTGATTCAGTCACAATTTACAGGCTCGCCACTGTTGCCCGTTTGTAGGGATGGCATCGCTCTTTTCTGTGTTGCTGTAATGTGTGATTCAACTATCGGTCAACATGAAAGGTGCTGATCTTGAAAGCGTCTTCAATGGTAAACTGTTACACCCATGAACCGATTCACTGATTCATGCGGTTTATTATATAAAAATTTAACTTTTTGCTCAGAGGTAAGAAATGACCAAAGTGTCGCTTTGGTAATGGCTTTTCATTCGTTACAATTGCTTCTTCGAGGCTTTCTGTTGCCTCTTACCCTCTGTGGTTTTGAATATAACAGTAAAATCTAAGTGCTTCAATTACATAGGAAACCAATCTTTTGGCTGCAAGTGAAAATAATGGTGCGCCAGAGCGCCCACAGGTACGTTTTGTGACGATTGATGAAAATAATCATGGTCAACGTATCGACAACTTTTTGGTCACTTTCTTAAAAGGTGTGCCCAAGGGGAAAATCTACAACTTACTGCGCAAAGGTGAGATCCGTGTCAATAAGAAGCGCATAAAGCCCGATTTTCGTCTTAATAGTGACGATGTGATCCGTATTGCGCCAATTGTCGTGGCAGAGCCAAGTGATAAGCCGATGGTGGCTGAGGGGCTTAAGCAAGAGATTGAAAACCGTATCGTGTACGAAGATAAAGGTTTGATTGTCGTCAACAAACCTTCTGGTCTAGCCGTACATGGTGGCAGTGGTTTGAGTTTTGGTTTGGTGGAAGTGGTGCGTCAAATGCGCCCACAAGAAAAATTCATTGAGCTGGTTCATCGACTGGATCGTGATACCTCAGGTCTGATTATGATCGCCAAAAAGCGTAGCGTATTAAAATTGTTGCACGCCGCTCTGCGTGAAAAAGAAGGGGTGCAGAAGACTTATAATGCTTTGGTGTTTGGTTCTTGGCCGAAACGTAAGCTGCAGGTGAATGCTCCGCTGCTCAAGAATGAATTGAAATCTGGTGAGCGTGTGGTGAAAGTACATACAGATGGCAAAGAGTCACTAACGCGTTTTAAAGTGTTACGAGCGTTTGATGGCTTCACGTTTATCGAATGTGAGCCAGTGACGGGGCGAACTCACCAGATTCGTGTGCACACTCAGTTTGCCGGCTATCCAATCGTTGGCGATGATAAGTACGCACCGAATGAGGCCAATGCGCAGGCCAAGCAGTTGGGCTTTAAACGCCTATGTTTGCATGCAGCAAAGCTTGAGATCGATTATGAAGGTGAGAAGTTAGTGCTCGAAGCGCCGATTGAAGACGCTTGGAAAGAAGCCATGCAAGCGCTACCGAGTAAGTATTAACGGCTTGTGTGATCGAAAATAAAGTAAAAATGCCGCATCACTGAATCAGTTATGCGGCTTTTTTGTTTGCGTTTGGGTTAAGGGATCATGATGGTGGCTTCGCCTGTCACCACTTTTTTGCCTTCTACGGTGCAAACGGTTTCGATCACAGCGCGACGACGGCGCTCGTTTAGCTCTTTTACAGTTACGGTAGTTGTGACGGTGGCGCCAATGAATACTGGGGCGCGAAACTTAAGGGTTTGCTCTAGGTAGATGCAGCCAGGCCCTGGTAGTTGGGTGCCAATGGCAGCAGAGATAAAGCCTGCGGTCAGCATGCCGTGGGCAATCGGCTTTTCAAAGCTTGTAGTGGCAGCATAGTCTGCATCCAGATGCACTGGGTTGGTGTCGCCGGTTACTTGAGCGAACGCTTGAACGTCTTGTTCTGTGACAGTTTTTTCGATGCTTGCGCTCAGACCTTCGGTCAAGTCTTCAAATGAGTAGCTCACTATTAAGTCCTTATTTCTGTAAATGGCGCTATGTTACACTCCAATCAGTGTTTACTTAAGGCTTATGGTGCATTTAAGCGCCGTATTTTTGTTTTACGGTCTACTCTAGATAGTAGTAGCGGTTCGCCGGACGGAGTGTTTCATGGCTTGGAACGAAGAAGACGATCAAAACAATACTGAGATTGAAAAGGGGGCTACTAAGCAGGCTCCACAGCAATCTCGTGATAATGGTGAAACAAAAGTAATTGAGGCGCTTAAAGAAGTATTGAGCTCTCATATGGTTGAGCGACGTCGCGCTCGGCGTTGGAAAATCTTTTTCCGTTTCCTGTATCTGTTTGTATTTATTGGTGTTCTCGTGACGACCTTAATGCGGGCCGATATGGAAGATGTTTCGGTAAATGACAGTGTCGCGGTGCTGCGTATGCAGGGCACCATTGGCGCAGAGAATGAAGTGGATGCCAACGACTATGTGCCGTTGTTTGATGAGATTTATGCTGATCGTACAACCAAAGCGGTGCTGATTGAAATGAATAGCCCTGGTGGCAGTCCGGTGCACTCAGGCATTCTGCATGATGTGATTATGCAATATCGCGCCCAATACCCTACGATACCTGTGGTGGTGGCGGTTGAGGACATGGCAGCGTCCGGTGGCTATTATATTGCTTCCGCGGCCGATAAGATTGTTGTCGATAAGGCCAGTTTAGTGGGCTCTATTGGTGTGGTATCAGGTGGCTTTGAAGCCAGTGAGTTGCTTGACAAGGTGGGCGTTAAACGTCGATTGTTCACCGCTGGGGATAATAAAGCCTTTTTAGATCCATTTTCACCGATGACAGAGCAAGCTCAGCAAAGTTGGCAAGCGGTATTAGATGAAACGCATCAGCAGTTTATCGATGCGGTGAAAGATGGGCGCGGTGATCGTCTGCAGAATGATCCGCAGCTGTTTAGTGGGATGGTGTTTACCGGAGCTCAAGCGGTGCAAAACGGTTTAGCTGACGAAGTTGGTTACGCGCAGCAACTATTAAATAATGACTTTTCCGGATTGACGCCAGCGTATTACTCACCTTATCAAGAGCCTTGGGAAAGAGTAGCTAAGCAGTTAGGGGTAGAGTTTGCTGCGAGCGTAAAGTCTTGGCTATATGGGTTACGCTAAACTCTTAAGTTGAGTTCATCGATAGCCATAAAAAACGGAGGCAAATGCCTCCGTTTTTTATGACTTGGTTAAGGGTGGCGTTAAGCGAGTGGGTCAAGGCCCAGTTGACGTAAACTTTTGCTGGTTTCAATCAGTGGCAAGCCTTCTAGTGAGGTGGGATCATTCCCTTCCATCTTGGCAAATAATGCCACGCCTAAGCCTTCGCATTTAAAACTGCCGGCGCAATCAAGAGGTGCCTCAATCGCCACATAGCGTTGGATTTCCGCGTCAGACAGCTCTCGGAAAGTGACTTTATAGCGACTCAATATATAACGTTCTTGCTGTGTGCGCGTATTTAATAGGTATAAGCCGGTTAAAAAGGTCACGGTCTGGCCGCTAAAACGCTTTAGTTGCGCGATGGCTTTGTCTGCACTGTGTGGCTTGCCAATGATGTCTTCGGCAAAGGTGGCGCACTGGTCAGAAGTGATTAAAATGCAGTCATCTTCTAGTTGTGTGACTAGGGCAGCGGCTTTTGCTTTCGTTATTCGCTCAATGTAGGATTCCGCATGTTCGCCATCTAAGCGGCTCTCGTCGATGTCTGGAGATAGGGTGCTGAAGGGGATTCCTAACCGTTTTAGAAGATTCTGACGGTATATAGAGGAAGAGCCTAAGATCAATTTTTGCATCATATTTGCTGTCATACGGCCTTTCTAGAGTCTTGTTTTGTCGAAAAAATAGCTAATTCTTATTGAGACACGAAATAATACGTAAAAAATGCCATTTAAGCCTCAGTATTCTTTGACAAGAATGGGACTTGGCAATATTATTCCCCGCCATGTTGAATGACACATTACCCAAATACTTTGACCCTCGTAAACATGCTACTCATGAAGTAACGTTAGAGGGGCGTTTATCACTCAGTCAATTTCCGGAGTTGAGCGCTGCTTTAGCGTCAAATGAAGGGGATGCGTTCGTTCATCTAGACTTTAGAGTGGATGAAGATAGGCGCTACATTGCGACTGGTTCAATTAAAGCTACCGTACAAGTTGAGTGTCAACGATGCTTGGAGGCTGCCCCAGTTGAGCTAGAGGTTGATCTGTGTGTGTGCTTCGTTTATGACGAAGACCATGCTAAGAATATACCTGGCGACTATGATCCCGTTGTCATGACCGATGGTGAGGTCGTTCTCGCTGATATGGTTGAGCAAGAATTAATTCTCGCTTTACCAATTGTTGCCTATCACGATGAAAGTGGTTGCAACCCAGTAGCTCTAAAGTATGCCTCGTCTACCGATGACGCACCGGATGACGAAATTAAACCGAATCCATTTAGTATATTGGCCGAATTAAAGGCTAAGAAAAATTAGGAGCTCCAAAAATGGCAGTACAAAAAAGTAAAGTGACTCGTTCACGTCGCGGCCAGCGCCGTTCACACGATGCACTATCTAACCCAACTCTATCTGTAGAACAGACTACTGGTGAACTACACCGTCGTCACCACGTATCTGCAGACGGTTTTTACCGTGGCCGTCAAGTCGTTACTCCTAAAGGTGAGTAATTAGATACCCCAATGATTAGGGTAGCTATTGACGCTATGGGCGGGGACTTAGGTCCCCGCATTGCATTCCAAGCAACAGTCCAAATTGTTGCCGCCTTTACAGATGTCGAGGCGCATTTCTACTTTGATCCAGAGGAATTTCAATTTCCTGCTGAATCGCCTTCTTCTCGAATTATTCCTGTCGCTTGTCACGACTCCATCACCAGTATGGAAGCCGTCGATCGCTCGTTGTTTAAGCGAGTAGACGCAACCATTTACCGTGCTTTGTCAGACATGTCTAAGGCGCAAGCCGATGTGGTGGTCACCTTTGGCAATACGGCTGCGATGGTGGCACTGGCACGTCATATCGTTGGTTTGTTACGACCAAAGCTATATCCAGCTTTAATTCGAGAGATGCGACCTAATCCATTGCGTTGTTTGGTGGATTTGGGTGCGAATGTTCATTGTCCAGCAGAAATGTTGAATGGCTTTGCTCTGCTAGGTGCTTCTTATGTGGAAGCGCGCAGTGACAGTGAGGCCAATGTGGCCTTGCTTAACGTCGGTGTTGAAACCAGTAAAGGAAGCTCGGTCATTAAAGAGTGCTACCGCATGTTATCGGAGCAGTCTTGGCCCAAGTTCTCTGGCTTCGCCGAGGGGTTTGAATTGTTTACCGGTGAGAAGAATGTCATCGTTTGCGATGGTATGGTCGGTAACGCTGTGTTAAAAGCCTCTGAGGGGTTGTTTGTGTTCTTGCTATCACAGCTGCCCAAGCACTCAGTGGATACGTCTGCGATCGAGAGACTGGTGCAAGCAGAGAGTCGTCATGGCGCTTGCTTGGTTGGAATCAAAGGGAATTTAGTAAAAGGTCATGGTCGTTCTGATTTGAAGGCGATGATCGGTGCGATTGAGTACGGTATCGATATTGCTCGCACCAATTTGTATAAACGAATTGAATCAAAATTAACTCAACAGGGGGTGTTATGAATTCTTCATTAGCATTCGTGTTTCCTGGTCAGGGTTCACAGCAGCAAGGTATGCTGGCTGACTTGGCTGAAAAATACGACATTATCAAAGCGACGTTCGACGAAGCATCTCAGGTACTAGGTTATGACCTATGGGATTTGGTGCAGAACGATGCTGAAGCGCTGAATCAAACCGATAAAACGCAGCCAGCATTGCTGACTAGCAGTGTGGCATTGTGGCGCCTATGGGAGCAGCAAGGTGGTGACAAGCCAGCTTACGTTGCGGGCCACAGTTTGGGTGAATACTCAGCACTGGTATGTGCGGGTGTGATTGAGTTTGCTGACGCGGTTGAGCTGGTTAAGCTGCGTGGCGAATACATGCAGCAAGCGGTTCCGGCTGGCTCTGGCGCGATGGCAGCGATCATCGGACTGTCTGATGAGCAAGTAGTTGCTGCCTGTGAAGCGGTGTCTGAAGGTGTGGTGAGTGCGGTGAACTTTAACTCACCTGGCCAAGTGGTGATCGCAGGCGAAACGGCAGCAGTCGAAGTTGCGATGGCGAACGCTAAAGAAGTGGGCGCGAAACGTGCTTTGCCGCTGCCTGTAAGTGTGCCTTCTCACTGTAAGCTAATGGTGCCTGCAGGTGCGAAATTGGCTGAGCGTCTAAATGCGATTGAATTCAAAGAGCCTGCCATTAAATTGGTGCAAAATGTGTCTGCGCAAGCGGTATCGGATGCGGTTCAGATCAAGGCAAACCTTGTCTCTCAACTAAGCGAGCCTGTTTTATGGACTCAATCTATTGCTTTGTTGAATGAGCTTGGTGTAGAAAAGACTGTTGAATGTGGTCCGGGTAAAGTTCTGACAGGTCTAAACAAGCGAATTGTGAAAGGTTTAGATGCTGTAGCAATTGGAGATGTGGCAGGCTTTGACGCTGCGACAGCAAATTAAAAAAGACTGGAGATAACTTGATGAGCAAGATTGCGCTAGTAACTGGTGCGACGCGTGGTATTGGTAAAGCCATCGCGCAAGCGCTAGTCGCTAATGGTATGACTGTAGTGGGTACCGCAACAAGTGAAGCGGGTGCTACAAGCATTAGCGAATACTTAGGCGATAATGGTAAGGGTATTGTACTGGACGTTTCTAATGACGAATCAGTCGATGCTGTTATCAAGCAAATCAACGAAGAGTTTGGTGCGCCGACGGTTTTGGTTAACAACGCTGGTATTACGCGTGATAACCTAATGATGCGTATGAAGATGGATGAGTGGGAGCAAGTGATCAACACTAACCTAACATCTGTTTTCCGTGTTACGAAAGCATGTCTTCGCGGTATGACAAAAGCAAAATTTGGTCGTATCGTAACGATCAGTTCTGTGGTGGGCTCTATGGGTAACGCTGGTCAAGCGAACTACTCAGCGGCTAAAGCGGGTCTAGAAGGTTTCAGTCGTTCATTGGCGGCAGAGATTGGCTCGCGTGGTATCACGGTTAACTGTGTTGCGCCTGGCTTTATTGCGACAGACATGACCAAAGATCTACCAGAAGATCACAAAGCGAATTTGGTATCAAAAGTACCTGCTGCACGTTTGGGTGAGCCTGAAGAAATTGCAGCCGCTGTTGCTTTCTTGACCTCCGATGCGGCAGGTTACATTACTGGTGAAACATTGCATGTCAATGGTGGCATGTACATGGCGTAATTTGAGTTGAATTTTGTAATAAATTCAACGAAAATACGTCTCCGGTTCATGATGAGAATCACGCCCAATTTGGGTGTCACTAATTTTTATAATAGGCTCAAAGTGAGCTATTAACGAGTAGAGTAGGAACTTCTAATGAGTAGCATTGAAGAACGCGTTAAAAAAATCGTTTGCGAACAACTAGGCGTTAAAGAGGAAGAAGTTGTACCAGCAGCGTCTTTCGTAGATGATCTAGGTGCTGATTCCCTAGACACAGTTGAGCTTGTAATGGCTCTTGAAGAGGAATTCGACACAGAGATTCCTGATGAAGAAGCTGAAAAAATCACCACTGTACAAGCAGCTATTGATTACATCAACGCTAACTTGTAATTCTCTGGTGCACTGAGTTTCCGAAAAGCCGCTCGTATTATATGTACAGCGGCTTTTCTTATTCTTACCCCCTGTAGTAAAGGGAGTTTTCGGAGGAATCATATGTCTCGTCGTCGGGTCGTAGTCACCGGTATGGGAATGGTGAGCCCCCTTGGCAATAACGTAAAAGACACTTGGGACAATATTATTGAAGGCAAAAGTGGTGTGTCAGATATTGAACACTTTGATGCCTCTCAGTTCTCAACTCGTTTTGCTGCGCAAGTAAAAGACTTCGATGCATCGCAATATATGAGCGTGAAAGAAGCTCGTAAAATGGACGTGTTTATTCAATATGGCATAGCTGCTGCCGTCCAAGCGATAGAAGATGCTGGATTAACTCCTGATGGCGTGGATTACAAACGCATTGGGTGTGCCATTGGTTCAGGCATTGGTGGTCTGCCAATGATTGAAAAGAACGTAGAATTACTCAACGCATCGGGACCAAAGCGCATTTCACCGTTTTTTGTTCCGGGTGCGATTATTAACATGATCTCAGGTCATGTTGCGATTCGTTTTGGTTTCCAAGGGCCAAACATTTCGATTGTCACCGCCTGTACAACCGGCACCCATAATATCGGTATGGCCGGCCGTATGATTTCGTACGGTGATGCGGATGTGATGATCGCCGGTGGTGCGGAAATGGCGATTACACCGCTGGGTATTGGTGGCTTTGGTGCGGCACGTGCGTTATCAACCCGTAATGATGATCCTAAAACTGCCAGCCGTCCTTGGGATAAGGATCGTGATGGTTTTGTTATGGGGGATGGTGCTGGGATTCTAGTGCTAGAAGAATATGAGCATGCAATTGCCCGTGGTGCGACGATTTATGCTGAGCTTGCTGGCTTTGGTATGAGTGACGATGCTCATCATATGACGGCGCCGCCAGAGAAAGGTGAGGGCGCATTGTCTGCTATGGCTGCGGCATTGAAAGATGCCGGTGCAGAGGCCCATGAAATTGATTACATCAATGCTCATGGTACTTCAACACCGATTGGTGATTTGGCTGAGACTGAAGCGGTGAAAGCACTTATGGGAGCTGATGCTTCCGATGTGGCGATCAGCTCGACGAAGTCGATGACTGGACACTTGCTAGGGGCAGCCGGAGCGGTTGAGTCAATATTCTCAGTATTGGCGATCCGAGATCAGTTGGCACCGCCAACGATCAACTTGGACGAGCCTAATGAAGGTTGTGATTTGAACTATGTTTCGATGATTGCACAAAAGCGAAAAGTCGACTTGGTGCTCAACAACTCTTTCGGCTTTGGTGGTACAAACGGCACCTTAGTGTTTCGAAAAGTATAAAAAAAAGCGGCATTAGCCGCTTTTTTTTATAAACTTAAATTTTATTGCAAGGTTTCCCCTTGAGCCGCAGGGCGATTAGCTTCTATCATTTCGCTAATATCGACGCTCTCTCCGGCTTGCTCGGCATCGTAAAGTTGCTCGTCAATCTGTTGGTAGTAGGCAAGCTCTTCATCACCTAAGAAATGTAAGCATTCGCCACCAACAAAATATAATAGCTCGCGATGCATCAGAGGAACCAGGTTTGGGTAGCAGCGGATAAAGCGACTTAAAAGCTCTTGAGCGTCAAACAGAAACTCAGGTTGAGCTTGGTCGCCAGCAGACAGTAGTTCTCCCCACTTATTAATGAAATCTTGCTCCTCTTCGGCCAGCTCAGCACGATCAAACGGATCGTGCTCTTGAATACGTTGCTGAAGAACTTGTAGGCGGCTAATAATAAATTGGATTCTAGAACTCACGAGAAACGAAACCTATTTTGGTGGGTTTAAGTTGTATGAATAAAGAAGGTTATTATGGCATATGCTATTGAAATAAAGGACCTAAAAAAGCGTTACGGCAATGGCTTTGAAGCGCTGAAAGGTATTGACCTGACGGTAGAGCAGGGTGATTTCTTTGCGTTATTAGGACCAAACGGTGCCGGTAAGTCGACCACAATCGGTATTTTGTGTTCTTTGGTCAATAAATCCTCAGGCAGTGTCAACATCTTTGGTGTCGACATTGATAAAGATTTTGCTGGGGCTAAGCGTTACCTAGGTGTGGTACCACAAGAGTTTAACTTCAACGTATTTGAAACCGTGTTTAACGTTGTCGTGACGCAAGCGGGCTTTTACGGTATCCCAACTCACTTGGCTGAAGAGCGAGCCGAGAAGTACCTCAAGAAACTCGATTTATGGGATAAAAAAGACACCCAATCACGCATGCTTTCTGGTGGTATGAAGCGTCGTCTGATGATTGCTCGAGCACTCATTCACGAACCTAAAGTTCTGATTTTGGATGAGCCAACGGCGGGTGTGGATATCGAGCTTCGTCGCTCCATGTGGGAATTCATCAAAGAACTGAATGAGCAGGGCACAACCATTATCCTGACCACACACTACCTAGAAGAAGCAGAGCAGTTGTGTCGTAATATCGCCATCATAAACAGTGGTGAAATCGTTGAAAACACCAGTGTTAAAGCGCTACTAAAGACCCTTAGCAGCGAAACCTTTGTCTTGGACCTTGATGAATCAATTGACCAAGTGGCGCTTGAGGGCTATGACATTAAGCTGATCGGGGATGGCTCGTCGGTGGAGGTAGCGGTGATGAAAGGGCAAAATCTGAACGATGTGTTTGCCTATCTGAACCAGCAAAATGCCAAAGTGGTCAGTATGCGTAACAAGTCAAATCGTCTTGAAGAGCTGTTCGTTAAATTAATCAAAGGAAGTAAGTAGCATGTCCACAGGTGAAATCTGGATTGCGTTTTACACCATCCTACGCCGTGAAATTCGTCGCTTTATGCGTATTTGGCCACAGACTCTGTTGCCGCCAGCGATCACAATGACGCTGTACTTTGCTATTTTTGGTAACCTAATCGGCAGTCGTATTGGCGAGATGGATGGCTTTAGCTACATGCAATTCATCGTGCCCGGTTTGATCATGATGTCGGTGATCACCAACTCCTACTCAAACGTAGCGTCATCTTTTTTCTCGGCCAAGTTTCAGCACAGTGTGCAAGAGCTTCTGGTATCGCCTACGCCTAACTGGGTAGTACTGACAGGCTATGTCTTGGGGGGAGTGGCGCGTGGCTTGTGTGTCGGTGCAACGGTAACGGTGTTGTCGCTGTTCTTTACGCATCTACACTTACATAATCTATTTTTAACCATTCTGATTGTACTGCTCACGTCGGTGATGTTTGCATTAGGTGGCTTTGTTAACGCGTTGTTTGCGCGTAACTTTGATGATGTGTCCATTGTGCCGACCTTTATTCTGACACCGTTAACCTACCTAGGTGGTGTATTCTACTCAATCAGTCTATTGCCTGAGCTTTGGCAGAACGTTTCTATGCTTAACCCCGTGTTATACATGGTCAATGCGTTCCGTTACGGTATTTTAGGTGTCTCAGACATTGACGTGACGTGGGCATTGGTTATCATCTGCGCGTTTATTATTGGTTTATTTTATATTGGCTTAACTCTGCTAAATCGTGGCAGAGGCATTAGAAGTTGAGGTGTTGAGCATGGGGTTTTTACCCTTAGGACAGAAAACGGATTACGTTTCTGAATATGATCCTGGTTTGTTGTTTCCCATTGCACGTGTCGATAAGTGGCGTGATATGGGCATCGAATCTGAGCGTTTGCCCTTCCATGGAGAGGATATTTGGAACGCATACGAGCTGTCTTGGTTAAATAAAAAGGGAAAACCGATCGTGGCGACCGCGGAATTCCGCTTGCCATGTTCATCGCCAAACATCATTGAGTCTAAGTCATTCAAATTGTACTTAAACTCATTGAACCAAATGCGTTATCAAGACCAATTTGAAGTGCAGGAAATTCTTGAGAGAGATTTGACGGCCGCTGCAGGTGCTCCAGTGAGTGTGGTGATCCGCGATGTGGATGCCATGGAGTCTTTGGTGGTGTTAACACCGGATTACTGCATTGATGAACTGGACGTTGAAATCAATGAATACCATCCAAATGCAGATCTGCTAACAGTGAAAGACACTGAGCAAGTAGAAGAGCGTTTGGTGAGTCATTTGTTGAAATCGAACTGTCCGGTGACCAATCAGCCTGATTGGGGGTCGGTGTTTATCGATTACCAAGGTGGTCAAATTGATCACGCAGGACTGCTGAAATACATTGCTTCTTTTCGTGAGCACACGGACTTTCATGAGCAATGTGTGGAGCGTATCTTTATCGACATCATGACCCGCTGTAAGCCACAGAGTTTGGTGGTTTACGCACGTTATGTGCGTCGTGGCGGTTTGGATATTAACCCGTACCGCTCCACGTCAGAGATTGTTCTGGGGAACGATCGTCTTGCACGCCAGTAAACTGGCAAACGCTCCGCTAAATAGTTAGCGGAGCGTTCCTAAATACTTCCTTTCTAGATCCGAGTACGCTAACTGCAAGCGGTCGAGCTCAAGGCTTTTTTTGTTGTACTCGTTACGTAGTGTTTTTTCATTGGATTCTGACACTTGATTGACTATCTGGTCTTTGAGGTCTCGCACTTCTGTGACCAGGTCCTGATTTTCTTCCCGTAGAGCATTCAGTTCGCCCATTTCTTGCGCTTGGGCACGCCCCTTGCCTTTCAACTCTTGCTCTATTTGTGCGCGTAGACTGTTGTTTTCTGCTTCAGCACTTTCAAGCTCCTGCGCCAACAGTTGTACACAGGTTTCGGACTCCTTCAGGATCTGTTCGAGGTTGAGTACTTCTTTTTCTTGATGGGAGAAAGGCTCTACCTGCTCTTTGTCGTCCGGTTTGATGCTGGCGAAGTCGTCGAGCAAGGCTTCAAGTGTGTCGCGCTTGTTTGAGGTGAGGGTTTGGAATTCACCTAGTAAGCCACCTTCGGCCGCTTTGATTTGCGCATCCATTGCTTTGAGCTGTAGTTCTTGCTCAGAAATGTCTTGTTTTAAGGTGTCGATATCGACGTTAGCATTGTCTAGCTCTGTTTGTAGTTGAGTGATCAGGGAGGTTGATTCCTGCGATAGACGTTCCATTCGGCTCAGGGCGATCTGTTGAGCGTCTTGTTCCTGTTGCTGCCCAAGCTCGCTTTCAGAGTCTTTTAATTGCGCCTGCAAGTGTTCGATAATGGCCTGTTGCCGCTTTGATAAACGTTCTAGTTGGTATAAGTGACGAGTCGAGTAATGGGGCTCGGTATCTTGTTCTTGGGGCGTATGGCTGGCGAACGGTCCTGCCGAGTGGCTGTCATGGTGCTCTAGCTTGTGGATTTGCTGTCGTTGCTTTTCAAGCTCCAACTTTAAGCGCTCAAGCTCATTTTCTTTGACCTTTAGCTTGTTGAGCTTTTGTTTGGCGTGATCAATGCTTTCATGCAGTTCCTGATGGAGCTCGCGCTGGTTGTACATCAACTCTTCTTTAGAAATCAGTAACTCACTGGCCTGGACGAATTCTTCATCAATATCTTGCAGAGTTTTACTGAGTGAGTGTTGGCTTAAATTGCGAGATTTCACCTTTTCCAGTGACGTGATAATGCTCGCCATAAAGCGATTCAGAATCGGTTTGGGGCGTTTGCTTTCTTCGTTGAGCAATATGGCGCGTTCGGCTTTAACGAGGGTGCCCCAAAGTTTTAAGCGCGTGATTTGGTCTAGGTCATCCGAGTCCCTGTTTGACTTTAAAATGTCTGCCGTCTGGTGGGCTTGCCCCTCGAGCTCTTGTGCTAGGGCTTTAAAAGGGGGAGGCTCATTATCATCTGCGGCTGCGGCTGCGGCTGCTGGTGAGGTAGAGGAAGTATTCTCTGTGTCACCGTCGTGACCTTTCTTGGGGGCTTTTTTGTATAAAACGACTCCGCGCCAGATGAACCACAGCGCGGCAACTGTCATAATGGTGGCTGCTTCAAGTAACAGCCAAAGTATTCCTTTTTCCATAATGCCTGCTCCAGAAATGAGAGTCGTTTAGATTTACAAGGCTTAATACATTGGTTATGTTAGGTATATCAATGATATTAACGGAATTTCTATTGCTATGAGTAAAGATTTTTTGCACTTCATGCGTGATCGAGTATCCAACAATCAGTTGACCGAGCCCGCTCCAAGCCACGCTGAATGGCGTGACATTCTTGATGCTGCAAGTCGCGCTGCAGATCATGGCAACTTAAAGCCGTGGCGCTTCAAAGTGTACGAAGGAGAAGCTCGTAGCCAAGTCGGTCAAGTTTACTGGCAGCATGCAAAGTCGGAAGTTGAGCAACTAACGGAAGATAAGGCCGACGCCTTCATCAAAAAAGCTTACCGTGCTCCAGCGATATTATTAGTCTACGCTGACCTTGTTGAGCACCCTAAAGTACCTGAATTCGAGCAGTTAATGGCGGTGGCCGCCTCGGCACAACAAGCTTTGCTCGGTCTTAATGCATTGGGTTACGCCGGTATCTGGCGGACTGGGCCTGCGGTGTTCACTGAGGCGGCAAAAGAACAGCTTGGTTTGTCAGAAAACCAGCATGTGGTAGGGCTTATTTATGTCGGCACAGCGTCCGCTGAGGTGAAACCGATCGAGGACACAGGGATTGATGAGAGATTGTCGTTTGTAAGTAAATAAAAGCTTGCATTTCAATAACTTCAACTCTATTATACGCGCCATGTTTCGCGCTTAAGCGAACAAAAAGTTTTGGTGAGCTGTCCGAGTGGCCGAAGGAGCACGCCTGGAAAGCGTGTATGTCGAAAGGCATCAAGAGTTCGAATCTCTTGCTCACCGCCATTATAAAAAGCCGTTGCTTGTCTCAAGCAACGGCTTTTTTGCGTCTGGGGTTATTCAAAGGTTGCCATGTCGGCATGTCGAATGAGCTCATCGATTACATAGCGAATCTTTGGTACTTGCTGGCGGCCTTTCGGCCACACAGCACTGATGGGCATTTCGCCACCAGCAAAGTCGTCCAGCACGCTGACGAGCTCTCCAGAGGCTAAGTAGCGACTGACCAACCACCTTGGCAGTTGTGAAACCCCAGCATCGTTCAGTACGGCCGTCACCATCGCATCACCATCGGAAAACTCATGGGTCGCAGGTGGCGTAAACTTAGCTATCTCTCCTTCGTAGTTTTTGAGTAACCATGAGACGGGTTGATTACGGCGAAAGCCGACAACGGTTTTGTGTTGGCTGAGTTCCCCTGGTGTGCGCGGCGTGCCATATTGCTTCAGGTAATTGGGGGAAGCGCAAACCACCAATTTCTGGGTGGTTAGCCGCCTAGCGACCAAGGTGCTGCTGTCATCCAGTTCACCAATGCGCACCACCAAATCGATGCCTTCTTCGATCAAATCGACAAAGCGTTCACTAAAAGACAGTGTTAATTCAAGCTCAGGGAATTGCTTGGTGATGTCTAGCAGTATGGGCAATATCTTTTGTCGTCCAAACGCGGCGGGTAGGTCGACGCGCAGTCGTCCGGCAGGTTTGGCTATATGGGACGTCAGCTCTTGCTCGGCGTGCTCTAGTATTTCCAGAGCGCTTTGACAGCTGGCCAGATAGCGCTCTCCATCGGGGGTTAGGCTTAGACTACGAGTGGTGCGATGGAACAGTGTTAGTCCAAGTCGCTCTTCAAGGCGAGCAACGGATTTACCGATGGCCGATTTGGTTAGGCCGAGTCGATCCGCTGCAGCAGTAAAGCTGCCAACCTGAGCAGTGGTGACAAACGCGGTGATATTGCCTAGGTGGTCGGTTTTACGCATGGCTTTTCTCTAAAGTTTTAAAAATGGAAACGTCCCAGGTTGCTCTATGATCTCTAGTGGGTACGCCTTGGTGGGGGTGGTTAGCGATAAGCTGTCGTGATGCATGGCAATATGAGTGTTCGGTGTCTGTAGTAGCTTGAGCAATAGGTCTTTGTTTTCCTTAACGACTTTGAGTTGATCAAATCCTGATATATCAAAGGATTCTATCAATTTGGCTAGGCGACATAGCAGTGCTTTTAGGCGGTGAACAGAGAAGCTTTCTTGAAACACAAGATTGGGATTATTGGCAATCGGTGTTTTTTGAATGAAACGAAATTTGGCAGCGCCTGACGTATCCGTGTCGATCAAGGCTTGGTAGGAGATGAGCGCGCCGCCCACTTGCTCCGCACCGCGCAGTGACTGATAGGCGGTTTGCCAGTGCGCCTGAAATTGATTGGCTGCAAGGCTTTCGATAGTCAGGCCATCGATGGTATGAGAGCTAATTTCGACAGGAACGGAGTCGAGCCAGCGCTCAATTTCCTGCTGACCATTGGCCAATAAATACTGTCCTGCGTGAACGATCTGGCCGTCCTCGGTAAAGAGTTCGCATTGTTTCTTAGCGCTAACGGTGGTGCCCTCAAAGAACGCGAACCAACGATGAATGATCTCCTCTATGGCATGCTGATGTGCGCTTGCAATGGCTGTATCGGACATAAAAGTGCTCTCTTGGTGGCGGTTTAAACGATATTTGAATAGTTAAAGCGCACAATAACAGCTTAATTGTAGAATTAATTTCTCCTTAAAGTATACATTGGCTCGGTTTATCGATTTAAAGTTATCAAACACAATGCGTCTCAAATAAACGTTTTTATTTGGAGAAAGCATGTCTAACCAACCTATTCCACTCTCAGTGTTGGATCTTATTCCAATCGGTGAAGGCTTTAGTGTGGCCCAAGCGCTAGAAAACAGTACGCGTTTAGCACAAGCTGCTGAAAAAGCTGGTTTTAAACGTTACTGGGTAGCAGAGCATCATAATCTAAAGGACATCGCCAGTGCCGCGACCAGTGTCATCCTTAGTCATATCGGTGCCAAAACGGAGTCCATTCGCCTTGGATCAGGCGGCATCATGTTGCCGAACCATGCGCCGTTAGTAATTGCTGAGCAATTTGCTACGCTTGAGTCTTTGTACCCAGGGCGTATCGACTTAGGTCTTGGTCGGGCGCCTGGCACGGATATGGAAACCGCTCGCGCGTTACGTCGTGATCCCAGCGCCAAGGGGACTGAGTTCCCAGAGATGCTAGAAGAGCTGCTGTATTTCTTTTCCCAAGAGAGTGCCCATAAGCGCATCAAAGCGGTACCTGGTGCTGGAATGAAAGTGCCAACTTGGTTGTTAGGTTCCAGTACCTTCAGTGCGCAACTGGCAGCTCGTAAAGGTTTGCCAATGGCCTTTGCGGCGCACTTTGCCCCAGATGCCATGAATGCTGCGATTGAGTATTACCGCGCCAATTATCAGCCATCCGAGCAGTTCCCAGAGCCTTACGTTATCGTTTGTGTCAACGCTGTCGGAGCGGACACGCAGGAAGAGGCAGAATACCTAGCTACCACGGAGTTGCAGAAATTCCTATCCTTGAACCAAGGGGTAGAGCAGTACTTACCAAAGCCAGTTGAAAACATGAATGCCTTATGGAGCCCGAGTGATGCTGTACGTGTGAAGCATCAGCTACGTGAGTCCATTTGGGGTACTGAAGAGGTGATTCGTGAGCGTTTAACAAGTTTGGTTGAGCGTACTGGGGCGGATGAGGTGATGGTGAACTCATGGATTCATGATCCTGAAAAGCGCATTCACTCTCATAATGTGATTGCTAAGGCTTGGTTCTAGGAGAAGACAATAATGAATACTGAACAAACTAATAAGTTAATGGCTCTAATCGATCGTGAAGAGATCCGCAATTTACGATTACGTTACAGCGAGCTTCTGGATACGGGGGCGGCAGAGCAAATGGGGGAGGTCTTTACCGATGATGCGGTGGTCAAAGTGACCGTTGGTAGTATGGAAGGGCTGGCGCAAATCAAGCAAAGCCTCAAAGACGCTTACCATAGTTTCGATACTTTAAATCGCCAGCACTATCCGTTTATGCACGCCATTGCGAATCACCAAATTACCTTGATTGACGCTGACAATGCGACCGGCACTTGTTACTTGTTAGACTTCGTTAGTGATCGCCCCCAAGTGCAGCATCCGTTTTTGCTGTTGGGCCGTTACATTGATCAATACGTCAAAGTGAACGGCGAATGGCGTATTAAGCACTCTGAGTTGGATGTGGTGTGGCCAAATGAGTAATCAGCAAGATCAGCAAGATCAGCAAGATCAGCAAGATCAGCAAGATCAGCAAGATCAGCAAGATCAGCAAGATCAGCAAGATCAGCAAGATCGACAAGCGGTTAAGCAGCTGGCACATCGCTTTCTTGCTGCTTGGATGTCTCGGGATGTAGGTCTTGATGCTGTGGATTTAACGCCAGCCTGTCAATTCCACAGTAGCCATCATGGTGCAGCAACGGGTTATCAAGAGATACAAGAATGTTTGGCCGAGGACACGCAGGCGTCAGACATGATCGGGCAAATGTCCAATTTGTATGTTGCTGTAGAGGGGAACCGTGCCGCTTTTAGCTTTTATATTTACGGTTTAGTGGAGCAGAATCCGCGCGCCTTTATGTTTGGTAGTGCGGTGGTAGCGACCCTAAGTTTCCAAGAAAGCCGCTGGCGCTTGGAAGAGATTCGTTTAGTGGTGAATTGGTCAAAGGGCGATTCTTCTTTGATGTCCCATTGGCAAAATGTGCCGACCCAATATGGCTGGCAGATGGGCTTTGCTGCGCCTGCGCTGGTCAGTGAATTGCATTCGCCATGGGCTAAATTGCCCAATGCTCAGCCACCAGAGAATCTTCATGAGGCGATTTCCGAGCTCTATTATCGCTATGCCTTTTCCGTGGATCAAAATGATATGGGGCTTCTGGATCGCTCTTATACAGACGATATCTCTGGTGGCTTTGCCCCAGTGGGCAACCTATCGGGTAAGGATCAAGTGATTGGTACGCTAAAAAACTTCCGTCATCTGGCGGCCTTTTGGCAGCATTTTGCCGAAGTGGTGCGACTGGAAGAAGAGGGTGATGGGCGACATGTGAAAGTCATTATTGGGCGCATTATTCCAGAGCGGCCAGTGGATGAATATGGCAATAAGCTCTATGGTGCGCACTATCAACTTCGAGCCCGTAAGATGTCTAATGGGCAGTGGAAGTTTTGTTGGACGGATTACCGGACCGGTTGGTTTGCCGAGCACAGTGTCCCTGCTTTTGATATTGGTAATGCCACGGCCTAGTTTGTTAAGTGCCAATGGCCATTTTGCAAAAGGTTATCATGTCTGGTGATAACCTTTTTTCAGTGTCTGCTAATTAACTGAATAGCTTTTGCACGTCTTTATAGATCGCCGGACGGCCGGAATCACTAATCGAAGCGATAGTGAACACAGCGCTGGCACTTAATTGGTTGGTTTCGTCTATAAAGATAGATTGAATAAATTTACTTTTAAATTTACTTATCGGTTCGCAGTGACTTTCGATACGTACGGTCATGCCGCTTTTTAACGGCATTTTGTAATCGATCTCAGCGCGCATCACCACTAAGTGAATACCGTCACGGGTGATCTCGGCAAAATCCAAGCCTTTGGATTTGATGAAAGTATGGCGGGCGTGTTCTAGGTAGTTTTGATAAACCGCGTTATTGACGATGCCTTGCATATCGCACTCGTAATCGCGCACTTCAATCAAAGTAATGTGTTGCGGGGTGTCCATATTAAAAACTGTCTATCCAGATTAACGACTGGCCGTACGATTGCGACCCTGACGTTTGGCATTATCCAGATAACCGCTTGCACGAGCAATGAGGTTGTTGGGGCTTTCTTGGCCAATCACAGTGGCTACCCCAAATGACACTTTGATTTGCTCGATAATGCCTTGCCCAGCGCGGCTCTTGAAACGCTGTTGGTTTAAATGGTTGCGCAACATTTCAGCATATTCGATTGCTGTATCCAGCGTAGCTTCATTAAGAATGATCGCAAAGGTGCCACCATCAAGGCGCGCTAGAGTGGTGTTGTCGAGCTTCTTGCTAGTGAGAATCCGACCGATATGACAAATAAGGGCAGTTCCTGCACGGCGGCCATATTGGTTGTTAATCTCTTTGAGGTGATCAATGTCTAGCATCAACAAAGACAGATCGTCTTCTGAGCTTGGAATGAGGGTGAAAAGCTGGCGTTCAAGGCCTTTTTGATTCAGCAGTTGTGTTAGCGGGTCGAGGTCAGCGTTGTTTTTCATTTCATCGAGCTGGGCTTTCAGTTGCAAGACTTCGGCGTTAACTTGATTTAGAGCACTGGAAAATTGTTCGGCATCGGCCATCGCTTTCTTAGTGCTGTGATCGAGATAGCGCACCACCTTATCAAGGTGCTTTTGACGGTCTGCTCGATTTAACACCTTACGACTTTTATCCATCACAGATTGCAGCTCGGCTAAGCTTGCTGACATGGTATGGGTCTCACTGGAAACCGTATTAACCAATTCTTCAAGTTTGTCTTTGTGCTCGTTGTTGTAGCGTGCTTCCTCTGAAACGATAAACTGGTGAAACAGTTCTTTCGAGATAAAGCTGGGCAGGCTACCTAAGCGACCAATGGTCAAATCGACCAAATGGTTCAGCTTAGGTGAAGATTGACGCACATATTCATACCATATTCCGTAATTGTACGGTGTTGGTGCGATGTCCATTTTTCGCATCAGAGGAATTGCCTTGTGTAGCAAAGCATGAGCTTGGCGTGGACTGTCGGAGTGCATTCAAACCTCTTTAGTGAATTGATATTCACATAAATTTAACAACACTGTTTAAAAAATCAAAACAAAATCATTGATATAGCGAAGTTTTTCTTGCGTAAAGCGTTTTGCCTTTGTTGCTTAGCAAAGGTTTTGTAAGGGAGTGTAAATTATCCGCCAGAAATTTTTGCTTTAATGCTTTGGCTCTCTAGGAACGCCTTAATTTTCTCACGTTGATCACCTTGGATTTCAATGGTGCCGTCTTTAACAGCGCCACCCACACCACAGTGATTTTTTAATTTTTTACCCATTACTTTAAGCTCATCGGCCGTCATGGCTAAGTCTTTAACTAAAGTTACACCTTTTCCTTTGCGGCCTTTGGTTTCCAGTTGGATTTTGGCATTGCCTGAGCCCAAAACGTTGGAACCGTCATTACAAGTGCAGTCATCTAAGCTGTTTTCACATTCAGGGCAGGTTCGACCTTGGTCTGTCGAGTAAACAAGTTTATTTTTCATAATAGACTCTTAATTGAAAGTTTGTGTTCTGAGTGAATCGAGGAGGGCGCTCATGTCATCCGGCATAGGTGCTGACACGGCAATACGCTGCTGATTGACAGGGTGCGTGAAACTGAGTTGCTCTGCGTGCAACATTAAGCGTAAATCTTGAGACCAGTGATCGCGCATGGCTTGGTTGTGATGGCGGCAACCATAGCGTGTGTCCCCCAGTAGAGGGTGAAAGATGTGCTTAAAATGGCGACGAATTTGATGGGTGCGGCCTTGTTCTGGTTCAACGCTGACCAAGCTTAGGCGCATTTGCTCGTAGCGGCTGACAGGCACGGGGATTTGAAAAGATTCCAGTGTTTGAAAGTGGCTGATGGCTTCTTTTTCGGTGCCTTCGATTTTAAAGCGAGCGCGGCCTTTCTCTTCGTTTAACTTGGCCAGAGGGTAGTCGATCACGCCGTCACTAGCAGTATGGCCGCGCACAATCGCCAGGTAATTCTTGCCTGTGCTGCGTTCCATAAATTGCCCACCTAGGTGACGCGCAACATCGTCTTTTAATGCCATGACAAGCACACCTGACGTGGCGCGATCAAGACGGTGAACAGGGTAAACCCAGCGCCCCAGCTGCTCATTAAGGCGCTGCACAACGGCATCTTGTTCATGTTTGGCTAGGTCAGTGCGGTGTACCAGCAGGCCGCTGGGTTTATTGACGACGACGAGATCGTCGTCAATATGAAGGATGTCTAGGCTCATTGCGTCTGTTGTTCGATAAAAGAAGCCATATTATCACAAGCGATCTGCAGAAGGCGCGCCATTGAGTATTCGCTCGCCCAAGCAACGTGCGGTGTCAGGATAAAGTTCGGTAAGTGGGCAATGGATTGCAGGACATGATTCATCGGCATAGGCTCAACGGTAGCGACATCAAAGCCTGCGCCAGCAATCCGCTCGGTTTTGATGGCCTCGACCAAGTCTTCTTCATTGACTAAGCCGCCACGACCGGTGTTGATGACGATTGCTGTGGGTTTCATTAATGCGAAGACGTCTTTGTCGATCACATTGCGTGTGCTATCAGTCAATGGGCAGTGCAAGCTGACCACATCGGCAGCCTTGATCGCTTCGTTAAAGTCCATGTAGCCATCACGAACGGTTTCTGCGCCGCGATGTTCGGCAAAAATCACCTTCATGCCGAATGCTCGTGCAATTTCTGCCACACGATTACCCAGTGAACCTTTGCCCAGTAGACACAAGGTGCTGTTGGCAAGATCGTTCAATGGGAAGTCAAGAAAGCCAAAGAACTCACATTCCGCCCAGCGCCCTTGTTTAATGGCTTCACGGTAGCGAGTGAGGTTACGGCGCAACTCTAGCATCATGGCGAAGGTGTGCTCTGGAACGCTTACCGTTGAATAGCCCGCGACATTTTGTACGGCGATGCCCAAGTCTTGGCAGGCTTGTAGGTCGACGTTGTTGGTACCGGTGGCCATCACTTGCACCAGCTTTAGATTTGGACACTGCGCTAATGTTTGGCGCGATAAGATGACCTTGTTGGACATGACAATGTCTGCGTCTTGGATGCGTTCAAGCACGTTCTCATGGTTACAATTATGAAAAAACTGTGTTTCTTTGACGCTTTCCGGCATGGGGATTTTGATGTCTTCTGGAAACGATCCGCGATCCAAAAATACGGCTTTCATCGTAAGTCCTTATGGTTTATCAAGCATGGGTACAAGGGTCGGAGCGATGTTTTCTAGCACCACAGGTTGCCCCTCAGCATTAGGGTGTAAACCATCATTTTGCATGAGAGATTTATTGAGTGCCACGTTTTCCAGCATAAAGGGCACATAAGCAACTTGATGTTGCTCGGCTAACTCTTTGTAAATATTGAAGAATTGAGTGGTGTAGGTGCGGCCATAGTTACTCGGTAAGTGATTGCCAAGCAATAGTACAGTGGCGCCTTGTTGTTTAGATTGTTCAATCATTTGCGCTAGATTTTGCTTCATTTGCTGCAGAGGGTAGCCGCGTAGACCATCGTTAGCGCCGAGCTCTAATACCACCCAATTTGGCTGATGAGTGTCCAGTAGTTTCGGTAAACGGGATAAACCACCTTGTGTCGTCTCGCCACTGACACTGGCGTTGATCACGTTGACATCAGGATGGCTGCTGTTTAATTGTTGACTCAGTAAACTAACCCAGCCTTGTTGTTGTCTGAGATTGTAGGCCGCGCTCAGGCTGTCCCCAAACACCAACAAAGTATTGGCGTGGGCAGACGTTAGAAGCGAAACAAAACACAGTAGTGCAACACATATTTTAGAAATCATAGGCAACCTATTTATGCAGGACACGGATACATTGTCGGCTTTGACAATAGAAAAGCTTAACCATTCCGTTACAACAAGCAACGGTCAATTGGACATACTCAAAGGAATCAATCTACACATTAAGGACGGTGAGTCAGTCGCCATCATTGGTGCGTCAGGGTCGGGTAAGTCCACCTTGTTGGGTCTGATGGCAGGCTTAGATCAACATACTGAAGGCAGCATACGTTTGTATGGTGAAGCATTAGAGCAACTGGACGAAGAGGGGCGCGCGATACTTCGTGGTCGTTATGTGGGCTTCATTTTTCAGTCCTTCCATCTACTACCAAGTTTGACCGCTTTGGAAAACGTGATGCTACCAAACGAGTTAAAAGGCAATCGTAAGGCCGATGATCGCGCTCGAGAGTTGCTAGAAAAGGTCGGCCTGTCTCATCGTATCGAACATTACCCACGACAACTGTCCGGTGGTGAGCAACAACGGGTGGCCATTGCGCGGGCGTTTGCCTCCGCGCCGAAAATTCTGTTTGCCGACGAACCGACGGGCAACTTGGATGGCAAGAACGGCGTGTTAGTCGAAGATTTGTTATTCGATCTAAACAAGCAGCAAGGCACGACGTTAGTGGTGGTCACCCATAATCCAGAACTCGCAGCACGTTGTGATCGACAAATTGAAATTCACGACGGTGAGTTGAAGGAGTCCTAATGTTTGCGTGGCGCTTATTAATCCGGGAGTTTAAAACCGGTGATGTACTGACACTGCTATTGGCATTAGTGTTGTCTGTGGCCACCGTCACTGGTATCGGTTTGTTTGTCGATCGGTTGCAGCAATCCTTTGAAGTGCAGTCGGCCAACTTGCTCGGTGCCGATCGCAGTGTTCGACGTGACGATCCTATCCCTCAGGACTGGCTGCAACAAGCGCAGAATACAGGGCTTGAAACCGCGCAAACGGCATCGTTTTCATCCATGGTGTTCGGCGGTGATGGGCTGCAATTGGCCCAGGTGACTGCGGTGTCGAACAACTATCCACTACGCGGCGAGTTTATTACCGATCAACAACTGTTTGGCGCAGGTCAAGCGACCAATCAGGCGCCAGAACGCGGTGAAATTTGGTTGTCGTCGCGTTTGGCGAGTTTGTTGTCGGTCGAGCTGGGTCAAAGTGTACGGGTGGGGGAAGCGCCGCTGACGGTGACTCAATTTTTAGTGCGTGACCCAGGCAGTGCTACCTCGGCGTTTTCCATTGCCCCTCGTGCCATTATGAATGCCCAAGATCTTCCTGCTACGCAAGTGATCATTCCCGGCGCACGGGTACGCTATGCCTTCTTGTACGCCGGAGATGCAGAGCGTTTAGCCCGTTTCGATCAAGCGTTAACGCCGCAATTGGGGGAGGGCGAGCGCATTCGTACCCCGATCGAACGAGGCGAGCGCATCGGTAATACGGTCAATCGTGCAGAATCTTTCCTATTGTTGGCGGGGACGTTAGCGGTGGTGATGTCAGGTGTCGCTATGGCGCTAGCGTCTGCACGCTATGTGAAACGTCATTTAACTCAGTTTGCGGTGATGAAAACCATGGGCGCGACGCCAAAGCGCCTAGTACGTCTGATGGTGTTTCAGGTCACGCTGATCACCTTATTGGGCATTGTCTTAGGCTCTGGGTTGGGGCTCCTTATTCAAAGCCTTATTGCCGATTTACTCGCGTCTTTGATGAGTTCAAGGTTACCGGAACCGAGCCTGTCTAAGCTATGGCTAGGGGCGGCTACCGCGGTGATTTCCATTTTGGCATTTTGTGCGCCCTTGCTGGCGCGTCTTGTCAATGTCCCTCCTTTACGTGTGTTGCAGCCCAACGCTGGCTTACAAGTCAGTTCCTCCTCTTTGTTTACTTTCGGTCTAGTGGGCATGTACGGCTTGATGGTGATTTACGCTGGGGGCTGGCGCTTACCAAGCACTGTGATGTTTGGTTTGGCCGTGGTAACTGGTTTAGTGTTCTTGGTGGGGTGGGGGCTGTTTGCGGTCAGTCGTCGCTTATCAAAGCAATCCACCACCGGTTGGCAAGTGGGCCTAGCGGCCTTGCATCGTCGCTTGGTCTCCAACCTATTCCAGTTGCTGGTGTTCACCTTGATCATAATGTTGAGTTTGGTGTTGGTGGGGGTACAAAGTAACTTGATCCGTG
This sequence comes from Marinomonas aquimarina, assembly GCF_900089755.1. GTDB lineage: Bacteria > Pseudomonadota > Gammaproteobacteria > Pseudomonadales > Marinomonadaceae > Marinomonas > Marinomonas aquimarina. Next base: position 34,518 of record NZ_FLOC01000011.1, on the reverse strand, counting down.
ATTGGCAAGCGCAGATCCCTGAAGACACGCCCAATCACTACTTGTTTAATGTGCAAGAACGTCAAGTGGACAGTATTCAGGCCTACACCATGGACAATCAAATTGTGTCGTCGGATTGGTTTCCCATGGTCCGTGGTCGTGTCATCGCGATTAATGGTGAAGATGCAGAAGTACTGTTTCCAGATCGACGCAATGAGCCGGAAATAGTCGAACGTGAATTAAATCTCACTTGGGCGGACGACATTGGTTCTGGCTCCACTGTGATTGAAGGGGACTTTAGCGCGGAAGGGGTATCGATTGAGCAAGAAGCGGCCATTGAGGCGGGGGTAGCCATTGGCGATGAGTTGACCATCAGTATTGGTGGACTGGATTACACCTTGCCGATCACCTCAATCCGTACCGTGGATTGGCAGAGCATGCAGCCAAACTTTTATTTGATCTTGCCACAATCTGTTCTGTCGGATTATCAAGCGAACTATGTCAGCAGTGTGTTCTTGAAAGAAGACAATGCCGCTCAGTTTTATCGCTTTATGGCCAATTACCCCACAGTGTCCATGTTGAATATTGGTGAGTTGTTAAGACAGGTACAAGACATCATTGCTCAGCTGGCAAACGCTTTGAAAATCGTATTGGCATTTATCTTGGGGGCCGGAGCCTTAGTGCTGATTGCCAGTGTGCGTTCCACCTTGGATGAGCGCCTAGAGGAAGGCGCCTTATTGCGTACCTTGGGGGCGACCAAGAAAATTGTGCGCCAAGCGTTATTAATTGAATTTGGGGCATTGGGACTGTTCGCTGGCTTGATCGGTGCCGCCGGTGCAGAGCTGGCCTTGGTGGGCTTACAGCATTTTGTGTTTGAGATGGCGGTCACGATTCACCCGCTATTATGGTTGGTTGGTCCGTTAGCTGGCTGGGGGATTGTGACAATTATAGGTGTATTTGCGAGCCGAGCTGTGCTAAAAGTGCCGCCCATTCGTTTATTGAGATCCATCTAAGTACACAATTACATGTTTGAACCACAGCAAGGATACATCGTCAGTCGTCACAGTAGTGATGTAAATGGTCGCTTAGACATTCATTACTACGTGAAGACTGACGTCGCCACCGTCAAAGTCTCGATCGCCCAAGCAGAGACATTATTCTTCACCAACGCGCCGCTGGAAGCTTTGGCGACCGATGTTCAGGGCGTGCAGTGTGAAGAAAGTCAGCTCAAATCTTTTTCCCATGACACGGTAAGTGTGGTGCGCTGCCAAAGCCTACTGTTACAGCAGCAAATGGTCGCCATGGTGAAAAAGCTGGGCTATGCGGTGTATGAGGAAGATATCAAGCCCGAAGACCGCTACCTGATGGAGCGTCACATTCGCGGCCAGGTCACCTTCGTCGGGGTGCCCGATGCCGCTGGCTTGAGCTTTACTCAAGCCAAACTCAAAGCAGGTGAATATCAGCCACATTGGCAGGTCTGGTCATTGGACATCGAAACGTCTGTGTCTCGTAATGAGTTACTGTCTATCGGTATCACCAGTGGTGAGCGTAAAGTGGTGTTGGTGGTATCGCCTGAGCCGACCCAGTTAGAGAACGTCTATACCTTTGCCGATGAGCGCAAATTGTTGATGGCGTTCATTAAGTTTGTTCGCAAGCACTCCCCAGATATCATCATAGGCTGGAATGTCATTGGCTTTGACTTGATGTTCTTGGATCAGCGCTTTCGGCAGTTAGGTATTAAACCTGCGCTGGGCGTACAGGGTGAAAACTGGCGCGTGCGCGAAGCCAAAGAAAGTGGCAAGGTGTTCGCGTCGATCGCTGGGCGTGTGGTGTTGGATGGTATCACCATGCTTAAAGTAGGTGGTTACCACTTCATCTCCTACAGCTTGAACAATGTCAGCAGTGAATTATTGGACGAAAGCAAACTCCTCACCGGAGGCGATCGTTGGCAAGAAATCGAGCGCATGCATCGAGAAGAGCTGGACAATTTCGTCGCCTACAACCTGCAAGATTGTGTCTTAGTCGAGCGCATCTTTGAAAAGCTGCAACTGATTGAATTGCAGCAAACCCGCGTCGATTTGACGGGGATTCCATTGTCGCAAACTGGTGGTTCGGTGGCTTCCTTTGAAAACCTTTACCTGCCGCGTTTACATCGTAAAGGATGGGTAGCGCCCGCCTGGAGTGACGATAAGTTCGTGCCAAGCCCAGGTGGTTTTGTGATGAACTCTCTACCGGGTCTTTATAAAAACGTTTTGGTATTCGACTTCAAAAGCCTATACCCAAGCATTATTCGCACTTTTTACGTTGATCCTCTGGCGCGGGTAGTGGCCCAGGCGTTGGCACAAGATGAAGGCTTGGTACCAGGCTATCGTGGCGCCTCGTTCCAGCGTCAATTTGCGATTCTACCGGAGCTGGTGGCAGAGCTGGCGCAGTCTCGAGAGAGCGCCAAGCGCGACGGCAATGCCATCTTAAGCTACGCCATTAAAATCATTATGAACTCTTTTTATGGCGTACTGGGTTCGCAGGTATGCCGCTTCTATCATGCGGAATTGGCCAGTTCAATTACCATGCGCGGTCATGAGTTGCTCGGTCGTAGTAAGCAGTGGATGGAAGAGCGTGGCGCAAAGGTGATCTATGGTGACACGGACTCCTTGTTTATTACCTTGTCAGATTCGTTATCCGAAGACGAAGCGTGGCAGGCTGGTAAAGAACTGTGCGAGGTAGTGAACCAATGTCTTAGCGAGTGGTGTGGTGATTATGCGGACATTGATTCACACCTAGAGCTTGAGTTCGAAACCCTGTACACACGTTTCTATATGCCGACCATTCGTGGCCAAGAAGAAGGTTCGAAAAAACGCTACGCCGGCCTTAGCAACGGCGCAATCATTTTCAAAGGGTTGGAAGCGGCACGCAGTGACTGGACGCCGTTAGCCAAGCGTTTTCAAGTGGAGCTGTTTGAGCATCTATTCTTTGATTTAGATCTCGAAAGTTACGTTTCTGAATTTGTCAGCGATTTACGATTAGGGAAATTTGACCAAGAGCTGATATATTCGAAGCAATTGACGCGTCCATTGGCGAAATACACCAAGACTCAGCCGCCCCATGTGCGTGCTGCCAAGATGGCCGATGAGTGGCGTCAGCAGCAAGGCTTACCGCCTGAGTACGATCGCGGTCGTAAGCGCGTTCAGTATGTGTACACCCTGTCAGGTGTGGTACCGTATTTGACCGACAGTGATCTTGAACACTTGGATTATCAACATTACATTGATAAGCAAGTGTTACCGATCGCGGAAGGCGTTTTTCAAATGCTTCATTTGAACGTTGTTGATATACTGACGCCTCAATTTAACCTTTTATAAATTAGGGTTATTGGAATTTACATGTCACCCGCCGCGTGCGAATGGGTCGTAAGAATGAGCTGCGCCGGATTTCCGGCTACCCCAACTTTATGGATTGACAGTTAGGTAGAGAAAAAAGCATGGCGTTACCCCCAAAACGAGTATTAACCCAAGACCGATTGCGCACGGCAGTGCAAAACTTGTTGTTGGAAACAGATTGGACTGAAATCACGGTGCAGGACGTTTCCAGCAATGCGGGTGTCAGTATCGGTACTTTTTATAATTACTACGACAGCAAGGACGAAGCACTCGCAGACGTTCGCGCCTGTCTCTCCGCTTTGATCAAAAAAGATCTGAATAGCCTATTGGTGACGCAATCCCAAGTGGAATGTCGTATCTCTTTGTTGCTCAAGTATTTCGTCAATATTCTGAACGCGAAGCCTTCTTGGGCGAATTATTTTTATCGCGCTGAGTCCTTTTCAGAACGTTTGGATGGCGGTTTAGTGGCGCTATTGGAGCCTTTGGTGTTAGAGGGCATGCTGTCTAATAAGGGCCACTCGCAAAATGCCAAAATCACGGCCTTCTTCATTGAAAATGGCTTCTTCCCACTGTTGAAACAATATCATGTCAACGGTACCTCTGTGCCGGAAGAGGATGCGACTCAGATGGTGGTGTTGGCGCTATTGGCCATGGGCCTCAGCGGTGATCGCTTGGCACAGGCGTCCGCCTTGGTCTGTCCAGTAACGCCCATTGCCGCCTTGCCTCAATCCATTTTCGAACTGGAAAAAGCACAAGCTGGTCATGCCTGATTTGATGTTGTACGGCACCTTAGGGTGTCATTTGTGTGAAGAGGCTCAAGCATGGCTGCAGCACTTTTTTCCAGCGCTGCAGCTAATTCACGTGGACATCGCCGTAGATGAACGCTTAGTCGAAGAATTCGGTCTGCGCATCCCAGTGTTGTCTAATGGGCGTGAGAGCCTTGATTGGCCGTTTCAAGTCGCGGCCGTTATGGCTCTGATTGAAAACGCCGACCCAGAGCACTTGGCTCAGCAGATGACGCAAGAGCCATTCATCAAGCCTGCCAAGTCACGTCGGGTGCTGCGCTTAGCGAGCGCTGAAAAATAAGCGTTGTGTGTTGGCCTGTGTCACGGCTTGCACCTCTTCAAGACTGATGCCTTTTAATTCGGCCACCGCTGCGGCAATGTAGCGCAAAAACTTAGGGTGGTTGCGTTTCGGGCGCGGGCGAATGTTGCGTGGCAGCAAGTAGGGCGCATCGGTTTCCAGTAACAATCTATCCAATGGTAGATACGTTAACGCCTCTATTAATTCCTGATTGCGGCGTTCATCTAGGAGCCAGCCGGTAATGCCCACACTTAACCCCAGATCCAAATAGCGCCTAAGTTGGTCTTTGTCGCCGGTAAAGCAATGAATCACACCGCTTTGGGGCAGTGTCGCTTGCGCCAAACGCTGGGTTAATTCCGTAAAAGCATCGCGTTCATGCAGATAGACCGGTTTTTGAGCTTGCTCGGCCACGATCAGCTGTGCTTCAAAAGCATGTATCTGCTCGGTAGGGGTAGAATAATTGCGGTTAAAGTCCAAGCCCATTTCACCCACTGCGACCGCTTTGCGATCACGGGCAAAGGCGTTTAATAAAGCCTCACTGTCTTGTTCCTGCCAGCTCGATGCATGGTGTGGGTGGCAGCCTAGGGTGTAGTGCATGTCCTCATAGGGAGTGCACAGTGTCGACAGCTTTTGTGCTTCGTCCATATTGGAAGCAATGCAGAGAATGCCCTGCACGCCTTCGCCCCGATAGTCTTCACGAAACTGATCCAAATTGTCTAGGTAAGAGGAGTGGTCTAGGTTAACGCCAATATCAAACATGCAGACTCCGAAATTGAAGGAATCGTCATATTTTAACAGTGGCGTGATATGAAACAGAGTCCTTTGTTGATGCGTTGAGCTAGAAAGGTATGAAAATCTTTATAGATCATGACCTAAGGGTTTTGTTGGCTAAAAAATTACTGCTATGTTTGGCAGAATTAACTATCATGATGATTATTGAACCAAAGCGTTTGAAACTAAACAATCGGAGAGTGTTATGGCAGGAATGTTAGATGCAGTAGACCAGAGAACGCAGCTGGTAGGTGAAAACCGACTGGAGTTGTTGATGTTTCGTCTGGGCGGCATGCAGCTATTTGCTATCAACGTCTTTAAGGTACAAGAAGTTGTGCAATTACCGCGATTGAATTTAATGCCTCACCGTCACCCTTCTGTGGCTGGTGTGACGCATTTTCGTGGTCGTACTATTCCTGTGATTGACCTATCTGAATCCATTGGTTTGCGTCCGATAGATCGAGACAAGCCGTGTAATTTGATCGTCACTGAGTACAACAATACGGTACAAGGCTTTATGGTTGGTGAAGTCGATCGCATTATTAACATGAACTGGAGTGACATCCTGCCGCCACCAGATGGCACGGGGCGTCAGCATTACCTGACGGCGATCACCCGTGTGAATGAGCGCTTGGTCGAGATCATTGACGTTGAGAAAGTGCTGGCGGAAATCTCGCCGTACGATACTCGCGTGTCTGATGAGGTAATCGACAAAGACTTGTTGTCGATGGCAAAAGGTTTGGAAGTGTTGGTGGTGGACGATTCCTCTGTGGGCTTGGCTCAGTGTAAATCGACCCTAGATCACCTAGGTATCACCGTTCATTCGGCGACTGACGGTAAGCGTGGTCTTGATCTACTGAAGAAGTGGGCTGGGGAAGGTGAAGACGTTCCAAATAAGCTATTGATGCTGATCACTGATGCGGAAATGCCGGAAATGGACGGCTACCGATTGACTCGAGAAATTCGTGAAGATCCTCGACTCAAGGATCTCTACATTGTCTTACATACGTCTTTGAGCGGTAGTTTCAACAAAGCCATGGTGCAAAAAGTCGGCTGTGATGACTTCCTTTCAAAGTTCCAGCCTGACAAGTTGGCCACCATTATTCAGGATCGCATGCGATCTGTGATTGATTCCGAATAACTCAACGACAAACACCTTGATAACCTCAAGGTGTTTTTGCTTATGTTACTACCTGTTTATATCTTGCTAGCATCTTTGTGTGCGGTCGTGGTGAATAAACGATTACGGATTGATCCGTTTGTCGTGATATTGCCCTGCGCGTTACTCGTGGTTCATGACTTAGATTCGCTGCGCAGCCTGTTTGCCAGCTTAATTCCTGTCGTGCTGCTGTTTGCGGTGTTGACCCTGTTGCGCCATCGAGCCTCATTACAAGTCGAAGCGATTACGCGACTTGGGGCTGGCTTATCATTGGGCGGCTTTATTGGTGTGCAGCTGATATTCTTGCTGCCATTTACCTTTGCATGGTTACTGGCCTTGCTGGTTGTACTGTCGTTTGCCAATATTGCGCTGCTGCGCTTTAGAGGCTGGCCTTTGATGAAGATCCCAGCTGGATTAAAGCTGTTGCTGGGGATGTTGATCGGAGCACTACAATTTGTCAGCTTAGGTGCAGGTTTAGCCCTATTGCAAGAGCGTTATACCGCCGAATCTCTTGGCAACCGTTCCGCGCTATGGGCGTTTTCCCTAGTTGGAGCCTTGATTGGTTTACTGGCTTTACCGGGCGACCTCGTTTGGCAAGCACTTTCAGTGACTAGTATGTTGGCCGCTGTAATAGGCGGTTTTATCGGTGTGTTGCTATTGCAGCGCCTAACGTTAAGTGCATATGAATCCAAAGTGCTGGATTGGATCGTACTGGCGATGTGCGTAAGTGTCTGGGGACACTTGCTATTGAAGCACCTTGTTTTCTCCTCGTAACGGAATGACTATGAATCAGAACAACAGTTTGATCGGGGTTCTTTTAATGAACCTTGGTACACCTGAAGCACCGACTCCTGCTGCCGTCAAAAAATACCTAAAAGAATTTCTTTCCGATCCACGTGTTGTGGATGTTAACCCACTTATCTGGAAGCCTATTTTAAACGGCGTCATTCTTAATGTGCGCCCGAAAAAAGTTGCCAAGGTGTATCAAGAAGTGTGGATGGACGAGGGCTCGCCACTGTTGGTGCTCGGACAGCGCTTAACCAAGAAAGTGGATCAAGCCCTGAATCAAGACGGCAAGCGTTTTGTGGTGACGATGGCCATGACCTATGGCAAACCAAGTGTGGAAGAAGCGGCCAAAGTCTTTCGTGAGAATAAGGTTGAGCAGATCTTTGTATTGCCCATGTATCCGCAATTTTCTCGCTCTACCACCGCAGCGGCGTATGATCGCTTGATGGCTTCTCTAAAACGTTGCCCGCACTGGCCTGCACTGAACTTGATGCAAGATTACGCCGATCACCCAGTTTACATCGATGCCCTAGTTAAGTCGATTGAAGAGCATTGGCAGAAGCAGGGCGGTAAGCGCCATTTGATGTTCTCATACCACGGTGTACCGAAACGCTATGTTCGCGAAGGCGACCCTTACCAGCGACGCTGTGAAGCAACCACCGCGGCAGTAGTGAAGCAATTAGGTCTAACTGAAGACGAATATACCCATGCTTACCAGTCCCGATTTGGTCGCGAAGAGTGGCTTAAGCCTTATGCCGATGAAACCATTCGGGCGATGCCAGGCAAGGGTATTAAAGCACTGAACATGATCAGTCCGGCGTTTGCTATCGATTGTATTGAGACATTGGAAGAGATCGATATGCAACTGCGTGAAGAATTTGAAGGTGCGGGGGGGGAGCAGTTTGATTACATCCCAGCGTTAAATGACTCACCTGATCATGTAAACTTATACAAGCAACTTGTTTTAGAGAATACACAACACTGGATGAATTGATTTGCAAAAACCTATCCTGACCACCATTGCGTTTGACGCAGATGACACCCTTTGGCGCAACGAAGATGTGTTCCTAAGTACCCAGCAGTACTTTGTGGAAATGCTGGAAACTTACCATTCCCGCGAATACATCCTTGAGCGCCTCAATGAGGTGCAAATCGACAACTTGTCAAATTTTGGCTATGGCGTTAAAGGATTTACACTGTCTCTCATTGAATCCGCCATAATGCTTACAGAAGGGCGTATTACAGGCTACGAAATTCATGAGATCATCCAATTAGCCAAACAAATGTTGGCGGCGCCGATTCAGCTGTTGCCAGGCATTGAACCTTTGCTGCAATCCCTGCAGGGGAAGTGCCGATTGATGGTGATTACCAAAGGAGACCTCCTAGATCAGGAAGGTAAGTTGGCACGCTCGGGTTTAAATGAGTACTTTGATTGGTATGAAGTGGTGAGCAACAAGAAAGCCGAGAACTACCACAAAGTCTTTGAGAGTTTGCAACTTAACCCTAGCGAAGTGCTGATGATTGGTAACTCCATGCGCTCTGATGTGCTGCCAGTTCTCGATGCTGGTGCCCACGCATTGCATGTGCCGTACCACACGACCTGGAGTCATGAGCAGGTGACTGACGCTGAATTGGCAAATTATCCGATGATTCCAACGGTTGCCTCGGCTGAGACAGTTGAGCAGTGGATTCGTGCAAATTTCCAGTTAAGTGGTGAAATTAAGTGATGTCTATTAAAAAAATGCTGGCTGTAACAGCGCTAATGTTTTCAAGTGCCTTGGTATCTGTTCATGCACAGGAGACCAGTGCTTGGCAGAGTATTCAGCAAACCGCGTCCAATGCTGTGGAGAAAACCCGTGAAGTGGCGGCAAATGTTGCCGATCGTACCCGTGAAGTCGCTGTTGATGTAGCGGATCGCACACGAGAAGTGGCAGGTGATGCAGCGGACCGTTCCAAAGAAGTTGGGCAAGACATATCGAACAGTCAGGCTTGGAAGAAGACCAAAGAAGTGGGCAATGCTACCGCTGAAGCGGCTCGCAGTGGTGCTCATAAGGTCAAAGAGTACGTTAACAACAACGCTTGTGATAACAATGACAAGCTCAATTGCAAAGCGGAGTAAGGCTGTTTGAGCCGTGATGATCAAAAAGACTCGAAACCGGCAAAAGTAGATGCTTGGGAACAAGAGTTTTTAAGTCAAGATTCATCTGGGTACATAGGGGCCCCGAGTAAGCGCTATCGGTGTCCGAAGTGTCACGGTGTTTTACAGCTGAAAAAAGGCAAAAATGGTAGCTTTTGGGGCTGTGAAAACTACCCAAGCTGCGATTACAGCGCCAATGATGAAGACGGTCGTCCGGTGCGGGCGAAGAAATATTTTTGCCCGCTGTGCGGTGGCCAGCTGCGTAAGAAAAGTCATAAAGACAACACCTTTTGGGGCTGCAGTAACTATCCTGAATGTAAGCTAACCCTAGAAGACTTCAATGGCGAACCCTCATCGTCACGTAAATATCCCTGTCGTGCCTGCGGCCACTACTTAGTCCGTAAAAAGGGCCCAAAGGACTATTTTTGGGGCTGTATCAAATACCCTGAGTGCAAGCACACCTTGGCAGACGACAGAGGTTGCCCGGTGCCAAGGAAGTTGCGTTGATCAGGTGAGCATTCACTTGCCAAACTTGAGCTAAGGCTCTAAGCGAGGCTTTGCAAAGCCTCATCGATGCTACGATATTCAAAGTCAAACTTTTGATCCATCAATGCCTGTGGAACCACATGCTGGCCTTTGGTGAGCAAGCTGCCCATATCGCCGAGCGCTTTTTCCAATACAAACGCAGGGGTTGGCAAAACCGTTGGACGGTTTAAAGCCCGACCATAAGCTTTGGCAAAATCGGCTTGAGTGATGGCTTGCGGTGCGACCAAGTTGTAGGTGCCTTGATATTCGGAATGTTCCATGGCATCGAGCAGAAAGCGGCACACGTCATGAATGTGAATCCAAGGGAAAAACTGCTTGCCGTTGCCAATCTTGCCGCCTAGGCCTAGTTTGAAAGGCCACTCCATTTTTGCCAGTGCACCACCATGGCCTAACACCACCCCGAGACGGAAAATAACCGTTCGTACGCCTGCCTCTTCAAAATGGTGAGCTTCCTGTTCCCAAGCCGAACACAGATGATGGGTGAAACCACTGTTTGGTGGTGTGTCTTCGAGAAAGGTTTTGTAGTCGTCAAAACCATAGTAGCCCACTGCAGAGGCGTTCAATAACGCCCCAGGTTTGTGTTTGAGGGCTTCAAATAGCTTACGGGTAAACTGTACTCGACTGTCGAACAGTTCCTGCTGGCGCTTAGCTGTCCAACGCTTGGCAGCGATATTGGCCCCTGCAAGATTCACCACCACATCAAAAAAGTGTTGGCCTAGGTCATCCAAGTGCAGGGTTTGCACGTATCGAGGAATGGAGTTCTGGTGTTTGTGTACTAAAGCGTAGGTTTCGTGCCCCGCGGCGGTCAACATTGGATAAAGGTTGCTTGCAATAAAGCCGTTGGCTCCTGTCACTAAAACTTTCATATCCGACTCCTAAACGTGAAGGTTTTTTAAGTTTACGACAAAATTTCAAAAATAGATCAAGAAGTTACTCCCTAATATCGACCTTAAAGTCGGTAATCCCTTCTTTTTAAAAGGGTAAATCGCTAAAATACCCTCCTAGTTATATAAGGTAGACCCATGCATCTAGAGCATTATGACCATATTATTATGTTAGCCCATGGCAGCAGTGATCCCCGTTGGAAAGTGCCTTTCGAGCAGTTATTGGCAAGGGTCACTGGTGTCGTATCTGAAGATAAGGTAACGTTGGCTTACATGGAATTGTGCACGCCGTCGATAGAAGACGTATTGCAGCAACTTCCCGCAGAGACTGCCAACATTGCGGTGTACCCTTTGTTTTTTGCACAAGGTCGTCACCTGCGAGTGGATGTACCTAAGCAGTTAGAACAATTGAATACTGAGCAACGTACTTTGACGCTCCTGGACCCAATTGGTGATGACCCCGTTGTTGTCGCTGCCATGGAGAAAGCGATAATTTCTAAGCTGACGTCAGAGTGATTTGAATTAAGTCAGCTTAAATATAAAGAATGGATTGGTTCTGAATGCTATTCACCCATTTGCCCGATGAGATCTTTCAAGCTCTATCGGGCTCCAACAAAGCACTGATAGAAGCCGTGTTATTCGACCTTTCGGATGTGTTTTACGACCATGCGGAAGACCCGATAAAAGAAAAATCTGCCATCATTGAAGCGATCGAAGACTCGCTGCATAAGCTGGACACGCTGGCGTGGCACGATGATTTAAAAGACGGCTTCGACTCGCCTAAAACGATTCACGAGTACGCTTTGCGTATTTACCACCGCTTGGTCAACACAGGATGGTTGATCGAAGAACAAGAGCTGTATCGAGTCAGTGTGCTGATGTCGCCACAGGTATCGATGCTGTTACGCTCTTTGGTGGAAATTAGCCGCCATGGTAAGCGCAACTATGGTGCGACCGTTTTGAGTATTTTGAGTAACCTTGAATCGGTTGCCAATCACCCACAAGAACGTGGCGTGACGCTCAGTCAAACGGCGGAAGCAGCCCGTGACTTTTCGGCACACCTGAACCAAATCCTGTTAGGTATTCGAAGCCTGCAACGCGATCTATTTAGCAAACGTGAGCCAAAAGAAATCGTTGCTGGCTTCTTCGATTTATTTGTGGAAGGCATTTTGATTGCCGACTACAAAACCATCAAGACCAGTAATAACCCGTTTCGTTTTCGTCGTCAGATTCTTGAATTGACCCAAGGCTTCTTGGCGGAGCCTAACCTGATGGGCAACATCGCCCAATGTTATGCGGATCAGCAGCTCATTTCAGTGGATCAGGCCTTGGCCGCGGTCGAGAAAGACTGTCGCGATATTATCCAAACCTTTACCACCATTGATCAGCGTTTGGATCGTATTGATGAATACCGTTACCGCCTAGAGAAACGTGCCGCGGATACCGCACGCTACATGGACTCTTCCCGTCCTGGCTTGGCGAACAAGGTGGCCGGCATCATTGCCGATGTGGCGCAGTTTGATAACTTGCCGACGTTGAAAAACATGGTCAGCGTCAAAGCGGTTGGGGTGGAATCTTGTGCCCAGCCAGCAAAACGCCGTGATCCACCGCCGCCACGCGTGATTACGCAAGCGGAAGTGTCGCAAGCGGCGATTGCCTTCCGCGATCGCCAGCGTCGTTTCCACGAAGCGCGTCAGGTGAGTGTGGCCAAGCTGCAAAGCTATTTGGATCGTCAATTGTCGGATAAGTCCGCCATGCACATTCTCGACTTCACCATCGAATCCGTGGAAGACTTTGTTTGCTTCGACCACCTTCGTTACGTGGGTTCTTTGGGTGTCAATGCTAAACGCATTGAGAAGTCGTTTGATGTTATTTTCACTGATCAATATATCAATGTTCGCGAATTCGTCGAATGTCGAGAGTTTAATGTAGTGCGCAGGAGCAAATCTCATGCTTAGAGAATTAAAAAGGGTCGTAGAAGAGTCCGGTAAAGACCCACAAGAGTTTCAGCAGACTGCGAACTATGTGCTTGCCAACCAATTTGTCAGCGCCTTCAAACACGGCCAGCGCCGTCACTATCTGTTGGTGGAAATGTACCAGCAGTACTTTAGTAACTTGTTCGATGCGCTGGGCATGAAATTGTACGTCAATGAAAACGAGCGTTTAGCGGGGGTGCTACCGGTTGAGCGCGAAGCGTTCGTGCGTTTGAAAACCGATGAAACACTGTTCCTGTTGGTATTACGTCAGATCTACGAAGAAAAAGTAGAAAACTTCGAGATCGATAATGGCTTTGTTGCCACCAATAGTGTGGCGATTCTTGAGCGTTATGTGCAGCTGGTAAAACGTGAAATCCCAACCGAAACCCGTTTCAAAGACATCTTAACCTTGTTCAGTAAGCAAGGTGTCATCATTCGTGGTAAAGCCTACGACGAAGATGCTAAGAACATCATGATCAACATTACGCCAGTGGTGCGCTTGATTGTGACCGAAGCTTACTTGCGTCAGCTAGAATCGTTCAACGGCTCGGATCCGGACGAAGACGAAGTCATCGATGAGCAAATCGAGCAGGGAGCGCAGACAGCGGACAATGGCAGCCAAACATCGGCTGAGCCTGAGGTAGAAACGCAAGAAGAAGCGGCACAATAGGAAATTGCATGAAAAAGTTAAATCGAATCGTTCTTGTAAACTGGTACCTATTGGGCGCAGAAGAAATTAATGTTCGCGGTAACACGGCGATCATTGGTCCGACGGGTTCGGGTAAGTCGTCGCTGCTGGATGCGATCCAGACAGTACTAACCGGTGCCAGCAAACGCCACCTAAACTACAACGCCAGCGCCAACGACGGTAAAGCGTCAGGGCGCAGCATTCGTTCCTACATCCTAGGTATGATCGACTCTGGTCAAGCCAGTGAAAAAGTGAATGGCGTACAAACCCGTCAGGATGCCATTTCTTACCTTGCTTTGGTGTTCGAAGACTCTAACACTGGTAAAGAATCGACCGTCGGCTTGTGTCTGTCGGCGTCTTTGGCTTCACCCGAAGAAGATGTATTGGGCCGTTTTGTTCTCTCGAACTATGGTGTACGTCGTGAAGACTTCATTGAAGTGTTAGGTGAGAAACAATACCAAGCCAAACCCTGGCAAGAAGTGCGCGAAGCTATGAAGAAAGTCTGTCTTGATCCTTACATCAAGTCAGGCAGTGCCTCAGCGACGCAATACATGAACCGTTACTTGGAAGAGCTAAGCCCAAGTTCGGAACAACTGATTACCCTCGATTCGTTCTTGAAAAACTTTAAGAACGCGCTGAAATTCGTGCCAATCGCTTCACCAACGCGATTCGTACAGGATTTCGTATTGGCCGAGCAGCCTTTGCAGGTCGGTGCTTACCAGAAATCGCTTTTGGAATATCGTCAGCTAGAAGCCAAAACCCAAGAAGTGGCTAAGCGAATTGATGATTTGAAAGTGATTCAGGGCGAGTGTGAGAAAAAGCACCAGCAAGAGCAAACCGTGGTCAACTACCAGTGGATTGCCACCGAAGCGCGCTTTGATCAGCTTGGTAGCAAGCAAGACGAAATCCAAGATCAATACGAAAACTTCAAAGAGCGTGAAGACGAGATCGAAGAAGAAATCGTCGCCCAAGCGAACCTGCTGAAACAGTTACAAACTCAGTTAGTTCGACTAGAGCAGCAGTACGAACACTCGGATGTGGGCTTGAAGCTGCAGCAACTTGAGCAGAACAAGAAGCTTTTGACACTTGAAGGCCAAGAAGACCGTAAACTGGTCATTCAAGCGCACCAAGTGCTACAGCTACTTGGTACGTTACAAGCCTTTGAAGATGTGTTGTCAGCCGACATTCGTAACTTGATTACCGAAGCGCAAAGCCTTGCGGGAAGTATTGACAGTTCCGGTAATATCCTAGGTTCCGCAAAAGCGGTTAGCCGCTTGTTATCCAGCATCAATAACCTGCTGGATGAAGGCAAGGGGGCCTTGTTCCAACAGCGTACCCAGTTAAACCGCAACATCTTGAACTTAAAAGATGAATGTCGTCAGTTGGAAGCAGACGTTAAGTCTTTGCAAGGTGGTACGACGCCACTTTCAACCAACGTGAAGCGTTTGATTGAGTTGTTAGATCACGCCAACATTAAAGCGACACCGTTAAGTCACTTAGCCGAAGTAACCGATCACAAGTGGCAAGATGCCATCGAGGGTTACCTAGGTAGTCAACGTGAAGCCTTGATTGTTGAGCCGGATGATGCCGAAGAAGCGATTCGTATCTTCCGTGCGCACCGTCGTCAATTAATGGGTTGTCGAGTGATTGATACCACGCAAACCCGTTTGTGGTTGAACCGTGGTGACAATAACTCAGTACTGCGCTTTATTCGTTGTAATAATGATCATGCTCAGGCGTACTTGAACCGTCGCTTAGGCGGTATCAAGCCGGTTGAAACCGAGCGTGAATTGTTGCGTGAAGACAGTGCTATGACCGCCGACGGCATGTTGAAATTGTCGGGTACCATCTCGACGATCCGTTTCTTGCCACACATGATGGTGGGTATTAATACTGACGGCATGCGTCAGAATCGCGAAGCACAGCTACAGCAGCTAAGCGGCGAGTTGATGGATTACATGAAGACTGACCAACGCCTTGAGCAAGCCGACTCTATGTTGGCTCGCATCATGGCGGCTAATCAGTTTGATCCTCAGTCTCTGCAAGATGCCGGTGTTGCCAACACGCGTGTGGCACAAGACCTTGCTGATGTGGAAGCGCAAATTGCTGCGTTACAACAGCGTGACGATACGGATCTTCAAGAGCGTATTGAAGGATTGAAAGAGCGTATTTCGACCATCGAACTGGAGCGTAAGAAGCTCGACCGTGAGCGTCAGCAAATTGCCGAGCAATACGGCTCTTTGAATACCCAGAAAAACCAATTGTCTGAAGCCTTGTCTGCGTTGGATGAAGAGCGTACCCGTATTACGTCAAATCCGCTGTTTAATGCTGAATACGCCAGTGAACGTTACGATCTTTTGGAAAACAGCATGGTCAATGGCGGTGCGATCTACAAAGAAGCCATCAGTCGCTCTGAAAAAGCCATGGAAAAGGTCAAAATGTTTGACCAGAAAGTACGTAAAGAAGTGGCAGATCACTACGCCAAGTACCATAACAGCACCTTAGACGATGATATCCAGTTGGATTACCTAGAGTCTAAGTTTGAAGAATTTGAGCACTATGTGACCCATCAGATCGATGTCTTAAGTGATACCGAGCTGGCCAAGTACGCTAAACGTGCTGAGCTGGCGCGTCGTGAAGCGGAAGAGACGTTCCGCAGCGACTATGTGTCCAAGCTTAAAGATTCTTTAGATCAAGTGGCGCTGATCATCAAAGAGCTGAACCACAGCCTTAAACGTCGCCCATTTAACCAAGAAGTGTACCAGTTCCGTTTCTATCCGAATGGTGACATGAAAGACATCTTGGACTTGGTGGCGAAGTTTAGCTCGCATGATCAAGCCAATGTGGGCGGTCTGTTTGATCCGGAGCAAACGGGTGACCCAGAGCACGCCAAAGCCATTGCCTTGATCCAAGAATTGATCACGGATGATGAGAAGCAAAAAGACTTGGCGGATTACCGTAAGTTCTACAACTTCGAAGTCGATATTCTTGATCAGAATGGCGAGAAGAAAACCACGCTGTCGCAACGTATCCAAACCGGTTCCGGTGGTGAGCACCAGATCCCATTCTACTTAGCGATTGCCGCAGCCTTGTCGACTACGTACCGTCTACATGAAACCATGGATGGCGATATTGTCGGTGGTTTCTCGTTAGCGATGTTTGACGAAGCCTTCAACAAAATTGATATGGCGAAAACATCGACTTGTATGGGCTTCATGCGTGATATCGGTCTTCAGGTCATTGCTGCAGCGCCGGATGATAAGCGAGCGGTGATGGCGGCTAACATGGATACCATTATCAGTGTTTGGCGTGAGGGTGGTGCGGTGTCGATTGACGTAGCTTATCCGCAGCAACGTGGCCAAGCCTTGCTAAGTGGCGATCATGAGTTAGATAATGATGGTCCTCAGCCTACTTTAACTGAAACAGCAGAAACCGAATAAACGCCGATCGCGAGGGCAGTATGATTATTGAAAACGAAATTCGAGACACCATTCAGCGAGCGTTTAATGTTCAACATATCGAGCTGGAAAACGAAAGCCACATGCACAGTGGTAATAACCCAGAGTCACATTTTAAGCTGACCTTGGTGAGTAACGCCTTTGAAGGTAAGCGTCCGGTACAGCGTCATCAATTGGTGTACGGCGCCTTGACGGATCAAATGCAGAAAATTCACGCATTGGCGCTACACTTATATACAGATGAAGAATGGGAAGCACGTCGCTTTGAGGCACCACAATCGCCAGATTGTATGGGTGGTAGCCGCTAGACGTCTGAGGCAGGGAAGATATGAGTATTTCTGTTACCGAACATAAAAGCCAAGGAATCGTCGAAATAGCGGTGCTAGGTAGCTTTGACTTCTCACTGTTCAACGATTTTCGCAGCGCTTATGAAGCCTATGTAGGTGGTGAGTATGAAAACTTTATCATCAATATAGAAAGTGTTGAGTACCTAGACAGTGCGGCGTTAGGTATGTTGTTAAGCATGAAGTCTGCGCTGGGTGACAACGCAGAGATTAAGATTGAAGGGGCGAATGGCTTTATTCGCAATATCCTGATGATCTCACGCTTTGATAAGCGCTTTACCATTGCTTAGTTTGCTGACTGCACAAACCAGCTTAAAAAGCCAAACTCTTTGAGTTTGGCTTTTTTTATACCAACAGAAATGTGATTGGTTTAAAAATAAACTGTTCAATAGTTGTACATGCTAGAGATATTTGGGTTGTTAGAGGGTTTAACTAGTATTCCCCCTAAAATCCTCGGATTATTTACTAAAATCTTATCCAAATGGTTCAATTCTGTCTGTTGATGTTTTAAGGTGCACCATCAAAAATTGATGGACACTCTTCATGGCTTTAAGCACGACTCCAACGCTGTTTCAGCGTTACATG
Source organism: Marinomonas aquimarina (assembly GCF_900089755.1). GTDB lineage: Bacteria > Pseudomonadota > Gammaproteobacteria > Pseudomonadales > Marinomonadaceae > Marinomonas > Marinomonas aquimarina. The sequence continues at coordinate 16,745 of NZ_FLOC01000011.1, read as the reverse complement.
AATGGCAGCCTTGTGTTGCAAATTATTGTTGGCATTATCTGCGGTTTGGCGCTTTCCTATGTAGCGCCCAGTGTCGGTCAATCGGCTGGCATACTCGGAGACTTTTTCGTAAAGGCTCTAAAAGGAATTGCGCCTGTTCTAGTCTTTGTCTTAGTTGTGGCATCCATCGCGAACCACAAGAAAAACCAACAAACCCACATCAAGCCTGTGCTAGTACTGTATCTGATCGGTACGCTTATCGCAGCGGTGACCGCAGTGATGTTTAGTTTTGCTTTTCCCAGTGAGCTAAACTTGATCGCAACGGACATTAGCCGTTCCGCCCCAAAAGGCATTGGTGAAGTCCTGCACAGTCTGGTGTTTAATATGGTGGATAATCCTCTAAACGCCATCGTTACCGGCAATTACATCGGCATCCTAACCTGGGCCGCCTTTATCGGTATTGGTTTACGCCATGCCAATGAGACCACCAAAGTCTTGATGCAAAACCTAGCGGACGCCATCACCACTGTGGTCGGTTTTGTCATCCGTTTAGCGCCTTTTGGTATCTTTGGTTTAGTCGCGAATACCATCGCTACAACTGGTTTTGACGCCTTACTCAGCTACTCACATTTATTAATGGTATTGATTGGCTCAATGCTGTTTATCGCGCTAGTCAGTAACCCATTGTTAGTGTTCTTAACAACACGGCAAAACCCTTATCCATTAGTGTTTCAATGCCTAAAGACCAGCGGTATTACAGCCTTCTTTACCCGTAGTTCTGCGGCGAATATTCCAGTCAACATGGCCTTATGTGAAAAGCTGGAGTTGGACGAAGATACTTATTCTGTCTCAATTCCTTTAGGGGCCACCATCAATATGGCTGGTGCAGCGATCACCATTACCGTGCTCACTCTAGCAGCGGTCAACACGCTCAATATCCCTGTAGATTTCCCAACAGCGATCCTACTGAGTGTGATCGCTGCGGTATCAGCGGGCGGTAGTTCGGGGGTAGCCGGTGGCTCTTTGCTACTGATTCCATTGGCTTGTAGTCTGTTCAATATCCCCAATGAGATTGCCATGCAAGTGGTGGCAGTGGGCTTTATCATCGGTGTGGTGCAGGACTCTGCCGAGACAGCGTTGAACAGCTCTACAGACGTGATCTTCACTGCTGCGGCGTGTCGTAAATCCTAATTAATCACACATCCTTTAAAAGCGAGCTTCGGCTCGCTTATAAAGGATGCACATTGCCATGCAATTCAATTTGCTTGCGCAATGTCTCGTACCTCGACGCGTCAGCGCAAATCAAACGCATGGCAAATTGCTAATAAGATCGTCGAGCTGAGCCTCATGTAAATTAATGCTTGATCTGATGGGGTGTAGGAGGGTTATCTTACCCCGACAAAAAAGTTTTAAAGCTAAAAGCATTTATAGGAACTAATCGGTATTTCATGGCAAAAGGTCGTTTTATTAAGGCATTTGTGCTTAAAATGCAGTCATACCTTAAAAGGAGATTAGGATGAAACGGACTGTAAAAGTATTATTGACGCTAACTGCTTTAACCCTACCTTTGACCTACGCGCAAATACCGGTCACTCCAGCACCGGATCAACAAGCGCTTCTAGTCAGCGATAGCCCACAGCTGGAAGCCAATAAAAAGCTTGTTTACGACTTCTGGCGTGAAGTCTTCGAAGGTGGACACCTAGACAAAGCCGATCAATACCTCACGGAAAGCTACATCCAACATAACCCGAAAGTGCCAACGGGCCGTGCCGCCTTTGTTGAATTCTTCGGCCAATTTAGCCAACCAAAACCGATCCAAGATGAAATTATTGCGCCTCTGGTATCCATCGTTGCTGAACGCGATATGGTGGTTCTAAGCTTTGCCCGTGAGCATCAAGATCCAAATGATGCGAGTAAGACCTACACCACGACTTGGTTTGATATGTTCCGGATTGAAGATGGCAAGATCGCCGAGCACTGGGATCCGGCGTTGAAATAGTGGTGTTTACGATTTCATTGGGTGGGGCAATGTGAACATTGTCCTACCTCTTGAGTAAATAGTATTGCTCGTTAAGGATAACGTTTACTTTCATGGAGGGAGTTGTGATCAATGAAATTAGCCGCATTTCGCAAAGCATTATCAAGGGTGCCGGTTTAGCGAACAAGCCGAGCAATAGCGCCACAGAGACTGTTGCCTCATCAGAAGTGCAGAGCTCATCCAGCAGTAAAATTTCCACCCTTGCACAGCAGCTGCATGAGGCACAAATTCGGGCAGATGTTCGGGACGCTAGCCTGACTAAACAAGAGCTAGCGGATAAAGCAAAAGCCATTAAAAGTCAGTTTTATGGGCAAAACCTTGTTCGCAATAAGCCTAGGTATGATGCAGAAGTACCAAGCACAAACGATCCTGCTCATCTCAAGCGTGCTGAACAAGCGACTCAATTTTTGAATGACCGAGGAACGAATCCTTTCAGAGGGTTCGCTCCGGACCATCTTACGCTAATCATCTACGATGAAAGCGGTACCTTTACGACCAATGAAAGGCGAGCGGCTTTATCGGAACAAAATGATCAAGATTATGCTTGGCGGTCAAAAGCTGTTGCTGAGCAAGCTTGGCAATGGCGACAAAGAAACGGTGATACCAGTGAAGCTCTGCAAGGAATAATGGATCACTATGACAACCTGCCGCCAATTGAAGAGGCTCAGATACCAGGCTCATGGCGGCATGAAATGGTGCGCAATATCGCCTATGCCAAGGCAGAAGGGCGTAAACCCGAAACGGAGCCAGAAGCGGACATGGAATCTTTCTTTGAAATGCTGTTTAAAACGTCGGAATCAGAGTCGGGATCGTTTTTTGAGGAGTATTTAAAGAATACGCTATCTGTGGGTGATGAGGAGAGGTAGGGTGACTGCTTAGTAACGCTACTCGGTTTAATGTTTCTGAGATAGTCGGGTGAGATACCTTTCTCATAAGGGTTGATTGCGGAACGGAGTCCGCTCGTGCGACCCGGCTCCGTTCGGGGAAGCGGTGCTCTCATCGCGGGATGTAACCCGCTCGTACACGGGGTAAAATACCCCTCCAACAAAAGCTGGTCGCGGAATTGAGTCCGCTCGTACGACCCGGCTCCGTCCGGGGAAGCGATACTTCAATCGCGGGGTACAACCCGCTTGTACGACCCGACTCCGTTCGGGGAAGCATGGCTTTCATCGCGGGATACAACCCGCTCGTACGACCCGGCTCCGTTTGGGGAAGCATGGCTTTCATCGCGGGATACAACCCGCTCGTACGACCCGGCTCCGTCCGGGGAAGCGATACTTCAATCGCGGGGTACGACCCACTCGTACATAGAAGCATTTCCCTCGCGCAGCGAGGTCCTACAACAAGTAATCGGGGGAAAATACCCCTCTCACAAAAGCTGGTCGCGGAACGGAGTCCGCTCGTACGACCCGGCTCCGTCCGGGGAGGCGATACTTCAATCCCGAGGTACAACCCGCTCTTACATAGGAGCATTTACCTTGCACAGCGAGGTTCTACAATTGGTTGTGCATAGCAGAAACAAAAAAAGGCGAATCCGAGGATTCGCCTTTTTGATGTCTAAACTAATCGTTGATTAGTCTTGGTAGCTTTCTACTGGTAGACACTCACAGAACAAGTTACGGTCGCCGTAAACGTTGTCTATACGGCCCACTGGTGGCCAGTATTTGCGAGCAGCAATCCATGGTAGTGGGTAAGCGGCGTCTTCACGAGTGTAAGCGTGTGCCCAGTCAGCGTTTAGTAGCGACGCTGCTGTGTGTGGTGCGTTCACTAGTGGGTTGTCCTCTAGTGGCCATTCACCTGCTTGAACCTTCGCGATTTCGTTTCGGATCTGGATCATGGCATCACAGAAACGATCTAGTTCTTCGCGGTTTTCAGACTCAGTCGGCTCGATCATTAGCGTGCCGGCTACTGGGAATGACATGGTTGGCGCGTGGAAACCGAAGTCCATTAGACGCTTAGCGATGTCTTCTTCAGAAACGCCAGATTCTGCTTTGATCGGACGAATGTCGATAATACATTCGTGCGCTACTGTGCCGTTTTTGCCAGTGTAAAGAACAGGGTAGTGCTCACCTAGACGCTTCGCGATGTAGTTCGCGTTTAGGATTGCGTTGAACGTTGCATCACGTAAACCACGATCGCCCATCATCTTGATGTACATCCAAGTGATCACAAGGATACTTGCGGAACCGTAAGGCGCTGCAGAGACGGCGCCGTGTTGCGTTTCGTTCTGTACCACAGGTGACACTGCGTGACCTGGTAGGAAAGGTGCTAGGTGTGATTTAACACCGATAGGACCCATGCCTGGACCGCCACCACCGTGTGGGATACAGAATGTTTTGTGTAGGTTCAAGTGCGATACGTCACCGCCGAAGCTGCCTGGAGGTGCGATACCCACAAGTGCGTTCAAGTTCGCGCCGTCGATGTAAACCTGGCCGCCGTGGTCATGCACGATGTCACATACTTCACGGATTTGCTCTTCGAACACACCGTGAGTTGATGGGTAAGTCACCATGATACAGCCAAGGTTTTCAGAGTGCTTCTCAGCCTTCTCTTTTAGGTCTGCTACGTCGATGTTGCCGTTCTCGTCACATTTAACGATCACAACTTTCATGCCCGCTAGCGCTGCAGAAGCAGGGTTGGTACCGTGTGCAGAACTTGGGATTAGACAGATGTTACGCTGATCGTCGCCACGAGATTCATGGTATTTCTTGATCGCGATTAGGCCTGCGTATTCACCTTGCGCACCAGAGTTTGGCTGCAAAGAAATAGTATCGTAGCCCGTCGCTTTAGACAGCATGGCAATCAGGTCGTTAAGCAGTGCTTGGTAACCTGTTACTTGTGCTTTTGGTGCGAATGGGTGGATGCGACCGAACTCTTCCCAAGTGACAGGGATCATTTCTGATGCAGAGTTAAGCTTCATCGTACATGAGCCTAGTGGGATCATGCTTTGGTTCAGTGCAATGTCTTTTACTTCTAGCTGACGTAGGTAACGCATTAGTTCAGTTTCGCTGTGGTGCGAGTTGAACACTGGGTGCGTTAGGATGTCGTCAGTACGTAGCATGCTGTCTTCGATCCCGAAGCCAACTTCTGCTGCTAGCATGTCGTCAGTCAGTTCAACGCCGAAGCTGCTTGCTAGGTTGTACAGATCTTCGATGGTGCTAGTTTCACTGAACGACAGTGATAGCTCAGTGCTGCTCACGTGGTAAAGGTTGATGCCTTTGTCTGCAGCACTCTTGAAGATCTCTTCAGTCTTATCTAGCGTCTTAACGACTAATGTGTCGAAGTAAGTGCCGTTGTAAGAGAAAGAGCCTTGTAGGGCTTTGGCGAAGATATTAGTGAAGCCAGCTACACGAGAAGCAATTTTCTTCAGGCCTTTAGGGCCGTGGTAAACCGCGTAGAAGCCCGCCATCATCGCTAGTAGTGCTTGGGCAGTACAGATGTTGGACGTCGCTTTCTCGCGACGGATGTGCTGCTCACGGGTTTGCATCGCCATACGCAGTGCTGGTTTGCCGTGGCTGTCTTTTGACACACCGATAACACGACCAGGCATAGAGCGTTTGAATTTGTCTTTGGTTGCAAGGAATGCTGCGTGTGGACCACCAAAGCCCATTGGTACACCGAAACGCTGTGCGCTACCGACAACGATGTCAGCGCCCATATCAGCAGGGGATTTCAGTAGTACTAGAGACAGTAGGTCAACCGCAGTCGTGACTAATGCACCTTGTTCGTGCGCCTGAGCGATGGCGTCTGTCAGATCGCTTACAACGCCGTCGATGCCTGGGTATTGCACGATTACGCCGAATACGTCGTAGTTACCTAGGTTTTCTAGATCGTCTACGATGACTTCAAACTCCAGTAGTTCAGCACGAGTTTTTACAACGTCGATGGTTTGTGGCAGTACGTTGCTTGCAACAAATACGCTGTTAACTTTTTTCTTGCTTGAACGTTGCATCAGCGTCATGGCTTCTGCAGCGGCAGTCGCTTCGTCTAGTAGCGAAGCGTTAGAGATTTCCATGCCAGTCAAATCAATGATCACTTGTTGGAAGTTCAACAAAGCTTCCAAACGACCTTGAGAGATTTCTGGTTGGTAAGGCGTGTACGCAGTGTACCAGCCTGGGTTTTCTAGCAGGTTGCGCAGGATCGGCGTTGGCACGAATGTATCGTGGTAGCCCATACCGATGTAGCTACGTGCTACCTTGTTGCGACCTGCAATTTCTTTTAGTTGCGATAGAGCTTCGTTTTCGCTAACGGGCTGCTTAGACATGTCGAGGTTGGCCAAGCGAATGGCGTTTGGAATAGTGTTCTCGATCAAGTGGTCTAAAGAGTCAAAGCCAAGAGCGCTGAGCATCGATGATTGTTCGTTCACATCAGGACCGATGTGGCGTGCAATGAATTCGTCTTTGCCTAGCAAATCGCGGATACACGAAGTCATGGTAAAGTCACCTATAAAAGAAATTGCAAGATAAATGGGGAAAGTAAAACACCCCTCATGGGTGAGGGGTGTTGGGTATCGATTACTCGATAGAGCTAGCGTACGCGTCTGCGTCCAATAGCTTGTCTAGTTCGCTAGGATCGCTAAGCTTGATTTTTGCAATCCATGCATCACCGAAAGGAGATTCGTTAATCAGCTCTGGAGAATCATCCAGTGCTTCGTTAACTTCAACTACTTCACCGGATACTGGTGCATAGATATCTGAAGCGGCTTTCACAGATTCTACTAGTGAGAATTGCTCTGCAGCAGTCGTTTCAGCACCCACTTCTGGAAGTTCTACGTAAACAACGTCACCCAATAGTTCTTGAGCGTGATCTGTGATGCCCACTGTTACAGTGCCGTCACCGTTGTCTAGAACCCATTCGTGTGAGTCTGCATATTTCAAGTTTGATGGAATGTTGCTCATGGCGATCTTTCCTATTTATGTTGCCCGAGGGATCACCTCGGGCGAGAGCGAATTAGCGGTATAGAGGGAAGCGTGCGCAAAGCTCTTGTACTTCTGCTTTTACGCGAGCTTCTACTTCTGGGTTGCCTTCTGGCATTGCTACTAGACCGTCTAGAACGTCACTGATTAGGTGACCAACTTTACGGAATTCTTCTTCACCGAAACCACGAGAAGTCGCTGCTGGAGTACCTAGACGGATACCAGAAGTTACCATTGGTTTTTCAGTGTCAAACGGGATACCGTTCTTGTTACAAGTGATGCCAGCGCGCTCTAGAGCAGCGTCTGCAGCATTACCTTTAAGACCTTTAGGACGTAGGTCTACAAGCATTAGGTGAGTGTCAGTACCACCAGTTACGATGTCACAACCACGCTCAACCATTACTTCCGCTAGAGCTTTAGCGTTAGCAACTACTTGTTGGATGTACTCTTTGAATTCTGGTTTAAGAGCTTCACCGAATGCAACCGCTTTACCAGCGATAACGTGCATTAGTGGGCCACCTTGGTAACCAGGGAATACAGCAGAGTTGATCTTCTTAGCGATGGCTTCATCGTTAGTTAGGATCATACCGCCACGTGGGCCACGTAGAGTTTTGTGAGTTGTAGTTGTTACAACGTGTGCGTGACCGAATGGAGATGGGTGAACGCCAGTCGCAACTAGACCTGCGATGTGCGCCATGTCAACCATTAGGTATGCGCCAACTTTGTCAGCGATTTCGCGGAAACGTGCGAAGTCGATTTGACGTGGAATTGCAGAACCACCAGCGATGATTAGCTTAGGTTGGCATTCAACAGCTTTAGCTTCTAGTGCATCGTAATCGATCAATAGAGTTTCTGGGCTAACTTCGTACTGAACAGCGTTGAACCATTTGCCAGACTGAGCTGGAGCTGCACCGTGAGTCAAGTGACCGCCAGAAGACAGTGACATACCCATGATAGTGTCGCCTGGTTGTAGAAGTGCTAGGAATACAGCACCGTTTGCTTGCGCACCAGAGTGTGGTTGAACGTTTACGAAGTCACAACCGAAAAGTTGCTTAGCACGATCGATTGCTAGTTGCTCAGTTACGTCAACTGCTTCACAGCCACCGTAGTAGCGTTTTTCTGGGTAGCCTTCCGCGTACTTGTTAGTCAGTACAGAGCCTTGAGCTTCGATTACTGCTTTAGAAACGATGTTTTCAGAAGCGATAAGCTCGATACCAGTTTCTTGACGGTGTTGCTCTTCAGTAATTGTAGCGTATAGCTCAGCATCACGGTCTTTAAGCGCTTGGCTGAAAAAGGCTTCAGTGTTAGCCATTTTTGAGATCCTCTTGATTGAAATTCATGTCGATGACACAAAGAAACGAGCTTAATTCTATCATTTGTACAGTTAAATGACGTGAAAAAAGATCATCTCACCTTTCGTACTAATCATCTGCATTGTTATGAGATTCTGGCATCATAAACAAAAAGTTTCCGATTGGAAACACGTCTACGAAAACAAAATATCAAGTTTAGACAAAAATGTCGCAAAAGGAAAAATCGACTCTTCGGTCAATTATCTTGTCTATATCGTATAGACCCTAAAGCATTGCGCAAATTCTCTGGCTTCCACCATCATATAGTTGCAATGAGTTAAATTAACGAAGATACTTTGTTTCCGATTGGAAACATCCCGAAACATCCCATTTTGATTTAATGTTAACCAGAGGTGCTCATGAAACGTACTCCTTTATACCAAGCACATGTTGATGCCGGCGCGCGCATGGTCGAATTTGCTGGCTACGAGATGCCAGTGCAATATCCAATGGGGGTGAAAAAAGAGCACCTATGGACGCGTGAAGCGGCGGGTCTATTTGACGTTTCACACATGGGTCAAGTTATTCTAACTGGCGCAAATGTGAAAGACGAGCTAGAGAAGCTGTTACCAGTTGATGTTAAAGGCTTGGAAGTCAATCATCAGCGTTACGGTATTTTTACCACCGCGAACGGCGGCATCTCTGATGACCTTATGTTCACTAACTGGGGTGACGAAGAAATCTACATGGTGGTGAATGCTGCCTGTAAAGAGCAAGACGTTGCCCACCTAACAACAAACCTGCCGACGTCTAAAGTTGAAGTCGTAGATCGTGCCTTGGTGGCATTGCAAGGTCCTAAAGCACGTGAGGCGGCTGCACGTTTACTTCCTGAACTAAAAGATCTGCTATTCATGCAATCTACCAAGCTTGAATGGAATGGCGTTGAGCTATGGGTAAGCTGTTCTGGTTACACAGGTGAAGACGGTTACGAAATCTCTGTGCCAAACGAATCAGCGGAAGCCTTCTGTACGGCACTAACGGCACAAGAAGAAGTGGAGTGGATCGGTCTTGGTGCGCGTGACTCGCTACGTCTTGAAGCAGGTCTGTGTCTATACGGTCACGATCTTGACCAATCGACAACGCCAGTTGAAGCATCAATCACATGGGCGATTCAAAAAGTTCGTCGTGCAGGCGGTGAGCGCGAAGGTAACTTCGTGGGCGCAGACGTCGTTCTGGCTAACTTCGCTGAAGGTGTATCTCGCAAGCGCGTTGGCTTTATCGTCGAAGGTAAAGCGCCAGTACGTGAAGGCGTAGAAGTTGTAACGGAAGATGGTCAATTGGTCGGTACGGTCACCAGTGGCGGTTTTGCACCTTCTTTGGAAAAACCCATTGTCATGGCCTATGTCCAAACTGCTGCAATGGATCAGCCGCTTTTCGCTTCATTACGTGGTAAACTTATCCCACTTACTCCAGCGAAAATGCCTTTCTTCCCATCACGTTACTACCGTGGCTAATTCATAGTCCATGCCTAAGCCGTCGTATGGGTACGGGGGCTTAGACTTAGAGAGAGAATGTGAACGCAAGATTTTTAGAAAAGACGTTTCACGACGTCTTTTTTTCTGCTTATAACACCGTTTTAAAAGGTGGCTTTGAAGAGCCATTCTATTTAGCGCAAGACCCGCAAGGTATCAGTCAAATCCAATATCGCTATGATTATCCTTCGAGTGCTCTACACGAGGTGAGTCATTGGTGCGTTGCTGGTCCACAGCGACGCCAACAAGACGACTTTGGTTATTGGTATGCTGAAGACGGTCGCAGTCTAGAGCAGCAAAAAGAGTTTGAGAAATTTGAAGTACAGCCGCAGGCCTACGAGTGTTTATTGCATTGGTCCTGTGGCATGCGCTTTGATGTCAGTGTCGATAATTTGGCTTTGCCCGATTATGATGCCTCGCCCTTTAGAAACGCTGTGCTTCAACGTGCGCTAGAATTAATTGAAAACGGTATACCTGAGCGTGTGTTGGCCTACGCTACAGCGCTTTATGTGAATCATTACCAAGCTCCCGCAGCAAGTTTGTTATCCCATCTAAGAGAGTGTCATGAAAATTATTGCCGATGAGAACATGCCAAATGTTGTCGATTTGTTCAGTGATCTAGGGGAGGTCACACTTGTAAATGGTCGTACGCTGAGTGCGGAACAGTTGCTGGATGCCGATGTATTGTTGGTACGCTCAGTGACGAAAGTGAACGAGGCATTGCTAAGTGGCACACCGGTCAAGTATGTTGGTAGTGCCACCATTGGTACGGACCATATTGATACGGAGTATTTGACGGCTCAAGGAATTGGCTTTAACAGTGCGCCAGGCTGTAATGCGGACGCCGTGGCAGATTATGTTTTCAGTGCTTTGTCCTACTTATATATGACCAAGGGTGTGCGCTGGTTAGGTGCTCGCATTGGTGTGGTTGGACAGGGTAACGTGGGGCGCTGTGTGGCGGCGCGTTTTGTGGCGCTTGGCTGTGAGGTGGTTGCCTACGACCCATTCTTGCAAAAGAGTGTGCCGGGTGTGACCCTGACATCGCTAAAAGATGTGATGGATTCCGATGTGATCTGTTTGCATGCGCCGCTGACCAAAACTGGCCCTTATCCAAGCTTTGATATGATCAATGACGAATACGTGGCTAAGTTGAAGGCGGGTCAAACCATTGTTTCAGCAGGCCGTGGCGGTGTGATCAATGAGCATGCATTGATTAAGCAGTTTCATGTCCTTGAAGGACAGCTTAACTTGGCCTTGGATGTTTGGTTAGGTGAGCCGCACCCGAATATGGAGCTGGCGGCATTATGTGATATCGCCACACCGCACATTGCTGGTTACAGTAAGCAGGGGCGCGAGAAGGGCACTTGGTATATTTACCAGTCTTTGTGTCAATTCTTTGATATTGCGACAAAAAGTAGCTTTGCGGATGCGATCAGTCAGGGTAGTATTTGTGAAATAAAAATGAATTCAGGGCTAGATCGTGACGAAACGCTGGCCCGTGCTATTCAAGCTTGTTTTGACGTCGCTCGGGACAGTGCGCGCTTCAAGCATGTGATGTCGAGCTTTGTTACGGATAAGGGCTTTGACTGGTTGCGTAAAAATTACGTTGAGCGCGATGAATTCAATACAACAATGGTAAAGCATACTAAGTTTGCCCATGAATTTGAGGCGTTAGGGTTTCTTCAGCACAGCCACTAGGAGTTGAGATGGCGGAAGTTAAACAGATAGATTTCAGTGATGTGTCGGTGCCGATGGGCTCGAACGTCCAAGTTGAGTTTATTTCGCCTCCTGGTCGTTATACAGTGAAAGTGCTAGGGCGCATTCCAGGTCGCTCGTTGATCGTTTCCTGCCCTCGAGTGAATGGTAAAAATATCATCGTGCGTGATAGCCAGGTGGTCAATGTGCGTTTGATGTCGGCGACCAATGTGTGTGCCTTTTCTTCAAAAGTGGCGAAAAGCTACTTAGAGCCAGCTGGGCATCTGCACATTGCCTATCCTGAGTACGTGGAAACCTCTGAAGTGCGTCAGGCAGTACGTGTTGAAGCGCGCTTGATTTGTTCACTGGAGCCCTCTGGTGCGCAGCCCATTGCAGCCCATTCTACTGGTGTGGTGATCGACTTGAGTACCGGCGGTTGTAAAATCGTTTCTAAAGAAGATTTTGGTTTTGTGAATCAAACCATGCGCATCGCCTTGAATCTTGTCATTGGCGAATTCAAGCACATCCTAAAACTGGAGTGTGAGATACGTAATCAAGAGATTCAAATGCTTGAGCAATTGCAATCAACGATTGCTGATAATGCTTTCTTGTCCCGCATGGGGGTTGAGTACATGTATGTCTACGGCATTAAGTTTAATGATGTCGAAAAGGAGCAGGGGATTCCTCTGTTGGCTTATATTCTCGATACGATCTCGAAAAAACAGCGCTAGAAGACAAAAATTAGCAGCAATAAAAAAAAGGCCCAATCGGGCCTTTTTTAATAACTAGTGTTTCCGAATTACAGCTGCTGCAATGCGGCAATACGATCATTGATCGGCGGGTGGCTTGAGAACAGCTCACCAAAGCTTGATTTGCGGCCGCGGCGGATACCGAATGCCACCATGCTGTCTGGCATATGAGACATCTCATGTTCGCTTTGGATGCGTGCTAGAGCGGCAATCATCGCCCCTTTGCCTGCTAGGCGTGCACCGGCTTCGTCGGCACGGAATTCACGGTAACGGGAGAACCACATCACGATCATGCTTGCCAAGATGCCGAATAGGATTTCAAACACCATGGTAGCGATGTAGTAACCCCAGCCAACAGAGCCTTCACCTTCCTCGTCATCACGGCGTAGGAATTGATCAACGGCGTAACCCGCGATACGGGCAAAGAACATGACAAAGGTGTTCACAACGCCTTGGATTAGCGACAGGGTTACCATGTCACCGTTTGCCACGTGACCGATTTCGTGTGCCATGACCGCACGGATTTCATCCGGTGGGTAGCGATCTAGCATGCCGCTTGATACGGCCACTAGGGCGTCATTCTTGTTCCAGCCAGTGGCGAATGCGTTCGCTTCATGGGCCGGGAAGATCGCCACTTCAGGCATCTTGATGCCGGCTTCTTTTGCGAGTTCTTGTACTGTTGTTAGCAACCATTGCTCTTTGTGGTTACGTGGTTGCTCAATGACTTGCGCTTTTGAGCCCCATTTAGCCATTTTCTTTGAGAGTAATAGGGAGATGATGCTGCCTGTGAAGCCAAATACCGCACAGAAGATCAATAGAGAAGTTAAGTTCAAGCCGCTACCAGAGATGTAGCGCTCAACGCCTAAAACGCTCAGCACGATGCTGGCTACAACCAGTACCGCAATGTTGGTTAAAAGGAATAACAATATACGCATGTTAGAGATGCTCCAGAGTGAAAATACTATGGAGCATCATAGGGGCAGTTAGTTCCTTTTCAAGTAGGAATTAATTGCGTAGGCGTGATAAAAACTTAGCAAAGCGCTCCATGGCGGGTTGCAGTTCTTCAACATGGGGTAGGAAGACAATGCGCAAGTGATCCGGGGTCGGCCAGTTAAAGCCAGTGCCGTGAACAAGAAGTACCTTTTCTTCTTTTAAGAAGCGCAGTGCCACATCCACATCGTCTTTGATGTTGTACATCTTAGGATCTAGGCGCGGGAATAAGTACATGGCGCCCTCAGGCTTGTGACAATACACACCAGGGATGCTTTCCAGAATTTCCCACGCTAAGTTACGTTGTTCATAAAGGCGACCACCGGGAGCAGTCAGCTCATTAATGGTTTGATAGCCACCTAGCGCCGTTTGTACGGCATGTTGAGCGGGGACATTGGCACACAGACGCATAGAGCTTAGCATGTCGATACCAGAGATGTAGTCATCAATGCCAGAGCGTGGGCCAGTAATGATCATCCAGCCAGAGCGGAAACCTGCGGTACGGTAGACCTTAGATAGGCCGCCAAAGGTCACACAAGGCACGCGACCTTCTGTTAATGTCGCTGTAGGGATGTGTTTCGCACCATCATATAAAATCTTGTCGTAGATCTCGTCAGAGAAAAGCAGTAGACCGTGCTTCTCAGCTAGGTCGACCAACTCTTTCAAGATTGCTTCAGAGTACACCGCGCCCGTTGGGTTGTTCGGGTTGATAATAACCAAGGCTTTGGTTTTGTTGGTGATCTTAGACTTGATATCGGCGATGTCGGGTTGCCAGCCAGCGGCTTCATCACATAGGTAATGACGTACATAGCCGCCTGATAATGTCGCTGCAGCGGTCCATAGTGGGTAATCCGGTGCTGGGATGAGTATTTCGTCACCGTCATTTAACAGTGCCTGCATGGCCATCACGATTAGTTCACTGACGCCGTTGCCCATCCATACGTTTTCTACGTCAGCAGAGCGAATGCCTAGGGCTTGGTATTTTTGCATCACGGCTTTACGGGCAGAGAATAAGCCTTTAGATTCGCAGTAGCCTTGGGCGTTAGGTAGGTTCTTGATAACGTCTACAAGGATTTCGTCCGGTGCTTCAAAGCCAAATGGCGCTGGGTTGCCAATGTTCAGCTTAAGAATGCGGTGGCCTTCATCTTCCATGCGCATGGCTTCTTTAAGAACTGGCCCGCGAATTTCGTAGCAAATATTAGCGAGTTTGTTAGATTTACGTATTTGCACCACGCTTCCTCATATCTAGTGATGGAATCAGTTATAATTCTGGGACGTTAATTCGGAGTCTTCATTATGAGCGATGATCAAAAAACTTCTCAATACAAGGCACTTACCGACGAAGATTGGAAAGAACGTCTGCCTGAAGAAGTGTATCAAATAGTGCGCAAGAAAGGCACTGAGCGAGCATTTACTGGTCGTTATGATAAGTTTTATGAAGAGGGTAGCTACTATTGTGTGTGCTGTGGCGCCCACTTGTTTGATTCAGATGCTAAATACAACTCTGGTTCTGGTTGGCCGAGCTTCTATGATGCCGACAAACACAACATTAAAGAGGTAGAGGACAACTCTTGGCGCATGCAGCGCGTTGAGATTGTTTGTAGCCAATGTGAAGCCCATCTGGGGCATGTGTTTCCTGATGGTCCTAAGCCAACGGGGATTCGCTACTGTGTTAACTCAGCTTCAATGGCGTTCAAAGCCAAGGACTAGTCTTACTTCTACATCGTAAAGCACTGACTATATAAGTAGCTTTATAGTCAGTGCTGCTTCAACCTTCTTATTAGTGGCTCAGCATCTGAATTAGTTTGCCGTCATTTAGTGCTCGATCCACCGTTTTCCCTAACAGCTTATTGATCTCCTGCTCAACAGCTTCCCGATCTGGTAGGGTGCCATATTGATCGATCTTTTCTGATTTAAACTTTGCAGTGTAGCGTTGCTCACCTTTAACAACCGTTGCTTGAAGTTCTGCCACCAGTTTTGCTTCAGTCTTTAAAGCAATAGTGTGGGTTTGGTAGCTTAATTGTGTCAGGTCGAACATTAAAATCGTTGCTGGTTGGTTTCCTCGGTTTGGGGTAAGGCCATATTCTTCCAATTTCTGACCAATATAGCTGTCTAATGCATCGCGAGTGTCATTGCCAATGACGATTTTTGCACGCTCACGCAAGCCTGTTTCAATTTCACCTATGGTTTTGCTGGCAAAAGGCTTAACTGAGTAATTAATTTGCTGTTGGTTGGTATATTGTTGTGAGGCGGCCATGCCAGTTGGGGCGATGTTAATAGTATGAGTAGTAGAGCAGCCCTGTAGCGCAACTGCTGCAAAAATAACCGATCCTAGTAAGAATGTTCTCATGTTGGGTGTCTCTTGATTGGTTTTTGTGCTGGAAGCCATTTTTTTTCGCTTAGAATACAGATATTTAAAAAAAGTTGTTGATTTTCCGTTTGGTAACAGTAATATACGCCCCCGCTTACACAGCAAGGCGCTACAGTGTCCCATTCGTCTAGAGGCCTAGGACACCGCCCTTTCACGGCGGTAACAGGGGTTCGAACCCCCTATGGGACGCCAATCTACGGATTGGCAAAACCAGAGTAGCTTAGCTGATGTTTGTGAAAGCTTAAAGCGGGAATAGCTCAGTGGTAGAGCACAACCTTGCCAAGGTTGGGGTCGCGAGTTCGAGCCTCGTTTCCCGCTCCATTTCCTCTTCACAGAAGAGGGCGCTTCTACGGAAGCAAACGATGTGTCCCATTCGTCTAGAGGCCTAGGACACCGCCCTTTCACGGCGGTAACAGGGGTTCGAACCCCCTATGGGACGCCAACTTAACGTAGTTGTAAAACAACGTGACAATATGCGGGAATAGCTCAGTGGTAGAGCACAACCTTGCCAAGGTTGGGGTCGCGAGTTCGAGCCTCGTTTCCCGCTCCATTTCCTCTTAATAGAAGAGGGCGTTTCTACGGAAACAAATGATGTGTCCCATTCGTCTAGAGGCCTAGGACACCGCCCTTTCACGGCGGTAACAGGGGTTCGAACCCCCTATGGGACGCCACCTAACTTACAGGTGTAAAACATAAGTAGTTATGCGGGAATAGCTCAGTGGTAGAGCACAACCTTGCCAAGGTTGGGGTCGCGAGTTCGAGCCTCGTTTCCCGCTCCATTTCCTCTTCACAGAAGAGGGCGCTTCTACGGAAGCAAACGATGTGTCCCATTCGTCTAGAGGCCTAGGACACCGCCCTTTCACGGCGGTAACAGGGGTTCGAACCCCCTATGGGACGCCAACTTAACGTAGTTGTAAAACAACGTGACAATATGCGGGAATAGCTCAGTGGTAGAGCACAACCTTGCCAAGGTTGGGGTCGCGAGTTCGAGCCTCGTTTCCCGCTCCATTTTCTCCTTGTGAGAAATCCTCGAAAGAGGGCGTTTCTGCGGAAACAAATGATGTGTCCCATTCGTCTAGAGGCCTAGGACACCGCCCTTTCACGGCGGTAACAGGGGTTCGAACCCCCTATGGGACGCCAACTCTTTCTAGTTTAAGAAAGTAGGTTGTAAAACTTAGTGTTA
>NZ_FLOC01000010.1 GCF_900089755.1 Marinomonas aquimarina | reverse complement strand
CACTAAGCAGGCTGCTTCATGCTTAAACTCTGTTGAAAATGTACGACGTTGTTTTGTCATTGGACACCTCTTTTGATGTGGCTATATTACCACCTTAAATGGTGTCCGGTTTTATTAGACCACTACAGGTTTAGTTTGGATAGGATAGGAGGGGGGCAGGCTTTCTTGATTCTTAGGGCATAAAAAAATCGGAAATGCCTACAGCAACATTTCCGATATCAAAGAAAGTTCGATTATGAATGCCACCCTTCAGGGGAGGAAGGGTGGCTTATCAGTGTCGATGTAACGAATTATTAGAAGCTGTACTGAGCAGAGTACATTACACGAGTTGCGTCAGCATCGCCGCCGCCGTAGTAATCGCTCTTGAAGTAACCAACCTCAACACCCATCATTACGTTGTCAACTGGGTACCACATGTAGTTAACGAAAGCGTTAGTGTTAGACTCGTTGTTGCCACCAACGTTGCCTAGGTCTGCGCTCATATCGTCTAGGTCCATTTTTACTTTACCGTAAACGATGTTGAAGTCGCCATCGCCGATCTTAGTAGATAGACCGATAGAGCCACCCCAAGCAGAAACTGTCTCTAGGTCACCATTGTGTAGGTAAGCGTCAGTGCCACCGAAGTTGCCGCCAGAACGGTATAGGTACGCATTAGCACCATCAGAGTAGTTCACTACCGCATGAAGTGTTACCGCGCCCATGTTTACATCAACACCAGTGAAAGCACCGAAGCCAACTGCTGATTCATCTGTAGTGCCATCATCTAGTGTAAGGATACGACCAACACCAGCTACCACGTAGTTAACGCCGTCTGCTGCTGAGCCTTCGTAACGTGCAGTAAAGCTAGGTGCTGCAGACTTAGTTGAACCGCTCCAATCAGATGAGCCGTCGTTTACGTTTGGCCAGTAATCTTTCTCAAGTGCGAAAGATAAACCGCCATCAGAGTAGCGTACTTGCTCAACACGGTCCTGCACACCAGGGCTGCCTGCAGTAGAGTCGAAGTCAAGAGTAGGAGTCCAGCCTGTCCAGCTGTTGTAGTTTGACCAAGTGCGACCAACTGTCCAGTTGCCGTAAGCGCCGTAAGCGTGACGGATGCGGAAAGTGCCACCACGGAAGTCACCTTCTACAACGACTTTCGCGCCATCTTTATGCTGAGCAGAGATACCGATACGAGACTGTTGAGCGTCTGCATCGAAATGGCCTTCAGCAACGTTGCTAGCGTCAGTCAGACCGCTGAACTGGCCTGCTTGAGTAGTAGCACCGATGTCTTCATTGATATCGTAAACAGCGTTTAGTTGTGCGTAGCCGTATACACTTGCTTGTACATCACCAGCATCGATGTTAAATGCTAGAGCTGATTGTGATAGACCGCCTAGACCAGCTAGTACACTTACTGCCAAAACTTTTTTCGTCATGATCATAAATTCTGTTCCTTTCATTTATTTGCTATTCAGCGACTACTTGTCACTTCCTCATTTCTTACTGAGGTAGTTAACAATTTCGTAAACAACATATCACGGTAGAATTGTGCACGACAACGTCAATTTAAGGAAATTTCACATTAAATGTGATTTTTTTGTGGGGCATTGTTTAGGACTGGCGATTAACCATTTAGTTCGATCAAAACACCATGTAAACATTACTTTATTGGCAATAAAATCTTAAGTTGTTGAAAAATATAGAAATTATATTTTTTATTCGAATGAATTTTTAGTGGTTAGCTAGAAAGTATATTGTCATAAAAACGACGCCAACCACACTAAAATCGACTAGCTAGATAATAATTTAAAAGAAACAAACTTTTTTGAAAAATATTTTAGCTATAAAAAAATGATGTTTTATTGTATCTCAAATGCGCCAAAAACAATTCATTATGCGACATGGTTTTTGTTTTGGATAGAGTGTGTGCCTAATTAGTAGTTGATAAAGGTTATCATCTTGTGTGTTTTTAGGCTTTGATTGCTGCTTGGGCTTCTCACTTTTTACTGTTCGCTATGTGCTATGTGCTATGTCATGGAAATACCTGCACAGTTCAAAGGGTTTTATTGCTTGAGGAGTCTGTTGTTTGCTTGTTTTGGAGCGAGAGATTTTAAAGCGGGTTTTGTTGTGGTTAATAAATGAACAAAGGTTGAGCGTTTGATGTTTTGAATTTATCAAGCAGCTCTGTTCTTTATCATTATTTCTTACCCTTTTTGTTGAAAGGGTGTTGAAAAACGATTCTGGGAGCCTTAGTTTATTAAGTGTGACAATGAAACGCTAAACGTCCCCGAGCAAAGGGGATAGGAAGAAGGAATAATTATTATGTACACATTAGATATCAGCGGTCACCATGTTCACACTACTGAAGAAGTTCAGGCAACGATTAAAGAGGGAATGGATCAGCTTGCTGACATCAACAGCCAGATTACATCAATCAAAGTCATTGTTAACTCTGAAAACCACCAAAACAAAAGTGAGCTGATTGTTGAGGCGCGAGTCCACATTCCAGGTCATGATTTATTTGCCTCAGTTACTACGGATAAGCAATTGGGTGCGGCAGTTGATACTTTGGTTGAGAAACTTGAGAAACAGCTTTTAAAACACAAATCAAAGCACGAAGGTCGTAAACATCACCCGGATGCACGTGATGTCGAGTCTCTTGAAGAACGTGAAGAGCAAGAAGAGTTTAACGAACTAGAGCGTCGTGAGGCGATCTAAAGGCAAACACTTCACCGATAGAGAAGGGCGCTTATTAGCGCCCTTTTTGTTTTTGGATTTCATTGCTTTATGCTTGCCAAAAACTGCATTGGTTAAGGTAAACATGCAGGTAAGAAAAAGCCCGCTTAGCTTGCTCAGCGGGCTTTTTTTGTTTTGAAGGCGTTTTCAGAGTTTTATGCCGAAGCATCCGTAGCGATAACAGAAGAAGCTTTCTTAACGTAATCACCCATTTGATCAAAGTTTAGATAGTTGTATATCTCGGCAGACATGCTGTTGATCTTATTGGCGTACTCTAGGTACTCAGCGGGTGTAGGCAGTTTACCCAGTAGGGAAGAAACGGCAGCCAGCTCAGCTGATGCTAGGAATACATTTGCCCCATTACCTAGGCGGTTAGGAAAGTTACGTGTGGATGTGGAGACAACGGTTGCTTTGTCAGCAACACGTGCTTGGTTACCCATACATAGAGAACAGCCAGGCATTTCCACTCGTGCGCCCGCCTTACCAAAGATGCTGTAGTAGCCTTCCGCTGTCAGTTGCTGTTGATCCATCTTGGTCGGTGGAACAATCCATAGGCGTGTGGGGACCACTTGTCCGGCTGACTCTAGGAGTTTGCCAGCTGCGCGGAAGTGGCCAATATTGGTCATACAGGAGCCAATAAAGACCTCATCAATTTGCTCGCCTTGCACTTCAGATAGGAGGCGTGCGTCATCAGGATCGTTTGGTGCACACAGAACCGGCTCTTTTAATTCATCCAAGTCAATTTCGATGACGGCTGCGTATTCCGCATCTGCGTCGGCACGCATTAGCTTCGGATCTGCTAGCCATGCTTCCATTGCCTTAGCCCGGCGCTCAAGGGTGCGAGGGTCACCATAGCCTTCCGCAATCATCCAGCGCAGCATGACAATGTTGGATTTAAGGTACTCGGCAACGGATTCCTCAGAAAGATTAATAGTACAGCCAGCTGCAGAGCGCTCAGCGGAAGCATCCGATAGTTCAAATGCTTGTTCGGTGGTTAGGTGTTCAAGCCCTTCTATCTCCAGAATGCGGCCAGAGAACACGTTTTTCTTGCCTTTCTTTTCAACCGTTAGATGGCCATCTTTGATGGCTTGGTAAGGAATCGCATGGACTAGGTCTCGTAATGTGATGCCAGGCTGCATGGTACCTTTAAAGCGAACCAATACAGACTCGGGCATATCAAGTGGCATCACTCCTGTGGCTGCGGCAAACGCCACCAGCCCTGATCCTGCTGGGAAAGAGATGCCTAGCGGGAAGCGGGTATGAGAGTCACCGCCAGTGCCGACGGTGTCAGGTAGCAGCATGCGGTTTAACCAGGAATGGATGATGCCGTCACCAGGGCGCAGTGAAACGCCGCCGCGGTTCATGATGAAATCAGGGAGCGTATGATGTGTCACCACGTCTACGGGTTTTGGGTAGGCCGCCGTGTGACAGAAGGATTGCATCACTAGGTCAGAGCTAAAGCCAAGGCAAGCCAAATCTTTGAGCTCGTCACGGGTCATCGGGCCTGTGGTGTCTTGCGAGCCCACCGTGGTCATTTTAGGCTCACAGTAAGCATTCGGGCGAACGCCTTCAAGACCGCAGGCTTTGCCCACCATCTTCTGTGCTAGGGTATAGCCTTTACCTGAGTCGGCAACGTCACCAGGTTTTAGGAACAGATCAGATGTCTCAAGGCCCAAGGATTCTCTCGCCTTGTTGGTTAGGCCACGGCCGATGATCAATGGAATACGGCCGCCTGCACGTACTTCGTCTAGCAGTACTTGAGTTTTCAGTGAGAAAGATGTGATGACATCGCCGCTGTCATGTTTCTTAACCACGCCTTCGTATGGATAAATGTCGATCACATCGCCCATTTCCATGCCGTCGACATCCATCTCAATAGGTAACGCGCCAGCATCTTCCATGGTGTTAAAAAAGATAGGTGCAATCTTGCCGCCGATGCAGACGCCGCCTGCGCGCTTATTCGGGATGAATGGAATGTCATCACCCATATGCCACAATACAGAATTGGTTGCCGACTTACGGCTCGAGCCGGTGCCGACGACATCGCCGACATAAGCCAGTGGAAAGCCTTTTTCTTTCAGTTCATTGATTTTAGAGATGGGGCCAATCTCGCCATCTACGTCTGGTGTAATGCCATCGCGTGCCATTTTTAGCATGGCGTTGGCGTGCAGTGGGATGTCTGGTCTTGACCAAGCGTCAGGCGCCGGAGAGAGGTCATCGGTATTGGTTTCGCCTGGGACTTTGAATACCGTTACCGTGATTTTTTCTTCCAGTTTGGGCTTTGAGGTGAACCATTCGCCATCGGCCCAGGACTGAATGATTTGTTTCGCGTATTCGTTAGCGGCTTTGGCTTTCTCTTCTACATCGTGGAAAGCATCAAAGATGAGAAGGGTATGCGACAGTGCTTTTGCGGCGATTGGGGCAATGTCTGTGTCGTCTAAGCAATCAATAAGAGGTTGGATGTTGTAACCGCCAAACATTGTGCCTAACAGTTCTGTGGCAAGCTGTTTGTCGATCAGGGGAGATGAAGCTTCCCCCTTGGTGATGGCAGCAAGGAAGCCAGCTTTAACGTAGGCGGCTTCGTCGACACCTGCTGGAATGCGGTTCTTGAAAAGGTCTAGGAGGAATTCATCTTCGCCTGCTGGTGGCGCTTTAAGAAGCTCTACCAGAGCGGCACTTTGTTCTGCGTCGAGCGGTGTGGCTGGGATACCTTGGGAGGCACGTTCTTCGACGTGTTTACGATACGCTTCTAACATCATTGTTCCCCTTACGTTTGACATCAATTTTGTGAATCGACGTTATTTACACCTCAACTACACAGCTTGCACAGGAGTCGCATGCAAGCAGAGTTGGGTACTGGCAAATTGAACACTGCTTTTATTGTATATAAAAAACGGCACTTGGAAGTGCCGTTGGCTATATAAATCGATAATAGGGGTTATTTATGTTACTTATTCATTGCGCTCTGGCAGCAAAGTTATGGTGATGCCAGTCGTACCACACGGAAGCCCCAGTTGCTGGCACGTAAGTTCGGGTCAGCACGGTAGCGGGTGGCGCTGCGTCCAACGGTTGGCACATCAAACCATGAGCCGCCGCGTAGGACTCGTCCATTACATTGGTCCGAAAGCCAGACTTGATTGGTGTTTGGGGCTCCTTGATAGTTTTCGTGATAGCAATCTTCTACCCATTCCGCGACGTTGCCGTGCATATCAAAAATGCCCAGTGGGTTGCTCGCCTGCGAGGCGACTGGGGCTGTCGAAACGCCATCCCACTGACTGCCACAGCTGTCACAGACGCTGTATCCCGGTTTGACTTCGTTGCCGTACCAGTAAGCAGTGCCAGAGCCGGCCCGCGCAGAGTATTCCCATTCAATCTCCGTTGGTAAGCGGTATTCGGCCCCCGTCTGATCCGATAGCCAAGCGGTGTAGGCTTTGGCATCGTACCAGCTGATATTGATTACGGGGCGATTGTCACGCCCCCAGCCATTGTCGGGGGGCATGGCCCTTCCACTTGCCCTGGCAAAGCGATCATACTGCGCAAAGGTAACCTCGGTTTTGCTGAAGTAGAAGCCTGTTGGAATGTCTACTTCATGGACCGGGGATTCGTTGCTGTCACCAGAACCATTGATATCACCCATTTGAAATTTGGCTGGGGCAATCTTTTCTACCTTGGGCGCCTTGCCGCCGTCCTTTAGGGGCTCCTCTAGAACTTGGGGGAGGGCATCAAAGCGGCTCTCGGCAGTTGCCACTGGTGTGTTGTTGGTCGGCTCGTCGGGAGCGTCGTCAGCTGTCGGCCAAAGCAATGTCGCAGCGATGGCGGCTGCGGCGAGTACGCCGGCACCGGCGCCAACATAGTGCGATGTGGGTCGGCTCGCTTTAGGGGCAGGAGGTGGTGCCTCCACATTGGCTTTAGCGCTGTTGACGAAGAGGTTGGCGCGCAACAGGCGCATCACTTCAACGAGAGACTTAGGGCGATGGCGCTCTGCTGGGCGTGCCCAGTTTTTGATCTTTTTCCAAGTATCCTGATCCAATTCTTCCACATGGTGCGGCAATTTTTCCACTTTACCGTTGTCGAGCCAGGACTCGCCTACCAGCGCGGCGATCAATAGGCGCATAAACATGTAGTTGTCTGATGCAATCGACATGGTTGGGCGACGCTTATGGTACTCGGGCGGTATAAAACGACCATCCATGTCTTGGTCGGTAATTTTATCCAGCCAGCTGTGGGTGCCAAAGCCTGTGAGTACACCGGCGCCATTGACAATGTGCACGCTACTCAAATCTAGATGGCCGTGAATGTAGCCATGCTGATGTACTTGGTCTAGCGCTTTAGCAATCGGATCAAAGATGCTTAGCACGACATTTAGTGAGGCGCCATCAGGGTACTTGCCAAGATAGCTAAATAAGCGCTCGCCACCACACAAGGAATAAATCGAAAATACCCAAAAGTTTGAATAAAACGGTGGGTAGCTGCGGGTGATGGAGGGGTGCTTAAGCTTGGCGTGTCGTCGTGCAATGGAAAGAAACTGGTTTACGTCGCCGCGGTCGGAGCGGAAAAAACGCAGCACAAATGACTGACCGCCTTGATCGGCAACCCAAACACTTTTGTCATCGCTTAATGGATAGTTAAGTACGTAAGGATCGACCTCAACGCCAACTTGCTGTCCAATGCTTAATTTTGTTACGTCATAGTATTGATTCATTAGCGAATTGATATCCAAATCAATGTTTTGCTTGTGCTGATAATGTGTCTTAATCAGAGTATAATCGGTTTTTTTTCAGAGAAAAGGTAGCCTTGATGTTAACTGATTATCCCGAGTTGGTAGAGTTTTTGCCATGTGAGTCCCCAAAAGAGTGGGTGCAATGGGCTTTGGAAAACGAAGAATTGCTTTTGATCGACCACGCTCATTGTGAAAAAAAGGCGGCATCAACGGCAATGAACCTAATGTATCGCTATGTGGATCGGGAAAATCTGTTGCATAAGATGTCTCAGTTGGCCCGTGAAGAGCTACTGCATTTTGAGCAAGTGCTGAAGATCATGAAGAATCGTGATGTGGAATACCGTCACCTTGAAGCATCACGCTATGCCAGCGGCTTACGCAAGCATATTCGCACCCATGAGCCAGCTAAGCTCATCGATACCTTGATTATTGGTGCCTTTGTAGAAGCTCGCTCTTGTGAGCGTTTTGCGGTCTTAATTCCGCATCTTGCCCCTGAGATTTCGAAGTTCTACAAGTCATTGCTAAAATCCGAAGCACGCCATTTTGAAGATTACTTGTCCCTTGCGGAAGAGTATGCTGGTGAGCCAATTGATGAGCGAGTTCAGTTTTTCCGTGAGGTAGAACACCAGCTTATTACCGAGCCTGATGTAGAGTTTCGTGTGCACAGTGGTCCGCCACAAGCGGCTTAATGTGTCTCAATATTCCCCTTAGATACAATCATTTACCTAACTGTTTACTGAACTAAAACAAACGTTTGTAAAGAATTCCCTTCACAAACGTTTTTGTTGTGCTAATCTCGAAGATACTACTCTAACAAGAGGAGGGCTTAAGATGGGCACGCAAACTAACGATTTATTGCCAGATGTGACTTATTGGCTGACGCTACAGATTGCCAAGAGTGATCCTGGTATCGATCTTGAGCAGGTGTATCAAGGAACGGTAGAGCTAGATTATTTGTACCAAGTGCTGACGAGTAAAGCGCAGCAACATTGGTGGTCTAAATACGGGATTGAACTGAGTCCGGTTACTGTAAACAATGCTTTCTTTCGTGCGATCGCCGTCCTCCACGATCGTAATCTAGAATATAAGCGCTCGAGAAATCGTGCCGAAACCGACTGGGTTAGAGAGCTTCTTCACTTGTAAAAAAAGAGCAGATTATCTGCTCTTTTTTTGTTTCTAGCTAGCCTTATGCGCGTGGCTACTGATTAGTTAAGCGTTAGGCTATGCATCTTTTGCCATTCTTCAATCTTGATTGCCTTTTCAAGATAGGCCTGTGCTGAAATCTGATATTGACTGAAATGATTGCCTTCCAGTACACCACACCACAGCCATTGATCCCAGTCGCCTAGCACTAGGCGAGTAATGTTTTCGTCACTATGCAGTGCTGGACGATGGGTATGGCCATGAATCAATAGATCCGTTTCGGACGATAAGGATTCATTGATAGTGCCAATGTTGACGTCCATGATCGCCATGCTTTTATCGGCAGACATACTCTTTGAGTCATCGCGTAGCTTTTGTGCTAAAGCTAAACGCTGCTCCAATGGCATGCTTAAAACCTGTTGTTGCCATTCAGGTTGTCGCACCATGGCACGAAACCCTTGATAGGCTTGGTCATCGATACAGAACTCGTCTCCATGGGTCAAAATAACGGTATGGCCATTTTGCGCTAGGGGGTGTTGTTCATTGAGCTCGATCACCTGATTGCGCTGAAACCAGTCTTTGCCGACTAAGAAATCGCGATTGCCGGCGATGAAGTAGGTGGTAACCTGGTGTTGATGTAACTTGGCAAATTGCTGATCGAGCGTAATCATCCAATTCGGTTGGTAATCGTCGCCGATATAGGCTTCGAAAAAATCCCCAAGGATGTACAGCTCGGTTTCGCCAGTGTTTTGGCAAATTTCATCGGTCAAATGCACAAACGCCTGGATTAAATCCAGGCGTTTGTCACTCAAATGCAAATCTGAGATGAAGTATCGAAGCATGAACTTATTCTTTGATTAGCTCAGCAGACTCGATGATAACGTCTTCTGCAGGAACGTCTTGGTGGCCTGCTTTGATCGTTGTTTGAACTTCTTTGATCTTGTTGACAACGTCCATGCCCGCAGTCACTTTACCGAATACCGCGTAACCCCAACCGTCTGGTGTTTTGCTACGGTGGTTAAGGAAGCTGTTGTCAGCAACGTTGATAAAGAATTGTGCTGACGCTGAGTGTGGGTCCATTGTACGAGCCATGGCTAGAGAGCCGGCGACGTTTTCTAGGCCGTTGTCTGCTTCGTTTTCGATTGGTGCGCGCGTTTCTTTTTGCTTCATGCCAGGCTCAAAACCACCGCCTTGGACCATGAAACCGTTGATAACACGGTGGAAAATCACGCCGTCGTAGAAGCCTGATGTTACATATTCTTCAAAGTTTTTAGCCGTTTTTGGCGCTTTCTCGTAGTTCAATTCGATAGTGATATCGCCAAAATTCGTATGGAAAACGATCATGTAACTTTTCCTTTATTCAGTTAGGTGTAATAAATCAATCAATGCCAAGCATTTTATGTGTTTGTAAACTTAGACGCCACTGTGGATTCTGTAAACAGTAACGAATTGTCTGTGCTTGAGCGTCATCAACACGCTCACGACCTTCCGGTAAAGCACTCTGATCCATTGGTTGGAGGTAAAAGTGTTCAAATTCAAGGTCGGTAAACAAATTAGGTGGCAAATGTTCCTGCGGAAAGATGAGTTTCAGCTCACTACCACGGTTCACTACTAGAGGTTCTGCGGTCTTGGGGCTCACGCAAATCCAATCAATGCCATCGGGAAGGGGAAGGGTACCGTTGGTTTCGATGGCTAAGGTGTAGTGTGAGGCTTTCGCTGCGGCAATTAACTCATCATCCAATTGCAGTGCAGGTTCGCCGCCAGTAAAGATTAAATACTTATGGTTCGTGCCTACTGGCCATAAGTTATCTAAATGCGAGATTAAATCTACGGCGCTTTTAAACTTGCCGCCATTCTGACCGTCGGTACCGATAAAGTCGGTATCGCAAAACTGACATTGCGCACTGGCGCGATGTTTTTCTTTACCGCTCCATAGATTGCAGCCAGTAAAGCGGCAAAAGATGGCGGGGCGGCCAGCATGAGCGCCTTCTCCCTGTAGGGAATAGAACGCTTCTTTAATTGAGTACATGGTTATTCCTTCAATCACCCGAAAACAGTCGGGGCTGATAGTGATAACAGTCATTAGCGAATTGCTTGGCAAAGGCTAAATCGGGTTAAACAGAAGCAAACGGCTCTTAGACGTAAGAGGTTAAGCTTCGTAAGTGAGTGGATCGGTGATGCCTTGTTCTGCGAAGGCTTCTAAGCGCTCATTGCAGGCGCCGCATTTACCACAGGCATGTTCACGACCATTATAACAAGTCCAAGTGTTGCCGTAGTCCAAATTCATAGCCAAACCAGCGGCTAGGATTTCGCCCTTGGAGCTGTTTAAAAATGGCGTAACAATTTCAACTGGCTCATAGTTGGCAATTTTAGACACCGCATTCATGGCGTGAACGAACTCTGGGCGGCAATCTGGGTAAATATGATGATCGCCAGAATGGGCGCCGTAATAGACCTCAGGGGCCTCTAAAGAGACAGCGTAAGCAATGGCCATCGACAGCAGTACCATATTGCGATTTGGCACGACGGTGTTTTTCATGCTGTCTTCAGCGTAATGGCCTTCTGGAATCTCAATGTCGCTGGTCAGTGATGATCCTGCCATTAGATCGTTGATCGCAGAGATGTCGACGATCTTGTGTGGAATACCGTGCTTTGCGCAAACCGCGGCTGCCACATCTAATTCTTTGCTGTGGCGCTGGCCGTAGTTAAACGACAGTGCGTACACCTCTTTTCCTTCGGCAAGTGCTGTGTGCAGCACTGTGTAAGAATCCATTCCTCCTGAATAGACCACAACGGCTTTGTTTGACATGGATAATCCCCTTCGTTTCAAGGGCGCGGATTATAGCAAATACCCGTCGTGTAACTAGTCTTTGCGTCTAAATTGACATATTCCATCATTAAAGTGGGTTGTACGTAACCGGTTACGTATATATTATAGGTAACCAGTTACGTAGTTTTGTGGGTGGTTTAGATATGGAGCAGTTTGGTGTTTTGTCATTGGGGAGTCGCTTAAAGCGTCTGAGTGACTTTCTTTATAATGAGGTGCAGTCGGTTTACAGTGCTGAATCCTTAAAGATTTCTTCGACCTACTTCCCCATTTTGCGCCTTCTGCAGCAGCAAGCCTCTCTTTCTGTTGTGCAAATATCTGAGCATTTAGGTTTGTCCCATCCGGCGGTCAGTAAGCAAGTGACCAAGATGATGAAGGAAGGCTTGCTACTAAAGGTGCCGGATGAGCAAGATCAGCGACGTTCCGTTATTTGTTTGTCTGAGTTGTGTCGTGAAGAAATGCTAAAGGCTGAACCTGTATTAGCGGCCATTGGCCATGAGCTGACCTACTATCTTGGTCATGCGTCGGGCTCTTTCTTAGAGCAGCTTGGGGAGCTGGAAAAGAATTTACTGAATGGCCCCTATGCCAAACGTGTTTTGCTTCGTTTGCACCCCGAGAAGCTGATACTCAAAGAGTGCCAGTCTGAAGAAGATTTTAGGGCCTTTAAAGCTCTGAATATGGCTTGGCTAGAACGCTTTTTCAAAGATGACATCTATGACAAGGATCGTTTGCTGCTAAACGATCCAAAGAGCCACATTTTAGCTCAAGGGGGCAAAGTTAAAGTGGCTTATGTTGAGGGTCAGCCGGTTGCGGCTTATTTCATCATGCCAGAGCAGGCCGGTGTGGTTGAGTTGGGGAAATTGGCAGTCAGTGAGAGATTTCAGCGTTTAGGGCTCGGTGAGCGCTTGCTGCAAGATGCTATCAATGAAGCGACAGCGATGCAGGCGAGTCGCATTGTTCTGGAGTCACATACCTCTTTGACTCCAGCCCTCTCTCTGTATCAGAAATTGGGTTTTACTGAAGAACAAGTGACTTCTTTTAGTGTGCCTAGAGCCAATGTTCGCATGGTAAAGGCGTTGGGTGCTTAGTATGAATGCTTTTCAAAATGCTCAGCGTGGAGCCTTAGCCTCTCTTCCTATGATTGTCGGTGGCTTGCCGTTTGGCTTGCTGTTTGGTTCGTTAGCTGCGGCGAATGATCTCAGTATTTGGTTCGCGATTGCCATGTCGAGCATTGTCTTTGCGGGATCGGCGCAATTTGTGGCGCTTGGTTTGATTGCCGCCGATGCGCCTTTATGGGTGATTGTGCTAACGACCTTTGTCGTCAATCTGCGTCATATCTTATATGCCGCAGACATGTTGCGCTTCGTGAAGCACCTGCCGTTGAAGCTACGTCTTATCATGGGGTTTGGTCTGATTGATGAAACCTATGCCGCGGTACGTCCGATGTACGATATGGGGTCTGCTGACCGATCTAATGGTCATCAGGTTTATCTAGGTTCCTTCCTGAGCTTCTATTTAATGTGGAATATAACCACGGTGATAGGGGCGTTGGCCGGTGAGTACATACCGGGGATCAGTGAGTGGGGCTTGGAGTTTGCCATGGTGGCCACCTTTATCGGCATTATTACCCCTTATCTAAAAAGTGTTCCCTATTGGGGGGCGTTTGCTGTAGCGCTAGTGGCGTCGATTTTGCTCAAGGATATGCCCAACCACCTTGGGCTGATTGTGTCCACCTTACTGGCGGTAGTGATAGGGTATTCTCTAGATCGTCTCTCGGGTGCTAACAAGAAAGGAGCGACGACCAATGTCTAGTCTAGAGCTTGTCTTGATTATTTTGGGAATGTTTGTGGTGACCTACGGTATTCGTGTGGTGCTGTTTGCCAGCGCCCATAAAGCAGAGATCCCTGAATGGTTGGATAAGGCACTCAAATTTGTGCCGATTTCTGTGTTAACGGCCATTATCGCGCCTATGTCGCTGACGGATAGTGAAGGCTTGGCAGTCAGCTTGATGAATCCATGGTTTGTTGGCGCACTAACGTCACTGCTGGTGGGGTTAATGTTTAAGCGTCAATTGCTTACTATTTGCGTGGGGGTGTTGGTGTTTTTCTTAATGAAATTGTGGCTTGGCGCTTAAAATCACTTTTGAGCGTACCAATCAACAAACAAAATCAGATATACTTGTGCGCTAATTTTTCTAATCGTTACATGAACACCAATCGGGATTCGAACATAACATGTCAGAAGCGTCTAAAACTGGGAATTTCATCACCCAAATTATTGATAAAGATAACGAAACTGGCAAACACGGCGGCAAAGTCCTAACGCGCTTTCCACCTGAGCCAAACGGTTATCTTCACATCGGCCATGCTAAATCTATCTGCCTAAATTTCGGCATTGCACAACGCTACCAAGGCCAATGTAACTTACGCTTCGACGATACCAACCCTGAAAAAGAAAGCGTTGAATACATTGAATCCATCAAACGTGATGTGGAGTGGTTAGGCTTTGACTGGGCCGGTGAGCCTAAATATGCATCTGACTATTTTGATCAACTGTTTGATTTTGCTTGTGAGTTGATTAAGGCTGGCAAAGCATACGTTTGTGAATTAAACGCTGAGCAAATGCGTGAATACCGTGGCACATTGAAAGAGCCTGGTAAGAACAGCCCATACCGTGATCGTACGCCAGAAGAAAACTTGGCATTGTTCATGGAAATGCGTGATGGTAAATACGCAGACGGTGAAAAAGTACTGCGTGCCAAGATTGATATGGCCAGCCCAAACATCAATCTGCGCGACCCGATTATCTACCGTATTCGTCACGTACATCACCACCAAACCGGTGACAAATGGTGTGTCTACCCGATGTACGACTTCACCCACTGTTTATCCGATGCGCTAGAAAATATTACCCACTCTATCTGTACGCTTGAGTTCCAAGATCACCGTCCGCTATACGATTGGACGCTTGATACATTGGGTACAGCGCACCCGCAACAAATCGAATTTGCTCGTCTGAACTTGAACTACACAGTGACAAGTAAGCGTAAGCTGAAGCAACTGGTCGACGAAGGTCACGTGGAAGCGTGGGACGATCCGCGTATGCCAACGATTTCAGGCATGCGCCGTCGTGGTTTTACGCCTGCGTCGATCCGTAACTTCTGTGAGCGTATCGGTGTGACTAAGTCCGACAGTATTGTTGACTTCGGTATGTTGGAACACGCTATTCGTGAAGACTTGGATGCGAACGCGAATCGCGCCATGGCAGTACTAAATCCTATTAAGGTGACGTTAACCAACTACCCAGAAGATAAAGAAGAAATCTTTAATGTTGGTAATCACCCGAAAAATGAAGAAGCCGGCACTCGTGAAGTTCCGTTTAGCAAAGAGCTTTTCATCGACGCAGCAGACTTTGAAGAAGTGGCGCCGCGTAAATGGAAGCGTTTAAGCCTTGACTCTGCTGTACGTCTGCGTGGTGGTTATGTGATTACGTGTAATGAAGTGATTCGTGACGAAGCAGGCAATGTGGTTGAACTACTCTGTACCTACGATGAAAACACACTGGGCGTTAACCCAGAAGGTTACAAACCAAAAGGTGTGATTCACTGGGTAAGTGCTAAGCACGCCGTAGATGCAAAAGTTCGCCTATACGATCGTCTATTCAGCGACGAAGCACCAGATGCGAAACACGAAGGTAAAACATTCCTAGATTTCATTAACCCAGAATCTATGTCGGTTGCAGAAAATGCGAAACTTGAACCATCACTAGCGCAAGCAGAGCCAGGCGTTGGTTTCCAGTTTGAGCGGGAAGGTTACTTCTGCCGCGATCTAAAGGAAGAGGGTATGGTGTTTAACCGTACTGTGACACTTCGTGACTCTTGGGCGAAAATCGAAGCGAAAGGCTAAGGCATAGCATGTTAAAAGTTTTTAATACCCTGACTGGCAAGAAGGAAGAGTTCAAGCCGATCGAGGAAGGTAAAGTTAAAATGTACGTATGTGGTATCACGGTCTATGACTACTGCCACATCGGCCACGCGCGAGCGATGATCTCTTTTGATGTTATCACGCGCTTCCTGCGTCATATTGGTTACGACCTGACCTTCGTGCGTAACATCACTGACGTGGATGACAAAATTATCAAGCGTGCGGAAGAAAATGGTGAGACGACGTCTGAGCTAACCGAGCGTATGATTGCCGCCATGCATGAAGACGAAGTGGCGCTGGGAAATAAGCTTCCGGACTTAGAGCCTAAAGCGACTGAGTTCATGCAACAGATCATTGATATGATTCAAGTGCTAGTGGACAAAGGCTTTGCTTATCAAGGCAACAGCGGTGATGTGTTCTACCGTGCCAGCAAATTTGAAGAATACGGTAAATTAAATAACCGTAAGCTTGAGGAAATGTTGGCTGGTGCACGTATTGAAGTGGAAGCTTCAAAAGAACACCCTGCAGATTTCGTTCTGTGGAAGCCTGCCAAAGACGGTGAAGTTTCTTGGGACTCTCCATGGGGTAAAGGTCGTCCGGGTTGGCACATTGAGTGTTCGGCTATGTCGACTCACTGTCTTGGTAATCACTTCGATATTCACGGTGGCGGTCCAGACCTTAAGTTCCCGCATCACGAGAATGAGATTGCACAATCAGAAGCGGCCACGGGTGAACAGTATGTTAACTACTGGATGCACTGTGGCGCGGTGCGTGTGAACAATGAAAAGATGTCTAAATCTCTAGGTAACTTCTTTACCATTCGTGAAGTGCTAGAGAAGTTTAATCCAGAAGTTGTGCGTTACTTAATGGTATCGAGCCAATACCGCAGCAGCATTGACTACTCGGATGCTAGCTTAAAAGAAGCTAAAACCGCTCTTGAACGTTTGTATACAGCGCTTCGTGGTCAAGAGGTGGCGCAAAGCTATGTGGCGACCGATTACACCACGCGTTTTGAAGATGCGATGCGTGACGATTTCAATACAGCGGTGGCGCTGTCGGTGTTGTTTGAATTGGTGCGTGAATTAAATAAAGCGCGAGCTGAAGGCAGTGAGCAAGCAGCAACATTGGCGGCCGAGCTGAAAGCGCTGGCGGATGTGCTTGGTCTGTTGTCACAAGATCCTGAATACTTCATGCAAAACAGTACAATCAGCGAAGGTATTTCTGCTGAAGAGATCGAAGGTTATATTGCTGAGCGTGCTCAAGCGCGTAAAGACAAGAACTTTGCTCGCAGCGATGAGATTCGTGATTTGTTGCTAGAGCAGGGGATTACCTTGCTAGATACTCGTGAAGGGACGACTTGGACGCGCGGTTAGTGTCTTGCTGGCATAAGCATTAAAAAGGGAGGCTGAAACAGCCTCCCTTTTGTTTGTGCTGCTACATGAGTATTAGTGTTCAGACTTTACGCGAACCGCGAGTACGTCGCAGGGCGCACCGTGTAGGACGCCGTTGGCAGTGGAGCCAAGTAGTAATGCAAGGCCGTGGCGCCCATGGCTGCCGACAATAATTAGGTCGGCCTCAAGATCTTCCGCTGTGCGATGGATCTCACTTTCGATACCACCTTGTGTCACTATGGTTTCTTTTACAGGGATCTCCAGTTGATCCACTAGGGCCTGCATGTGTTTGGTGGCTGTGTCTTGAAGTTGTTCTTGGATATCGCTTACGTCGATGGGTACATCGCCGCCGTAAGCGTAGTTCAGGGATTCGATAACGTGGATAATGGTGAGCTCGCCATCAAAGGCTTTGCACATTGCCGCGGCCTTATTGGCAACTGTAATACTTTCATCCGTTAAATCCACCGCTAAAACAATGCGTTGGTAGGGCATAGGACACCTCCAATTTTTAGGTTCCATTTGTTCTCGATAATTTAAGAGTAATTCAATGACAGCTTTAATTGTAGTATTTATTACGCTTTCCTTGATGGGATCGGCCTTATGGGTCATGCCATCGAAGCGCGAGCGCGAAAAAATGGCGTTACGTATGCTGGCTCGTAAGCATGGTATTAATGTGCAGCTGACTCAGGTGGCGTTGCCAGATAAATGGGATAAGGTGACCCATAAGGTCAGTGTTTGTGGTTATCGGAAATATCATGAGAAGCCATTAAAAGAGTTTGCTGATCTCAATCTTTACCCGTATGAAGTGTGGAAACACGATTCAATCTGCAAGGGCTGGTACGCCAGTCGTCCTTTTGATCTGCCAGAGTCACTTGCGAAGCTGCTTGAGAAGCATCACGGCGCGTTTGAAGCGATTGAAGTGGCCCCGCAGGGCGTTAGCTTGTTTTGGCGTGAACGTGGTGATGAGGCTGTTGTGGATGATGCGAACGCGATTATTGATGCCCTTTTGCAGGTGCGTTAGGGTCTGCTGCCGCGGATTGGTCCTCAATTTCTAAGGTGTGCATAAACTCTGACAAGGCTTCTTCAGGGTTTTCTGCGTCTTGAATGGCCATGATCTGTGGGGCAATGATTTCTTTCATGCGGTCATCAACAAATTGCTCCAGCTGTTTCTTTTCGGCACGATCAATATTGTTGGACTTTAAATGCGAATGTATCACGCTGTACAGTGTTTGTGCTACACGCATGTCGCCGCTGTGGAAGTTTTTGTTGGCTTGTACAATTTGACGATTCAATTGAATCCAAAGGTTAAGCCAGCGCAAATACGAGTAACACAATTTATAGTGGGTGTTACTGATGCGCCCTTTGCGACGCATATAGAGCAGCATTTTGGCAGCTTTAGTAAGACGTTCTTTGTATTTTGTTTTCTCGTGAAAACTCATTTCAGCGGGTTCAAGGTCAAGTTCAGCGGGTGCGCTTTCCCGTTCCGCTTCGGCTTTGGCAATGCGTTCTTCGACTTTTTCAGGGTCGTCTGAGTAAGATATTAGCTCACGCAGGCTTTCTAAATAAAAGTCATAGAAGACGTCACTGACAATCATGTCTGTATTCAGTGCACGCAAACCGATGATGTGCTGCTCCATTCGGTCGGCGCGATTTTGCAGTTGTAGGTACTTAAGACGGCGCTCCTTAAGCTCTTGTTCTTTTTGATGCGCACGTGATCCTATTACCACTGAAACCAGTACGATTATGAAAAGAATGACTATAGTTAAGATCTGAAGCGTAGCCATGATTGTCCTTTTTAAATGATTTCAGTATGTTAAAGGGCAAATGCTGGACTCGGCAATAGGAATGTTGCGAATCTGTAAGGGATTGCTTGTCATATATTAGCGCTTTGCTTAATATCTGCGCCCCTAAAGTATTCTAAGCACGTTCATCTTTCAAAGTAATTAAGGCTCGAACAACCCAATGGCTAAATCTCTGGTAATCGTGGAATCGCCAGCCAAGGCGAAAACTATTAACAAGTACCTCGGTAACGACTATGTCGTTAAGTCGAGTGTTGGTCATATCCGAGATCTTCCGTCTGGTACAACGTCCACCTCTACACCACAGGAACGTGCTAAGCAGGCTGCTCTGACTCGTAAAATGAGTCCTGAAGAAAAAGCGGAATACAAGCGTACCAAATCCCGCAAGCAGCTGATCAACCGTATGGGCGTAGATCCAGAGCACAACTGGGCGGCCCATTACGAGGTGCTTCCTGGTAAAGAAAAAGTCGTTGATGAGCTAAAACGCTTAGCCAAGAACGCTGAAACCATCTATCTCGCAACCGATTTGGATAGAGAGGGTGAGGCGATTGCATGGCACTTACGTGAAGCCATTGGTGGTGATGACAGCCGTTACAAGCGTGTTGTGTTTAACGAAATTACCAAGAACGCGATCAAATCTGCCTTTGAGACACCATCTGATTTGGACATGAACCGTGTCAACGCTCAACAAGCGCGTCGTTTTCTTGACCGTGTTGTGGGCTTTATGGTGTCGCCATTGTTATGGGCAAAAGTGGCTCGCGGCCTATCGGCTGGACGTGTTCAGTCGGTAGCGGTGCGTTTGATTGTTGAACGTGAAAAAGAAATTCGCGCCTTTAACCCAGAAGAATTTTGGGAATTGGATGCGAACTTGGCGACCAAAGATGATGCCAATATCACCTTTGAGACGGCCAAGTATCAAGGTAAAGAATACCGTCCAACGTCTAAAGCTCAGTCGGATGAACATGTTCAACGCATTGAAAAACTACCTTTTAATGTCGCTAACCGCGAAGACAAGCCAACCAAGTCTAAACCGTCGGCCCCCTTTATCACTTCAACGCTACAACAAGCCGCGAGTACGCGTCTAAGTTTTGGTGTTAAGAAGACCATGATGCTGGCACAGCGTTTGTACGAAGCGGGTTACATTACTTATATGCGTACCGACTCGACCAACTTGAGTCAGGAAGCCGTGGAAGCCGTACGCGAGTTCATTCAAGGTAACTACGGTGATGCGTACTTGCCAAAAGAAGCTTTGCGCTATTCAAGTAAAGAAGGTGCGCAAGAGGCCCACGAAGCGATCCGTCCATCCAGTGTGACGGTGACACAAGATATGCTACAAGGCATGGATAAAGATGCGCATCGTCTATACGACTTGATCCGCAATCAATTTATTGCCTGTCAGATGACGCCAGCAGAATACACCTCGACCACAATCACTGTGATGGCTGGGGAATATGAGCTACGCGCTAAAGGCCGTATTCTGCGTTTTGATGGTTATACTCGTGTGCTGACGCCTGTCGGCAAAAAAGCAGAAGACACCATTCTTCCGGATGTGCAAAAAGGTGATGCGCTGACCTTGCTTAACTTAAGTCCGGCTCAGCACTTTACCAAGCCACCGGCACGTTACAGTGAGGCCAGTTTGGTAAAAGAGCTTGAGAAGCGTGGTATTGGCCGACCATCTACTTACGCGTCGATTATTTCTACGATTCAGGATCGTGGTTATGTACGCGTCGATAACCGTCGTTTCTACGCTGAAAAGATGGGTGATATCGTCACCGACCGTTTGGTAGCAAGCTTCGATGATTTGATGAACTACAGCTTCACCGCGCAAATGGAAGAGAAGCTCGACGACATCGCCGAAGGAGAAAAAGATTGGATTCAAGTTCTTAACAACTTCTACCAAGACTTTAGTCAAACCCTGAATCAAGCGGAAGCGGAAGACGGCGGTATGGCTCCTAATGAGCCGACACCAACGGACATTCCATGTCCAACCTGTGGTCGCCCGATGCAAATTCGTACCGCGAGTACTGGTGTGTTCTTGTCTTGTTCAGGTTATGCGCTACCGCCAAAAGAGCGTTGTAAAGCGACCATTAACCTGGTGAGTGGTGATGAGGCTGTTGCGGTAGACGATGACGAAGGTGAGTCTAAAGCCCTGATCAACAAGCGTCGCTGTAGCATCTGTGATTCGGCGATGGACAGTTACCTAGTTGATGAGCAGCGTAAATTGCACGTTTGTGGTAACAATCCATCTTGCCCAGGCTTCGAAGTGGAGCAAGGCACATTCAAGCTCAAAGGCTATGATGGTCCTGTGATTGAGTGTGATAAGTGTGGGTCGGACATGCAACTTAAGACGGGCCGTTTTGGAAAGTACTTTGGTTGTACCAGTGAAGAGTGTAAGAATACTCGTAAGCTGCTAAAGAATGGTGAAGTCGCACCACCAAAGATGGATCCTGTACCGATGCCAGATCTAGCGTGTCAAAAGGTAGAAGACCATTATGTCCTTCGAGACGGAGCCACCGGTTTATTCCTAGCGGCAAGCCAGTTCCCGCGCAAGCGTGAAACACGACCACCTTTGGTGAAAGAGCTAAAACCTTACATGGATCAGATTGATCCAAAGTACCATTACTTCGATTCGGCGCCATTGCAGGACGAAGAAGGCAATCCAACGGTGATTCGCTTTAGCCGTAAAACCAAAGAGCAGTACATTATGACCGAAGTAGAAGGCAAGCCAACCGGTTGGAAAGCGTTCTATGATGGAGGTAAGTGGAAGATCGAGCACGGTAAGAAAAAATGAGTGGTTCGAGCTTAGCCAGTATTACCAATCAGCGCCTTGATGGGGCGCGACGCTTACTGCAGCAAAGCCAAGAGTCTGACAATGACTGGATGACGCAGAGTTTTGAGTCATCCGCATTGTTTCAATTGCGCAGCGCCCTAAACGGTTTGCTACAAGAAGTGAAAACCTCTTACAGCTTGCAAGGGGTGCTGGAATTGGACGCCTTACTGATCGCGGCAGACCATCAAGGTATCAGTGTGCCAGTCTTAAATGAGTTGGCACAACATAAGTTAAATCCCCAATCATGGCTAAGTCAGCTATTAAGTGCGTATAATGCCGCATTAGAATGCCAAGTTGGCAGTCATGCTTATGCTACCGAGGTAGAGCTGATCGGACGTGGTTCCGATGCGGGCGCCTCAACTCAATACATTTTGAGCTCATTAACTGAGCTTGTCTTACGCTTTCGCGAGGACGCAGCAGAATATTAACAATGAAAGATACATACCTAGAAATAGTAGAGTTAGAAAATGGTGAGATCGTGCTTCGCCCAGCAGGGGAAGACGATGATAAAACGCCGATTGCAACCTTAACTATCTCTGATGACACCAAAGACTTTTTGAAAGATCGTTATTTCGAATTGGCCAAATGCATGTTCCATGCTGGCATCGACTTTGTTTATTCGGAAGATTTTGGCGACTTTGATGGTGCTGCCGGTGAGTCAGAGGCTCACGATGAAGAATTTATGCCACGTATTTTGCACTAAGCTCTTACGTGGTTAGAAATAAAAAAAGGCATGATTTGATCAGCTCAAATCATGCCTTATTGTTTTGTGGTGCGGCTTAGTTGCTGCGGCGGATAACGCCAACCGACAAACCTTCGATAGCGAAATCTTCGCTCTCAAGGTCAACGATGATGTCAGAGAATTCTTCGTTTTCAGGAATCAAGCGTACTTCGCGCCCTTTTTGCTCAAATCGCTTAACGGTTACCTCATCGCCAATGCGGGCAACCACGATTTGGCCATTGCGCACCGTGTGAGTTTTATGCACAGCAAGTAGATCGCCATCCAGAATACCTGCGTTCTTCATACTCATGCCGTTTACAGATAACAAGTAATCGGCCTTGGGTGAGAACATCTCGGCGGCAATACTGATGCGTGAATCAATGTTTTCCTGAGCAAGAATGGGGTAACCTGCGGCGACGCGACCAATGATCGGCAAGGTGCCGTTTTCATCGTTAGCGCTGCTGACTGGTTCTTGCTCTACGAGGCGAATGCCGCGAGATGCGCCAGAAAGCATCTCGATCGCGCCTTTTTTGCACAGTGCCTTAAGGTGTTCTTCGGCAGCATTAGGTGAGCGGAAACCTAAGCGCGTCGCAATTTCAGCACGAGTCGGCGGGAAGCCGGTTTCGTTGATGAATTCGCGAATCGTCTCGAGTACGTCGGACTGTCTTTTCGTTAATTTAATCATATGGCATCTGTTTGTTTATACAGTTACTGTTATTATATACAGCTAATCATTAATTGCTCAACTAAAATCCATGCTTTCAGACTCGATTAAAGAAAAAATTCAAATTGCCTACCGTGCCTACCTTGAAGCAAAGGGGCATAAGGCTCGTGTTGGCCAGCGTCATATGATTGCCACCATTGCTCGTACCCTTGGCAACATCAAGCAAGGGTCAGAAGGGGAGCGGCTGGGCGAAAAACATGTGGCGGTCGTTGAAGCAGGAACGGGTACGGGTAAAACGCTGTCCTACTGTTTGTCAGCTATTCCAATTGCCAAAGATAAAGGCTTGAAACTGGTGATCTCAACAGCCACCGTGGCGTTGCAAGAGCAGATTTTGCACAAAGAATTACCGAGCCTACTTGAACTGACGGACTACAGCTTCCGCTACACGTTGGCCAAAGGTCGCGGTCGCTACATGTGCTTGAATAATCTCGAGGGTTTTCTCAGTGCCGAAGAGCAGGCCACAGAAGACATGTTTGCTGGGCTGTTTGAGCAACACCTAGCGGCGGATGACGTGAATACTCCGTTGTATCAAGAAATGGACGATGCCATTCGCGCGGGCACATGGGATGGTGACAAAGACAATTGGGAAGGCATTGTAAGGGATCAAGATTGGCGTCGATTGACCACGGATCACCAACAGTGTACCAACCGTAACTGCGCCAACTTCTCTGCCTGTCCATTTTTCAAGGCGCGTGGTGAACTGGAGACCGCTGACGTCATTGTCGCTAACCACGATCTAGTGTTGGCAGATTTGTCCTTAGGCGGTGGTGCGATTCTATCGGATCCGAAAGAAACCATTTATGTGTTCGATGAGGGGCACCACTTGCCCGATA
Organism: Marinomonas aquimarina; assembly: GCF_900089755.1. Taxonomy (GTDB): domain Bacteria; phylum Pseudomonadota; class Gammaproteobacteria; order Pseudomonadales; family Marinomonadaceae; genus Marinomonas; species Marinomonas aquimarina. Next base: position 120,342 of record NZ_FLOC01000010.1, on the reverse strand, counting down.
AAGCCATTGGCCACTTCCGCCATGAGGTGCGCCTACAGCAAAGTATTAGCTGGTTAAAGCAACTGGACAAAAACTTAATAAACCTGCGCCAAGAGCTGACCGAAGAAATCAGCACCACGGGGCAGATATTGCTGAAAATTCCGCAGCAAATCCAAAGTACGGTTAACTTTATTCAGTATGTACAGCAGGGCTTAGCGCCATTTATTCAGAATCTTGGGTTAGACCAAGAAACCCGCCAGCATCGTTTTGAGTTTGGTGTGATTCCTGATGAGCTGCGCCAACTGGCCTACAGTCTCGCCATGTCCTATCAAAAGTTGTTTAACCAAATTGAAAACATTCAAGACGAATGTAAGAAGGTAAAGCAGAACGAAGGCATGGGCATTAAAGAAGACACCGCAGAGAATTGGCTGCCGATTTTGGGGGTGATTCTTGGGCGTTTAGAAGCCTGTACTGAGCTTTGGAAGCTGTATTCTACTCAAGATGACCAAAACTACCCGCCTAATGCCCGCTGGTTAATGGTGGTAGGCCAAGGCATGGATCAAGATATTGAGCTCGGCGGTTCGCCGATCTTAGCGGCACATACTTTACGTATGCAGTTGTGGGATAAGTGCTTTGGGGCAGTGGTGACTTCAGCGACCCTAACGGCCCTTAATGAGTTTCATCGTTTTAATATGCGCTCTGGAGTACCGCGAGAAAGCGAATACCTACGTGTCATCAGCCCGTTTGATTTTGCCAACAAAGGTACTCTAGTGGTGCCTCAGATGGAGGCAGAACCGAATCATGCGGATGCACACACCAAAGAACTGATTAAATATCTCAACGAGCAGGTGGATACCAAGCTCGGATCTTTAGTGTTGTTCTCTTCAAGACGTCAAATGGAAGAAGTGGCTGCGGGTATTAAAGAGGATTTGAAAGATATCTTGCTGATGCAGGGGGAGCAGTCCAAGCGCATTATCCTAGACAGTCACAAAGACGCGATTGATGAGGATAAGGGCAGCTTGCTTTTTGGTCTGGCTAGTTTTGCCGAAGGGGTGGATTTGCCTGGCAAGTATCTAACCCGTGTGTACATCGCGAAAATTCCATTTGCTGTGCCGGATGACCCAGTGGAAGCGACGTTAGCGGAATGGATCCAAAAGCGCGGCGGTAATCCGTTTATGGAAATTACCATTCCAGATGCGTCCTTAAGACTGGTGCAGGCCACCGGTCGATTACTGCGTAGCGAGAACGACAGCGGCGAAATTCATATACTGGATAAGCGCTTAAAAACAAAACGCTATGGTAGGCAACTGATCAATAGTTTGCCGCCTTACCGGCAGATTTAAAAACTAAAGGTGATAATGCCGAGTCATTTAGGTACACTCGGAGCCTTGTTAACAAACATTCAATCAAAAGAGATTAAAGACTCTCACATGGAAAAACAGCAACAAGCCGCGCGCCCTGAATCAAAGGGACCAAAGCGCCAACGCAGACCCCGTCGTAAACACAACAAAAGCAGTGCTAACGCAACGGGAGCGAAAACTCCGGCTGCTGAAAAGGAAAGTGGTGAACTTTGGTCTATTAAAGACTTCAAAGTGCCTGAAGTTGAAGGGAAAGTCCGTTTCCACGACCTAAACCTACCTGATCGCGTGTTAAAAGCGATCCAAAAAATGGGCTTTGAATACTGCAGTGAAATTCAAGCAGCAACATTACCTGCAACCTTGCAAGGCTATGACTTAATTGGTCAAGCCCAGACAGGTACTGGTAAAACGGCGGCATTCTTGATCGCTATGATCAGTGACTTCTTAGATTATCCAGTGGAAGGCGAGCGTCCAAATCACTTCCCGCGCGGTTTAATCATCGCGCCGACACGTGAACTGGCGTTACAGATCGCTGACGAAGCGGAGAAGCTAACTAAGTTCACCAACCTGAATGTCGTGTCGCTTGTCGGTGGTATGGACTATGACAAGCAGCGTAAGCAGCTAGAGACTGAATACGTTGACTTAGTGGTGGCAACACCAGGTCGTTTACTGGACTTTGCACGCAATAAGAAGGTGATGTTGAATAAAGTAGAATGTGTGGTGCTTGATGAAGCAGACCGCATGTTGTCTATGGGCTTTATTCCTGATGTGAAAAGCATCATTCGTATGACGCCGCATAAAGAGCGTCGTCAAACTATGTTGTTCAGTGCGACCTTCCCGAAAGACGTACAAGCATTGGCTCGTCAGTGGACGTTCCACCCAAAAGAAGTGTCAGTGGTACCAAAGGAAACTACTAATAAAAACATCGATCAGGTGATTTACACGGTTTCGAATAACCAGAAATGGCCGATTCTGAAAAAGCTGATCGAAGAGAACGGTAATCAACGTACCATTATCTTTGCTAACCGTCGTGATGAGACCCGTGATCTAAACGAGAAGCTGAAAAAAGCCAACATCAACTGTGCTATGTTGTCTGGTGAAGTGTCTCAGGAAAAACGTGTTAAGACACTGGCCAAGTTTAAAGACGGTAGCATCCAAGTGTTGGTGGCAACGGATGTTGCGGGTCGTGGTATCCACGTGGACAACATTGAGTTGGTAGTTAACTATACGTTACCAGAAGATCCAGAGGATTACGTTCACCGTATCGGTCGTACTGGTCGTGGTGGGGAAATGGGTAAATCGGTTAGTTTTGCCACCGAAGATGACTCCTTTATGATCCCTGAGATCGAAGCGACTATTGGTGCTTCGATCCGTTGTGAATACGTACGCGACCAAGACTAACGAGGAAGCATGCAGCTACACCACCATTTTGCTGAGCTAGGGTATGAGTTTTTTGCGCATACTCAGGTGCAGCCTTTGCAAGAGCAGCGCTTGGTTGAGTTTAATAAGGACTTGGCTCAAGAGCTGGGCATCGACTTTTCAGATGAATTCGTTCAGCGCCAATTGAGTGGCCAAGAAACGGTCGATGACTCTCTTAGTATGGTGTATGCGGGGCATCAGTTTGGTGGCTTTACGCCACGTTTAGGTGATGGTCGCGGTGTGTTGCTTGGTGAAGTGAAAGATCGCCAAGGTGTGCTGCATGACTTGCATGTCAAAGGGGCAGGTCAAACCCCCTTCAGTCGTCAGGCGGATGGTCGTGCAGTATTGCGATCGACCATTCGTGAATACTTGGCCAGTGAAGCCATGTATGGCTTGGGTATTCCCACAACACGTGCATTGGCGTTATACGACAGCCAGCATGCTGTGTACCGTGAGCGTCCAGAAATCGGCGCGATGCTGATCCGCACTGCGAAAACGCATATTCGCTTTGGTCACTTTGAATATTTCTTTGCGCATAAGAAATATGACGAGTTGCAACAGCTGATTGACTATACCTTAGACACCTATTTCTCCCATCTAAAAGATGAGTCAGAGCCAGTTAAGGCGATGTTAATTGACGTCGTTCAGCGTACCGCACGAATGGTGGCAAAGTGGCAATCGGTGGGGTTTCAGCATGGCGTGATGAATACCGATAATTTCTCCATCCTAGGTGAAACCATTGACTATGGGCCTTATGGCTTTATGGAAGATTTCAACGACCGTTGGATCTGCAACCACTCGGATTATGAAGGGCGTTATGCTTTTCATCGTCAGCCGGGCATTGGTCTTTGGAATTTGAACTGTCTGCTGTTTGCGTTTTCAAAGCATTTCACGCGAGAGGAATTGATCGAAATCCTCAAGCATTACGAGCCTTGCTTGCAATCACACTATGATGAATTGATGGCGGCTAAACTAGGCTTATCTGATGTCGCGCAGTTGGAGCCCATGCTCGAGCAACTCTTCGTTGTGCTTCGAAAAGAGCAATTAGACTTTACTATTTTCTTCCGCTTTTTGAGTCGATTAGAAGCAGATAAGCCGGAATTATTAATGGATGAAGTCGTAGATAGAAAAGCAATGGCGGATTGGCTCGACTACTATTGGTCTGTAAGAAATGACGGACGAGATCAACAGGCCGTCAGCGAACAGATGCGACGAGTTAATCCAAAATTTGTTCTGAGAAATTATCTTGCTCATCAAGCAATTGAAGCGGCTGAGTCAGGTGATTACTTGCCGTTTAGAGAGTTGCTCAAGGTGCTCAATAGCCCCTTTGATGAGCACTTGGAAAGCGACGCTTTAGCGAAACGTGCGCCTGACTGGGGGCGTCATTTAGAAGTAAGCTGTTCTTCTTAACGATAAGGCATTGAAGAAACTATGGATAAGCAATCGGTTTGTGTATTAGGTGGTGGTAGTTTTGGCACCGCATTGGCGAATATTATGGCGAACAATGGCCATCAGGTAAGTCAATGGATGCGAAATGAAGATCAGGTCGAAGAAATCAATCTTACCGGCTTGAATAGCCGTTACCTGCCAAATGCACCATTGCATCGTGAGCTTTTAGCGACCAGCAACTTGGAAGAAGCGATTCGGGCCAGCGATACTATTTTTGTATCGATCCCATCGAAATCCTTCGAGCAAGTAGTGGAGCGTATTAAGCCATTGCTGACAGCAGATAAAATCCTGATCAGTACTACTAAGGGCTTTAACCCAAATCGCTTTGAACTAATGAGCGATATCCTGCGCCGAAACGGTGTTACGGAACGAATTGGGGTCCTCAGTGGTCCAAACCTAGCAAAAGAAATTGCTGCTGGGCAATTAACCGGCTCAGTGATCGCTAGTAACGATGACGCGTTACGGGCGACGGTGATCGAGTTGTTGAAATCTCGTACCTTTAGAGTTTATGAAAATCGCGACAGTACTGGCGTTGAATTGGCCGGGGCATTGAAGAATATATATGCCATTGTCTGTGGTTTGGCGAAGGCTATGAAGGTTGGCGAAAATACCATGGCCATGATTATGACCCGAAGCTTGGCGGAAATGAGTCGCTTCGCGGTGCATTTTGGGGCCAATCCCATGACATTTTTGGGGTTGGCAGGCATGGGAGATTTGATCGCAACCTGTACCTCACCTTTGAGTCGCAACTATCGCGTAGGCTTTGCTTTGGGTTCTGGTGAAGAGCTGGAAAAAGCAATTGGTGCCATTGGCGAAGTGGCGGAGGGTGTGAATACCTTGCGTATGGTTGTAGAAGAGGCCGATAAACATGGTCTGTATATGCCACTTGCGTCAGGTTTGTACAAACTGATTTTTGACAATGCGAGTTTGGATTCCCTGATCGGCAGTATGATGACTGGCGAGCAAAAATGGGATGTTGAATTCGCGACTGCTGGAGTAAATATAAATGAGTAAACCTGGTTACGCTAATCAAGAATTTTGGATCAGAATGTTGTTCATGCTGGTCTACTGGGGCGTGTTAAACATTGCTTTGACAGTGTTTGGCTTCCTAGTCATCATCACCACATTGGTTCGTTTTGCTTGCAAAACTGAGATCTCGACATTAGATCAATGGGTATCTTCAACAGGTACTTTTATTAAGCAAATCATTTCTTTCTTGGCTTTCTCGAAAGAAGAAAAACCATTCCCATTCCAGTCTTGGCCAGAAAAAAATGGTCGTGAAGACTAAGCGCTTATACATTTTGCGCCATGGCAACGCTGAGCCGTTTGGTTACGATCAAGATGCTCAGCGTGCATTGACCGAGCAGGGCTATGACGAAGTTCGTAGCACTGCCGAGCAGTTCGCTGCTCGCGATGAGGGCTTTGATGCCATTTTTGTGAGCCCGTATTTACGGGCTCAACAAACTGCTAGCGAGTTTATCAAGGTGCTGGGGACGCAAACCTCGCCACAGACCTTAGATAGCATCACCCCAAGCGGTAAAGAATTGGACGTGGCATTATGGCTACACGATTTGCCCTACGACTCGGTTCTGCTCGTCACACATCAGCCATTTGCTTACCAATTAGTGGATATGCTTGCTGACGAACTCTTGCCAGCGGCATTTCAGATGCAAACTGCCACCATTGCAGCGCTTGAAGGGGAACTTTTTGCGACCGCATGCTGTCAATTTAGGTGGGCAATTTCTCCTAAACACTGATAGAAGCGTCTAATTTATATGTCCAATGAAACGGCATTCAATCTTGGCCATACCAAACTCGCCGCTAAGCAGTGGCTATCAAGCGACCCCGATGCATTGCCTGCGCTAATGCTACACGGTTGGTTGGATAACGCTGCTTCCTTCTCACATCTCGCACCATACCTTCCTAACTATCATTTAACCGCTTTAGACTTATCTGGACATGGCTTGTCCGAGCATCGTCCCGATGGTTGCTTTTATCATCTATGGGATTACGCACTGGATGTCATCAGTGTTCTCAAAGCAGCGCCGCAACCCAGTTGGCTGATTGGCCATAGTATGGGGGGAGCGGTTGCCATGCTTGTAGCTGCTTTGGCACCAGATAAAGTTCGTGGCTTAATTGTCCTAGATAGCATGGGGCCAGCGACGGCGACTGCGGATCAGCGTGTAACGACCATGCAGCGTGCGATGCAGAAAATGTTGAAAAAGCGCAGTGGGCGCTTCTCTCGTTACCCGTCTCAAGAAGATTTGATTCATGCGCGTATGCATGGTTTCACTGAACTATCCTATGCGGCAGCCAAGCCGCTGGTGGAGAGAGGGTCGACCGTTATTAATGGCGAATGGGTCTGGCGTGCCGATTATAAGTTGTCATTTCCATCCCCTTTTCGTATGGATGAGGCGTCTGTTGAGGCCTTTATTCAATCGATTAAATGCCCAACTTTAGCCTTGGTAGCCAACCAAGGAATCTTTTCACAACAACAAAAATTGATCGAAAAGCGCGCAAAAACATTTCCTTGGATTAAGCTAAAAAGACTCAGTGGAAATCATCATTTTCATCTAGAACCCGATACTGCCGCGTATATAGCAGAGGAAATACATCGTTTTATCGATCAGAACTAGACATTTGGTCTAAGGAGTAGAGGTTATGTTTCGAATCGTTGGGGCGGCCCTGTCATCCTTACTTGTGTTGAGTGCTAGCCAGTCTCTAATGGCGGTCGATGACGGATTACCTGTTTACCGTGGAGCTGAGATTGTCAAAAGCACGCCACTGGAAAACAGCTATATCGAAATACCTTTGGCTAAAATCTATCGCTCCGGTAGAGGTTGGGAGCCAGAAAAAGTGGAAACCGTCGAGGGTTCTGCGATTCAGACTTTGTACAAAATCGGTCGTAATGTTCCTATGTCTGCGGTAGAGCGCTTTTATGCTCAAGCCATCGAGGATATAGAAGGTGGTGATCTGCTGTACTATTGTGAGAGCCGTGCCTGCGGTAGCTCCAATGCTTGGGCCAACAACTTCTTTCGCGACTATTTGCTCTATGGTCCTGATGCCAGTCAGTCCCTTTGGGTGGTTAAGGATTCCCGTATGCACTACTGGGTGGTGTATCTGAATCGCCGCGGTGCTGGGGATGTGATGGTTCGAGTGGATGAAATCATTCCACAAGGCAGTGATGTAGACATTGATGTACTGGCCCAATTAAGTGCCACCGATGTGCCGAGAATTCGTCGCTTCTTAAACACCTTAGACAGCTACGAGGGCTTGGTGGCGTTTGTTACCAGTGCTGCCGACGAGCGCAGTGCTATTGATGTGGGTGACGCTTATATTGAAGAGATTCGATTGGGCTTAAACCCTGATGAGCGCACGCTCATTCGATTTATCAATTTAGCCAATATGGGGAATACCAACTACGGTGCCCATCGTGTTATTTTTGTACGCAATTCCAATTAATTAAAGCGTACAGCCATGTCACAGAAAACCGTCTCATTAGTTTTGGGGAGTGGGGCCGCCCGCGGTCATGCTCATATCGGTGTTATCAATGCCATCGAAGAGCAAGGCTACAAAGTAGTGTCCATATCAGGCTGCTCCATTGGTGCCATCATTGGCGGTGTTTACCTATGTGGTAAGTTGCCGCAGTATCAAAAATGGGCCGAGCAGTTAGATCGTTTAAATGTCTTAAAGCTGCTTGATATGGCGGTTTTGATGGGAGGCTATATTCGCGGTGATCGTTACTTCCAATTTATTGAGCAGTTGATTGGTGACGAGGTGCGAATCGAAGATTTAAAATTGCCTTTTACTGCAATTGGTGTCGATATTTTAAGCCAGAAAGAGTTTTGGTTTCAGAAGGGACTACTATTGCCTGCAATGCGTGCCTCATCGGCGGTGCCCTCGATCGTGAACCCCGTGCAAGTAGGTCAGCGTGTCTACGTGGATGGTGGCGTGCTTAATCCTTTGCCGATCATCCCCACCATTTCAGCCGGTGCCGATTACATTATTGCCGTGGATCTCAATGGCCCAGCGCAGCAGCCGGAGCAAGCGACTTTTATTGAGCCTGAAAAAGAGTCTTCTGAGTGGTGGCAAGGCGTTAAAGATTTCTTCGGTCGCGTCAAGGCAGAGGCGGAAGAAGACGTTGAGCCGGAAACGCGCTACAACACGCAAAGTTGGGGGCGCATTCAAACCATCAACATGATGTTTGAGGCCATGCAAGAATCGCTAACGCAATATAAGGTGGCCGGCTATCCACCGGATTTGCTGATTTCCATTCCCAAGGATGCTTGCAGCTTCTATGAATTCTGGCGATCCAAAGAGTTGATCGATTTAGGTTATGAGATAACCACGCAAGCTTTGGGGCAGTTTAATAACAAAGAGCGTCAGCATTATTCTTTCCCAAGTGGCCTCTAACCTAGGTTTTTAAAGGTAAATACCGTAAAATAAATACCCATATTTCTATTTGTTTTTTTATAAGGTCTAGGTTGTATGGCTCGTAAGGCGAATATTGCGAAAGAAGAAATTATTGAAGCATGTTGGAAGTTGATTGAAGGCAATACCTTCCCCAATATTCCGCGTCTCAGTCAATACTTCAAAGAACTCGATGGCCGAGGCTGTTCGAATACGACGCTGCTTAATGGGATCAACGATTGGGAAGAAGCCTACCGTGAGTACCAGGAAAGTGAAGTTAAAGACATTGGTGAGCAACTCACACCCAGCTTTAAGCGCTTTGAACGTGATGTGGTGCAATCGCTGTCGGTTCTGTTAGATGAAAAAGTACATGCTTACGAACAGCAAATGTCATTGCGCAAAGAAGCGCTGGAAGGGCGAGGGGATTCACTCTCTCAAGCCTTGATCGCATCGGAAGCACAACTTGAGCAGACCCTTGACGCCTTACAATTGAGCCAAGCCAATGAGCAACAGCTGCAGACACAAAAAGATCAGCTGGCGGAGCGTTTAGATCACGCTCTGGCGAGAAATCGAGTGTTAGAAAAAGAGCAGGCAGAAGCCTCTGCTAAATTGCACGAAGCGGATACTAAATTGAGCCAAGCCCAAGTCGATTTGGCCAAGCAGGACCAGACCATTCAGATGCTCAATGACGCCCTAATGGGGGCCCAGCAGCAAATTGAACTGCTGCAAAAGCAAAATAACAGTCAATATGAACACTTATTAGACAAAGCACTGCATGATTTACAGGATTTGGCGAAAACTTTAAAACCGAGTAAATCGGATGCGTAGAGTCTGACTCCCTTTGCCGTTATAATGAGCCCCTTTGTATTAAGATAGAGTTTCATGAGCCGACACCAATCAGCAGTACGCGACTTGCAAACGATCCAAGACTTCATCCGTTGGACCTATTCGCGTTTTCGCAATTCCGATATCTTTTATGGCCACGGCACTGACAATGCTTGGGATGAGGCCGTGCAACTCGTATTAGGTGCCTTGTCACTACCAGTGGATTTTCCCAAGGAATACTTAGACAGTCGCTTAACCACCAATGAAAAGAAACGCATTCTGAAGTTTGTTGATTTGCGCATTAATAAGCGTGAACCGTTACCCTATTTATTGGGCGAAGCATGGTTTATGGGGTTACCGTTTAAGGTGACCAAAGATACCTTGATTCCGCGTTCACCGATTATGGCGTTGATCGAAAACGAGTTTCAGCCATGGTTACAGCAATACCCGCTAAGTATTCTGGACATGTGCACTGGCAGTGGCTGTTTGGGCATTGCCGCTGCGCTGACTTTTGAAGATGCAAGCGTGGATATCACTGACATCAGTGACGCCGCACTAGACGTTGCTGAGCAGAACATTGCGATGCATGAAGTGGAAGACCGTGTGACGGCGATTCACTCTGATATGTTCCAAGGCCTAGAAGGCAAACAATACGATTTGATCATTTGTAACCCACCGTATGTGGATGCAGATGACTACCACACCGCGCCAGAAGAGTTTCATAATGAGCCCCAGTTGGCGTTAACCTCTGGTACGGACGGTTTGGATTTTACCCGCGCATTTCTTGCACAAGCAGCGAATTACCTACACGATAACGGTATTGTGGTCTATGAAGTAGGTAACTCTGAAGTCGCTCTTCAAGAGGCTTACCCTGATACGCCATTTATGTGGGTTGAGCTAGAAAATGGCGGCAATGGCGTCTTTGTGCTGAGCAAAGACGAACTGAAGACATTACAACAAGAGTAATCTAGAACGATGGCTGGCAATACATTTGGTACTTTATTCACAGTCACCACTTTTGGTGAAAGTCACGGTTTAGCGTTAGGCGCTATTGTTGATGGTTGCCCTCCAGGTCTGGAGCTAACCGAAGCGGACATTCAACGCGATCTTGACCTGCGTAAACCTGGTACATCTAAGCACACAACACAACGTCGTGAACCGGACGAAGTGGAAATTCTTTCGGGTGTGTTTGAAGGTAAAACGACCGGTACACCGATTGGTTTATTGATTCGTAACACGGATCAGCGTTCAAAAGATTACGGCAATATCAAAGATACGTTCCGTCCAGCGCACGCAGACTATGTTTACGATCAGAAATTTGGCTTCCGCGATTACCGTGGTGGCGGTCGTTCTTCTGCCCGTGAAACGGCAATGCGTGTGGCAGCCGGTGCGATTGCAAAAAAATGGCTAAAACAGCGTTACGGCATCGAAATTCAAGGCTTTTTGTCACAACTTGGTCCAATCAAGCTAGAAGCGAAAGACTTGAGCCAAGTGTACGACAATGCTTTCTTTAGCCCTGATCCGGACGCTATTCCTGCACTAGAAGAATACATGACCAACCTTCGTCGCGAAGGAGATTCGGTCGGTGCTAAGATCACAGTAATTGCGAAAAACGTGATGCCAGGTCTAGGTGAGCCAGTATTCGATCGTTTGGATGCGGACATTGCCAAAGCTATGATGGGCATCAACGCTGTGAAAGGTGTAGAAGTGGGTGACGGCTTTGATGTGATTGAGCAAAAAGGCAGTGAACACCGTGATGAAATGACACCAGAAGGCTACTTAAGTAATCATTCAGGTGGTGTCGTTGGTGGCATGTCATCTGGTCAAGACATCGTAGTTCACATGGCTCTCAAGCCAACGTCTAGTATTACGGTGCCTGGTAAGAGTATTGATCGTCAAGGCAACTCCATTGATGTGATTACCAAAGGTCGCCATGACCCGTGTGTCGGTATTCGTGCCACGCCGATTGCAGAAGCCATGTTGGCTTTGACATTGATTGATCATCTGTTACGTCATCGCGGCCAAAACGCCGACGTTCAGTGTGAAACTCCGATTATCAAAGCGCAAGCAGACTAGTTGAGTTTTCCATCAATCTCTACAAAAGGTCGCTTTAGCGGCCTTTTTTGTTATTTAAAGCTGAGAAAAGGAAGAATTACTATGTCGAAGGAGATACTTCGAATTCTGGTCGGATCAACCAACCCAGTCAAACGTGGGGCAGCAGAAAAGGCTTTTTCTAGAGCCTTTCCAAATCACATGGTTGAAGTTCAAACGATTGCCGTGCCGTCTGGCGTAGCCGATCAACCGATGAATGAAACAGATACTAAGCTAGGCGCGCAAAACCGTACCCTTCAATGTGCCAAGACAGACCGTGAACAGCACTGCGATTTTTATGTGGCGATGGAAGGCGGCGTTGACAATTTTAGTGAGGGGCCTGTTACGTTTGCCTACGTGGCGATTCGTAATTGCCACGGGCTAGAATCACTTGGAAGAAGCGCAAACCTTCCATTACCGCCATCGGTTTATGCACGACTAGAACAAGGCGAAGAGCTGGCACATGTGATGGATGATATCTTCAATGAGCACAATATCCGTCAAAAAGGCGGAGCGATTGGCGTGCTAACGAATCACTTAGAGAATCGTCAAAGTGTCTATACTCAGGCTTTGACACTCGCGCTTGCGCCTTTTATGCATCCTGAGCTGTATCGCGAGTAGAACAAGCTTGTCATCACCACAAGGCCCGACATCAGATCAATATAGACGTTAAAAATGCCTAAAATTACCGTTAGAACTTGAAAAACTAGAATGTTAATCAATGCTTTAAAGAGGTTTGTGGCGTTCACTTTGGACTTAGATGACGAAGGGAACAGCCTAATAAAAGTGCTCGATTTGGGGTGCCTATGGAATTCGTTAATACGTTAAAAGTTGTGGATATTGGCATTGATACCCATCAAGAGCCAGTCGTCTATATGCGTAGTGATTGTCATATCTGTCTGTCTGAAGGATTCACCGCCAGCAGTCGAGTCATATTGTCCTATAAAGAGATTGATGTCATTGCGACCATCAATGTGGTCGATGAATCTGTACTAGAGCCCGGTAATGCAGGCTTATCTAAAATCGCTATGCGACGTCTTGGGGTGACAGATGGCACGACCATTTGCGTCAGCCATGCTCCAGTCGTCACCTCTCTGGCAGCAGTACGTAAGAAAATCTTTGGTCATAAGCTCAGTGATGACGAAATCAATGGGGTGATAAAAGACATCAGCGCCCACCGTTACTCTGACATTGAAATAGCCAGTTTCCTTAGTGCCTGCGCCGGCAGTCGTTTGGATGTGGACGAGATCGTTGCTCTGACACAAGCGATGGTGTCCTGCGGTAAGCGCTTAAAGTGGTCCCATGCCGATATGGTATTGGATAAACATTGTATTGGGGGGTTGCCAGGTAACCGTACCACGCCTTTAGTGGTGTCGATCGTCAGTGCCGCCGGTTTAACCATCCCTAAAACGTCTTCTCGAGCCATTACCTCTCCAGCCGGTACGGCTGACACAATGGAAGCACTGACCAGTGTTAACCTGTCAATTGGTCAAATTCAAACGGTGGTGGCACAGACTCATGGCTGCCTAGCTTGGGGTGGCTCGGTGAATCTAAGCCCAGCAGACGATCTGCTGATCCGTATTGAACGGGCACTGGATCTGGATGGTGAAGGGCAGCTAATCGCCTCGGTGTTATCGAAAAAAATTGCCGCAGGCTCGACACATGCCGTGATTGATATCCCTGTGGGGCCCACCGCTAAAGTACGTACCAATAAAGAAGCAGAGCGATTGAGTTCGCTATTTACCCAAGTGGGGGCTGCTTGTGGTATTCAGATTCGCTGTTTAATTACCGATGGTACACAGCCTGTAGGACGTGGTATCGGGCCGGTAGAAGAAGCCCGTGATGTGCTATCAGTATTACAAGGGAAGCCTGAGGCACCAGAAGACCTTTGTGAGCGAGCGTTATTTTTAGCGGCGCACCTCTTTTTTCTCACCGATCCAGAGAGCTTCAATCGCAGCCTAGACAGAGCCAGAGCAATACTTGATAGCGGCGCAGCATGGAAGCAGTTTCAGCGTATTGTCGATGCTCAAGGAGGCTTTAAAGCGTTACCCAAAGCCAACTTTTATAAGACCGAAAACGCTTCTTTGACTGGTGTTTTACAAGCCATAGATAACCGCCAGCTCGCGCGCTTAGCAAAATTGGCCGGTGCTCCGAATACCGCCGCGGCTGGTTTGCGTTTACATAAGAGCGTTGGTGATATAGTCAAGCAGGGCGAGCCACTGTTCACGCTTTTCAGTGACACCGAAGGCGAGCTGCAATACGCGCAAACCTATTATCTGCAGTCGGACATTTTTGCTATAGGGGATGAAACATGAGTATAAAAACATCCACTTCAGACACAGCCCCTTGGCTATTCTGTTTACAAGAGCATTCACTTTTGCAGCCCTTGGCAAAGGCCATCGGGGGACAGATTGGTGAGTTTAGTGCACGTCAGTTCCCAGATGGTGAGTCGTATCTGCGTATTATTTCTGAGGTGAAAGACCGTGATTGTTTAGTGTTGGCAGATTTATCACACCCTAATAGTAAATATTTGCCATTGCTGTTTTTAGTCGAAACCCTAAGGGAGCTGGGGGCGACCCAAGTGGGTTTGGTGGCACCATATCTTAGCTATATGCGTCAAGATCGCCGTTTTGTTGATGGTGAAGCCGTAACATCGCGTATTTTCGCCAAAAGCCTGTCTCATCATATGGATTGGCTAGTCACCGTAGATCCACACTTACACCGTTATCATTCCCTCGATGAAATCTACTCGGTACCGAGCTGTGTGGTAGAAGGCGCTCCAGCCCTGGCAAGCTGGCTCAAAGAGCAAAACAACCTGTTACTGGTCGGACCCGATAGCGAAAGCGAGCAGTGGGTTTCGAGTATCGCGGCCTATAGCCAGCACCCGTTTGTGATTGGTGAGAAGCAACGTTATGGCGATCGTAATGTGCAAGTGTCACTGCCCAATATCGAGTGCTATCAAGGCCGAACAGCGGTGATCATTGACGATGTTATCGCCAGTGGCCAGACCATTATGGAGTGCGTCAAAACGCTAAAATCGAAAGGCATCGATAATATTCAATGTGTCGCCGTACATGGAATTTTTGCGGATGGCTCTGATCAAGCTTTGCTTAATAGTGGGCTGAGTGAATTGATCACCTCCAATACCATTCCTCATTCATCCAATGCGGTGGACATTACACCACAATTGGTAACGCCGATTATTAATCTAATACGTTCAAAAAGAGCTAGTGCACAGCACATCGATACCTGAATTCTTTAGTAGGAGCGACTTTCTGGCGTTTAAGGACGAGTTACATTTCTGCTGGTTTTTAATTAGGGTATTTAGTTGCTGTGGTCAACTAAATTAGAGCAGGGTAAGGATCACTATTAGAGCCAGAAATGCCAATAAATCAGCGCAGCAAGATCAAGCAAAGTTCGTCCGAACACGCTTACCATCAAGTGTCACAATGTGATTGGACTTTGGCTAAGTAACGTCGGTTTAGTTGCCATATCAGGCTGAGCTCAAATAGATAAAGAAAGCTGGTCACCAGTATAAGACGATGGATTATCCAAAGGTGCTGATAAGCAAGCTAGAACTGATTCGGCGAACAATAAGTCCAAACGTTTTTGACAGGCGGAGGTTTAAACTTTCGAGCTAAATTATGTGTTCAGCAGTTTGGAAATCACGTTTGCGTGTTAAACGATTGGAATTTGCCAAAACCTATAAGATAGACAAACAATCAGATTAAGGATGCTGGAAATAGGCCTACTATTTCCGATAAATGTTATTATCGGAAATAGTGAAATATCCGGAATTAGCGCTGTTTTGCGTTAATTCCTTGTCTTTAAATGTTTTTCATTGCTGTTGCTATTTCTGGTTTTGATCTCGTATCGCAATCAGCTTCGCTTTGGTTTCTGGATGCTTGCTCTCAAATAACTCCAGCACACTCTTGATGTACTCTTCGTTCTCGTGCGCCGGCACGCCAACTTTGTAAGCGCTAGCAGCCTGGCGCATTGCTTCACGATCATCCTGTTGGAACAAGTCTTTCATTTGCTCAGCCGCATCGGCTGTGACGCCTAAAGCTTCAAAGGCAGAACGGCCCATACGCAATGACGAATCATAGGTTTCACTAATAATATCTCGACAGCCTTCAGCCCATAAGTCATAGACATGATGGCGATCTACAGCTCTGGCGATGATATGTACATTTGGATAAAGCTTTAGCACATGCCTTACCAATTTGGTAATTTGCGGTGCTTCATCTAACGCAACCACTAATAGCTTGGTATCTTTGATCCCTGCAGCTTCTAATAAGTTTGGCTGCGTGGCATCGCCAAAATATGTGTTTATTTTGAACGATTCCAACTCTTTTAAGCGTTCTATGCTGTAATCCACCACAGTGGTTTCATATCCCGCCGTTCTAAGCATTAAATCCACCATGCCACCAACTCGGCCTGATCCCGCGATAATGATTTTACCTTCGTTGGGAATGGCTTGCTTCGGTGCGTTATGCTCTTGTTTGTTGTAAAACGCTTGCAGGAAAAACCTTTGATGAATGATAAACAGCCCTGGTGAAATCAACATCGACATGGCCACGACAAGTAACAAGTTATCCGCCATTTCGTTGCTCAAAATGCCATTGCTTACGGTAAATGACAGCAAAACAAAGCCAAATTCACCTGCTTGAGCTAGGCCCAACGCCAATAACCATCTATCACTGCCTTCCACCTTGAATGCTTTGGCCAATCCCCAGAGTACGCTAGCCTTGATAAGCACCAATGCAATGGTCAGCCCAGTTATGATTAAAAACTGATCGGCCAACAGTCTAAAATTGATACTGGCTCCCACCGTCATAAAGAATAAACCCAACAGTAAGCCTTTAATTGGCTCAATATTGCTTTCTAGCTCATGCTTAAACACAGAGTTCGCTAAAACGACACCTGCGATAAAGGTACCGAGTGCTGGTGATAAATTAACCAGGGACATTAATAAAGCGATGCCGACAACAAATAATAATGCCGAGGCAGTAAAAAGCTCACGTAAGCGTGCCATCGCAACAAACTTAAAGATTGGCGAAGACAGAACACTGCCAATAAAAATAACCGCAATGATGGCTGAAATGGTGACTAAGGCAGTTTGCCAGTCATTCAAACCGGCGATCAGACTGAATTCTGAGTGTCCTTGCCCTGCTCCATTCTGAGCTGACTGAGCTGACTGAGCTGACTGAGCAAGCTCAGGAATCGCAAGCATTGGCAAGATAATCAACATTGGAATGACGGCGATATCCTGGCTCAGCAGAACTGAAAATGAGGCTTGGCCACCATCGGATTTAAGCAGGCCCTTTTCGTTAAGCGTTTGTAGAACGATAGCCGTAGACGATAAAGAGAAAACCAGCCCAACCGTGATGGCTGTTTGCCATGGGAGGTTAAATTGGGAAGCAATGGCAGCAATCAAGGCGGTAGTGAGCAGCACTTGTCCACCGCCAAGGCCTAATAAGCGCCCTTTCATTCGCCACAGCTCTTTTGGGTCAAGCTCTAAGCCAACCAGGAACAACATCATCACCACACCAAACTCAGCGACGTGCTGAACAGCTTTGACATCCACATTAAGTAAGGTCAGCAGCGGCGCAATGGTAATGCCTGCAAGCAAATAGCCTAGAACAGAGCCTAGGGAAAACTTTGAAGCTAATGGTACGGCAATGACGCTGGCCATTAAAAATACAAACGCAATGAGCAAAAGATCGGTCACGTTATAGCCATCCTTGTTTATTTCTTAATCGGTTGATTGACATATTGTTACAAAAACGACTTAATAACTAAGTCTTTTAAAGACAATTCATTAAACCCTAAACGTATTCGGAGGCCGTTATGATTTGCATGCATTACACCATGACAACATCTATGACTGCGCCTCGAATTTATGTCCGAAAAGCCAACTGGGCCTTCGGTCTTCGCGTTTAGTGTTGTTAACCACATTGATCGCGAGAATTTACGCGGTCAAGATAGCTTTCCATCCCTTCCTCGTAAATTCTCATGATCACTCTTTTTTAGGAGAAGATTATGAGCTTTATTGCCTTATTAAACATCGCCAAAGAATACTTCGAACAACGTCGTCTGAACCAGACGTTTGGCCATTTAGAAGATCATGTTTTACGTGATGTTGGTTTCGTTCGCACAGCGTCCGGCATTCGTCCATTAAAACCAACACGTGAGGAATAAAGGCCACCCTCCGAAAGGCAGATAAGCGACAGTTAGTGATGGCTTTAAGAAGCTGGCCTAATGACTGAGTTGCGCTTGGTTGGCTAGCTTCTTTTGCTCTCGATGTAATGCATCCCCCAGCAGTGAAAAGTACTGCTGAAACATTTCATTAATCATCAGCCTTTGTTCACCACTTGGGTACAACCCCAATTTGGCTTCATCAGTACCCACAGTGCCACGCACCAGAAATCGGCTGTTAGGCACGGAATCCTCTATAAAGGCTTCAAACGCTCGAGCACACATTTCCTCAGGTTTCGAATAATACAGTGTATTTAAGCGCTCATCGGTCAGTTGTGATGCGACAAATAGCGCACTTGGTTGTTTGCCATCTGGTGACAATAGAATGGTTTCATAACACTGCGCCAATAACAGGTTGAGCGTGTGCGGACCATAGGGGTAATCGTTAAGCCAAAGTTTTGAAGCAAAGGCCATACGATCAGCAATGGGAAACATCTTATCTCCCATATAGTGGTCAAAAGCATGGAACCACTCGTGGGCCAAGCTTCCTGCTCCGGCGTTCTTGGCTAGGGACAGTTTACGGATTGCCGGAATATAATGCGCCGAAACGCCTAAACGCCCTCCCTTACCGTACTGCAATCCTAAGCTACCGCGCAGAGATATCAGTGTTTCTGGGGCATTCAGCACCTTCATTAAATCCATTAAGGCATTGTAAAAGTTCAGCGCAACACGGTCGCGTTCTTGGGCTGTCACCCATTGCCCCATTTCAATGCTTTTAAAATCAAATTGGCGACGAATGCTAACAAAATTAGGTGGGCTGGAACGCATCATAAATGAGTAAAATCTTTCATTAATTTTAGTGTGTGAAGCTAAAGTCTCTGCGTATCAAGGGGTAACGCTTGTTCAAAAGATCCATATTTGCGGCTTTTAATCAGCGCTAGAACGTGAAGAATAGAATGCCTTTGCAATGCCAAACTTGATATCGGGATCATTATGACTCAGTTACCCCCAGCAGAAACAACACCGAAATATGTACAATATTTACGGGTGCTTGCATTAGGCTTCTGCGCTTTCATTTTTAATACGTCTGAGTTTGTGCCTGTCGGCTTGCTGACAGGAATTTCCGATGATTTTAACATTACTCCATCACAAACGGGTTGGATGCTGACAATTTATGCTTGGATTGTTGGTTTAATGTCGCTGCCGATGATGCTAATAACCAGTCGTATGGAGCGTAAGCGTTTGCTGCTTGGTACCTGTAGTGTCTTTATTGTCAGTCATGGTTTATCTGCTTTTGCTTGGGATTTCCAAAGTTTACTTATCAGTCGCATCGGTGTGGCCTTTGCCCATGCGGTGTTTTGGTCGATCACCGCCTCTATTGCCATCCGTGTTGCGCCCCCTGGCAAAATGAATTTCGCCTTAAGTGTGTTAGCGACTGGCACTGGCATGGCCATGGTGCTTGGCGTACCGCTAGGCCGTATCATTGGCGAATACATGGGTTGGCGTATGGCCTTTGAAGCCATTGGCCTTGCAGCCTTGGTGATTACCTTAGCAGTGTTCCACTTGCTGCCAGAGTTGCCGAGTTTGACCTCGGGAAATCTGAAAGCCAAAGTGACCTCGGTATTCAGTAATAAACTACTGTTTATTATGTATCTGGCAGTGTTTCTAATGTTTACCGCACATTATGCCTCGTACAGTTACATTGAGCCGTTTATGATTCAATTTGGTCGTGTTTCCAGCGGTTTTACCACTGTTTTGCTGCTGACTTTTGGTTGTGCTGGGATTATTGGCAGTACGTTATTCGGCTATTTTGGTGATAAATTCGGTGCCCCATTGATGATTGCTAGTGCCTTAGGAATGACGGTATGCATGGGGCTGATGGCATGGTCGGTGACCTCTCAAGTGGCTCTGATCACCATAACCGTCATTTGGGGCGCAGCAATGATTTTGACCATTCTTGCCATGCAGGCACGAGTCTTGGGTATTGATGCCAGTGCCTCCGACATTATCATGTCGCTCTTTTCCGGTATCATTAATCTAGGGATCGGCGCCGGTGCCATGGTTGGCAGCTTAACAATTGATCATATCGGGTTAGAGTTTGTCGGCTATATCGGGGCCTTTGTGGCCGCTTTATCGATGGCGGTCATTGTCTACATTGCCAGACTGAAGCTACCGCCTGCCGAGATTAGCGGCGGCGGGCACTGATGGGGGCTTTGCCACAGCAATGCGGCACATGGGCCACATTGGCTTGAATGTTTTGCTCTATTTGCTTGGCAAGATGCCACCGCCATTTCCACCAAAGTCCTTTTGTATATGGCTTAACCCCCAAAGCCTGCAGTAATTCTATTAGCTCATTGAGGTTGGTCAGTTGTACCTCATAGCGAAATTGAATCTGCGACTTAGCGGGCTTTATCTTGGCAGCACTTACCCCAGGATAAGCCATTAAAGCCTCTACGATGAGACTATCTTCAGCGGACTCTAAGCCGCTGAATTTTAGTGAAAGTGTATGAGCAAAAGCGCTACGGTTCATGACTCTTCTCTATTTCTTACTCAGCCAAAACCACCAAACGATAAAGCCAATGGCAAGCACACCAAGGCAATTTAACAAGATTTGCATCATCCTAATCCTCCTTTTGAGCGGCAGGTTTGAACAAGCGTAGGCGATTTGCATTTAATACGACTGTGACTGACGACAAAGACATGGCCACGCCAGCAATGACAGGACTCAGTAGCCAACCTGTGAATGGGAACAATACCCCTGCAGCAACAGGAATGCCAAGGCTGTTGTAAGCAAACGCCCCCCAAAGGTTCTGTTTGATATTGGTGAGAGTTGCCTGACTGATATGGATGGCATTCGCCACATTGTTAAGATCGTTACCAATTAAGGTAATGTCCGCACTTTCCATGGCCACATCGGTTCCGGCTCCCATAGCAAAACCGACATCAGCTTGCGCGAGGGCTGGCGCATCATTGATGCCATCACCAATCATTCCCACTATAGCCCCCTTACTTTGCAGCTGTTTGACGTACTCAAGCTTATCTTCAGGGCGCATTTGCGCTTTGTACTCATCGATGTTTACGCTTTCGGCGACCGCCTTAGCAGCGACTGAGTTATCTCCGGTGAGCATGATCACTTTAATTCCCGCTTGATGAAAATGCTCTATAGCGGCCTTAGAGGTCGGCTTTATTTCATCTTCAATAACGCACACCCCCAACACTTTGTCTGCATTGGCTAAATATACATGAGAGCCAACAGTCTGCACTAATTCGGTATTTGGTAGGCTTAAGCGACGCGAGCGCATCAAGTCGTCATTACCAAGTAAGTAATAAGTACCATCTACTTCTGCTGCGACGCCTTGACCTGTAATGGATTCAAATTTTTTAACAGTCGCCGCTGTATCGGCTTGATCCTCACTAAAGAGCATCAAAGCTTGAGCCAATGGATGATTGGCACCGCTTTCTAAAGCATAAATAACACGTTTGGCGAGTGTTTCATCTATATCGAACCACTCGCTTTGAGTGACCTTCGGCTTACCTTCTGTGATAGTGCCAGTCTTATCCAGCACAATGGTATTGATTTCACTGGCTTTTTGCAGAGCATCACCATTACGGATCAGAGCGCCGTACTCTGCCGCTTTCCCCACACCAATCATAGTGGAAATAGGAGTTGCTAAACCTAACGCACAAGGGCATGCGATAATCAGTACTGAGATCGCCGCAACCAGCATATTAATAGCCACCGGAGCGGGACCAAGGTTCAGCCAGAATAACGCTGCGATAATGGCAATGATCATAACACTGGGCACAAACACGGATGACACTGTATCTGCTAAGCGACTGATGGGAGGCTTAGAGTTTTGTGCCTTGCTGACTAGGGTAATGATCTGAGCAAGCAGAGTATCTCCGCCTACTTTTGTAGCCTTGTATTGGAAGCTTGAGTTCCCGTTGATGGTGCCGGCACTGACTTGGCTGTCAACGGATTTCTCTATAGGGATGGGCTCGCCTGTTAACATGGACTCATCGATGGTGGCATAGCCTTCTGTGATCACACCGTCTACAGGCAGCTTTTCTCCGGCTTTAATTCGAATGATTTCATCAATATTGATGCTGGTGACATCGACCGTCTCGGTTTTGCCAGAACGAATAACCGTTGCTTTACTAGGACGCAGGTCTAACAAGCGCTTTAAGGCTTCGCTGGTTTTACCTCGTGCCCTAACCTCTAACGCTTGACCGAGGTTTACTAAACCCAAAATCATGGTGCTGGCTTCAAAATACAGATGACGTGCATTGCTGGGTAATACTTCAGGAAAGAGCACCACTGCCATGGAATATAGCCAAGCCGATCCGGTACCGATGGCGATTAAGGTATCCATATTACTATGGCGATGAGTAAAGGCTTTCCAGGCACTGCTGTAGTAATGTCGACCAGCGAACACCATTACCAACAACGTCAATACACCGATAGCGCCCCAAGCCAGTTGTTCATGATGGGTGGCCACGTGCATTGAGCCGCCCAATAGTCCCCATAGCATTAATGGCACACCAACGGCTAAGCCTGAGGCGGCATAAAGTCGTTTGTAACGATATTCTTTTTGCTCACTTTGAGCGCGCTCATCCTGTGCTTTGGATGGGTCTTCAATTAAGCTCGCACCATAGCCTGCGTCCGTTACAGCGCTGATCAACTGCTCTGCTGATGTGTCACCGCTGACTTGAGCAGTACGACTGGCAAAGTTTACTTCGGCGTGAGTTACGGTTGGTAATGCATCTAATGCTTTTTGAATGGTATCCACACAGCCAGCACAAGTAATCCCGCTCAGGGATAGCTGGATAAAAGTGTTATCCAAAGTCGCTTCGCCACCAACGCTGGCTTGCTGTGCCTTATGCTCTTCTTTATCGGTGACATCATTTTGTGTTGGTTTGTCTTGCTTAGCTGTATCTGGATCGACACCGTCAAACTGATATCCGGCGGCTTGAACGGCATCGGCTACCTCATCTTGTTTTAAAGTGCTGACAAGGTGGGGACGGTTCTCTTGGGGGAAACCATCAACCTGAGCGTGCTCATCTAATGATTGAATGGCTGTTCGGACTTTTTTGACGCAGCCTTGGCAAGACATCCCTAATACTTTGTAATCCGCCACCTGATTAACTTTTTTGTTTGAGTTGCTCGGCACTTCACCGCCAAACTGATACCCCAGATCGGTAATGGCTCCAGCAATTTGCTCGTTAGAGAGCGTTGAGCTTATTTCCAGACGGTTGTCCTTTGGATGCCCAATGACCTCAGCATGGCTATCTAGTGCTAACAGTTTCTGACGCACTTTGTTAACACAGCCCTGACAGCTCATGCCGCTAACGGTGTAGGTGATATGTTGGTGAGCGCGATCAGTCATTGGTGATCTCCTTCGCAACAGGCTGCTTCTTGCCAATCTTCGATAAGGCAACAAATGGAATGCCCATTAGGAACACCGTCTTCCATTTCTTCCCAAGCTGCCAGTGCTGCTTCCATTTTGTGCAAGTGCGCTTGTAACTGCGCAATCTGGCGTTTTGTTTCTGGTACCTTCTGGCGTAGTAAGTCTCGTACCATAGGACATGGAGAGTCCCCTAAATCGGATTGTGCAAAGATGTCGCTGATTTGTTTTAAACTAAACCCCAGCTCTCGTGCTTGCTGAATAAATTGCAGCTTTTTAAGGGCTTCATGGTTGTATTCTTGGTAGCCATTGTTCGGGTTACGCTGTGCCTTAATGAGCCCTTCGCGGGTATAATGGCGTACCGTCTCTGGTGTTACTTGGGCTTTTTTAGCAAGTTCACTTACTTTCATATTGGCCTCTTTTCATTGGATCATAGCCATAGTTTAAAACCTATGTGTAACACAAAGGTCAAATGCATTTCTTGATTTTAGTCTGCCCGTTGCAAGACATGCCCTGTTATTGAGAATACAATTCATTTCAGCGAAAGACTGTTCTTGTACGAGCGGGTTCTACCCCGCGATTTAATAATCGCTTCCCCGGACGGAGCCGGGTCGTACGAGCGGGTTGTATCCCGCGATTGAAGCATTGCTTCCCCGGACGGAGCTGGGTCGTACGAGCGTGTTATACCCCGCGATTGAAAACTGCTTCCTCGGACGGAGTCGGGGCGTACGAGCGGGTTGTATCCCGCGATTTAATAATCGCTTCCCCGGACGGAGCCGGGTCGTACGAGCGGGTTGTATCCCGCGATTGAAAACTGCTTCCCCGGACGGAGCTGGGTCGTACGAGCGGGTTCTATCCCGCGATTGAAAACTGCTTCTCCGAAAGGGGTCGGGGCGTACGAGCGGAGCTCGTATCTCACGATAAAATTATAAATTATCAAGGAGTGTTATGGTTTCTGCATTCATAACGGCGCTAACGCCGATTATTCTCTTGGCAGGTTTAGGTATTTTTCTCACTAAGAAAACCGCTTACCTTGACAATCCACAGCTGGGTTCTTTGGTGTCCAATGTAGGGCTACCTGCCTTACTGCTTTCTGCTGTGCTTAATATGGAAATGGATCTGGCTGGAATGCTCTCCATTGTAGCAGCCACCATCATCTGTTTAGTCGTGATGGCATTGCTGGCGTTTTCTTTGCTTAAACTGTGTCGCTTAGATGCTCGTTTCTATTTACCGCCATTGGTAAACCCGAATACGGGGAACTTGGGGATCCCTGTGGCCTATGCCCTGTTTGGGCCAGAAGGATTAGCGGTGGCTGTGGTCGTCAGCTCGGTGGTGCAAGTCAGCCACTTCACCCTAGGGGTGGGCTTTATGTCTGGCAGTTACCATCCAAAGCAATTGTTGCAGAATGGACCTGTGGCGGCTTTGCTGTTGGGGGTTCTAGCTCTAGCGTTCGAACTCTCTATGCCTGAGCCGATTTTGAACACATTGACCATGCTAAGCGCTATTACCCTGCCGATTATGTTGATGCTACTGGGTAAGTCCTTAGCGAACCTAAACTTTAGCGAACGCAGTAAAATCTACCGAGCATGCTCACTTGCTTTGCTTCGTCCGCTAATGGGGGCTGCTGTTGCCTTGATGATCGTGCCTTGGTTTGGCTTCAGTGCCATACAAGAAGCCACTATTATTGCCTTGATGAGTATGTCGGTGGCGGTGATAAGCTATATGTTAGCCACCAAGTTCAATGGTCCAAAAGATGAAATAGCGTTGATGATTACCCTGTCATTGCCCCTATCATTGGCGGTAGCTGGTACTGTTTGGTGGTTGTATCAGCCCCTTTAAAACAAATAAGCCTGCGTCACACTGGCTTATTGAGTACTAGTATTGCTCTTCTTGGGTGCTAATTTCAGCATACGGCGAAACAGTACCATCATCATTCAGCAATAATACTGAGTACGGCATAAATTGGTTGTTGTACTCCATGCCAGGAGAGCCGACAGGCATCGCTGGTACCACCAGACCTTTGGTGTTTGCGGGTGGATTATCGAGAAACTGTTTAATCAGCTTGGCTGGAATGTGGCCTTCAAAAATGTAGCCTTGCTTCGAGATGGCGGTGTGACAGGAACGTGCGTTGGCTGGTACGCCCATTTCATTTTTCAAAGCAGTGAGGTTTTGCGGGTGGTTAATGTGTGTGTTAAAACCACTGTCTTCCATATGTTTTAGCCAACCATTACAACAACCACAGGTTGGACTCTTATGCACTTCAATTACATTATCTTTGCGCACAATACTGGTTTCACTGGCGGCTTCAGTAATGGTAGGAATGGCTGTTGCGGTTAAGAGACTGATGGCCATTATAGATGAAAAAAGTTTGTTCATAGCAGAACTCCGATAAAGCTAAATGACGTTAATGCTCCATGCTTAACGTTTTCAATTCTGATAAATGCTGCTAATCATACCAAGATGTGTGCTTTTTACTCTATGAACTGACCTGCTTATATGCTTTTTCCATAATGTATGGAATAGATCAAATATTGTCATTTATTGCGCTGACTTAATCTAGATCAGTTCTTTACAACCAAAACAGGAGGCAAATGCCTCCTGTTTAGTGACGCTTTTTCCGTTACAAGCTTAGGCTTTCAATTTCCAGCTTACTTGTTTGCCTGCGTAGAAAGGTACGATGGGTTCACCACTTGGTAGCATAATCGATTCAGGCAATACCCACTCGTCACGTACCAAGGTAATGGTATCGGTATTGCGCGGTAAGCCGTAGAAATCAGCACCGTGTAAACTTGCGAAGCCTTCGAGCTTATCTAATGCGTCTAGCTCGTCGAACACTTGTGTGTACAGCTCGATGGCAGACCAAGCGCTATAGCAACCCGCACAACCACAGCTTGATTCCTTACGGTGCTGGGCATGCGGTGCAGAATCAGTACCTAAGAAGAACTTAGAAGAGCCCGACTTGACTACCTCACGCAGTGCTTCCTGATGCGTAGAACGCTTCAAAACGGGTAGACAGTAGTTATGAGGACGAATACCGCCATCTAACATGTCGTTACGGTTCAACATCAAGTGTTGCGGTGTGATGGTCGCTGCGACACCTTCACGTGCTGACATCACGAAGTCCGCCGCATCTTTAGTTGTGATGTGTTCGAATACGACTTTAAGATGTGGGATCTTGTTGACGATTTTAACAAGGTGTTGATCGATGAATTCTTTTTCGCGATCGAAAATATCGATGTGCTTTTGCGTCACTTCCCCATGTACTAGCAGCAGCATGCCTTCATCCGCCAGCGTTTCAAACACAGGGTATAGGCTATCCAACGAGCTCACGCCAGAATCCGAGTTTGTGGTCGCGCCGGCTGGGTACATTTTCGCGGCAACCACCCCCGCCGCTTTTGCAGCGCGAATATCTTCAACAGATGTTTTATCTGTAAGGTAAATGGTCATCAACGGCGTGAAGTTTGAGCCTGCAGGGATCGCTGCCTCGATACGACGACGGTAGTCGACCGCCAATTCAGCATTTATCACAGGTGGCACTAGGTTTGGCATAACGATCGCGCGGGCGAAACAACGAGCGGTCGCAGGTACGGTTTCCTGCAACATGTCGCCATCACGGAAGTGTAAGTGCCAATCATCTGGACGAATAATAGTAATCTGATCCATCTCTAATCCTGCTTTTAAAAATAGTGTTTCAGTTAAACCTATATCCCCGATGGAATCGGGTCGTACGAGCCATCTCCTGATGGCGATTGTAAATCTTGCTTCCCCGAACGGAGTCGGGTCGTACGAGCGGGTTGCATCCCGCGATCTCAATCTAGCCCTAGCTTCCCCGAACGGAGTCGGGTCGTACGAGCGGGTTGTATCCCGCGATTCAAATTCAGCTTCCCCGATAGAATCGGGTGTAGATAAATTTTTTTCAATAAAAAGCCGAGCAATGCTCGGCTTTTTGAAAGAACTTAGTCTTTGTTACGAGGACGCGGTTTGCGATCACCACGATCGCCTCGGTCTCCACGATCTTTATTAAAGCTACGTGGGCGACGTTCACCGCCGCGATCATTACGGTCATTGCCTTGACGACGACGATTGCCGCCTGCTGGGCGCTCACGCTCGAAGATCTTGTCATCTGCATCTTCAAGATTCGTGATATCACAACGCTGACCACAAATGCGAGTTTTTGCCAGTTTGCTAACTGCTTGTTTGTTCATGTCAGCAGGCAAGTCAACCGTTGCAAAATCTTCAAAGATTTCGATGTGACCGATCATACGGCTATCTAGATCTGCTTCATTGGCAATCGCACCTACGATGTTACCTGGCTTAACGCCGTCACGGTAGCCCACTTTTAGAAGGTAACGCTTCATCTCGATAGATGGGTTATCTTTTAGTGGCATCGCTTCTTTGGTGATGTTGCGAGGTTTACGTGGGCCACGATCACGATCACCACGTTCGCTGCGCTCACCACGATCTGGACGGTCACTGCGATCGCGATCACGTGGTTTGATTTCCATTTCTTTTAGAAGTAATGGAGTCTTACCTTGTGCCATGTAAGCCAGTGCAGCAGCAACTTTAGTTGGATCAACTTCGTTGTCTTTCTGGTAGCTTTCGATCAATTCCATGAAGAAATCTAGATCTTGGTTATCAATCGTGTCAGTAATGCGCTGTTTGAAACGAGCGACACGCTGTTCATTGATGTCTGCAGCCGTAGGTAACTGCATACGTTCGATCGTTTGACGTGTTGCGCGTTCGATTTGTTGCAGCATGCGACGCTCACGGTGACCCACGAATAGGATCGCCGTACCAGAACGACCAGCACGGCCAGTACGACCGATACGGTGTACGTAAGACTCTGTGTCGTAAGGAATGTCGTAGTTAACAACGTGGCTTACACGATCAACGTCTAGGCCACGGGCCACAACGTCGGTCGCCACAAGAATGTCAATTTGACCTTTCTTGATGCGTTCAACGGTACGCTCACGTAGGTTCTGGCTAATGTCACCGTTTAGGGCTTCACAAGCATGACCACGAGCGGTCAATTTCTCAGCAAGCTCTACCGTCGCCGCCTTCGTACGTACGAAGATGATCATACCGTCGTGTTCGTTCATTTCTAGGATACGTGTCAACGCATCTAGCTTATGAAGACCACTTACTTGCCAGTATTTTTGTGTGATCGTTGTCGCAGTAGAGGTTTTCGTTTGGATCTTAACTTCTTTAGGCTCGTTAAGATGTTGTTGCGCTACTTTACGGATCACAGCTGGCATGGTTGCCGAGAACAATGCGATTTGACGTGACTTAGGTGTGTGCTCAAGAATCCACTCAACATCGTCGATGAAGCCCATACGTAGCATTTCATCTGCTTCGTCTAGTACTAGAGACTGAAGGCCGTCTAGTTGCAGCGTTTTACGACGAATGTGGTCCATAACACGACCAGGCGTACCTACCACAACTTGCGCGCCACGTTTAAGTTGGCGAAGCTGAGAGTCGTAAGACATACCACCGTAAATAGGTAGTACGTGGAAATCTGGAATGTAACGAGCGTAGCTCTGGAATGCTTCAGAAACCTGAATGGCCAACTCACGTGTTGGCGCCAACACCAATAATTGTGGTGCTTTATTTGCTACATCAATGCGAGATAGCAATGGCAGAGCGAATGCCGCCGTCTTACCCGTACCTGTCTGCGCTTGACCTAGAAGGTCGTGCCCTTCTAACAAAAATGGAATACTTTGCGCCTGGATGGCAGAGGGTTGTTCGTAACCTAGTTCACTTACCGCTTTTAGAATTGGGGCGGCCAGACCCAGAGAATCAAAAGTAGGCTGAATATCAGCGTCAGACATGTAGATGGTAACCTTTAAGTAGGATAAGAGACGTGCGTGGATCCGCACCAAAAAAATCAATCGCGCATTCTAATGCAAAAACAAGCAAAAGGCTAGAATTATTCTCAAAAAGCACAAGTCAACTTAATTGTATTTGTACTATTACCTTGGTGCTCGTACGACCCGACTCCGTTCGGGGAAGCAAATGCTTTTATCGCGAGATACAACTCGCTCCTACGACCAAACCTGATAATTCTAAGGATGCGCTTTAGAGTCTAGCAGAATTGCCAGCCAATTCATTTTTGGATTGGCTTCAAAGGCAAATTTTAAAATAATCGTCAGGGGAATCGACAGTAGCATACCGACGGGACCAAATACCCAGCCCCAAAGCATTAAGGATAAAAACACCACCAGTGGCGATAAGCCAACGCCCTTGCCCATAAACCTTGGCTCGATAAAGTTACCCATCACCAAGTTGACGGCTAAAAAGCCAACCCCCGTTAATACCGCATCGAAGCTGCCCAGTTGAACAAACGCTAGAAACATGGTTGGTATAGCGGCAATGATGGAGCCGATGTTTGGAATAAAGTTGAGCAAAAAGGCACAAACACCCCATAGCACGGGGAAGTCCACGCCTAGAAACCATACCCACAAACCAATTAACAGACCTGTGCCAATACTGATCAAGGTTTTGATCATCAAGTATTGATTGACCGTAGAGATAAAGCGATCCATTTTTTCCATGGAACGTGAGGCGTCACCAAAGGCATAGTTCAGCTTCTTTGGAATCTCGGCGGCTTCGAGCAGAATAAACACCACGATCATGATCACCAAGAATACATTGGTGAGCACATTACCCAAACTGGTTAAGGTGTTGGTAAACAGATTCATTAGCGAAGACGGGTCGACATAACCACGTATCTGCTGATAGGAAATGTTGATACCAACATTATTCAGCTGCTGGAAAATGGCCGACATTTCCATACCAAAGCGTTCGCGGTAGGCCGGTAATTGTTGAGAAAAGTTATCCAGTGATGCCGCCACCAACAGCCCTACCGAACCAAGGCATGCCAAAATGAGCAGTACAATTAATATAATCGACAACCAAGTGGGCACCTTGTATTGACGTAAGGTGTTTTGCAAAGGAGAGCAAATAATCGCGATAAAGACGGATAGCATAAAGGGCACAACAATTTGCGATGCTTCCTTTAAGCCAGCGATGATTAAAATAAACGCTGCAATACCAACTAGCCACTGGGTGGCACCACGTGAATCACTCATTTACCCTACTCTCCTTTGTTGAGTTCCTTGGGCTTAATAGGGATATATGCCTTGGGCGTAATCCACCAAGTCTTGTAACATCAAGCGTTTACTATCTGACAAAGTGTCGTCGTTTGCCAGCTCCATAATGCGTTTTTCAAATTCTTGCATAGTGATGCTGCCACCCCCATCTTCTTGTAACAATCTGACGCGGCGATGTTCTTCCCATTCTTCGCGTTGTTGACTGTCCATTTGTTCAGGGTAGTTACGGGCAAGATAACGGGTCAACATTTCAGGTAAACGACGATCATCAAAGGTCATTTCTAATTCCCCCAGAATATCGCTTGGCGTGTTACGAATTTCTTCCATACGCGCCTTATCGTCGCGGGAAAAGAAACCACCGCTGTAGAGCATCAAATCTGGATCTTTATCGATTTTTTCAAATGTTTGCATGAAAACCTGTGACAGCTTCGCCGCAAGGCCAGGGGCTTGGCGTAGTAAAGCGAGGTTTTTACGGCAAATATCGCCAGCAAGCCCTAAACGACTGACCACTGACTCGTCCTTCAAAAAAGTGGCCGGCGCCACGGCGGGGCATTTATTCAAGTGAATAACCTTTAACGGCAAGCGTTCGGTATCGCCCAGCTCTTCTTTTGAGGTAAACACACGACGCTGGATCTCTTCGATACTTAAATCCAGTAATGGCTGAGCATCACTCATCAAGTCAAATACGATCACACCATTTTTATTGGTGGGGTGCGGTGCCAAAGGCGCGACAAAGGCGGCAAATTTTTTCTCTTGGCCAAACATGCCTGAGATATGTAGGAAAGGCTTCATGCGCACTGGATCAACAAACTGTTGCAACGAGCCTTTATCGCGCATGGTAAAATAGTAGTCGAACAGCTTAGGCTGTTTTTCTTTGATCAATTTGGCAATCGCAATGGTGCCATAGACATCAGAGAGCGCATCGTGGGCTTGCTCATGGGCAATGCCGTTAGCCTTGGTTAAGTCTTCCAGCTTAAACGAATGTGTACCGTCTTCTTTTTTCGGCCATTCAATGCCCTCTGGGCGCATGGCATAGGTCATGCGCACTAAATCAATGATGTCCCAGCGCGAGCAAGCGTTTTGCCATTCCCGTGCATAAGCATCAATAAAGTTGCGATAAAAACCATGACGGACCACTTCGTCATCAAAACGCAAGGTGTTGTAGCCAAGGGAGCAAGTACCTGGAGTGGCCAGTTCTTTTTCAATGGCGGCCATAAACTCCGCCTCGCAAAGCCCTTCTCGAATGGCTTCTTGCGGTGTAATACCGGTTAACAGGCAAGCGTCTGGATGAGGCAAAACATCGTCTGCTAATTTGCAATATAGATTAATCGGTTCACCGATTGGCTGAAAATCTAAATCGGTGCGAATGCCTGCAAACTGCATTGGTCTGTCTTTAGCAGGGTCTACGCCCGTGGTTTCAAAGTCGTACCAAAAAAACGAGGTGGTCGCACTGTTACTCACAAATAAGTCCTGTTCGGTTTTAGTAAAACGGGTATTATACGCATCTAAACAAGAACTTGGCGATTAAGGAACTTTATGTCTACTCCAGCTCAATGTCCTTGCGGCTCAAACGCGCATTACGAGATGTGTTGTGGAATGTATCACAATAATCCGGGCACGGCTCCCACTGCGGAAGCGCTGATGCGATCCCGTTACAGTGCATTTGCCCTGAAAAAATTTGATTACATTGCCGCCACGCAACGGTTGCAAGAAGATCCTTCGCAAAGTGGCGATGATATTTCTGACAGCAATGGCGCTACGCAATGGGTCAAACTGGAGATCCTAGAAACCCAAGACGGTGGCCCAAAAGACAAAACGGGCATGGTTGCGTTTGCCGCCCACTTTAAGGAAGGCAGCAACACTGGCCGCTTAAGTGAGCGTTCTTTATTTGAAAAGGTGGATGGTGTTTGGCTGTATGTGGCTGGAGAGCATGAGGTACAAGGACACACGCCGTATGTTGCCCCTGATGCCGTAAAACTAGGCCGTAATGACCCCTGCTTGTGTGGCTCTGGCAAGAAATACAAGAAATGCTGCGGTTAATTCATTCGACCTGATTCCTTCAGGGGCTCAGGTCTTAGTCGCCATCGGGAGATGGCTTGTATGGCCTGCCCCCATCTCGTAAGACCCGATTCCAATCGCGGATGCGGTCTTTAAACTTGCCGCGCTTAGCGCGGTCTTACATTGCTTCGATTCTATTGGAGCTGTTCTCTACTTTCTGCCATTTATCCCTTATTGTGCGAATGGCGTCCTTTTGCTTGATAAATACTTGAACCAGTCCTGGGTCAAAATGCGAACCTGCATTGTCGCGTAAATAGTCAAAAGCAGCTTCGAATGGCCAAGCGTCCTTGTAGGGGCGTGCCATGGTAAGTGAGTCAAATACATCCGCAATGGCCACAATTCTCGCGTGTATTGGAATGTCCTCACCACTTAATTGATTAGGGTAACCTGTGCCGTCCCACTTTTCATGATGCCCGAGTGACACTTCAGCTGCGAGCTGAAACAAGGGGGATTTACTCTTGCCGAGAATGTTATGACCAATGATGGAGTGCTGTTTCATCACCTCATACTCGTCGCGGGTCAGTTCCCGTGGGGCTTTGAGAATAGAATCCGGAATGCCGATTTTACCGGTATCATGCATAGAGGCTGCTAGGTGCAAGTTTTCAACATCTGAGGTTGGCCAACCAAGTGCCTCCGCCAAGACCGTACAATAATCAGCCATGCGCCACATATGAGAGCCGGTTAATTCATCGTTATAAGTCCCCGCCTCTCTTAGCATATCAACAGAAGAGGACAAAGCTTCCTTAAGTTGGTCGGTTCTTTGTGCAATTAGCTGCTGATTCAATTTGTTTTGCTGTGCCAGCGCCAAATGGCTAGCGACACGGGCTAACGTGGTTCTAGGAGTAATGGGTTTGGTGATGTAGTCTACGGCACCCACCGAAAAACCGTGCTCTTCATCCTCCGCCGAGGTCATGGCCGTGATAAAAATGATGGGGATTTGAGCGGTATTAGGTGACTGCTTGATACGTTGGCAAACTTCATAGCCATTCATGCTTGGCATCATAATATCTAATAGAATGATATCTGGGAGCTGGCTTTCTAAAATTTTGAATGCCATGTCGCCACTTTTGGCTACCAACACGTCGTAAGTGTCCTGCAAGATTGAGCGCAGGATATTAATGTTGTCGGCCAGATCGTCGACTACCAAAACTTTTTTACGCAGGTTTTCTTGCGACAACATTGCGATGTTGTCGTTTAGGTAATTCAAATCAAACATTCTCTATAAACCAAGGCTTAGTGAGCGTGCATAACCCTAACTTGGGTTACAGCGTTTCCTTTAACTTTTGCAGTTGCTCTACGGCTAAATCGTAGTCGTAGTCATTAATTTTATCCCTTGCTCGGGCCAAGGCCTTTGCGTGCTCTGGTAAAGCGTTACCTATCAAAGGATCCAAGGAGTCACTGACATCCGCAATGCCCATTTCAAGATCTTGAATGAGCTTATCAATTGATTGAATCAACTCACCCGAGTCATCAATTTTATGTTCGTTGGTGGATAACGGTGCCTGTTCAATTGGGTTGGCAGCAAGATAAGTCTGTATCTGCTGTAGCAATTCGTCAGCCGCTTCAGTGACTCTGACAATTTGAACCATGTGCTCTTTGTCACCACTGTTGCCCCCCTCGGCTAGGTCTCGTTCCAGTTGCGCGACTTCGGCGGCAAAACGTTCACCACCAATATTCGCTGCCCCGCCTTTAATGCTGTGCAGCTCATAGGAAGTCATGGGCAGGTTATCGTTACGTTGACTGCTATAGGGCATCAGTAACTTCAAGAAGCGTTTCAGCATGTCATGGTAGCGCTGTCGATTACCGCCTATCCGGTACAGTCCCATGTCAGGCGCAAATACCAGCTTGCTTTGTACGGTGCCGCAGACGACCTCGTCGGCCGAATGCCCTACCAACCACTCTTCTAACTTATTCAACAATAAAAGTGGATCCAAAGGCTTGGTTAAGAAATCACTCATGCCGGCATTCATGGCAAACTCTCGGTCTGAATCGAGCACCCCCGCGGTTAAGGCAAGGATCGGAGGATGTTCATCGCCTAACCGATGAATAATGGCTTCCGTGGCTTGGTAGCCATCCATAATGGGCATTTGCACATCCATCAGAATAAGATCGAAACTGTCTTCACTAGCGGCTTTTACGGCCTCTTCTCCGTTGTTGGCCACAACCACTAGCACCCCAAGCTTCTCCAGCAAAGCGGTGGCAATTTCGGCATTCACAGGGTTATCTTCTGCCAAGAGGATCTTGCGACCTAGTAGACTGTCACATTCGTGATAGCGATTAAGGGGGTCGCCAGCGTGGTTTTCCAATGTCGTATGCGCGGCCATATAGCTGGCGAGCTTCGCGCGTGTCAGCAAACAAACTTTACGCCATGCAAACAGGCTTTCATGGCTTAAATTGCGACCAAAAATAAAGACCTTGCCAACAAAGTTATCATGCAGTTGCAGCTCTGCCTCTTGAGTTAGACTGGAATAATATTGATCACTTAAGATCAGGTACTGATTTTCATGTGGCTGTTGCTCCCCAGCTGTCACCAATGTGTGCGTAATGTTTAGGTTGGCAAGTTGGCGTATCATTAACTCATCCGTCATCAACACGCACAGCTCGTTGCTACAATTAGTCGTGGTACTTGGTTCATCATTTTGAAGAGGTATTTCGACAACGAATGTCGAGCCTTGACCGAGTTCACTGTCGAAATAAATCTCGCCTCCCATTAAGTCGACTAAACGCTTCGAGATGCCTAAGCCAAGGCCGGTGCCACCATACAGGCGTGTGGTACTGGTATCCGCTTGGCTAAAGCCTTCAAAAATGTCACTTTCCGAAGAAATGCCAATTCCTGTGTCTGTGAAACGAAATCGTAATGTGTCCGCTTGCATGCATACGTGCAGTTCCACTTCACCCTGATGAGTAAACTTCACCGCATTGCCGATAATGTTAACCAGTACTTGCTTGACTCGTGTTGCATCGCCGATAAGAGTGTCAGGGATATTGAAATCCCTCACCACCGTCAAACGTAAGCCTTTGCCCTCGGCCGTATTGCGACAGATTTGATACACGTACTCCAGCACATCGTCGAGTAAATACGGCGCTGATTCGAGTTGCAGTTTGCCCGATTCCACCTTAGAAAAATCGAGGATGTCATTAATGATCAGCAGCAGGTTATTCGCGGAGCTTTGGATCTTGGTGATGTAATTGCGCTGCTTAGGTTGTAAGTCCGAATCTAACACCAAGTGCGACATGCCCAAGATGGCATTCATGGGAGTGCGTATTTCATGACTCATGGTGGCTAGAAAGTCGGACTTAGCACGAGTCGCTTGCTGCGCCGCTTCAGCGGTGCGTTGTAATTCAATCGCCAATTGCTTGGTTTGATTGTAAGAGCGGACGCTGAACAGCACTTGTCGGAACAGCATGCCAATGATGACCAACATGACAAGTGTCAGTAGACTCACCAGCAGACCCAAATAGCGATACAGAAGCGCCATCTGATTGCGCTCATGGACTTTTTCCGCAGAACGGCGTTCAAGCGCGTTAAACACAACGGACTCAGTGACTTGTAAAATGGATTCGACATGATCGGAAATCTTGCTCTTATCGATCATGTTTGGATTATCGACAAATAATAGCCCATCAATAACGTCCAAGTGCTGACGAATCGAGCGCCGCATAGTATCGGCTTCGGGTAATTCGTTAAACAGGTCTTTAAGTTGGCCCGCCGAAATAATATTTAAGCGGCTATAGAGGATATCGAAGCGCAGCTGAGCTTCGTCAAGGCGATCATGTTGCTGTGCGCTATTCGAATCTACGAGTAAGCGGACCGAGTTGCGGAATTTTAACGCTTCTCGGTCTAATTGATAGGAAGCCCATAGAGCGTCCTCTTCAGCTGCAGACAGTAATGCCTCTTGTCGTTCCAAAAGTTGTACATAAAGAAGCGCAACGGTCACCAAAAAGATGGCCGCTGTCGCGACTAGTACACCTAAAAAACGTCCGTATTTAAACTTCAGAACTGACTGCATGCCCTATTCTCATTCGACGGTGATGGATTTAACCTGCCAAACCGAACGATTATGGATCACTTCGTTGTTAAGAGAGGGGTCTTCTGCAAAGGGGTATAGAACAAAGATTGGACCCTTATCTCGCACCGACATGCGATCACCGTTCATATCCATTGCTAACATAATATTATGATCATAGGCATCTTTCGCAGGCACATTGGCACTGTAATCGTTCAGCGCAGTCACTGACAAGTTGCTTGTCGCTGCTGCACCAACGGCGCTTAGCAGTGCCGACAGTCTTGGTCCGCTGAAAGTGTTGATGCCCTCAGTCCAAGGTGTCTCGGTCACCATTTCGTCAACCCCTAGAGCCAGCAGCATGTCACGGTCAAATTGCGCGCCTTGAGCACTGTTGGTCTCAGTAATATTGCCAGACACCGTTAAGATGACACGGCCAGTGGGGGCTTCAAGGGCGAAAGTCACTGGTGAAAGCAACATTGCTCCAAGCGTTAATGCACAAATTTTTGCACCCAATAATTGTTTCACTAGCCTGCTCCTTATTTTACTCAACACAGTGATACTGGAAACTATATGTAGAAGAAGCACTCGCTCTTCGACGAACAAATATTACTTGTTGTACTCATTATTGGTAAGGGTACGCTTACCAATCTTTACGCAATCACAACCCTCGTAAACGTAAGGGAATCAGGGGGTTGCTTAATTATTGAGCGATATTGACGATCCACCTGTAAAACTGTTGCAGTTCCCTTTGACTAAACGTATGGTACGCTTAAAATGTAAGAAAATAACGAACCTATCCTTCCCAACAGGAATGATAGTGTATATACGGAAAAGTCGATGAATTCCATTACTCTAGGTCCTCTTCAAAGCGCTGACGGCGAAATTCAAATCCCTGGCTCGAAAAGCTTATCCAACCGCATTTTGCTTTTAGCAACGCTTGCTAAAGGTACGACTAAAATTACCAACCTTTTAGACAGCGACGATATTCGTCATATGCTCAACGCCCTTAAAACCATGGGTGTTAAATATGAACTTCAAGATCAAGGTCGCACCTGTGTGCTTGAGGGCCTTGGCGGACCGATCAATGTCGAGAATGCCGACCTATTTCTTGGTAATGCTGGCACTGCAATGCGCCCGTTGGCGGCGGCATTGTGCTTGGGTACAGGCTCTTACCATTTGCACGGTGAACCGCGCATGCACGAACGCCCAATTGGCGATCTTGTTGACGCGCTGGTCGAGCTGGGTGTGGATGTACAATACCAAGGCAACAAAGATTACCCGCCACTCTTGATTAATGCGAATGGCATTCAAGGTGGTGAAGTGTCTATCAAGGGTAACATTTCCAGCCAGTTTCTAACGGCGCTGTTGATGAGTGCTCCGCTGGCCAAAGGCGATCTCACCATTAAAGTAGACGGTGAATTGGTGTCCAAGCCGTACATCGATATTACATTGCATGTCATGAAGCAGTTTGGTGTAGAAGTTGAGAACCAGAATTACCAAGCGTTTGTGATCAAGGGCAATCAGACTTACCAAAGCCCAGGTGAAATCATGGTTGAAGGCGATGCCTCCTCTGCTTCTTACTTCTTGGCGGCAGCGGCGATTGCTGGCGGTAAAATCAAGGTACATGGTGTCGGTTCTGACAGCGTGCAAGGCGACGTCAAGTTTGCTGATGTGCTGGCTAAAATGGGCGCTAAAATCACTTACGGCCCGACTTGGATCGAAGCTGAACGTGGCGAGCTAAATGGTATCGATATGGACATGAACCACATCCCTGATGCGGCCATGACCATCGCCACGACTGCTTTGTTTGCGCAAGGTCCAACCACCATTCGCAACATCTACAATTGGCGTGTAAAAGAAACCGATCGTCTTTACGCGATGGCGACTGAGCTGAAAAAGCTAGGTGCCGATGTCGTAGAAGGTGAAGACTTCATTACCGTAACACCCGTTGAGAGCCTGCAGCATGCCGCGATCGATACTTACAACGATCACCGTATCGCCATGTGTTTCTCTTTGGTGGCGTTCTCAGACACTCCTGTAACGATCAACGACCCAGGTTGTACGTCTAAGACCTTCCCAACCTACTTTGAGTTGTTTGAAAGTATTACTGAGTAATACTGACTCAGATAGTATTTAAAAGGCCAGCTTTGCTGGCCTTTTTGTTTTGGTCTAAATAGCTGTTATACAATCATTTTTCCAAATCGTGCTAGAATGCTTAAACGAACAAACGACGAAGAATGATGCGCATGGCAACACCACTTCCATTGATTGATAACTTAGAGCACTTACCTAATCCCTTTACTCAGTTTCATGGCATTCTGGCGCCATTGCAGAATGACATTCCGCAATTAAGCAAGGTGGATTACCAGCGCGATCTGCAGCTGGCTTTATGTTTCATTTACAGCTACAACGGTTCTCAAGCGACTTTTAACTCCTATCGTCGTGAAGTGGAACGCCTTTTGTTGTGGTCATGGTTTGTGGTGGAATCTCCTGCCTTAGCCTTGCGTCGCGATCAGATCGAAGACTTTATTCACTTCTGTAACACGCCTCCGGAAGACTGGATTGGCACCAAGAACGTGGCACGCTTTAAAAACAAAATGGGTGAGCGGGTGCCGAATGAAGAGTGGCGCCCCTTTGTCGCCCATGTCTCTAAATTGGATTTTCGTAACGGCCAAGTGCCTTTGTCGCAGCATTACAACTTATCACAAGCGGCGATTCGGGCGACTTTTTCGATCTTATCCTCCTACTATGGCTTCTTAATGCAAGAGGAGGCGGTACAGCAAAACCCAGTGGCGCTGATTCGCCAGAAAAGTAAGTTTGTTAAGAAAGAAGTGACTCGTCGCCAAGTGCGCCGCATTTCCAACCTGCAATGGGATTATGTGATTGAAACCGCCGAATTAATGGCGGAAGAAGATCCGGCGACCCATGAGCGAACGCTTTTCATTATGAACGCCCTACTCGGCATGTATCTGCGTATTTCTGAATTGGTCGCGGATGAGCGCTCAGCACCGATTATGGGCGACTTTATCAAAGACACCGATGGCAACTGGTGGTTTAAGGTGCTTTCGAAAGGTAACAAAGAGCGTTTGGTGAGTGTGTCTGATGAAATGCTGAGTGCTTTGAAGCGTTACCGCCGTTTCCGCCAGCTGCCGGATTTACCGACTGTGGCCGAGCAAACCTCTCTCATTCCCAAAACACGCGGCCAAGGCGCCATGACCAGCTCGCGCCAAGTGCGCAATATCGTTCAGCATTGCTTCGACCAAGCCTACTACCGCATGTGCGACGACGGACTTAAATCCGACGCCGACGACCTACGTGTCGCCACCGTCCACTGGTTGCGCCACACCGGCATTTCAGAAGATGTCAAAGTGCGTCCAAAAGAGCACGTTCGTGAAGACGCCGGCCACGCCAGCATGGCCACTACCGATCGATACATTGATACTGAATACCGTGAGCGCCATGCTAGTGGTCGGAAGAAATCCCTAAGGCCAAGTTAATCGTCATCGGGAGATGGCTCGTACGACCCGGCTTTGTCCGGGGAAGAAAATTTTCCATCGCGGGGTACAACCCGCTCGTACGCCCCGACTCCGTTCGGGGAAGAAAATTCTCCATCGCGGGGTACAACCCGCTCGTACGCCCCGACTCCGTTCGGGGAAACATGTACGACCCGATTCTATCGGGGAAGCAAGCCGTTCAAATTACAGAGCAATCTAGGGTTAGCACCTTTGCGATAAGAAAACTGCAACGATTTAGCGAACTGAAACCCTTTAGGTAAAGGATACAAAATAGGCGTCGTTAAACCACTCTCATATTCATTCACAGTGATTCCCTGACATAGAATGATCTTGGTAAACAAAAAAGACTGGTAAGCGTTATCTAATCCTTGTGGGACATTCAGTGTTTCACCCGATATTTCATCAGTCAGCGTATCGGCAGCTAATAAGCTCTCTCGGTTCATTGAAAACGCCCGTCCAACGTAACACCTGTGTTCTCTGGCAGTTTTTTTAGCAAACTCGATTTGAGGGTCAGCAAAATAGAGCGATAAGTTAATCTGCTCTGGAATCAGAATGGCGTTCGGTGCTTGTCGTAGTAAATGTTCATTGATTGCGACATGGCCTTCCTTTTCTAACCCAGCTAACAGCAACTCCGAGACAATCACATCAGGTTTAGTATCTTCTTGGACACGATAATCTAACGCATCACCCACGGTACATTGGATGCGATTAGAAAAGCCAAACACATTTGCAAGTTGCTTAACCGAATCTATCGATGTCTCATGGTAGTCAATCACATGCACCTGTAATTGTTCGGGAGAGAATAGTGTTAGTAGGGGTAATGCTAATATGCCATATGGACCGCAACCGGGGTATAGCACCCGTATCGGCATACCATTGGTTCTATCCTTTAATAACTCAGATACAACCTGATTGAGAGCCAGTAAATAACGCCGAGTTCGCAGCCAACCAAAAGCACAAGTTGCCGCCAATTCTGGGGATAAGATCAGTCCAGATGACGCATATTGACTCTGATTCGCTACGCCATCTTTCTTCTCGAACAACGAATGCATAACCCAATATTCAACCAACCCACGGCAGATCTGATCCGCTTCGCCATCATTAGCAACCTGTAGCAGAGATGTCATTAGGCTAGCTAACTCGGCTTGGCTCGCCTTTTTACGTGTTACTTCCATCCGATGTTCCATCCCATGAATATCCTTAGATAAGAGAGTGTATTGCAACGAAGGCCTTTGCGTATCTATTATGAAGCGACTCTGTGGATAAACGAGGAATGGAAATCCCTATGCGTTCACAATTTCAGAAAATTACCCGCCAGATACTAGACGCTTCAGATGAGGAATTGAATGCAAATAAGCCCAATATTGATCGCCTTGTCAGCATTTTATGCGAAGTCACGAGTTTAAATATTCATCCAGACATATTTGTCGACGATAAGTTCTCATCCACAACCCAAGGTAAAGCTGTTTCCATGATTACAGCGGCTCAATGTGCAGAGGAGTTTATGAGAACTCAGGTATTTCTGCGCGGTGTAAACCAAGCGATTCTTGATCAATTAGCCCATAAGGAAAATATTAACATTCTCTATGCGGGTACAGGGCCATTTGGTCTCCTTTTGCTGCCACTACTGCCTAACTTCGCTGCCTCTAGTGTTCAAGTCACTCTGCTGGACATCCACCAAGAATCCTTGGACGCATTACAAAAAGTACTGCACCTACTTAACGTAAACGATCATATTAAAGCCGTCGAATGCGTTGATATACTGCAATGGCAGCCACAACCGGAACAGACATTCGACATTATTATTTCTGAAACGATGAAGGCAATGTTAGACCAAGAGCCTCAAGTGTCTATTTTTGCTCATCTCAGCCCTTGGCTTGCAGAAGATGGCTGCTTAGTGCCTGAATCCATTCGCATAGACGCTTGGCTAACACAGCGAAATGGCACTACATATTTGGGTAATGTGTTTACCTTGGACCATGAATCTGCGCACCAATTAAGCCAACAAACAGAACCGTCCATTCAGCAAGCACTCGTCATTCCAAACTACCCAATTGATGCGTCATCAGATTTAAAATTTACGACCGATATTACCGTATACAGCAAACATATACTGAGTGAGAACCAATGTTCTTTAAACTTGCCATATAGAATACGAAAAGCCTATCCTAAACCAGACTCTACACTTTACTGCTGTTATGAATTTGGTGTTCATCCAACGTTCAAATTTGAGTTTGAATCACTGGCTTCGTTTGCAGAGCAGTCTCTGCCTGCGGCGAGTAATCAAGACCTGCTGAACCTACCTTACCTCAATCGAATCTGGCACAAGCACAATCAACAGCGACACAACAAATTGCCGCCCCATATTCAGCAACAAGAATGGGCGTTGGATATAAAGGTTTTCGATATTCTGAAGCTGGGACTAGAACGCGCCATACAATCCCTTTATTGCAGCCAAACGCCACAACAATGGGGACAAAGCATACTTGAACACAACCAAGGCCACATCACAGAGCAACAAAGCCAGCAACTCCAAGAATGTGTCGCCCGCTACTTTGACGCCAATACATCCAAAAACGCTAGCATCCCATCGCCTCTAACTAAGGAACAGCTAAGCTTTTGGCGGCAAA
The DNA here is from genome assembly GCF_900089755.1 of Marinomonas aquimarina. Lineage (GTDB taxonomy): Bacteria > Pseudomonadota > Gammaproteobacteria > Pseudomonadales > Marinomonadaceae > Marinomonas > Marinomonas aquimarina. Next base: position 77,889 of record NZ_FLOC01000010.1, on the reverse strand, counting down.
ATGGCTACTTGGTCATCCCCAAGGTCATAACGGAGAAAGAATGCCAAGCCTTGTTGGAAGACATTTGCCATCATATGCAACTGTCTCTAACAGACCCAGAATCCTGGTATCAGCACACGACACCACAACACCACAACACCACAACACCAAATCATGGTTCAGTTGTTTGACAGCCCTTCTCAAGAGCACATACGCCATAAGCAAAATATTAAAGATATCTTTGCCCAGCTTTGGCAAACCAGTGATCTATCGCCATCCTATGACAGAGTCAGCTTTAATCCACCAGAGACGAAATCTTGGTATTTCCCCGGCCCGGCCATGCATTGGGATATCAAAGCATTCGAAGCGCCATTACCCTTTGCTACACAAGGGCTGATTTATCTAACCGACACTGCTGAGAATCAAGGGGCTTTTTGTTGCGTACCGGGTTTTCATAGGGAGTTTGACGCTTGGGTACAACAGCTACCGGAGGGGCAAGACCCACAACAGCAAAACTGGAGTGATTTCAATGTCACACCGATTGCTGCCCAAGCGGGTGACCTTATTATTTGGCATTATGCTCTGCCCCATGGCAGCAGCCCTAATCGCGGAAAGTTACCTAGAGTCGTGCAGTACTTGAATATGACACCCTATTGCAGAACAGAGTTTTAGAGAGGGCTAACCGATAATAGGTTACAAAAAACCATGACCGACGCTTTTCATAAACTGCCACTAACCTTTGACATCCAGCGTTTAAAACAAGACTTATGGATGCAGCAACAGCAACTTTGGATAGAGCACATTAATCGACATGTACATGACGGCGGTTGGGCGTCTTTGCCTCTTAGGTCCGTGGATGGACGGATAGACAATGCGAACGTCGTTGAAACCAATCCAGCGTACTATAAAAACACACCTTATCTTGAACAAAGTTCTTATTTAAAAGAAGTTCTGGCTAGCTTTCAATGCACCATTGTATCGGCAAGGCTAATGTCGCTTCAGGCGAGACAGGAGATACGACGCCATACTGATCTGGATCTGCGCTTTGAAGACGGCTGCGCGCGTTTACATATCCCCATACAAACCCACCCTGCTGTTGAGTTCAATATCAATGATCAGTCAATCCATTTTGGCGAAGGAGAATGTTGGTATATGAACGCCAACTACCCTCATCAAGTGTTTAATGGCAGTGATATTAACCGAGTACACCTCGTGATTGACTGTGTTGTGAACGATTGGCTAAGGGCGTTGTTTTCAAACTCGGGCTACCAAACAAAGATTAGTGATCATAAATATGGCTGTGCCAATGTTGACGATAACAATGTTAGCCAAGTTATTGCACAGTTAGAATGTCTTGGCAGTGAAACGGCACTTGCATTGGCTCATCATTACAAAACCATTAAGGGATAATAAAATACAAATAAAAATATATTTAAATAGTCAATTAAATACATGTACCTTTCAATAAATAATGGTACTGTCGAAGAGTTAAAATTAGATTTTTAATTAATAATAGGTGGCTAGCTACAATTTAATTAAGGCTAAACTTATTAAGATTGATAGAATATATAACGGAATATAAATGACGCTAAGAAATCAATATTCGTCACCAGTTTCTTTTGTGGACCCCAAACTTCAAGAGATCTGCAACCAGCATCTACGCAACCAACTAGATGGCCTACTCAATCAACTGCCTGAAAACCAAGCTCGACTAGCACTTCAATTTTCGTTAAGTAACCTTGTGGCGAAGATGCTTGAAGCGCCGCGGGCTCACGAAGAATTAGTGGAACTATTTTCCACAGCCTATGAAAACTTGCTGTCCAGCTTCAAAAAAGCTGAATTGACTGAAGCAGAACAAGTCAGCTCTTACATAAATGCTACTGGCTTAGTGATGTCCGTAGAGCATGCACTGCACACTTTCCAAGATATCTATCGTGTTCAGGCTTTTATACGTGGCGTACACCAAGCACTAGAAAGCAAGCAAGATAACCACAAAATACACATTGTTTACCCTGCCTGTGGCCCTTTTGCGCCACTATTATTGCCATTGATCAGCCACTATGCCGCGAGTGATACCGCACGTCATCAATTAAAAATCACCTTAATTGATATCCAACCTGGTGCCATCAAAGCACTTAGCAACTTGATTTCTGACCTTGATATTTCAGATTACATCCACGAAGTGCTCTGTTGTGATGTGATGGATTACCAGCCAGATCACTCAATAGATGTTCTTGTCATGGAGGCGTTACAACATGGCTTTACAAGGGAAGGGCATCTTGCTTTTGCGCGCCACCTAGCTCCATACCTTGCAGCTGACGCCATCATGTTACCTGAAAAAATTGCGGTGACGGCTTGCCTGAATATTGGACAAAGAGAGTTTGCCGACCAATGGAAAGACAAGAAACGGACTCATTCTAGCTTGGTTGATCCAATTATTCAGAGTGAACGAACCCATCTTGGTGAAGTGTTTTCTCTGACACTTGAATCCCTGCGCAAACTTACTGTAATCCCCCTTGGGAAAGGAATGGAACTCATTGAATGTAACCAAGTTCAAATTCCCAAAGGAGTAGATGGGATTGATAAAACCAGCCTTCTACTCACGGTTACCGCTACCACATTTGGTCAAGAGAAAATCCATGAGTACGAATCAGGTATTACTCATCCTTTGTGCGATATGTCGGTATGTATCGACTTTGTTCCACAGGTTGCAGAACCAGATGATTTACTCGTCAAAAGTGGCGATAGGCTGAAGTTCTACTATAAGTTATCGGGCTCACCGGGATTTTTACCGACAGTTGCTTAAGGATTTAGCAATGAATGTAACGGACAATTTACGCATTACCGTCATTACTTCGAGTCCTTCTTCGTCTTTTGGGCTCATCAGTTATTTAGCGCAGCTTAATAAGCTAGCAGGTGTTCTATTTTATGGCGCATGGGATCAAGAAAAAGCTTCAATAGCAGAACAATTTAAGCAAGCCAATATCGCTTTTCAGTACAGCCTGATAAATGACATCGACACACCGATGACTGCGCTAAATGCTTGGAATAGTCAATTATCTATTGTTTTTTGTTGCCGCGAAAAAATCCCTATGCAGATTGCTAGTATACCAGAATACGGTACTCTTAATTTCCATGGTTCCCCATTGCCAAACTATCGTGGGGCTGACCCTGTTTACTGGCAAATACGTAACGGCGAAACTTTATCCGCGCTGACCGCCCATCAACTTACAGAAGAGCTTGATCAAGGCGCCATCGTAGCCCAGCAAGTCATTAATATTGGCCCCTACGATACCGCCCATCGTTTATTTAGTAACTTAATTCAAGCAATCCCAGACCTTCTAAAAGGCATTTTTGAGCAGCTTGATCAATACGGGCGATTGCAAAAGCAACAGCAGCTTGGCGAGTGTTTGCATACCGCACCAAGAGTTACAGAAGTGGACCTCAATATCAACTGGCAGCAGATCACTGCAAGCCAATTGTGTAACCAAGTTAGAGCTGGAAATCCACAACATGGAGGTGCTCGTTTGCAAATGGGACAAGGTCATGCTCAGCTACTGCAAGCCACTCCTTCGCAATTGCCCAATTACGGAGCTTCTCCTGGAACTGTTATACACCTTACCCCTGAGCAAGACCTTATTGTTGCCCTTAGTGATGAGAGCATTCGGCTCGATATTATCGCCAACAACGATGGCGTATTAGACGGTTATCGCTTCGCACAAACTTGTTACCTATCTGCCGGAGCACGCTTTACATAACACATCCATTCAAAATGGGCGGCAATGAGCGAGCCCATCTTAGATAGTAAGTAGATAAAAAACTTAATTAGGAGAATATCAATGTACGATTACTATTTAGGCACTACGCTACAGTTTGCGGGAAGTTTTGCACCTCAAAATTGGGCGTTCTGTGCTGGGCAACTAGTTACAATTCCAGATAATGCAGCATTGTTTTCACTTTTAGGTACATCCTGGGGGGGGGATGGCCGATCAAGTTTTGGTCTACCTGATTTACAAGGCCGCACACCAGTAGGATTCGGTCAAGGATCAGGCTTACCATCATACACGACTCAAATTGGTCTAAAATTTGGCTCAAACCAACATGTATTAGATATTACAGAGATGCCACAACATAATCATGAAGCCACATTTACCCCAACCGGAGGTGGTTCAGGAACCTCTATTACAGCAACAGCCACAGTCAATGCGGGTAGCGGCTCCGACGCATCCGCTCCTACCGGAAAATACTGGGGCGTAACCCCTGGTGGCATCGGTGGCCTGACCAGCTACTCAAATACTGGGTCGACTACCATGGCTAGCGATGCCGTTGACATCACCATTTCAGGCGGTGGCGGAGGTATTACGGGGGGCTATGTAGAAATCGCAGACGCAGGTACTTCACAAGCCTTTGGGTTATACCAGCCTAGTATTGTGATTCCATTTATCATTTGTACGGTTGGTTTATACCCATCTCGAAATTAATAGACAAAGTTCTGCTGTGACTTTTATTGGTTAAACACGAGTGATGTAACCGGAGGCATGAAATGGAAGGTTATATAGGAACAACGTTGCAATTTGCAGGAGTGTATCAGCCACGCAACTGGGCTTATTGTTTTGGTTCACAGCTAGATATCATGCAGAATACCACCCTATTCGCTGTGCTAGGTACATATTGGGGAGGTGATGGGCGAGTGACTTTCTGCCTACCTGACCTACGTGGACGTACCCCAGTAGGATACGGTGCAGGTCCAGGGCTGCCATCAACAGACATCGGACTACATTTTGGCTGTGCGACTCACACACTTACTACACTACAACTCCCTAGCCATAATCATAAGGCAGTTTTTGAACCACAATATGCGGGTGGAGGTACCAGCCAAGTCAGCGCAACGGCTACTGTTAAAGCAGGATCAGGCTCCGACGCATCCGCTCCTACCGGAAAATACTGGGGCGTAACCCCTGGTGGCATCGGTGGCCTGACCAGCTACTCAAATACTGGGTCGACTACCATGGCTAGCGATGCCGTTGACATCACCATTTCAGGCGGTGGCGGAGGTATTACGGGGGGCTATGTAGAAATCGCAGACGCAGGTACTTCACAAGCCTTTGGGTTATACCAACCGAGCACAGTGATTCCATTTATTATCTGTATTGATGGGCTTTTCCCTGCCCGAAATTAGTACTTAATAATGACTCGACCATCTTGTAAAGGTCCAAGATGGTCGAGTAAATTAAGCCTCTGTTGAAATCAGCCAATAATGTATTGGCCTCAGGATTTTGTTAGATCATCGCATTCGTTTTATTTTAAAAGGACTTCTTATGTGCACCGCTTATACCCAGCTTATCTTTATCGACCCTACTGTTCCAGATCGGAATCTACTGATTAAAGATCTTCCTAAGTATATTAAGCCCGTGTTCTTAGACGCCGATAACGATGCCATCTCACAGATCACTGCGGCACTTAGCCAATACCAAAACCTAGATGCCCTACATATTCTTACCCATGGCGCACCGGGACAGCTAATTTTTAGTAATAGCGTATTAAACGCCCAGACGTTGGGACAATATCAAGCGCAACTCGCCAGCTGGTCACAGGCCATGTCAACAGAAGCAGATATCCTGCTTTATGGTTGTGAAACAGGGAAAGGTGATCTAGGACGTGAATTTGTACTTTTGCTAGCAGATATGACCAACCGCCCTGTCCAAGCCTCTAGCTCTCTGGTCGGTCATCGTGAGCTAGGTGGTACATGGGAACTCGACTTTACCTCCCACAGTAATGCACGTCAGCATGCACTGAGTAATGCAATCATGAATGATTACCTTGGCTTATTAAGCACCTCAAACGAGGTATATTTTATCGATGCCTCGGTACCAGATTCCGATACCTTGATCGCAGGCCTCGATGACAATGCTGAGATTGTCTTTATAGACTCTAATGAAGACGGTGTTCTCAAAATGGCCGAGTATTTAGATGGCCGAAAGGATATAGACGGTGTTCATGTTATTTCCCATGGTTCTAACGGCGCGGTTTATCTTGGCAACAGTGCACTGAATAACACCAACTTAGAACAATACCAAAACGCCCTAGCCACCATTGGCTCCGCCATGTCTGAAGACGGCGATATTCTTCTATACGGTTGTTCCATTGCGGAAGATGAAAATGGCCTAGCCTTTATCCAAGCCTTAGCTGATTTAACTGGGGCTGATATCGCTGCTTCTGATGATATAACGGGTATTAGTGGTGATAATGAGCTAGAGCGTAGCGTTGGTGTCATTGAACAGTATTCCACAGGATTAGCCAAAGCCTTTGAAAGTTACCAATATGATTTGGCTACTTTTACAATGAATAACTCAGGCTCGCCATACGTAGAGACTGTCTCAGGCGTGACAATGACGGTTACCGCACCCTCAGGGGTTATCACAGGTACTAACCCTAATACAACAACTCTTACAAGTGGAAATATTGTTGCAGTAAATAGTGGCGCATCCATAAGCTTTCAGTTTAATAGTCCTGTTAACGTAGATAGCTTGATCATTGATATACGCGACGGGTACAGCACATCACGCATATTTACTATCACCCCAAACACGGGAGTTGCAGTAAACAGTAGCTCACTAAGCGATTCTGGCGATGGAGAACAAATTAGTTTAGGTTTTACTAATATAGAATCATTTACCATTACTTCTTCAGAAGTCACCGTTGTTGATGCATATTTTGATACTATCGTGTTTGATGTAGCCCCCTCCGGCCCAACCGTAACAGACGGTAATATTTCCGTTACATCTACCGGCTCAGGTACCAGTGGCGCCTACATTGTTGGCGATACTATTACCGTACGATGGAATGCAAGTTTAGATGGCAACACGCCAGCTGATATCACCACAGTAGCAATGGACCTTTCCGCATTTGGTGGCAGCTCTACAGAATCTGCAACTCAAATATCTTCAGGAATTTGGCAAGCTTCTTACACTGTCGTAGAGGGGGCGATTGATGCAACCAACCTTAATGCTACCGTTACCGCAACAGATACAAATGGCACAGCTAGCCCAGTATCAGATACCTCCAACCTGACCGTCGACAGCATCTCACCAACTGTAAGCGATGGCAATATCAGCATTTCGGGTGCCAGCGGTACAGCAGGCACTTATAAGATCGGAGATACAGTAACGGCCACTTGGGATAATACAGGCACTGGCGATAATAATTCTGACACCATTTCTTCGGTTACAGTAGATTTTTCTGCTTTTGGCGGTGGTTCAGCGGTGACCGCAAGCAACAGCAGCGGCACTTGGACTGCGACTTATACTATTGTTGCTGGTTCCATAGACAGCACCAATCTTAATGTGTCAGTCACGGCGACCGATAATGCAGGCAACCAAACGACGATTGCCGACACCACCAATGCATCGGTGGATAATGAAGCCCCTACTTCTCCTAGCGGTTCATTAGACGTAGATGAGAACTCAGCCAATTCAAGTAGCGTAGGCACTGTGTCTGCACCAGGTGCAATAACTTTCACATTAACGGATTCTGCTAACGGGCGCTTTGCCATTGATAATAGCGGGAATGTGACTGTTGCAGATACGTCTCAGATTGACTATGAAAGCAACACTAGCCACAACATCATCGTTCAAGCGACCGATGATGCAGGTAACACTAGCAGCAACACGCTAGCCGTAACGATCAACAATGTTAATGAAGTGCCTACCTTAACGGCGACAGGTAGCAATCCAACATTTACAGAAGATGGCTCGGCGGAATCTTTATTTACTGGCGCCAGTGCCTCAACGGCTGATACTGGACAAACCATCTCAGGCATGGTCATCACCGTAACCAACGCAGCAGACTCCGGCAATGAAATATTAAATATAGATGGCTCGGCTATTACATTGGACAATGCTGAAACAGGTACGAGCAATAATTTAAGTTACGCTGTTGCCGTAAGTGCCGGTACAGCCACAGTTACACTTAGCGGCGGCACGCTTTCTGCGGCAGATGTACAAACATTAATTGATGGCATTAGCTATCAGAATAATTCTCAAACCCCGAGCACTAGCAATCGGGTGGTAACCATCACATCGCTGACGGACAGTGGCAACGATAATAATACGGCAAGTGATTTGTCTGTTGCGTCTACCGTGACCGTCAGTGCCGTCAATGACGCTCCAGTCATTGCCAATCTAGATGCCACACCAAGCTATACTGAAGACGCCACTGCCGTTCAATTGGATGCGGATATTAGTATCTCAGATGCAGAGCTGGACGCACTTAATGGCGGAAGTGGCAACTACGCTGGCTCGACTCTAACGATTGTTCGCAACGGTGGCGTAGATAGTAGCGATGAGTTCTCTATTTCAACGGGCGGTAACTTAACGGTATCAGGTAGCGATATTAGTGCCGGTGGACATGTCATTGCGACGTTTGACACCACGTCCACTGCTGGCCAAGTAACCGTTTCGTTCCAAAATAACGGCACTATCCCTACTCAGGCTTTAGTGAATGAAGTCTTGCAAGCGATTCACTACCGTAATACCAGCAATGATCCAGCTAATAGCGCTCAGCTTAACTACACGTTTAATGATGGCGCTGATACAGATACAGGCAGTGTCACGGTTACTCTGACGAATGTTAACGATGCGCCAACCATCACCGCAACGGGCGACAATTTGACAGCAGCCGGTGCAGGCTCTGCCGTATCGGTCTTCTCCTCTACTGCGATTGATGCTATTGAAAGTGAGAATATCGCCAGCGTCAACTTTACCGTTTCAGGGCTAACCGATACTGGTAACGAAAAACTTATAATTGATGGTTCAACGGTCGATCTGATGACCACGGTATCGAGCACTAACGCGACAGGAGGGAATGTCGCTTATGCCATCACTAATAGTTCAGGTACGGCAACCGTTGTGATTACCGGGCCTAGCGCTGCATCTGCAGCGAATACAGTTTTCCAAACTGCTCTGAATGGAATGCAGTACCAAAATACCTTGGGCTCTGTTACCACGGGCGATAGGGTCTTTACGATCACCAATGTAACCGATGTGGGTAGCGGAACGAATAGTTGGAGTGATGGCAATATCACCTCCACTATTGATGTTGTAAACGGCGATACTCCTACCGCAGCAAGCAACACCTACAGCGGTACAGAAGATACGACGGTTGATTTGGCAACCGCAGGCATGGCGGCCACTATTGAAACCAACGCGTCGGATGTACTGGACTATATCACCGTCACAGGCATCACAGGGGGTACATTAGCTCTAACTGGCAGCCCATCGACAACGGGCGCCGCTGGCACGGTAGGTATGGCGAGTGTAGGTACTTTATCGAGCGATGATAAAGTAAGCACTGCCAATATTGGTTTGATTGACTTTACCCCAACAACTAACTCAACAACCGCTGCATCGATCACTTACACCGTTACCGATGCCGGAGGGGATACATCATCTACGGCAACTCTGACCATTAATCTTGCAGCCGTTAACGATGCTCCGACCGCTGCGGATGCGACTAAGTCGGTTTCCTATAACAGCACCTACACTTTCCAAGAGTCTGATTTTAGTTTTAGTGATGTGGATACGGGCGATACGCTTGATCATATTACGATAGAGTCATTGCCTGCAGCAGGCACACTAACCTTTAACGGCGGTGCATTAACTCTTTCTGATATTCCTGCAGAAGTCACGAAAGCCGAACTTGTCGCTGGGAAGCTTACTTTTACACCAGAAAGCGGTGGCACAGGTGCTGGTTATGCTAGCTTTACCTTTACGGTTCATGATGGCACAGTCGATTCTGCCAGCGCCAATACGATTACGATGAATGTTGGCAGCCGCCCTTCATCCGGCTCGTCTTCAAGTGCCACAACCACTCAGATAGATGGTGCAACGGTATCTACAACAACAGAACAGGATAATCTAGGCAATACCGTTGAAAAAGTGACCGTTAGTGCGACCACCTCTGATCGTGAAGATACCGATAGCACATCAACGGGGGCCGACCTTCCATTCCAATTCGTGGGCAGTAATACAAATAATGTGGTCACCACATTAAGCCTGCCAACAGGTTTGGGCGCACAGATTTTATCCAACTCGACGGCGAGCACTCAAAACCAAGTTACGAACTTGGTGAACCTTATCAGCAACACAGGCTCCAATGACGATTCGCTCACAGCACAAACCGCAGGTAGTAGCTTCCTAAGTAGTACCTCAAGCAGTAACACTTGGGTTAACTCCGTTACCCTGACAGGATCAGGTTCTACGGGTAGTAGCCCTGTGCTGATCACTGGGACGTCGGATACTACACAGCGGGAAGCGGTGGTGATTGATACCAGCTCTGTCAGCTCTGGCGTGCATTTGCAATTAGACAACATTGAGTTCTCTTACGTAGTCGGCAGCGCAACCATTACAGGCGGCTCAGGCGAGAACTATGTTCATGGGGACAGCCGTACTCAGTTTATTAAGCTCGGTGCAGACGACGATGAACTTCACGGTGGGGGTGGTGATGATATGATCGGCTCCGAAGGTGGCGATGATATCTTATTTGGTGACAGTGGTGATGACATCGTTTTTGGCGGCACTGGCCATGATACGCTTTACGGTGGCACTGGCAACGATGTGCTGCAAGGCGGCCAGACGACTCAAGGCACACTCGCCTTCTCCCTGAACAGTGCGGGGGAAATAGTGACGAGCTTTAGCGCTAGCGATGCCTGGGGCGACGAGGTTCAACCGCTTACTTTCAGCGGCGATTGGTACAGCCAAGCGTCGATGATTCTCGACGGTAACGCACTCGGTATGGATTTAAGCGAAGATAACATTGCGGTAGTGATGAATGCGGGTTTGATGCTTCAGGCTACGGCTGAATACTCATTCTTAGCAATGGATAGCGATCGTTTACAAATAATTGCCAGCAGTTACCAAAGTATCTTTGGTGAACTAAGCAGTGCGAGCGACTTAAGCGGTCTTGCCGCTTCTAACTTTAGCACTGCAGAGTTGGCCAATATTGCCGTGCAAGCATGGCTGTCACAGCAAGACGAAGGCTTTAGCACTCTGCCTGCAGAACAGCAAGTCTCAACCTTGTTGGGCAGCTTCTGGTTAGAAAGTGATGTGACGGATGCGGCCATCTCAGAGGTGCTCGTAGCCTTGTCCAATGGCATGTCTGCCGGCGAATTATTCTTAGTACTGGCGCAATCTCAGCAAGCCAAAAATAAGCTGACGGACGATCAAGGGCAGCTTCAAATCACCCTTAGCGATGAATTAGGTGAAACAGGGCTAGCCACTGAGATCGGTAATGACTATCTATACGGTGGTGCTGGCGATGATACTTTGATCGGTGGCCATGGTAATGACTTGCTCGATGGTGGTGAAGGAACCGATACGGCCGTACAGCAACACTTGTATGCTGAATATGCGATTGCCCAGCAGAGCGATGGCAGTATTACCCTGACCTACCAGCAAGGCGCATACACCGAAGTGGATACCTTGGTGGGTGTAGAGTGGGTGCAGTTTAGTGATCGTTTGATCAGCACGGTTGACCTTCTCTAACAAAATCCTATCGGGGTAAGGATACCCCTCCTACAAGATCTGCTGTTTTGTTGGAGGGCTATCCCAGCCCGATCAATACCTGATTCGGGGTAAGATAGCCCTCCCACTTAAGGCTCTCCCTCTTAAGAGAGATGCTTTTGTAGGGCTGTCCCAGCCCGATCAAGCTCTATCTGATCTGCTCTAAAATACAGTCCACCCAACGTGGTAGTGTGACGGTATTTAAGTCATAACGTTGAATCACGGTTTGTCTTGCTTGCTCCCCCAGTGTTTTAAACCGCTCTGGGTGTTTAAGCACCTGGCTGATACTGTCGGCGATTCCTTCTGCTGCAAAAAAGTCCACTAACAGGCCGTTTTCACCCTCTTTTATCACTTCCAATACCGGCGGTGTCGCAGAGGCAACTACCGTGCAGCCGATGGACATAGCATCTAACAGTGACCAGCTCAACACAAACGGGTAAGTTAAATAGGTATGGACACTGGTGATTTGTAATAAGCTGCGATATTGGCTGTAAGGTAATTGCCCAGTAAAGTGCACCTTACGCCAATCGACTCTATCCCCTAACTCGGCAATATAACGACCACGGTAACGCTCGCCTTTTGGGAGTTGTGCGCCATAACTGACGTCATCCCCGCCTACAATGAATATGGTCGCATCTGGATGCTGTTTCTGAATATGCGGCAAACTGCGCATAAAGCTATGAAAGCCGCGATAGGGCTCAAGATTGCGAGCAATGTAGGTAACGATTTTATCTTGTTGCGTATACGTCCGTTGCTGCCAGATAAATTGAGCGCACGGATCAGGACACATCAGCTTGGTATCCACCCCTTCATGAAGGACCTGGATTTTGTTGTGGAACTCCACTGGGTAAAGCGACTTCTGCCAGGCTGTGGCAGATACTGCGCAGTCGGCTTGGCTTAAGCTCAGCAACTGGGTGGCATTGCGAGACTGGATTTGCAGTTGTTTATCTAGGCTGATGGGGAATTCTGGGTCAAAGCCTAGGTCTTTACCTTCGGCATGATAGTAAAACTCACAGTATTGAATAAGACGAATCTCAGGGAATACCTGTTTTAAGTACAAGGCTTCTCCCCAGCCAGTGTGGGCGATGACAACATCTGGTTTGAAGCCTTTATCGATTAAGGCCTGCACCGCCCTAACAACTTGCTGGCCGCGACGAACATCGCGTTCATAATCTTGCACGTAAGCGTGAGTCTTTGTGCCGGCTCCTTGAGGTGTGGCGTAACCCAGTACGGAGACGCCATCAGGGGTGTAGTTGAGTATTCGATTACACTCATCCCCCAGTCCAATCACTTTGTGGTGAGTATGTTGACCGAGCCATTCAGCGATGGCGCGAAATTGACCTGGAAAGTTTTGATGAATAAATAGAATAACCAACGCTTAACCCCTAAGTTATGTGGGCTGCTGATATCAACGTTTATTTAATCGATCTTTAAGATGCCACACCAGCCAAATAAAACACCACAATAAGATAGCCGACAGGCCAACATAAGCAACCATACGTTGGTTAGCGTCTTGTAGTTCTGGTGCTTTCGCCGCCAAAAGGTAGGCGGTAATAAGAGATAAGGGGCGAAGAAGCCAGACGGACGGCACTCGTCGCCCTGGCATTAAAAAACGTAACCATTTTGGCACGATAGGTCTCTACTTTTTAGTTAATCTGATTTAGTCATTCCAGCGCTCAAGGCTGGCTTCGTCGCTTTCCTTGGCTTCCACCCACTCTTCTCTTTCTGGGGTGATTTCTTTCTTCCAGAAGGCGGCGCGGCTTTTTAGGTAATCCATTATAAAATCGCAGGCGGCGAAAGCTTCGGCGCGATGGGCCGAGGAAACACCGACAAACACGATTTGATCATCGACCGATAGTTTACCTACGCGGTGAACCACTTTAACATCCAGTAGTGTCCAACGCTGGTTGGCCTCTGCAACGATTTTATTGAGGTTGTGCTCGGTCATACCAGGGTAATGTTCTAGCACAAAGCTTGACTGGGCCGGATCGTCGCTAAAGTCCCGTACTCGGCCGACAAACATAGCGACCGCGCCGGTTTTATGAGCGACACACAAGGATTCGTACAATTCCTGAACGTTAAAGTCCTGTTCTTGGACAGAAATCATATTAGCCCCCTGTTACCGGCGGGAAGAAAGCCACTTCGCGCACTTTGTCAGGCTCGATCAGGTCTTCATCACGGGCAAAGTCAAAATCGATGGCGGCTTTGACTTTTTCTTCAAGCAGTAATGGCTGTTGCAGTTGTTCGGCCAGCTTCTCTTTGAGCTGACGAACAGTTAACGTGCCCTCAACAGGCAGTTCTAGCTCATCGCATTTCATGGTTTCGCGTAGGGATGCAAAGAAAACAACTTTAAGATTAGCCACGATTAGCACTCCAAGATCCGCTTTTACCGCCATGTTTTTCCAGCAGCGCGGTCTCACAAATCACGATGCCTTTGTCTACCGCTTTACACATATCGTAAAGAGTCAAAGCCGCAACACTTGCACCAGTTAGCGCTTCCATTTCCACACCTGTTTTACCACTTAGAGCACAGGTACAAAGGATTTCGATATGGCAGTCATCGAGAACATTGATGTCTAGAGTGATTTTGGTCAGCATTAATGGATGGCACAAAGGAATCAGGTCAGGCGTCTTTTTTGCCGCTTGAATGCCAGCAATACGCACGGTTGCCAATACGTCACCTTTAGGCAAACCGCCCTCAATGACTTTTTTAAGAGTTTCTGGCAGCATTTTTACAACGGAGCGTGCCGTGGCCGTGCGTTTGGTTACGTCTTTCTCGCTAACGTCAACCATATGCGCGTTGCCGTTGGAATCAAGGTGGGTCAATGTGTCGCTCATGCCATCTCACTCATGCCGTTAGATCAGTCAAAAAACGCTTAGTTTGGCAAAACCTCTGTACAAATCAAGGGTTAAGCGCTCGATACCTTTGTACTCAGACGTTATTAAGGCATAATGCTGTGAAATTGACGTAAGTTGACCCTATGAGCCTAATCGACGATTTTAACCTTCTTGAATTGCCTACCAACGCAACGGAGCAGGAAGCAAAAGCTGCTTACCGTCGTTTAGCGCGTCGCTATCACCCAGATAAAAACCCTGGGCAAGATACCACCGAACATTTTCAACGCATTCACGATGCCTATCAAAACGTCTTGTCTGCGATTAAGCGTAGCCAAGGGCAAGAGTGGAAACCTTACAACTTTAGCGAGCGGGCCACATCTCAGAATACCTCTGGTTTTGAACGATACGAGTTTGAAAACGATGCTAAGCAGCGCGAGTACGTCAAGGAACAGCAACGCGCTTATGAAGAGATGAAGCGCAGTAACGTTCAGCAAGATCGCGCCCGTGAAGAAGCGTTACGCAACGCCCGTAGTACCTTACATCAGCGTCGTATGAATGCGCTGTATGAAGAAATGCGCAAGGCGGATGCCAATAGCTCTAACGCCGAGCCAGATTTCTCAACCTTTGATTACGAAGCCCCCAATGCGGAGCAAGCCTCAGCTAATGCTCAGTCACAATACGACAAAGCTGCTAGGCAAAGCGCTCAAACAGCCGCAACCGCAAAAGGCATCAAACCATTTCGCCGTCATGCGGCCAAAGCTGCTTTTATCGCTAGCACGTATTTGGCCACCTTTGCCATGGGCATTTACAGTGCCGACTATTGGCATTCGTTAACTGCGCCAAGCGCCAATTCCGATGCTCAGCCTTATATTAGCGGTTTATACCCTCAGTATCGCCTTGGTGAACATTACACCTTAGAAGATGTTCGCTTGTTTACCGAACCCAGTGTATCGTCCTCTATTAAATCTACGATTCCGCCCTTGCAGAACGTTGATATTTTGAAAGCCGATGGTGATTGGCTGACCTTAAGTTATGGCGGGAGTACAGGCTGGTCGAAGGCGGATAAGTTCGGCTTTGGCACGATTGAACAGGCCCAACAAACCGGTTGTTTTGGTCAGCCGGGCGTGGCCCCGAACCATGGTGAGATTATTGGACAAGCCACTGGGAATAGTCGACTACGTATCCTAAATCAACTCCCAGAAGCCAGTATGCTGACGTTTCAATCTCTTGATGGCCAACCGCCCTTCTCGGTGTATTTGCATGCGAATCAGCCCTTCGCGGCTAACTTTATCCCTAAGGGCAACTACCGATTGGTGTTAGAGACAGGTTCACTGTATCATCACGCCTGTCAGCGTTTTCTCTTCGATGAGCGTCAACGAGTTGTGTTGGATCAGGTTACTTTTGCCAGTACAGAACAGTCGCTCACACTTAGAAACCTTGTTACGCCGTAATCCGATAACGTAAACGAGTTACTATTTTCATGCTCAGCAATATTCGCATTGTACTAATTAATACTTTCCATCCTGGTAATATTGGCGCGATCGCCCGCGCGATGAAAAACATGGGGCTTAGCAACCTCTATTTGGTTGATCCAAATGACTACCCATCTGAAGAGGCCACCAGTCGTGCTGCGGGTGCGGTGGATCTGCTTGAAAACGCCACCATTGTGAATACCTTGGAAGAAGCCATTGACGACTGTAGTCTTGTGATTGGCACCAGTGCCCGTCATCGCACTTTCCAGTTGCCGATCATGAATGCCCGTGAATGTGCTGAGACCGTGATCCCTGAAGCGAAAGAACATAACATTGCGATCTTATTTGGCCGTGAGACCATGGGCTTGCTGAATGAAGAAATCGCTCAGTGCCACCGCCAAGTGTACATTGATGCCAATGATGAATACCCAGTACTGAACATTTCGCAAGCCGTACAGATCGTGTCTTACGAAATCTGGATGGCCCATCAAAACGAGCAGACACACGAAAAAACGGTACCAGAGTACCCGCGTAAGAAAGAAATGGATTTGTTCTACGAGCACCTAGAGGAAACTCTATACGGCATTAACTTCGTAGTACGTAATCACCCAGGTAAGGTATTGGATAAGCTTAAGCGCTTCTTCAACCGTTCTCGCCCAGAGAAACAAGAATTGGGGATTTTACGTGGTGTTTTAGCGGCCGTTGATCGTGAGGCAGGCCTGAACGACGGCCAGAGCCATGCGGTTAAGAAAGCCAAAGAAGAGCAAACGCCAGAGTAATTTCATTTGATCGTACGACCCGGCTTTGCCCGGGGATGCAATGCTTCTATCGCGGGGTACAACCCGCTCGTACGACCTGCTTCCAATCTGGGATGCAATGCTTCAATCGCGGGATACAACCTACTCGTACGACCCGGCTTCGTCCGGGGAGAGCTAAAGGTAAACGCAATCCCAATGAGGAAAATCTTTTACAGACTCCACTAATCCCGCTCTTTTTGGATTAGCAATGATATATCTCGCTGTGTTTATCAGTTGCTCTTCGTCTCTAATCAAACTGTCGTAGAAGCCTTTATTCCACTTGACCTTAAAGCAGCTCTGCTTTGCTACGTGCCTCTTTACAGAAGAAACTAAAAAGTTGGGTGGATGGACGATAGCTCTTGTAAGCCAGTGAATATGATCGGGCATGACAACAAAGGCGATTGTTTCTGACCAACCATTATCATCGCAGTATTTTAGAGAATTGATGGTGAGTCTTGCTGTTTGGAAGTCATAAAGATATGGATCATGTTCTCTAGTTGAGAAGACTAAATGGTAGATATTGCCGAGCTCGTAGACTCGGCCTTTTCTTAAAGCTGAATATCCTTTTCCATATTGCATAAAACTCACTCCTTGAGAATTTATGATTTTTATCGCGGGGTGCAACCCGCTCGTACAGCCCAGTTCCTTTGGGGAGCGATGTTATATCTCTCGTACGACCCGGCTCCGTCCGGGGAAGCGATGCTTCTATCGCGGGGTGCAACCCGCTCGTACGAATATATTACTCCAGCTCTTTCTGGGCCGCCAATTTCGCTTGAATAAACTCTGAGTGGTGCATAAACAGCAGTTCGCTGATTTTGCGAATGCGATGGTCTTCGTGGGCATCGATATTGCCATCAGCGTAAGCCACGCGCCATAAGCAGGTGAGTAGCTCGAATTTTTGCTCAAGCGATGCTTGTTCGTTAATGACTTTGGTAAATTGATAAGCGTCGTGGGCATCGTGAATGGTGTCTTTCATCTCTTCAAACAATTGGTCGACGTCTTCTCCTAGATCACTGACCGCTTTGATGGCTTCTTTGGCCACGATCTCTTCGTCTGGGTGGATCTCATTATCGGCGATCACCACTTCGAGTAATAAGGCCGCAACGGCGCGTTGGTAGCTGATTGGATCTGCCACTTCTTCGGTGTTGGAAAACAGTTTTTTCAAAGTGTTAATCATAATTACGTCCTAATTCTTCTCTTAGCGCATCAATCAGTGCGTTTGGAAATTGCCGATAGTCTAAGTAAGGCGTCCAAATCCGCTTGTTTTCGATGAATGCTTGATGCTGACCTACCTTAATTTCTCTTGCTGTAGCGGGGATAGGTAGATCGTTGTAAAAGGTTTTGCCGACGATGACTTGCCATTCGTCGCATAAAGGCAAATCGGCAACTGTAAAAAATAATGTGGCTCTGCGCCAAATAGATTGATCTCTAACTATACGCCAATCCTCATCTTGTTTGCTGCATAACTTTGCAATGATTATGAGGATTTTACGCCAGTGATTGCCATTTAGATTCACTATCTCTTCGTATGAGCAATCAGAGTAATGATTGCTAGCTACGGGCAGCTGAGGTGAGTTGGGAAGTAGAAACTGCATCTTGTGTTCTCTGTAAGTCATCCTGCAGATCGTCTAGGAAAAATTTGAGATTGATTCGTTTATTCCTTAATTACATATGGAATAATTAATAATATTAGATTATTCTTAATTAGTTTTGAGTTAATTAAGGTTGTTCGTTGTATGGAACCATTTATTTTCCCGTTGCTCGGCGGTTTACTGATCGGCTTAACCACCGCTGCTTACCTTCTTCTAACCGGTAAAGTCGTTGGTATCAGTGGTATTTTGGCACAATCCCTATTCAGTAAAGATCGTGTTTTGCCCTTTCTATTTGTAATTGGTCTCATCATAGGTGGTAGTGCTTACGGTGTTCTGGTTCAACCGTCTGTTCCTTTTCCTGAAGTGCGCAGTCCTCTACTGCTAATTATCTCTGGTTTATTAGTAGGTTATGGCACACGTCTGGGAAGCGGTTGTACCAGTGGTCACGGCGTATGCGGTATTTCCCGCTTATCACCACGATCCATGATCGCAACAGTGATTTTTATGACTACGGCTATTTTAACCGTATTAGTGACGAAGTAAGAGGCCTTTATGTACGCTGTAATTACCTTTCTAACTGGCCTGCTGTTTGGTTTGGGGCTGGCGATTTCCGAAATGACCAACCCTACCGTAGTGCTGGGCTTTTTGGATCTGTTTGGTGACTGGAACCCTTCTTTAGTATTTGTAATGGGTGGCGCTGTAACGGTCGGGATGATCGGCTATGTGATTCGTAACCGTCGCAGCAAACCTTGGCTAGCCGATAAATGGTACGTCCCTACTCGCCGTGATATCGATAAGAATCTTATTCTAGGTTCGGCCATGTTCGGTGTTGGCTGGGGCTTAAGTGGTTATTGCCCAGGGCCTGGATTGACGGCACTGACTAATAACCCTGTTGAAGGAGTTTATTTCATTGCAGCATTAATTGCCGGCTCCGCCATTTTTCATTTTCAAAACCATCGAAATAATAGTTAGAACACTATACAATTAAGGGCTCTTCGGGGCCTTTTTTTCTGGCTGAAAAAAAGTAAAGAAATTTCTTGACGCGACAATCGTTGCATCTTAAATTTCGCCTCGCGTCGTTGCTGAACATATTCCGCACCGCTTCAACTGCTGCGCTAGTCGCTTAAGGCAAAATTTGCCGGATAAGTAACAGCTACAAGTAGGATGGAGGGAGGTAAAGGCGTATTTTTCGGATTATGTTTTATTCAAGATAAGGAGCAATGCGCCATGTCTATCGATGTTCATTCTTTTTACACCCCAGAACAATTCAACCGTTTGAAAGCTGTTGCTGACACGAAAGAAACCCCTTTTGTTGTAATCGATACGAAAATGATCGACGAAGCCTACACCGAGCTTACAAAAGGCTTTCCTACCGCCGATGTTTTTTATGCCATCAAGGCCAACCCAGCGCCAGAGATTTTAACCATGCTGCGTGATCGTGGTTCGAACTTTGATGTGGCTTCTCGCTACGAATTAGACAAGCTGCTAGCGATCGGTGGTGTTACCCCTGAGCAGGTGAGCTACGGCAACACGATTAAGAAAGCGAAAGACGTACGTTACTTCTACGAGAAAGGCGTGCGTATGTTCGCTACAGACTCTGAAGCAGATCTGCGTAACATTGCAAAAGCAGCACCTGGCTCGCGTGTGTATGTGCGTATCCTTACCGAAGGTACTGTATCTGCTGACTGGCCGCTGTCACGCAAATTCGGCTGCCGCCCTGACATGGCCATGGACCTGTTGATTCTTGCTAAGGAGCTTGGTCTAGAACCTTACGGTGTGTCTTTCCACGTCGGTTCTCAGCAACGTGATATCGGTGCTTGGGACGCAGCTATTGCCAGCGTTAAAGTGATTTTCGAACGTCTTAAGCATGAAGATGACATTCACCTTAAGATGATCAATATGGGCGGGGGTTTCCCGGCGAACTACATTAGCCGCACCAACGACTTGGCCACTTACGCTGAAGAGATTACTCGTTTCCTTGAGGAAGACTTCGGTGATGATATGCCACGCATTATCCTAGAGCCTGGTCGCTCTTTGATCTCTAATGCCGGCATTTTGGTAAGCGAAGTGGTGTTGATTTCACGTAAGTCACACACGGCTCTAAACCGTTGGGTGTTCACTGACGTAGGTAAGTTCTCTGGTCTTATTGAAACACTGGATGAGTCGATCAAGTACCCTATTCATGTTGAGAAAACCGGTGAACTTGAAGAAGTGATCATCGCGGGTCCTACCTGCGACAGTGCTGACATCATGTACGAACATTACAAGTATGGCTTACCACTAAACCTTGCCATCGGTGATCGCCTGTACTGGCTGTCAACCGGTGCCTACACAACCACATACAGTGCGGTTGAGTTTAACGGCTTCCCTCCACTGAAGTCGTACTACATCTGATAGCATTGCCTTTAGTTAGGTGACAGACCGGCCTCCTGCGATGTTCCAACATTTCAGGGGGCCGCTTTGTTATAGGCCCGATGAAATTCTTTGCAGGGGCGGCAATTTAAGTATTTCTTCCCGGACGGAGCCGGGTCGTACGAGCGGGATGTATCCCGCGATTGAAGCATTGCTTCCCCGGACGGAGCCGGGTCGTACGAGCGGGATGTATCCCGCGATTGAAGCATTGCTTCCCCGGACGGAGCCGGGTCGTACGAGCGGGTTGTATCCCGCGACTGAAGCACTGCCTCCCCGGACGGAGCCAGGTCGTATGAGCGGGTTGTATCCCGCGACTGAAGCACTGCTTCCCCGGACGGAGCCGGGTCGTACGAGCGATTGTATCCCGCGATTGAAGCACTGCTTCCCCGGACGGAGCCGAGTCGTACGAGCGGGTTGTATCCCGCGACTGAAGCACTGCTTCCCCGGACGGAGCCGGGTCGTACGAGCGATTGTATCCCGTGATTGAAGCACTGCTTCCCCGGACGGAGCCGGGTCGTACGAGCGATTGTATCCCGTGATTGAAGCACTGCTTGCCCTATGGAATCTTGTCGTACGAAGTATTGCGCCAACGAGATAAAGCCATCAAACTAGCCATTATAATTTCTAGATAAGGACTTCACGTGCCACTTACCGTCTCTGAACTCGCCATTTACCCACTTAAATCTTGTAAAGCCGTAACTTTGCAAAGTGCTAAAGTAAACCTCAGTGGCTTGGAGTTCGACCGACGCTATATGCTAATTGATGAACAGGGAATGTTTGTCACCGCGAGAAATCATCCAACACTGACGTTGATTGAAGCTAACATCGCTCAAGACAAGCTACTCGTAAGCCACCCTGATCAGGCCAAAGGGATCACGTTACAGCCTGCTAATTTTTCTTGTCGCTATGCAGACACTGAGATTTGGGAGAACAAGGTTCAGGGGCAATTGACCGAAGCAAGTGTCGATACATGGTTTAGTGAATTATTACAGATGTCGGTGCGCTTGGTCTATTTTGGTGAGCAGTCCGAACGCTTTACTAGCCGTCGTCCAGATCGACCAGTAGCCTTTGCTGATGGCTACCCTTTCCTGCTGACAACCCAAGCTTCTTTGCAAGAATTAAATAGTAGCGGTCCCCAGACGAATGAGATGGCCCGTTTTCGTCCCAATATTGTGATTTCTGGAAATCAGCCTTTTGCTGAAGATAGCTGGAAGCGTATTCGTATTGGGGGCGTAATCTTTGAGAATGTTAAGCCATGTGAGCGCTGCATTTTCACCACCCTCGACCCAGTTACTGCTGAGCGAAGCAAGAAAGGCGAACCCCTGAAAACCTTGGCCAAGTTTCGTTTAATCAATGGCGAAGGCGTGACTTTTGGAGTGAATTTGATTGCTGAAAATGAAGGTTGTATTCAAGTTGGCGACACCGTTGAAATAATTGAGTATCAAGAACCGCACTCTTATGCCGATAAACGTTAAAAATAGGCGATTTACTTAGTTTCTACATGACTGTTAAGCATTTGAATAAAATGATTACGGTTTGCTACGAAAAACTAAATAAACCACATGGTTAAAATCCCACTTCAGGCATAAGCTTGAAACATAGGGAGGTGATTGTTATGAATACAGTCAAAACTATAAACTGCCCTTACGATCTTAGTGCGGAGACGTTGAAAACAGGCTCAATCTTTGGCGCACTCAGTCCCTCGGCTATTGAGTATTTGGTCAACCGAGGCAAATTAGTCCACCTAGATTCTGGTGATGTATTATTTGAAGACGGTGATAAAGGCGACAGCTTTTACATCATTATTACTGGCACGTTGTGCTATTACCAAGACAACGCAACGGCCACATCATTAATTCGCAGGGTTACCTTTGGCCAAGCCTTGGGCTATGTCACTATGATTTCCCTGTCACCACGAAACGGTTATGCAAACGCCGACGGTGATACCGTCATTTTAGAAGTTGATTACAATGTTTTTGGTGAGTTTCATGATAAGTTCGCCTTCGACTTTGGTATCTTGATTTTAAACCTATCCCGCGATATGGCGCGTAATATCCAGATATTAAGTCATACTTTGGCTGAAGCTGGAGTTAGCGTGGATTTAAGTAAACCCAGCAATTCAGAATAATGCCCAAATCGTACGGCTCGGCTCCGTCCGGGGAAGCGATAACTCAATCGCGGGGTACAACCCGCTCGTACGGCCCGGCTCCGTCCGGGGAAGCAGTGCTTCAATCGCGGGGTACAACCCGCTCGTACGACCCGAATCCGTTCGGGGAAGCGATAACTCAATCGCGGGGTACAACCCGCTCGTACGACCCGACTCCGCTCGGGGAAGCGATACTTCAATCGCGGGGTACAACCCGCTCGTACGACTCGGCTACTTTTTGCTTCGGGGCGGGACGCCCCTCTTACAATTAATACTCCAAGCCTTTTTGTGCCTTGATACCGCGTTTAAAGGCATGCTTTACTTCTTTGATTTCGCTGACGGTATCGGCCAGCTCGATGAGTTCGTCACTTGCACCACGCCCAGTGACTACCAAGTGCTGCATTTCTGGACGCTCAATCAATCCTTTTAAAACTCGATCGGCATCCAAATATTCATAATGCAATAAGTAAGTTAGTTCATCGAGCACGATTAGATCGTAGCTGTCATCTTGAAGCAGCTGCTCAGCGTGTGCCCAAGCTGCCTCGGAGCAGGCGATGTCTTGTTCGCGATTCTGACTTTCCCAAGTGAAACCTGAACCCATGATGTGCCAAGTAACGTTCGGGTGAGATTTGAAGAAATCAATTTCACCCGTATTCCACTCCCCTTTCAAAAACTGCACCACCCCTACTTTCAGTCCATGACCTAGTGCTCGTGCAACCATACCAAGGGCGGAGCTGGATTTACCTTTGCCATTACCTGTCAGCAAAACAAAGGTACCTTTTTCTTCTTGGGCCTTAGCAATTCGCTTATCTACGTGTTGCTTAATTTTCTTCATGCGCTCGGCATGTTTTATAGGATCGTGGATTGCTTTTGCCATGTTTATAACCTCTCTGACTGAAGCTTCAAACTTTCCAGCCATAAATTTAATATATTATTTACGATTAATTTCTTTTCTTGCCATACGCGCGCAGCGAAAGGTCCACTCAAAACATATTGAAATTCGACCAAGCTATGTTGTGTTTCTTGCTTATGAAAGCGTACAACCCACTGCTCTGTGTGTTGAAATAACAAATGACGAAAATGTGACTGTAATACGAGACTATGGGCCGGACTGGATTCTATGACCTCAAGTTTAGTTTTGAGGGCGCCGCGTAGGGTTTGAAATTGAAGGGTGAGCATTGAGCCGGTATGGAACCCTAAGGTAGCTTCCAGGGATTGGAGCGCATGATTCCATTTGGCTTGGTTAGATTGAATGAAAAGATCCCAAGCCATCTGGCTTGGGATCTTAAGGTGAATACCTACGTGTAGGCTGAAGGGCGAATTAGATTCGATCATCCTCAGGGTCGTATCCTAGGTTCGGTGCCAACCAACGTTCCGCATCGTCTTTCGACATGCCTTTACGCTCTGCATAGCTGTCTACTTGATCTGGGCCAATTTTACCAACACCGAAGTAGTTACTTTCTGTGTTACCAAAATACCAACCACTCACGGCAGCTGTTGGCAACATGGCATAACTTTCTGTCAGTTGCATGCCAGTGTTCGTCGTCACATCCAGAAGCTCCCACAATTTATCTTTCTCTGTGTGATCTGGGCACGCAGGGTAACCTGGAGCAGGACGAATGCCTTTGTAACGCTCTTTGATAAGCTCTTCGTTGCTGAGTGACTCATCCGGCGCATAGCCCCAAAGTTCTTTACGAACTTTTTCGTGCAAGTATTCTGCGGTGGCTTCCGCTAAACGGTCGGCCACGGCTTTGATCATGATTGAGTTGTAGTCATCATGATCCGCTTCGTAACGCTCAACAATAGCATCGATGCCAAAACCTGCAGCACAAGCAAAAGCGCCAATGTAATCATTGCCTTGTTCTTTTGTTGCCACAAAATCAGACAAACACTGGTTGAATTTACCAGGTGCGCTTAGCTCGTTTTGGTTACGCAAGAAGTTCAAGGTCATCACTTCTTCCGTGCGCGACTCATCAGTATAGATAACAACGTCATCATCGTTTAATTGGTTGGCTGGAAATAGACCCACTACTGCTTTGGCATCTAACCAGCTTTCTTCGATAACCGTCGCCAACATCGCTTTGGCATCTTCAAACAAACGAGTTGCTTCTTCACCAACAATTTCATCCGTTAGGATGCGTGGATAAGCTCCTGCCAATTCCCAAGTTTGGAAGAATGGCGTCCAATCGATGTAGTTTTGCACTTCATTGAAGTCAATATCGCTAGTATCAAATACCGTAATACCAAGCTTTTCAGGAGTTTTAATACCTGAGAAATCTACTGGCGTTTTGTTGAGGCGAGCTTTGTCTAGTGACACACGGCGACCCGCTTTAGCGCGGTCTTTAAAGCGTTCACGAGTTTTCTCGTAATCGTCTTTTACTTCCGCAATAAATTTCGCACGGCGCTCAGCATCTTTCGTTAACAAGTTGCTTGCCACGCTAACACTTCGCGAAGCATTGGTGACGTGAACCACTTGGTTGTTCTTGTAGTTCTGCTCGATCTTCACGGCGGTGTGAGCTTTTGATGTGGTTGCACCACCAATCATCACCGGGATATGGAAGTCTTGACGCTGCATTTCTTTAGCAACGTGTACCATTTCATCCAATGATGGGGTAATCAACCCTGATAGACCGATGATGTCAGCGTTTTCTTCTTTAGCGGTACGCAAAATCTTTTCAGAAGACACCATGACACCTAAGTCGATCACTTCAAAGTTATTACATTGCAGTACCACACCCACGATGTTTTTACCGATATCGTGAACGTCACCTTTAACGGTTGCCATGATTACTTTACCGGCACTGGAGGACGCCGTAGACTTATTACGAAGCTTCTCTTCTTCGATAAACGGCATTAGGTAGGCCACGGCTTTTTTCATTACTCGAGCCGATTTTACTACCTGAGGTAAGAACATTTTACCGGAACCGAATAAATCACCAACGACGCTCATGCCGTCCATCAATGGACCTTCAATTACTTCAAGTGGGCGATCATATTGCTGACGCGCCTCTTCCGTATCATCGTCGATGAACTCAGTGATACCTTTTACTAGCGCGTGCGTTAGACGCTCACCTACTGGTAGACTGCGCCATTCTTGCGTTTCTTTCTCTGCCGCCTCACCTGTACCAACAAATTCACCAGCAATCGCCAATAGGTTATCCGTTGCTTCAGGAGTACGGTTCAGCACCGCATCTTCAACTGCATCACGTAGACGTTGTGGGATATCTTCGTAAACAGCCAGCTGACCAGCATTTACGATACCCATTGTCATGCCATTCTTGATTGCGTGGTATAGGAAAACCGCGTGAATGGCTTCACGTACTGGGTTGTTACCACGGAACGAGAAGGATACGTTTGATACACCGCCGGATACTTTTGCATAAGGCAGTTCACGCTTAATGTCTGCTGTCGCTTCGATGAAATCTAATGCGTAGCGGTTGTGCTCTTCAATACCCGTAGCAATGGCAAAGATGTTCGGGTCGAAAATGATATCTTCTGCAGGGAAACCGACTTTGTTTACCAATACATCGTAAGAACGGCGACAGATCTCAATCTTACGCTCGCGAGTATCGGCTTGACCTACTTCATCAAACGCCATGACGATCACAGCCGCGCCGTACTTCATCAGTAGCTTGGCTTGTTCGATGAATTTCTCTTCACCTTCTTTCAAGCTGATCGAGTTAACAACACCCTTACCCTGGATGTTCTTCAGACCCGTTTCCAAGATTTCCCACTTAGAGGAATCCAGCATGATTGGTACACGAGAAATGTCTGGCTCAGAGGCAATCAATTTCAGGAAGCGCTCCATAGCCGCTTCGGAATCCAACATACCCTCATCCATGTTGATATCGATGATTTGCGCACCGTTCTCAACCTGTTGACGGGCAACGTCTAGTGCTGTGTCAAAATCGCCTTCTTTAATAAGACGCTTAAACATCGCCGAGCCTGTCACGTTGGTACGCTCACCCACGTTCACAAATAAGCTTTCATCACTAATGTTGAATGGTTCAAGACCTGATAGACGACATTCCTTTGGAATCTCAGGAATGATTCGTGGCGTTGCGTCTAAGAAGGCATCGGCGAACGCTTTAATGTGCTGTGGCTCGGTACCACAACAGCCACCGATAATATTTAAGAAGCCTGCATCAACCCAAGTTTGGATCTCTTCGAGCATTTCTTCTGGGGTTTCGTCGTATTCACCAAATGCATTCGGCAAGCCTGCGTTGGGGTGTGCAGAAACGTGCGTATCGGCAATATTTGAAAGCTCTTCGATGTACTGACGCAGGTCTTTTGGACCCAAAGCACAGTTCAAACCGACAGAGATCGGACGTGCATGAGAAATTGAGTTCCAAAACGCTTCTGTAGTTTGACCAGAAAGAGTACGGCCAGAGGCATCAGTAATGGTACCCGAGATCATGATTGGGTAACGCACGCCGTGCTCTTCAAAGTATTGAAGTGCTGCAAAGATCGCCGCCTTCGCATTCAGGGTATCGAAAATGGTTTCGATCAATAATAGATCTGCACCACCCTTTACAAGACCATCAATAGAAACTAAGTAGGCTTCAACAAGTTGATCAAAAGAAACGTTACGGAACCCTGGATCGTTTACATCAGGGGAAATCGTACAAGTACGGCTTGTCGGACCCACTGCACCGGCTACAAAGCGTGGTTTGTTTGGGTTTTTAGCGGTAATTTCATCCGCCGCTTCACGGGCCAATCTTGCTGACTCAAAGTTAATTTCGTAGCTCAAAGACTCCATATGGTAGTCGAGCATCGAAATTGAGTTGGCGTTGAAAGTGTTGGTTTCAATGATGTCGGCACCCGCTTCAAGGTAACCGATATGAATTGCTTTGATGATGTTTGGCTGAGTTAGCGACAATAGGTCATTGTTGCCCTTAAGTTCACTATGCCAGTCGCTGAATCGCTCACCACGATAATCCTGCTCTTCCAATTTATAACTTTGGATCATGGTACCCATACCACCATCCAAGATTAGGATATTATCTTTTAAACGACTTTCGATAACGTCATACGAACCAGACTTGACCACTGTCACTACCTCTAAAATTTAATGCGAGCCTACTATAACAAATCAGTTATGTAAGTTGTTGAATTTTAGTAATAGTAACGTGAATAGATGCGTATTGATGACGCTATCGAGCAGATCTAATGCTTATGTGCGCCCGTCAGGTTCTCGACGACCAAGCTTACCGACGGCAAAGCCAAGAATTAAACCACCTAAGATAGCTGCTCCCCAAAATCCATACTTATTGAGCCAATCTTTGGAGATCAACTCAACACTTTCTGTATCTCGGTAAATTTTACGCAGAATAACCTGGCCGTCATAGTTTACTTCTTGTGTCACAGAGACATTCATGGTCGCGTTGGGACGCTCATTTAAACCGCTCAAGCGCCAGCGGAAGTTTAATTGGCCTTGATTCAAAGTGGATTCAGCTTCCGCGGCGCTCATCATACTTAAAGCACTGTCAACAAACAGCTCAGCAAAATAGGTTTGCCCCTGTACAGGATTCGTAACCTCTGCTGACAGCTGAATCTCAAAGGTATCATTTAGATTAGCTGATGTGGGTAAGGTCCAGCGCACATTACTCAATTCACTTTGCAATTGGCGCTGCAGAGACATCACAGCCCCTTCAAAGGGAATCAAATTGTTAACCTGATTCTCCAGTGTCAGCTTCTGTTCAGCTTCAATTAACGCCCGTTGTTGCAGGTTGGCGATTTGCGTTTGTGAATTGGCGTATTGATCGCGCAGTTGCTGCAATTGCTCCAACAGCTCAGCCTTTTCGTTACTGGACACTTCAAACTCATCCTGCAACGTTGCAATGCGTTGGTCACGGGCTTGCAGAGCATTACGCAATTGCGTTAACTCTGAATTAACCTGACGGTGGCGTTGGGTTAATTCTTGGTAACGAGTTTCTAAGGTATTCAGTTGACCGGTAAGATCTTGCTCTTGTCGCGTTAAGGCCGCTTCTAGCTGCGCTACGTCTTTCTGGTAGCCAGACAGTAGTGAATTTTGGGCGGACAGTTCGGCTTGTAATCGAGTTACTTGAGCGGCCAGTGTCGCGGTATCTGGAAGAGCGTTGCCAGCATTATCCGCAACAGACAGTAAGCCGCCACGCTGTTGCAACACAGCATTTTCACTTTGTAAGGTATCAATTACGGTTGTTTGTACGCGAATCTTATCCCATAGCGCCTGATGTTGCGTTCGAACATCCGTTAAGGTGCCATTCAGAATAAGGTTTTCTTCACTTAGCGCTGAGTAGTCTCGGGACAATTTTTGATTTTGATCGCTGAGCGTATCGATACGACTTTTAAGGTGCGCGTGGTCAATCGATAGATCGCGGTAGTTTTTTGAGAGCGCATAATGGGCACTGTTAAGCGTTCGAAAATCTTGATTCAGCTTGACAAAGTCGGCGCTTGGTTCGCCCTCATCTGTGGTTGGCATGACCTTGGCGATAGCGGGCGCGTCAGTTTTCTGTTCGCGAATCTGTGCCGTTAGGCGCTCATTGTCTTGATGTAACTGGTTGTAGATCAGTTCGAGTTCATCGCGCTCATTGCTCAATCGCTGGATACGCATCAAGGTGCTAGCATCGATATTGCCAGTCATCATTTCTGATAGCGTTTTTTCTTTTTCATCAAGTTGTACGGCAAGTTTAGAAATTCGTTCGAAATTCTGCGCTATTTGGAGATGCAGTTGATCCGCCGTGAGTGAATCCGTTGCGGTATCGACTACCGATGCCGCAATAAATTGGCTTTTCGCTGGAGTTTGAGCGGTCAATTGCGAAGAAGCATCATCCCGCATTGATTGGTGGCTACAGGCCGATAAAAGTGTTCCTAGCGCTACAGGTATCACATAGCGATATGGTTTGCTCATTGTTATTACTCCCATTCCAGCTGCTCAACCAGTCAAAACAATTACTTAATTGTAGTTGGTGTTAACCACCTTTACCTCAAAAAAAAGCGCTGATAGATCAGCGCTTTTTCAATTAATTAGGCAAGGCTTTTAGAAACCACCTCGTAAACGTCTTTTGAAAGATCTTCTTGCGCGATACGCTCAAGCTCCCCTTTCATTTTCTCTGCTAACGCAGGCACCATTCGCTGCCAGCGCGTTAGAGGCGTACAAAGACGTGACGCGATTTGCGGGTTGCGTTTGTTCAAAAGAATGATTTGATCAGCCAAGAAAGCATAGCCACTACCATCCAGATTATGGAAGGTGTCGACATTTTGCCCCAAGCCTCCGATCACGGCACGAAGCTTGTTTGGGTTCTTGATATCAAAGTTAGGATGCTGCATCAGGGCTTTGATCTGCTCTAAGCCATTTTCTTGCTCACGTGCCGCAGACAACATTAACCATTTGTTTACGACCAGCGCTTCGTGCTGCCATTGCTCGAAGAAGGCATTCAGCAGCTCATCTGCCTCTGATAATTCAAAGTGTACAATGCATGACAAGGCAGCATACTGATCTGTCATGTTATCCGCATCGCGGTATTGATGAACCACAGCCGCTTTAGCTTCATCCGAGCCGGATGCCACCCAATACATAAGTGCCGCATTTTTCAAAGAGCGTTTTGCGATCTGTTCGGCACTGGCTTGATAAGCCTCGCTCACAGTATTGCTTTCATAAACATGCTTGAATTCAGCTTGCAAGGCTTTACCTGCCACAACACGTAGATGCTCACGAGCTGCTTTAATCGCTTGCGGGTCAATTTTCTCTGCCAGTTCAGACATGTAAGCTTGACTTGGTAAACCAAGGATCAGGGCCACCATGGCTGGATCAAGGGTTTTATCCGCTAACAAGGCTTTAAAGCCTTCTACTAAATGGGTCTGTTCTGTTAGCGTTTGGCCATTTTGATATTGCTTAATCAATGCATTCAGTTCGTTGACCGCTAATTGCTGTGAGGCACTCCAGCGGTTGAAACCATCTGGATCACCGGACATCAACTGCAACAATTGCTCGGTTGAGTAGTCGTAATCCAATTTAACCGGTGCCGAGAAGCCTCGCAGCAAAGATGGCACTGGCTTAGACGCGACATGCTCAAAAACAAAGGTTTGCTCGACATCGTTTACGTGCAGCACCACTTCGTCTTGAGTTTGCCCAGCAAAGGAGAAGCTTAATGCTTCATTGGCGTTACTCACTAGACCCACTTTAACGGGAATGTGGAGCGCCAACTTGGTTGGCTGATTCGGTGTTGGCGGCGTTTCTTGACGGATGGTTAGGCTGTAGGTTTGCGCCTGCTCATCGTAATGATCGCTTACCGTTAGACGGGGCGTACCGGCTTGAGAGTACCAACGCTTGAACTGGCTAAGATCAACGCCGTTAGCGTCTTCCATAGCTTGAACGAAGTCATCACAAGTGACCGCTTGGCCATCGTGTCGTTCAAAGTACAGATCCGAACCTTTGCGGAAGCCCTCTTCCCCCAGCAGCGTATGAATCATGCGCACGACTTCGGCGCCTTTCTCATAAATCGTCAAGGTGTAAAAGTTGGAGATTTCGATGAACGACGCAGGACGGATGGGGTGCGCCATAGGGCCAGCATCTTCGGCAAACTGCGTGGTTTTCAAGAAAGATACATCTTCTACGCGCTTGACCACATCCGAGTGGGTATCTGCCGAGAAACACTGATCACGAAAAACGGTAAACCCTTCTTTCAAACTCAACTGAAACCAATCGCGGCAGGTGACACGGTTACCTGACCAGTTATGGAAGTACTCATGTGCAACAACGGCTTCAACACGCAGATAGGCATCGTCGGTTGTAGTTTCTGGGCTAGCCAATAAGCACGAAGAGTTAAAAATATTTAAGCCCTTGTTCTCCATCGCCCCCATATTGAAGTCATCGACCGCAACAATCATAAAGATATCGAGGTCATACTCACGCCCATAGACTTCTTCGTCCCATTTCATGGAACGTTTCAAAGAGTCCATGGCGAAGTCCACTTTATCGATGTTGTGCTTTTCGGTGAAGATTTGCAGCTTCACATCACGACCACTCATGGTAGTGAAGGTATCGTTCAGCACTTCAAGGTTACCGGCCACTAGAGCAAACAAGTAAGCCGGCTTTTTAAATGGATCATGCCAAGTCACGAAGGTTTTACCCTCGTCTGTTTTGCCACGCTCTATTTCATTACCATTCGATAGCATGACAGGGTAACGGCTTTCATCTGCGATAATAGTGGTGGTAAAAATCGACATTACATCTGGACGATCCAGATAATAAGTAATGTGACGGAAACCTTCCGCTTCACATTGGGTGCAGAACATAGAAGAAGAGCGATATAAGCCTTCTAACTTAGTATTGTTCTGCGGTTCAATCATGGTTTCGCAGGTCAACACAAACTCATTCGGCGTAGCCGTAATGACCAGCTTGTCGTCTTTGATGGCGAATTCTTCTTGAGGCAGCGCGTAATCATCGATCGCGACACCGATTAACTTAACGTCTTCACCGCCATCTAAAACGAGTGGCGAAGTTTGTTCTAAGCTGTCTGGGTTACGGCGTACATGCAAACGGGAGGTAACAATCGTTTGTGTTTCATCTAGATCAAACGTCAATTCCGTTTTATCGATGAGAAAATTAGGAACAGTGTAATCTTTTAAATAAATTGCTGACGGCTTTTGCTCTGCCATGAGTAGCTCCTATCGCGTGAATTCCGCTTCGTATCCGGTGTATTTACGTAGATTGATAACGCCCGTATCTAAGATCCAATATTGTCCTTTGATACCCATTAGAGTGCCCTCTACTAAGGGCGTTTTTTCGGCATTGATGCTAGCAATCTTGCTTGGGTATTCCAGTACTGGATAGACAAATTCGTGGCTAACGTTATCGGCTCCAAGCTCTTGAATGGCTTGCAGACCGTATTCATTTTGCAGCGCGTCTAGGCCTTCCCAAAGACGGTTAATGAGACGCTCTTGTTCTGCTTCAAGGTTAATGTCGACTTCTAAGCCCTTGAGCATATTACGCCAATTGGTTTTGTCGGCCACTTCCGATTTGAATAAGCTTTCTACTAAGCCTGACATGCGTCGATTTTCCACCAAGAACATGGCCCTTGCCTGAGTCGCGCCTTGATCGATCCAGCGCGTCGGCAGTTGATCGCCGCGGGTAATACCCACTTTCAATGCCGTGGTATTGGATAAATACACATAGTGACTTTGCATGCAGTATTTGTCGCCCCACTCAGGTTCGCGACAAGTCCCTTCGAAGTAGTGACACTTTTCTGGGCTCATAATACAGGTATCGCAAGCCGCCAGCTTTTTAAAGCAAGGATAACAATAGCCCTGACTGAACGACTTCTTACTGGCACGGCCACAATGGATACAATGGATTTGACCGGTAAAATTCAGCGCGACCTTTTCTCCGATGAGATCCGCTAGCGGCACTAATTGATCGCCTAATTTCAGCTCGTAGTGCACCTTGCCATCTACCACTTTGGCTGGCATTTTTCTTAGATTGCCTTGGATCATTGCTTACTGTCCGGGTTGTTTACCCATTTTACCGTTTCATGTTCAAGGGTATCTGTTTTGCTGCTGCAGCCTAGATGTGCTTCACGATCGATAAAGCCAACACGTTCGTCTTCAGGCTTATAGTTATAGTCATAAGTGATGACAGCCTGCATACAGAGCTCGAGCTGCTCAGGCGTTAACTTAACGCCGTTAGGCCATTTTCCCAACTCTACGGCTTGTTTTAGACGCCCGTATACTTCAGGCGACATGTTGTCGATCATTTCTTTAAAATTCATAAGTCACTCATACCGAATCATCGGCTAAATTAACGGCGTTTGAATAATTTCCACATGACGCTGTACACACCAGCGCACGCTAAACCTGAAATTAGTCCCAACAAATGCGCTTCATTGGCCATATTTCCTAAGCCAATCACTGAAAATACATCGGTATAGCCGAGTATTAACCAAATAACAAAAAATACCATCAGCGGCTTGGAGATGATGGCTGGCCATCCTCGAACTAGCCATGGCATGGCCCATGCAAAGGCAATAAGGCCGTATACTAATCCTGATAAGCCACCAAATAACGGATAGCCATTAATGACATATTGGCCAACATTACTTGCAATGGCGACACAAAGAGCAAAAACCAACCAAGCCAAGGAGCCCATTAAGCGCTCCAATTTACGCCCTACTTCCCAGACCCACAACGCATTAAAAATTAAATGGGCAGCACCAAAATGGATAAAGGCTGGGGTCAGTAAGCGCCAATACTCACCTTTTTCAAGCACGGTTGAGAGCGCTTCAAACTGAATACGGTTGCCACCAATGATGTCAAACGATGAAATCGTAAACCAAGACAAAGTCTCGAGGTTCTCACCAAACCCCGTGATCAGTGCGATCAGAGCCGCGACCAACAAGGTAGTAATGGTGATGGGAGATTTGTGCCATCCAGCTAAGTTAGGGTTGATGGCACGACGGGGGGCGTCAGAAACCCATTGTTGCGCTTGGCTTGGGTCTTGCTGCCACAGTTCTAATAACGTCTGAGTTTGCTGAGCATCCGCGGGGTTGAGTATCCACAGCTGATCACGATTATTGGCTTGCACGATGCGGTGGCCAATTCGA
Organism: Marinomonas aquimarina; assembly: GCF_900089755.1. GTDB lineage: Bacteria > Pseudomonadota > Gammaproteobacteria > Pseudomonadales > Marinomonadaceae > Marinomonas > Marinomonas aquimarina. The sequence continues at coordinate 43,513 of NZ_FLOC01000010.1, read as the reverse complement.
TGTTGCCAAAGCAGTTTACTTAACGCATGGGGCTGCTCATTAATAGCAAATTCATAGATCAAAAGCATAGCAGTGATAAAGTCCTTATTGGCGGTAACCGGACTGCCATCCTAGCTTCGTTCGACAGACGTCGTAGAAATCATGATCTTTTGGATGAATCAGGCGGATCGCACCTTTACGTCGAGTAATGTGAATTTCGTCGCCAGGGGCTGCAGTAATATTTAACTGTCCGTCGCAACTCACGCTTGGATAAGTCAAATTTGACTCACATACAACAATACGAATGTTGGCATCGGCATCGATCACAATAGGTCGATTACTCAATGTGTGTGGGTGCATCGGCACCAATACTAGCGCATCCAATTTGGGCAGCATAATGGGGCCACCCGCGGACAAGGCATAGGCAGTAGAGCCTGTAGGTGTCGCGACAATCAAACCATCGGATTTTTGATTCATCACGAATTGATCATCGATAAACAAATCAAAACGAATCATACGAGCCGATTTACCAGGGTGGAGCACCAAGTCATTTAGGGCAATACCCTCTCCACTTGGTCGATTCTGGCGCTTGATTTTGGCTTCGATCATAAAGCGCTTTTCTTCTAAGTATTCTCCACGAAGAATCGGCTCCAGTTCCTGCTCAAAATCGGTTGGTGAGATGTCTGTTAGGAAGCCCAGTGTGCCACGGTTCATCCCCAGTACAGGAATGTCGTAATCAATGATCGCGCGAGCGGCGCCTAAGAAACTACCGTCGCCTCCCACCACCATGACTAAATCACAGTGATCCCCTAGCTCTTTCAGTGGGGCTGATGAAGTTTTAGAGCATGGCATCATGGTAGCCAAATCGGCTTCTAAAACGGGCTCAACCCCCTGATTGATCAGGAAATTTGTTAGGTTTTCAACCGTTTCTAAGATCTGTGGCTTATCTAAACGCGCGATAATACCGATTCGTCTAAACAGACTCATTAATCAATCTTTCCCATCACTGATTTTGCGTTCGTAAAAAGCAAGTTTATGCCTTTACAATAAGTGCGATTAATTTTGTAATGCATTCAAGTAATTAGCTTACAGTCGCATACGCATTAGAATGTATCAGAAACCGTACGCCTTAGCCATTGCACATGATTACAGAGCACATGAATAAGCATCATAGCCAATCATTTTCATTATAAGGGCAATGCCCTACTGGCATGCCACGCCATCCCTGTAACCCGCCAGTATGAATAAAAACAGTCTTACGATGCGGCCAGCTTCCTTGCGCTAGCAGTTGATTGACTTTATAAACCATCTTAGCAGTATAGACTGGGTCCAATCTGAGTGTGGGGTTGTGAGCTAACATGTCGTGTAGAAAGTGGATTAACGCGTCACTCATTTTGCCAAAGCCACCGTGCAGGGATTCATCAAAACACTCTAACTTTGCCGTCACCTCAATATTCGCCGCCAGACAGTGGGAATACAGATCTTGTTCCAGGTTGTGGGCTCCTTTTAACGCCGAGAACACCGATACACTATTAAAGTCAGACGCGGCAAAGCCTGCTGCGGTCGCTCCTGTACCACTGGCTAAGCAGACATGATAACTGGAGTCGTTTAACTTCTGATAAATATGGTTCGCCCAATCTAGACAGCCCAATACACCTAAAGCCCCCGCTCCTCCCTCAGGTACCCAGTACACCTCGCCAGCATAGTATTGATCAATAGCGTCTTTAATTTTGGACTGCATTCCTAAGCGATAATCCAGCCGTGAACTAGGAAACAGAATAGCGCCTTGTTGTACCGCCCGTCTTAGGGTTGGCGTCAATGAGGCCCACGTTTCACCACGCACCACCACGATTGGGGTGATTTGCAGTTCAACACAACGAGCGACAAAGGCTGCTACATGATTAGAGTGCGGGCCTCCAAATGTCGCGGCAATGGACTTGTGTTCTTGCAACGCTTGCTGCAAGTGATACTTCAGCTTGTGCTGTTTATTGCCCGGTGCAGAAGAGCACTCAAGGTCACCACGATAGATAACAAATTCATACGCGTCAGAGCTGTTATTGGCCGGAAGGTGTATCGGCTCTAGGTACATCTAACTGCCCCTCAAAGCGTCGCAGCCTAACAAAAATAGTGTATTTTTTGTCGCTTTATGAAAATAAAACATGTTTATCTCTCTTAATTTTCATCGATTTAAGAACTTTAACCGTACATTCTTTGTTAGAATGATTTTCGCATAAGGTCGCAAATATCGGAGAATATTACATGATTCCTAAATTGTCTGAAGTCTCGCCAGTTCAAGCGAAATATCTCGCCTTTATCGAGCGCTTGAAGGCTTCAGGGTTTCAGGGGGACACCAATCCAGATTATGCCAATCGCGTCGTGCTTGCGACCGATAACTCAATCTACCAAGTTCTTCCTCAAGGTGTTATTTATCCAAAATCAATTGAAGACATCCAGCTGCTGACTCGCTTATCTAATAACAGCGAATTTCAAGACATTGTCCTCAGTCCACGTGGTGGCGGTACCGGCACCAACGGTCAGTCGCTCACTGATGGTCTCGTGGTTGACCTTTCCAAGCACATGAACAAGATCTTGGAAGTAAACATCGAAGAAGGCTGGGCGCGGGTCCAGACCGGTGTGGTCAAAGACCAACTCAATAAAGCCATTGAGCCAGATGGTCTATTCTTTGCTCCTGAGCTATCCACCAGCAATCGTGCCACCATAGGCGGCATGGTCAATACCGATGCCAGCGGTCAAGGCTCGGTCATGTACGGCAAAACCCGTAATCACGTGCTTGAGCTGAAAACCGTGTTACTAGACGGCGAAATGATCAGCACAGCTCCGATTTCAGAGGACGCTCTAGAACAGATTAAACAAGGCTCTGACTACTCGGCACATGCCCACCGAGTGATTGATAACATCGAAAAAACCAAGCAAAAGGACATTGCAGCGACCTTCCCACAACTGAACCGCTGTATGACGGGCTACGATCTGGCACACATTCGTGACGCAGACGGCCGTTTTAATATGAACAATATTCTGTGCGGATCAGAAGGCACCCTTGGCTTTATCGTCGAAGCTAAGGTGAACCTGCTTAAAATCCCGAAATTTGCGACACTGGTGAACATTCGCTACAACAGCTTTGAGGCCTCTCTACGCCATGCCAAAGAGCTGCTTGAAGCCAAACCAACTTCCATTGAAACGGTTGACTCTAAAGTACTCGGCTTGGCTAAAGGCGATATTATTTGGAACTCGGTGTCTGAATTCTTCCCAGAGCAAGCTGGAGAAGATATTCAAGGCATCAATCTGGTGGAATACACGGGTGACAGCGAAGAAGACATCGCTGCGCGTGTTAAGGTGCTCACCGATGCACTCGATGCCTTAAGCAACGAAGCCAACAGCAGCACCCTTGGTTACACCATCGCTAACGGCCATACCAATGTGAACAAAATCTGGGGCATGCGAAAGAAATCGGTTGGCCTATTAGGCAACGCCAAGGGTGAGAAGCGTCCTGTACCTTTTGTCGAAGACACTGCGGTACCACCAGAGAACTTAGCCGACTACATTATGGAATTCCGCGAAGTACTAGATTCCTATGGTGTTGCCTACGGCATGTTCGGTCACGTTGATGCTGGTGTATTACACGTGCGTCCTGCGCTGGATTTAAAAGACGAATCCCAAGAGCCGATGGTTCGTGAAATCACGGATAAGGTCGTGGCCCTGACACAAAAATACGGTGGCCTTTTGTGGGGTGAGCACGGTAAAGGTGTACGCTCCGAATACGCCCCTTCTTTCTTCGGCGAACTCTATCCTAGCATCCAGCAAGTAAAAGGCGCTTTTGATCCACGCAATCAACTCAACCCAGGTAAAATTGCCACACCGTTTGAACTAGGTGCTGAGCTACTCAAAATAGATGAAGTGCCGCTGCGTGGTCAGTTAGATCGTCAAATCCCGCTCACCAACCGCGACCAATTCAAAGAAGGTATGTACTGTAACGGTAACGGTGCTTGTTTTAACTTTGATCCGCACGATGCCATGTGCCCTTCTTGGAAAGGTACCCGTCAACGTGTTCATTCGCCAAAAGGTCGCGCGTCTTTGATGCGCGAATGGCTGCGTGGCATGAGCGAGCAAGGCGTCGATGTGCGTAAGGCCAGCTATAAAGCCAAGCACAGTACTTTTGTTGGCAGTTTCATCCCACGCTTGCGTAACACCCTAGCGAAACGCAAAGGCGATTACGATTTTTCACATGAAGTGCATGAATCCATGATGGGCTGCTTGGCGTGTAAATCCTGTGTTGGGCAATGTCCGATTAAGGTCGACGTGCCAGAATTTCGCGCGAAGTTCTTGGAGCTTTACTACAGTCGTTATTTACGACCCGTAAAAGATTATGTCGTCGGTGCAACAGAATATATGATGCCGACCATGGCGTCTTTCCCACAGCCCTATAACTGGTTGGTGAGTAACAAGCTCACTAATAAGATTATGAGCAAAGTGGTCGGTATGGAAGACAGCCCTAAATTGTCCAACTACAACCTAAAACGTGAAATGTCTCGTCGTGGTATCCGTTTGGCAACACCATTGGCGATCGAATCCCTCAGCCCAAAAGACCGTCGCCGAGCCGTCATCGTCGTGCAAGACGCCTTTACCAGCTACTTTGAAACAGAATTGGTACTCGACATTATGGAGTTGTTGAGTCGTTTAGGTTTCCAAGCTTATCTAGCACCCTACCTGCCAAACGGCAAGCCATTACACGTACATGGCTTCTTGCGCTCCTTTGAGAAAGCCGCCAAGAAAAACTTGGATATGCTGCAGAACCTTGCGTTTTACGGGCTGCCAATGATTGGTGTGGATCCCTCTATGACGCTTACCTATCGAGCTGAGTACGCTAAGACGTTTGGCAACAGCCGACCGATACCGAAAGTTCAGCTGATGCAAGAATGGCTCGCCAATCAATCAGAGCATTTGCAAAAGCAAGCCATCTCACAAAAAGATGAGACCTTCCATTTAATGGCCCATTGCACCGAGAAGACCAATGCCGCACCGTCGATCAAAGATTGGCAATCTGTGTATGAACTACTTGGCTTGAAATTGACAGTCGAAAACGTCGGTTGTTGCGGCATGGCAGGCACCTATGGTCATGAGTCACGCAACAAGGCCACTTCCGTTGAGATTTATAACCTCTCTTGGAAAGACAAGGTCAACGACCCTGCGTTGCACAATAAACTGGTGGCGACGGGTTATTCTTGCCGCTGCCAGGCCAAACGTTTAGACGATGCGAAGATTAAGCACCCTGCACAAATATTGCTTGAACACATCAAAGCCGATTTAGCCTAAGGGAAAAATTCGGTATCATTGAGACAAAGGCCAGACAAATGTCTGGCCTTTCTTTTATTACGAGAAAATCCCATGTCTTTACTGTATGAAACTCAAGATGAGTTTGGTGTTATCCGTGTGTTTGATGATGGCAAATACCGCGTTCTTTCCTTTGCTGAGGGCGATGAACAAAGCCGTGTACAAATAAAGAATCCGCATGTTTTACAGCATGAATATACCCAAGCCATGTTATTGGCTCTGATGGATCGTACGCCTAAGCGCGCTTGTGTATTAGGTCTCGGTGGTGGTGCGCTGGTACATGCGCTAGCAAAAGTGGTGAGCGGTATTCATGTCACAGCGGTTGAGCTAAGGCCGGAAATTGTTGCCATTGCCGAAGAGTTTTTCAAACTGCCGAAAAGCAAGCGCATCGATGTCGTAACGCAAGATGCGATTGAATTCGCCGCCAATAATAAGTCAAAGAAATTTGATATCTTATTTACCGATCTTTATCAGCATTTTGGTATGGATAATCGCGTGGCAACCCATAGCTTTCTGGAAGATGCCAAAAAACAAATTAAAGAAGGCGGCATGCTGGTGCTAAACTGCTGGGAAGAACATCAATATCAGCATGATTTGAAAGCCTCTCTAAAAGAAATGTTCAATACCGTGACTGGATTGAATACCGGCTGTGGTAACTGGGTGGTGTTTGCGACCAATCAACCACACGACTTGAACTTTAAGCAGCAACGGGATGAATGTGACAGGCTGTCACAGCAGCTGGGGTTCCCGTTAAGCAAATGGCTAAACCGCTTAGAAGAGGTGCACTAACCTCCTCTAAGCGAGGCCAGTCACTTTAGGCTAATACACTGTTGACCAGCGCAACGGCTTCTTGCTCAAGTAAAGAAAGATGCTCCTCTGAGACAAAGCTTTCTAGGTAGATCTTGTAGACGTTCTCAGTACCAGAGGGGCGCGCTGCAAACCAGCCGTTATCGGTTGACACTTTTAAGCCACCGATCGCCGCACCATTACCCGGTGCATGAGTCAACTTACTGACGATCGCATCGCCTGCAAGGGTCTCTGCTGTAACGGAACTGGCTTCCAGCTTGCTGAGAATGGCTTTCTGTTCAGGCGTGGCTGCAACATCGATGCGCTTGTAATAAGGCTGACCGAAACGCTTTGCTTGCTCTGCCGCTAACTGCGCCGGATTTTTACCGGTGACCGCTAAAATTTCCGCAGCCAACAAGGCTAAAATAAAGCCATCTTTATCGGTTGACCAAACGCCACCATCGCGACGTAGGAAAGAAGCTCCCGCACTCTCCTCACCACCAAACGCCATGGTGCCATCGAACAAACCGTCCACGTACCATTTAAACCCAACTGGAACTTCACACAGGGTTTTGCCCAGCGATGCCACCACACGATCAATCATGGCACTAGAGACCAACGTTTTGCCGTATTGAATGTCCGCCGGCCAGTCACGGTGTGATGCAAGGTATTCAATCGCAACCGCTAGGTAGGCATTTGGGTTCATCAACCCAAAACCTGGACAAACGATACCATGACGGTCGTAGTCAGGATCATTGCCGACCGCCACATCAAATTGATCTTGGATTTTAAGTAGATTGTTCATGGCATAAGGGGACGAACAATCCATACGGATACGGCCGTCTTTGTCCAATGGCATAAAGGCAAAGGTCGGATCCACTCGATCGTTAACCACTTCGATGTCTAGACCGTAGCGTTCAGCAATCGGTTGCCAAAAGCCAATGCCTGAACCACCCAACGGGTCCACACCGATACGGATCTTGGCCTCTCGAATAGCCGCCATATTGATAACGTTTTCTAGATCTGCGACGTAATGCTCGATGTAATCAAACTCTTCCACTAACTCGCTGGCTTGGGCGGCCTCTAGGGAAACCGCCTTCACGCCTTGCATACCTTGAGCAAGAAGTTCGTTGGCGCGTTTAGCCACCCAATCGGTAATGTCTTTATCCGCAGGACCACCTTTTGGTGGGTTGTATTTGATGCCACCGTCTTCTGGCGGATTGTGTGAAGGCGTGATAACAATGCCATCGGCTTGGTCTGAAGACGATTGATTGTGGGTCAGAATAGCATGGGAGATCACTGGCGTTGGTGTATAACCATCTCCTTTCTGGATTCGCACGCGAACATCGTTTGCAACCAGCACTTGTAATGCACTAGCAAAAGCCGCCTCTGAAAGCGCATGAGTATCTTTACCAAGATACACTGGCCCATTGATACCTTGCGCTTGTCGGTATTCACAGATCGCCTGACAAATGACAAGAATATGGGCTTCGTTAAAGCTTTTCGCGAATGCATTGCCTCGATGACCTGATGTACCAAAGCTTACTTTTTCTGCTTCGATCTCTACATTAGGCTCCAGCGCGTAATATGCGCTCATCAATTTAGGAACGTTCACTAAAACTTCGGATGGAGCAAGCTGCCCTGCATGAGGATGAATTGCCATATTAAATTTAGCCCCTTATCAAGATATATATTTTATATAGTCACGGATAATCCGTTAACTTTCAACGCATCCCCCAAATAAAACAACTATTTACGAACCTTTGATGACAACTCATGTCTGCTCGACGTAAACATCAAGCAATAAAACTTGTTCCGTCGCTAAACGTACCACCAAGGTTTTACAGTGCTTTCCACTGTGAATATCGAGGTAAGTATCTGAGACGATGGCACTATCGGTACAACAGGCTTCATAAAAGTGGGGACGCCAAGACCAATTCAGCGCTTGCCAGGGCGCGCCCTCCTCAAACTCACCCTGGTCATTTAAAACATAGTTTGGTGATACCTGCTGACCGTAACAATCGGTTGATAGAAAGGCACCAGACCGACCTTCAACTGCCTTAGTTTATATTGATCCATGATCAACTCATCATCACTCCAGCATTCCATTGTCACGGTTGCTGCACCACACTCACTTTAAACAAACCAACCAAACGCGATAATGAACTGACTTTCGCATTGACCTGTTCAGCGTTACTTTTCACCTGCTCAATACTGCTACCCATCTGTAACGAACTGGCGGCCACTTGCATGACATGATCACCGTTTTTTTGACTACTGTTAGAAATTTGCTCAATGATGGTAAACATTTCTTCGGCAATACGAGAAAGCTGCTCACTGTCATTCGAAGCCGCTTCATTGCGGTCCAGACTGTTATTTACATCCTGCACCCCCTGCTCCATATAGCTCACCGCACGATCGGACTGCTTCTTGATTTCATCCACCACTATGCCGATGTCTGCCGCTGTATTCGCAGTACGTGTTGCCAAAGCACGCACTTCATCTGCCACGACCGAGAATCCACGACCATACTCCCCCGCTCTGGCAGCTTCGATGGCAGCATTAAGGGCTAATAGATTGGTTTGACTGGTGATATCGGTAATTTCCTCAATAAACTGGCCCACATTCTCCGCTTGCTTACTTAATGCATGCACTGAGTTCGCTGACGTCTGCACCACATCACGAATGGTTTCCGTACTTTGACGAACTAGCACATATTGCTGCTGTGCACTCTGTACTGCATGCTCCATGGAATCTTTCATGACAGCAATGGTGCCATTCGCTTGGCGCACATACTCAGACTGATTCTGAACCAAGCCAAGAGAGTCATTGGCAACACGCTGTACCTTTTCTGCGGCCTCAGCTGCTTCCTTATTAGAGTGTTCCATTTGTGCTGTATATTTTGATACTTGTTTGGCGGAAACGATTACTTCACCGACAATTTGATCCAAGTTATCGACAAAGCTATTCATCCAACGTCCCAGCCCACCCGCTTCGTTGGGCGGTAGCTTGGAGACATCCATTCTTTGTGTCAGGTTGCCCTCCCCTTCGGCTAACTCACGGATAACCCGTGTCATGCCCCCTAATTGACGTGCAGTTTTAGCCGGCCCTTTAACGGAAAAAAACAACGAGAACACAAAAGCTAAGCTGATTGACAGAGTTAAAGCAGCCCAAGTCGGCAGAACGCCTGTGCTCAACAAGGCATATTGCGCCAAAACGGTACAAAGCATACATAGCCAGTACCATTTCATGGTGGTAAATTTGATTGAGCGTGGACGGTAAACTTCCTCAACATCCGCCTCACACATCATTCCCCAGCGGTCGTCTGAACCTTCTAATTGGAAGGTAACGCCCTTACCAATCACCGGAATATGGCGATAGTCGGAGTAGCCTGGGTATTTCACATACAGGTTTTCACCATTACGTATTGTTTCTCGTACCCCTGGATGCAGCTCACCTGTGGCAGGATCGGTAAACATCACCTCTAGCTCGGTGTGCTGCTTAATTGACACCACCCCAAAAGGAGTGGAAACACCTTGCTTCAGATTCTCACCTAAAAAGAAGGTGTCATCTTCAAAGCGAGAGCGGCTTAAAGCAACACCTGGTTTGATCATAGCATCGAAGTTAGATGTCACCATAAACAGATAATTATCACCGGATTCATGGTAGATATGTCCTGCTTCACGCTGAATGAGATCACTTAAAACATCGTTGGGAATACGCGCACAGAGCCACTGTAATTGCGCCTGACCTGGAATCTGAAGTGGCTGATAAAACATCAAGGTCATTTGATCATGAAATTTAGAGGTAGTGGCACCTAGGTTATCCGTGATGGAGTCAGGATAAGGACCATGCAGAAATCGCCCCTCTCGGGCACGTTCTAGCGCTTTAGGTTGTCCATGGGGCCCGCCTGAACGCGCCGCAACAGTGGAGAGATATACTTGCCCACTAGTTTCCACAATAAAGAGTTCCGATGCTTCGGGAAGTGATTGGGCTAAAAGCGCTAGCGATTGATTAAAGTTGGCTTGTTGGCTGACTTCTATGGAGTGAGCCGTTTGCTCTAATCGCTGCCATACATTACCAACAAATTGCGTTAATAATCGCACTCGGGTATTGGCAATGCCTTCAAATGTGGCTTCAATATCTTGGTAAGCATACCGATTAAGAAAACAACTCCAGCCCAGATTTAACTTCCCATTTCTACCAAACCACTTCAGCCATTGCTTTTCTTTACCACTTAAAGCCATTGCATCGCTTGCTAATTGAGACATGTTTTTACCTTCTATGGATTTTATTGCTTTCCATCTTATTTATTGATGGTTTTTTGAAGAAAAAGTTAGCAATTAACGTACCATTTGCCTTATTACGTCGCATTTTTATCAAATAGCGGCAAAATCAATCAGATAATTAGATGATAATTCTATGAAAGCAACCTTATAAAGCACATCCCTCTACCTTGAACACGAATCAATGAAAAAAATAAGACATAAACTGAATTTATAATAACGCTGCAACATCTACACTGCCCCCCACCACCATGTTCACAAAAATATGCAAAAACAATTACATAAAAGCACCAATAGCACGCATTTATTTACCAAGTGCACCAATACAAACCAGCCTTTCATGAACTAACATTAAACATGCCTTCTGTAATATATTAGTAGGAGCGCATATGAATCGAGTTAAATCAGCATTATTACTCTCTGGCGGTGGCGCTCGTGGCGCGTATCAGATTGGTGTGTTACAAGCACTGGTCAAATTGCTACCGCATCACCATTCATTGCCCTTTCCTATTCTATGCGGTACATCTGCCGGTGCACTCAATGCAGCCCTTTTAGCCACCCGCGCGACCAGTTTTAGTCGCGGTGTTAGACATCTCGCTTTTATCTGGAGCCACTTAACGACTGAACAGGTCTATCAAGTCAGTCGTTGGCCGATTGCGTCATCCATTACTCGAAGTATCGCCAACATTTTTCTTAGTCAAAGCGAAGGTCGTCAAATATCTTTGATGACAAACAGCCCGTTAGAAGACCTTTTGCTGAGCTATTTAAATTTGGATGATGTTGCTGTTGCCCTGAATCAGCGCCTCATTGAAACCCTTGCGGTCACGGCGATTGACTACAGTAACGGTAATTCAACGACCTTCTATCAAACATCCAATCCAGACATCAACAATTGGCAGATGGGACGAAAAGCAGGCATCAAACAAGCGATTAAGATTGAGCACTTACTCGCCTCCAGTGCGATTCCGGGGATTTTTCCAGCTCGTAAAATAGGCCAACACTATTATGGGGATGGCGCGGTACGTTTGGGTTCCATCATACAACCTGCGATTCGCTTGGGCGCTGAAAAGCTATTTATTATTGGTGTCAGTGATAACAGACAAGCCATAGAATGGCACCAAGCCACCAATACTGAAGAAGCTCTGCAGCCTTCGATCGTTCAGGTGCTAGGCCACCTTTTCAATAGCGCCTTTCTGGATACCGTTGATGACGATATTACCCATATCGAAACCCTCAATCGTTTATTAGAAAAAATACCTCAAGATCAGCGTCCACCAGAATTACCGTTACGCAAGACGTTGGTTATTTCTCCATCAAAAGGCCTTAACGTACTGGCCAACGAGCACCTTGAGACATTGCCAAGGCATATTCAAAAGCTTTTACGCACCGCCAGCGGCAATCAAAGCAGTAGTGCCTCTTCAGCGGCGAGTTACTTGCTGTTTACGCCAGAATACTGCAAAGCCTTAATGGAGCTGGGCTATAAAGATGCCATGTGGCAACAAGACAAGATTATGGATTTCTTTGCAGATTAGCATACTGTGCGCAACCGTATTTGTGGGCATTGTAGCTTCGCGCTTCGCGCTTTGCGCGGGATGTCGGGGCGGGACACCCGCCCCATAATTGCAAGATCCAACTCGCTCTTACGACCCAATTCTATCGGCGATGAAGAGCATCAGCCGCTCTCAGGAGACAGCTCGTACGACCCGACTCCGTTCGGGGAAGCGAGGTTTCAAAATATCCTTCGCAAAGCAAAGTCCTACAAAACCATTTCATGGGTATTGTAAGACCGCGCTTCGCGTGGGAATAAGCGATTAAATCAGAGAGGATAAGCAATAAAAAAGGCAGCCATTTGGCTGCCTTTTCGGTTCTTAATCAGAACAACTTGATTACAGAGTTAGACGACGTACGTCGCTTAGCAATGCGTTCAAGTAAGTCATGAAGCGACCTGCATCAGCGCCGTTCACGGCACGGTGATCGTAAGACAAGCACAATGGCAACATTGTACGTGGCTCAAACTCTTTACCGTTCCAACGAGGCTCAACATCTGCTTTAGATACACCAAGGATACCCACTTCAGGAGTGTTAACGATTGGTGTAAAGCCAGTACCACCCATAGCACCAAGGCTAGAAATAGTGAAACAACCACCTTGCATATCAGCAGGCTTAAGTTGTTTAGCCAAGGCTTTCTTGATTAGCTCGCCCGCTTCAGTTGCGATTTGAACAACCGATTTCTGATCCACATCACGTAGTACAGGCACCACTAGACCTACTGGAGAGTCGACCGCGATACCGATGTGAACGTACTTCTTCTGCACAACGCTTTCGCCATCAGCATGTAGAGATACGTTAAACGCTGGGTTCTTAACCAATGCTTGGGCAACGGCTTTGATCATGAATGGAAGCGGCGTTAGTTTCACACCTTGTTTTTCCATTTCTGGCTTCAAGCTCTTACGGAATTCTTCTAGATCCGTAATGTCGGCTTTGTCGAACTGAGTTACGTGAGGAACATTCAACCAAGAACGCGTCATGTTGAACGACGTGATCTTTTGGATCTTGCTCATCTTAACTACTTCAACTTCACCGAACTGGCTGAAATCGATCTCAGGTACACGAGGAATGCCCGCACCTTCTGCTACCGCTGCAGTAGATGCTGCTGGAGCAGATGCCGCTTTCTGTACTGCTGCTTTTACGTAAGCGTGAAGATCTTCTTTCGTGATACGACCACGTGGACCAGTGGCACGAACCAAAGACAAATCAACACCCAATTCACGTGCTAGCAAACGAACCGCTGGGCCGGCGTGAACTTTCTTGTTTGGCGTCGCAAGTACCGCACCTTGATCCGCTGCAGGCGCAGCTGCTTTAGGTGCTTCTTGTTTCGCTGGAGCTGCTGCTTTAGGTGCTTCTTGCTGAGCTGGAGCCGCGGCTGGCGCAGAACCTTCCACTTCAAGCTCAAGAATCAGCGTACCTTCAGATACCTTATCGCCTTCTTTAATAGAAAGAGACTTAACCGTACCTGATTTTGGTGCAGGAATGTCCATAGAGGCTTTATCAGTTTCTAGAACGATGATGGAATCACCTTCAGAAACCTTATCACCTTCTGCAACAGATACTTCGATTACGTCAACATCTGTTGCGCCACCGATATCCGGCACCTTAACGGCTTCTACGCCACCCGCAACTGGTGCAGCAGCAGGTGCTGGCGCTGCTTCAGGAGCTGGGGCTGGTTCAGAAGCAGTTTTCTCAGCAACTGGAGCGGCCGCTTCAGCACCTTCCGCCATGATCACAAGAATGTCGTCACCTTCAGAAACGGTGTCGCCCTCTTTGATCAGTAGCTTAGCAATTTTGCCGCTTACTGGAGACGGAATGTCCATAGACGCTTTGTCTGTTTCAAGAACGATGATGGAATCACCTTCAGACACTTCGTCGCCTTCCGCTACGCAGACTTCAATGACGTCAACGCCTGTTGCGCCGCCGATATCTGGTACAGAAACAGTTTGTTCCGCTGCAGCAGCTGGCGCTGCAGGTTTTTCTGCCGCTGGTGCCGGAGCAGGTGCTGCTTCTGCTTTAACTTCTTCTTGAGCAGGTGCTTCAGCCGATGCTGCGCCTTCTACTTCGATAGTAAGAACTTCACTACCTTCAGAAACCGTATCACCCTCTTTTACAGAGATCGCTGTTACTTTACCTGCTAGTGGAGACGGAACGTCCATAGACGCTTTGTCAGTCTCTAATACGATAATTGATTGGTCAACTTCAATAATGTCGCCAACTTGCACGCTAACTTCGATTACATCGACGTCAGTCGCGCCACCAATATCCGGTACTCGAATGATTTCAGTACTCACGGAAATCTCCTTTGTCGTAAAGACGCATCAAACTTTTTCAAACTGAGTCGACCCATGGTCGACTCAGTCCCGATTAATCCGCTAATTAGCAGGTAACTGGGTTTGGCTTGTTAGGATCAAGACCAAATTTGCTGATTGCTTCAGCAACGACGTCCGCTTTCACTTTGCCGTCTTTTGCTAGAGCGCTCAGCGCAGAAACTACTACCCAGTAACGGTTCACTTCGAAGAAGTGACGCAGTTTGGCACGGGTGTCGCTTCGACCAAAGCCATCAGTACCTAGTACATTGTAAGTGCTGTTGACGAATGGGCGAATCTGATCTGCGTAAAGTTTGATGTGGTCAGTAGAAGCTACCACTGGACCTTTATCACCTAGACACTGCTCTACGTAAGATAGGCGTGGCTCTTCTGTTGGATGAAGCATGTTCCAACGCACTGCATCCAGACCTTCACGGCGCAATTCGTTGAAAGAGGTCACACTCCAAATATCAGCGTTCACACCAAACTCTTCGCTTAGGATTTCAGCCGCGGCTTCTACTTCACGTAGAATCACACCTGCACCTAGAAGCTGAACAGATTGCTTGTTGCCTTTCTTCTCAACAGACTTGAACTTGTACATACCTTTCAGGATGCCTTCTTCAACACCTTCAGGCATATCTGGGTGTTCGTAGTTCTCGTTCATTACTGTCAAGTAGTAGAACACGCTCTCACGTTCTTGGTACATACGACGTAGGCCGTCTTGTACGATAACCGCTACTTCATATGAGTAAGTTGGATCGTAAGAGACACAGTTCGGGATAGTGCCCGCAAGAATGTGCGAGTGACCATCTTCGTGCTGCAGACCTTCACCGTTTAGGGTTGTACGACCAGCGGTTGCACCCAGTAGGAAACCACGTGCTTGTGAGTCACCTGCCGCCCAAGCCAAGTCACCAATACGTTGGAAACCAAACATTGAGTAGTAGATGTAAACAGGAATCATTGGGTAGTTGCTGTTACTGTAAGAAGTCGCCAGCGCCAACCAAGCAGACATCGCACCCGCTTCGTTGATACCTTCCTGTAGAATCTGACCGTTCTGAGATTCTTTGTAGAACATTACTTGCTGGTGGTCATGTGGCGTGTAACGCTGACCTTCAGACGAGTAAATGCCTAGTTGACGGAACATACCTTCCATACCGAAAGTACGTGCTTCGTCGGCAACGATTGGTACCACACGCTGGCCAATGCCTTTGTGCTTAACCATGTTGTTCAAGCAACGAACAAAGGCCATGGTCGAAGAAATTTCACGACCTGCAGTACCTTTAAGCTGAGCTTTAAAGTCTTCAAGTGATGGCACGTCTAGCGCTTCACACTCTTTACGACGCACTGGGAAGTCACCGTGTAGTACTTCACGACGCGAGCGCAAGTACTTCATTTCAGGGCTATCTTCAGCAGGACGGTAGTAAGGAAGATCTTTTAGTTCATCATCGCTGATTGGAATACCGAACTTGTCACGGAATTGAGCCAAAGACTCCTCATCCAGTTTCTTAGTTTGGTGAGCAGTGTTTTGCGCTTCTGCTGCCTTGAACATACCGTAACCTTTAACGGTTTGAGCAAGGATAACAGTCGGCTGACCTTTATGAGAGGTCGCTTCTGCGTACGCTGCGTAAACTTTGTATGGGTCGTGACCACCACGGTTAAGGTTCATGATGTCATCGTCAGACATGTCCTTAACCATTTCTAGCAATTCTGGGTATTTGCCGAAGAAATGCTCACGTGTGTAAGCGCCGCCGTTTGCTTTGTAGTTTTGCAATTCGCCGTCACACACTTCGTCCATACGTTTTTGAAGCAGACCTTTCTCGTCTTTTTCAAAAAGTGGGTCCCAATGACGGCCCCATAGACATTTCACTACGTTCCAGCCTGCGCCGCGGAATACGCCTTCAAGCTCTTGAACGATTTTGCTGTTACCACGCACAGGGCCATCAAGACGCTGCAGGTTACAGTTGATAACGAAGATTAGGTTATCTAGTTTCTCACGGCCCGCAAGCGCGATCGCACCTAGTGATTCTGGCTCGTCACACTCACCATCACCTAGGAATGCCCATACCTTACGGTCACCTTGCGTAACAAGTCCACGGCTATCTTGATACTTCATAACGTGAGCTTGGTAAATTGCTTGCAGCGGACCAAGACCCATAGATACCGTTGGGAACTGCCAGTAATCAGGCATCAACCATGGGTGTGGGTAAGAAGAAAGACCCTTGCCGTCGACTTCGCGACGGAAGTTATCCATTTGCTCTTCAGTCAAACGGCCTTCGATGAATGAACGTGCGTAGATACCTGGTGCAATGTGACCTTGGAAGAACACCATGTCGGCTTCTTGCGTTTCGCTAGCACCACGGAAGAAGTGGTTGAACGCGATGTCATACAAAGTTGCTGCAGATGAGAAACTTGTAATGTGGCCACCCAAAGTAGAGTCTTCGCGGTTTGCCTTCATTACCATCGCCAAGGCGTTCCAACGAATGATAGAACGAATACGGCGCTCCATGAACAAGTCACCTGGAAGCGGCTTCTCGTTTTGTGGTGCGATCGTATTACGGTATGGCGTAGTAATAGACGCAGGCATTGGAGTGCCTGATTTAACTGCCTCTTTACTTAGGCGATCCAGAATATACTGGGCACGTTCAGGACCTTCTTCTCGAAGGACAGACTCGAGCGCATCGACCCACTCTTTGGTTTCAATTGGATCGATATCTTCGAGGATATGCTGCTCCGTCATAGTGTTAATAACCCCCGCTATTAGAACAGTTCTTCAAACCCTTAGGCGCATTTGGTTGTGTCGCAAACCTAAGAGCAGTTTAAACAGACCGCACGAACTCACCTGTGATCTTGAGTTCAGCCGATACTTACATACAGTAAGGCTAACCTATCTATGGTGCCTTATTGTATGTAGGCTTGATTGTAAACATGCTTTTTATTCTAGTTAGATGCCTGTCGCCATCATTACCGACCACCCGTTTATTTGGGTTAGCCTGTTTCCGTTTATAAGTTTGATTAACAAACTTTCGCCGCTCCAACTTTCTGCACACTGTTGTGCAGTGCAGAAAGCTAAAACCGACATTAACTGGTGCCACTTAAACAGCTTTAGAGACGCCTAAACATCACTAAAATTACTGCTTCCTTTACGCTGTTTGCATGCAATTTACTGCATTGCCGCGGCCGTTATTCCCGTGAGTTGGTACAAAAAACGCGGCCTAGATTACCATCTAATGCCTGCAAGGAATAGATACAGAGCTAAATATAGCGCTTTAAAAAAGCGCAAAGCAGGCCAAAAGTGATTGTTTTTTGTGCAAAAAGCAACTTTGCAATGATTTATGTACCGTTTTATGTGCGACATCACGCTAACTATTTCCACACTTAATAGCAACCATAATCATTATTTATTATGATCGGACACACTCCACTTTTAACAAATGTTACAAAACCAATTTCTAAACTGACTAAAGCCTTGATACTCGTTACAATTAACGACATATCAAGGCCTATTTAATTGGACATATTTAATGACAACTCTTTCTGAGCAACTACAAGCACATATTCAGCAACACGTTCAACTTGCCTTAGAAGAAGATATTGGCTCTGGCGACATTACCGCGCAACTGATCCCTGAAGACAATACACTTGAAGCCGTAGTCGTTACCCGTGAAGCCGCAGTGCTGTGTGGCCAAGCTTGGGCTAACGAAGTCTTTCAGCAACTTGACCCAAGTGTAAAGCTCGAGTGGTTGGCTAGCGAAGGCGACGACTTACAGCCTGACACCCCTTTTCTAAAACTGACGGGGAATGCACGTAGCATCCTAACCGGTGAGCGCACTGCGCTAAATTACATTCAGATGTTGTCTTACACGGCCACTGTTTCGCGCCGTTACGCACAACTGGTTGCAGGTCAGACACTAACTGTTCTGGATACTCGCAAAACGATTCCAAGCTTCCGTCTTGCACAAAAATACGCAATTAAAGTTGGCGGAGCCTCCAATCACCGCGTTGGCCTATATGATGCATTCTTGATCAAAGAGAATCATATTATGGCGGCAGGTTCTATTGAGGCAGCGGTAAAACAAGCACAAGTGGTTGCCCCAGGTAAGCCAATTGAAGTGGAAACGGAAAACTTAGACGAAGTCGCTCAAGCGGTTAACGCTGGTGCTGACATCATCATGCTGGACAACTTTACCCTTGAGGAAATGGCGACAGCGGTTACCCAATACAAAGGTCAGGTAAAATTCGAGGCCTCTGGCAATATGACGGATGCTCATATCAAGGATGTCGCCACTACTGGTGTTGACTTTATCTCAGTGGGAGCACTGACCAAGCATGTACAAGCGATTGATTTATCACTGCGTGTATGCAAGGAGTCCTAATCAAGATGGCACACGTCCTCGTCGTTAACTGCGGCAGCTCCTCGCTAAAATTTGCCATCATGGATGGCACCGAAAATCCACCGCTACTGG
Source organism: Marinomonas aquimarina (assembly GCF_900089755.1). Taxonomy (GTDB): domain Bacteria; phylum Pseudomonadota; class Gammaproteobacteria; order Pseudomonadales; family Marinomonadaceae; genus Marinomonas; species Marinomonas aquimarina. The sequence goes on along the minus strand of NZ_FLOC01000010.1, from coordinate 24,793 downwards.
AAGGGATTGCTGAACGCTTAGGATCTGAACATAGCCTAATTACCTTTAAGCATGCCGGCACAAAAGTGGAACAAGCGCTGCATGAACATGATCATCGTGGGGCAGTAACTGCCATCAAAAATTGGATCGACCAGCACCGCGAACTCAACATAGAAATAGTTGGCATTGGTCATCGTGTGGTACATGGCGGAGAAATGTTCAGTCAATCCGTGCTAATTGACGAGGATGTTTTATCCGGAATAGAAGAGTGCTCTCAGTTTGCACCACTGCATAATCCCGCCCACGTCAAAGGGATCAAAGAAACTCAAGCTCTATTTGGTGAACTGCCCAACGTCGCGGTGTTCGATACCGCTTTCCACCAAACGTTGGCTGCGGATCAGTACCTTTACCCTATTCCGATGCGCTTATATCGAGAGCACCATTTTCGTAAATACGGCTTCCACGGCACTAGCTACCGCTTTATTGCGCAAAAGCTTGCTTCTCTAGCGCCGGATTTTGGCCAGCAAAATACCTTGGTGGCGCACTTAGGCAATGGCGCCAGTGTTTGTGCCATCCAATCCGGCAAGTCGGTTGATACCAGTATGGGCATCACCCCTTTAGAAGGCTTGATGATGGGCACGCGCAGTGGCAGCCTAGATCCAAGCTTGTTGGCCTTTATCAGTGATGCGGAAAATATCACTATGAAAGAGGCCCTTGATATCCTGAACAAAGAAAGCGGCTTAAAAGGCATTTCAGAAATATCCAATGACTGTCGCTCCATCGAAGAGGCTCAGGCGGCAGGGGATGATCGTGCCGAATTAGCCCTTAATATGTTTGCATCAAAAGCCGCGAAACACCTCGCTTCGGTTGCGACCAATCTTAGTCGTGTGGACCATCTTGTTTTTACGGGTGGAATTGGCGAGAACTCCCCTATCATTCGCGGCAAAATATGTGACCGTCTTCGAATGATGGGCATTCAATTGGACCAGCACGCCAACCAAATGTGCCCTCGTGGAGAAATCTCTAAGATTTCAAAGCAGGCGTCTTTGTCGAATGTATGGGTAATTCCTACCAACGAAGAGCTATTGATCGCACAAGATACCTTGGCTTTGATTGACATTCACCGAAACTGAGCAGCGTCACAGAAGGATACTTTTCATATGTCGACAAATGTCTTAATGACCGTTCCTACAGGCCCTGGTGTTGGATTGACATCGGTGTCTGTGGGCTTGGTTCGAGCACTGGAACAACAAGGACTAAAAGCCAGTTTCTTTAAACCTATTGCTCAACCTCATCCAGATGATACCGGCCCTGACCGCTCGACGGCCATGGTCGCTCAAGGCTCTACTTTGCGCCCTGCGGACCCTATTCCGTTGCATGAAGCGGAGCGTTACTTATACAACGACGCCATTGATGAATTAATGGAGGAAGTGGTAGGCCGCTTTCAAGCCAGTATTGAGCCGGACTCTACTGTCATCGTTGAAGGCCTCGCACAAATTCCTGGTCACCCCTATGCAACCCGTTTAAATAAAGCCATCGCACGTACGCTTGATGCTGGTATTGTGTTGGTTACCGCTCCCAACAAGATGCGCGTCACTGAGCTGGAACACCACGTTGAAATTGCCGCTGGCTCTTATGGCGGCATTAAGGCTGACGATGTCATCGGTTGTATTCTCAATAAAACACAACCAGGCTCCCTGGGCATGAAGTCATACGGTGATACCTTCGCCCAACGCCCTATTTTTAAACGTAACTTTAGCTTATTGGGACAAATACCGGTTTCCGAAGAGCTCACCTACCCGCGCGTAAAAGATGTGGCCGACTTTATGAACGCCACCATTATCAATGCAGGGGAAATGGAACAGCGCCGTATCCAGTCCTATACGCTTTGTGCTCGGGGCGTTGAAAATATGCTGGAAGCGTTACGCCCCGGCGTGCTGGTATTCACCCCTGGGGATCGTACCGATGTCATCATGGCCACTGCGATTGCGGCGTTGAACGACACTAAAATCGCAGCCCTAGTGTTAACAGGTGGCTACCAACCGAGTGAAGCCCTAATGACCCTGTGTGGTAAGGCCATGGCTAAGGGTTTACCGATTCTGTCGGTTGAGTCCAACAGCTGGGATACGGCAATTAAGATGCAAGCGTTTAACCAAGAAATTCCGCTGGATGACAAAGAGCGAATTTTGACGGTTAAGGAACACATTGCCCGCTGTATTGATCACGACTGGATCAACACATTTGCTCTCAATGATGAAGAACGCAAGTTATCGCCACCAGCGTTCCGTTACCGTTTGATCGAGCAAGCGCGTGCCCTCAATAAGCGAATTGTTCTGCCTGAAGGTGAGGAAATTCGCACCATTCAAGCGGCCTCAATTTGTGCCGAACGAGGCATTGCCCGCCCAACATTGCTGGGTAACCCTGAAGAAATTCAGCGCATTGCCCAGAACAATGGCATCGATCTTAATTATGGCGTTGAAATCATCGATCCAGATAGTATACGCGATAAATACGTTGCCCCGATGGTGGAAATCCGCAAGCATCGTGGTTTGACGGATATCGTCGCACGTGAACAACTAGAAGATAATGTGGTGCTCGGCACCATGATGCTTGAACAACATGATGTCGATGGCTTGGTGTCAGGCGCCATGCACACCACTGCCAACACCATACGACCGGCGTTGCAATTAATCAAAACCTCACCTGACTCAAGTTTGGTGTCTTCGGTTTTCTTTATGTGCCTACCGGATCAAGTCCTTGTGTACGGCGACTGCGCCATCAACCCAGACCCTAGCGCAGAACAGTTAGCGGAAATTGCCATCGAAAGTGCCATGTCGGCCAAAGCCTTTGGCGTCACTCCTCGTGTTGCTATGATCAGCTACAGTACTGGTGGGTCAGGTTCAGGCAATGATGTGGACAAAGTTCGTGAAGCAACGCGTATTGCACAAGAACGCCGACCAGACCTGTTGATTGACGGCCCACTACAATACGATGCAGCCATCATGGAGAAAGTCGCGAGTCAAAAAGCGCCTGATAGCAAAGTTGCAGGTAAGGCAACGGTGTTTATCTTCCCCGACCTCAATACTGGCAATACCACTTACAAAGCAGTACAACGTAGCGCTGAAGTCGTTAGCATTGGCCCGATGCTGCAAGGTATCCGCAAGCCTGTGAACGACCTATCCCGCGGTGCTTTAGTAGATGACATCGTCTACACAATCGCTATTACAGCGATACAAGCAGGTCAACTTGATAACTAACGTTTTGTTGATCACAAACTAGACAAAAAGCGACTGTTTGTTTACATTTATCGAATTACAACAAACGGTCGTTTTTATGTCTGGCAGTATTCCTCATGCTATTGAAGCTCACCGCTTTACGAATGAGCGCTCTATTCAGAGTGGGAATACCTACATTCAAAGCCCAAGCAATGACCCTGAAACCGAAGCCAGTGCCAGCGACAGAAGAGCTGCGTCTGACTACACTGTCAGCTTATCCGAAGACGCTCAAGGCTTACTAGCCCAAGAACAGCCCTCTCCCTCCACTGAGCAAACAGATAATGATTCTGCTGAGCAAGACAGTACAGAGAATGAGGATGCCTCCGAAAATGCGGATGACTCTGAAGCTACCGATGAACAAGGCCTGACCGAAGAAGAACAAGCCGAAGTTGACGACCTAAAAGCTCGTGATGAAGAAGTCCGTGTCCATGAGCAAGCTCACGCATCGGTCGGTGGACAGTATGCCGGCTCCCCCTCTTACAGTTATGAGCAAGGCCCTGACGGTAAACGCTACATTACCGATGGTGAAGTGCAAATTGACGTGAGTCCTGTATCCGGCGACCCACAAGCCACCATCGATAAAATGAAGCAGGTGTATCGAGCAGCCCTCGCGCCAGCGGAACCCTCATCTGCAGATCGGTCAGTGGCCAATGAAGCACAGCAGAAAATAGCTGACGCCATGTCTGAGTTGGCACAGCAAAGCGCCAACAATGGTGGACAGCAGACAGCCACATCTCAGGCTACCAAGACAAATCGCTCGACCCTTGAATCCGCTTACATGAGCAATGATTCAAACAGGACATCCGGCACACAAGTGGATCTTGTGGCCTAAAACCTTCTGGTATACAGGACGTAAGCCAGATTGAATACCATCATCATTCATGGAGGAATATATGATGCTATTTCGTTGCACCCGCCGTTCGGGTTTTACCCTTATTGAGTTGATGGTTGTGATTGCCATCATATCCATTCTCGCGTCATTCAGTGTGCCCTCATTCGAAAGGCACATTGCCAAGGCCAATTTGGTCGACATTCAGCTTTATAGTAATACCCTCACGAATGCTATTGATGAGTACATTCTTACTCATTCTGAGTTTCCAGACAGCACCACTTTTGCCTCGTTCAAACCGGACCATTCTGAGATCGATATGATCAAGCTGGTAAGCTTGACCAAGGTCGACGAACTACAAGGCACCATTTCTATTAGCTTTAACAGTGACATTGGTGTCAGCGAAGACCAATACATTCGTTTCGCGCGCGCCAATACCGGTCAGTGGTCCTGTTACTCCAGCTTGGATAGCCATTTATTACCTGAGCATTGTTCAGCAGCTTCGCAACAGCCATAGGAGCCCATCATGAATCTTGATCAGCTTTTAATACGGACTATTGAAGAACAAGCCAGCGACCTACACTTACATATTGAACAAGACACAGTCAGTGCCCGTTGGCGTGTTGCAGGCGCCTTATCAGCCAGCGCGATCTTTCAGCAAGGTAGCACCTTGGCCAATCGCATTAAGATAATGGCGAAACTTAATGTAGCGGAAGCGCGAAGAGTTCAAGAAGGACAGTTCGACTATGTGCACAATGGGCAATCTTATTGTATTCGAGTCAGTATCATGCGCTCTGACATCGGTGAAAAATTTGCCTTACGTGTGCTCACTTCCTCTATTAAACGGACGCTGCAGGAATTAGGCATTACCTCTGCAGCCCTAGATGACTTAAAGAGCACCATCCGACAGCCACACGGACTGGTGTTGGTATGCGGTGCCACGGGTTCTGGCAAAACGACCACCTTGTATGCCTGTCTAAATGAGATTAACGATGGCTCAAGAGCGATCTTTACCATTGAAGATCCTGTTGAAATACCCACGCCTGCGTTGTATCAATTTGAGCCTAATCCAAACTTAGAAATCAGCACCCATGACCTGCTGAAAGCGTTTATGCGACAAGACCCTGATGTCATTATGGTGGGGGAAATACGTGACGCAAAAACTGCGGACTTGGCTATCGCGGCAGCGTTAACCGGGCATTTAGTGTTAGCCACTTTACATACTAATAGCGCCTTAAATGTAGTACACCGATGTAAAAACTGGAATGTGGACTACTTTGCCTTTGCTAGCACCATCAAACTGATTATTCATCAGCGTATGAGCTATTGCGGCACCCAGCAGCTACCGGTATTTAGCGTATTAAAGCCCGCTTGGCAGGATAAACTGCCCAGTAGTTATGATGTTTTAATACAGCAAGCGGATATGTGGCAAATGTTAACTGGGGCCGACTTATGAAGTGGTTTCAGATTCAGGAGCAGCGCATTTTACCGTTTGCAAATAAACTAGATGCTTACCGCTATGCCATTGAGCGGAATTTGAGCGTCAAACTGATAAAGCCAATATCCCTACGCCCTATGACGACGCGTGCATGCCTAACGTTATTTACTCACATTCTGCACCACGTCAATACAGGGCACTCCCTACAAAGTGCTTTAATGCAGCAAAACCACCTACAATATGGGGCCGAGCTTAGGCGTCATGTATTGGCAATTCAGTCTTTGCTGAGCGAAGGACATCATGTCGCTAAGGCATTGACGGTTTTTCTACCTCAAAATATTAAACATTTGGCCGGCAGTATCCCGGTTGAAGGCACAGAGGAAGCTAAAATAGCCGCACTGCGTGTCGCGCACAGCATTCTGCAATCACAGCAAGCTTTGACCAACAAGCTGCTTAAAAGCCTCACCTACCCCCATTTGGTGATACAGTCTTCACTGTTGCTGGCGATGGTCAATGCTGTATTGAGCAAACAATCGATCATAATGCTAGGCATCACTTGGGGCCTTATCAGTCTGCTTCAGCTCGCCATCAGTGTCTGGGTTTATCGTGGACATGCCTACCCTGCATTGAGCCGCCTCCTAGTAAGCTTTCGAAGCAACAATAGCCTGCTGATTTTAGTGGCTTTATTGCAAAGTGGAGACCCTCTTCAAGGAGCGATTGAAAAGCTGCTAGAAAACAGCAGCAAGCAAGATAAGCTAGCATTGCATAGGTGCTTGTTATTGCTACAAGCGGGCACGCCCGTACCACAAGCTTTACCAAAGCATTGGTTTAACCAGCAGATTCAGACGCAACTTGAACAAGTTTATGCCACCGGTGATTTGGTGACACCGTTAACGATGGCGGCGCAGTCATGGGACGAAATCAATCAACGAATTTTAAACCTTGTCTCCAAAGCCTTCCCAATCTTAGGTATAGTGATAGCGGCACTGTTTGTCACACAAACATTAATGGCACTTTACGCCCCACTTATGGAAGTCAATACTCTTGGATTTTGACCTGAATCTTATACTGTACGTACTGTTTTTGCTCTGCATGGGCAGTACTTTAACGGCGATTTCCTATCGTTGGCAGCATCGTGCCGAATTCGAATGGCGCAAAGAGGCACATGAATTTCTTGAATTACCCTATTATGAACCCGAGCCTTTAAAGTTCAGCAAAGGTCGTTCTGTCTGCCCTCACTGTCATCATAGACTAAGTGTCATTGAGCTAATCCCATTACTCAGTTTTATCCTGCAAAAAGGCCGCTGCCGTCAGTGTCACAAGCCTATTTCCCTACGCTACCCCATCATTGAAGCGACCGCCGTGATGGCGTTACTGCCTTTATATTGGCTGCCCCTTAGCGCGCCCGAATGGGGGCTTTTGATCGTGCTGATATCGTCTTTGGTGTGCGCTATGATTATTGACGCTGAGCGCTATTGGCTGCCCGATGAATGCAGCTTTGTCGTGCTATGTTGTGCCACACTACTGTTTTATGCTGCAGATCAACATCAAATCTTAGTTAATGTCGGCGCAGGCTTATTTGCATACCTGTTTATTTACTTTATGCGTTATCTTTTTTTCAAGATACGTAAAATTGAAGCCATTGGTTTAGGGGATGCCAAATTACTAGCGGTGTTGGTTTTTTGGTTAGGGCCACATTCATTTAGCATGATTATGTTGCTGGCCTCATTATTAGGCATCACCGGAGCCCTAGTAAGCGGTAAAATTCGACACCATAAAATTCCGTTTGGTCCCTATTTAATTACTGCAGCACTTGGCTATTTTTATTCAGGATATTTTCTTTGATTGACACGAATGCAAATAACACAAAATTAATTGGTTTAACGGGCGGAATTGGCTCCGGTAAAAGCACCGCGGCCAAATTGTTTCAAGAACATCATGTTCAATATATCGATGTTGATGATTTGGCGCGAGAAGTCGTTCAACCAGGGGAAGCATGCCTACAGCAAATCGTTGACCATTTTGGTCCTCATGTCCTTCTGGATAACGGTGAATTAAACCGTGCTGCATTGCGTGAAATGGTTTTCTCCAAACCTGAACAACGCAAGACGTTAGAAGCGATTACCCACCCAGCGATTCGTCAGCGCCTGGCCGAGCGCCTTAGTGAAATGACTGGCCTCTATGCACTTTTGGTGCATCCGCTTTTATTTGAAACAGGCCAAAACAGCTTGTGTGACTATACCATCGCCATCAAGGTTCCACGAGAATTGCAAATTGAGCGCGTGATGCAGCGTGACAGAAACAGCCGCTCTCAAGTGGAACATATTTTAGATGCGCAATTAAGTAACGCTGAGCGCTGTAGCAAAGCGGATTTTATCTTGGAAAATACTGGTAACAGCGCGGATTTGAGTGTTAAAGTCTTACACATTCACAATAAATTACAAACGCTACTATCCTAGAATTAATGGAAACAAAAACACTGATTGCATGCCCCACTTGTGGCACTAAAACGCCGTGGTCTACCGAGAATAAAGATCGCCCATTTTGCAGCGCTCGCTGCAAGCTAATCGACTTAGGGGAATGGGCGAATGAAAGTTACAGCATTCCACAACAGACCTCAGACGAGGATGAAATCTTCTCAGAAGACCTTGTAGCGAACCCTAATAAGTCGTTCCTTTAGTATAAGAGAGATGGAACCTGGATGAATAAGCCAAACTTTTCAGATAAAAAGGCATTACTGATAGAAGACATGGCTGAAGCTCGAATCATGCAAAAAAAGATGCTGAATGATTTTGGCTTTAAATCCATTGAAATTGCCATGAAAGCTGAGAGCGCTATTGAACTCTTGCGCACCCATACCTACGACGTCATCTTATCAGACTACAACTTAGGCAATGGCAAAGATGGGCAACAACTGTTGGAAGAAGTTCGTCATTCCCACCTGATTCCGAACACGTCTACCTACTTGATGGTGACCGCCGAAACATCCACTGAAATGGTGATGGGGGCCATTGAGTACGCACCTGATGGCTACATTACTAAACCTTTCTCGCAAGCTATGCTGGAACGGCGTTTATTGAAGCTAATGGAAAACAAAGAGCTGCTCCTTAAAGTGAACAAAGCCCTTGATTCCGGTGACTACACGACAGCCATTACGGAAGCCAAAGCCGTTTCCAACAAACACCCGGCTTTGCAAAGTCGTTGCCAGCGTATTATTGGTGATGCACTGATCAGTCTAGAGCGCTATGACGATGCTTTAAGTATCTTCAGTGACAGCCGTAAGGACTCTAAAATGCCTTGGGCTGTTTTTGGTGAGGCTAAATGCCATTACTACTTAAACAAGATTGATAAGGCTGAAGCCAAGTTTCGTCAATTAACGCTCGACAATAAGTTTTTTGTCAGTGCTTATGATTGGCTAGCAAAAACACTGGTCAAAAAAGGTGAACTTGATACAGCACAAGCGGTTTTGGTGGACGCTGTTGGTCGTTCGCCTAAAAACCTATTGCGACAAATTGAGCTTGGCAAACTAAGCATGGAAGTACACGACAACCTAATGGCGGAAATGTCATTTCGACGCGCGGTTTTTCTGGCTAAGCACTCATGCTTTAACGAAGCCGAGGTCTATCTACAGCACATGGCTTCTATTGTTGCCTTGGCTCGTGAAGGCGACATCCCTTCTCGTCAAGTGGATAACTTTCAAACTACCCTTAGCAAAGTGCACCAAAACTTTTTCAATTCTCCCGAAGTTCGCAGTGAAGCCTATTTATTAGAAATGGAGCTATACTCAGCCCTAGGTGATAAAAAAACCATGAACCAAATTGAAGAAGTTATGAATCACGATATCGAGTCAGGCCAAGCGGCTGCGTTATCCGCCACATCACAAAGGCGCATTGACTCAATTAAAAGTCTGAAGTAACCCTATGCAGAAAATTGAGATCACGACCATCTTAGCCAGTGCCATACACGAAAGTAAAAATCAGCTCGGCACTCTTTTATATCAATTGGAAGCACTCAAGCGTCTGGACTTAGGTCATGAAGGCAAAAAGACTCTGACCAAGGTCGAAGAAGGCATGAAGCAACTAAACGATGAATGGGTAGAATACCTTTACCTGTATCGCTTAGCTTCTGATGGTTATGATGTGAATTACGACAGCCATGCATTAGATGAGTTTCTTGATGACCAAGTATTTGCCCTAAAACCCTCGGCTGTCGCTCGAGACCTATCGTTGACTTATCAGACAGATGCCGACCTTACTGGGGTGTTTGATGATCGCTTGATGACGGCGGTGGTCAGTACAGCGGTTTACAATGCATTGCGTTTTGCAAAATCAAAAATCGAAATCAATGCTGCCATGGAAGATGATTACCTGGTCATTTCCATTGAAGATGATGGCAAAGGCTTCAATGCCAGCCATGAAAAAGAAGATGAATTGCTGTTTAACAACAATACTGGATTAGGTCTGTATTTCGCGGAATTATCGGCCGATGCTCACTCTGTAGAAGAGCGAAATGGCACCATCAAAAAATTGTATTCAGAACACTTAGGCGGCGCTAAGCTGGCTATTTACCTGCCTCAATAGTAGAAATCAGCCCCAACGAAACCTGAATTGGGGCTGCTTTTGTAGTTTATGGAATAAATAAATCAATACGGCCACCACCCGTGGCAGCATCATTACGCAACTTAGTAAAGCCGACATGCCCTTGGTTTTTATGCTGATTTGCCACTTTTTCACAGTAAAGCCAGCCACTGTTTTGGCTAGAGACATTGGCAAGCGTTTGTCCCGATACAAGGTTCGCAAAACTGTCCAACACAGCATCAGGGTAACCTTGGCCATTATCCACCACGGAAATCATTAAACCTTGCTCAACAGACGCCAGCTCTATATTGATTTCATCGTTAGTGTAACGAATGGCATTGAGCAAGATAATTTGTAATACCGAACTGATCAGTTGAGGATCCAAATACCAGCTCAGGTCGTCGCCTCGAACTGTTACATCAATTTGCTTATTTTCCAACAATGCTTCAAAGCTTGCCAGAATATCTTCAATCAGCTCCATGACGTAAGAATCTTGTGGCTGTACTGTCAGCGAGTCCGTTTCAATCAAGTACAATCCATGCAGCTGGTTAATGACATTTTGCATGCGCACCATTTCGTACTGCGCATCGACCAAGTCGTACTTATCCTCATCTTTTAAGTGATGTGCCATTAGCGTGTCCAACTTATAAAGAACCTGCCCTAGTGAGTTACGCATATCCTTTACCGATGCACTGATAATGTTTCTAAACGGCAGTTGATTATCTTTAGGCATACTACAGAGCTCCTAGAATGTAACTTTATAATGCTTCATAAGGTATTCTTTTAACGCAACCAAACGCTTATGTTGCTTATGAGCTGGTGATACGTGTCGTAATCGTTTTAATGCTTCGACACACTCCGTCACCAAATGCGCTTGCTCCCCATTAGCCTCCATCAACTTAAGACTGGTTTGCACTAGGTTAAGATTTAACCCCGGATGTCTTGGAGAGTATTGAAGGGCGGTTTTAAACTGCTCAATGGCCGCCGAATAATCTTTTTGCGAGTAACTGGCCAGTCCGTCTTTATTCAGCCCTTTTGCTTGTGCTTTGGCACTTGAACTAACTGGCTCATCTAGAAAATCAGCCGCCTGCTGCTTAAGGTGCGAACTGCTGCTTTGATCATTGACCAATGAAGCCAGTATGGTCTCAGCTTGCTCATGTTCACCAGCGTTATATAAGGTCTTACCGTACTCCACCACCAAATCTGATGGCATCCCTCCTTCTAACTCAGAAGCGATTTGCTGTGCGTTCTTCAAGGCTTGTTGAGCTTCTTTGGCTTGCCCTTGGGCAGCATGAAAACGGCTCTCGGCCAATGTTTTACGCAGCTTCACTGAATCATCATCCGCAAAGCGCTTACCGACCACGGTGAGCGCTTGACTGGCTTCGTTTAAAAGGCGTTTGCGATCAGCACTGCTTTCGACGGAATCAGCTGACTCAGCCACGATGTCAACCAACTGGATATAGTCATCAGGGTTTTCATGGATAGAGTTTATGCCCAAGCGAACCGTCTGTTGACTGGCTTTCAAAGCGCTCTGAGTGTCACCATTTGCCATACTCACAGTGGCCATATGCTTCTGACGCTTATGAATGCGAGGGGAAATTTTAATCGCATCATCCAACACAGATTGTGCTTCATCGCTCCGCCCCATTTCTTCAAGGCACTGGGCCAATAAATCGTAGGCGCTAATGGTTTGAGGAAATAGACGCAACAGTTTTTCTAGGATAGTAATTGCGTTATCGGTCTGACCTTGGTGATGTTCTTTTTTGGCAAGCCCCAATAATGCCCAGTCCAAATCACGTACACTTAGCTCAGCTTGACATAGCTGCTCAAGTTTATCGAATTGTTGAGTCGCCAGAAACGCATCCACTAATGTGCGTTTGCACCAAGGCGTATAACGCCCCTCTTCCTGAATATGCTGTAGGCAAGAGGCAATCAGTTCAGTGTATTTGCCTTTGGCCAAACACTCTTTCATTTTTGCTAAGGCTTGAGACTGTTGAAACTGGCGTTCTAGGCGACGAGCAAGCACCGCTTGAGTAAAGGGCTTTGAAAGATATTCGTCTGGCTGGGACTCCATGATCCCCATGACCACATCACGACTGGTTTCAGCGGATACGATGATAAAAATATTGGTTGGCTTAAGCAGTTTTAGTTCACGTAACTCTTCAAGTACTTGCTGTCCATTCTTACCGCCCGTTAAGCGAAAGTCACACAAAATAATGTCATACCGACGTGCTCGGCAAGACTCTAAAACGCCTTTACCGCTAGATGTCTGATCTACCTGTTGTATGCCCAATCCTTGCAGCATTTGTCGAATCGACACCCTAGAGTTCTCAAACTCATCGGCGACCAACGCCTGCAGCCCTGCATACACGGATGAGTTCTGTGCGGCTTTATTTTGAAAGAGTGCTTTATCCACTAAGCTTGACCTACTTTGATCGAGTTAACTTGTTGCTTTTAAATAGGCGACTAACTTTTTCCCTGCTTCATCAATATGACGTTTCAACAGGGCGAGCGCTTCATTTGCATTCCCATCAGTTAGGAAATTCAGCAACTGTTCGTGTTCATTTTGACTTATATCCCGATAGTTAAGCGGGCCATACTGAAATCCCATATAGCGTCGGACTTGTTCATTTAATATAGCTACCACATTAAATAGTGTGGGTCTATTTGCCACTTGGTATAGGGTGGCATGCAAGTCCCAGTTTAATTGACCACGCTCAACCAAACTCAACGTCGGGCTATTTAACTGTTTATTAATATCTCGAGCCTTACCTAATACTTCATAAGTAATATTAGGTATAGCATAATCTAATAACTGACACTCTAAAAGCGTACGCATTTGATATAAGTCTTCGGCTTCACACCAGTTTAATTCAGGCACCATCACACCTGCTTTACCATGTGCGACCAACCAACCTTGATTCTTCAGTACTGCAATGGCATCCCTCACTGGAATGCGACTGACACCATAGCGCTCAGAGAGCTCTTGCTGCCTTAACGGGCAACCGCGCGCTAATTGTCCGTTTAATATGTCGGCTTTTAATTGATCGAGTAACTCAGTCATTCTTTATACGTTGTATCATCAATACCAATAAACCAAAGCAGATTCCCCAAAATGCAGAAGCCACCCCCAAAAATGACACCCCTGATACGGTCGTTAGGAACGTAATTAACGCAGGCTCACGGTATGCATCAGAATCAAACGCTGCTTTCAGGTTTGCACCTATGGTCCCCAGCAAGGCGATACCAGCCAACGCTGCAATCATAGCCGCTGGAAAGACCGCAAATAGCCCCACCACAGATGCCCCTGCCAGCCCTGCAATGGCATAAAAGACCCCTGCTGACAGGCCCGCAATGTACCGCTTAGAGGCCTCTTTATGGCATTCATCACCACTACAAATCGCGGCCGTAATAGCTGCAAGATTAAAAGCAAAACCGCCAAATGGTGCCAATAAAACGGTGCTGAAACCGGTCCAAGAGATGATATTTGAGACAGGTGTTTGGTAGTGGCTGGCACGCATCACGGCCACCCCTGGGATATTTTGCGACGTCAAAGTGACGATAAACAAAGGTACGCCAACCCCTAATATCAAAGATGTGTTCCATTCAGGGGTCACCCACTGCAAGGTGCCGACCGATAGCGGAATCGATGAAAAGTCGGTATTGGGCTCAATCAGTACCATTAGTAACCCCGCTAATAGCACGATAATCACAGCATACCGTGGGATAATGAGTTTACTCACCAAATAAGCCAGCAACATGATCATGACTAACCAAGGACTGCTTTCAAGGGAAGTAAAGATTGCCACACCAAAATTAAATAAAACCCCGACCAACATTGCACAGGCGATTGGCAGTGGAATCCAACGCATCATGCGGTCAAACAGCCCTGTGATCCCAAGCAGCAAAGCCAATGCCCCAGCAAACATAAACACGGCGAGGGATTCAGCATAGCTGGCCCCGTTTAAACTGGTTGCTAATAACGCGGCCCCAGGGGTTGACCAAGCCGTAATAACAGGCGCTTTGTAATACCAAGACAAGGCAAAGCAGGTTGCCCCCATGCCGATGCCTAATGCCATAATCCATGAGATTTTCATGGCTTCATCTGCGCCTGCCGCTTCTGCCGCTTGAAATACGATTGCGACAGAACTGGCAAAGCCAATCAATACTGCAACAAACCCTGCGACCACAGCACTCAAGCTGATATCCGATAAGATCTTACTCATGTGCATCTCCTTTGATGAGTCAATCCTAGCAGATTATAAAAATGTATACATTTTTATTTTTGTATCGATTTAGTGCATCAGCATAAAACCTATTAACCCTAGTACAAACCCCATAACAGCTCCAAGCGGTGGCGCCCAATGTCGATCCAACTTGACCTGCGGCGCGATATCTTGAAACACCGCGTAGAGAATGCCACCAGCAGCGACCAACATGGTGGCGGAAATAAAGGCGGCAAAGTGTGCTAGCCAAAAGTAGGCCACTAACCCTGCAAGTGGTCCCGATAAGGCTAATAGCAAGAACAGCAATAATATTTTTCGGTCACTTAATCGCCCCGATTCTTTTAACTCGCGAAAGGCATTAAAACCTTCTGGTAAGTTTTGCATAGCGATCAAGCAAGCCAGTAATAATGAGGAGCCTTTACCGAGCGCCAATGACGCACCCAGCGCAATAGATTCAGGTATAAAGTCAGAGAGCATGGCTACTAACTGCCCAGCAGCACTCTTATGTTTATACAAATAAATGTCGATCAACATAAACAGCACGCCCCCTGAAAGGAATAGCACGGCGCTGATTAGCACAGAGAATGGCTCAATACCTTCGGGGACTAATACCAGTGCAATGGCAGATAATAAAGCGCCACCACCGAATGCGGTAATACTATGGCGCAACTCTTCATCGAGCCAATTTGGTCGTATGCGATCAATGGTAGCCAACCAGCCACCAACGGGCATAGCCAAGCCAGCCATCAAGGTTAGAAGCAAAATATAAATCCATTCGGGCATGACTTTCTCCTTCCACGAGACACCTCAATCACAAGGATACTGGTATTAGAGGTGTGCTTAGCACACTAAATTACAACGGAAAGAATATGCGTACAATCAAGCCAGATGGTTCATTATTAGCAAAAGTAAGTCGCGCACCATAATATTTAGTCAATGTGGCCACGATGGATAGTCCAAGTCCTGCACCAGATTGGTCACTACCACGGTAAAAGCGCTCAGTTAATCGTTCTATTTCAGCTTCTTCAAGCCCTGCGCCAGTGTCTTTAAATTCAAATACTAAGCCGCCTTCCTGAGTATGCCAATCGATGTAGATGGCGCCACCCTCAGGCGTAAATTTAAGCGCATTAGAAATCAGGTTTTGCAAGATCACTTCGAAATGACTTGCTTCGATGGGCAACATTAATCCGTCTTGATCCTCGTTGATCTCGATGGTGATTTGGCGCTGCCAAACCACTGGATAGAGATCGGCGACGATCTGTCGTGTCGCTTTTAAAACGTCAATTGGCGCATGCTCAGACGCTTGCAGCTGACTTTCAATACGTGCGTAGGAAAGTAATTGAGCAACAATCCGTGTGCTGCGATCGACACCACTCTGTAATTGCTTAAGGGCGTGTTGACGCTCGGCATCCGTTTCGGCTGATTCAGCGTTTTGTGCATGCAAACGTAACACCGCCAACGGTGTGCGCAGCTCATGGGCCGCATCGGCGATCCAGCGCTTTTCTCGAGCCATCAATTCATCGATCGACAGCAGCAGAGTGTTAATCGCTTGCTGAACTGGCGCTAATTCCTGAGGCATATTTTCAATACTGACAGGCTTTAATTGGGATGGCTCAATCAGTTTTATGCGGCTTGTCAGTTGCTTCAAAGGCTCTAAACCGAGACTTACCGCCATCCAAACTAAAATGGCAATTAGCGGCCAGCCAATCACTTCTGGTAACACAGAGTTAAGCACGATTTCTGTTACCATTTCACCACGGACATCTGACCGTTCAGCCACTATAATTGTCGAAATGTTGCCTTCCTCGGAAGTCGCTTTTAACTCAAATGTACGCCACTCATACGCCCCACTGTCTGCGTAACCAAAACCATTGCCTTCGTTAATTTGAGGTTCGATATTCAAATCTTCGGAAGCAACGACAACGTCGCCATTACGCCATATTCTAAAATAAATTTTGCTCTCGTAATGATGGCCTACATCCGACAAATGATACTCCTCCAGCTCTGCCACTGCTTTCGGATATACAAACGTGGGGGAATTTTTTCCGATCTCCATGTCATCATTGGAAAGATGCAGCAATAGACGAGCCTGTTGCGCAAGACGTGCATCAAACAGCTCTTCCACCTCATGGTTCGCTGCGATCACACCAACGACCCCCAGCAAAATACTGGTAAAGGCAAACACTGACATCACCATAATCAGCGTTCTTTGGCGAATCGAATTCGGCAGTTTCTTTTGTAATATTGACAGCAAGTACTACTCTCCCACAGGCTTTTCGGTGACGTATCCGACACCGCGAATGGTTCGTATCAATTCAGGAAAGAACTTCTTGCGCAAGTGATGAACATGCACTTCTAAAGCATTGCTCTCCACTTCTTCTCCCCAGCCATACAGTGATTGCACCAAAGCATCCCGGGTACAGACATGGCCAGGGCGAGAAATCAATTCTGACAGTAAGGCAAATTCACGACGGGTCAACGCAATGTCTTGTTGCTTGTATTGTACTTGCATCTCATCGGGATATAAGGCGATATCGCCATGTTGTATAACACTGACCGCACGCCCTTTTGAGCGCCTAACAATGGCTCGAATCCGTGCAATCACCTCGACCAAATCAAACGGCTTGACCACATAATCGTCCGCGCCAGCGTTCAACCCACCTACTCGATCCTCAACACCATCGCGAGCCGTTAACACCAACACAGGAATATCGATGTTTTTTTCTCGGATTTTTGTGAGTACGCTAATACCGTCCATTCTAGGCAGGCCTAAATCGAGTATGACTAGGTCGAAGGCTTCTTGCGTTACTGCCTGCAGCGCTTGTACACCATCTGTTAGCCAGTCCGTGGTAAAGCCCTCCCTGCGCAAAGCAATACAAAGACCATCCCCCAAAGACAAGTCATCTTCTACTAACAAAATTCTCATATGCAACTACCTAAACGCGTGAATAAACAAGAGCAACTAAAAATACAGCCATATAGATAACACCATCTTAAGTCTGTTTTAGCTCCATCTACTTCAATCTAACGACACAAAATTAAGCTTTCCTTAAGCTGGCTTCATTATCACGCTCGTGACATATTTCTGCAAAACGATACGCTTTTAACGACAGCCTAATTTTGCTCTTAATCACGCTGTGTAGCGCAAATAATGCTTTGTGAATTGTACAACTAGTCTTATTATCTCGCGGTGTTTAATACAGAGGCTAACGGCCGTGAAAATTGTTTCTTTTGATGCTTTAAGAACGCTTCATCTACCAAATGTGCACTACATCAAACCAGAGAACATGTATGCGCATTTAGACATCATTCGTGAAGCAGATTGGGTACTTTTCCCCGAGTATTGGCAGCTTAATGCATTGGTTCATGGACTAAAGAAACGAATTTTCCCAAGCCTGGCGTCCTATATGATTGGTCATGATAAAGTTGAAATGACTCGGACTTTTATGACCATCATCCCGACCAATCACCCTTATACCGAGATTTGCGGCAACACGCCTTATGAAGCTGATCGAATTTGGGATGTCATGCCAACACCATTCGTGGCCAAAATCCCACGCAGCAGCATGGGCAATGGGGTGTTTTTGATCGACAACCCAGTTCAATGGCGCGACTATCTAGAAAAATCACCGGTCATCTACGCGCAAGAGTTCTTACCCATTGATCGTGATCTTCGAATTGTCTGGGTCGGTAACGAAGTAGTCAGTGGCTATTGGCGTTTGCAAGCGGAACAAGGGTTCTACAATAACATCAGCCAAGGTGGGCAGGTGGAAGTAGCCTTGATACCAAAAGAGGCATTAGACTTAGTGGAGTTTGTTGCGACCACCTTAGGTATCGATCATGGCGGCTTTGATGTGGCTATGGTCGGATCCATTCCTTACCTGATCGAATTTAATCGTATTTTTGGTAACCAAGGTGTGCGCGATCTTCAGCAAAGCGCAGATATCGGCATAATGAATTATCTGACTAAGCATCAACCACAAGACTTATCGAACGTCCAGGCCATCTAGCCTAGCACTAGGCAATTAGCAAAAAAAAGGAGAGCTGGGCTCTCCTTTTTCGTTGCGATAATGACTAGTAACGAGGCAAAACGATGCCTTCAAACAAGGCTTCGACATCTTGACGTGTCGGAGCTTCCATGGCCTGAATCACCAAATCCTGGGTTAAATGTGGAGCAAAGGATTGAATAAACTTGTACATATAGCCGCGAATAAAAGTGTTCGAACGTATACCAATCTTAGTGGTGCTGTCGGCAAACAAATGTGAGGCATCCAAAGCCACCAAATCACTGTCCGCCTCTTGGTCATAGGCCATGGTCGCGACGATGCCCACCCCTAAACCTAGACGCACATACGTTTTGATCACGTCTGAATCGGCTGCAGTAAAGACCACATTGGGCTCAAGCTCTGCAGCCTGAAAAGCATCGTCTAACTGTGAACGCCCCGTAAAACCAAACACATAAGTGACAATTGGGTACTTCGCTAACGCCTCTAAACTTAGTTTATCGACTTTGGCTAATGGGTGCTCCTTAGGTACCACAACGGAGCGGTTCCATGTGTAGCACGGCAGCATAACAAGGTTACCGAACATCTCTAGTGCTTCTGTGGCGATGGCAAAATCCACCACACCATCGTTGGCCATCTCTGCAATCTGCATGGGTGTGCCTTGATGCATATGCAAGGTGACGTCTGGGTAGCCGTCAATAAAGTCATGAATGATTTTTGGCAGCGCGTAGCGCGCTTGAGTATGGGTTGTGGCGATATCGAGTGAACCTTTACGCTCATCACTGAATTCTTTGGCCACTTTTTTAATGTTTTGTGTCTGATTTAGAATCTCACCAGCTAAAGCAATGATGCGCTCACCGGCAGGAGTAATATGTGTTAAATGCTTGCCACTTCTAGCAAACACTTCAATACCTAACTCATCCTCTAACAGACGAATTTGCTTGCTAACACCCGGCTGGGAAGTGTAAAGACTTTGGGCCGTTGCAGAGACATTTAAGTCGTGTCGGGCAACCTCCCAGATGTACCTTAGCTGCTGTAACTTCATCGGCCGATTATCCTTATTCTAAAAAGAGTTAAAAACATAAAAAAATATTACTTTATAGAATAGTAAAAAAGCTCTATGGTTGCCAACATTAATCTCACTTAGATGAAAAACAATGGATTTTATTTGGTACATTATGGCCGGCATTGGTGTTGGCTTAGCAGTAGGAATTACGGGTGTTGGTGGCGGCTCGTTAATGACCCCTCTTCTTCTTATGTTTGGCTTTCCGCCCCACATTGCGATCGGTACAGACTTATTATACGCAGGCATTGCCAAAAGTACTGGCGTGGTAATGCATGCTAAACGAGGCAATGTTAATTGGCG
The DNA here is from genome assembly GCF_900089755.1 of Marinomonas aquimarina. Taxonomy (GTDB): domain Bacteria; phylum Pseudomonadota; class Gammaproteobacteria; order Pseudomonadales; family Marinomonadaceae; genus Marinomonas; species Marinomonas aquimarina. Next base: position 5,099 of record NZ_FLOC01000010.1, on the reverse strand, counting down.
CATTATGGGTGCCATGGCAGCAGGCAGCTTACCCGCTTCCTTTGTTACTGTCTGGGCGCTGTCGAATTTCGAGCACCCAGAGCACTATCAGCATTTGCTCACAGGTACGCTTGGCTTAATGCTAATCGTGACAGCGGTGGTCATTATTTTCCGTAAACGCCTACACGGTCTATTAAAGCCTAATTTATCAGCCAAGCAAGGCTCTACAGCCATTTTCATCTGTGGCTTGGTGTTGGGTGTATTTGTTACCCTAACCTCTGTGGGTGCCGGTGCATTGGGCACAGCAATGATGATGCTGCTCTTCCCAGCTATGCAAGCGCGCAACGTCGTTGGTACTGACTTAGCGCACGCTGTTCCATTAACGCTGGTAGCGGGTATTGGTCACGTGTTCCTTGGCAACATCGATTACAACCTACTCGCTGGTCTATTGCTTGGCTCGATTCCAGCGATTTATGTCGGTACTAAAGTTGCTTCCTTTGTACCCAACAAGGTACTTCAACCGGTATTAGCAACCGCTCTTGCCAGCTTTGGCGTGAAATATTTGTTCTTCTAATACCCTTAGAGTGTAGCGATATACTAAAGGCATCCAAGCATGGGTGCCTTTTTCATTTCTATCCTGTCTTTCAAACTAAATTTTTATCACTTTTCTTTCTAAAGACCCTTCATTCTTACCAGAAAACCATGTACTGTTGCTGTCACATAAAAAAACAAGCAACTACATTGCACAAAAAGTTATATTAGGAAATTAGAGAGATGAGTGATTCGCGTTTAGAGGACTTAAACATTGCCTCCTTCAGTTCTTTGGTAACGCCACAAGAGCTAAAACAAGAACTGCCTTTGAACAATGACATCCGTGAGCAGATTGCACGTTCACGTGATGTAATCAAAAACATCATGGACGGTAAAGACCACCGCTTAGCCATCGTGATTGGTCCTTGTTCAATTCATGATCCAGAAGCCGCACTAGACTACGCACGTCGTCTAAAAGTACTGTCTGAAAAAGTGAGCGATTCTCTCTACATCGTTATGCGTGCCTACTTTGAAAAACCACGCACGACGGTTGGTTGGAAAGGCCTAATCAATGACCCAAACCTAGACGGTACCTTTGATATCAATAAGGGCATGCGTATTGCGCGTAAGCTACTTGTAGACCTTTCTGAACTAGGCCTACCGCTAGCAACCGAAGCATTAGATCCTATTTCACCACAGTACTACCAAGACCTTATTAGCTGGTCCGCTATCGGTGCCCGTACCACAGAGTCGCAAACTCACCGTGAAATGGCCTCTGGCCTATCAGGTCCAGTGGGCTTCAAAAACGGTACTGATGGTTCGATGACGGTTGCAGTCAACGCGATGCAGTCTGTGTCTCACCCACACTCCTTCCTAGGTATTAATGAAGGCGGTCAAGTGACCATCGTTAACACCAAGGGTAACGAGTACGGCCACCTGGTATTACGCGGCGGCAATGGACTACCGAACTACAGTGCTGAGCACGTTGCAGCCAGCGAAGCTGAATTAACCAAAGCCGGTCTTAAACACAACATCATGGTAGATTGCTCTCACGAGAACTCTGCTAAAAAGCCTGAGCGTCAGCCAGAAGTTGCCTTGGACGCTACGCGTCAAATCGTGGAAGGCAATAACTCTATCATGGGTCTAATGATCGAAAGTAACATTGGTTGGGGCAATCAAAAAGTGCCAGCGAACATTAGCGATCTTGAGTACGGTGTATCCATTACTGATGCTTGCATCGATTGGGAAGCGACAGAGAAAACGCTTCTTGAAATGGCAGAAACACTAAAAAATGTTCTACCAAAACGCCCGCGTGCTTAACGGGGCGCATTGAGTAAAAAAATGGAGCCATTTGGCTCCATTTTTTTATGTCTTTTTTGCGAAGCTGCAAATTACATAAAGGCGTTATCCGTCACCGTGTGATCGGTAGCATCTTTTACTGCAGTTAGGCCAGGCACTTTATCGACTAAGGTTTTCTCAACGCCTTCTTTCAGCGTTAGATCCACTGCACTACAGCCTTGGCAGCCACCGCCAAACTGAAGTACTGCAACACCACCTTCAAGCACTTCAACCAACTTCACTTCGCCACCGTGGGCCGCTAGGCTTGGGTTGATATCTGAATAAAGTACGTAATTGATTTGATCTTCAATTGGGCTGTCTGCGTTTACCTTTGGCATCTTAGCGTTTGGCGCTTTGATGGTCAGTTGTCCGCCCATTTTTTCTGTCGCGTAGTCAACAAACGCTTCGTCTAGGAACGGCACGGATTGCGCTTCCATGTAAACACGCAGTTTTGGTAGATCTAAGATTTCATCCGTAAAGATCACTTCCTCTGGACGGCAGTATGCAAGACATGTTTCCGCATACGGTGTACCAGGTTGTTGAATAAAGATACGCACGGCCATGCCTTCAACGCCTTGCTTATCCAGCAAACCAGACAAATATTCCTGCGCACTATCTGTAATCGTAATGTTCATACTCACCCTTAATGGAACGTGTGATGTGTCTATCTCGTTATGTTACCGCACTCTCACCGTAAAACAGAAGACCTAGTAAAAAACTAAGGTATTTTTTCGTAATTGAGATTTAAGGACACAGTGGTTAGTCGATTTATTTTTAAAGATATAGATAAATATTCATTTTAGGAATAAAGGAATTTTGGTAAATTTAGACTACCTAAGAATTTATACAACAACGGTTCAGTCTTTTATGTATCAATACGACGCAATTGACCAGCAGCTAGTGGAAGAGCGTGTTGCGCAATTTCGCGACCAAACTCGCCGCTACCTGAATAATGAGCTTAAAGAAGAAGAATTTCTTCCATTACGCTTACAAAATGGCCTTTACATCCAGCGCTATGCTCCAATGCTACGCGTTGCGATCCCTTACGGCATGGTTTCAAGCAAGCAACTACGTACGCTTGCTGACATCAGCCGTCGTTATGACAAGGGCTACGGCCACTTTAGTACTCGTCAAAACCTTCAGTTAAACTGGCCGAAGCTTGAAGATGTGCCAGACATCCTAGCAGAGCTTGCTGAAGTGGAAATGCACGCGGTACAAACCAGTGGTAACTGTATCCGTAACACCACGACTGACCAGTACTCTGGTGTGATTTCAGACGAAATTGCTGACCCACGCCCTTACTGTGAATTGATCCGTCAATGGTCTACATTCCACCCAGAATTTGCGTTCCTACCACGTAAATTCAAAATCGCTGTATGTGCGACAGATTCTGCCGACCGTGCCGCGACACAAGTACACGACATCGGTCTTCACCTGAAGAAAAATGATGCTGGCGAAATCGGTTTTAAAGTCATCGTTGGTGGTGGTCTAGGCCGTACTCCAATGGTCGGCGAAACCATTTGCGACTTTATCCCACGCACTGACCTACTGACTTACCTAGACGCGATCATTCGTGTTTACAACCAACAAGGTCGTCGTGACAACAAGTACAAAGCACGTATCAAGATTCTAGTGAAAGCATTAGGTATCGAAGAATTCCGTAAGCGCGTTGACGCTGAATGGGAACACCTACGTGGTACTGAAAGCACGGTTCCAATGAGTGAATTCGATCGTCTAGCAAGCTTCTTTACCGAGCCTGCATACGAAGCACTTGAAGATCAGCCTGCTGAGCTTGTCGCCAAACTTGCTGAAAGCAATGGCTTTGCACGTTGGTACGAGCGCAACACGTTCGAACACAAGAAACCAGGCTACCGTATTGTAACGCTATCGCTTAAGAAGCCAGGTCAAGCACCAGGTGATGCGACTGCAGATCAAATGGAAAAAGCGGCTAACCTAGCGGACCAATACAGCTTCAGTGAGCTGCGTGTGAGCCACGAGCAAAACCTTGTGCTTGCCGATGTTCGCCAAGATCAATTGATCGAGCTTTGGGAAGCAGCCAAAGAAAACGGCTTTGCAACACCAACACTAGGTCTTCTAACAGACATGATCTGTTGCCCAGGCGGTGACTACTGTGGTCTAGCGAACGCAAAATCTATCCCGATCGCTGAGCAGATCCAAGAGTCATTCGATAACCTAGATTACCTATACGACATCGGCGAAGTAGATCTAAACATCTCTGGCTGTATGAACGCATGTGGTCACCACCACGTGGGTAACATCGGTGTTCTAGGTGTTGATAAGAAAGGTGAAGAGTTCTACCAAATCTCTCTAGGTGGCGCTTCTGGTCATGACGCATCGATCGGTAAGATCCTTGGCCCTTCTTTCGCACAAGAGCAAATTGCTGATGTCGTTCAAAAGATCATCGGTGTGTACATTTCTGCTCGTACTGAAGAAGAACGCTTTATTGATACTTTCCGCCGTATTGGAATGGCACCGTTTAAAGAGGCCGCATATGCCAAAGCTAATTAAGAACGGCGAGATCGTCGAAAACACTTACGTATGGCAACAAGACGCTGAAGCAACAGCGACTGAAAATGCTATCGTGCCAATGCAAAAATGGCTAGATAACCAAGACAGCATCGGAAAAGTTGCAGGTATCTGGATCGATGCTGGCGAAGGCGTTGAGCCACTAGCTGGCGTTGATCTAAGCCAATTTGACGTGATCGGCGTTAACTTCCCAAGCTTTATGGATGGCCGTGGCTTTAGCTACGCTCGCCTTCTACGCGAACGCTTGAACTACGACGGCGAAATCCGTGCCCTAGGCGGCTTTATGGCTGACCAGCAAGGCTACTTGATCCGTTGTGGTTTCAACAGCTTTGAGTTTGCCGAAGACGTTAACCTTGATATCGCGCTTACACTGAATAAACCATTCAGCGTTGCCTACCAAGGTGATGTGGCAGACCCACGCCCAATCTTCCTACGTCGCGGTTAATCCGTACGTTTGTAAGAGTCAAAAAAGCCGAGCTTATAGCTCGGCTTTTTTATGCCCGTACACCCCGACTCTGTTCGGGGAAGAAATCCTTCAATCGCGGGATACAACCCGCTCGTACGACCCGGCTGTGTCCCAGGGCTCGAGCATACTTTGTTCTCTTTTTAACCAAACAATAATTGAGCACGATAATCATCGCTCCAAGTAGCTCTTTTTAGCTTCTGCCGTTGGCTCGGGGAGTCATCATTACATTGCCTAAGTA
>NZ_FLOC01000009.1 GCF_900089755.1 Marinomonas aquimarina | reverse complement strand
TCTTGCTGGAATTAGCGAAGGAAACATGCACCAGCAGTAGGTGAAGCATCAACCAGATAATCCGATGAGATGCCGGTCTGTCTCACTCTCATGCAAAGGTAAGATCAACCATTTAATCCGCTTACCCAAGATATCGACCACACACAGCACATTGATTTGCCCACTCCGTAAGGCTTGTTGCTTCTGCTGACGCTGATCGCTGTTATCACTGGTTAAGATATCCGCTGTAATACCTTTTAAGAGAAATTGCTTGGTCATGTAGTCTGCGTGTTCACGGCTGACACAAAATGCTAAAGCCTTCATTTGGCTAATATCAGTCACGATCTCCTGCAAACTCAATACGATCTTATCAACACGTGCTTGATTATGAGTATAGAGATTAGTGAGCTGTCCGATGTCATAACGCCCACGGCTCCATGCAATATTGCGAAGGTCGGTATCATCATCGATGCCAAAATATTGAAATGGCGATAAGTGACGGCGATTGATCGCTTCTGGCAAACGAATTTCAGCGGCAATCACACCACCAAAATCCGCTAAGATATCACCACCATCGTGACGCTCAGGCGTAGCAGTTAAACCAAGTAAAAGGCTCGGCTGAAAGTGCGCTAATACCGCTCGATAGCTGTTTGCTTTAATGTGATGCACTTCATCGATAACAATGTAATCGTAATAGTCGGGCGTCAGATTGAGCTGATCTAATTGATTATTAAGTGTTTGGATCGACACGAACAGCTGATGATAATGGGCAGGAGCGTGACTGCCAACCCACAACTCGCCGAATGAACCATCGCGAAGCACGCCGCGATACGCCGCCCGAGCTTGCTTTAAAATCTCTTCCCGATGGGCCACAAACAAAAAGGTCGCATTCGGCTTTTCTTTCAAAAAGCGTGCGAAATCAAACGCCGAGATAAGCGTTTTACCAGTGCCAGTCGCAGCGACAACCAAATTGCGAAAGCGCTGATGAAGATGACGCTCAACGGCGAGCTGCTCCAAGATTTCACTCTGATGTGGAAATGGCGTGATATCAAAGAAATGCGCCGTGCTTTGATCGTCGCTGCCACGCTGTTGTCGTAGAGCGCGATTTAGCTTTTCCGTACTGCTAGCATCGCCATCAAAGCGTTCAAATTCATTCGACGCCCAATAAGTCTCAAAGGTGCTGAACGACTTATCGATGATATGCGGGATTTCTTGGGAAGTGATTTTCAAATTCCACTCAAGGCCATTGGTGAGCGCAGAATGAGACAAATTAGAAGAGCCAATATAGCCAGTGTGATACCCCGTATTGCGCAAAAAGAGATAGCTCTTAGCATGCAGCCGTTCGCGTTCGGTATTGTAGCTAAGTTTCACTTCAGTATTGGGCAAGTTTGCCAAGTACTCTACCGCCTTGGCATCCGTAGCGCCCATATAAGATGTGGTGATGACCTTTAGCTCACGACCACTGGCGGTGAACGCTTCTAGTTCTTTGCGAAAGATGCGAATGCCAGCCCATTTGATAAACGACACCAGCCAGTAAATTTTGTCTGCGGATAAGATTTCGCGTTTCAGCTCAGACTCTAACGACAGGCCAGCATTACTACCGCAAAACAGCTCGCTTTGAGTAAGGCCAGTTAACGGGAAAATGTCTTCGACATATTGCTTAAGGTTGGCTGCAATTGGGTTTTCTAGCTCGTATAAAGCCGTAAGGATTTTACCCTGGCTATTAAGCAGGTTCTCTTCGATGAGGCCGTCATCTTGCAAACGCTCTTTAAGCCATAACAGTAACTCGTTAGATAAAGCGATTTGCTGCTGTAGTTGATCATTGCCAGTCGGTACTGAACTAATGGCGTATTCGAGAATATTAGACAGAAAGCGCGACAGCCAAACCGATGCTTCGTTGCTACTTAGCGTTCGTTCACCCACATAAAAGCGCTCACGATCCAAACGCTTTTCCACCAATTGCGTAATCAGCTGTTCGTAGATACCCGACTGTTGCATAAAATCCCTTTTAGCCTTCCCAGATCAAATAGTGGGACTATATTCCCATATCTCCGTTTAATTTGGGAATATAGTCCCATCAACTTACATCCAGAGAGCCATCTAGCGGACTAAAACTACATCCAAAGAAAAAGCCCTGTTCACAGGTTAACGTAAACAGGGCTTTCACTTCTCTGCTAAGGCTTAGTCTTTCGCCTCGATATAATCCAAGCTGGCTTGCAGGGCTTGTTCCCGTGAACTGCAGTCGTTCGCTGATGAGATAAAGCTCATCACATGGAGCTTCTCGAGCTGGTCACGGGTGGTCTTATTCGGACACAGTAAGAAGACTTCACAGTTGGCGTCTTTAGCGTCTTTGATGGCGTTTTCGAGGGCCAAGCCAACGGTAACGTCTATCATGGGCACATCACTCAAATCCAGAATCATCACATCATAGTCGTCGATGCTGGCGTGTTGGCGCGAGATCGCTTTGGAGACGCTGAAGATCATCGGACCAGACAGGTAGAAGAACAGCACTTTGCCTAGGGCTTTATCAAGCATGGCACGTTCGCCGTCGGTGAGCGGCACGCTGTTGTTGTCCGAGTCACTGATGGCCTTCACTTGGCGGGTTTGCTCGCGGCTGAGTTTCTCGATAATGATGATGTTGGAGATAAAGACGCCCAAACCGACGGCGGCGATCAGATCGACAAACACCGTTAGCAGCATCACACCGTACATCACCGCCATCCCCGGCAAGCTCACCTTGTGGGCGCGCTGGATAAAGCTCCAATCCAGGATGTTAAAGCCGACATAGACCGCGATGCCGGCCAATACGGCCATTGGAATCGGTTCGGTTAAGCCACCGGCGATTAACACCACTAATGCCAAGACCAGAGCACGTACGATGCCAGACAAAGGGGTGCGCGCCCCCACTTGGATATTGGTAACGGTCCCCATGGTGGCACCGGCCCCTGGCAATGCACCAAATAGCCCCGAGATCATGTTCGCCAGACCTTGGCCGCGCAGTTCTTTGTCCGAATCGTGTTCGGTTCGGGTCAAAGAGTCGCCGATCACGGCAGTCAGTAAGGTATCAATACAGCCCAATGTTCCTAGTACCAAGGCATCAATGATCATGGTGGTGAACATTTCAGGGGTGAAATGCGGTAACACCAAAGATGGCAAACCGGATGGGATTTCACCGATACGACGGATGCTGTCCGTGTCGAACAGGATCACCGAAATCAGCGTAATCGCCACCAAGGCCACCAGCTGTGCGGGCACGTATTTGCGATACTGTTTAGGAAATAAAAATAACACCGACAGGGTCAATGCGCCGAGTAACAACTCACGCCATTGCAGGTTCGCCAGCGTCTCTGGCATGGCCATCAGGGTGCCCATAACGCCGCCTGGCGGGGCCGGAGAACCCAATAACGGCGACAACTGGAGAATGATTAAGATCACGCCAATGCCCGACATAAAGCCCGACACCACGCTGTACGGCATGAGGGTGACATACTTACCGAGTTTCAGTGTCCCCAGTAACATCTGGAACGCACCGGCCATCATCACCACGGTAAAACTCATCGCGAGGCCCGTTTCCGGATACTCCGCCATCATGCTGGTCAGTACCGCCGTCATGATTACCGTCATCGGGCCGGTCGGTTCGGAAATAAGGGTACGTGAGCCACCGAACACTGCGGCAAAGAAGCCGACCATGATTGCGCCCCATAAACCGGCTTCGGCCCCGGCCCCAGACGCTACACCAAACGCCAACGCCAACGGTAAGGAAATAATCGCTGTCGTGACACCACCAAAAACATCACCTTTAATATCGAGTGCGGCAAAGCGCTGGTAATCTAACAACAAACACCTCCTATGGTTGCGCAAGCAAGACGGATCAGAATGACCTAAAACCCTATAAGAATAACATATTTAGCGCTTGTTAAAGATAAAAAGACGGCGACTCATCCGACCTGAGTAAGCACTCATTCCGACCAGCGTAGGCCCTGTTTAGAAGAGTTGCTTGACCAACTCTCGCACCCAGATACACATGGGGTCCATATGGTAGCGTTTGTGCCAGTACAGGTAGAGGTCTTGGGAATCGTTTTGCAGCTCGGGTGGTAGCGGCTTCACCATGAGATCACGCCCTTGGGACGCCTGTTGCGCAAAGCTGGCGGGCATGCAGAAAATCGTATCGGAGGATTCGGCAATCGCCGCCGCCAGACAAAAGTCAGTGACATGAATCGCCGCCCCTGGCAGAGCGTCTGGCTCGAGCCTCGCTTGGGATTTGAGTTGCGCGCCGAGAGAAAAGGCCTGTCGGCCATCCAGAGATATTTGACCCAACGTTGCCCCAGCGAGATCCGCCATAGACAAATCCTGTTGTGCCAGCGGGTGATCCTCTCGCATCAGCAAGCAATACTCGAAACCGCCCACCTTGATACGATACAAGCTATTTTCTGATGACGAAGGTTGATTAGCCGACAGGGCAAAGTGCACTTCACCTGCAATCAGTGACTCAAAGGGTGGCTTTGGTTTGGAGTCCACCTCGATCAGCATATTCGGTGCTTGCCGCTGTATATCACTGATCAAGCGTGGCAGACCTTGGTGGGCATAAGGGGCTAACGCAAACAGTCTCAAGCTACGAGTACTGTGCTCTGGGACAAATGTTTTCCCTTCCACCAGCTGGCCAATATTTTCCAACACATCATTCAGGCTGCTGCTGATGTCTTTGGCTTTCGCCGTTAATTCGTAGCCCGAGGCCGATTTGACCAGCAACTCGTCCTTGAACAGCAAGCGCAGTTTTTGCAAAGAACGGCTGACTTTTGACTGACTCACGTTCAATGATAACGCCGTGTTGGAGACATGCTGCTCTTCCAACAGTGTTTTCAAAATAAACAGTAAATTCAGATCAAGGTGGTGAAGGTTCATGACGGCTAAATCTATGACATTATAATTTACGAATGATAACACCTAGCTTTTTGAGAATCATTATCTTACAAACAACACGTTACAATTCTTAGCCATAAAAAAGCCAGGACAGCGTCCTGGCTTTTATCATGCTTTAGTATGTGCGCTTGAAAGCGCCAGCCATTAGAACACGTACGAAGCAGAAACCTTGATATTACGGCCAGGCTCTAGATCCGCTTGTCCACGCGCCACATCGCTAGAGTGCGAGGCATAGGCTTCATCCAATAGGTTATCAATGCCTGCTGTTACCGTCAGGCCAGCCACTTGCTCTGGATGCCATGTGGCAGACACATTGTGTACCTTGTAACCTTCTTTGTGCTCGTCACCTTCATCCAAATCAAGCGTCACCATTGACGTCCAATTTAGGCTTAGGTTGGCGGTCGGGATCGCTGTCGAAACACCAAAGGTGATGCTATCGCCAACGTATTTGCCACCAATGTTAGAACCATCGGTTGAATCAGAGTGAGCGTAGGTTAAACGCGCACTGGTATCTCCCAAACGCGCCGTCAATTTCGACTCAAAACCTTCAATGGTCAAGGTGCCATTGTTGCTCACACCACGCATGGTTACACGGTCGTTGATGTAATCGTCAATTTCGGTACGGAACACAGTGGTGGAGAAGCCAAAATCATCTAAGCCGGCAAAGTTGGCTTGCTGGAAGCTAACGCCCACTTCACTGTTGATACCGGTTTCTGGCTTGATGTCGGCTGACACCTCACCGGCTTCGGCATTAAAGGCTTCACGTGCCGCTGGGCCCTCAAATAAAGTGGTGCTGCTCGCTTTCAAAGTCCACTGATCGTTGACCAAGTACTTACCCGCTAGACCGTACGTCACTTCGGTGAACTTCTTGCCAAACAGACCTGTGTAGTCGATTTCATGGGAGTTAAAACGAATACCCGGCGTTAGGTACAACTGAGAACTTAGCGCAATTTCATCTTCCACATACACCGCATACTTAGTCACTTCGTCTTTACCAGCGTCTTGGCGACCTGCTTCTAGGGCGTCAAATTCAAAGCCATAACGCACTTCATGGTTGTTCAAAGTGGTTTGAGCGAGAGATTTAATACCATTGTGCTCAGAGATGGCTGGGTTACCGTCGTCGCCACGTTCATGGGCTAACTCAGTGTTGTAAACGGTGGTTTTAACGAAGGTATCCACACCATCATACTCGTGCGCTACCAACATGGTCTCACGGGTGTATTTTGTATCGTCTGGTGCCGAGCGCTCAAAACCACTGTTAAACGCAGAGCCAAAGTTGGTACGCAGGTAGTAGTAACCTTCGTCTTGGTATTTGTCGTATTTGGCTTCTAGACGGTGACGATCATTCACATCCCAACCCATTTTCACCATGCCGTTCTGAATGGTACCGGCATTGTTATCTAGCTCAAGACCATTGCCGTCTTCTGGGTTGTTCTTATCGGTGTGCGAGAAATACACCAAGCCATCTACTTGCTCCGTAAGCTGTGAGTAAGCAGTGATCGAAGCGCCCGCTGAATCATTGCTGTTGTAGCTTGAATGCAGACGTGCACCGGATGTCTGACCTGGCGCCAACAGTTCTTGCGCATCTTTGGTTTCAAACGCTGCACCGCCACCAAGGCCGCCAGTAAGCACTGAGTTGGTCCCTACCTGGATGTCCACGCTTTTCAGAATGTCCGGTGCAATCAACAGGTTCCCCACGTGGTGGAAGATGTTGTTGTTCTGGGTCACGCCATCCGTTGTAATGTCTAGGTCAGAGTCGTCTAAGCCACGGATATTCAGTACTTGGTGCGTCGTGTGCGTTCCCCCCACATCCACGCCCGCTTGATCACGTAACAAGCCACTTAGGTGCGTCGCTTGTTTGGTTTCGATATCATCTTGCAGCAATGAGGAACCGGTCGTGACTTGCGTACTCCACACTTGCAGCGTATCAAGCTCTTCAGCGCTCACGCTAACAGGGGCCAGGGTAGCAGCGACCAAAATCGCTAGCGGGGTACGAGATAAAGAAAGCTTTGTATCCATTTTGAATGCGTAACCTAACATTGAAAAGTTGATGTTAATGAGAATGCGCATCATTAATACATAAGCTTTTTCGCAATACAATTTTAGTTCCATGCAAAAAGTGATTTCTCACTATGCCAAATATGCATACTTATAATGACTGCCCTCATTATGTTCACAATCCAGTGCGGCGCACGCCATTTGCTGCGGCACACGGTTATGCATACACTCAATGGAAAAGGCTGGACCAAAAGAGACTATGACTGATTTTGCCCCCATAAAAAAAACCTACTCTGATACCCATGTGTTGCATGACGCTCCGTTTGTTGGCTACCGCGATGGGGTCGTCAGCGCAGAAGAATGTGACTACCTGATCGCCTTAGCGACCGGCAAGACACAGAGGGCAAAAGTGTCATTGGATGACGACAGTGACATCACTCCAGGGCGCAGCGGCAGTAACTGTTGGCTGCGCTATGCCGAGGATGACACGGTGCGCAAAATCGGTGAGCGTATTGCTGGCATGGTTGGCATCCCGCTCGAAAACGCCGAAGCCATGCAAGTGATTCATTACGGTGTCGATCAAGAATATCGCAGCCACTATGATGCCTACGATTTAACCACGGTACGGGGACAACGTTGTTGTCGCATGGGCGGCCAGCGCTTAGTGACCGCGTTGGTGTATCTCAATGATATCGCCAGCGGCGGGGCCACCCGCTTTGCCAACTTGAATACCGAAGTTCAGGCTAAAAAAGGTCGTATGGCCTTATTCAACAATGTTGGCGAGGATTACAACCACCCGCATCCCGACAGCCTTCATGCGGGGACACCCGTCCTGGCCGGCGAAAAATGGGCGTTTAACATTTGGTTTCACGCTCGCCCGATGAAAGAGCGACAAGATTTTCAGCAATACCCAGGCCTAGAAAAGCCCCCCATCCCAGCAGCATCCAGTACACCGGCAACGGCAACGGCAACGGCAACGGCCAAAACGCCAGCGCCGATAACCCATAAGATCAACCGTGCCAGCAAACTGTTTCAGCAAGCCTTGGCACAACTCGACCCCATATTAGTGCGCAAGACTGCCCCGCTCTGCTTTACCTACTGGGACACTTATGGCAACTCTGTATTGGATCTGAGCGACCTAGCAGACGGCACACGTGTACTACGCGTCGTGGAGCGCTCGATTGTAAATAGGCTTTCAAACAAAGCCACACTGGCGCAATCGCTGATTCAGCATAACCTTGAGTCGATCGCACCGAAGACCTATTTCACCATCGAGGATGCCTTGCAGCATCAAGGTGACCCCGTGCCCATATGGTTTGTGAAAAACCGCTTCGGTACAGGCGGCAAAGGCATGTCTTGCGTTAGCCAACAGGACTTGGCCAGCACTGAACTGCCCGCCAACCATATTATCCAAGCAGGCGTGACTGATCTGGCATTATTCGATGGCAGAAAGTTCACCGCGCGTGCCTACTGCTTGATTTGGAATCACACTATCTACCTTTACCAAAACGGCTTTTTGGTGGTGCATGGACGGGAATACGATGCCAACAGCACCGATTATGCGGTACAGATCGATCATGCGGGTTACCACAGTGAGGAAGGCCCCGTGCAAATGCATCAGCTGATCAACTATTCTGAGTATGAGCGCTACTGGCCCGGCATCAAACAGCTCATGCAGTCTATGGGAGCGCTACTAGAGCCCACACGGTTAGCCGCCGACTCCACTCACTACATTTTATTGGGGATTGATGTTCTGTTACGTGAGGATGGCTCGGCACAACTACTCGAGATCAACAGTTTCCCTAACTTTATTCACTCCCATGAAATCATTCAGCAGGTCAACATCCCGTTCTTTAGCGCGGCGCTGCGTACCATGCTCGGGGATGAAAGCATTGTGCTGGAAAAGATCGACACCATAAAAAATGGGGCTTAGCGCCCCATCGCATTTACCCAACAATCTTATCTCGACCGGTATTTTTGGCTTGATAAAGCTTGGCATCGACGTCGTTCACCAAGGCTTCTAAATCCATTTCAATCGGCGGCGTCAGGTGCGTCATACCAAAGCTTAACGTGATCGGCAGGTCCTTGAGGACCGGTTGCGTAATCAAGCTCTGACGCACACTGTTGAGACGAACCAGTATGTCTTCTTTACTCATATTCACAGTGATCAGCATAAACTCTTCACCACCGTAACGAGCGACAATGTCGTGGGCACGGAAGTGGCTTTGTAGTACTTGCGCGACACCGATTAAGGCTTGGTCGCCAACACTGTGACCATGGCTATCGTTGACCCGTTTGAAGTGGTCAATATCACACAGCACGATACAGAATGACTGATCAAATTGCGCCGCTTGGCGCAAAGCTTGCTCAGACAATAGGTTGAATCCACGACGGTTGTACAAGCCGGTCAGTTCATCCGTGCTACTTTGTTCGAGTAACAGCTCATTTTCATCTTTTAGATGGGACGTACGTTGCGCGACTTTTTGCTCTAGGTTCTGCAGCACATCAGATAGCTTGTAAGCCATCCCCTGAAGCCCTTCGCCGAGTGAGTTGACCTCACGCACATGGCTTAATGGCTGCGGGATCTCACGAATGCGCTCCAGTGAGTTGGCGTTGACCGCGTCGTTTAACAGCAAAATAGGACGGCCGATAAAACGCGCAATCAAGGAGCCTGCCAAGGCAATACTGACGAAAATCAGTAATATAATCAGTACCATCGCTTGGGAATACTCAGTGAGTATGCCCTTGTAATAGCTCTCCGGAATCAAGACCCCCACATACCACGTTTGGCCGTATGGCAATTCCACAGGGCGCACATGATAAAGAAACGTTTCCCCATCCACTGCGATACGCTGGGTGCCGGGTGCAAAACGCTCACCGGCGCGTTGGAAGACCTGGTCCGAATGAGCGCTGAGAGACAGACGTGTGGACACGCCATTGTCATTGTTAAACAGCGCAACCTTTCGCGAGGAGGCAATTAAATCGCCATTCTGTTCGGCCAAGAACACATACGCGCTGTCTACCAAGTTGATCGACTGCAAATATTTGTCCAATGCCACCAGTGCCACACTGGTGGCCGTTACCCCCAGTAGCTTGCCGTCTTGGTCATAGATGGGGGCAGACAAGCCCACACCTAGAGATTGATAACCGAAATAAGGCGCTATTGAGCTCCATACCACATCTCCAGCAACCACCGCATCTTGGTAAAAAGGGCGCGTGGTTGGGTTGTAATTTTTGAAGGAAGGCTCAGTTTCGATGCGCGCTCCGACAAAGCTAACCGGGTCATAATAAAAGGCTTCGAGGGAGTTCGGTTCAGTCGTGTAATTGGTGGCGATGTGATGGGAGCTGCCGAACGGATCGCGCGTAGAGTTCACATAGCGTCCGTCTGCCGTCGCTAAGGAAATAAACGTCATATAGGGGTAAGACACCGCTTGCTCGTAAAAACGGCCCGCGAGAAAGTCTAAATTTTCAAGGTATTCTGGGTGGTGAACTAAGGCATCACGGTTGAGTTGGGCGATGGTATTCAGCGGCTCAATCAGCTCAGTAACACGATCATAAACGCGCGCTTCAATTTCATGCACATAATGTAAACCAACATTATCGGAGACGTTAGAAACCGTGACTGTTGAAAACAGATATACCGTCGCACCACCAAGTGTGGCCAATAAAGCAAAGGGGACAACGATCAATCCCCACAAAGAGATCTGTTTCATTTAGCACCACCACTTCCACTCGCCATCTTTCGGTCCGCTTCCTTGATGGCACACACGATGCGAAACTCCGTCGCATCTATCAGGTACTCTGTTTATAAACATTGTTATGATCTTCAAAATATCACAAGAAAACGTAGTTAAATGTAAACAAGTGTAAACTTGAAATATTCTACCTGAAGTGTGTGAATACAGTATGAACAAAGGGACGCAGCCCTAGCAAAGCGCCCCTTATTGTCGTTTTCGAGTACTAATGTACTTAACGTTGACGCTCGTAAACACTGAGATTGACGGCGGTGGCGAGGTTAAGGGACTCAATTAAGCCCACCCCAGGGATGGTAAAGGCTTTGGCCTGCAAACTGTCCAACTGATCACGGGGCACACCGCGGGCTTCATTGCCAAAGATGTAACAATCACACTGTTTAAACGCTGGCGAGCTGAGCGGCTCGCCCTGCATATCCAAGCAACCAATGGCGCTAAAACGCTCTGGCAAAGTGGTAATGTCGACATCCAGTTCCATCGGTACATGGAACAGCGCGCCCATGCTGGAGCGAATCACCTTTGGATTGAAAGGATCGACGCTGCCAGGGCTTAGCAATAAGCGAAAGCCGCCAAACCACGCTAACGTGCGCAAAATAGTGCCTAAATTACCGGGATCTTGGATTTCATGCAGATAAATGCCAACCGTTTCTTCATTTGCCATAGGCGAGATAGCGGCCATTGGCACGACCGCCAAGATGCCCTGAGGACTCTTGGTGTCGGACATGCCAGCCATCTGCTTGTTGCTGACTTCGATCTTTTCAAACTGGGTTGACCAATCGGCATAGTCTGCCGTGACATAAAGCTTCGCGGCCGCCAGTTTTGGATTGTGCTTGGCGGCGTTTTCCAGCTCTAGTACCAAGTGTTCCCCTTCCACTAGGCAATGGCCTAGCTCTTGGCGATATTTCTTTTGGTGGAGCTTTTTGATTTGGTCAATTTTCATCTTAAGCACCTTGCTGCTTGAGCATGTCCAGCGCGACGGCTTCAGCGACTTTGATGCCGTCAATGCCCGCTGACAAAATACCGCCCGCGTAGCCTGCGCCCTCACCGGCTGGATACAAGCCTTGAGTGTTTAAGCTCTGGTAACTTTGGTTGTCACGGGTAATACGGATTGGCGATGACGTACGAGTTTCGATACCGGTTAGGATGGCATCTTCGCGATCAAAACCACGGATCTTCTTGCCAAACGCAGGCAGCGCTTCACGTACCGCTTCAATGATAAAGTCTGGCAGCCCATCCGCTAGGTCACACAATTGAATCCCCGGCTTGTAGGATGGCTCTACGTCACCCAGTTTGGTCGATGCTTGGCCTTTGATAAAGTCACCCACTAGCTGCGCAGGCGCTTTGTAATCCGAGCCGCCTAGCTTGTACGCCACTTCTTCTAAACGTTCTTGTAGCTCAACCCCTGCCAAGATGCCTTCTGGGTAATCTTGCTCTGGGTTAATGCCCACCACGATGCCAGAGTTGGCATTACGCTCGTTACGGGAGTACTGACTCATACCGTTAGTCACCACACGACCTTCTTCCGATGTCGCCGCCACCACGGTACCACCCGGACACATACAGAAGCTGTACACCGCACGGCCGTTTTTCGCATGGTGAATCAGTTTGTAGTCCGCTGCACCCAGCTCAGGGTGACCGGCGTATTTACCCAGACGGGCTTTGTCGATTAAGGACTGTGGGTGCTCGATACGAAAACCAATGGCAAATGGCTTCGGCTCAATAAAGACATCATTTTTGTGCAGCATACGGAAGGTATCACGAGCACTGTGTCCCAGCGCCAACACCACGTGCTTGCTTTCTAACACCGTGCCGTCTTGCAATGCGACACCGGTGATCTTTTGATCTTCCATCAACAGGTCAGACACCTTGGCTTCAAAGCGGATTTCACCGCCCAGCTCAATGATCTCTTCACGCATTTTCGCCACCACACCGGTTAGACGGAAAGTACCGATGTGCGGCTTGCTGACGTACATGATTTCTTCTGGTGCGCCAGCGCGAACGAATTCGCTCATCACTTTACGGCCGTAGAATTTTGGGTCTTTTACCTGACTGTAGAGCTTACCGTCGGAGAACAAGCCCGCACCGCCTTCGCCATACTGTACGTTCGACTCGGTATCCAGCTTATGGTTACGCCACAAGGCCCAGGTATCTTTGGTACGTTGGCGTACGTTACGACCACGTTCTAAGACGATCGGTTTAAAACCCATTTGTGCAAGGGTTAACGCAGCGAACAAGCCACAAGGACCAAAGCCCACGACGATTGGGCGCTCAGTTAGGTTTTCTGGTGCGCTTGCCACTGGGTGGTATTCGATATCAGGCGCCACTTTCACATGCACATCGTCCTCAAAACGCGCCAAGACCGCTGCATCATTACTGGTAGTTAAGTGAATGATGTACACGAAGGTGATTTCGGTGTTCTTTTTACGCGCGTCGTAGCTGCGTTTGAATACAAAGAAATCCTGAAGTTCTTCGTCCACAAGGTTAAGGCGTTTGATAATCGCCTCGCGCAATGCATCTTCTGGATGGTCTAGGGATAGAGAAAGTTCTGATAAACGAATCATGGAAAGGTCCTGGCCGATTGACTCGGCAAAAGATAGTCCGGCGACAACTGTCGAAAGTAAATTAAGTGGTCGCATTATACGCGGGCGCTGTGCACAAGTCAGTCAGAAGCGTTCGCTCAGCCATAAAAACTGCTATGTTACAGGCTGTCTTTCGCGCTATGAGAATTGTCCATGCATCAGAACGTTAATTTGAACCTGTTGCGCTCGTTAAAAGTGTTATTGGAAGAGTGCCATGTGAGTCACGCGGCACAACGCTTACACCTGACCCAATCTGCCGTCAGCCGCCATTTAAGTCAGTTACGTGAACTGTTTGACGACCCGCTGTTGGTTCGCGATGGCAATGAACTCATTCCCACCCCCAAAGCACTGCAACTGCAGCAAAAGCTCGAACATTGGTTTATGGCGCTGGATGGCATGATGAGTGACGAAAGCTTCGCACCACAACACTGGCGCGGCGAGTTTGTGTTCTCCTCCAGCGACTATGTGGCCGAATACATCCTGCCAGAGATTATCAAGGTGTTTAGCCAAGCCGCCCCGCAGGCCACGTTAAGTTATCGTCTATGGCAGCCAAGCCTGCTCAGCCAATTACATGAGTCTGGCATTCACCTCGCCTCAAGCATGTCATTAGACGCGCCACAAGGGTTGTCCTCGGTCCAGATCGGCCACGATCACTCTGTCTGTCTGATGAGCATTGATCATCCATTGGCCCAACAAGACGCCCTCTCCATCGAAGATTTACTTGCTTATCCGCACGTCAAAATCATGGGGGGCGGCGATAAGGACGGTTTGTTTGAAAGCGCCCTGAATGAACTGGGGCGCAAGCGGCGCATTGCGCTGAATGTGCCGTTTTTCTTTGCCGCGGCGCAAGCACTGTGCCAAAACGATTTATTGCTGATCACACCAGAGCATATCGCACGTCAATTGGCAGAACGCTATGCGCTCACCTACCACGCGCTGCCGATTGCCTTACCTGCCCATAAATACTGGCTCACTTGGCACAGCAAAT
Organism: Marinomonas aquimarina; assembly: GCF_900089755.1. GTDB lineage: Bacteria > Pseudomonadota > Gammaproteobacteria > Pseudomonadales > Marinomonadaceae > Marinomonas > Marinomonas aquimarina. The sequence goes on along the minus strand of NZ_FLOC01000009.1, from coordinate 136,198 downwards.
ACGACTTGGATCCGTCCCACCTCTGGGCACGCACCATGATTGCTGAGGTGATGAAACGGGTGAAAGGCTCCATTAGCTATGATTCAGAATCATAGTTATCTTGATAAATCATGATTTCATTTAATTCCTTTGGCTTGCTAAGGTCGCCGCATTGACAAGGAGAACTGTATGACACTGACGATCTGGCTTTCACTGCTTACCATTTGTACATTGGGCGCCATGTCCCCAGGCCCGAGTTTGGTGACGGTGACCAAACACAGTTTAGCGGGCGGCAAAATCAATGGCTTAGCGGCTGCTTGGGCCCATGCCTTTGGCATTGGCGTGTATGCGTTTATTTCCATGGTCGGCTTGGCCGTGGTCTTCCATCAGTTACCTTGGCTGTATCAGATCATCAGCTATGCAGGCGCAGCTTATTTAATCTATTTAGGTGTGAACGCCATTCGTTCCAAAGGCGGTATTGCGGCCAAGCTCGAAGCCGGACGCACCATGCCGGTGTGGCAATCCGCCAAAGAAGGCCTGCTGATTTCTCTGTTAAGCCCTAAGATCGCACTTTTTTTCGCCGCACTGTTTAGTCCGTTTGTGGCATTGGTAACGTCCTTAGAAGGTCAGATGTTGATGGTACTAACGCCCTTTATCACTGACGGTTTATGGTACACCCTGATTACCTTAATGCTTTCAAATCAACGTCTTCTGGACACATTACGCCGTAAAGCCGTGATCATTGACCGTCTATCTGGGCTGATTTTAGTGGCCTTGGCAGGCAAGATTTTATTGTCCGCTTAACGCCCTCTGACGAGCTTGCTTCCTTTGCTGAATCGCTGGCAGCGGTTACAATAGCGTTTTTTCTCAATCCGGTAGCAAAACACCATGGCTCGATCAAAAAGCAGTAACCGTTGGCTCGATGAACACGTCAACGACCCATACGTTAAAAAGGCACAAATGGACGGTTACCGTTCCCGCGCCAGTTACAAACTGCTGACGCTGAACGAGAAAGACAGACTGATCAAACCCGGCAACTTGGTACTGGATTTAGGCTCTGCACCAGGTGGTTGGTCGCAGGTCGCGTCCAAGCTTGTTGGTGAAAAAGGTAAAGTGATCGCGTCCGATATCCTACCGATGGACTCGATTGCTGGCGTCGAATTTATACAAGGTGACTTCACCGAACAAGACGTCTTCGACCAGATCATGACCGCGGTAAACGGCGCACCGGTCGACGTGGTGATTTCTGATATGGCACCCAACATGAGCGGCGTCTCGACCGTTGACCAAGCTTCGTCTATGTATCTTGTTGAACTGGCCTTAGACATGGCCATTCAAACCTTGAAACCAAAAGGCTTCTTTGCGGTAAAAGTGTTCCAAGGCGAAGGCTACGAAGAATTCGTTAAGCAAATGCGTCCACATTTTGACAGTGTCGTGGTGCGTAAGCCAGAGTCCTCTCGCGCGCGTTCTCGTGAAGTTTACTTAGTCGGCCGCGGCTTTAAAGGCTAATTTGATGCAGTTAAAAACCTCCATTCGTCTGAATAAATACATCAGTGAAAGTGGCTTGTGCTCACGTCGTGAAGCCGACCGTTTTATTGAGCAAGGCAGTGTTTACATCAACGGTAAACGCGCTGGCATCGGTGATCAAGTCACCCCGGGCGACCTTGTTAAAGTCAACGGCCACACCATTGAACCGATGGAAGCGGAAGATCTGATCTTTATCGCGGTCAACAAGCCGGTAGGCATTGTCAGCACCACAGAGTCGAGCGAACCAAACAACATCGTCAGCTTTGTGAAGCACGGCGCACGTATTTTCCCAATTGGTCGTTTGGACAAAGACTCGCAAGGTCTGATCTTTATGACCAACAACGGTGATTTGGTGAATAAGATCCTGCGTGCGTCGAACAACCACGAGAAAGAATACTTGGTCACGGTCAACAAACCGATCACCGATGCTTTTATTGAAGGCATGAGCAACGACGTGCCGATCTTGGGTCAGATGACCAAGAAATGTAAGGTGCATAAAGAGTCGACGTTTGTCTTCAACATCACCTTGGTACAAGGCTTAAACCGCCAAATTCGCCGTATGGCGGAGCACTTCGGTTACGACGTGGTGCAGCTTGAGCGTATTCGCATCATGAACGTTTCTCTAAAAGGTCTAGCCTTGGGCGACTGGCGCGATTTAACGCCTAAAGAGATCAACACCATTGATGAGTTAACCAAAGACTCCGATGGCAATGCTGCGCCCAAAGCGTCCAACCCTCGTAAACCTAAGCCACGTCCACAGGGGCAAGGCAAAGGCAATCGCGATGGTAACCCGCGTGCTGGCGGCCAAGGTCGTTCCGGTGATTCGCGTGGCAATGGCAAGCCAGCGGCAAGGGGACGTGGTAAACCGGCTCAGGGTAAACCGAACGGAAAAGGCGGCAAACCTGCTCCAGCAGGCAAAGGTGGCAAACCACAAGGTCATGGCGGTAAGCCGGCCACCGCAGGAAAAGGCGGCGCAGGTCGCAGCAAGCCCATGCCAAACGGTAAAGGTGGCGCTGGTGCGGGTCGCGGCAAGCCTGCCAAACCAGTAGGTAAAGGCGGACGTAGCCGCTAGAGGCTTAAGCCCCCCAGCGCTGCTGCTGATATTGTTTTGGGGTACAACCCAGCTGCTTTTTGAAGAAGGTGATGAAGGCGCTGACCGACTCATAGCCTAAGTCCTCGGCAATACGCTGGATCGGCCGATGCTGCGCCAAGCCTTCTAGCGCTAATACTATATGCAGCTGTCCGCGCCACTGACCAAATGTCAGGTGGATTTTCTGTTTGATTAAACGGGCCAAGGTGCGTTCACTCATATTGTAACCCTGTGCCCAGTCACTGAGCGTGCGTCGATCGTGCGGTGCGGCCAGTAAGCGCCGCGCAAGATCGTTTAAGCGCGGCTCCTCTGGCAAAGGAAAATCAAACGCTTCCCGTGGCGCTTGCTCTAATAAATCTATCAAGACCTGCTGTAATCGCCCACGAGCTGGGCTGCCCGCCTCACTTGGCAGCTGTGCAATGTGTACGATTAATTCCCGCACTAACGGAGAGATCGATAAGGTACACACAGCATCAGGCAAGCTGGCGTGCTCACCATCGATAAACACCATGCACACATCGGAATAGGCATCAAACGTGTTTCGATGCACGACCTCACCAGGTACCCAAACCGCACATAACGGCGGTACCAACCACATACTTTGCTCAACATAGCTGGTTACAGAGCCACTCAAGGTGAGAATTAACTGGCCCTTTTGATGTACATGCCAAGGCGTTTCGGATACTTGCGTCCGATGCACCGCCCGCTCCGTGATCAGGGGGTCATTAGAGCGATCAGCGGGGCCGAAATCGGTGATCACATGGCGCTCAGGCTGTCTGAATTTAGGCATTTATTGTCATTATCTCGAAATACTACATAGAGACTACGTCATATACTGATCGGACTCCAACCCTAAACTGACCCTGAAGGCCTTTATGTTTGCCACTCTGACCCGCCGCGATTGGCTACTGCTCAGCTTTATCTTTGTCATGGCACTGAGTCTTCGTGGACCTGTGGTCGGCATTGCGCCATTGATCGATGTGGTGGAATCGTCACTGCATTTATCCAGCTCTGCATCCGGATTATTAACCACGCTCCCCATTCTTGCGTTTGCCTTGTGTGCACCACTCGCAACTTGGCTCGGACGCCGTTGGGGATTGGAATTGGCCCTCTTCGTTGGCTCTATCGCCATCGCGGTGGGCATTGTCATGCGGAGCCTGAATGCCTTACCAAGTCTGTACCTTGGCGTTACCTGTATCGGCGTCGGCATCGCCATTGGTAATGTATTACTGCCGATCTTATTAAAACGCGACTTTCCCCAGCATATTCTGCAACTCACCGCTGTCTACGTGCTGATGATGAACCTCGGTGGGGCCTTTATGACTGGCTTTGCTGTGCCCATTGCGCAATGGGCACCCACTTGGCTTCCTCAACTGGCGGGCTGGTCAGCAGCGCTACTGAGTCACCTTCTGTTTATTTTGCCGGCGCTCTTGTTGTGGTGCTGCATCCCGAAACAGCCGCTTGCCAGCGCAACAACGACGGACAGGCCCAAACCCATGTGGCGTTCACCACTGGCCTGGACGATTACCTTATTTTTAGCCCTCGACTCGGTGTTGAATTACATTGTAAATGCTTGGATTCCCACTATTTTGGCCGCGAAAGGCTACGACGCTACCACTGCGGGTCTGTATCACAGTTATCTGCAAGCCGCCGGTATGATTCCGGCCTTTGCACTGCCGATTTTGAAACGCTATGTCGGCCACCCAAGACAGCTGGCAGGTATTGCCGTGTGTGCTACCTTAGTCAGTTTATTAGGCTATGCCTTTGCCCCAGCACTGGCGGCTGTTTGGTCGTTTCTGTTCGGCTTTGGCTGCACCCTTGGCTTTGTGATGGGACTGTCGTTGATCAGTTTGCGTACCGGCTCGGTACGTGATGCTGCCGCCCTCTCAGGCATGGCGCAGTTGGTGGGCTATTTAATGGCCGCTGCCGGACCGGTAAGCATCGGGGCCTTGTATGACTGGACTCAAGACTGGCAGTACCCGCTGTATGCCTTGATCGCTATCGTGGTGCTGTGGGGCGTGATCGGTTGGTTTGCCAGTGCTCAGGAGTCAGAGCACTGAACCAAGGTCAATTTGGAATGATGATGGTAAAGCGCGTACCCTGCTCATCGCTGCGCACTTCAATCTTGCCATGCAACAGACGCGTCACCCATTGATGCACCATATACAAGCCAAGACCAGAGTGCTGTTTGCCGCGCCCCGTGGTCACAAATGGCTCCCAGATGGTACTCAGCAACTGCGCCGGAATGCCTTGACCATCATCCGCAACTTCCAACACGAAGTCATCCTCCTGCTGTGCCGTGATGTGTATCGCACCAGGCTGCCCCTCCATAAAGGCATGCTCTAACGCATTTAGAATCAAATTCTGCAGCACCTGAGACAGTACATCCTGCGCACTGTCCAGTGTTAAGTCAGGATCAACATGCAGCGCTATTTGGATGTTGTCATGCTTCTTTAACATCGATTTCAGTGGCGACAGGGTATCCTCTAACATGCGCTGCACATTAAAGACTTCATTGCCCGAGTCCGCCTGTTGCTGAGTAATGCGCTTAAACTGCTGAATCACATTCATAGCATGCTTGAGGTTGTGCATGGCCAACTCGGTGGAACTGGTGTAGAGCTCTAGTACCTCTGCGTCCACATGGGGCTCAATACGCGTTTTTAGGTGTTGTAGCGCGGATAAGTTCAGACGTATGCCCCCTAGCGGCGTATTCAGTTCATGCCCCACACCAGCCACCATCAAGCCGAGGGACGACAAGCGCCCCTTTTCAACCAGTTCATCTTGCAACGACAACAGCGTTTTATTGGCCTCTGTGAGTTTTTGCTGGGTGCTTTCTAGAGCCGCTTTCTCCGCAGTGATGTGTGCTAGATTCTTGCGGCGCTGTTCACTGTTGCGCCACCACAACAGGCCAAACGAGGTCAGGATGGTATACGCCACCACAGCCATTGTTATCACAGCCAAAGCAATAAAACTGCGCTCCTGACGCCACACGTCAGCCCGAACCTGTGATAAGAAGTAATAATACGGGGCTTGTGATGTCCCCTCATCGACATGCACAGGGGATGAGGATAAAGGGCGCCCATCAGGCAATTGAATGGGCGTCAGCGATTGGCTCTGATCGATGCCTTGCCAGCTTGCCGGATAGGTGTTGGCAAACGAAGATAAGATATCGCCATATAAGTGCAGCCATTCCAACTCTGGCCGAGCAGCCAATAACCACTCTCCTTTCGTATTGACCATTTCTAAGGTGTTATGAGCACTTTGCATCGAGCGCAAGCGGGTAAAGAGGTAGTTAAGATTGTAGTTCAGAACTAATAAGCCCAGCGTTTGCTGCGAAGCATCTTGTACCTTGAGACTGGCACGGATGGTCACCTCATAGGGGCGCACAATATTGCCATTTTCAATATTGAGATCGATCGGCGTCATGAGTACCGTCGAGGCGTCCGCTGCGATACCTTCGGTGAAGTAGTAGCGATTGGATTTATCCTGCAGCTCGGCCAAAGGCACCCATTCAACCTGACGATCACGCACATTGATGCGCACCTTCTCTAAGCCATTCGGTGCCAACCAACGAATCTGCGAGACGTAATCGGATAAACCTTGGACACGCGAGAAATATTGCGCGACGGCAACACGCCATGCCTCCTCGTCGGGGTAACGGTCCGGGGTGAGCCGCTCTTGCAACTCCCCCCCCATGTATTCGACCACTTGTTTAATGTGGCCCAATTCACGGGACATCACTGCTGTGCCACGGTTGATGAGCTGCACCTGCTCAAACCGCAGACGCTCACGCAGTTGCTCCTGCCATAGCTGAAATACGACCGCCGCGCCTAACACGACCAGCAGTAGCGGGAGAAGGTAGATGATAATCAGAGGACGCTTCATGCTCTAAATGTTGATTTCCTGATTGGATTCGCTCCAAGTTAACACATCTTCAAGTAGCATGGGCCTAGCAATATGATAGCCCTGCCCCGCATCACAGCCCATTTGCAGCAGCATTTGATACTGTGACTCGGTTTCAATGCCTTCGGCAATGACACTCATGTTGAGCAAATGGCCTAGGTTAATAATCATCTGTACAATTTGCTTATCTTGATCAGTCTGCTCCATGCGCATGATGAACTGACGATCGATTTTCAGTTCTGCCGCCTTAATTAACGACAGATAGGACAAGGATGAGTAACCCGCGCCAAAATCGTCAATGCTGACACGAATTCCCAATGCACTGAGTTTGTCTAAATAATCGGCCGCCGAGCGCAGCACTTCAATCAACTGCGTTTCCGTGACCTCTATTTCAATGCTGTGTGTGGCCACTTGTTGCTGCTGCAGACACTCACAAAAGCGTGTAACAAAGTCGGCACGGGAAAACTCAGATCCGGCGATATTGACGGAAATAGGTACTTCGATCCCAGCTTGACGCAGGTGCTTGACGGCTTCACAGGCACGCACCGCTACATACTCATCGAGTTTATCAATCAAGCCTGAGGTTTCCGCTAACGGCACGAAATGATCGGGAGGGATCATTCTGTCGTTCGCATCCCGCCAACGTACTAGCGCTTCAAAGCCCACCAGTTGGCGGTCTTGCAGGCGTACTTTAGGTTGCAGGTGAATAAAGATTTCTTCGTTATTAAGCGCAACACGTAGCTTTTTCATCAACTCATAACGATCTTGTATTTCGGCCAATTCCGACGCTTCGAAGAGACCAAACTCCATGTTGCGATGTTTGGTTTGCTCAAGGATAGATTTGGCGATCCCCAAGATTTGCTGCGGCTCTTGGTACTCCATATCGGACAGTTTGACCAAGGCGCCGGTGAGATCAATATGGTGCTTAGCGCCGTCCATCTCAATTTGTGGGTGCAACACATGCTCTAATGTCTCGCGATCATAGTCTTGCTGGTCATAAATCAACACCAGTAAAGTGTCGCGCTCATACATCACGATATCGATGGCCTTGACGAAGCTGGCTTTTAAATAGCTTGCCAAATGCTTCATCAAGGAACGGCCAAACTTCACTCCCAGCAGCACTTCACTGTAAGACAAGTCTTCGACAAACAACATTAGCAACTTGGCATGCTGGCGCTCGGCCAAGGTTAAGCGCTCAAGCTGATGCAGCATCCAGTTTTTATTTTGTAAGCCGGTGATCGAATCGAAGTATGCTAATTCCGACAAACGGCTGTGTAAGGCGACATTGCTGAAACCAGCATTGATGTTTTCACCAAAGATTTGCAGCAAATCGATTTCGTAATCCGTCAACGGGCGGTCGCAGTTAATCAGCACCACATAATCGCGCTGATCGACCTCTTCACTGGTGAAATATAAGGCCGACAATGGGGTATCAATGACATGACCCTGAGCGCTTAAACTTTGCGAGAACACGCGAAACAGCTCAGAATCTTTGGAGACATTGCCCAAATACTGATTGGCCCACGCTTTATAGATCCCTGAAACGGCGAATACGAGGGCTTTTTCGGGGGACTCTTCTTGTTGATGAATAATGCACACGATGCCGCCTTGATTGACGGAGAAAATCTTGCACAGCTCCTCAAGGATGGCTTGGGTATAGCCTTTCAAGTCGAGTTTATTACTGAGGCGTTGACTGGATTCGATCAGCATTTGCAGCCCCAGACGAGCCTGCTGCATGGCTTGCATATGCTCCCATGTCCGCAAGTTTCCTAGCACGATGGTCTGCAAGTGTTCGAAACTTAGATCACTCTTATTCCAATAGTCATCCACATCGTAAAGCGCCATCAAATCATCCAATGGCATCATGCCCGGCTGCCCCGTCAACAACACTATTCGCACTAGCTGATTATCAAGGCTATTGCGAATACTGCGTACCAGTCTCAAACCGGAGTCATCCTGTTCCATCACCACATCCAGCAGCACAAGACTGATATCTGGGTGCTGCGCTAATACTGTTGCCGCTTGTTGCGCACTATTGGCCGCCAAAAACTCCACTTCTCGGCCGCCATAGTTCAACGTTTTCAGCGATAGCAACAGGCTGCGTTGGTAAGCGATGTCATCTTCAACCGTGAGAATTTTACAGCGCCGCAAGGGCACTCGGCGCGAATCCATGTTCCTGATAGCGTCCATCTCGTTCCATCCCGCTCTAATCGAGCCTTATCTTTAATCGAATCCTAATTAAGTTATAGATGCATTCTAAGTCTAGGACACGTTGCAAATTGTAACCATTTACATTCGTCAACTTTACGCTAGAGGCAATTTCTTAAACCCTCACTGAGGCCGCTGTTTCCCAGTATAAATATGCTATAGTGACGGTTTCTTTATTCCATTCAAATCTTGCTCAGCAAGGTAGGGTTATGACAAAACAAAAAGGCAATCTCTTCATCCTATCAGCGCCATCGGGCGCGGGTAAATCGTCCCTGTACAAAGCACTGCTACAAACGGATCCTAAAGTTCGCATTTCCGTTTCTCATACCACCCGTGCGCCACGCACCGGCGAAGAGCACGGTCGCGAATATTTCTTTGTGGATGTGGATTCTTTCTTGGATATGATTGCCGAAGACGCCTTTTTTGAGCATGCCCAAGTGTTTGATAACTATTACGGCACTTCGAAACAAGCTATTTTTGATATGCTTGAACAAGGCTTGGATGTGATTTTGGAAATCGATTGGCAGGGTGCACGCCAGGTACGCGAGCTGTACCCTGATGCGATTGGTATTTTCATTTTACCGCCATCTCTAAGTGCCCTAGAAGAGCGCCTAACCGGCCGTGGCACCGATGCCGCGGACGTCATTGCGCGCCGCATGTCGAAAGCAGTCAACGAAATGTCGCACTATGACGAGTACGAATACGTCATTATCAACGATGATTTTGAGGAAGCGTTGCAACAATTAAAGGCCGTTTTTGTAGCAAATCGTTCAAGAACACCATTAATCCAAGAGATTCACTCAGATCTCCTCAATGATCTCTTGTCATAGTGATCGCCCGTTAAGTAAAATTGACGGCACTAATTAGTGATTAATTCTTACCCTATATAGAGGTCAAACATGGCTCGAGTTACAGTTGAAGATTGTCTAGAAAACGTAGATAACCGTTTTGAGTTGGTAATGGTAGCCGCAAAGCGCGCGCGCCAGCTAGCCACTGGTGGTGCAGACGCTAAAGTTGCACTAGAAGAAGACAAAATGACCGTAGTTGCACTACGTGAAATCGCTGAAGATCTAATCAACGCGAAAAACGTCGACTTCCAAAACAAGCCTAAGACTGAGTTCTAAGCATTGATGGTTCGCATCGCTCAACGCACGATTTTCTGGTTTAGCTTTTCCTGATGTGAGGTGAGCGGTGTCTACTATTGAAGTTTTAGCTCAAACCCTTAGCCAATACCTGCCCCATGAGCAGGTTGCCACGGTTAAGCGCGCGTATTATTACGCCGAACAAGCCCATGATGGCCAAAAACGTAAAAGTGGCGAGCACTATGTGACGCACCCACTTGCGGTGGCTTTCATTTTGGCGGACCTACGCATGGATTGTGAAGGTCTGACCGCAGCCCTGCTGCACGATGTGATTGAAGATACGGGGATTTCCCGCGAATCTTTGGCCGAACAATTCGGTGAGGGTGTGGCAGGTCTGGTAGATGGCGTGAGTAAGCTGACTCACCTTGAGTTCAATAGCCAGCTAGAGAAACAAGCCCACAACTTCCAAAAAATGGCCATGGCCATGGCCGATGACATTCGTGTCATCATGGTGAAACTGGCCGACCGTCTGCATAACATGCGTACCCTTGATGCCATGCCAGGCCACAAGAAACGCCGCATTGCCCGCGAAACCCTCGATATTTACGCGCCTATTGCCAACCGCCTCGGTATGTACGATGTCAAAGTGGACCTAGAGTCCTTGGCCTTCGAAGCCTACTACCCGATGCGTGCGCGCATGCTCAAGCGCGCGATTAATAAGCGCTACGGCCAGCGTGAAAAGGCCATGCAAAAGCTTGAGGACTTTATTCGCTCGGAATTGGCGGCAGACTATATCGATGCCACCATCAGCGTGCGTGAGAAGCATACCTACAGCATCTACCAGAAAATGCACAAGAAACGCCGTTCTCTGGAAGAAATCATGGATGTCATGGGTGTGCGTATCGTCACCGATCGCCAAGACAGCTGTTACCGCATCTTAGGGGTGATTCATGCCCTGTTTAAACCGATCGAAGGCCGCTTCAAAGATTACATTGCCGTACCCAAATCGAACGGTTACCAGTCGTTGCACACCACCGTCGTGGGCAACAACGGTTTACCACTAGAAGTACAAATCCGTACTCAAGAGATGGATATGGTGGCGATCAATGGTATCGCCGCGCACTGGACCTACAAATCTCAAGGTCAGGCCATTACCACAGCGACCAACCACGAGCGTGCCACCAAGTGGGTGAAAAGCTTACTTGAGATTCAAGAAAAAGCGCACAACCCGATGGAGTTCATCGACAACGTTAAAAGCGACCTTTTCCCTGATGAAGTGTATGTGTTTACACCGAAAGGGGAAATCATCGAACTACCGTCTGGTGCGACCCCCGTGGACTTTGCTTACGGCGTGCACACGGAAATCGGTAACACCTGTATTTCCTGTCGTATCAACCGTCGTCTAGCGCCACTGAGTACACAGTTGGAAAGTGGTCAAACCGTTGAAGTCATCACCGCGAAAAGCGCCCAGCCAAACGTCGCTTGGTTGAGTTTTGCCATCACCGGTAAAGCCCGCACCAACATCCGCCATTACCTGAAATCGAAACAGCGTGAAAACGCCATTTCCTTTGGTTACCGACTGCTGACGCGCTCCTTGAATGCGTTCCGCACCACAGTAGAAGAGCTGACCGACGAGCAAATTCAGGTGGTACTGGCATCACACCACCTTGAAAACATGGACGACCTACTGGAGTCCATTGGTAAAGGTCGTCATGTGGGCTATGTGGTCGCGCGTCAGTTATTCCCGAACTTTAATGAAGATGAACTGATCACACCGAAGTCGTTGAAAGTGAACGGCTCCGAAGGCATGCTGATTTCCTACGCCAAATGTTGTTCGCCGATCCCGGGTGACCCGATTGTCGGCTACGTGCAAGTGGACAAAGGCGTAATCATTCATCATCAGAGCTGTCCGAACATTCAAGACCACCTCGCTAACCCAGAGCGCTACATCCGTATGACCTGGAGTAAAGAAATCGAGGAAGAGCTGAATGTTAGTCTCATCGTCAGCTATATGAACGAACGTGGTGCGGTGGCAAAAATCGCCAGCTCCATCACGGATACCGACTTCCAAGTGTCGAACTTGGATATCATTGAGCGCGGTAAGATTTCCCGTTTACGTCTCAACATCGCCATTTCCAGCCGTGTTGGCTTGGCCGATGTGATGCGTCGTATTAAAGCTGTGCGCTGTGTTGAGAAAGTGACCCGTGAAACCCTCGTGAGTCGCTGATCAAGCAGTGCTAATTGATTAATCTTTAAGGATTCCACATCATGGCAAAACAAGTGATCTTCTCTGAAAACGCACCGGCAGCGATCGGCCCATACTCTCAAGCAGTTCGTGCGGGTAACACGGTTTACCTATCTGGCCAAATCCCACTGGTTCCAGCAACAATGGAAGTGATCAGCGACGACGTTGCCGAGCAAACGACTCAAGTTTTCCAAAACCTACAAGCAGTATGTGAAGCCGCTGGCGGTTCTCTAAAAGACATCGTTAAGCTAAACATCTACATGACTGACCTAGGCAACTTCGCTCTAGTCAACGAAGTGATGACAAAATTCTTCGTTGAACCATACCCAGCTCGTGCAGCACTAGGCGTTCGCGCGCTACCAAAAGGCGTTGCGGTTGAAATCGAAGGCGTGATGGTACTAGAAGACTAAGCTTCTGTTATCGAGCCGAAAAGAAAGGCGCTTGGAGCAATCCAAGCGCCTTTTTTGTTGTCTGGGAGGGGGTTACAAGCCTGCATTCCTATGCGCTAACCACTCATGATAGTCGGCCATCATGCTTTCATACCCCGCCACATAGGATGGGTATTTCGGCGTCCACCCCAATTCGCGCAGCACTGTCGTTACGATACGCTTACCACGAGCGGGCAGATAATCGGTCAACTTGATGCTATCCGGTAGCGGTGGCGGCACTTGCAAACGGGCTGCGAGCCATAGTTTCACTTCCCACATGGAGGTCGGTTGACCATCGCTAGCGATCAGATGCGACGGCAGCGCGGTTCCAGCCAGCGTCTGCTCTCCCAATAGACACAAGGCCGACACCACATCATCGCGATGAATGCGGTTGGTCCACTGATTGACCGTCCACACATCGCCACGGCGTACTCCCTCGATTAAACGATAACGACTCGGGCCATAGATGCCGGAACAGCGCAGCGCCGTGCCCGATAGGCCGTCACGCAACACCTGCTCGGCGGCGAGCAGTTTTTCTGCGGTTTCAGATGCCGCCACGGCTTGGCTTTGATCATCAATCCACTCACCACGATTTTGCCCATAAACGCTGGTGCTGGAAACAAAAATGACGTTTGGCTGTGGCCGTCCTTGGTAAGCCGCTACCAAGGCACTGGCCGTGTCCACATACGCCGCTTGGTAGGCTTCGGCACTGCGTCCCGTGGGTGTCATAATCAAATACACCAACTCTGCATCCGGCCATTGCTGAGTCGGCAATGTGACAAGATCATGGGTGATGCCCTGCACGCCTTCAGGAAACACTTTCCCAGAACGGCGAATACCGGTGACCTCATGCCCTTGCTCAATAAAATGGCGCGCCACTCCCTGACCTAAATCGCCACAACCTGCTATCAGAACCTTTGTCATGATTCCCTCAATCCTTGCAAAAAATGCCTAACTGCCTTGAAACAGTACACTTTATCAAAATATGTATTATCATAGTTAATACCAATTAAAAGGGTAACAGACTATGACGCTAACAGAACTCAAATACATCGTTATGCTAGCAGAAGAGAAACACTTTGGTCGCGCTGCAGAACGTTGTCACGTTTCCCAACCCACACTCAGTGTGGCGGTGAAGAAGTTGGAAGACGAACTCGGTGCCGCGATTTTCGAACGCAGCAAAAGTTCAGTCTATATTACCCCGATTGGCGAACAAATCATTACCCAAGCGCGCCGAGTGCTTGAGCAAGCCAATATGATTAAAGAGTTGGCCTCCTCTGGTAAAAACCAGTTGCGCGGTCCCCTCAAGGTGGGCGCCATCTTCACCATCGCCCCGTACCTGTTCCCGTCTATGATTCCCGAACTCAAAAGCATCGCCGAAGGCATGCCACTACAGATCGAAGAGGATCTCACTGAAAACCTACGTCCAAAGCTACGCAATGGCGAACTCGATGCCATCATTGTCGCATTGCCGTTTCGCGAACCGGATGTGGTAACACAGCCCATTTACGAAGAAGAGTTTGTGGTGTTGATGCCAAAGGATCACCCTTGGACTAAGTTAGAACATGTCAGCACCGACCAGCTCACTACCGATAACTTGCTGCTGCTTGGTAAAGGCCACTGTTTCAGTGATCAAGTGATGGAAGCCTGCCCACTGGTCGGTGAAGACGAACTCAACGACGGCCACACCATTGTCAATGGCAGCTCTTTGGAAACCATCCGCTATATGGTGTCATCAGGTTTGGGAGTGACGGTGTTACCCAAGTCGGCCGTGACCCACTTAGACGAAAGTATTTTGGCGGTGCGCCCATTTAAATCACCAGTGCCCAAACGTACCGTTGCGCTGGCTTGGCGTGCCAGCTTCCCACGCCCGCAGGCGATTGAGTCCCTAAGCCAGTCGATCAAAGCCGCTTGTCAGAAGTTAAATCTAGGCTAATCATGGTCGATGCACTGGAAACCCAAGATATCAAAGAGCTAAAAGGCGTCGGCGCAGCGATGGCGGAAAAACTCGCCAAGCTGAACATTCACACGGTGCAAGACGCCTTGTTTCATTTACCGATCCGCTATCAAGACCGCACCCGCGTGGTGCCCATTGGCCAGCTGCGTTTCGGCGACGAAGCGGTGATTGAAGGAGACGTCAGTGGCTGTGAAATCAAGATGGGCAAACGCCGTAGCTTGATCTGCCGTTTGCGCGATCATTCTGGCTCTCTGTGTCTGCGTTTTTTTCATTTCAATGCCGCGCAAAAGAAGCAATTAGAACAAGCCGGACGAGTGCGCTGTTTTGGCGAGATTCGTCGCGGCAGTACTGGCTTTGAAATCTACCACCCTGAATACAGTGTCATAAAAGACGATGATGCTCATGAAGGCACCGAACAGCTAACACCGATTTACCCGCTTACGGAAGGCATCACGCAGACTAAGATTCGCCAGATCTGTGAACAAGCGCTCGAGCGTTTAACGCCTTACAACTTACGTGAGTGGCTGCCAGACAGCATTCGCCAGCAATTCAGCCTGCCCTCGTTAGCCGATGCGATCCAGTTTCTGCACCATCCGACCCGTGGCACGGATCTTGAGCAATTAAAGCGTGGCGCGCACCCTGCCCAATACCGTTTATCCTTTGAAGAGTTGATGGCACATCAGTTGTCCTTGATCGGCAAACGCCAAATGGCCAAGCACGATCGCGCCGTCGTGGTGCCAGAACGCGGCGCCCTCGTCGATCAACTACTGACCCAATTACCGTTTGCCCCCACTGGCGCCCAGCAGCGTGTTAGCCAAGAAATTCTCAATGATCTTGGCACCGGCCATCCGATGCTGCGTCTCGTGCAAGGGGATGTAGGCTCTGGTAAAACCCTAGTGGCGGCGATGGCGGCCGCGGCCGTGGTACAACAAGGCTACCAAGTCGCCGTGATGGCACCGACAGAGATCCTCGCCGAGCAGCACTATATCAACTTCAAACAATGGTTTGAGCCGCTCGGCCTTGAAGTGGCATGGATGATTGGCAAACTCAAAGGCAAACAACGGGAAGCCGAGCTGGAACGGATTGCTTCCGGCAGCGCGAGTATCGTCGTTGGCACCCATGCCCTGTTCCAAGAGACCGTCGCCTTTAAAGGTTTGGCCCTCGCCATCATTGATGAACAACACCGCTTTGGTGTGCATCAACGCATGGCGCTGCGTGAGAAAGGCCTACAGGCGGGCTTTCAGCCACATCAGCTGATCATGACGGCAACGCCCATTCCACGTACCCTAGCGATGTCCGCCTACGCCGATTTGGATTGCTCGATTATTGATGAGCTGCCCCCAGGACGCACCCCAGTGAACACCATCGTGGTGTCTGATCAACGCCGTGATGAAGTGATTCAACGCGTGCGTCACGCCTGTGAGGAAGGCAAACAGGCCTATTGGGTGTGCACCCTAATCGAAGAATCCGAAGCCTTGCAGTGTCAGGCGGCGGAAGACACCGCCATCTTGCTGCAAGAGCAGTTAGCCGGACTGACCATTGGCTTAGTCCATGGCCGCCTCAAGGCACAAGAAAAAGCCGATATCATGGCCCGCTTTAAAGCCGGTGAGATTCAATTATTGGTCGCCACCACAGTCATCGAAGTGGGTGTCGACGTGCCCAATGCCAGTTTAATGGTCATTGAGAACCCAGAACGCCTCGGTTTGGCGCAATTACACCAATTACGTGGCCGTGTTGGACGCGGCCAAGCCGCCAGTCACTGTGTGCTCCTGTATCACGCACCGCTGGGTCAGCAAGGTAAAGCTCGCCTCGCCACCATGCGCGAAACCACGGATGGCTTTAAGATCGCTGAAAAAGATCTAGAGCTGCGTGGCCCCGGTGAACTGCTCGGTGCCCGTCAAACCGGTCTGCTGGAGTTTAAAGTGGCTGATTTACAACGGGATAAAGCCCTCCTACAACACGTCCAACAGGCCGCCGCACAGCTGTATCAGCACTACCCTGAGCACGTCTCACCGCTGCTATCACGCTGGTTGCCCAAGCATCAGCAATATTTGAATGTCTAACCGTAGAATATTGTTGCATTTGCCTAGTTTTTAACCAGACTGTCACATATTGGTTTGAAGATAGCCTTCATTACCCGCACCCTGCCAAGGGATAACAGAGGAACCTGCCCGTGACTGCCATTACTGAATCATTCGCGTTAGAAAAAGATCTGACTTTCACCGGTAACTACGGTTACCGTATCCAACAAGATCGCGTGATCATTAACCTTGATCAGATTACCAGCCAACGCGACTTACTGAACCTCAGTGGTACGCTAGCGCTTGAACTGCGCGCTTACCAAGCCGATGGCAGCACGGCCGTATTGGCCAGCACTGTCATAGGGCAACTGTCTGGGCAGCACTTTCTCGCCAATTGTCAGTACGACCTAGTCTTTCAAGCACCGCCTGCGGGGCAATGGCAGATCGCACTTGAACTGCGTGAATGGGATGGCGAGCACTACGCGCTGGTTGAGCGCCAGTGGTTTGATCAACCCTATACGCTAACAAGCGAACTCAAAAACACCGATGATGCCATTGTCAGCAAGGAAGATAATGTCATTGTGGCCGACTTCACACCGGCTGGCGACAGTGTCACAAGCGCTGCCGAAGAACCTGCGAGCAGCAGCGACGAGCCGATCGACAAAGCGGCCCCTAAGAAAACCAAGAAAAGCAGCAAAGTTGAGAAAGTATTGCTGAGCGTAAACCATAGCAGTCTAGAAGAGCTCAGTGATATCAAAGGCTTACCGAAAAAAGTGGCCAAGGAAATTGTTGAAAAGCGCCCCCACTCATCTTGGGAAGGGCTGCTTAAGCTAAAAGGCATGGGGCCTAAACTGCTAAAAAAGTTAAGCAAGGTTTTAAAGCTTAATTAAGCTCGCCCACACTGGTTCAGGCATAAAAAACCACGCTTATCGAGCGTGGTTTTCACTTTTCTAACAGGACTGCAAAGCGCTTAAGGTATCTTCACCACAGTGGTGTTTTTCACTTCTTCCATGGCCACATAAGTACGTGATTCGCGTACGTGAGGCAGGGTCAGTAAGGTTTCACCGAGCAGATGGCGATAAGCGTCCATGTTCGACACGCGGGCTTTAAGCAGGTATTCAAAATCGCCGGCGATCAGGTGACATTCCAAGACTTCTGGGATCTCAGACACCGCTTCTTTGAACTCATTAAAGCCTTCTGGCGACGTGGCTTTTAAGCGGATTTCAACAAATACCAATAAGCCAGCGTCCACTTTACGCGGATCAACCAAGGCACAGTAGCCCGTAATATAGCCATTACGCTCCAGTCGACGCACACGCTCCAAACAGGGTGTCGCACTCAGACCTACACGACTCGCAAGCTCCACATTCGATAAGCGACCATTGATTTGCAGCTCACGCAGGATCTTCTTATCCAATCTGTCCAAAGGCTTTGCAGACGTTTCCATCAATATGACTCTCCGAAGGTAACTGCCATTTAATTTAACGTGATTCTACCACGGGGCAAATAGCTTAGGAAAAATAACCACTATCACGCGCCCACAAGCGCAAGAAATAGCGCCTCCAGAAGCGCGCACCAATTCAACACACAAAGCAACCACTAGCACCCATTGCAGACCAAAAGCGCTATTGTGTGCATTTATCCATCAGAAACTAGACTGTTTTTGCGTCAATTAAGGGAAAAAAAATAATCTCGCGCACCAAGCTTACACAAAATAAACAAAAACTATTAATTGCAAATTTCAAATTAACCTATAGTTATTAAGACCTTTAGAAAAAGGAAAAAATTTGCACTCAACAGGGTTTTCACCTTGACTAAAGGGTCAAAACAGTAATTCCATTAGGCGGTGCCCTGCTATTTCAGTAGATCGCACTGGACTAGAGTAACAACAAAAACAATTAAAAATGTTGGCAAGCTACTTGCTTTATACTTTGTACGAAAGCGAACGGAGAGCGATCTGCAAACGTATTTGAAAGGATCTTCAAAGCAGAATCGACTTTGCAAACATAACAACTAGTAAACGCCTGGAGGCAAAATCATGAAATCGAACGTTGGTAAAATTCTAACCACCGCCGCGGTGGCTGCAACGATCAGTACCGGTGCTGCAGCAGCAACATTGGACGATGTGAAAGCAAAAGGCTTTATCCAATGTGGCGTAAGCCAAGGGGTTCCAGGATTTTCAAACGCTGACGATGCGGGGAACTGGACAGGGATCGATGTGGATGCTTGTCGCGCAGCCGCTGCCGCAATCTTTGGCGATGCGCAAAAGGTGAAATTCACACCACTTTCTGCAAAAGAACGCTTCACAGCCCTACAATCGGGCGAGATTGACGTACTTTCTCGTAACACGACTTGGACTTACACTCGTGATACGTCTCTAGGCTTAGACTTCACCACCACCAACTTTTACGACGGCCAAGGCTTTATGGTGCGTAAAGATCTAGGGGTGGAAACCGCAATGGATCTGGACGGTGCTACCGTCTGTACCGAGCAAGGCACCACCACAGAGCTCAACATGGCGGACTTCTTCCGTAAGCACCAGCTATCGTATGTTCCAGTTATCGTGCAAAAAGCCGATGAAGCCTTGGCCGCCTATGCATCGGGCCGTTGTGACGTCTTCACGACCGATAAGTCTGGTCTAGCGGCACACCGTTCCAAGTTGTCTGACCCAGCCGCGCACATGATTCTGCCGGAAACCATCTCTAAAGAACCGCTTGGCCCTGTGGTACGCCATGGTGATAACCAGTGGAAAGACATCGTCACTTGGGCGCTGTTCGTGCAAATCAACGCCGAAGAGATGGGCATCAGCTCGGAAAACGTTGCGCAAATCAAAGCTGAATCAAAAGATCCAAGCGTACGCCGTCTACTCGGTGCGGAAGGCAACATGGGTGAAGCACTTGGCCTAAACTCGGACTGGGCTTACAACATCATTGCCGAAGTCGGTAACTACGGCGAAGTGTTTGAACGCAACGTAGGACCGAATACACCGGTAGGTCTACCACGTGGCGTCAACAACCTTTGGACCGAAGGCGGCGTGCTGTACGCGCCACCAGTACGTTAATCACGTACCTCTCCCCTGATCTACTTTGGGATACTCCCCAGTGGCCGACACCACTGGGGACCCACTTCCGTTTTCCATCTGACGAGCATTTTTGCCTGAACCAAGATGAATGAAAAAACGACAACCAATACAAGCTTTTTTAACGACGCCGGCAATCGTGCACTGTTGTTTCAAACGCTACTCTTAATCGCTGTGATGGCGGTGGGTTATTACCTATTCCACAACCTGCAAGCGAACCTACAAACCCAAGGGATTTCGACCGGTTTTTCATTTCTTAATGAACCGGCAGGGTTCCCCATCTTAATCCACCTAATCGAGTACACCGAGGCCAATAGCTATGGCCGAGCGTTTGTGGTCGCGTTATTGAACACCATTGTGATCTCGTTAATGGGGATTGTGCTGGCGACCATCATTGGGGTCATCATGGGTCTGGCCCGTTTATCGCAAAACTGGTTAGTCGCACGCCTGGCCACGGTTTACATCGAGACCTTGCGTAATATCCCTTTGCTACTGCAAATGTTTTTCTGGTACTTCGCCGTCCTAGCGGCTTTGCCTCATCCACGTAACAGCATTATTTTTGGTGATTTTCTACTTAACAAGCGCGGCATTTACTCACCCAACCCCAGCTTCCAAGACGGCATTGGCATCGCGGTGGCGGCATTTTTTATCGCCGTAGCGGGCGCCATTGCCTTGATCGTATGGGCGAAGAAGCGTCAAAAGAAAACCGGTGTTTGGTTCCCTGCTTACTGGACCTCTATTGCCATTATTCTGGTCGGCACCATCCTAGGATTTGTCATCGCAGGCTTCCCAGTGGAATTTGAACTGCCACAAAAAAGCCGCTTTAACGTCTCTGGCGGTATGGTACTGGTACCTGAGTTTGTCGCCGTGCTAGTGGCCTTATCTACTTACACTGGCGCCTTTATTGCTGAGATTGTGCGCGCGGGCATCTTATCCGTGAACTGGGGACAGACTGAAGCCGCACGCTCTTTGGGTCTGCGCGATAGCCTGACCCAACGTCTGATTGTGCTACCGCAAGCACTGCGCGTCATCATTCCGCCTTTGACCAGCCAATTCTTAAACCTGGCCAAGAACTCTTCACTGGGCGCGGCGATCGCCTATCCAGAGCTGGTGGCTGTGGTTATGGGGACGACGCTGAACCAAACGGGTCAGGCGATCGAAACCATCGGTCTGTGTATGTTGGTATACGGCTCATTGAGTTTGTCCATTTCATTCTTTATGAACTGGTACAACAAGAAGATGTCGCTGATAGAGCGCTAGGAGACCAATATGACGATTGAATTCAAACCCTCTCCAAGCCTCCCACCACCACAGAGCTCGGTCGGTGCTGTGGCTTGGATCCGTAAGAACTTTTTCTCTTCGCCATTAAACATCGCACTGACCCTTTTCAGCCTGTACATCTTGTACCTGCTGCTTCCTCCTATGGTGCAATGGGCGCTGATTGATGCCACTTGGCAAGGCACCTCAAAAGCGGCCTGTACCGCAGGCGGTGCGTGCTGGGCGTTTATCGGTGTTTACTTTAAGCAGTTCATGTACGGTCTATACCCAGCGGCCGAAACTTGGCGGGTGAACTTAGCCTTAATCCTATTGATCCTGTTGGTGGCAATGTATGCCGTCAAAGCCATTCACAAAGGTCTGTTAACAGCGGTCATCTTACTGGTTTACCCAGTCGTGGCATTTATCTTGTTCGCGGGCGGTATGTTCGGCCTAGAATCGGTTGAGACCACCAACTGGGGGGGCTTATTCCTCACCACCCTATTAGGCGTGGTTGGTATTGTTGCCTCACTCCCATTAGGTGTCCTGTTGGCCCTTGGCCGTCGCTCAGACATGCCGATTGTGAAGTCAGTCTGTGTCGTGTTTATCGAAACTATTCGTGCGGTGCCACTGATCACCATCCTGTTTATGGCATCGGTGATGATTCCGCTGTTCTTACCGGATGGCCTGAATTTTAACAAGCTACTGCGCGTCTTAATCGGCATCACTCTGTTCTCTGCTGCGTACATGGCAGAGGTAATTCGTGGTGGCTTACAAGCCATTCCGAAGGGGCAGTACGAAGCCGCTGACGCCATGGGCCTGACCTATTGGCAATCGATGACGCTAGTGATCCTGCCACAGGCACTGAAGCTGGTCATTCCAGGGATTGTGAATACTTTTATCGGTTTATTTAAAGACACCACTCTGGTTTACATCGTCGGCATGTTCGACCTTTTAGGTCGTATTCAAGCCGCTAACCACGATGCTAACTGGCTTGGTACAACGACGGAAGGTTACGCCTTTGCAGGCTTTGTTTATTGGGCGATCTGCTTTGGTATGTCCCGCTACTCGATGGCGGTTGAACGTAAATTAGATACCGGACACAAGCGGAATTAATTGACACTTTGAGGCCTTAAAACATGACAGAAAGAAACATGGCACTCGCCCAACTTGAGCAGGGCGAAGAAGCAATCATTCAATTCAGCGATGTGAACAAGTGGTACGGTGAGTTCCACGTCTTAAAGAACATCGACTTTAGCGTGAAAAAAGGCGAGCGGATCGTCGTCTGTGGGCCATCAGGCTCCGGTAAGTCGACCATGATCCGTTGTATCAACCGTCTTGAGGAGCACCAAAAGGGGCAAATCCTAGTCGATGGCATCGAGATGAATGACAACCTGAAAAACATCGAGACCATCCGTAAAGATGTGGGCATGGTGTTCCAGCACTTTAACCTGTTCCCCCATTTGACGATCCTTGAGAACCTGACGCTGGCACCGATTTGGGTACGTAAAACCCCGAAAAAAGAAGCCGAAGAAATGGCCATGCACTATTTGGAGCGGGTCAAAATCGCGAACCAAGCGCTGAAGTACCCAGGACAGCTTTCCGGTGGTCAGCAACAACGTGTGGCCATTGCGCGCGGACTGTGTATGAAGCCGCGCATCATGCTGTTCGACGAACCCACTTCCGCGCTTGACCCTGAGATGATCAAGGAAGTGCTGGATGTCATGATCCAGCTGGCAGACGAAGGCATGACCATGGTCTGTGTGACCCACGAGATGGGCTTCGCTAAGACCGTGGCCGACCGTGTCGTGTTTATGGACGCAGGCGAAATCGTCGAAGCCAACACCCCGCACGAATTCTTCGATAATCCGAAACATGACCGAACTCAGTTGTTCTTAAGCCAAATTTTGAACCACTAAGCTTGCTATTTGCGCCATTCCCACCTAAAAAGCCCCTTATGGGGCTTTTCTAGTTTGCTTAATAATGTCCTAATAAAGAAAACCGTTTTACTTGGGGATTCAGAGTGTCAGACCAATCTGTCGAACAACCTATCAGCACGCGGGTGCGCATCGTTCACCTCGCCGATCACACGGGCAAGCTGCAAGTGATTTTCCCGTATGAGAGTATGCTCGACATGGCCGCCATATCGCGCTTAACCAAGCGCCGTTTTGATCCCGTTGCCAACTACAATATTGAAGGCGACCCACTGATCAAACCGAATTCTTGTTCGACCATTATTGATCAATCACTGCTCGAGAGTGACGTGATTGAGCTGCGCAGCAGTGCTCAACAGAGTTACAAAAGTTATTCTAAAGACGAGTTTAGCGGTCGCTTTCAAGGCCCCTTATCGCGTTATGAGAAAATTGCCATCCCGCTATCTGAGATCGCCAAACCCGTGGCCGACCTCAGCCAAGACCCAGAGCAGATGCAGGCCGCATTAGGCAAGTTTCAGTCCATGCGCTTACAGGCGAGACTCGAAGAAACCTTGGAGATTCCGCCGCTGCCCGCCTCATCGCACCGTATTATCCAACTCTGCTCCAATGAAAATGCCGGCACTGATGATCTGTGTGATGTGATCAGTTTGGACCCCTCTTTGTCCGCGCAAGTCATTAGCTGGGCGTCGTCGCCTTACTATGGTGTGCGTGGTGAAATTGAGTCGGTTGAGGATGCCATCATTCGCGTGTTGGGCTTTGATATGGTGATGAACCTAGCGCTCGGCTTGTCCATGGGTAGCGCGTTCCAACTGCCACAAAACGGCCCACGCCACTACGAAGATTTCTGGCTCAGCGCCGTGTCGCACGCCGTGCTAATGGAAGAATTGGTGCGCAAGATGCCCAGTGGTGAACGACCACGTTTGGGCCATGCCTACTTGTCCGGTTTGCTGCATAACTTTGGCTACCTCGCCATTGCTGTGGTGTTGCCACCGCACTTTGCTATTTTGTCACGCTACATCGAAGCCAACGCCCACCTGCCAACAGCGGTGATTGAAATGCAAACCTTGCACTTCACCAAGGAACAATTAGGCGCTTGGTTGCTCAAACATTGGGGCTTGCCAGAGAGCATTTACACTGCCGTACGCTACAGCCAAACCGAACACTACCATGGCGATCATCACAAACTGGCACTTGGGCTGCAGCTCTGTCATCAGCTCTTCAATGACGAAGCCCCCCAGCCGTCAGTCCTGCAAGCCTTAGGACTGACGGCCGAAGACGCGAAATTGTGTCATCGCAAAGTGCTCAGCTCGTCCAGTGAATTAAGCAAAATGGTCGACCTGATAAGCGGGGCCAAATGAGCCTGCTAAATCTTAAGCTGGCGCAGCAATTTGACTACCGTTGGCATAGTATTGAGCAGGTTTCGCGCGTCACCATTCCGAAAAATATCTTACCCTGGCTGACCACCAGTCATTCGATTACAGCGAAATTACGCCAAGCGGGTCAGTTGCGCGTTGAAGTGCTCAGTGATGGTTGGCAAACCCCATCCCCTCGAGAGCGTCTACGCTTAGGTTTAAAGAGCCGTGAAGTGGCCCGCGTGCGCACCGTCATCCTGTATGTGGATGACACGCCGGTGGTGTATGCGCGTTCAATCATTCCAGCACGGTCACTCAAGGGGGCATGGCGTTATCTGCCGTATTTAGGCAACCGCCCGCTTGGAGGTTACGTGTATAAATCTAAAGCTTTACGGCGCAGCCAAACGGAAGTGGTCAAACTGCCAGCCGGATTGATCCAAAACTGCGACCAGCCCCTGTGGGCAAGACGCTCTGTGTTCATCGAATACGGCCCTGGGATTTTGGTGAACGAAGCGTTTTATCCTGCGATCGAACGCTTCACCAAAGCCGCCGGTCAATTTTAAAGAAAGTGATAACAGCTATGAGTAAACTACAAGATTACGCCGATTTAACCCGTTTTAACCGCCCGATTGGCTCCTTGCTGCTGATGTGGCCTACCCTTTGGGCGCTGTGGTTGGCGGCCGATGGCTGGCCAGAATGGCACCTAATTTTCATCTTCGTACTCGGCGTTTTCAGCATGCGTTCAGCAGGCTGTGTGATCAACGATTTTGCCGATCGAAAAGTGGACGGTTTTGTTGAGCGCACTAAAAATCGCCCTCTGCCATCGGGTCGCGTTTCCGAAGTCGAAGCCTTGGCTCTGTTCGCCGGATTATCGATTTTAAGCTTTATTCTGGTGTTGTTTACCGATTGGCAGACCATTTTGCTGTCTTTTGTGGGTCTGTTCTTAGCCGCTTTGTACCCGTTTATGAAGCGCTATACGCATTTACCGCAGCTGTTCCTTGGCTTGGCGTTCTCATGGGCGATTCCGATGGCCTATAGTGCCCAAGGCGGTAGCCTGTTGGATCCGCAGCTGTGGATGCTGTTTGTCGCCAACTGCTTCTGGACCATCGCCTACGATACCTACTACGCCATGACCGACCGTCCCGACGATATCAAAGTCGGCATCAAGTCGACCGCCATTTTGTTTGGCCGCTACGATTTGCTGGTGATTATTATTCTGCAGGGCCTCACTCTATCCTTGATGATGTGGATTGGCGTGATTGCTCAGCTGGGGATCTTGTATTTTGTTAGCTTGCTGGGCGCAGTGTATCTGTTTTATCAACAATTCCAGCAAGCAAAGGATCGCGACCGCCAAGCGTGCTTCCGTTCTTTCCTAGATAACAACCGAATTGGTTACTGCATCTTTGCAGGAATCTTGCTGGGATATTACATTTAAATGTGGCAATCATGTGGCACTGATATGACAATTTAACACAGCTGTCATATTTAGCGGCTTTAATAACTACCGTTCCTGAGATGAGGGTAAATCCTGTGACCGGTAAAAAAGTACTAATTATTGATGATGAAGCACCAATCCGCGAGATGATCGCCGTCGCGCTGGAAATGGCTGGCTATGAATACATGGAAGCGGAAAATAGCCAACAGGCACACGAGATGATCGTTGATCACCGTCCTGATTTGGTCTTGGTGGACTGGATGATGCCAGGTGGCAGCGGCGTAGAGCTGACCCGTCGCCTGAAAAAAGATCCAACCACGGCTGAAATACCAGTCATCATGTTGACTGCGAAAAGCGAAGAAGACAACAAGATTCAAGGTCTTGAAGTGGGTGCGGATGATTACATCACCAAACCTTTCTCGCCACGTGAATTGGTGGCTCGCTTGAAAGCAGTGTTACGTCGCGCGACACCACAAGGTGTGGACGACCCAATTGAAGTGGAAGGTCTACTGTTAGATCCTGTCAGCCAACGCGTTTCAATCGGCACAACGCCTATTGAAATGGGGCCAACAGAGTACCGCTTGTTAAAATTCTTAATGACTCACCAAGAGCGTGCTTACTCTCGTGCACAGCTGTTGGATCAGGTCTGGGGTGGTAATGTCTATGTTGAAGAGCGTACTGTGGATGTGCATATCCGTCGTCTACGCAAAGCCATTGGCGATTCCCACGACTTTTTAATTCAAACGGTTCGCGGTACGGGTTACCGATTCTCTGCGAAACGTACGGCGTAGATAGCATATGAAAAGAACTTGGCAACGAGCTTTCATTACATGGATGAGTGGGCTAATGGCGGTCATCGTCATTGGTTTCGTAGTGGGCCATATTCTTGCACTAGCCTTATTGTACACACTGGGTACGCTGTATTGGCAGCTGTACCAGTTGTACCAGTTCCACTCTTGGCTACGCCGTTCAGGCAAAGCCGCGCCCCCAGACGCGTCCGGTATTTGGGGCGAAATCTTTGATGCGGTGTATCGCCTACAAAAGAAACAGCGTAAGTCCAAACGCCGTATGCGTCAGGCGTTAAACCGTATTGAGAACTCCACCGCCGCCTTGAAAGAAGGCGTGATCATGGCCGATAGCAACGGCAATCTAGAGTGGTGGAATAACTCCGCCGGTTTGCTGCTAGGATTACAGCGCCCAGTCGACCGTGGTCAGCCCATTACCAATATTTTGCGCAATCCAGAATTCTTTAAATACTTCACGCAAAAGCGTTTTGGCGAGCCCTTGGTGATCAAATCACCTTCTAAAGAAGGGGTCTATTTGGAGCTGCAAACCACGCTCTACGACCAAAACGATCATTTGATTTTTGTGCGTGATGTGACCCGTTTACATCTGCTCGAACAGATGCGTAAAGACTTTGTCGCGAACGCTTCCCACGAGCTGAAAACACCACTCACAGTGATCAAAGGCTATCTTGAAACCTTGTCTATGTTTAAAGATAACCTGCCCCAGTCAATGCAGCGTGGCATCGTCAATATGACCGATCAGTCATTGCGCATGGAGCATTTGATCGAGGATTTATTGTTGTTGTCTCGCCTAGAGACCAATGATCAGAAAGAGCCGCATCAATGGCTCAAGCTGGAAGACATTTGTGAGACGGTACGCAAAACCGCCCTACCGATGATGACGGAACAGCATGACATCAGCTTCCAGATTCCAGAAGACAGCTACATCTACGGCGCCACCAGTGAACTGTACAGCGCCTTTTCGAACCTAGTCGTGAACGCCATCAAGTACTCGCCAGAGGGTGGTCATATCCAGGTGAAATGGGTGCAGCACGATTTCAGTGGTGTGTTCTCGGTCGAGGATGAAGGCTTGGGCATCGACCCGCGCCATATTCCGCGCCTGACGGAGCGCTTCTTCCGTGTCGACAAAGGCCGTGGTTCCAATACCGGCGGTACCGGCTTGGGCCTAGCAATCGTCAAACACGTATTGATTCACCACAATGCGAAATTACAGATTCGCAGCCAACCGGGCTTTGGCAGTACTTTCTCTTGTCATTTCCCAACGGATCGAGTGCGTCAAGAAGCCCTACTGGCCACTGTCGCCACCGACGTAGAAGGCAGTCCCGAGGAAACAAACGCGACTCTTGATGCCACAGAGCACTCGCCTGAGACATCGGCGAATACGCCATCGGCCTAGACCCTGCTAGTCACAAAAAAGCCCAATGCGAGCATTGGGCTTTTTTAATGCTGCTTGCTTACAGCGAGGCAAACAGTTGCTGAATAAAGGCTTCTTTGTCTGCGTCTTGGTCAATCAGTGACAGGGTCACCGTTAAAAACGCCGAGTCATGCTTTTTCTCCGTCGTTGCCACCGCTTGGACGAAATAATTCAAACGATTAACCTTCTGTTCAAAGGTCAAATCCAAGACCGCTTGGTCCAATACCGTCGGCACCACATCATCACTTTTAATCAACATGGTCGCTTCGTCTTTTGCAAAGTGGATCACCATGCAGCGAAACTCTTTGCCAGCAAAACGCACCTTGGTCGGAATTTTCACGTCCTTGCTAGCAACGCTGGGGTTGCTGATCTTAGGCGCTGGAGTCGCTTTAGGGTTCGCCGAGCCGGCCATTAATACATCCAGCGAGCCCGATGCCACACCACCGGTAGAGGGTGCCACATGGGATTTGGGGGCAGAATCCAACTTTTTATCAAGACCGTTGCGTTTGGCCGCTGACAACACCTTTTGAATCAGCTGCTCGGCGGAGAAAGGCTTGCCCAAATAATCGGTCACCCCAGACTGTACCGCTTCCACCACGTGGGACTTATCACCACGGCTGGTGATCATGACGAACGGCAGCGTGTCTTTCTTGTAATTGGGTTGCTCACGACACCATTGCAACAACTCAACCCCTGTCATTTCAGGCATTTCCCAGTCGCACAGCACCATATCAAAGGCCATTTTCTCCAGCATTTGCTGAGCTTTACGGCCATTCACCGCTTCTTCCACCGTCACCGTTGGAAAGCGCTTACGCAGCGTCCGTTTAATCAAGTCACGAGTAAAAGAAGCGTCATCTACAACCAGTATTTTCAAAATAGTGTCCTATTTGGTCTGCGACAATAAGTCTGCGTAATTCACAAAACGTTCGCTGAACAGCTTAATCCAAAGTAGCGTGGCCGCTACCACGGCAATGGGCATCACAAACAAATTTAAAAATGGAATGGTGACGGCAAACATCACGATAAAACCAAAAGTCCAGCATAACAACGGCTTTTCACGCAGGGAGGCACGCATGTCAGGAAACGGAATTTTATTGTTATCAAAAGCATAATCCATGTATTGCAAAGCCAGCATCCAAGCCGAAAACAGCACTAATAGAAACGGCGTCACCACATTCACCACCGGTACGAATGACAATAATAATAAGCCAATGAAGCGTGGTAAAAAGTAACCCAGTTTTTGCAACTCACGCTTCAAACTGCGTCCGGCAATTGCCATCAGGCCAGCAAAACTCATGTCTTCGTCAAACTGCTTACCGGTTTGGTGCTCTTCCACTTTTTCGGCCAAAAACGCCATAAAGGGCGCCGCCAGAATGTTGACCCCCACGGAAAAGCTGTAAAACATCAGCAAGCCAATAACGATGTTCAATAATAGGTAAAACAGCCAATTTAGGAAGGACAGCCAGTCTGGCATAAAGCCCATCATTTCCTCGACCGCCACCCCCATGTAACTGAGCGCCACCGTATACAGCAGCACCATCAAGGCAATGTTTGCTAAAATAGGGGCCAATAGAAACAAACGTAACCGACGAGACAACAGCAGTGGAAAGGCATCGATGATTGCGCCGACAGCGCTAAAAGGATGGGTAATCACGGTTTTAGTCCTTGTTACTAACTTCTATGAATAACGAATAGGTGCCTATTTAAGCATATTTTTTTGCTCAGCTGTGTGCCAACAGCCGTCAATGATAAGCTTTGTTGCAATCGCTAAAGGTGTTCTGTTGAGACGACTTTTGCAACACTTCCACACTCTCTCTAGGCACAAGTTTGCTACACTTTACGATTAACTCACCCGTTCATCAGATTCTAATAGGGATAGGGATATGAAACGTCTTTTCTGGAACACCCTGACGATGCTTTGCGCCACACTTTCAATGCACGCCATGGCCGTGTTAGAAGAACCGAGCGGCAACGTCATTTTGGCGGTGAGCGGTAATATTGAGCACTTCAACAGCCCGCAACAGGCACAGTTTGACTTTGCCATGCTGAAGCAATTACCCGCCTATGAAATCACGACCCAAACACCATGGGAAGAAGGCGTCCATCACTATGTCGGCTTTGATCCAAGCGACTTGCTCGAACAGCTTGAAGCCGATGGCAATGTCATTCGCTTAACCGCCTTTAATCAGTACATTACCGAAGTTCCGTTAACGGATTTTGAGGAACTAGGAGCGATCATTGCGTATCAGATGGATGGCGCCGACATTCCCGTACGCAACAAGGGCCCCTTGATGGTGATCTACGATTTTGATCAATACCCTGAACTGCGTAATGAAACCTACTATGGCCGTTCAATCTGGCAGATCCAATCCATGCACGTGTTAACACTAGGGGAATAAGTGTGACACCCGAGACACCCAAGCCTGACCAGCATCGCAAGCGCACCCTCATCAACCTGTTACTGATCTGCGTCTGCACGTCCTCACTGCTGACCTTATTGCTGCTGCCGTTGACGGATAGCAGCGCACGCCTGAATGCGCGCCAAGTATTTGATAGCTCACGCTGGCACTCACTACAGCTGCAGCTGCAAACCTATCGCTTGATGAACTATTTATCGGATTTGAGTGCTGAGGACTTGCCCGTCAATGGCAACGCCTACTTCCAATACGATTTGGTGTTAAGCCGCGTAGACCTGCTACGTAAAGGCGACTTGGGCCGCCATATCCGCAACTTTGCCAACGGTCGAGCCACCCGCCTGCTGAATATTATCTCTGGTGAACTGGAGCTCATCAGCCTCAATATTGAGCACCTTGAAAATGGCCGCTTAGATCAGGTGCCGATCATCATGGCACGCCTGCGCTTGCTGGATTCACAAGTGACCGACTTCGTTGTGATCGTCAACCAGGGTGCCAACGATTATGTCACCAATAAACGTGCCGAACTGGATGTGCAATTAGAATACATTCAGTGGATCTCAGTGATGCTGTTATGTCTCAGCGCTGGGGCATTACTGATCACCTTTAAGTTAGCACAGAAATTACGCCGAGCATTGCGTTACAACTATAACCTTGAGCGTCAAGTGCAAGCCATTCGCCGTGGCAAGGTGGAAGTCATTGGCCGTATGACCAATGAGCTCAAGTCCTCTCTCACGGGCATCATCAGTCACCTCTCATCGTTGCAGCAGCACAGTACCGAGCAAGCCGCCAAGGACGTGTTAGAGCAGAGCATCAGCCAGAATAGCCTGATCCAAACCCAGCTAGATGGCTACCACGATTTGGTCTTGATCGAAGCTTTTCAGCTACAGCCTAATGTCCATGAGGGCAATGTTCGCGACCAGCTCGAATACACGGCCCATGCCTTAGAACATATTTTCAGCGCCCACAATATACGCGCGCTGTGCCATGTGGACCCGCGTTTACCAACGCTGGTGGATGCCGATTACCAACGTCTGCATGAAATGCTGACCCTGTTGATCCTCAATCTGGCGCCCTTTTGCACCGATGCGGAGTTACTCATCAACCTTCGTCCTTCCAAGCTTCCACTATTGCACCAGCCTGCCAAACATGGTGATAAGGCCACCAAGATGGTACAGATTGGCTTACGCGACGCTGGTGCAGGACTGCCTGAGGCGATTCAAACTGGGCTGCGCGCAAACCCCTTTAATCCGAACAATACCGTACTGAGCCAAATTGAGCAGATGGGCCTGGGCTTTACCCTATGCCATTACTTAATCGGCGCGCTGGACGGTGAATTACACTTTACCAGTAGCTCAGGCAAAGGCTCGGAGATCTGGATTGATCTGCCGTTAGGCGTTGGCACCTTCGTCGCCGAGCCCGAGACCACGCCAGCGGCACAGTCCATTGCCATTTTGAACAGCAACACCCTGCTCGACCAAGGTTTGCAGGCATTGCTAGAGCCCCGCTACACAGTGCAATGTTTGTCTGAGGAAGAGTTAGCCATACTGGCGCTGAATACCACAGAAGCACCATTCTCATGGCTGTTGATCAGCGACAAGGCCACCTTATCCGCTGCGCAGTTAGAATACGTGACACAGTTGCAACGGCTATCGGTAAAGATTATTTGGTGCTCGACCTTGGCCCAGCAACATCCCGATGTTGACGCTGACGCGGTCTATCATTACCCGATCACGCTGAGCCAGCTAACCACCTTATTAGGTGCATCAGATTAGGAGTACTTATATGGTTGTGGATCACCCCCATTTCAAATCGCTCAAGGACATTCTTGGGCGCGATAAACTCGTCAAGGTGGCACGCAGTTACGAGCAAGACAGCCAAGCCAAGCTCATTGCCCTAGAGCAAGCCGTCCAAGCCGACGACCTAGACGATGTGACCCATCTCAGTCATTCGCTGAAGTCCGCCAGTTCTAATTTGGCCTTGGTCTCGTTAGCCAGCTTGTTCGCGCAAATGGAAGCCAACGCAAGCCAAGGTCAAACGGACGCACTCGGTGAGCTGCTACAAGCCGCCAAAGCGGAGTACCCAGCGGCTCTGCGCACATTACACGAGCTGTTGTGAGGTGCTGTCCAACAAAAAAAGGGGTTAGCGCTTAGGCGCTAACCCCTTTTTTTACAAGCGTTTAAGTATTACGCTTTCTTATCGTCTTGTGCCACTTGATCTAGCTCTTCGGTAGACACGTGACGCACGTTGACACCGTTAATCAGGTACACAAGGTGCTGACATAGGTGACGCGAGTGATCGCCGATACGCTCTAGTGAACGCAATACCCAGATCACGTTGAACACACGGCTGATCGAACGTGGGTCTTCCATCATGTAAGTGATCAAAGAACGAATCGCGGTCTTGTACTCAAGGTCCACAGAACGGTCTGCTTTGGCAACGCTCACCGCTAGATCAATGTCTAGGCGCGCGTAGGCGTCCAAGCTCTCACGTACCATGCGTGTCACCATTTGACCAATACGGCTGATTTCCACGTAACCACGTGGAGATTCGCCTTCTTGAATCAGTTTCAAGGCGTGATCCGCGATTTTCTTTGCTTCATCACCCATGCGCTCCAGCTCACCTACGGCTTTACTGATCGATAGGATCATACGTAAGTCCGTTGCCGCAGGCTGACGCTTCGCCAGGATGCGGGTACATTCTTCGTCGATGATGCCGTCTAACTGGTTTACCGTCGCGTCTTTGGCTTTGACTTCTTCCGCTAGCGGGCCATCGCTTTCTAGCAAAGCGTGAATCGCATCGGCTACTTGGTTTTCAACTACACCACCCATTGTTAAGAAGTGCTGACGTAGTGTCTCCAGTTCGCTGTTGAACTGTTGAGAAATATGGTCCGTTGTTAACTCTCTCATGATCGCAGTTCCTTATCCTAGCCGTAACGGCCAGTGATGTAGTCTTCAGTTTGTTGTTTAGTTGGGTTAGTGAACAAGCTGTTGGTGTCACCAAACTCCACCATGTTGCCCATGTACATAAACGCAGTATAGTCAGAAACACGTGCGGCCTGCTGCATGTTGTGGGTAACGATGGCAATGGTAAATTCTTCTTTTAGCTGGTGGATCAGCTCTTCGATCTTCAAAGTAGAGATCGGGTCAAGTGCTGACGCCGGCTCGTCTAGAAGTAGTACTTCAGGTTTTACCGCTACCGTACGGGCGATAACCAGACGCTGTTGCTGACCACCAGACATGCCTAGGGCACTTTCGTGTAGGCGGTCTTTCACTTCGTCCCAAAGCGCCGCTGAGCGCAGTGCCCATTCAACCGTTTCGTCGATTACACGCTTCTTGTTAATACCTTGAATACGTAGGCCGTAAGCCACGTTTTCGTAGATACTTTTCGGGAATGGGTTTGGCTTCTGGAACACCATGCCGACACGACGACGTAGCTCCGCTACGTCGGTGCCTTTTTCGTAGATGTTGGTGTCGTGCAGGTTGATTTCACCTGTGATGCGACAGCTGTCTACTAGGTCGTTCATACGGTTGAAGCAACGTAACAGCGTTGATTTACCACAGCCAGATGGGCCGATAAACGCGGTTACTTTCTTCTCAGGGATGATCATGTCGATCCCTTTTAGCGCTTCTTTCTCGCCGTAGTAAAGGTGTAAGTCTTTAACGGAAAGACAAACTTTTTCGTCTTCAATGCGCAGCGCCTCATGGTTACGTTGCATTGCTGAAATATCGATAGAGTGTGTAGTTGTTTCGCTCATAATAGTCTCTCTCCGCCGTCTTACATTTCCAGCGATTTGTATTTTTCACGTAGGTGGTTACGGATAGTAACGGCTGCAAGGTTAAGCAGTGCAATCACGATTACCAATAATAGTGCCGTCGCATATACAAGTGGACGCGCGGCCTCTACGTTCGGGCTCTGGAAGCCCACATCATAAATATGGAAGCCCAAGTGCATGAACTTCTGATCCAAGTGGATGAACGGGTAGTTGCCATCCAATGGTAGCGATGGTGCCAGTTTTACCACACCCACCAACATCAGCGGCGCTACCTCACCGGCCGCACGGGCTACCGCCAGGATGACACCGGTCATGATCGCTGGGCTGGCCATTGGCAAGACCACACGCCATAGTGTTTCTGCTTTCGTTGCACCCAGTGCCAAAGAACCTTCACGTACGTTACGCGGAATACGTGATAGACCCTCTTCAGTGGCTACGATTACCACAGGCACGGTTAGTAGTGCTAGCGTGATCGACGCCCACATTAGACCACCAGTACCAAAAGTAGGCGATGGCAAGGCTTCTGGGAAGAACGCTTGGTCGATACCTGAGCCTAGGAAGTAAATAAAGAAACCTAGACCAAAGACACCGTATACGATCGATGGTACACCCGCTAGGTTGTTTACCGCGATACGAATGGTACGTGTCACGAAACCTTGCGATGCGTATTCACGAAGGTAAACCGCCGCTACCACACCAAATGGCGTCACCAGCACAGTCATCAACAATACCATCATGACAGTACCGAAGATCGCTGGGAATACCCCACCTTCCGTGTTCGCTTCACGCGGCTCTGCGGTTAGGAACTCAACAACTTTAGAGCCGTAGAAGCCCATTTTCTCGGCAATGCCCATGGCATTTGGACGGTAGGCACGCACGATTTTCGCCACTTGTAGCTCATGCTCGCTGCCATCCATCACTTGCACGATGAAGGTGTCACGGTTGATTTCAGCGTATAGATCGATCAAACGTTGTTGCAAAGCTTGGTACAAAGCATCTTGCTCGGCACGCTGAGCATCAATGTCCGCCAGTTTCTCTGGTGTCAGCTCATCATTTAGCTCAAGACGGCGCTGCTCAAGACGCAGACGCTCTAGCTTGTGGTTGATGGCACCGATTTCGCCTTTTTCCACTTCGTGGATGTCGTCGTAAATCGTTGTCGCACGCTCAATACTGCGCTCAAAAGCAGCCCAAGTCGCCAACGCGGAATCGGTTGGGGTTAGGTCTTCAGTCTGCGCCACCACTTGGCCATCTTCTTTCACCGCTTTCAGGTAACCGTACAGGTTGCCCCACTCGTGACGTTCTGCGGCGAACAGCATTTCCGGCTTAGTGATGTCAGTGAAGTATTCGTCGATGATCCAACGGAAATCGGAACCGTACACATCACGGTTACCGGTTTTCATCAGTGAACGCACCATCAGATCATGATGCGCTTCAACTGGAATACCCGCTTCACGCAGCTGAGCCGCCGGTACTTCGGCCGACTCAACACGCTCCGCGACTAACGTGTAAGGGGTTGAGCCTGGTAGGCTGTACGTCCCTTGGTTAATGTCGGCTGGCCAGAAGTGACCTAGACCACGTACTGCGATCAAAGCCAATAGACCGATTACCATAATCACACAGATCGCCACCGCGCCTGCGTTTAACCATACCCATGGATCACCAGACTTCACCCACTGGGATACGGTTTGATTCTTTAATTTCAGTTCATTACTCATTATAACGATCCGTATTTCTTACGTAGGTGCTGGCGCACGGATTCAGCGATGGTGTTCACGATAAAGGTGAAGGTAAACAACACGAACGCTGCCAAGAACAAGATACGGTAGTGTGTGCTACCCACTTCAGACTCAGGCACTTCCACGGCCAAGTTCGCCGCCAAGGTACGCATACCTTCGAAGATGTTGAAGTCCATGATTGGCGTGTTACCAGTGGCCATCAGTACGATCATGGTCTCACCTACCGCACGACCCATACCGATCATGATGGCAGAGAAGATACCTGGACTCGCGGTTGGTAGCACCACGCGTGTCATGGTTTGCCAGTAAGTGGCACCCAATGCTAGCGAGCCTTGTGTCAGTGCTTTTGGCACCGAGAAGATCGCATCTTCGGTAATCGAGAAGATCGTTGGAATCACCGCGAAGCCCATCGCAAAGCCGACTACTAGCGCGTTACGTTGGTCGAAGGTAATGCCTAGATCGTTGGTGATAAAGCCACGGATGTTACCGTCGAAGAAGTTCAATTCGATCACTGGGCTCATCGCCACACAGATCCAACCAAGAATCACTACCACAGGGATCAGCAACATTGGCTGCCAACCATCCGGTACTAGGAAGCGCACACTTTGTGGTAGACGTGACCAGATAAAGGCAAATAGCAAGATACCCAGAGGTAGCACCACGAGAATGCTAAACGCTGCCGCTAGGTTTTCTTCAAGGAATGGTGCGAAGAATAGACCCGCTAAGAAACCTAGGATAACCGTTGGTAGCGCTTCCATTAATTCGATCACAGGTTTTACTTTACGACGCAAACCAGGCGCCATGAAGTAAGCCGTGTAGATGGCACCACAGATCGCTAGTGGCACCGCCATCAGCATGGCGTAGAACGCGGCTTTAAGCGTACCGAAGGCTAGCGGCATCAAGCTGTATTTCGGCTCGAAGTCATTGTTTGCTGCAGAGGACTGCCAAGTGTACGTTGGCTCTTGGTAACCTTCGTACCAGACCTGGCCCCAAATCGACGACCAAGACACTTCAGGGTGTTCATTGTCGACTGCAAAAACGTTGATACCATTGCTGTCTTCTAGCATGAGTGCGTTGGCACGTGGTGCAAAGCTGATCATGGTGGCACTTGAGTCACTCAAACGCTGATCAATGACCTGACGGCTAGAAGTAGAGTTAAAGATCGACACCACACCGCGATCGTCCAGTGTTGCGAAACCTTTACGACGGTGCTCCATCGCCATGTCCACTAGGCCAGTAGGGTGTTTCACATCACGGATGTAAGTTAGATGCTCGACGTTGTCTTCGTCACGAACGTTGAACCATTGGCTGACACGGCCGGAGCTGTCCGCCACCATCACAGATGATTGGCCTAATAGATAACGCATCGACACCAATTGGCCGTTGCCTTCAATTAGGTCAACTTGTTCTTTTAGTTGAATGTCGCTGATGTCACGAATATCAAACTCAGACATGTTGCCCTGTTGATCCGCTACATATAGGTAACGCTGATCACCAGAGATCAGCAGCGAGTGCGTGTCCGCCACAAATGGCAGCGCTGAACGTGATTCGGTTAGCTCAACTTCTTCGGTAATGAAGTTCACATCTTTGGTAACACGAGTCACTTGCGCCTGTTGATCACCCACTACCGCAATCGTCATGCGCTCTTCGTTATCACGGATGCTAAGGTGACGTGGTGCAAAATCCGCCGCCTGAATACCTTCGGTACCGTAAGGGTACTCAATGCTTGGGGTAATCAGACGCACACCGTCAGGGTAAGTGGTTTTGTAGTTTTGTTGCGCAACCAGGACACGACCGTCTTGGTAAGCAAACGCTACCATACGGCTGGTATCGGACTCGACCGCAAACGCCGTTGGTTCACCGATAGGGTTAGCGACCTTATCAATGACACTGCCATCCGCCACATTGAAGTAAATCATGTCGCCATTTTCTGCAACACGGAAGCCTACTTCAATTTGCTCTTCTGAGGTGAGGTATAAACTTTCACCAGACTCGGTCGCTGGCAAAGCGTAGCTGTCTTTTTGTTCGATACTGGCACCTGAGAATAGTGGTGCAACTTCATAAACTAAATAGAAACATATCAGTAGGACAGCCAAGATCACACTGCTACCACCGATGGCAATGCCAACGCCCGCAGTACGGTCTTTGAGCGCGCGAACTTTACGATGACGCTTAAGGGCCGGCGTATCGAAGTCTAGTTCGGGTATTTTTTGATCCGCTTTTGTACTCATCCGAATTCACTTTTTATGACATTTTTGTGACAGCTTGAGACGCAACAAAAGCAGGAGAGATCAAATCCCCCCTGCCCTTAATGCGTCCTGCAAGCTTTCCCTGTTATCCAGTTCTTACTGAATACCTAGGTCAGATAGGTATTTAGCAGAAACTTTAGCTGGTAGTGGTACGTAACCGTCTTTCACTACAACTTCTTGGCCCATTTTAGAAAGAACCATCTTAACGAACTCACGCTCTAGTGGAGCAAGTGGCTTGTTAGGTGCTTTGTTTACGTAAACGTAAAGGAAGCGAGATAGTGGGTATTTACCAGTCGCAGCGTTCTCTGGAGTCGCTTCGATTAGTTCACCGCCTTCTTTCTTCGCTAGTGGAATAGCGCGTACGGAAGAAGTCTTGTAACCGATACCTGAGTAACCGATACCGTTAAGAGATGTAGAAACTGACTGTACAACAGAAGCAGAACCAGGCTGTTCGTTTACAGAGTTTTTGTAGTCGCCTTTGAATAGAGCAACTTTCTTGAAGTAACCGTAAGTACCAGATACTGAGTTACGACCGAAGATTTGCACGTCACGATCAGCCCAAGCGCCGTCTAGGCCCGTTGCGCCCCAGTTAGTGATGTCTTCGCTGTGACCACCCTTACGAGTAGAAGAGAAGATCGCATCCACTTCTGGAAGAGATAGACCTTTGATTGGGTTATCTTTGTGTACGAATACTGCTAGAGCGTCGATTGCAACTGGGATCGCAGTTGGCTTGTAGCCGTATTTCTTCTCGAATGCTGCAACTTCTTTGTCTTTCATCTGACGAGACATAGGACCGAAGTTAGAAGTACCTTCTGTTAGCGCTGGTGGCGCAGTAGAAGAACCAGCTGCTTGGATCTGGATGTTCACGTTCGGGTAAAGACGTTTGAAGTCTTCTGCCCAAAGTGTCATTAGGTTCGCTAGCGTGTCAGAACCAACACTAGAGATGTTACCAGATACACCGCTTGCTTTAGTGTAAGACGGTAGGTTTGCATCAACGTCTGCCATTACGTTAGCAGAAACGCCTGCTAGGGTAGACACGGCTAGAGTAGCAACTAATTTTTTCATCACTTCAACCTCAATGGTTATCGTCAGTTTGGTATGAATTTAAAACTTCGTATTTGAGTCCGAGTTAGCTCGTTCTCTTTCGATGATGAAGACTATAAAGAGGCTTTGTGACAATAATGTTAAAGATTGAAATAAACAGAATGTTTTTTCAGCAGGCGCGAGCGCGCCTGCTTTTGGAAGGGAAAATTAACGGGCGCTGATTTCGTTCCAGTCCACTTCTACTGTGTGTCCTGGCCCAGCATCCAACAAAATATAAAACTCACCATCATAGGGTTCGAACTGGACGCGGGAGTGATCATCAAACGTCTTACTGGCGATAATCTCTTCGTCATAGGAAATCAAGTCAATGGTGACACCTTGTGCACTAGAGCCATCAGAAAAGCCACCTAAGCAGACAATGTCCGGCGTCTCCTTAGTACACTCAACAAATGGGAAATGCGCTAAGGCTACCTGCGACCAAGCGGCCACCAATGTGACCAGCGCAACGCGACGATAAACAGAATTCAACATCGTTTTATTTCTCCTGTAACTGCTGTAAAAATTGCACGGTCGCCGGAGAGGCTTCGGCTAACGACCATTGCGCATGATGAAGCGCACCATCCCAGCCTTCGAGGGTGAGCCAGAGGTCAGCGTCCGAGGCGCTATTCTCCGGCACAGGCATGCTAAAGGTCATATGGTAAGGCGAACCAAAACCAATCACCCCAGCGGTGCGTAAACTGCGTGGCTTACCCAGGCGCATGTACACAGCCTTGACTTGTTCAGCACACTCCTGACACAACGCCCCATTAAAGGTCTTCATATAACCCGCCGGACCATCCAGCTTAGGGCCCCTTTCAAATTGCTCCGCTAGAGTAATCGTCCACGGCCCGACCTGCTGAGTGCCGACGACGCGCTCCCCCAATCCATTGGCCCCGCCAAACAGCGACATCAACTCAATGTAAAATGGCGTTAACACCACAGGGATCAGGATCAGCAAACCACTTAAATGAAAGCGCCAACGAAACCAGCGTGAGTGGGTCTTGTGGTTCTTTTGCATAGCAACGGATGTACTCATGTGGGATCTCCTGCGAGGTTCGCGCG
The DNA here is from genome assembly GCF_900089755.1 of Marinomonas aquimarina. Classification (GTDB taxonomy): domain Bacteria; phylum Pseudomonadota; class Gammaproteobacteria; order Pseudomonadales; family Marinomonadaceae; genus Marinomonas; species Marinomonas aquimarina. The sequence goes on along the minus strand of NZ_FLOC01000009.1, from coordinate 96,165 downwards.
AGCGGTTTTCTGACGGATGGCGGCTTTGGTCGATTTAAAAGTACGCGTGGTCCAAATGCGCATACCACTGAACACCATCATGGTCAGCAACACGCCAAACAAGAAATACACCAGCTTTAAGGTCAGACCGACGAAATCGCCGGTATGCAGCGCGCGCATGGAGAGGCGCGTTAGCATCAAGCCGGGCTGATCGGTGACACGCATGGCTTCATCAATGGCACCGCTGTAAGGGTTCACAAGGAAGCTTTCATGCACCAACGGAAACGCTTGGCTGCGTCCCAAAATCCGATAATGACCGAAGGCGGTGCTGGGCAAATGCAGCACTTGGGCTTCCACGTTGTCATATAAGGCATTGACTTGTGCGATGGCTTGATCCGCCGAAAGCAAAGGCGGCCGTCCCTGTTCAGACGTGGGAATCTCATCACGGGCCACGTACACCGGCGCCTGCGATACCCCGTTAAAGGGCACCCCAGCTTCAAACAACAGTCCTTGAATCAAAAACCAAATTGACGTGACCGAGATAATGAAGATAAAGGGAATCGACCAGATGCCTGCTAAGCGATGAAAGTCGCCCCAGAAAACACGGGCGCCACGGTTGAAGCGTAAGCGCGGTTGTAAAAAGCCACGCCAGAATTTCTTATACACCACCAAGCCAGTAATCAAAGACAACAACAGGGGGATGCCTAAAATGCTGACCATGTACCAGCCCAAGCTGTAACGGGTGAAACCGGTATTGAACGGAATCAGCAACCAGCCATGGATCGCGCGCACAAACTGACGAAAGTTAAAGCCAGACGCCGCCCGCCCCTGAATTTCTCCGGTATAAGGGTTAATAAACACGTTTTCACTGGTGGAGTCGGGGTAACTGATCTCTGCCGTAAGGGCGAACTGAGACTTGACTGGACGTGTAATCTTCTCAACGTAGGCGCCCGGTGCATCGCGCTCGATCACCTCAATCACTTCATCAAAGCTGAGCATTTTTCCCGCATCCGCCGGCGGATTGGCGCGCACACTGCTATCAAATAACCAGATAATTTCCTGGCTCACGGTGGCAATCGTGCCCGTCAAACAGACAAAGAACAGAAACAGCCAGATAGGCATGGCCAACCAGCTGTGCAGCAAAAACCACCATTGCGTGCGCTTGCGCGGTGCTTTGGCTTCAATATTGGGGTTCATAACAGGGACCTAGACTAGTGAAAACAGCTGAAACCACGTTGGGCTTCACTGGCTATGACGTTTGAGCGCTGGCAAAAGGGAACTGCCCTGCTCCGATTTCGTATTTTTTGCACAATACAATTATGCTCATAATGCCGGTTATAACGCCCGATTTTGGCTAAATAAGCGGCAAATCATTCACTATTCCCAAGATATCCAATAGACTGACGCTTCGGATTTATTCCGCCTTTCTATGACAAAAGCAAAAACAGTCTGTGGGTTTAAAAATGCTTAACAAAATCATTTGTGGGGCCGAAAGCATTTCCGCCGTTGTCGGGAAATGTGTTGCATGGCTTACCCTCGTTATGATGTTGCTGACCTGTTTGATCGTAGTGCTGCGCTACGGCTTAGGCATCGGCTCCATCGCCCTTCAAGAGTCTGTACTTTACATGCATGCCATGGTGTTTATGCTCGGTGCAGCATACACCTTTAAAGACGATGAACATGTACGAGTGGATGTGCTTTACCGTGATTTTTCACCGCGCAAGAAAGCTTGGGTGAACATTTTAGGTGGCCTGTTCTTCTTACTACCGTTCTGTGCTTACACGGCCTACATGAGTATCGACTACGTGGCCGCTTCTTGGCGTGTACTAGAAACCTCGCAAGAGCCAGGTGGCCTACCGTTCGTCTACCTATTAAAAACCCTGATTCCGATTATGATGGCCTTGCTAATCATTCAAGGGATCGCCGACATCCTGAAAAGCCTAGGGGTCGTGTTCAATAAATCACAATTAACGGAGGCACAATAAGGTGGCTGAATTTTTACCTTTATGGCTGTTCGCCGGTGTTTGTGTGTTCCTGCTATTTGGTTACCCAGTAGCCTTTTCGCTCGCTGGTACCGCACTGCTATTCGCGGCCGGCGGCGCCATGTTCGGCACCTTTGACGCGGTGTTTCTAGAGGCCTTGCCAAACCGCTTGTTCGGTATCGTGCGTAATGAAACGCTGATCGCTGTGCCCTTGTTCGTGTTGATGGGTGTTTTGCTAGAAAAATCCAAGCTAGCTGAGCGCCTATTGGATTCCATGGCCATGTTGTTTGGCACCATGCGTGGTGGCTTGGGCATCTCAGTGATTTTGGTGGGCATGTTAATGGCGGCCAGTACCGGTATCGTCGGCGCCACCGTGGTCACCATGGGCATGATCTCATTGCCAACCATGCTACGCCGCGGCTACGACCCAGCCCTAGCCACAGGCACCATTTGTGCCACAGGTACTCTAGGTCAAATTATCCCGCCGTCGATTGCCTTGGTGCTATTGGGCGATGTCATGTCGAACGCCTTCCAAAAAGCACAACTGGAAATGGGCGTGTTCTCACCCAAAACAGTTTCCGTAGGCGATCTGTTTGTCGGCGCCTTGATTCCTGGACTGATTCTGGTCGCGCTGTACATTGTCTATGTGGCGGGTGTGGCTTGGCTACAACCTCATAAAGCACCAGCGGTACCCAAAGAAGAATTGCGTCGTGGTGTCGATGATTCCTCATTAGCGATGGAAATTATCAAGGGGCTATTGCCGCCGCTACTGCTGATCCTTGCGGTATTGGGCTCGATTCTTGGCGGTCTGGCAACCCCCACTGAAGCCGCGGGTGTCGGTGCCTTTGGTGCGGCAATTCTCGCCTGGGCGTCTGGTAAACTATCGCTGCAAACGCTCAAAGACAGTGTCTTAGCCACCACCAAAGTAACCGGCATGGTGTTCATGATCTTGATCGGTGCATCGCTGTTCTCGTTGGTATTCCGTGGCTTTGGCGGTGAAGAACTGATCCATGAGTTCTTTAATCAACTACCGGGCGGTGTCATCAGTGCGGTCTTGATCGTTATGCTGGTGATGTTCTTCCTTGGCTTTATCTTGGACTTCATTGAAATCACCTTCGTGGTGGTGCCAATCGTTGCCCCAGTGCTGTTGGCGATGGGCCTAGATCCCATCTGGTTAGGTATTATGATGGCGATCAACCTACAAACGTCGTTCCTCACACCACCGTTTGGTTTCGCTTTGTTCTACCTGCGTGGCGTGGCGCCACCAGAAGTGAAGACCCAGTCGATCTACAAGGGTGTGATACCCTTTATTATGATCCAGTTATTTGTCCTGTTACTGTTGTCCGTCTGGCCTGAACTGGCGACCTGGTTGCCAGAAGTGATCTATGCGGACTGATAAAAAGGAGATGCTATGAAAGCGATGCAAGTGAACGATTACGGCCCAGCGAGCGATTTAACGCTGGTAGATGCCGATAAACCCACCATCAATGCGGACCAGATTCTGGTACAAGTAGGCGCATCGGGCGTCAACCCAGTCGACACTTACATCCGTTCTGGCACCAATAACTACAGCGCCTCTTTCCCCCATACACCGGGGAATGACGGCGCCGGTACCATTGTCGAAGTAGGCGCCAATGTGACGGATTTTCAAATCGGTCAACGTGTTTACTTCTCCCGTAACCTAAGCGGTTCGGCAGCGGAATACGCCGTCTGTGTACCGACTCATACCTTCCCATTAGCGGATGCCTTGAGCTTTGCTGAAGGGGCCTGTTTGGGGATCCCATACACCACGGCACACCGCGCTTTGTTCGGTCGCGCCCATGCGCTAGCAGGCGACAAAGTGCTGGTGCACGGTGCCACCGGCGCAGTGGGCCTAGCGACGGTTCAGTTGGCACTGGCCGCAGGCATGCATGTGGTGGCGTCGGCAGGTACGGTCGAAGGCGCAAACCTGTTACGCGCTCAGGGTGTACAAGAAGTCATCATGCACAACCAAGAGGGCTACCTTGCCCCTTACCAATCGCTGCAGAACGGTTTTGATGTGATCATTGAAATGTTGGCCAACCACAACCTCGACCAAGATCTCAAAGCCTTGGCCTTTGGCGGTACCGTGGCGGTGATTGGTAACCGCGGCACGGTCGATATCAATCCACGTGATTTGATGGCACGCGATGCCGCTGTCATCGGTGTCGCCCTCGCCAACGTCAAACCAGAAGAACTGGAACGCATTGCGAAAGCCATGTTGCCACTGTTCGAGAAAGGTGTACTGAAACCGGTGGTGCGCAAAGAGTATGCTCTGTCCGAGCTAGCGCAAGCCCATGAAGACGTGCTGAAAAGCGGCGCTCAAGGCAATTTAGTGGTACGGATTGACGCTTAAAACTGGCCACTCACACCCAAAAGGACGCACTAGCGTCCTTTTTTGTTTCTGAACCCCTCGTCACTTTGCACTACTCAAGTGCACGCTAGCTCGCTATACTGCTGGTTTGATTTGCACAAAAAGTAGGCGATTCACTTGACCCATTCTGATTCTGATGTATTTAGCTTACCCAGCGTAGCCGACACCCATGATCACGATTACCACCAATTAGTGGTGGTATTGGATGGCAATACCGACTTTGACATCGACAGCAAAGGTGGCCGACAAATGCGTTCGGGCAGCGGCTGCATCGTGCCCTCGTCTGAAGGACATCAGTTTGTTGGGCTCGGTGACAACCGCATCATGGTGGTGAATTTGCCGGTGCCGCCGCAAAAAGCCATTACCGATGAAGAATACCAAGTGGTGTCGCGCCTGTTTGATCAGGCGGCCTACTTTGAGCTGAATCCACGCCTACAGGTGTTAGCCTCCGCCTTGTCTGGGGAGTTACAACAATACCCAGACGACCAACTGCTGGCCCGTGCCTGTGGCAATACCCTACTGAGCGCCATTCGCCACCAGCTCGCCAGCCAAGACATCAAGACTCGCGGCCAACAACTGGACATTGAAAAGCTCGATCAATTTATTGAGCTCAACCTCTCTAAGCGGGTACAAATCGGCCAGCTGGCCAACTTTTGTTTTTTGAGTGTCAGCCAATTTCATGAGCGTTTCAAAGAGCGCACCGGCATGACACCGCACCAATATTTGATTCGTAAGCGTCTTGAGCGCGCGCAATATTTATTGCGCGAGGGGCACACGCCAGTACAAGTGGCAGAGATGAGCGGCTTTTCCAGCCAAAGCGCCATGACCAGCACCTTTTCCCAGACCCTTGGCATCACGCCGCTGAAATATCAAAAGCAGTTTCGCCCCCTATAAGCACGTACTTGGCCCCAGCACAGGGCCATTGGCTATCGGATTTTCTTATAAAAAATTCCGATGATTACGAAAGACGTTGTCACCCTCCTGTCACTATATTTCTCCCATCTATCGAAGATCGATAATGCGCCCCCGCGCAGCTTGAGATTTGCATAACCTTTGCAACACTTAAGCATGGCATCTTCAAGCACCAACAAACGGTTTATACGGAAACACAGTTTTCCGCTTGTCGTGGGAGAATCCGACTATGTTTAATGCGCTAGAGGTTTTACAACCGACCATTCTTGAGCGCCCACTCAATACCCTTTGGGCACGCATTTCGCCGCTGTACTGCGTGGATGAAGAGCAATGGTTAACGGAGCTACTAAAACTGGCCGAGCCAACGGATGCTCAATTACAAGCCAGCACCGACGCGGCCACGCATTTGATCGAACAGGTTCGCAAAGACGACGAATCCATGTCCTTGATCGATTCCCTACTACTGGAATACAGCCTAGATACCAAAGAAGGCATCTTGTTGATGTGTTTGGCCGAAGCCCTGATGCGTGTGCCAGACAAAGAAACCGCCGATGCCTTTATCAAAGACCGCTTAAGCGTGGCCGATTGGGCTTCTCATGCCAACAATTCCGAGTCCTTCTTCGTCAATGCGTCCACTTGGGGATTATTGCTAACCGGCAAAATCGTCACCATGGACGAAAGCAAAGACGGCAAGCCTGCTAACCTCGTGAATCGCCTAGTCAACCGTATGTCTGAGCCGGTGATCCGCCAAGCTATGAACCAAGCCATGAAGATCATGGGCCACCAGTTCGTATTGGGTCGTTCGATCAGCGAAGCCTTGTCCCGTGGTAAAAGCTACCGCGACAAGGGCTACACCTACTCATTCGATATGCTCGGCGAAGCCGCTTTGACGCAACAGGACGCCGAGAAATACCTAGCGTCTTACCTACAGGCGGTGGAGTCCGTTGGCCAGGACACTTATGGCAAAGGCCATCGTCCGACCATTTCAATCAAGCTCTCGGCGCTGCACCCACGCTATGAAGTGGGCTGTGAAGAGCGTGTCATGACGGAACTGTTCGAGAGCGTGAAACAGCTGATTAGTCGCGCCCGTGAGCTGAATGTTGGCATCACCATCGACGCCGAAGAAGCGGACCGCCTAGAGCTATCGCTGCACCTATTTGAAAAGCTATTCCGCGACGACTGCACCAAAGGCTGGGGCCTATTTGGCCTCGTAGTGCAAGCCTACTCGAAGCGTTGTCTGCCCGTGTTGAACTGGTTGGCGGCGTTGGCCAAAGACGTGGGCGATCGCATTCCACTGCGTTTGGTAAAAGGCGCGTACTGGGACTCTGAAATCAAGCTGTGTCAGCAACGTGGCCTCAGTGGCTACCCAGTGTACACCCGCAAAGAAGCCACCGATGTGTCTTACCTAGCCTGTGCTAATTTCCTATTGAGCCCGCACACTCGTGAGTGGATCTTCCCGCAATTTGCCAGCCATAACGCGCATACGATTGCCACCATCGCCACCATTGCCGACAACATGGGCGCGAATGCCAACGAGTACGAATTCCAGCGCCTACATGGCATGGGCGATGCCCTATACAACCGTCTGATCAAAGACAAAGACGTGTGTGTGCGTATTTATGCACCGGTGGGCAGCCACAAAGACTTGCTTCCCTACCTAGTACGCCGCCTATTGGAAAACGGCGCCAACAGCTCCTTTGTGCACCGTTTAGTCGACGCGCGCTGCCCAGTGTCTGAGCTAGTGGATCACCCAGTGACCACGCTAAAAGGTCGCAAAACCCTGCGTAACCCCTTTATCAATTTGCCTAAAGACATGTTCGCCGATCGTAACAACTCATTCGGTCCTAACATTGAAATCGAAGCAGAGTGGCAACCGTTCAAAGCGTCCGTCGATGCCTTTATGGGCCAAGAAACACAATGGACCGCCAAACCAATCGTTGGCGGTGACAGCCTAACGACAGACGATGTGCACAGCGTCAAAAGCCCATACGATCATGCATTGGTGGCAGGACAAGTGCATTGGGCCAATGAAGCCATCGTTAATCAAGCCATTGAGCAAGCCGATGCCGCCTACCCTGCTTGGTCACAAACTCCTGCAACGGATCGTGCGGCCTGCCTTGAGCGCATGGCCGAATTGATGGAGCAGAACTACGCCGAGTTAGTCGCCCTGTGTCACCGTGAAGCGGGTAAAACCATCCAAGACTGCATCGACGAAGTGCGTGAAGCGGTGGATTTCTGCAATTACTACGCTCAGCAAGCACGCCAAAATTTTGCGGCACCGAAGGCTTTTAGCAATTACCTAGGCCAAACGCAGCAGGTACAACTGACAGGTCGTGGTGTGTTTGCCTGCATCAGCCCTTGGAACTTCCCATTGGCGATTTTCGCGGGCCAAGTGGTTGCAGCATTGGTGTCTGGCAATACGGTGGTGTGTAAAGCCGCCGAACAAACCTCTTTGATCGCGTACCGAGCGGTACAGATGCTCCATGAAGCGGGCATTCCAACAGACGTGTTGCACTTCCTACCGGGGAATGGTGCGACCGTAGGAGCACCGATCACACAGCATAAGCGCATTGCTGGCCTTGCCTTCACCGGCTCAACCGGCACGGCACAAATGATCAACCGCACCCTAGCGAGCCGTGGTGTCGCACCGGTACCCGTGATTGCCGAAACCGGTGGTCAAAATGCCATGCTGATCGATTCCACCTCGCTGCCTGAACAGGTGGTACGTGATGCAGTGCGTTCTGCCTTTGCTTCCGCGGGTCAGCGTTGTTCCGCACTACGAGTGATGTTTGTGCAGGCAGATATCGCTGATCGCGTGATTCCAATGATCGCTGGTGCCATGAAACAGCAAAGCGTGGGGTTGCCTTACTTGCACTCTACCGATGTTGGCCCTGTGATCGATGAAAAAGCACAGCAGATGCTGCTAGATCATATCGAAGTGATGAAAAAAGAAGGTCGCTTAATTGCACAATCAGAGCTACCAGAGTGGGCCGAGCGCGGCACGTTCGTTGCGCCAAGCGCGTTTGAGATCAGCAGCATTGATCAGCTAAAAGACGAGAAATTCGGCCCAATCATGCACGTTGTGCGCTACAAAGCCAAAGATCTCGACAAGATCATCGACACCATCAATCACTCAGGCTTCGGTTTGACCATGGGCGTGCACAGCCGTAACGAAACCACTTGTGCCCACATCGCTAAACGTGCCCGCGTCGGTAACCTGTACATCAACCGTGACCAAGTCGGTGCCGTGGTGGGTGTACAGCCATTTGGTGGCCAAGGCTTGTCGGGCACAGGTCCAAAAGCCGGTGGCCCACACTACCTACCACGCTTTGCCAAAGAGCAATTGGTTTAACAGAACACTCACACTTCGCTTGCCTTGGTAAGCACTCAGTCCATGGATGGACTGATCCGATCGTCGCAGACAGGGATGTCTGTCGATCGGTGCTACCAAGGTAAGCGAGGTTAGAATTGGAATTGTTTGGGTAAATGAATCCAAGCAATAGGAGATACAAACTATGACGATCGTAAAACCTATTCAAATCGATGTTGCCAACCAAGTGTTTGAAGCGTGGAACACATTAGGCGTCCAAGGCCGTGCCGAAAAACTCGAGCAAGCCATTTACAGTCTCAGCCATGAACAAGCACAGATGGCACGCTGGCAGCTGGCCAATGCCCGTCATGAAATCGGCGCAGCACAGGTGATGCCTGGGCCAACCGGTGAAAGTAACGTGCTATCGACCCATGGTCGCGGGGCATTTCTGACCGCCGTTCAAGCGGGGCTCAACAGTGAACAGGCAAGCGTTGGCTTAATCGGCCAAATGTTCGCCGCCTTAGTGGCAGGTAACCCTATTATTACCGTGGGTCCAGAAGGCCAAGCACTGATGGATCAACTGGCCAAATACGTCCCTCAAGGTGTGATTCAAAACATCGCCGAGTCAGCGCGGGATTCCATCGTTGAGGCCAGCGATCTTGCTGGTGTGGCCATCATCTGCGATCCAGAAAAAGCGCAGCAACTCAGTCAGCAGTTGGCACAAAAACCAGGCTTACTGTGTCAGCTGGTGGAAGAAACCGATCTCGTCCGCCTCAGCACCATTGCCGCGCCAAACTATATTTTGCGCTTTGTCACCGAACAAACCGTCTCCACCAACACCACCGCCATCGGTGGTAATGCCACGCTGTTAGAGCTTGGCAGTAAAGCCGAGTAGTCCAGAGTCGAGTAACCCCTGCGACGAATTCAGCGGTTTAAACGGTCTGGTCTCCACCTAGAACGCACCGCTGACATCGTCTCAGCGCTTCAGCCCGCATCATCCACCTCCCTAACATGGATGATTCGCGGGCTTTTTTTTCCTAATCCATGCGCCACTAGAAGTGGTAATCAAAGGTCACTTTCGCGGTACGTGGCGCACCGTAAATCGCGCTCGAGTATAGGCTCTGGATGTATTTCTTATCGAATAGGTTATCGATGTTTAAACGTACACTGGCGGCATCATTGATGTCGTAGGAGGCAAAGGCATTGGTCAGCATGTAAGCGTCCTGCTTCATGCCAGAGGTCGACTCCACTTTGGATTGCCAGCGTGTGTTTACACCCACTTTAAGCCCTGGAACAGAAGCTAGGCGGGTATCCAGCATCAACTTAACGCTATCACGAGGGGTCCATTTGTAGATGTCTTTGCCATCCGGACCTTCGAGATTCAGATGTGTCAGACCGAGAGACAGACGCGTACGGTCGGTTAAATAGCCCGACACTTCCATTTCAAAACCTTTCGAAGTCACGTCTTTCGGCACATAGTAACGATCACCATCGGCATTCAAGTTTTCTGCTTGCGTTGCCAAACCATCTTGCTCTGCGGTAAATACCGAGAAAGTCGCCAACACGCGCTTGTCGAACCACTCGGTTTTCACACCCGCTTCGTAATTCACACCTTTAACAGGATCCAGGTAGCGGCCATCGTAGTCTGTCTGATCTTGGTTTTGGTAGATATCGGAGTATGAGACGTACGCCACCACATCATCGCTTAGGTCGTACAAGAAACTCACATAAGGGCTGACTTCTTCGGTGTCAGGGTAGCTCGTCGTAGTCGTACCGCCGCCAAAGATAGAATCCCCTTCACGCTGTAACTTGATCGCATTCATACCAACAATCGAGTGCAGTTGATCGCTCAGCTCAAGCTTAGAGGCCAAGTACAAACGTGTCAGCAGCTGCTCGCCGGTACCACTCAGCTGCTTGGCACCAAAGATCGGCTCTGGGTAATCATCGCCATCGTAGGGCATGGCTGGGAGCGGCAGGAATTGATAGTTCGCGGTATCGTAGGGACGCTCGTAACGTTTCGAATCCTGCGTCGAATGACTCACGCCAAGCAGTAAACTGTGCTCGCGGCCAAAGGCCTCAAAATCACCACTTAGGTTGATATCAAACAGATTGTTTTCCAACTTGGTAAAGCCCGAGTACGGCCAGCCGACCAAACCGGTGTAATCGCTGTTCAAAGCGCCGCTTGGGGAGTAAGCGTAGAACAGTTTTGAATCGCCTTCGTATTCACGGTAAGTGTAAGTCCCTTTTACTTCCCAATCGTTGTCCAATAAGTGGCTGTATTCGATAAAGGCGTCTTGGGTTTTGGTGTCGTAGTAAGCCCAGTTCATGGCACTGGACGTGGAGCGATCAAACTCCGCTTGGCTACCGTCTTCCACATTCAGGGTTAGCGCACCCCACATCGGCGCATCTTGCTCCGCGTTGCGGTAGTTCATACCGAAGGTCAAAATGCCATTGTCACCGACCTGTCCATCGACGACGACGTAAAGTGATTCGTGCTGATCTTCTAAATCACGAATATAGGAATCACTTTGCTCCGCCACAGCCACCACACGCGCGGCCCAACGACCGTCTTCGGTCAGTACCTTGTTGTAATCGACTGCACCACGTACCTGATCATGGGAGCCAGCCGTGAGGCTGACTTGTCCAGCGTCTTCGTTGGTCGGACGTTTGCGCACAAAGTTAATCGTCCCCGAAGCATTGCCGACACCGGTTAACAGGCCATTGGCGCCACGAATCGCTTCGATCTTTTCAAACAAAAAAGTATCTTTCTGACCGATCACGGTACCCCAATCGTTGGTCATGCCCAGGCCGTCCACCTGGGTCAGCTGAATGCCGAAGCCTCGGGAGTTATAGCGTGCTCGGTTGGTTTCATATTGGTCAACGTTTACGCCAGTCATAAAACTGAGCGCATCGTTACTGGAAGTGAGGCCATTATCGGCTAGGGTTTGCTGTTCAATGGTGGTGATCGACTGCGGTGTATCTTTGATCTCAAGCGCTAGGCCAGTGGCTCCTTTAGAGACACGACTACTGCGCTTGGCAGTGACGGCTAAGGCATCCAGTTGCAACGGCTCATTATTCGACAGAGCACTGTCCGAACTGAGGAAAATCACTGAGTCTTGAATCAAGGCGCGCAGTCCAGAATCCGCCAATAAGCGTTGCAACGCTTGCTCAACGGTTAATTCCCCTTGCACTCCGGCACTCTGTTTGCCAAGGGTAAGGCTGGCATCCGCTGCTAAAGACAAGCCGCTGGCAGAGGCAAAGTTCAACAGCGCATTACTCAGTGAGCCCGACGGAATATCGTACTGGTAGGCAACGCTCATTACGCTCTCAGGGCCAGCGACGTTCTGTGCAGCGTAGGCCGGTACCACACCCAGTGCGGTGACCATCAGAGCAGAAATAGCAGTTCTTTTAAACATGGTAGAGTCCCAAACTTCGATTCAAATCAGTGATAAACATGTGACAAAGCTGTCATTCGCAAGCTATGCCACGTCAGCATCGAAAAAGGGAACTAAGAATGAGAACTTTTTACATTCTCTTCTATAAAGGTAAACCAAGGCGTCACTCGGCGGATGTTGATGGGCAAACTCAGGGCTAAGGTGTGCAACACTTTTTCCGTATCCGCCACGGGAAAGTGACCAATTAAGCGTAAGTTCGCCACATTATCGGAGCATTTCAGCCAACCTTGCCCATGGTAACGACTCAGTGAGTCAATAAAATCCCCCAAGCGCATGTTGTCCGCCACCAGAAATCCGTTTTGCCAGGCGCGATCATTTTCCGACGGCGACTCAATGTCTGTAGTACGGCGTTCATTAAAATACAGGGATTGTTTTGACTGCAACGGAACCGACCTGCCCTGGCTCGGCCTCACCGCCGCCTCGCCATCGCTGATCGACACATACACCCCATGTGCGGTGTCTTTGCCCGCGCTACGCACGGTCAACTGACTGACCTGGGTGTGCACCGCACCATAATCCGTCAGCACCGTTAGTGGCCTAGCATCGGGCGCCGCTTCGACAAAGATCTCGCCGCGTAACAACTGCACCTGACGACGCTGTGACTGATAGTCCACCGCGGCGATGGAATTGGTATTGAGCCACAGCTTGCTGCCATCGGCCAACGACCATTGGCGCACTTCACCGACTTGGGTTTGATGCACCATGCCCGACGCCAGTTGCGCACTGATTTGATCCCGTTGCAGCCACGTTGCCAAGGGTAACAGCAGCGCCGCCCCCGCCAAGCCATACAGAAACTGACGCCGGCTTTTACCTGCCGCGCTCAACGCCTGCATGCTTTGTTCAACGGGCAATTGCTGGAACTGCTTATCGACTTGCTCAATGCGCCACCAAGCTTGTTGGTGCAATTCAGACTGCGCCAACCATTGTTGCCAGGCTTGGCGATCTTGTTCACTGACTGGCTCGTCCTGTAGGCAGGCAAACCAAAACGCGGCCTCTTCCAATGCTTGGTCATGAGCGTCAAGCGGCGGCATCGTCCATCTCCCGTTCTGCTTTGGCGCATTGCAACAACGCCTGGGCAATGTACTTTTTCACCATCCGCTCAGACACCTCTAACTCGCTGGCAATGTCTTGGTAGCGAACATTCTGTAAGCGTGACATTAAAAATGCCTGACGTGCTTTAAGCGGCAGCCCCTGCAACATGGCATCCAAACGGCATAGGGTTTCGATCACCTCATACTGTTCTTCAGCGGAGGCAGCGTAAGGCTCCGGTTGCGCTTGCAAAGCCTCTAAATAGGCTTGCTCAATGTCTTGGCGGCGCCAATGATTGGCTAACAAGCTCTTTGCAATGGTGGTTAAGTACGCTCGCGGCGACTCGATGGTTTGTAAATTGTCTTGCCGAGCGATTAAGCGAATAAAACTGTCTTGCGTGAGGTCCGCCGCTGTCGCTTCACAGGCGAGCCGGCGCGCGATAAATCGATTCAGCCAAGCATGATGCTGACGATAGAAACTCGCAAAGTGGCTTGAGAAAGCGTTTTGCATAACAGTTCAAAGCCTTTTCAGAATACGGTGACAGTTATCCCTTCCGATGGCGCGATGGTTCCGATACATCGCGACAATGATGGAATAATGGTAATACAAATGAGAATTGTTTTAAATAGGATATTAGGAAAGGCACCCTCGCCTAAGCGAGGTTAATCGTAATAGGCGAGACAGACACGATTGCGTCCAGTCATTTTCGCTTCATAAAGGGCTTGATCGACCCGTTTAAACGACTCTTCCAGCATGTTTTCCGAGGCTAACTGAATCACACCAATCGATACTGTCATTTGCACTGGTTCGCTTTTTAAAGTCATCACTTGCTCCGGAATATGCTGACGCACACGCTCCGCGACCTGCTTCGCTTGCGCCAAGTCCAACTTGGGCAGCAAGACATAGAATTCTTCACCGCCAATTCGGAACACCTGCCCTGTTGCGGGAATGGCTTCATGTATGCAACTCACCAGAAACTTCAGCGCTTCATCACCACAAGAATGTCCAAAGCGGTCATTAATAGATTTAAAGTGATCAATATCGATGGTCAGTAAACTGGTGGAACCATAAGCATTCTGGGCTTTTTGCAAGGTAATGCTGACCGCTAGGTTAAACTCACGACGGTTGCCGACCCCCGTTAACGGATCGGTACGACTGGCTTGATCCAGCTGACGCATCAGGCGATTGCGCTCGGTAATGTCGAGCATCGCGCCGACTTGGCCAGCTTTATCACCGTTTTCTTTGAAAAAGACGGCTTTATTGAACTCTATCTCGAACTGCTCGCCTTGGGCATTTTTCACCGCCGCTTCATAAACTTGCGTACCACCGGAGTCCAGCAGCGCTTGATCCGCTTGGTAGTAGATATCGGCTAACTCTTTGGGGGCAATGTCATACACCGAGTGGTTCACGACACTCTCTTTCGGCAACCCAATGAACTCACTAAAAGCCTGGTTACAACCACGGTAAATATGAAACTCGTCTTTATAAAAGATCGGCACCGGAATGGCATCCAGCACGGTTTGCAGAATGTTTTCTTGCTGGGCAAGGTTATTATTGTGCCAAGATATCCGTGCCTTCTCTGACACAATCCAAGTGGCAATACGGGTTAAATCGTCGTAAGCGGCACTGTCGTTGACCCCTTGCATGATCCATTTCAAAGCCAGACTAAAGTCCCACTTATCCAACAGGATCAGCACTTTACGAGCTGCAATATAGGGGTAGTCTTCGGCCAGCAAATCTGACTGGTGCATGATAATCAAACCTGACACAGGGGTTTCTTGAAGCGATTCAATGCCTTGCCAGCTGAATTGATCGGGGACACGTGACAGCAAATTTTTTAACGACTCCTTCCAGGGAGTAACTGTCTTTGAGTAATAAATGACGGAAGGGATCATAGTCGTCAAACCTGTTATTAACCAAGGATTAGCCTAAGATGCACGGCCGCTCCGGTCAATTTCTAAGCTGTTTAATAATGCAATCTGTTTGTAGTGATATGTTATTTAATAAGCATTCACTTATGCAAAAAGCCCCGCAGTAGCGGGGCTTTCCTGTGTCACGCAATGTGGCAATGCCTATTCGGCATCACGGGCGTTGATGTAGGCACGTTCAGACACATCATGCCATTGCGATACCTTACCTAGGAAGGCTTTGAACGACTCGTAGACTTTCTTACTCATCTCATCGTTCGCCGCAACACCTTCAAGCGTTTCTTGAGACGCTACTTTTAGGGCTTTCAAGACATCGTCAGGGAACGGGCGAAGATCGACATTATGCTCATTAACAAGCGTTTGTAAGGCGTCATTATTCAACGCAGTGAACTCATCTAGCATGTCTTGAGTCGCTTGACGAGACGCTGAACGAACAATCGCTTGTAGGTCTTTTGGTAGCGCTTCAAACGCCGTTTTGTTGACCAACAGCTCCATCTCAGAACCCGGCTCATGCCAACCTGGGTAGTAGTAGTATTTCGCCGCTTTGTACAAACCAAACGCTAGATCGTTGTAAGGGCCAACCCACTCAGTCGCATCGATGGTACCGGTTTGCAGCGCGGTGAAGATCTCACCCCCAGGCAGGTTAATTGGCGAGCCGCCCAGTTTTTCGAGTACTTCACCGCCAAGGCCTGGGATACGCATTTTCAGGCCACTGAAGTCTTCTAAGGAATTGATCTCTTTATTGAACCAACCACCCATCTGTACCCCAGTGTTACCAGATGTCAGTGGAATCAAGTTAAACGGTTCGTACACTTCTTGCCATAGCTTCATACCGCCGCCATGGTAGATCCAAGAGTTGATCTCTTGAGCCGTCATACCAAACGGCACTGCAGTAAAGAACTGCGCCGCAGGGGCTTTGCCTTTCCAATAATAGGCGGCACCATGGCCTAGCTCAGCGGTACCACGGGATACTGCATCAAACACTTCTAGCGGTGGCACCAATTCACCCGCCGCATACACTTTTACTTTTAAACGGCCACCCGACATTTCATTAATATTGTTGGCTAGGTATTCTGCGCCGGTGCCCAAACCAGGGAAGTTCTTTGGCCAAGTGGTGACCATTTTCCATTCGATGGTTTCTTGTTTGGCAGGCGCTGCCGCTTGGGTTTCCGTACTGCTAGATTGCTCGGAGCCACCGCAAGCAACCAGTGTTGCGGCAGTGATCCCAGCAAGCGTCCACTTGCTAAAGGCTTTTGCGTTGATCATGGATGTATCCCTCAGAAAACTTGTTACATTATTCTTTTTGTCAGTTCACGACTGGATTGCAGCAGAGTGTATCGATCACTCTCTACCCAGTGAAAGATCCTATTTCTTCCACATTGGTCACTCTCGATACTATGCTTTGTACGGAAATTGCTCAACACCCCGCTGGCAATTGCACAAAAAAAGCCCCTTAGTCCAATCACTAAGGGGCTTTATTATGGATCATCAAATGCTCTGCTAGAGATTATTCCGCTGAACGCGCATTGATGAAGGCACGCTCAGAGATATCGCTCCATTTCATCACTTTCTGTTTGAAGTCCTTCATCGAGTCGTACACTTTCTGACTCATAGGATCATTCGCTGCAACTCGTTCCATCACCACATCGGTCGAAGCACGAAACTCTGCCAACACATCATCAGGGAAGCGCTTTAGCACCACACCATGTTCATTGATCAAGGTTTCTAGGGCGCTGTTATTCATCGCAGTGAACTCGTCTAGCATCTCGGCATTCGCCTGACGCGCCGCCGCACGCACGATCAACTGTAGGTCTTCTGGCAAGGCGCTGAAGGCGTCTTTGTTGATCACAGTTTCAATGGCAGAACCCGGCTCTTGCCAGCCTGGGTAGTAGTAGTATTTCGCCGCTTTGTAGAGGCCAAACGCTAGGTCATTGTAAGGACCGACGAACTCTGTCGCATCAATGGTTCCGGTTTGCAGCGCGGTGAACATTTCACTGCCTGGCATGTTTACGACGGTAACACCGGCATCCGCTAAGACTTCACCACCTAGGCCTGGCATACGCATTTTCAGACCATTTAGGTCGGCAACCGAGTTAATTTCTTTGTTAAACCAACCACCCATCTGCGTACCTGAGTTACCGGCCGCCAGAGGAATCACATTAAAGGGTTCGTATACCTCTTCCCAAAGCTCTAAACCGCCGCCTTGAGTCAGCCAAGAGTTCATTTCTTGCGCCGTTAAACCATAGGGTACGGTGGTGAAGAACTGCGCCGCTGGTACCTTGCCTTTCCAATAGTAAGACGCTCCATGGCTTAGCTGTGCCGTACCACGGGACACCGCATCAAACGCTTCCAACGCTGGCACCAATTCACCCGCGGCATAGACTTTAACATTGATACGTCCACCCGACATCGCGGTAATGCTCTCAGCCAAGTGCTCCGCGCCTGTGCCCAGTGCCGGAAAGTTCTTCGGCCAAGTGGTGACCATTTTCCACTCGATGGTTTCTGGTGCGGCTGGCGCTGCGGCTTGTGTTTCGGTACTGCTAGATGGCTCAGAACCACCACAGGCAACCAAAGTTGCGGCAGCGATCCCTGCAAGCGTCCACTTGCTAAAAGCATTTACGTTGATCATGGAGATATCCCTTAGAAAGCTCATTCAATTATTGTTGTTACGTATTGGCAGTCAGCATACTATGCTTTGCCCCACAATTGCTCAATATCCCCATTAGCAATTGGTCTTAATCAGCCTTAGATAGTATAAAAAAGCCCCTTAATCTAGGGGATTAAGGGGCTAAATGTTATGAAGTTGCTAACTTAAATTATTCGCCAGCACGCGCGTTAATCAACGCACGTTCGGAGATTTCGTGCCACTTCATGACTTTCTCTTTAAACGCTTTCATCGAGTCATAGACTTTCTGACTCGCTGGGTCGTTGGCTGCCACTTCCGCCATCACTTCGTCCGATGCCGTACGCAGCTCTGCTAGTACATCCTCTGGGAAACGTTTTAGCTCAACGTTATGCTCATTCAATAGCGTTTCCAGCGCCGTGTTATTCAAGGCGGTGAACTCATCGAGCATGTCCGCATTGGCTTGGCGTGCCGCCGCGCGCACGATCAACTGCAGATCTTCAGGTAGCGCAGCAAACGCGTCTTTGTTGATAAAGGTTTCAACGGTTGAACCTGGCTCTTGCCAACCTGGGAAGTAGTAGTATTTCGCCGCTTTGTAGATACCGAACGCTAGGTCATTGTATGGACCCACCCATTCTGTGGCATCGATGGCACCGGTTTGCAGTGCGGTGAAGATTTCACTGCCTGGCATGTTAACGACCGTTGCACCAGCACGGGCGATCACTTCACCGCCAAGGCCTGGCATACGCATTTTTAGACCGTTTAGGTCCGCTACCGAGTTGATTTCTTTGTTGAACCAACCACCCATTTGCACGCCAGTGTTACCGGCCGCCAGAGGGATAATGTTGAACGGTGCGTAGATTTCTTGCCACAGTTCCATACCGCCGCCACTGAACAACCAAGAGTTCATCTCTTGTGCCGTTAGACCAAACGGTGTGGTGGTGAAGAACTGCGCCGCAGGCACTTTGCCTTTCCAGTAGTAAGACGCGGCGTGACCCATTTGTGCTGTGCCACGAGAGACCGCATCAAAGGCTTCCAATGCAGGGACCAATTCGCCCGCTGCGTACACTTTGACTTTTAGACGACCGCCAGACATAGCGGTAATGTTTTGCGCCAGTTTTTCAGCGCCAGTGCCCAAGGCTGGGAAGTTTTTCGGCCAAGTGGTGACCATTTTCCATTCGATGGGCTCGGCTTTCGCAACCGGAGCTGCTTGCGTGGATTCAGATGAAGCCGTTTCGTTACTGCCACCGCAGGCAGCCAAAGTTAATGACAACAAACCAGCCAGCGCTAATTTGCCGAAATTCGCGATTGTTTTCATGGTTTTCCTCAGAAAAGCTAGTTAATCACTGTTCACGCTCTGATGGCCTGAGACAGGAAATTGGACACGCCAAAGCAACATCCTTGGCATGGTATACATGAGATAAACGGCGGTATTGTTGTTTTTGTAGACGTTTGAATCGCACCGGAGTCGGTACGCGGCGAAATGGTATGACGCTTTGTTGATCAACTCAACGAAATTCTAAACGATCGTTAGAATTTCGTTAAATTTGACGTTTAAGGCGATAAAAATCGCGGTTTATGGCGCAAAATGCACGAGCGTCGCTTAAAACGGACTGGTGTAATACCAAGCCTTGCGCTCGCCCGTTTGCGCCGCTTGCAGGGCCAAATTCATCGCGTACACCAGCTCACAGGCATGGCGCTTCGACACCGGCGCTTCACCACGACCTTGGATCGCATCCGTCAGTTGCTGATAAAACTCCACATAGCGCCCCGCACCGATGGCTTCCTCGGAAGCCCTGATGTCATCTTGGCTCGATGCGTGATAACACAAGGCTTTTTGCGTGGGACTAGCGAAATCGTCTTGCCCAGGTAACTGCCCTGCACGCAGGGCATCTTCTTGGGCATCTAAGCCGTAGCAATGCCAAGAACCGCCATCAAAACGGGCGTTATAGCGACGCATTTCCCCCGCTTCAAATAAACTGGCCCCCAAGCGCACACGACGCTTACCGTACGCCAGCTCAATTTCAAAAGAATCTGGCGCAGCGCCGTCTTCTCGTAGTGTGTCTATATTGGCCTGTATCCAGTCAGGTATACCCAAAAGTGCCAAGGCTTGATCTAACACATGGGGCCCGAGATCCCAGAAAATCCCGGTGCCAACACCCGGTTGTTCGCGCCAACGTTGCTGTACCGCTGGGCGGAAACGATCAAAGCGGCTTTCCAATTGCTTTAGCTGGCCTAATTCACCGGTTTCTAGCAGTTCTTGTAAACGTAAGAAATCACCATCAAAGCGGCGGTTTTGATAAACCGTGAAGGTTAACCCTTTATCGTAAGCAAGGCGGCACAGCTCTTCGACTTGTTCGATTTCCGTCACCGACGGCTTTTCTAGTAATACATGCTTGCCAGACTTCAGCGCTAACTTGGCCTGCGGGAAATGCAGTTCATTAGGCGTGGTGATCACCACCAGATCGATATCATCACCAGTAATCAACGCATCGGCATCGCTGACCACGGTGACATCAGGCCAGTATTTATGCACTTCTTGGGGCTTAGAGGAGCAAATATACGACAGCGTCATCTCAGCTTGATGCGCCACAAACGGCGCGTGAAACACACGGCCAGATAAACCAAACCCAATAATGCCAACTCGAATGGTCATAATGCTCCCCTTCTACTTCAGTCTATTTGCTTCATAGTAGCAGGGTTTTGGTTGCTGGGGCGCTTTGGTTTTTTGGTTCTGCAAGGCTTTTAGATGGTCTGACTCTTGTATTCAATTTGCTTGCGCCTGTCTCGTCTCGTCCCTCGACACCGACGCGTCAGCGCAAATCAAACACAAGACCCAGCCCTAATGGCTTCTGAAATTTGGCTACCGCCTTTAATAAATCCGTTTTAAAAGCACTAATATTCCCTATGCAAAGCTTTCAAGCCTATTCCCGTTTGCCTGATTTGCGCTGTCGGGTCGAGGAACGAGACTGTCGCAAGCAAATTAGGTAACGGGAAGAGGCCTCCCACTGACTGTCGCAGAAGACCTCTCAAACGCCAAAACTGAAGAACCTACAAGACTTCCAACTTAGCAAAAGACAGTACCAGCCACTTGGTGCCAGCGTCGTCGAAGTTCACTTGAACGCGGGCTTGGGGGCCTTGACCTTCGTAGTTCACCACCAAGCCTTCACCAAAGATCGGGTGCTTCACACGATCGCCCATGGAGACATTAGTGTCCGGTACGGTGTGGCCTTGCATGATATTTTGGTTCTGACGTTGCAGGGTGGCGGAGTAGTCTGGACGCTGCATGGACACAGGGCGTGCCACTTGCGAGCGTAGACGCACTTCTTCCAAGCACTCTTCTGGAATCTCACGAATAAAGCGCGATGGGCTGTTAAAGGATTCCGAGCCGTACAAGCGACGCGATTCCGCGTAGGTGATGTAGAGCTTCTGCATGGCGCGGGTGATGCCCACGTAACACAGACGGCGCTCTTCTTCTAAGCGTCCCGGTTCTTCAAACGACATACGGTTTGGGAACAGGTTTTCCTCGACACCCGCTAGGAACACCAATGGGAATTCCAAACCTTTGGCGGAGTGCAAGGTCATCAGCTGTACCGAGTCTTGGTATTCGTCCGCTTGCGCTTCACCGGCGTCCAGCACGGCTTGATCCAAGAACGCCATCATTGGCGAACTGAATTCTTCATCGGTTTCCAGCCAGTTAAAGCCACTGGCAGCGTTCACCAACTCTTTTAAGTTTTCCACTCGGGCTTCGCCCTTCTCACCTTTTTCCTTTTCATGATAAGGAATCAGGCCGGCTTCGGCGATAATCTGATCAAAGATATCACCTAGACCAAGGTCGGGGTTCTGCAAGGTGCCCGCCATGCCTTGGATCAGCTGCATAAAGCCTTTGATGGCGTTGGCAGCTCGGGCTGGCAATAACCCGTGGGTAACGATCTGATCCGCCGCTTGCCACATGGAGCAGCCTTGATCACGGGCGATTTCACGGATGGTGCCGATACTGCGCTCGCCGATGCCACGGGTTGGTACGTTGATGACACGCTCGATCGCGCCGTCGTCATTCGGATCAATCGCCAAACGAGCGTAGGCCAAGGCATTTTTGATCTCTAGACGGTCGTAGAATCTGTGTCCACCATAGATACGATAAGCAATCTGTTCCCTAACCAGCACTTCCTCGATGACGCGAGATTGGGCATTAGAACGGTACAGAATCGCCATATCTTTCAGAGCCGTGCCGTCGTCGCGCCACTTTTTGATGATCTCAATAATAAAGCGTGCTTCGTCCTGCTCGTTAAAGCCGGCGTACACCGAAATCGGCTCGCCCTCACCACTGTCGGTCCACAGTTCCTTGCCTAGGCGATCATCGTTGTTGGTGATCAGACCGTTGGCCGCTTTCAGAATATGACCGGTGGAACGGTAGTTTTGCTCTAGGCGAATGGTATGTAAGTCTTTGAAGTGATTGGATAAATTATGAATGTTTTCAATTTTTGCACCACGCCAGCCGTAAATCGACTGATCGTCATCACCGACGGCAGTAATGGTGCCAGACTCACCGACCATTAGGCGTAACCAAGCGTACTGAATGGTGTTGGTGTCCTGAAACTCGTCCACCAGCACATGCACAAAACGCTGTTGATAGTGTTTTAGCAACGCTGGTGTGGTCAGCATCAGCTCATGGGCACGTAGCAACAGCTCACCAAAGTCCAATAGGCCGTTTTTCTCACAGGCTTCTTCGTAGTGGTAATACATCTCGCGCATACCACGGGAGAACGGATCGTGGCTGTCCGGCACATGGGCCGCGCGGCGACCTTCGTCTTTTTGCGCGTTGATAAACCAACATACTTGTTTTGGCGGCCAGCGGGTTTCGTCGATGCTCATCTCGCGCATGATACGTTTTACCAGACGCAGTTGATCTTCACTGTCCATGATTTGGAAGTTCTCTTTCAACCCCGCATCACGCCAGTGGGCACGCAGCAAACGGTGCGCAATCCCGTGGAAGGTACCGACCCACATGCCCTGTGGTGGTACGCCAACCAGTTGCTCAATACGGCCCTGCATTTCACGGGCGGCTTTGTTGGTAAAGGTCACCGCCATTAGGCTGTAAGGAGAGATCTCGTAGGCATGCATCAACCACGCAATGCGATGCACTAATACGCGTGTTTTACCTGACCCTGCGCCCGCTAACACTAGGCTGTTTTGCAGTGGTGCCGCCACCGCTTCCCGTTGCTTATCGTTCAAAGCGTCGAGGATAAAAGAAACATCCATTCGTATCCGCCAATAAAAATTTCATAAAAAAATAGGTTGATTTTTGACCAGCTTTACGTTTTTTATATCACTGAAGTCTTGATGTCTGTCTATTTTGACTTTTTTCACCTGTCGATGACAGTGATGTGTGCATTTCTGTCATCCGAAATGGACCTGTGAGGAAAAAATGATGAGTACGCCAGCGGAAACTGTTTCCGAAGTAAAAACTGATTTGTTATACGCTTCCATCAGCCTTAAAAAAGAGGAAAACGAGCGCAACCAAAAGGAAGACAGCGCGCGCATGCTGAAAGCACGCCGGGCCATCGAAGCTTATTTAGAAGAAAAACGTTTAAATAACGCGATCGCCGACGGCTGGGACGACTAACGCTCAGCCCTCTTCAATATGGCAGTCTCTAGGATCATGCCATAGGGACTGCTCACCCTTATTTCCCCATCTCCTGTAAAGATCTGGGCAACAGCCTCCCCTACGCTGCTTTTCTCGCCCCGTCATTTGTCAACTTTGGTCGCATTTGGATACAGAA
The DNA here is from genome assembly GCF_900089755.1 of Marinomonas aquimarina. Taxonomy (GTDB): domain Bacteria; phylum Pseudomonadota; class Gammaproteobacteria; order Pseudomonadales; family Marinomonadaceae; genus Marinomonas; species Marinomonas aquimarina. The sequence goes on along the minus strand of NZ_FLOC01000009.1, from coordinate 72,772 downwards.
TGCCGTTGTTTTTATAGCGAACCGCCTCACTCTGGAGTAACATTACGCCTGGTTTTTTTAACGTTAACGCATAATAAAAACAGTACATATAACCCTTGCGGGGAGTCACCATGTTCGAAAACATTCAAGTTGCACCAGCTGATCCAATTCTCGGCTTAAATGATGCTTATCGTAACGATCCAAACCCGAACAAGATTAACTTGGGCGTAGGTGTGTACAAAGATGAGCTCGGCGCGACGCCAATTCTAAAGTCTGTTAAGCAAGCTGAAGAGCGCTTAGTAGAAACCGAGAAAACCAAGAGCTACCTAAGCATCGAAGGTACTGAAGCGTACCGTAATGCTGTACAGGAATTGCTATTTGGTGCAGACCACGATGTCATCACGAAACAACGTGCTCACACGGCGCAATCTCCAGGTGGTACTGGTGCGTTACGTATTGCGGCTGAGTTCATCAAGAAACACATGCCAGGTGCAACCGTTTGGGTCAGCAACCCAACTTGGGCGAACCACCAAGCAATCTTCCAATCTGTTGGCCTAGAAGTAGGTAGCTACGCGTACTACGACGCAGCGTCAAAGTCACTAGACTTCGAAGCTATGCTAGCCAGCCTTTCGCAAGTGCCTGCAGGCGATGTGGTGCTATTCCACGGCTGCTGTCACAACCCAACAGGTATCGATCCAACCACTGAACAGTGGGCACAATTGGCGAAGCTTTGCAGCAAACAAGGTTTCTTGCCATTGTTTGACTTCGCTTACCAAGGTTTCGGCTCAGGTTTAGAAGAAGACGCAGCGGGTCTACGTGTCTTCCTAGACCAAGTACAAGAGATGCTGATCGCTAACTCATTCTCGAAGAACTTCGGTTTGTACAACGAGCGTGTCGGTGCCATCACTGTGATCTGTGAAACGGCAGAACACGCTGACGCAGCGTTCTCACAAGTGAAGCGTTGCATCCGTGCTAACTACTCTAACCCACCATCACACGGTGCGGCAGTAGTAACTGAAGTGCTAACTAACCCACAGCTACGCAGCCTATGGGAAATGGAACTTCAAGCAATGCGTACTCGTATTCACGAAATGCGTAGCCTATTCGTTAGCACACTGCGTGCGAAAGGCGTTGAGCAGGACTTCTCGTTCATCTCACAACAGAACGGTATGTTCTCTTTCTCTGGTCTAAACCCAGATCAAGTCGCACAACTACGCCAAGAGTTCGGTATCTACATCGTCGGTTCTGGCCGTATCAGCGTTGCTGGTATGACCAAAGACAACATGGAACCACTGTGTGAAGCCATTGCTAAGGTTCTTGCGAACTAAGCATTGATCGCTTAATAATGAAAAGCCAGCTAGGGTATCCCTTAGCTGGCTTTTTTATTGCCCAAAATTTGGAGTAACACATGACCGCTACGTTAATTTATTGCTATGACCCCATGTGCAGCTGGTGTTGGGGATTTCGCCCTACTTGGCAAGCCCTGCAAACAGCCTTAGCAAAGCGTATCGAGCGTGATGAGCTTGTCATTCAGCCTATGCTTGGGGGTCTAGCTCCGGATTCGGATGTGCCCATGCCGATGGCCATGCGCCAGAAACTCGAAGCCACTTGGCAACGTATTGCCAGTGAATTGGGTACAGAATTTAACTATGACTTCTGGCGCCATACAGAGCCACGTCGCTCCACTTACCCAGCTAACCGTTCTTGTATGGTGGCGCGCGACAGTAACCTTGAGATGGAGATGTACCACGCCATCCAGCAGGCCTATTACTTAGAAGCTAAAAACCCTTCCAACCTAGATGTGCTGGCAGATTGCGCCGAACAGATTGGCCTCAATCGCGAAGGCTTCTTGCACAACATGCACTATGTGCAAGAACAAGCTTTGCTCGAGCGAGAAATCGAAAACGCCCGTCATATTGGCCTCAATTCCTTCCCGTCATTGGCGCTGCTGATTGGTGAGCAACTCTTGCCTATCCCAATCAACTACCAAGATCATCGGCCAATGTTGGCTCTGATTGAACAGCGCTTAAAACAAGTCGATTGATCTATAAGGCTTTGTCTAACGCTTCGAGCAACTGAGTCATGTCCTCTCGACTGGTGTAATGCACAAACGATAAACGCAGCACCCCGGTGTTGGGGTCCACGCCTAAGGCTTCCAGTAAGCGCACCGCGTAGAAATGCCCAGCGCCACAGATAATGCCTTGCTTAACCAACTTCGCCGCAAGCTCCTGGGGCGTTTGCTCGGTGGCCAACATCGACACGGTGGCGCAACGCTTGGTAAAGTCCGACGGACCGACTAAGGTCAGTTTAGGGTGCTCCGAGACATAGTCTAATAACTGTGGCAATAGGGCCGCATCGGCATCCTGCAGCAGTTTGCGCACATGGCTGGCTCTGACGCTGATGTCTTTGCTGGCGTCAAAGTGATGGTCATGCAAGCGGTCAAAGTAATCCACCACTCCCCGAGCAGCCGCCACTTGGGCATGATCTGGGCCAGCTGGCACAAACCATTTATGACGGTACTCGCCATTAAAGAAATGGCCTTGATTGCCAAGCTTGAGTGCCACATCTTGGCGTATCACCATCACCCCCTGATGCGGACCAAAGGCTTTGTAGAGCGAGAACAGATAGATATCCGCCCCGAGATCTTTTACATCTGGGAAACCGTGGCCGGCGTACGCTACTCCATCCACCAAGGTCCACACCCCCGCCGCTTTGGCCTTAGCGCAAATGTCTTTGACCGGGTTGATGTGCGCCACCACATTGGAGCTGTGGGTAAAGGCTAACAGCTTGGTTTTGTCACTGAAAAGTGTATCCAATTCACTGCTATCTAACTCACCTGTAATCGGATCCACACGCCACTCTTTGATCACTATGCCGCGTTCGGCAAGCCTACGCCATACCCCGATATTGGCTTCATGGTCTTGATTCGTAACGATAATTTCATCGCCCGCTTGCAGCACATGGGCAAACGCTTGCGCTAAGACATAGGTATTTTGCGAGGTGGAAGGGCCAAGGTGCACTTCTTCAGGCAGCACATTGAGGTAGCCGGCTAGGCGATCATGGGACTCGTCCATTTGGCGGCCCGCTTCCTGCGACACTGGGTGCAAATGGTAAGGCTGAATTTTGTTTTGGTGGTAGTAGCGGTTGAGCTGCACAATCACTGGCAGGCAAGCATAAGAGCCACCCGCGTTATCAAAAAAAGCTTGCCCTGCTAAGCTCGGTTCATCGAATGCGGGGAACTGTGATCGTACAAACTGCAAATCCAATGCGGACATCTCGAACTCCTCTTACCCTAATATTTGCCTATTACAGCAGTATAGGAGGCGTTACCAAAAATGCCCGCACGTACACAGAAAATCCATGTTAGAGCAAAGCGTTAGCGCTTAGCCAAAATCATGATTAATCAGGTCAAGCATGGGGTTATAGAGGGTTTTAGGGGCCTTCTCTGAAGCGTTATCCGAGCGCTCAGACGGTTCCGACTGGTCCGCCACATTTGGCTCTGCTGCCTCTTCCTTTGGGGCCTCTGCCGCCTGCTCTGTCTCTTCCGACTCTTTTAGCATGACATCGTCGAGATCAAAGTCGCTCGGCTCTAACAGCACCCCTGCCGCTTCTTCGGCTTGGCTATCGATCACCTGAGACGCTTCCGTCTCATCTGTCGCAGCGCTAGCGTTTGCCTGCTCTTCTAGCTGAGCCTCTGGTTGCACTAGGTCATGGGTAAAGCGCGCCAACTGCTGTGCCAGTGCAGCAATGGCATCATAGGTCACATTGACCGCTAACCAATGATCCGCCTCCTGCTGCGCCGATAGGTAATACCCTGGCACAATGCCGTGGCGGTGCTTGGCTAATAGCTGCGTCAGTTGTGCTTCCGTCAACGCTTGCGGCAATTGCAACCAAAGGGTTAAGCCACCTTTGCTGCTAGCAAAACGCACACTCTCGCCCAAAGCGTTTTCCAACATACTCTTGGACTTCTCTGCCACCGACCAAATTTGACGGGCCCGTCGCATCAAGGACTGGCGTTGCGACGGCTGCAGTGTATCCATCAGCGCCTGTTGCTGTGGATCGCTCAAAGCAAGGTCGGCACTGAGCAAAGCCCCTTCAAGCGCCTGATACTTGCCAGGGATACACCAAGCGGCATTACGATCCACGCCTTTCGACTCGACCCCACCGATGTACACCACTTGGTTTTTCTCATCGAGTGATTTGTATGTCATCAAGGTGGAAGACTTGTAGCCTAAATGGGACGTCATGTCCCACTCAACCGCAGGCATGTCGAGCTGCTGTAAGATGGCTAGCCAACGACGCAGGCTTAAGTTGGAAATCTCACTGCCGCTGGGGAAGGCAAACTGACTCGGGAACACGACCATCTTGATGGCGTCATCGCGCAAACAACGCACCGCCTCATCTAGGTCAACGCCGCGCTCACCCGCGGCAAGGGTAAAGACTTCACGACCTAGGCTTAGCAAGGTTGAGGTCAGACGTGGGTCACAAGGCGTGATCACCAATACCGCATCCTTTACTTGGGTCAGAGTTTGTACCGCTTGGGTGTACATGGCCAACGGCGAGCGGCCCAACCAGATATGCGATGGGTGAGCATTGATGGCGACTTTACGTAAGTGCTCACTGACCGCCTCACGCACCGCTAAGTGGCCTTTTCCTAGCACAGGTAAGTCTGACTCAGTGGCTTTGACGGCCGGGTTTAGAAATTCATCGCTTTGGTCCACCATGGCCGCGCGGTGGGACAAGGCGGACCACGCCATCTTCTTGCTCAAGGTGTCACTGAACTGTGCGACACGGTCCCCCGCCAGCACATGAGCGTGCTTGACGCTGGGCTTATGACAGACAAAATAACCAGACTTAGGACGCGATTCGATCCAGCCTTCTTCGGCGAGGATTTCATAACCGTGGATGACGGTGTTGAGACTCAGCTCAAGCTGTTTGGCCAGTTTTCGTAGGGACGGCATCTTGTCCCCAGGGGCTAATGCACCTTGGCTCATTTGCTCTAAAAACCAATCCACTACGCCTTTATATAGAAAGTCCGCCACCGTCTCTGTACCTTTAATTTGGAAATCTTTACATTCTGTATGAACCTTAGCGAATAACGCTGAAATGACAAGTGTTTGGCGGCGGTAACGTGCAATATTGCTGAGATTCACTAGATTTAAGGTACAATTTAGCCCTATTTTCAAACAGCAGCGGACACCTAGCGTATGGCATTTGATGCGAACACACTTCGAGCAAAGTTTCCGATCTTACAATTGGAAGCCAATGATCACCCCTTGGTGTATCTCGATAATGCTGCCACCACACAAAAGCCGCAGGTTGTGCTAGATGCCTTAATGGCCTACTACACCACCAGTAATGCCAATGTGCATCGCGGTGCCCATTACTTAAGTGATCGCGCCACCGCACAATTTGAACACGCCCGCGACCGTGTGGCGCGCTTTATTAATGCGCCACAAGCAGATCATGTGATCTGGACCAAAGGCACCACCGAGTCGATCAATATGGTGGCCTATGGCTTGGAGTGGTGTTTAAAACCCGATGATGAAATCCTAATCACGAGCCTTGAGCACCATGCCAATCTAGTGCCTTGGCAGCAATTGGCGTTTCGTACAGGGGCCCGCTTACGTGTCTTACCGCTGACCTCTCGAGGTGAATGGGAGCCAGAATACGAGCGCTACTTTAACGAACACACGCGGATTTTTGCTTGTACTCAGATTTCCAACGCCATTGGCGTGAAAACCCCGATTAAGCAAATGCTTGCTGCGGCCAAAGCCGTGAACGCCTTTACCCTGGTCGATGGCGCGCAAGCGGTCGCTCACTATCCTATCGATGTTCAAGCACTAGACTGTGACTTCTATGTCTTCTCAGGTCACAAGATGTATGGCCCCACCGGCATTGGTGTGCTGTATGGCAAGCCGCACGCTTTAGAAGTCCTAACACCGGTACAAACTGGCGGTGAGATGGTCAGCCATGTGACCTACAACAGTACGGAATTCAACGTGCTGCCGTATCGCCTGGAAGCCGGCACGCCCCATATCGAAGGCGTAATCGGCATGGCCACGGCCTGTGACTTCTTGGCGGCACAAGATCGCCAAGGCATGATTGAGTGGGAACAAAAGCTGGCTCGCTACGTATACGATGAACTGAAGTTTCATACCGCCATCGAAATCTACTCCCCAGAAAGCGACACCACGGTCGTGTCCTTAGGGGTACCAGGTATCCATACCATGGATTTAAACGGCTACCTTGATAGCCAGGGCATCGCCGTGCGCGCAGGCAGCCATTGTGCCCATCCATTGATGGCACAATTAGGGGTCAGCAGCACCCTGCGGGCCTCCTTTGCTTGTTACAATACTCTGTCAGAAGCACGCCGCTTCTGTGATGTTTTACTGGAAGCCATTGAGATCCTAGGTGATGACTGATTTAAACCGCGACGCCATCCAAGCACGACTACAAGCCTGCACCAGCAAAGAAGCGACCTTCAAAGAGTTAGTCAGTCTTAGCAAACAGCTCGAGCGTCTAAGCGATACAGAGAAAACAGAAGACAATAAGGTGAAAGGCTGTGAAAGCGCCGTTTGGCTAATCGAGCACCAAGAGAACGGTACCTGTACCTTCCAAGCGGACAGCGATGCCAAGCTGATGCGTGGTGTGTTGCTGGTGATCCTAAGCCTTGCCAATGGCCATAGCAAAGCCGAATTGCAAGCCATGGACCTCGTCACTGAGCTAAGCCAGTTTAACCTTTCCAGCTATCTAACCAGCTCACGTACTAATGGGGTACTAGGTATCTTGAAGCAGATTCAGGCCTAAACGGTTGCGAGTTTGCTAAAAGATAAAGCCACTGATCCCCAAGGCGATAAACATGACGCCGGTGATGCGATTAATCGCGACTAAATGGTTTTTCAGGATATGGGATATCTTGTCGATCGCAGAAGACACCAAGATATGAATCACTAAGGTAATCAGCACCAGTTCCAACGTCAGTACAATGGCATCACGAATAAAGTTCGCTTCATTGGTAATAAACATCGGAAATAAGGCGCCAAAAAACACCAAGGTTTTCGGGTTCAGTAGTGAAATCAGCACGCCATTCTTAAAGCCATAGCCCTGTGCGGCAATCGTCATCTCACGGTTGGCATAATACAACGCCTTAGCGCCCAAGTAAGCGATGTACGCACTGCAAAGCCAAGTCATCACCAGAAACGCCCTGTCACTTGAATGAATCACCGCCAACAACCAGGTGTTGGCCAACAGTGACGCCAACAATAGCCCCGTAGCAATGCCAAAGATCACCGGTAAGGTACGACGCAGATTGTGATTGATACTGTTGCTGACCACCGCCAAACCACCAGGCCCTGGAGAAGCGGCAGACGCGAGGCAAACGGCTAAAAAGGCTAACTGACTTTCCATGTTTCGCGCACCTCTTGGGCCTCTATTTGGATGATTGCTTCGCTTTTAGCGCTAGCTTCTCAAGCACTCGCCCTACCGCAACAAAGCCAAAGGTCGCAGTCACGACCGTGCTGGAGCCAAAACCGGTTTCACAGTTCATCTTAGTTTCTGTATCCCCTTTCTGGCGAGTCTCGCACACTGTACCGTCTGTCTGTGGGTATTTCAGTTGCTCCAATGAGTACACACATTCGATTTCGAAGCGCTTCTTGGTATCGCGCGGGAAGTTGTAGTGACGGCGCAGGTAGTTGCGCAGCTTAGCCGCCAACGGGTCTTGCTCGGTACGAGACAAGTCAGCAATCTGAACTTTGGTTGGATCGATCTGGCCACCGGCGCCACCGACGGTGATCAGCTTACGTTTATTGCGCTTACACCAAGCGATCATGGCCGCTTTCGGTTTTAAGCTATCAATCGCATCAATGATGTAGTCAAACGGCTGATCTAACAGCTCAGGGACGTTATCGGTGGTGATAAAGTCTTCCACGCAGTGCACTTGGCAGTTTGGGTTGATCAGCTTAATACGCTCGGCCATGGCATCGACTTTGGCGTTACCAATGGTGCCATCTAGGGCATGAATTTGGCGGTTGATGTTGGTGATGCAAACATCGTCCATATCGATCAAGGTGATCTGACCGACGCCAGAGCGCGCCAACGCTTCCGCGCACCATGAGCCAACGCCACCAATACCGATCACGCACACGTGGGCTTGTTGGAAAAACTCATAGGCTGTTTGGCCGTAAAGGCGGCTAATACCACCAAAACGCTGATCATCACTCACTCTTGAACTCCTTGCAGATTCTCGTCGATAAGGCAGAATGGCTTACAATATCGGATCTTGCTGATGAAGGATTCCGTTGTGTCATCGCAGTACCGAACGACGGACATCCCTGTCCGCGACGCTCGGATCGCCCCTCCATGGGCTTAATACTTGCGATGACACAACTTTATCTCAGCTAGCATCGATACATCGGCACCATGCCGGGTTCGACAACGTCTACATTTTTACGATTAATTAGGGTTTATGCTGCATCAAGTCTTAGAACAACTCGGCCTGACCGAGCGTGAAACCACGCTGTATCAAACATTGCTGAAATTAGGGCCAGCTTCGATTCGTGATATCGCCGAACAGTCGGGCATTAACCGCGGTTCCGCCTACGAATCCTTGAAACAGCTACAAAACAAAGGGGTGGTCAGTTATTTCCCGAAAGGTAAACGCCGTTTCTTTATGGCGGAAAACCCAGAGATTTTGCTCAACCTCGCTGAAGAGCGTAAGCAGAACATCGAGAAAACCATCGACTCGCTCAAGCACACCATTATTCCAAGCTTGGTACAGTCCCAGCCGACCTTCCATCACACCGATGTGCGTTACTATGAGGGCGATGATGGCATCGAATGGGTATTACGCGATATTTTAAACGTGGTGTCTCAGCAAGACCATAAAGAATACTGTGTATTTTCTTCGAAACCGATCCGTCCCTATTTATACCGACCGTTTCCGACCTATACCAAACAACGTATCAAGCTGGGCATTAAGGTAAAGGTAATCGCCTTGGGCGATGGCGGTGAAGACGCAGAACTGTCGGAACGTAAATGGATCAAAACCGAAGACAGTGTCGATGCCAGCTACATCGCCATCTACCCGCCCAAGTGTGCCATTATTTCTCTGGCGCGGGATAACTTCCCTTCGGCGGTGGTACTGGAATCGAACGATATTGCCAAAGCGCAGCAGATTATCTTCGATACTCTATGGCGATTGCTGTAGACGGAATTCATCCCCATAAAAAAGCCCGAGTAAAGACTCGGGCAATCGTGGAATAACATGGCCATGCCATGTTGGCTTGCTCGGTACTCGCTAGCCCGCGAGTTTTTCGACAATCAGGCCGCGTTCGGCCATCAGCTCTTGGATATCGTAGATGCTGTTAGGGTCATCAATGGTTGATGGAATGGTGAACTCCTCACCCGAGGCAATCTGACGCAGTAGCTTACGTAGAATCTTGCCAGAGCGAGTTTTTGGTAAACGTGGCACCACCATAGCAATTTTAAAGCAGGCCAAAGCACCGATCTCTTGACGTACCAAAGCGATCAGTTCTTCCTGAACAGTATCAGCTTGCTCTTCATAGCCATTTTTCAATAGCACTAACCCTAACGGCAACTGGCCTTTAAGATCGTCGTTAATTCCGATGACACAGCACTCTGCCACGGCATCGTGCATCGCGACCACTTCTTCCATTTCGCCGGTTGATAAGCGATGCCCCGCCACGTTAATCACATCGTCGGTACGTCCCATAATAAAGACATAGCCGTCTTCATCAATGTAACCACCGTCGCCTGAAGTGTAGTAACCCGGATACACATTTAAGTAGCTGGATTTGAAACGCTCGATATCCCCCCAGATGGTTGGTAAACAGCTCGGTGGCAATGGACGTTTAATGGCGATACTGCCTTGCTCCATCGGCGGTAATGGCTCCCCTTGATCGTCCAAAACATGCACTTGAAAGCCTGGAGATGGCACGGTGGAAGAGCCCGGTTTGGCAATCTTCATTTCTAGGCCAATCGGATTGGCGCAGATCGCCCAGCCGGTTTCGGTCTGCCACCAATGGTCGACAATGCATTTGCCGGTGACAGCTTTGGTCCACTCATAGGTCGGCGGATCTAAGCGCTCACCGGCCATAAAGATGACCCGCAAACCGGCCAGGTCTGCTTTGTTCAGTAGCTCGGCATTCGGGTCTTCTTTGCGAATCGCACGAAACGCGGTCGGCGCGGCAAACAGAGTCTTCACATCGTACTCTTTGCACACGCGCCAGAACTCACCCGCATTGGGCGTCATGATCGGCTTACCTTCGTACATCACTGTGGTGCAGCCATAGATCAACGGGCCGTAAACAATGTAAGAGTGCCCGACGACCCAGCCGACATCGGAGGCGGCCCAGAATACTTCCCCAGGACTCATGTTGTAGATCGCTTGCATGGAGTAATTCAGTGCCACCGCATGACCGCCGTTGTCACGCACCACGCCCTTGGGTTTACCGGTGGTACCTGAGGTATACAAGATATAAAGCGGGTCGGTCGCTTTTACAGGGGTACAGTCAGTAGGCGTAGCGTCTGACATCGCTGCGTTCCAATCCAAATCTCGGCCTGGCTGCAACTCGGCGAGCTGTTGTTCCCGTTGATAGATGATGCAGGCATTAGGGCTATGCTGGGCTTGTTTCAGAGCTTCATCGAGTAATGGCTTATAAGCAATGGTACGGCAAACTTCGATACCACAGGATGCGCTGACAATGGCTTTCGGCTTGGCATCGTCAATGCGCACGGCCAATTCGTGGGCGGCAAAGCCACCAAACACGACCGAATGAATGGCCCCCAAACGCGCCACCGCTAACATCGCAATCAAGGCCTGCGGGATCATGGGCATATAGATAACGACGGTGTCGCCCTTCGCTACGCCCTGCCGCTTTAAAGCCCCAGCGAACAGTGCCACTTCGTTCAGCAGGTCTTGGTAGCTGTAGGTTTTCTTGGTGTCGGTCACGGGGGAGTCATAGATCAAGGCGGCTTGGTCAGCACGACCATTGGCCACATGGTGATCAAGGGCTAAATAGCAGGTGTTGAGTTCGCCATCGGCAAACCATCGATCCATACCGTGTTCATCTTGTGAGAGCACAGTTTTGGGGAATTTGAACCAGTCTAACGCTTGCGCTTGTTCACGCCAAAACGCTTCTGGCTCAGCGCAGGCACGTTGATACTCTATTTGATATGACATGCAGGCAGACCTTTTATGTTTATTCTTTGCCAAACCCAGATTGTTGACAATCTGAAACGTCAGAATCAAATATAGACTGTTTTTTAAGCGAAAAATCTAATACTAAAGGCTAATATTTAGGGTGCACGTGATTTTTGTCGACAAAATGACCTATTCTTCGATTTTGCTCAATCGCCCTAATACGAGCAAGCGCTTCATTAAGCTCTTTTAAAGCACGAGTATGGTCAAGCTCATTACTGGAGTTTCCTAAATGCTCTTCGGCATGCTGCTTCGCCGCCAAGGCCTCCTCCATATCCAGTTCACTGGCACGCTGGGCAAAGTCGGCTAATAAAATCACCTTATGGGGCTGCACTTCCATAAAACCACCTGAGATAAACATAATCTCTTCAGAGTCGTCTTCCTTGACTAAGCGTGCACTGCCGGTTTTGAGAGTCGTTAATAATGGCGCATGACCAGGAAAGATGCCCAGCTCTCCGTGATCCGCTTGTACAACAACGTACTTCACAAGGTTGGAATAAAGTGTGCGCTCAGCGCTGACGATATCGCATAGAATGGTGTGACTCATGAAAGTTCCCTGTCTTTGGAGTGGATTGGCGCTGTTAATGGCTGCATACAGCTTTGGGCTAGATGACACTGTACAACAATAAGGTATCAGCGATATAGACCTCAGTTAATTGTCTATCGAAAAAGCATTAAGCATAAAAAAAGCAGCCCTAGGGCTGCTTTTTTGAGAGATGGATATCATCTAAAGTTAGATGCCAGTACCGTGACGGTATTGCTGGATAGTACGTAGACGTGCTACGGCTTCCGCAAGCTCAGCCGTGGCACGGCCAAGATCCAAATCTGAATTTTGTTGATCCAACAGGTCTTGAGCGTGTTTCTTCGCTTCAAGTGCTGCCGCCTCATCAAGATCGTTAGCGCGAACAGCGGTATCTGCTAAGACAGTAATTCGGTGTGGTTGAACTTCTAAGAAGCCACCCGATACGAAGATAAACTCTTCTTCACCGTTTTGCTTAACCACACGAACTGGGCCTGGTTGCAAGGTAGTCAACAAAGGCGCGTGACCTGGGTAAATACCTAGATCGCCTAAACTACCTGCCGCCACAAGAGTCTCAACTAAACCGGAGAAGATCTCTTGTTCCGCACTTACGATATCGCATTGCATCGTGAAAGCCATAAGTTGCCTCTTTCAAATCAGGCTTTGTCAGTGAGTATAGACCCACTGACAAGCGTGGATTAAAGTTTCTTAGCTTTCTCGATGGCTTCTTCGATGCTACCGATCATGTAGAACGCTTGCTCTGGAAGCTCATCGTATTCGCCGTTTAGGATACCTTGGAAGCCACGGATAGTGTCTTTCAAAGAAACGTATTTACCTGGAGCACCAGTGAATACTTCTGCAACGAAGAAAGGCTGAGACAAGTAACGCTGGATCTTACGAGCGCGGTTTACTGTCTGCTTGTCTTCTTCAGAAAGCTCGTCCATACCTAGGATCGCGATGATGTCTTTCAGCTCTTTGTAGCGCTGAAGAACCATCTGTACGCCACGCGCTACGTCGTAGTGCTCTTGACCGATTACTAGTGGGTCAAGCTGACGAGAAGTAGAATCTAGTGGATCGATCGCTGGGTAGATACCCAAAGAAGCGATGTCACGAGACAATACAACTGTTGCATCCAAGTGCGAGAACGTTGTCGCTGGAGATGGGTCAGTCAAGTCATCGGCAGGTACGTATACCGCTTGTACAGACGTGATAGAGCCTTTCTTAGTTGACGTGATACGTTCTTGAAGTACACCCATCTCTTCTGCAAGAGTTGGCTGGTAACCTACTGCAGAAGGCATACGGCCTAGCAGGGCTGATACTTCAGTACCCGCTAGTGTGTAACGGTAGATGTTGTCGACGAAGAATAGTACGTCACGGCCTTCATCACGGAATTTTTCCGCCATAGTAAGACCCGTTAGTGCTACACGTAGACGGTTGCCTGGTGGCTCGTTCATCTGACCGTATACTAGAGATACTTTGTCGATTACGTTCGAATCAGTCATCTCGTGGTAGAAGTCGTTACCCTCACGAGTACGCTCACCTACACCTGCGAATACAGAGTAACCGCTGTGCTCGATCGCGATGTTACGGATAAGTTCCATCATGTTTACGGTTTTACCTACACCGGCACCACCAAACAGACCAACTTTACCACCTTTCGCGAAAGGACATACAAGGTCGATTACCTTGATACCTGTTTCAAGCAATTCGTTGCTTGAAGACTGGTCAGCGTAAGATGGAGCTTCACGGTGGATAGACCAACGCTCTTCTTCACCGATTGCGCCTTTTTCGTCAATTGGGTTACCTAGAACGTCCATGATACGACCTAGTGTCTTAGTACCAACTGGTACAGATACTGGGTGACCAGTGTTTTGAACTTCTAGACCACGACGTAGACCTTCAGTAGAACCCATGGCGATAGTACGTACGATACCGTCACCTAGTTGTTGTTGAACTTCCAACACCAACTCTTTTCCCTCGATAGTGAGGGCGTCGTATACTTTTGGCACGTTATCACGTGGGAATTCCACGTCGATAACCGCACCGATAATCTGTACGATTTGTCCGCTACTCATGTTCGGATCCTCTTAATACCTTGATACCTTAAACCGCTGCCGCGCCGCCAACAATCTCAGAAATTTCCTGAGTAATGGCTGCCTGACGTGCCTTGTTGTATACCAACTGCAATTCATTAATGATGTCGCCCGCGTTGTCCGTTGCGTTCTTCATAGCCAGCATTCGAGCGGCTTGTTCACACGCAATGTTTTCAACAACGGCTTGGTACACCTGAGATTCGATGTAACGAACCAAAAGATCATTCAAGATCTCTACTGGATCAGTAGGTTCGTAGATGTAATCCCAGTGGTGCTTCAGTTGATCATTTTCTTCTGCTTCAAGCGGCAAAAGCTGTTCAACACGTGGCTTCTGAGTCATGGTGTTAACGAATTCGTTAGAAACCATAACCAGACGGTCGATGCGACCTTCGTCAAACGCATCCAACATAACTTTCACACTACCGACTAGACTTGCTGCTTCAGGAGCATCGCCTAGACCAGTAATTGCGGCAGATACATTACCACCGTAGTTTTTGAAGAAAGACACCGCTTTTGAGCCTACCGCACAGATCTCAACTTCGACCCCTGCTTCAACAAATTGCTTCATGTCTTTAATCGCAGCTTTGAACACGTTAACGTTCAAGCCACCACACAAACCACGGTCACTGGATACGATGATGTAACCAACTCGCTTGATTTCACGCTCGTTTAGGTAACGGTGCTTATACTCAAGATTCGCGTTTGCCAAGTGACCGATCACCTGACGAATGCGATCTGCATACGGACGAGAAGAGCCCATACGATCCTGAGCTTTACGCGTTTTACTTGCTGCTACTTTTTCCATAGCGCGAGTAATTTTTCGCGTATTGTTAATGCTCCCAATCTGAGCGCGTATCTCTTTTCCGACTGCCATATTAGACCTGCCCTTGTGAGAATGTTAATTCACAAACTGCAGAGATGATCGGTGGCTGGCGAACCAGCCACCCAATCATTACCAAGTTTGTGTCGCTTTAAACTTCTCAATCGCTGACTTAAATGTGCCGGCGATTTCGTCGTTGTATTTACCAGTTTTGTTGATGTCAGCCATCAGATCAGTGTGTTCACTGTTCATGTAACCTAACAATGCATTTTCAAAGCTAGCAATTTTGCTTGTTTCAACATCCGCAAGGAAGCCTTCGTTGGCAGCGTAAAGGATTACGCCCATTTCACCTACAGGCATTGGACTGAACTGCGCTTGTTTCATCAATTCAGTTACTTGCTTACCGTGCTCAAGTTGCTTACGAGTCGCATCATCAAGGTCAGAAGCGAACTGAGCGAATGCCGCCAATTCACGGTACTGAGCAAGAGCAAGACGGATACCACCACCTAGCTTCTTGATGATTTTCGTTTGCGCTGCACCACCAACACGAGATACCGAGATACCAGCGTTCATTGCAGGACGGATACCGGCGTTGAATGAGCTAGTTTCTAGGAAGATCTGACCGTCAGTGATAGAGATTACGTTCGTTGGTACGAACGCAGATACGTCACCACCTTGAGTCTCGATGATAGGTAGAGCAGTCAAAGAACCTGTTTGACCTTTAACTTCACCGTTAGTGAATTTTTCTACGTACTCAGCGCTTACGCGAGACGCACGCTCTAGTAGACGAGAGTGCAAGTAGAAAACGTCACCTGGGTATGCTTCACGGCCTGGTGGACGACGTAGTAGCAATGAGATTTGACGGTAAGCCCAAGCTTGTTTCGTCAAGTCATCAAATACGATCAATGCGTCTTCACCGCGGTCACGGAAGTATTCGCCCATAGTACAACCAGAGTATGGTGCTAGGAACTGCATTGCTGCTGGGTCAGATGCACCCGCTACAACAACAGTTGTGTATTCCATTGCGCCATTTTCTTCTAGCTTACGTACTACGTTCGCGATAGTAGATTGTTTCTGACCGATCGCAACGTACACACACTTAATGCCAGAGTATTTCTGAGCAATGATAGTGTCGATTGCTAGAGCCGTTTTACCGATCTGACGGTCACCGATGATCAACTCACGCTGACCACGACCGATTGGCACCATAGAGTCAATCGCTTTGTAACCAGTTTGTACTGGTTGATCAACGCCTTGACGAGCGATAACGCCTGGTGCAACTTTTTCAACTGCATCAGTTAGTTTCGCGTCTACAGAGCCTTTGCCGTCGATTGGGTTACCAAGTGCGTCAACAACGCGACCTAGTAGCTCAGGGCCTACTGGTACTTCAAGAATACGACCAGTACATTTTGCTTTTTGACCTTCTACAAGGTCTTGGTAGTTACCTAGTACTACGGCACCTACAGAGTCACGCTCTAGGTTCAATGCCATACCAAAGACACCACCAGGGAACTCAATCATTTCCCCGTACATTACGTCAGCTAGACCGTGGATCAATACGATACCGTCTGCAACGCTGACAATTGTGCCCTCATTCTGGGCATCTGAAGACACATCAAGTGATTCGATGCGCTTCTTAATGATCTCGCTGATCTCAGATGGATTCAGTTGCTGCATGCTAAATTCCTCAACCCTAGTTTCAATTACGAAACTCTAGGAGTTTATCGCTTCGGCCAGTTTCGCCAGTTTTCCGCGTACTGAACCGTCGATGATTAAATCACCGGTACGGATTACCACGCCACCAATAAGGCTTGCGTCTGTTTCACTGGTCAAATTGACGTTGCGGTCCAATTTTTTACCGAGTGAAGCGGCCAGTGTTTGCTCTTGTTCAGCTGATAACGCAAAAGCAGAAGTTACTACAACATCCACTGCTTTCTCGTAATTCAATTTAAACTGTTCAAATAACTCAGAAATCGCTGGAAGAAGCGTTAGACGCTTATTCTCGGCAAGGCTAACTAAGTAGCCTTTACCTTGTTCAGTGATTACTTCGCTGCACACTTCCGCCAGAGCTGTTGCCTTCTCTTGCGCACTAAAAGCTGGATTCTGAAGCGCTACGCTTAGCTTTGGCTCTTTTGTAGCAGTAGCCAATATGCTTAGCATATTGGCCCACTCAGCTACTTGGCCTTGCTCACGAGCGACTTCAAAAGCGGCTTTGGCGTATGGTCGCGCGACTGTTTTTAATTCAGCCATAGGACCCTCGCTTATAGCTCTTTGGCGAGTTGTTCAACGATCTCGCTGTGTGCTTTCTCGTCAACACTGGCACCCAAAATCTTCTCGGCACCGATAAGAGCTAGAGTTGAAACTTGTGAACGTAGTGCTTCACGAGCACGTACGACATCTTGTTCGATCTCTGCTTGCGCTGCATCACGTAGGCGTTCGCCGTCGGTGCGCGCTTGCTCTTTCGCTTCGTCAATGATTTGGTTAGCACGTTTGTTGGCTTGTTCAATAATCTCGGCCGCTTGTTCCTTGCTTTCACGTAGTGTCTTAGTCGCTTGCTCTTGAGCTAGCTCTAGATCACGTGAAGCGCGGTTAGCTGCTTCCAAACCGTCTGCAATTTTCTTGCTACGCTCTTCGAGCGCAGCAATCACTGGTGGCCACACGAACTTCATGCAGAACCACACAAAAATAGCAAACGAGATAGCTTGGCCTATTAGTGTGAGATTAATATTCACGCAAATATCCTCGCTTTAGTCGTTCAAAATTAATAAGTCACTTCAAAGGAGAGCGACGTATTAGTTAACCAAAGCAACGAATGGGTTTGCGAAAGTGAAGAACAAAGCAATACCTACACCGATCATAGAAACGGCGTCAAGAAGACCCGCAACGATGAACATTTTAGTTTGTAGCATAGGCGCTAGCTCTGGTTGACGAGCACTTGCTTCCAAGAACTTACCACCCAAGATAGCAAAACCAATCGCTGTACCCAGTGCAGCCAAACCGATAAGGATTGCTACAGAGATAACAGTTAAACCAACTACAGTTTCCATTTTAACTCCTAAATATCACAGTTTTTTAAAGTTTAAAGCGTTTTATTCAAAAAGAATTAGTGATCTTCGTGGGCCATACTTAGGTACACGATTGTTAGCATCATAAAGATGAAAGCTTGCAATGTGATGACCAAGATATGGAAGATTGCCCAAGGCACAGATAGCGCCCACTGAGCGAACCACGGCAAAATAGCGATAAGAATAAAGATCAGCTCACCAGCGTACAAGTTACCGAATAGACGCAGTGCCAACGATACTGGTTTCGCTAGTAGACCTACCATTTCCAAGACAAAGTTGAATGGAATCATGATAGGTGTATTAAAGGGCTGAAGTGTCAATTCTTTAGTAAAGCCACCCACGCCTTTAATTTTGATGCTGTAAAAGATAATCAATGCGAAGACTGATAGAGACAGACCTAGTGTCGCGTTGATATCTGTTGTCGGAACGATACGGAAGTATGGAATACCCGCCAACGTAGCTAGATGAGGGATGAAGTCAACTGGGATCAAGTCCATTAAGTTCATCAAGAAAATCCAGACGAAAATTGTCAACGCCAACGGCGCGATAACACGATTTCGGCCGTGAAAACTCTCTTTCACGCTCGTGTCGACAAATTCGACCATCATTTCAACAAAGTTCTGTAGACCAGAAGGTGTGTCAACCGACACTTTCTTCGCAGCCTTACGGAATAGCCATAGGAAGAAGATCCCCAAGCCAATCGAGAATAACATGGTATCTAGGTGAATCGCCCAGAATCCCATTGCTGCCGCTTCATCCGCACCGTGAGCAATGCCCCACGAACCGTCAGGATGTTGACCAAAGGTCAAATTCTGAAGGTGGTGCTTAATGTAGCCGGACGCGGTGAGATTTTCACTTGCCATATTTACATCCACACTTTTTCAATGATTAAAATCGTTACGCTTTGCTGCATTACTTGTTGAGCAACAAAGGACTGAGCCAGTGGCTCATAATCGCCATTCCGAAGCCGGCCAACATCGCGCCAGAAGCAAGTGGCTTGATGAAAATGAAGACAGCAGAAACCAAAATAGCCGTCAGTACCAACTTGCCCGATTCACCTCGGTAAAAGGACCGCACCACATCTTTTGCAGTTTGCGTCCCAGCATGACCAAATACGCGCCATGCCATATATAAATTCGGTAGGATGCTTGCTAAAGCCCCGGCAAAAAAAGAGTAGGCGTGTAGACCGCTCATCGCGACCAAAATTCCCACACTCAAGCCAGCGGCAAGCGCCACCTGCAAGCCAATAAAACGAAACACTGCTCGTTTTCTCATGGCAAGTAATTCACTTGCTCTTAGTGGTTTGCTAGACGCCATGCTATCCCCTAACTTGACGCACCATTGTGAGGCAAAAAAACGCGCATACAATGTGATCAAATTTAAAATCCGAGGCATTATATGAGTTATGCCAAGGCGGTTCAATACAAACACGGCATAGAAAGGACACTATTCGCGTAATGTCTATCATATTGATGCGTTTACGCACCAAAGTTGCCTGTTAAACGCCAAAAAGTTCACTCATCATGGCTTCTAGGTGGGCTTGATCACGATACTCGATCACCAATTTGCCTTTGCCTTTTGCACTCGGTTGAATTTTGACATTGGATTGGATCTTATCCGAGATTTTTGAGGCGTGAGCAGAGAAATCCGGTAATGGGGCTTTTTCGGTATTGGCTTCAGGATTTTGCAAGGTTTTGACCAGTTTTTCCGTCTCGCGTACCGATAACGATTTGGTGATCACCACGGAGGCCGCTTGGGCTTGATGTTCTGCTTCCAGCGCCAACAACGCACGGGCATGACCCATCTCAATATCACCATGCTCGAGCAATCGACGCACATCCGCCGTTAAATTAAGCAGACGCAGGATATTGGCCACCGCGGAGCGGGATTTGCCCACCGTATCGGCCACTTGTTGTTGGGTCAGACTGAATTCTTCCACCAGGCGCTGCAAGGCCATGGCTTCTTCTACTGGATTCAGATCTTCTCGTTGAATGTTTTCGATCAGCGCCAACACCACCGCATCAGAGTCTTCCACGTGACGAATGATCACCGGCACTTTATCAAGGCCAGCAATTTTCGCGGCACGCCAGCGGCGTTCACCGGCAATGATTTCATAGCGCTGCTCGGCCAATGGGCGCACTACGATCGGCTGCATAATGCCTTGATTGCGAATCGAGTTGGCTAATTCGTCCAAATGACTTGGATTGATGTCTCGACGAGGCTGGAATTTCCCTTTGCTGAGCCAATCCAGCGGCAGATACGTTAACCCTTGAATGGTGTGATCAGTCTTGCTTGCGCTGTCTTCACCAATGTCTGTTACGTCCTGAGCAGGTGCCGCTTTCGGAGCCAATAAAGCATCTAAACCGCGACCTAATCCGCGCTTTTTCATCGTCATTCCAATCAACCTTTAGTTCGAATAGGCGTTACGCCGCCACGGCGCGTTTACGAATAAATTCCCCAGCAAGGGCGAGATACGCCACGGCTCCACGGGATTGCTTTTCATAATGCAACACTGGCAAACCGTAACTCGGAGCTTCCGCCAAGCGAATATTACGCGGAATCACCGTATCAAATACTTTATCACCAAAATACTCCACCAATTGCGTCGACACGTCATGGGTCAAGCTGGGGCGAGGGTCGTACATGGTGCGCAGGATCCCCTCAATCGCAAGGGATGGGTTTAATGCCGTTGAGATGGTCTCAATGGTTTGCAATAACGCCGTCAACCCCTCCAAGGCATAGTATTCGCACTGCACTGGGATCAACACGCCTTGCGCAGCGGCTAAGGCATTCACCGTCAGCATGTTCAACGACGGTGGACAGTCTAATAAGATGTAGTCGAAGTCATGTTCCACTTCATACAAGCCCGCGCGCAGACGAGTTTCCTTGCTCGGCAGGTCCAACAGCACCACTTCCGCCCCGGTTAAATCACCGTTGGCCGGCAGTACTGTGTAGCCCGCCGTTTCACTGTAGATCATGGTTTCTTTCACACCATGAGTACCGACTAGCACATCAAACACAGATTTTTCGAGTTCTTCTTTTTGCAAACCACTGCCAGTGGTCGCATTTCCCTGAGGATCGAGGTCAATCAACAGTACCCGACGCTTCATGGCACTTAAAGAAGCGGCCAGGTTGACACAGGTAGTGGTTTTACCTACGCCGCCTTTTTGATTGGTCACTGCGATGATTCGCGCCATAGCTTACTATCCTTTGCGGGTCATGATCACCATGTGACGTTCAGCATCAATGGTGGGAACACTCAATGGTTGGATCTCTTGTACCGTCACCGTGTCCGGAAGTTGTTCCAGTTCATCGTCTGGGTACACACCTTTCATGGCTAAGAAATTACCACTTGCCGACGGTAATGGTAAGCACCAATTAATCATATCTTCAAGGGAAGCAAAGGCACGTGAGGTAACGTGATCATAGGCCCCTTGGTGGGCGTGGTTCTCCACCCGTTCATTGGCTACGGTGACATTTTTCAGCCCCATTTCCATTTTCACTTGCGTCAGGAAACGGGTCTTTTTGCCATTACTATCCAATAAGGTGAAGTCATGCTCTGGTAAACAAATGGCCAAAACCATGCCAGGTAGACCAGGGCCGGTGCCGACATCGATGATTTTCTTACCAGTAATGAAAGGTAGGGTCGCCAAGCTATCCAACAGGTGCAAAGACACCATTTTGTCCGCATCGCGAATGGCGGTCAGGTTGTACGCCTTGTTCCACTTTTCCAGAAGACCTAGATATTGAACAAGACGATCAACCGTCTCATCAGAAAGCGAGATGCCCATGTCACCGGCACCACGCTTGAGGGTATCAAAATAACTCACAATGATTCCTAGAAATGCATACTATTGGATGCTGATTCTAGGCACTTTTGCTGCTTATGGCACGTTTTTTCAAGTGAACTAACAGTAAAGATACCGCAGCAGGGGTTACCCCTTGGATACGAGATGCCGCCGCCAGCGTCGCCGGACGGGCTTCGGATAACTTCTGTTTCACTTCGTTAGACAAGCCATCAATCACCGAGTAATCGATGTTTTCCGGCAATGGGGTATTTTCTTGTCGACGTAAACGCTCAATATCTTCCGCTTGACGCGAAATATAGCCCGCGTATTTCACCGTAATCTGTACCTGTTCAGCCACTTGTTCGGCAACCGGTTGTTCCGGAGCGTTTTTCAGATTCGCTACGTCCGCGTATTCCACATTAGGGCGCTTCAACAAATCCAGCAGGCTGTATTCGTGTGTGATCGGCGTTTCTAATTTTGGATTAATGGCCTCGGCTTCCGGTGTGTTCGGTACAATCCAAGAGGATTTCATACGCTGGGTTTCTTGTGCGATCGCTTCACGTTTTTCGCAGAAAGCGGCCCAACGCTGTTCCGATACCAAGCCCACTTCATGTGCTTTTTCCGTCAAACGCATATCGGCGTTGTCTTCACGAAGGATCAAACGGTACTCCGCACGGCTGGTGAACATACGGTACGGTTCTTTGGTCCCCATGGTGATCAAATCATCCACCAACACACCTAGGTAAGCTTCGTCACGACGCGGTGTCCAAGCGTCTTTGCCTTGTGCTTGCAGTGCGGCGTTCATACCGGCTAACAGACCTTGCGCACCAGCTTCTTCATAGCCAGTGGTGCCGTTGATTTGTCCAGCGAAGAAGAGACTTTCCATATGCTTGGTTTCAAGCGAGTACTTTAAATCTTGTGGGTTGAAGTAATCGTATTCAATGGCATAACCCGGGCGCGTAATGTGGGCATTCTCCAAACCTTTCATGGAACGAATCAGATCCAGCTGCACATCAAACGGTAAGGATGTGGAAATGCCATTTGGGTAAAGCTCATGTGTGGTTAAGCCTTCTGGCTCAATAAACACCTGATGCGAATTTTTATCAGCAAAACGTACGATCTTATCTTCAATCGAAGGACAGTAACGTGGTCCAACGCTGTCAATCACACCTGAGTACATCGGTGAACGGTTCATACCGGCACGAATGATATCGTGGGTTTGCTCATTGGTATGGGTAATGAAGCAGTTGATTTGCTGTGGGTGCAAAGCACGGCTGCCTAGGTAAGACATCACTGGAGTGATCTCATCGCCTGGCTGTGTCTGCATCACCGAAAAGTCTACCGTGCGGGCATCAATACGCGGCGGCGTTCCGGTCTTTAGTCGGTCAATACGGAATGGCAAAGCACGCAGTTTTTCAGCAAGTCCCAATGATGCTGGGTCACCAGCACGACCACCGGAGTAATTTTGCATACCAACGTGAATAATACCGCCGAGGAAAGTACCGGTCGTTAGGACAACCGTTTTACTCAAAAAGCGAATACCACTTTGTGTCACGACGCCACGCGCCGCGCCATTCTCGACAATCAAATCTTCACAAGATTGTTGGAACAACCAAAGGTTCTCTTGGTTTTCCAACATCTCACGAATCGCCGCTTTATATAAAATACGGTCAGCTTGTGCGCGAGTAGCACGTACCGCTGGTCCTTTACGGCTGTTTAGGGTACGAAACTGAATGCCCGACATATCGGTGGCCAATGCCATGGCTCCGTCTAGAGCATCAATCTCTTTCACCAGGTGGGACTTCCCAATACCACCAATCGCTGGGTTACAAGACATTTGTCCCAGCGTTTCAATATTGTGAGTTAGAAGCAGGGTTTTAACACCCATACGTGCTGCAGCAAGAGCGGCTTCGGTACCAGCATGGCCACCGCCGACTACAATCACATCAAAGCGAGTTGGGAAATCCACACAAACCTCGGTAATGAATAAAAAACGAACAGTTGATTTAACAAGGGCGCTAAGTATATCGGGTAAATTGCAAATTGAAAGAGATGCTCTCGCCTACCAACCCGGTCATCAAAAACAATATAAGAAGGTTATATAGTGTTTTCTTATGTTTAAGTTAATTATATACCCAAGCAAATTCTGTGCTTAACCCTAAAAAGTTATTATATTTCATCACTTTATACACATAAGAACTTGTTAAGAAGCGGCCTGTATTCCTGTGATGTGAATAACTAAAGCTTGTGAATAAAAGTGTGAGTTATACAAGCGGGTTTTTGGCTTGTGGAATTGTCCCAACCTGTGCAAAACTTCTTATGCACTTATTACCGATTTTGTCCACAGCGATACTTTTCCATATCTAACTGTATAAGCTAATGAATTTGTTAATAATTTTACTGTTTTTTGGTTATACATACAGGTCTTTACTCAAGAAATAATCCACAGACGATTTTTTGGGATTTTTTTTCATCTTGCACGAATCTTCTCAAAAATTTTGTGAATAAAATTTCTTGACAGCGCTAGCACGCGCTCTTTTCTATTGTGAATAAAACATGAAAGCTAACGATCTCAAGCATTGTGGATAGCTTTAACCGTGGCTGGCTTGCGCTTTTGGGGACAAATGCCTATTTTTAGACAGTCGGTCTAATTGGAGAAGTGAACTATGGAAGCCGTACAGTCCCGCCGTGGCCGTCCAAAGCAGAATGATCTGAGTTATCTCGATACACGAGAGTCCTTATTGCGTGCTGGTGTTGCTTGGCTGACACAAGCGGGCTTCCACGCGACTGGTTTGGACCCAATGCTGCGTTCAGTGCAGGTGCCGAAGGGTTCTTTTTACCATTACTTTGACAGTAAAGAGGCGTTCGCCTTAGCGGTGTTACAGCGTTATCGCGACTACTTTGAAAATAAGCTCGATCGCTACCTATTGGACGACACCTTGCCCCCTTTAACACGCCTGCGAAATTTTATCGAAGCAGCAAGATTAGGGATGGAAAAATACGCTTACAAACGCGGCTGTTTGGTCGGCAATTTAGAGCAAGAGGCGACGGCTTTGCCGGAGGCGATGCGCCAAGCGGTCCAAGCAACCTATCAAAGTTGGCAGAACAAGGTCGCAGATTGCCTTAGGCTGGCACAACAACAGGGCTTGTTGGACCGTGAAGCGGATGTCGCGGCCTTGGCGCACGTGTTTTGGGTCGGTTGGGAAGGTGCAGTGGCGCGCGCACGGCTGATGCAATCAAGCGCTCCATTGGTGCAGTTTGAGAAGTTTTATTTAGCGGGACTGCCTCGTTAACAATTTGTCTATTTATAGACATCCAGTCTAATTAGGAGAATATCATGTTTAACGCAGTACTCATTAACAACGACGAACAAGGTTACCATGCTTCGTTAAGCAAGGTGTCAGAGCAGGATTTGCCTGAGGGCGATGTGCAAATCGCTGTGCAAGCCAGCACTTTGAACTACAAAGACGCACTGGCGATCACAGGTAAATCGACCATCATCCGTGACTTTCCGATGGTGCCTGGTATCGATTTGGTAGGCGAAGTCCTATCTTCGAGCAGCGAGCGTTTCCAAACGGGCGACCAAGTGCTGTTAAATGGCTTCGGTGTAGGAGAAAGCCATTGGGGTGGTCTTGCTGAACGCGCTAGCTTAAACAGCGACTGGTTGATTGCTTTGCCCAGCGCTTTTACGCCTGAGCAAGCGATGGCCATTGGTACCGCAGGCTACACCGCCATGCTCAGCGTGATGGCTTTGGAGAAGCATGGTCTGAGCCCTGATCAAGGGCCGGTTCTAGTGACGGGTGCCAACGGTGGGGTGGGCAGCTATGCGATACGTCTGCTCAGCAAACTCGGCTTTGATGTGGTCGCCAGTACCGGACGCCCAGAAGAAGCCGATTACCTGAAAAAGCTCGGCGCCACTGAAATTATTGACCGTGCGGAACTGAGTGGTACGGGCAAACCGTTACAGAAAGAGCGTTGGGCGGGTGTGGTCGATTGTGTTGGTAGCCAAACGCTTGCCAACGCCTGTGCTAGCACTCGCTATGGCGGTGCAGTGACAGCCTGTGGCCTCGCTCAGGGCATGGATTTCCCGGCCACAGTGATGCCCTTTATCCTGCGTGGGGTGACACTGTACGGCATCGACAGTGTTAAGCGCCCAATCGCCGATCGTGAACAAGCTTGGCAGCGTTTGGCAGAAGTGTTATCAGCTGAAGACTTGGATCATATTAGTGCTGTGGTGGGCTTAGAAGACGCCATTGAGTACGCTGAAAGTCTGCTCTATGGCCGCGTACAAGGACGTGTAATTGTGAAGATGTAAGCCTTGATAGGCTGACATAAGGCCAACAAAAACGCCCACCAGTGGTGGGCGTTGTTCGCTTACTTTCCGATACAGAAGGAGCCAAAGATGCGTCCCAGCAAATCATCGCTGGTGAAGGCCCCTGTGATCTCACTCAGCGCCTGCTGAGCTTCTTTTAGGTCTTCCGCGAGCAATTCCCCTGCACCATAGCCATGCAGTTGCTCAAAGCCTGCCTCCAAGTAACGATTGGCTTTCTGCAGCGCTTCAATATGACGGCGACGGGCGATAAAGCCCCCTTCCGTGGTGCTGTCAAAGCCCATCACACTCTTCAGATGAGTGGTGAGTGCATCAATACCATCGTTGGTCTTGGCCGATAACGAAATGACTGGCAGGCCGTTAACCTCTTCGTAGCCGGTGCTTTCCTTCGTCAAGTCGACCTTGTTACGCACTAAGGTTAAGTGATCCTGAGCGGTTAGCTGACTCATAAATTCTGGCCAGATTTCGTTCGGGTCGTTAGATTCCAGCGACTGGCTATCGACCATTAGCAAGATACGATCGGCCTTGTGAATTTCTTCCCAAGCGCGCTGAATACCGATGCGCTCGACCTCGTCTGGGCTGTCACGCAAACCAGCGGTATCAATGATATGCAGCGGCATACCGTCCAAGTGTATATGCTCACGCAAGACATCACGGGTGGTGCCTTCGATCGAGGTAACAATGGCCGAGTCTTTGCCCGATAAGGCATTTAAAAGGCTCGATTTACCGGCATTGGGACGCCCAGCAATGACCACACTCATGCCTTCGCGCAGCAGTGCGCCTTGATTGGCTTCTTTCATCACGCTGTGAAGTTTATTGCGGATTTCTTCAAGGTCGGCTGCCACTTTGCCATCGCCGATAAAGTCGATTTCTTCTTCTGGGAAATCAATTGCGGCTTCTACATAAATGCGTAGATGAATCAAAGACTCAACCAGCTCATCGACACGCTTTGAAAAGGCCCCTTGCAGTGAGCGCAGTGCACACTTGGCGGCTTGCTCTGAGGACGAGTCAATCAGATCGGCAATGGCTTCGGCTTGGGTCAGGTCCATTTTATCGTTTAGGAAGGCACGTTCTGAGAACTCTCCAGGGCGTGCCAGACGTGCGCCAAGCGCCATACAGCGGCTCAGTAGCATATCGATAATAACGGGGCCGCCGTGGCCTTGTAGCTCGAATACATCTTCCCCGGTGAAGGAGTTCGGACCTGGGAAGTACAGCGCGATGCCCATATCCAACTGTTCGCCTTGTGCGTCTTTAAACGGCACATAATGGGCGTAACGTGGCGTGGGTTCAAAGCCAATGATGGCCTGAGCGATTTCAAGACTTTTGGCGCCAGAAAGGCGCACGATGCCAACCCCACCGCGACCTGGCGCAGTGGCTTGAGCAACGATGGTATCTTGGTCAATGAGCTGTTGAAAATCTGACATAGCGACCTGTGCAATCGAATAAAGAATTAGGCTTAGTGTAAGACGTTAATAGCAAAAAGGCCTCCCGTAGGAAGCCTTTTTCGAACTGGAGTCAGGTGGAAGGCTAGCCTTCGCCCTTCTCGATGTTCTTAGTAATCACATACTGCTGGATGATCGACAATGTGTTGTTCACTACCCAGTAAAGTACTAGACCTGCAGGGAACCACAAGAAGAAGAAGGTAAATGCGATTGGCATAATCTTCATGATGCGGGCTTGCATTGGGTCTGGCGGAGTTGGGTTCAACGCTTGCTGACCTAGCATACTTAGACCCATTAGGATCGGCAGTACGAAGTATGGGTCCATCGCTGATAGGTCATTGATCCATAGCATAAATGGCGCATGACGCAGTTCTACAGACTCCATCAATACCCAGTATAGTGATAGGAACACTGGCATTTGTACCAAGATTGGAAGACAGCCACCGAGTGGGTTGATCTTCTCTTTCTTGTACAGCTCCATCATCTTCTGCGACATGGCTTGACGGTCATCGCCGTGCTGCTCACGTAGGCGTGCTAGTTCTGGTGCGAACTTACGCATTTTCGCCATTGAGCGGTAACTTGCTGCAGACAGCTTGAAGAACAAGGCCTTCACACAGACTACGATCAGGATGATTGCCACACCCCAGTTAATCACGAACGATTGAATCGCCGTTAGCAACCAGAACAATGGTTTCGCTAGCCACCACAACCAACCGTAATCCACAGTTAGGTCTAGGTTTTCAGCGGTTGCCGCCAGTTGATCTTGAAGTTTTGGACCCACGTAGAAGGTTGAGCTCAAAGTGCCTTGCTGACCTGCTGGGATTTCCACCGCTTGGCCAGTGAAGCCAATTAGGTTAAAGCCGTTGTTGGTACGCGCTTGAATGGTTACTTTTTGACCTTGCTCTGGGATCCAAGCCGATACGAAGTAGTGTTGTAGCAAGGCTACCCAACCTTTCGTAGTGATTTCTTTCACTGGCTCTTCTTCCATGTCGTCAAACGACACTTTGCGGTATTTGTTCTCTTCATCCGACACCGCGCCACCTAGGTAAGGCTGTAGGCCCATACTGGTCGCTGTGCTTGGGTCTTCTGAACTGTCACGTTTGATCTGGGCAAACAGGTTACCGCGCCAAGTGGCGTCGCTGCTGTTGTTGACCGTGATCAACTGACGAATGCTGTAGCCGTCTTTCGTGAACTGGAATGTTTTGGTGTAGCTCACGCCTTTGGCATCGGTGAAGTATAGGTTCACATCAAGTGTGTCCTGGCCTTCTGCCATGGTGTAAGACGTTTGCTCGGCACGGTATACCGGACGCTCGCCGCTGGCATCAGGGCCATCACGACCGACCAGACCGCTTTGCGTCACGTAAATGCGCTCACCACCGTTGTCCAAAATCACGAACGGCTCTTTGCCTTCAAGTGTTTTGTAGTGCTGCAATAAAGAGGCTTCCACCAAATCACCGCCCACTGGGTTGATCGCTACATCAAGCGTATCAGTCTTAACGTGAATCAGCTGACCTGTGGCAACTTGCGCTGCTTGATCTGGAATGTCGGCGTTGCTCGCCGCTAAGGTTGTGCTGTTGTCTGTGCTTGGAAGATCGGAATCGGCATTGGCAGCGACAACCGCTTCGCTTGATGTGCCTGCAGTTTGAGCCGTTGCAGTTGTGCCGTAGTCTTGGTTCCACTGCAGAAACAGCAGGTAGCCACTGACAAACAGCGCTCCCCATAAAAAGTAACGTCTGAAATCCATGGTATTCAACTAGTTTGGTTGGTTGGACAATGGAGGTGAAAACACCCTTTTAAAAATCACGCCGTATTAAACCAGTCTTTAGCTGAATTTTCAGCCTATTTCTGCTTTGACTTGCGTTGTTTTTGCTCAGAATTTGGCTTTTGGGCTTTCTTCGCTAACTGCTTCCACGCTTTTTCTAAACGTTTATGCAGTTCAGGGTTGTCCACATCGCGAATGCCTTGGCGGGCTAGGAAAATGATGTCGAGACCAGCGAGCAGCTCTTGGTGATGGCGAAATGAATCGCGTACCACGCGTTTGATGCGGTTACGGCCGACGGCTCTCTTATCGGTTTTTTTCGACACTATCAAACCCAAACGTGCATCAGTGGGATGCTTTCGAGCTAATAGCAGAAATTCGCCTGCGAAGACTTTAGAGGAGGTGTCGTTAAAGACGGATTGGTAGTCCCCGGCATTCAGGAGTCTGACCTGCCGGGGAAACATAAAGCGTGACATCAAAGATTACGCGCTTAGAACCTTACGACCGCGAGCACGGCGAGCCGCCAATACTTTACGACCGTTTTTAGTTGCCATGCGAGCACGGAAACCGTGTGAACGCTTACGTTTTAGTACGCTAGGTTGGAAAGTTCTTTTCATTTCTATATCTCACTGAATCAGTGTCTAAGTGTGAGGGTTAGCGTCCGCCAAGCCTCTTGGTTTGATTACAAATCAGGGCGCGGATTTTAGAGCGTTTGTCAGAACAATTCAATCGGCCTAGAGCGCTTTTCTGTGAAAAATTTAACCAACAAATTCACTCATAATTTACTCACAGCCTTATCCTTCGTCTGTGAGTAAAAAACAAAATAGCCTTCTTTATTTATGCACATGGTGATGTGTAAAGCATGAAAAACTATTTATTAACAGTGACTTGATATTTAAAACGGCTGTTAATAAAAATATTCCAAAGCCGCTGTTAATATGTGGGTAAGTAGGTGTTTTATACACACCGGAAGCGTTTAATGCACCGCTGTGTATAACTTATTTTGTTATTAACATTTTTGCATAGCCAATAAATTCGGGTGGATAACATAATTTTTTGTGGATAAGTGTCGGGCCTCACGTTAAAATCCCCCTCTTGCTTAAAATTTATCGAATTTCAAACTCAATCAGGGAGAGCGTTTATCGTGTCTTTGCAGTATTGGGAGCGCTGTCTTGTGACCTTGCAGGAAGAGTTTTCCACATCGCAATTCAATACATGGATTCGTCCGCTGCAAGCGGAGGTCGAGTCTAATGGCGATCTGTGTCTGTATGCTCCAAATCGTTTTGTGCTCGATTGGGTCACCAATAAATACCAAGCGCGCATTAAAGAGCTGCTATCGGAGTTTGCTGGTAATGAACCTGCGCCCAGTTTAGTGCTGTCGGTACGTCAGGCCGGTTTTGTGAAACCAACGCCGCCACCTCCACCACCAGCGCCCGCGCCGAAAGCCGCGGAACCGATTGCACGCACCGCGCCAGCCTCTGAGCCTCAGTTTGAATCTGGCTACAGCCCAGGCTTTAGCTTAATGGACGATGACAATGATGGCCCTGAGATTGAGTTCGAAGCGCCACTAAGCTTAGGTGACCATTATGTGCGCCCTGAGCCAGAGCCCTACGAACAAGGCCAGTTACCCCTGACACCGCCCAACCGCAAGGTGGAAGTGGAAGGTGGTATAAACCATGGTGCGAATCTGAATAATTCATTTACCTTCGAAAACTTCGTTGAAGGTAAATCGAACCAACTTGCCCACGCGGCCGCGCAACAAGTGGCGGAAAATCCTGGTGGTGCTTATAACCCACTGTTTATCTATGGTGGTGTGGGCCTAGGTAAAACCCACTTAATGCAAGCGGTCGGTACTGAGCTGATGCGTCACAACCCCAATGCCAAGGTGGTGTATCTGCATTCGGAGCGTTTCGTGGCGGATATGGTGAAGGCCTTGCAACTTAACGCCATCAATGATTTCAAACGTTACTACCGCTCGGTAGATGCGTTGCTAATTGACGATATTCAGTTTTTTGCTGGCAAAGACCGTACCCAGGAAGAGTTCTTTCACACTTTTAACGCGCTGTTAGAAGGTGGCCAACAGATGATCTTGACCTGTGACCGTTACCCGAAAGAGATCCAAGGTCTTGAAGATCGTCTAAAATCTCGTTTTGGTTGGGGCTTAACCGTCGCTATTGAGCCGCCTGAGCTGGAAACCCGTGTCGCGATTTTGATGCGTAAAGCGGAAGAAAGCGGTGTTAAATTGTCTTACGATTCGGCATTCTTTATCGCACAGAAAATTCGCTCCAACGTGCGTGAGTTAGAAGGTGCGTTAAAACGTGTGATTGCCAACTCCCACTTTACTGGCCGTTCGATCACGCCAGATTTTGTGCGTGAGTCGTTAAAAGACTTATTGGCCTTGCAGGACAAGTTGGTGAACATTGATAATATCCAGCGTATTGTCGCTGAGTATTACAAGATTAAGATCAGCGATCTGCTGTCGAAACGTCGCAGTCGCTCGGTGGCACGTCCACGTCAAGTGGCCATGTCGTTGGCGAAAGAGCTGACCAACCACAGCTTGCCGGAAATTGGTGAAGCCTTTGGTGGTCGTGACCATACCACGGCGTTGCACGCGATTCGTAAGATTAAAGAATTGCAGGATACGGATTCGGATATCCGTGAAGACTACAAACAATTGATGCGCATTCTGACCACCTAATTGGTCTAAGACATTGAATTAACGAGGAAAAGAATGAAATTTTCAGTCGTCCGCGAAACGTTACTAAAGCCACTACAACTGGTTGCCGGTGTCGTTGAGCGTAAACAAACGATGCCAGTGTTGGCCAATGTTTTGGTAGAAGTAAAAGACCAAACTCTTACTTTGACGGGTTCTGACCTAGAAGTGGAATTGGTGGGTCGTGCGCCACTAGATGAATGCCAAGAAGGCCGTGTTACCGTACCAGCGCGTAAGCTGATGGACATCTGTAAGAGCTTGCCTGACAGCGCTGTGATTGAGTTCTCGCTAGACGATCAAAAAGCAGTGATCCGCTCTGGCCGCTCACGCTTTACGCTATCGACTTTGCCAGCGGAAGAGTTTCCGAATATCCAAGATATGCAAGGCGACTTGGTGGTGAACATTGCTCAAGGCAGTGTGCGTAGGCTGATTGACCGTACTGGTTTTGCCATGGCCAACCAAGACGTGCGTTACTACCTAAACGGTATGCTATTTGAAGTAGCCGATGGTCAACTACGTGTTGTCGCAACCGACGGTCACCGTCTGGCAACAGCGATCGAAGATGCACAGGTGAAAGGCGACCTAACGCAAGTGATCGTACCACGTAAGGGCGTATTGGAACTGAACCGTCTATTAAACGACTCAGAAGACGAAGTAGAACTAACCATTGGCTCGAACCACATCCGTGCCAAAGTGGCAGACTACACCTTCACTTCTAAGCTAGTTGATGGCAAGTTCCCTGATTATCACCGCGTAATCCCGCGCAATAATGAAAAAGTGGTTGCAGCAGATCGTTTGGAACTGCGCCAGGTTTTCCTTCGTGCGTCGATCCTATCGAACGAGAAATACCGTGGTGTGCGTCTGAACCTATCGAATGGCATGTTGCAAGTATTTGCCAACAACCCAGAGCAAGAAGAAGCCGAAGAATCGGTATTGGTGCAATACCAAGGTGATAGCCTAGAAGTAGGTTTCAACGTCGGCTACTTGCTAGATGTGCTTGGTGTAATCGATTCACAAGAAGTACGCATTTCTTTGAACGATTCCAACAGTAGCGCCTTGATCGAAGAAGGCCAAGGTCACGCGTCCCAGTACGTTGTGATGCCAATGCGTCTGTAATCGAATTTAAGAGGGTGCATCCGCACCCTCTTGTTTTCCTAACATAAGCCTCATTATGCCACTGGCTCGCCTCGACATTTCCCGTCTGCGCAACCTCACCCATGTCCGTTTTGAACCCTCGCCTCAGGTCAACATCATTGTTGGCGAAAATGGCAGTGGCAAAACCTCGGTGTTGGAAGCCATCTATTTGCTGTCATTTGGCCGTTCTTTTCGCAGCCATAAACACAAGACCTATATCCAATACGAACAACCGGAATGCGTGGTGTTTGCGCAAGTAGAGCAAGGCGCTCAGCATTTACCGGTGGGGATCAAACGCAGCCGCGATGGCGCAGTTGAGGTGCGCATCCAAGGTCGTGCGGCACAGTCGGCGGTGGAACTAGCGGAATGCTTACCGGTGCAGCTGATTAACCCTGACGCCTTTCGCTTATTGGAAGGTTCCCCCAAGATTCGTCGCCAATTTGTCGATTGGGGTGTGTTCCACTTTGATGAGCAATTTATTAATGGCTGGCGTGGCTGGCAAAAAGCATTAAAACAGCGGAATAGCTTGCTCAGACGTGGTAAAATATCGGCCAATTTATTGGCGGCGTTTGATCAAGAGTTGATCCGCTTAGGCGAGCAAGTCAATCACGCTCGAAAAGCCTATGTGGCGGCGTTAACGCCCCACTTTGAAGCTGTGTTACAGCAGCTTGCGCCAAACTTGCATGTGCAACTTGGTTTTTTCCAAGGCTGGGATGCCCAACGCACATTAAGTGAAGCCATTGAGCACAGTTACCAGCGAGATATTGATGTTGGCTACACCAACACAGGACCACAGCGGGCCGACTTGCGTGTTAAAACCCCAACCGGTGATGCGCTAGACACCCTATCTCGTGGGCAGCAAAAGCTGGTGGTATCGGCGCTCAAGATCGCCCAAGGGCAACTGCTGATTGAACGTGGTCGGCAGTTAGTGTTCTTGATAGACGATTTACCGGCTGAATTGGACGCGAATCATCGCCGTAAGCTTTGCCGACTGTTGGAATCATTGGCGAGCCAAATTTTTATTACTAGCGTTGGACCAGATAGTATGGATTTTACTTGGTCTGATACGACAGACGTTCGTCATTTCTCCATGAATGAAGGCGAATTGTCACTAAAACGCACAGGAGAGTTTAATGAGTGAAAATAGTTACGATTCGTCCAGTATCAAGGTACTTAAGGGTCTAGACGCTGTTCGTAAGCGCCCTGGCATGTACATCGGTGATACGGATGATGGTACTGGCCTACACCACATGGTGTTCGAGGTGGTGGATAATTCCATCGACGAAGCGCTGGCTGGTCACTGTGACACTATCAAAGTCATCATTCACCCAGATGAATCGATTTCCGTATCGGACAATGGTCGTGGTATTCCTGTTGAAATGCACCCAGAAGAAGGCGTCTCTGCAGCAGAAGTGATCATGACGGTACTGCACGCTGGTGGTAAGTTCGATGATAACTCATACAAAGTCTCTGGTGGTCTACACGGTGTAGGTGTTTCGGTAGTAAACGCCCTCTCTGAAACCGTGACCCTGACGATTCGTAAGAACGGTAAAGTCTACGAGCAAAACTATGCCCACGGTGTGCCACAAGCTCCATTGGCTGTCGTGGGTGAATCAGATGGCGCAGGTACCACAGTACACTTTAAACCGTCTGCGGAAACCTTCTCAAACATCCTGTTTGTCTACGATATTCTAGCGAAGCGTCTACGTGAGCTGTCATTCCTAAACTCAGGTGTGGCGATTCATCTAAAAGACGAGCGTTCTGGTAAAGAAGAATTCTTTAACTACGAAGGTGGTTTGAAGTCATTCGTTGAGCACTTGAACACAAATAAGCAGCCAATCAACGATATCTTCCATTTTATCTGCCAACGTGACGATTTGGATGATGGCATCGCCGTTGAAGTGGCATTGCAGTGGAACGAAGGCTTCCAAGAGAACATCTACTGTTACACCAACAACATCCCACAACGCGATGGTGGTACCCACTTAGCTGGCTTCCGTGGTGCATTGACGCGTACGCTGAATAACTTCATCGAAGCCGAAGGCCTAACGAAGAAGCAAAAAGTTGCGACCACTGGTGATGACTGCCGTGAAGGTCTAACAGCGATCGTATCGGTGAAAGTGCCTGATCCAAAATTCTCTTCGCAAACCAAAGACAAGCTAGTGTCTTCAGAAGTGAAAACGGCCGTAGAACAAGAGATGAGTAAGCGTTTCGCGGAATTCCTACTGGAAAAACCGAACGAAGCGAAAACCATCGTTAACAAGATGCTGGATGCGGCTCGTGCCCGTGAAGCGGCTCGTCGAGCGCGTGATATGACGCGTCGTAAAGGTGCCCTAGACATCGCCGGTCTGCCAGGTAAATTGGCTGACTGTCAGGAGAAAGACCCTGCGCTTTCTGAAATCTACCTAGTGGAGGGTGACTCTGCAGGTGGTTCGGCGAAGCAAGGTCGTGACCGCCGTACGCAAGCGATCCTACCGCTGAAAGGTAAGATCCTGAACGTTGAAAAGGCGCGTTTCGACAAGATGCTGTCTTCGGCAGAGGTTGGCACACTGATCACTGCGCTTGGTTGTGGTATCGGCCGTGACGAATTTAACGCCGACAAACTGCGTTACCACAGCATCGTTATCATGACCGATGCCGACGTCGACGGTTCGCACATCCGTACCCTATTGCTGACCTTCTTCTTCCGTCAAATGCCGGAAATCATCGAACGTGGCCACATCTTTATCGCTCAGCCACCGCTGTTTAAGATCAAACGCGGTAAGCAAGAGCAATACATCAAAGATGAGCCTGCACTAGAGCAACACTTGATCGAAGTGGCCCTAGATGGCGCGCAATTCTTTGTTAACGAAGAAGTACCTGGCATCCAAGGTGAAGGCTTGTCTAAGCTGATCCGTGATTACATCCGTATCGAAGAAGACATCGATCGTATGTCGCGAGTGTACCCGAAAGATGTGATGAACAAGCTTCTGTACTGCAAAGAACTCACAGTTGAGCAGTTAGACGATGAGTCGACGGTACAATCTTGGGTAGATTCTTTGGCACAGCAGATGCCACTGGATGTGCGTACGGGTTTCCGTTTCGACTTCGGCGTGGAAAAAGACGCTGAGCGTAACCAATACCTACCTGTGGTCGACATCATGTCCCACGGTGTCAGCACCCGTTACCGTTTTGAAGCCGCGTTCTTCACCTCTGCGGACTACAAACGCATCGTTGCTATGTCTCAAACCATCGATGAATTGTTCGAAGAAGGTTCGTTCATCCAACGTGGTGAGCGTCGTGAACCAGTGACCACCATCGAAGGCATGAAGGCTTGGTTGATGAAGGAAGCATCGCGCGGCTTAACCATCCAGCGCTACAAGGGTCTAGGTGAGATGAACCCTGAGCAACTTTGGGAAACCACGATGGACCCAGATGCGCGTCGTATGTTGCGCGTGACCATCGATGATGCGGTGGCAGCGGATCAGATGTTTACCACATTGATGGGTGATGAAGTCGAACCACGCCGTAACTTCATCCAAGACAACGCCCTCTCGGTCGCGAACTTGGACGTGTAAGCGCCCAGTTCCGAGCTGTACTACGAAAAAGCCAGTGTCTTCGACACTGGCTTTTTTTATGGCTTTCATTCTCGTGCTTTTCTCAATCTCGGCCACGCAAGATCTTAACAGGTGTAGGCTACGGTGTTGGTAAGCGCTTACGTTAAGTTTGCACATTGTGCTATTCAAGCTACTTTCTGTTACAAAATGGCGTTCACTCGCTGCTTATGAAAGAGCCTGTTTAATGCTGTCTTGAATTGGCGTAGTGGGACGGCCAATCAGCTTAGACAGCGTGTGGCTGTCATCAAACAAGCCGCCTTTTGATGCACCGACATCGGAGTCGGCTAGGATGCTGGCGAACCCTTCTGGCAGACCCACTTCCACCAAGACTTTGGCGTATTCCGCTTCTGGCAGGTCTTGGTAGACTACGTTTTTGCCGCTGATCTCAGCAAGGTAAGCGGCGTACTGCGCTAGGGTGAAGGCGTCATCGCCCGCTAGTTCGTAGACCTTGCCTGCTTGATCTTCAGACGTGACTGCCACGGCAGCGGCTTCGGCGTAGTCCGCACGAGCAGCGGTTGAGTATTTACCTTCGCCTGCGCTACCTAGTACCGCACCATGCTCGACTGCCATGGCGGCACTCATGGTGTAGTTCTCTGAGTACCAGCCATTGCGCAGTAGTACATGAGGCACACCAGAAGCTTTAAGGGCTGCTTCGGTCGCACGGTGTTCTTCAGCAAGTGCTAGCGGTGAAGTGTCTGCATGCAGAATGCTGGTGTAAGCCAGCAACTCTACCCCCGCTTCCTTGGCGGCGTTAATCACATTCTGGTGCTGCGCGGCACGTTGGCCCACTTCACTGGAAGACACCAACACCACGCGTGTGACGTCTGCCATCGCGGCTTGCAAAGACGCTGGATCGGTGTAATCGGCTTGACGCACGACCACGCCTTGCTCTGTTAGCGCAGAGGCTTTTTCTGGGCTACGTACTGCCGCGACGATCTGGTTTGCGGCCACGCCTTTTGCTAATAAGCTGTTAACGACCAAGTGACCTAGTTGGCCGGATGCGCCGGTGACTAAAATCATACTGTTCTCCTTGTAGGATGGTGAGTGAGTAAAAAATAGACTAGACTATTAGCTAACTTTTGGTAAGTACGTACAAAAAGGTAAGTATGAAAAAAGCAGAGTTAAGCACTCATGATGACATTGAAATCACCTTTGATCGTGGCGATGTGTTTTCTGATAAATGCCCATCGCGAGAGATTTTGCGTCATGTGACTGGCCGTTGGGGGATGTTGGTGTTCGTGGCTCTGCAGGATGGTGAAGCAAAACGTTTCAGTGAATTACGCCGTACCATCAAAGGTGTCAGTGAAAAGATGCTGGCGCAAACACTGCAACAATTAGAAGGCGATGGCTTTGTGAAGCGCATTGTCTACCCTGTGGTGCCGCCTCATGTGGAGTATCAACTGACCCCATTAGGCATTGAATTTGGTCAGCGGGTGATGAATTTGATTGGCTGGCTGGAGGATAACCTGCTCGATATTCTCGATCAGCGTCAGACTTCAGCATAGAGGTGAGCTAGACTTTGCTGCACCTGGGGTACAGCAAAGTAAGTGAGAGCTTACTGATACTTATGGATCGTAGCGATGGCGAACGCGGCTAAGTCAGTGTAGATATCAAAGTAGAAATCGATGTCTTTGTACTGGGTGTCACGGCCCTTACCAGTGAGTACCAGCACTGGAGCACAACCGCGCGCTTTACCTGCTTGTAGGTCACGTAGCGAATCGCCCACCATGATCGCCGGCGTTTGGTTAAAGTCGACGCCCAGTTGTGCTTCGATGGCTTCGATCATACCGCTCTTTGGCTTACGGCAGTTGCAGGCATCGTCAGGACCATGTGGGCAGTATTCGATGCCTTCGACACGACCGCCCTCTGCGTCTAAAAGCCCCATCATTTTATCGTGCATGGCATGCAAGGTTGCCTCATCGTAGTAACCTCGGGCGATGCCGGATTGGTTGGTGGCGATGAATATCTGAAAGCCCGCTTTGCTCAGCGCTGCCATGGCTTTAATACTGCCTGGTAGCGGAATCCACTCATCCACCGATTTTACG
Organism: Marinomonas aquimarina; assembly: GCF_900089755.1. Lineage (GTDB taxonomy): Bacteria > Pseudomonadota > Gammaproteobacteria > Pseudomonadales > Marinomonadaceae > Marinomonas > Marinomonas aquimarina. Next base: position 34,267 of record NZ_FLOC01000009.1, on the reverse strand, counting down.
TACGCATCGGAATCTTGGTTGATGACGCCATCGCGGTCGAGAATGATAACGGGCTTGTTATTCGCCATAAAACTGTCTACCTCAGATAAATGAATTGCATTAAGTGGTAGTATAATGGTTTCAGGTTGGCTTGGGTGAGTTTTCACGTGAAACACTGTGACGCTGTGCTCCCCTATATGGCGCCAATTTCTTTGAGTGAAATAGATTAAGTAGGTGTTATGTCCGATCAAGTTCCCGCCTCTGCGATGACCAAGTTGATTAAAGCCATGGGCAAACTTCCCTTGCCATTCGTTCGTGCAACAGGACGTATGGTGGGTCTGTTAGGACTGCGCTTTGATCGCCGAACGCGTCGTGCCATTGATCGTAATCTTGAGCTGTGCCTACCGCGATTGGATAAAAAGCAACGCACTCGTTTGCGTAATCGTCGCCTGCAGCACATGGGGCAAACCTTTGCTGAAATGGGTCACCTATGGACTCGCGATGTGAAGTTTATCCTCGACCTGTGTTACGAGGGCGAAGGCGCTGCTGCGTTAAAACAAGCTGTGGAAGGCAAAGGGGGGGTGATTGTATTGGCCCCTCACATTGGTAACTGGGAAGCGGTCAATGTGTTTGTCAGTGCGATTCGCCCAATGACGGCTATGTATCGTCCGAACAAGGACGAGAGCCTAGACGCCTTTATCTTAGAGGCGCGTAATCGCGCGGGTGGTGAGCTAGTGCCGACCAATCGCCAAGGGGTGATGCAGATTGTGAAAGCCTTAAAAGCAGACGGTGTGGTGGGCATGTTACCTGATCAAGTGCCTCAGCAAGGCAGTGGTGAGTTTGCGCCCTTCTTTGGTCACCAAGCTTACACCATGACTCTGGCCAGTCAGCTGGCATTGAAGACGGCTGCGAAGGCATTTGTGGTGGGTTGTATTCAAACTCAGAAAGGCTTTGAAGTGACGGCGTTTGAAGTGGATCCACGGTTCTATGATAAAGACCCAGAAACCTCTTTAACGGGGCTGAATGCATCGATTGAGCAATTGGTACAACGGGCACCGAGCCAATACCAATGGGAATATAAGCGCTTTAAACTGCAACCAGAAGGCGTGCTAAACCCTTACAAAGAAGCCAACCCAAGTTAAGTGGGGCTGAGGCGACGAGGATAAAAAAGGGGCGCATGATGGCGCCCCTTTTCGTTATTGCTCAGCAATGTCTGAAAACACCGTTTGCCGACAGACGGTGGCCAAATCCTTGGGGGCGAGGCCAATATCAAAACCGCGCTTGCCACCGCTGACATACATTTTAGCCAGTGCCTCAGCACTGCTATCAATCACGGTCACTAAGGCTTTCTTCTGTCCCACAGGGCTGATGCCACCCACGATATAACCGGTCAAACGCTCGGCGTCTTTAGGCTCAGTCATACGTAGCTTTTTCACTTTCAGCGCGGCAGCGGTACGTTTCAAATTCAACTTACCAGTGACCGGCACAATGGCAACGAACACGTCCTTGTCGTCTGTGACCAGCAAGGTTTTAAACACTTCTTCTGGCGCCAAGCCAAGCTTGTCCGCCGCTTCTTGACCAAAGTTCTGGCAGTTAGAATCGTGCTCGTACTCGTGTTGAGTAAAAGCGATCTTACGTTTTTTTAGGGTTTGCGTGGCCGGTGTCATGTCATGATTCCTTGCTTACTTGTGCCAGAACATGGGCGTGAATAATACCAGCAAGGTGAACACTTCTAAACGGCCTAATAGCATGGCAAAACACAGCATCCATTTGGATGTATCGTTAATCGAAGCAAAGTTCGCTGCCACTTCGCCAAGGCCTGGACCTAAGTTGTTAAGCGTCGCTGCGACCGCCGACCAAGCGGTCACTTGGTCGATGCCGGTCGACATCAAACCAATCATGAGAATGATGTATACCAATAAGTAGGCCGAGAAGAAGCCCCACACTGCTGAGACCACGCGCTCCTGAATGGCTTTCCCCCCGACTTTAACGGGAATGACAGCGTTTGGATGCACCAGACGTTGAATTTCACGAAAGCCCTGTTTCAGGATCAATAGGATACGAATCACCTTCATACCACCACCAGTGGAGCTGGCACAGCCACCGGCAAAGGACGTCACGATCAATAAGAACGGCAGGAAGTGTGGCCAGACCGAGAAGTCTGAGGTACCAAACCCTGCGGTCGTCGCGATCGACACGCTTTCAAATACGGCGTAACGCACGGACGTTTGCCAATCAAAGGTTGAGGTCAGGATCAGCACTAGGGTCGACAGACAGATGGCGCAGGTCAGTAAGAAGAAAAAGAAACGTGCTTCCGGATCTCTAAAGTAATGCCAGACACTGCGGGTGCGCCAAGCATAGAAATGCAGACCGAAGTTCAGCGCCGAGATCACCATAAACACCGTACAAATGGCTTCGATGGTGACACTGTTAAAGTAACCAATGCTGGCATCATGGGTTGAGAAGCCGCCGATGGCCACGGTTGAGAAACTGTGACACAGCGCATCAAAGAAACTCATGCCTGCCGCCCAGTAGCCGAGGGTACAGACGACCGTCAGCGTGGCATAGATATACCATAAGGCTTTGGCGGTCTCGGCGATACGGGGTGTCAGCTTGGAATCTTTCACCGGTCCAGGGGTTTCGGCACGGTACAGCTGCATCCCCCCGACGCCTAGCATCGGCATGATGGCCACTGCCAGCACGATGATACCCATACCGCCCAACCATTGTAGCCATTGGCGATAGAACAAAATTGATTCGGGTAAGTCGTCGATGGCGGTGAGGATGGTGGCCCCAGTCGTGGTCAGCCCCGATAAGGACTCAAATAATGAGTCCGTGAAACTCAAGTGTGGCTCAGAGGCTAAAAAGAACGGCACCGAACCGAACAGTCCCAGGGTCGACCAGAACAACACGGTAACCAAAAAGCCGTCCCGAATTTTTAGATCCCCGCGGTGTTTGCGAAACGGAAACCAGATTAGCAAGCCACTGACCAAGTTGATCAGTAAGGCATAAAGGAACGCTTGCAGCGCACCGTCTTGATAAATCAAGGAAACAACAATCGGCGGTAGCAGCGTTAAGCTGAAGATCATAATGAGCAAACCGATAACGCGTAGGATTATCTGAATATGCATGCACTGGCCTTATAAAAAACATGTCCCAGCGCGAGGCATGGGACGTTAAATAAAAGAAAGTTTGTGTGCTCCTAGAAGAAGCTCAGACCCACTTGGAACAATTGTTCAACGGCAGGAATTTGCTTCTTATTGGAGACGAAAATAATCACGTGATCTTCGGCCTGAACCACCACATCACTGGTGGCCAGAATCACTTCATCACCGCGCACAATGGCACCAATGGTGGCACCTTCGGGCAAGTTAATGTTGGCGATGGCGCGCCCCACTACTTTGGACGAACGGTAGTCCCCGTGCGCGACGGCTTCTAACGCTTCGGCTGCGCCTTTACGCATGGTGTGCACGTTGACCACGTCACCACGACGAATGTAGGTCAACAAAGAACTGATGGTGGTGTGTTGTGGTGACACGGCGATATCGATCATGCCCTCTTGTACGATGTCGACGTAGGCCGGGTTATTAATGATGGTCATAACCGTGCGCACGCCCAATACTTTGGCCAGCATCGATGACATGATGTTGGCTTCATCGTTGTTGGTGATGGCGCAGAATACATCCGTTGATTCGATGTTTTCTTCCAGCAACAGCTCCTGCTTTGAGGCGTCACCGTTTAACACAATGGTGTTATCTAGGGTTTCTGATAGGTAGCGGCAGCGCTCTGGATCGCGTTCGATGATTTTGACGCGGTACTCTTTCTCTAGACTTTGCGCGAGACGTTCACCGATGTTACCGCCACCGGCGATAATGATACGACGGTATGGCGTATCCAAAGGACGCAGCTCACTCATCACATCCATCACATCCCGTTGCGCGGTCAAGAAGAACACTTCATCGTTAGCGTGAATGCAGGTATTACCATCCGGTGTGATTGACTGACCATTGCGGTAAATCGCCGCGATGCGGGTTTGGATGGAAGGCATGTGTTCGCGTAGGAAGCTGATCGGACGATCAATCAATGGACCGCCCTTTTCTGCTTTGACGACCACCAGCTGTACCTTGCCTTCGGCAAACTCCATCACTTGCAGTGCGCCTGGGTAGCGAATCAAGCGGCTTAAATGTTTGGTGACTTCTTTCTCAGGGCTGATGCGCACATCCATGGGCAAGGCGGTATCGGCGAAGATCTTAGGATATTTGGAATAGGCATTAGAACGAATGCGGCCGATTTTGGTGGGCGTCTTAAACAAGGTGTAAGCCACCTGACAGGCGATCATGTTGGTTTCATCTTGGTTGCTTACCGCGATCAACATATCGGCGTCGTTACAACCGGCTGTGTCCAACACGTCAGGGTGCGAACCACTGCCATGCACCGTTTGAATATCGAGGCGATCCTGAAGCTCACGTAGGCGTGTTAGGTCGGTATCGATTACGGTAATGTCGTTGTCTTCGTTTGCTAGATTCTCCGCTAGCGTTGCACCCACTTGGCCTGCGCCAATAATTATGATCTTCATGGTCAGCCTTAGAGCTTTGTGCTCATCCCACGTTAAAGAACGCCTCCAAAGATTAGAGGTCAATAGGTCTAATTCTAAACGTGAACGAAGAAAGATTTAATGCTGTTTATGCGAATAATGCATATATTTTGAGGTAATACGACATCCCTATTTTTCATAGGTGATGTCGTATTGCTATGTGCGTGACGAGTGGAAAACGCGCTTAGCGCTTCTGCAACAAGCAGTAGTAGAAGCCGTCTTGGCCATCTAGGGTAGGAAAGATTTGCACGCCGTGGCTAACCGATTTGCCGAATGTTAACGCCAATTCTGGTGCCAGAGTGTTGAGTGGGCATTCCTCAGCATTTTCTGTACGTGCCAAGAAGCTGGCCATCTGTTGCTCGTTTTCCTCTGGCATCAAAGAACAGGTGGCATACAACAGGTAGCCGCCCTGCTTTAGGGTTTGCCAAGTGGCATCCAAGATGCTCGCCTGAATCGCCACTAAGGCAGCGATGTCATCTGGCTTGCGGTTGATCTTAATGTCTGGATTGCGACGAATCACCCCAGTGGCAGAACAGGGAGCATCGAGTAAGATCTTGTCGAACTCAACCTTATCCCACCACGCTTCGGGGGTGCTGGCATCACCGCAAATCAACTCAGCGGAGACTCCCAAACGCTCAAGGTTGGATTCGATTCGGGCCAAGCGCCAAGGTTCTAACTCGACGGCCGTTAACGCCAGTTCAGGTGCCAGTTCCAGTAAGTGTCCTGTTTTACCGCCTGGTGCGGCGCAAGCATCGAGTACTCGTTCACCCGCTTTCGGCGCCAATAAACTGGCCGCCAATTGTGCTGACTCATCCTGTACGCTGACGTGACCTTCTTCAAAATTAGGTAACATAGAAACCGATACAGCAGATTCTAGGTACAAACCTGATACCGAAAAGTCTGTTTCACGTGAAACAGTACCTTGCTCAGCAAGCATTTGTTTGTATGTTTCACGTGGAACATGGGATTCATTGACTCGAATGCACATGGGTGGATGGGCATTGGTTGCCTCTACAATGGCATCGAACTCAGCGTCCCAATGTTTTTTGAAACGCTTCACCAGCCATTTAGGCAGGTTGTTGGCCATCGAAGGTTGTGCTGCTAAGTTCTCAAGAATGTCATCGCGCTCACGTTGGTAGCGACGCAGTACCGCGTTCATCAGTTTAGTCGCCCACTCTTTCTCAAGTTGGCGACACAGTTCCACTGACTCATGCACCGCTGCATGATCGGGCGTATTCATGTGTTCGATTTGATACAGCCCCATCAGCAACGCCGCATACAAGTCGAAGTCCTTGTCTTCAAACGGTTTGCTTAACAAACTCAAGGCCACTGTATTGAGCTGCGGGTAGTAACGGCTGACGCCAAAGCACAGCTCTTTGGCTAACCCCTGCTCGTCGTAATCGACCTCGGCAATTTGCTTGCTGATCTGCGTTGACAGTGAGCCACGTTGTAGCAGCACTTGCTCAAGAATTTTGGCACTGACTAAGCGAGCGGGTTGGCTCATGCTTGGCTCCCAAGTAGTTTGCCAACCTGTAGCTGGTCTTTGAACTTGCCGTTTAAGGCATCTTGCACTGACATGCGTTTGCCGCCAGGGAATTGCAGTTCGGTAACCATGATCGAGCCCTTGCCGGCCGCGACGACGATGCCCTCTTTGCTGACCATGGTGATTTCACCGTGCTCGAAATCTTGTTCTTCGGTGTCGAGCAGTTTCGCCGCATGGATTTTCATCACCCCAGCTGGCGTATGAGTGTAGGCGCCAGGCCATGGCAGTAGACCACGGATACGACGACTGATGGTCGTGGCATCTTGGGTCCAGTCCACTTCGCCTTCTTGTTTGGTCAGTTTCTCGGCATAACAAGTCAGCTCTTCGTTCTGTTGCTCTGGATGGATAGTGCCGGCTTTGATGGCTTCTAGACCTTCGATTAAGGCTTCTCCACCTAACATGGCCAAGCGATCGTGTAGCACACCAGAGGTGTCATCGGCTTTGATATTGCACTCTTTCTTAAGCAGCATGTCGCCGGTATCCAAACCCACATCCATCTGCATGATGGTGATACCGGTAATAGTATCGCCGGCGATGACCGCACGGTGGATCGGCGCCGCACCACGCCAGCGTGGTAGTAAGGAAGCGTGCACGTTAATACAACCCAGCTTGGGGGTGTCCAACACGGCTTTGGGGAGAATCAAACCGTAAGCAGCGACGATCATGATGTCGGCATTCAGGTCGGCTAAGGCCTGGCGGTCTGTTTCGTCTTTAAAATTGAGCGGTTGGTAGACCGGAATATCGTGTTCCAGCGCGAGTTGTTTAACTGGGCTGGCGACCAGCTTTTGACCACGGCCTGCTGGGCGATCGGGCTGGGTGTACACAGCGATGACTTCATAGTGGTTTTGATCGGCGTGATCAAGAACGGCTTGTAGGCTTGCGGCAGCGAAGTCAGGGGTGCCAGCAAAGACAATGCGAAGTGGAGCGTTTGCAGTATCGGTCATGGTGTTGTTATCTGTCTTGAGTAACGAAAAAATCAGGCCGTAGCCTGATTTTTAAAATGCTTGTAGTGGAAGATAACGTCGCTAGGCGTTGTTATTTCCAGGCAACCTATTGGCTGTTAGGCACGTTTCTTTTGTGCTTTTTGCAGCTTGGTTTTGATGCGGTTGCGCTTCAATGGTGAAAGGTAATCCACCATCAGTTTGCCATCTAGGTGGTCGATTTCGTGTTGCACACACACCGCCATCAACTCGTCCGTATCCAATTCAAATGGCTTACCGTGACGGTCTAATGCTTTCACGCGTACTTTGGCTGCGCGGTAGATGTGTTCGTAAAAACCTGGGACTGACAAACAGCCTTCTTGGAATTCATTTGGCTCTTCGTCCAGCACATCAAACTCAGGGTTGATGAACACGATCGGCTCGTTGCGTTCTTCGGAGAAATCCATCACCACTAGACGGTAGTGAAAGTCTACCTGCGTCGCAGCAAGGCCAACGCCCTGTTCTTCGTACATGGTTTCGATCATATCGTCGATCTGTGTTTGCAGTGCGTCACCGAACTCAGTGATCGGTTCAGCCACTTTACGCAAACGCGGATCTGGATACTCTAAAATTGGTAATACAGCCATATGCTTTTCTGTCTCTCTTATCTGTGCCTGACTGATACATCTGGGTCAGCCGGCCGAATTTCAATGTCCTTATTGTAACCCATTAATGTGCAAATGCGTGTACGAGACTGGCTAAATTTTATGCAATATGCTTAAATTCATCGCACTTTTTCGGTGCTAGCACACCGCATTTTTTGATTTTTTGCTCTAATTTCCAATGCTTGCAAAGGATTGCTGCATGAACGCTCTTCACAATGGATTTTCGCAACGGGACTGGCTTGCGCTCAGCTTTATGCCAGGTATTGGTCCCAGTCGTTTAGCCAGCCTATGGACTTACCTATCCGCTTGGTCTGATGATCAAGAAGACGGCGACTTGTTCGCCTCCTCAATGTGCTCTGTAAAAGCGGCACAAAGTGTCGATTACCAAGTGCTGCGCGCGTTGGGCTGGTCCGAACGTACCGCTCGAGCGGCCCTACTGTATCTGCAAAAAGGCAAACTGCCCTACGATGCGGAAGATAACTTCACGCTGACGGAGCGTTGGCTAGAAGCATCGGATCAGCAGGTAATTTTTCGCGATGACCCAGATTACCCAAGCTTGCTACAAAATATTGCTGTGCCGCCCACCTGCCTGTTTGTCAAAGGTGATTGCCAAGCGTGGGCAAAGCCCTGCATCGGTGTTGTCGGGGCGCGCAACGCATCCGGCTATGGCAAACGCATCGCAGAAAGCTTTGCTCTGCAGTTAGCGGAAGCGGGCTACAGTGTCTGCAGTGGCGGCGCCAAAGGCATCGATGCCTTTGCCCACCAAGGCGCGTTACAGGCGCAGCAGCCAACTGTGGCGGTGATGGGCACAGGGTTGTTGAACCTCTATCCGAAGCAAAACACGGCGTTGTTTGAGCGCATTTTAGCGGCCGCAGGTGCCTTAATTAGCGAGTACCCACTCACAACCGCGCCACGGCCGAACTTATTCCCACCACGTAATCGCATTATCAGCGGTATGAGCCATGGCGTATTGGTGGTGGAAGCGTCGCAAAAAAGCGGCTCCTTAATCAGTGCTCGTTATGCCTTGGAAGAGAACCGTGAAGTATTTGCCATTCCCGGACGCATTGGTGACCCGCAAGCCAGTGGCACCAATCAACTCATTCGTCAGGGGGCCAGCTTGGTCTTGAGTATTGATGACATCATGGCGGAACTGCCACGAGCTCTGCGTCAGCCAGCCCTTGAGGCGGGAACGACACTTTCAGAGGAGGTAGATGCGTCAAACTTGTCACGTTCAGCCACGGGCTTGTTAGAGGTTCTTAGCCGTGAGCGAGAGGCGTTCGACTTTGATGCTTTGATTCGCAAGACTGGAATGGGGGCGGCGGATTTGTCGCAAACCCTGATGGAGTTAGAGCTGTCTGGGATGGTGGTCAATGCTCAGGGGCACTATCAATGTGCCCCATGAGAAAGGTTGCGCCAAGGCAACCTTAGTTAGAGCTGAATATATCGCGCTTAAGCTGTTGGATATCACGACGCTCTTTTTTGTTGGGTCGATGGTCAGCCATGATACGTCCGCCAAACGACTTATGCTCCGCTGCACGACGTTCACGTTTCTCAATTGAGTCTTGGGTCTCGGTGTACAGCTTTTGCGCTTCCGGCGCACCACGGCGCTGTTCACTTAATCCTTGCACCTCAACCGTGACTTCATCCCAGCCTTTACGGATGGTAATCAAGGCTCCCATTTCAACCGTGCGAGCGGCTTTACCCTTAGCGCCGTTGTACATCACTTTGCCGCCGTCGATGGCTTCCTTACAAAGTGTACGGGTTTTGAAAAAACGCGCAGCCCAGAGCCATTTATCTAATCTTACTGCTTGTGATTCTGACTGTTTTTCTGCTTTACTCATAAGTTAGACACACGATTGATGAAACAAAAGAATTAGTACCATTATGATGGATGTAAGTCGTCACCCTACTTTTCAGGCACTGCAACAAATAATACACGATGCCGCGGATGCAATCATGGAGATTTATCAGAAAGCCGACCTTGGTGTCGAGCATAAATCTGATGATAGTCCTGTGACAGCCGCTGACATTGCCGCCAACCGTATCATTATGGCGGGTCTGCAAGTGCTGACGCCAGAGATTCCGATTCTTTCCGAAGAAGCGGTGGTGTCGTTTGAAGAGCGCAAGAACTGGACGCAGCTATGGGTGGTGGATCCATTAGATGGCACCAAAGAGTTTATCAAGCGTAATGGTGAATTCAGCATCAACATTGCCCTGGTCTGTGATGGCAAGCCAGTGCTGGGCATTGTTTACTTACCCACCACGAAAGAAGGTTATTTTGGGGTCACGGAAAGCTGGCGCGGACTAGAGCCTTGTGCACTGAAATGGCATATGGACGAATTGGAAACGATTTCGCTACGTGAACCGCGTGAGCCCATCGTCGCCATGACCAGTCGCAGCCATGGGCCTGCTCTACCGGACGATTTAAAAGAAACCCTTAAAGAAACCTACGAACAAGTGCGCGAGCTGCCTAAAGGCAGCTCGATAAAAGGTTGTCGTATTGCCGAAGGCATTGCCGATTTGCACCTGCGTCGTGGTCCGACCAGTGAGTGGGACACCGCTGCACAGCAAGCGATTATCGAAGCGGCCGGTGGTCAGTTGGTGGCTCCGAGCGGCAAGCCGTTTCGTTATAACCAGCGTTCTACCCTACTCAATGGCCACTTTATTGTCGCTGGGCCAGAGATCACGCCAGTGGTGTTGGATTGGTATAAACAAACAGATGACGACAATGGGAAAAGCTAATTCAGCACATTGATCGGTTTACCCAGAAATGAAAAAGGCAGCTCAATTTGAGCTGCCTTTTGCGTTTTATACTCGAGAAAAGAACAAGCTAAGCTCGCTAATTCATTAGCTTGTCAGGCAACCAAGTAACCAGTTCTGGGTTGAACATTACGATGATCAACACCAACAGCTTGATCAATACGAACGGTGTTACTGAACGGTAGATGTCCAGCATGGTGATGCCTTGCGGTGCGATACCTTTTAGATAGAACAGTGCGAAACCATAGGGCGGTGTTTGTACCGCGATTTCGATGTTCAGAATCATCAAGATACCAAACCAGATTGGGTCAAAGCCGAGTGACACGGCAATCGGTGTGAAGATCGGCGCACACATCAAAACGATGATGAACTCATCAATGATAAAGCCCAGCAACAGCATGATGATCTGGAACAGCACGATCACCATCATTGGTGGTAAGCCAAGATCTTGAGTAAAGCCCGCGACCATGTTCTGCACACCCATCAATAGGTGGAAGTTACTGAAGACGGTGGCACCAAAGATGATCCACATCGCCACACTGACCAGTACCGCCGCACGCAGGCCCGCGCTTTGTACCATCTTAGGTTTAAAGCGTTTAAAGAAGATCGCTAGGATGATGGCACCCACTACACCAATGGCACCGGATTCGGTTGGCGTTGCAATACCCATGATGATACTGCCCAGTACGGCCACGATCAGTAGCAATGACAAACCACCGTCACGCATCGTTAGAAGCTTTTGCTTAGTGGTTTGCGGTACTTCTGGTACTTTATCCAGCGGCGCTTTCTTCGGGTTCAACTTACAAGAGATCACCACGTAAGTAATCAGCAGGATGATGGTAATCAAGGCTGGCACCAAGGCACCGATAAACATACGACCCACAGAGTTTTGTGTAGACGATGCAAACATGATCATTGGAATACTTGGCGGGATCAGGATACCTAGACCACCACCGGCCATGATCACACCCAGTGCTAGACGTTTGTCGTAGCCACGCTCCAGCATAGGACGCAGTGCGATACTGCCTGAGGTCATGATGCCGGCACCGATGATTCCGACCATGGCACCAATCATCGAACAAACGATGATCACGCTGATTGCTAAGGAACCACGGACTTTACCAATCACCAATTGGCTGGCGCTGAACATGGCATCACCGATACCTGAGCGTGTCAGCAGCTGACCCATATAGATGTACAGAGGAATCGCGAGCAGGATAAAGCTGAAGTAGGTGCCTTCCAGCGTGGTCGGGATCACGTTGAACAGTGCATCCCCCCAGGTGAGGTAGCCAACCGCCATGGCGATACCGCCAAGTGCTAAACCGATCTGAGCACCTAGGGCGAAGCTGACTAAAATACAAACCAGCAAAATGCCAGTTAAGAGTTCGATACTGATCATTATGCGTCATCCTCGTCGTCGTAATGGTATTCTGGCAGTAGACGCTTACCAGTAAACAGGTGAACCGCATCGTCTAACCAATCGCTTGAAAGTTGTGCGATCAGCAGCGCGCTGGCAATGGAAATCATGACCCAAAAGTGGTGCATTTGTGGCGCCCACTCACTTTGACGACGGTAGTTAAACTCAAGAGCTTCTTCAAACTTACCAATGCTCATTTTGCAGACAATCACTAGGAAAAACATACCTAGTGCAAATGAGAATAGGTTAAATAAACTACGAATTCGTGGTGATACTTTGTTGTAGAGAATGTCTACGTTGATATGGCCACGGCGTTGCTGTGCGTAGGCACCGCCTAACGCGGCAATGTAGCCAAACATAAACAAAGATAGGTCATAAGCCCAAATGGTCGGCTTATTCAGGAAGTAGCGAGAAAATACTTCGAAAGCTACGACAAACGCCAAGGCTGGCATGACATAAGAAACAGATTTACCGACGAATTCCACCACTCGGTGGACCGCACGGCAATAAAGCCTCATCGCAGTCAATAACATGGAAATGTACCTCGAGATTAAACAAAAAAGGCGAGCGCACGGGCGCTCGCCTCTACAGGGAGAGTCGATTACTTCTGTTCAGCGCGAAGTACATCGATTAGACGTTTGCTGTACTCATCAGAGGCAGCGTATTCGTCCCATAGGCCAGCACCTGCTGCAGCCCATGCTTCTTTGTCCGCTGCAGATGGCTCTGGAGACCATTTCAAGCCTTTTGCTTCCATTTCAGCAACCGCTTCCGCTTCCCACAGCTTAGACTTAGTTAGCTGTTCTTCAGCGTGCGTCTTAGTCGCAGTGCGAACTGCTTCTTTCTGCTCGTCAGTTAGCTTGTTCCAAGCGTTGCGGTTAACAACGATTGGCAGTACTTGTGCGCCTGCTAGCGGCAGTTTGTACATGTATTGCGCCACTTCTACGTGGTTACCGTCACGGTGGTCGATCATGTTAGAACCGATCGAGCCGTCGATAACGCCAGTAGATAGCGAAGTATAGATCTCAGACCAAGCTAGCGATACTGGAGAAGCGCCTAGGTTACGTAGGAACTTACCGTATGCGCCTGGCGCACGGATTTTCAAACCTTGGAAGTCTTCAACTGAGTTGATTGGCTCTTTGGTGATGATGTAAACCGGTGGCTGAATGTATGGGTCAAGCCATACTAGACCTTGTGAACCGTACGCTTCAGTCAGGATTTTGTCCCAGCCTTTGTCGTAGAACAATTCGTGAAGCTCATCAGTGTTGTCTGTACCGCCTGGAAGACCGATCTCAACCACACCTGCTGGTAGCTCACCTGCGTGCATGGATTGGAAGGGGGCGCCCATGGTCACTAGACCAGATTTCACCGCACCTAGGATACCTGTTGTACCCACACCTTCACCTGAGTAAAGCACTTGTACGCTGACTGCGCCGTCTGTGTTTTGCTCGATGTTTTTTGCTAGGTTTTCGTAGATTTCACCAAAGGCTGTGCCACGACCGTATAGGTTGGCGAAACGCCAGTTTTGGTCTGCTGCATGAGCCGAAGTTGCCACTGCGCCAGCGCCTAACGCGACAGCAAGAGAACTCGCAACTAAATGTTTTTTTACTTTTTGTAGAGTCTTTAACATGAGTAACCTCTTGAATGAGAGTTGCTAATTTAGCCACGTCCTCCCCGACGTTGGCGGCTTGGCAATGGATACTTCCAAAAAGCTTGCACAAATTAAACCGTACAAAATCCACCTAAAGTTTTGTCGTGATCAAACAATTTCAGCTTTTTTAAAAGTCGTTATAAATCAGAAGTATAGTCGATAGAGAAATATCGACATGCCCAATTTTGGTGCCAAATCATGTCACTTGGATGATTTCAAATGGGCATCTAGCAATTTGATTATTAAAGCATTTTCTATTTGAGCTAGGGAAACAGTTTGGTTAAAAATTGTTCAGCGATAAGGCGAGGAAAGGTTGCACCGTTATAGTGCGTTTTGATCAAGAAAAAGGGGAAGCCATGCTTCCCCTTTTCTGTCGTGATTCATTCTAAAAAATGAATGACTAGTTAATTTCAAATTGCGCGATTTGACGTGTCAGGCTGGAGACATTGTCGTGGATCTCTTGCCCTGAAGACTTGATGTTGTGGGTCGCGTTGTAGTTGTGCTCGATACTTTGGGCAATATCATCCATGTCTTTGGCCATGGTCTGAGTCGTCAACACTACCTCTTGAATGGCAGAGGAAATGGTTTGCGTATGCTGCGCCGCATCCAACGTTAGGTGTTCTACTTGGCGGATGGTTTGTACGGCACTTTCACCCTTTTGTTTGCCCTCTTCCACCTGTTTTAGGCTGGTGGCCATGGCTGCAATCACCTGCTGCGTTTCTTGCTGAATGCCTTCAATTTTGCTGGTGATGCTGCTGGTGGCTTGCACGGTTTGCTCGGCCAAAGTACGCACTTCATCGGCCACCACGGCAAAGCCGCGACCCGCTTCACCGGCACGTGCCGCTTCAATCGCAGCGTTCAAGGCCAGTAGGTTAGTTTGCTCGGCCACGCCGACAATTAGGTCGATCACGGAATCGATTTCTTTCGAACGCTCACCCAGTTTGGCCACTATGCCATGGGTGTGTTCAATCGAGCCGGCCACTGCTTGAATGGAATTGATGGCATCACCAATCACGGTCGCACCGGACTGTGCCGATTGGTGGGCATGGTTGGTGGCATCATTAACCTGTTGCGTCATATTGCCGACATCGGCGGCGGTATGAGAGATCTCTTCCGTTGCCGTGGCCAAGGTGTTACTGCGATCACGAATCTGCTCACTGCTAGACACAATGGTAAAGGCATCATCACTTAAACGATCCGCGGTGCTGACCAAGATTTCATTGCTGGCACGCAGTTGCCCAACCAGCTGACTCAAACTGTCCGTCATCACGTTCGAAGTGATCAGGATTTGATCCATTTCGTCGTTACGGTTCAAACCTTGCTCGCTGTGGCGCAGTAGTTTACCCGCCGACACTTCTTGTAGACGTTGCAAGATGGTTTGAATCTTCTGGCTTAAATTATGAATCATGGTCGCGATGATGGCACCAATCAGCAGTGTCAGTACGACGCCACCAATGATCAGATTCAGACGTGCGTTGCTAGCGGTCTCATGGGCTTCCTGTTGGGCTTGCTGTAATAGCGGTGCTTTCAGGTATTCCGTGGTCTGGTTCAGTCGTTGCGAGTTTTGCTCACGCATTTGTGCTAGCTGATTTTTCACTCTTTGCAGCGCCAAAGCCGTCTCGGCAACAGGCATGGCGGCAGCGCGGTACTGATCCAATAGCGGACCAAAGACATCGCCAAAGCCGATTTCATTGACTTGCTCGACCAGTACATCCAGTGCTGCGAACCAAGCCGCTTGGCTATCAGCGCTGGTGTAGGCCAAAAAGTCTTTCTCTTTGGTTCGTACTTCTTTGAAGGTCGATGCGAAACGTGCCAGCAGCTTAAGCTTTTCTTCGGCCGCTGCGGCTTCGTTATTCAGCGCTAATAACGCCCCTGTTTGGTTGTTGGTACCCAAGGTCTGCATCAGATCTAATGACTGATTTAGGCTGTCTAGGTAGTTCGGCAGATCTTGCTCCAGGGTACGAATGTTCTGCTTGGCTTGATTGTCTAAGAAAGGGTTAGCCAAGGCCTGTTGCAAGGCATCTTGTTGTGACAGATCGTTCAGTTCTTGATGTAGGTTAGCAATGCCATAGCCATCTGGATCTTCTGCGTGGCGTTCAAATTTGAGCAGATTAATTTCTAGATTGCTCAGTTGCGCGTAGGCATCGGCAATGCGGTTGGCTTTTAAACCGGCTTGCTGCATTTGCTGGAAGTTCATCACCGCATACAGACCAAAGCCTGCGAAGCCCACACATACCAGTACTAATATAGCGATCAGCTTTTGGCGTACAGAAAGTTTTAGCGACACAACAACTCCTAATCAGAGATCAACATGTAAGATGGAAACTATATCAGCTTTGTGTAAAGAGCATTAAAAAAAAAGCCCGAATATGATTCGGGCCAGAAGAAAGTACGAAGATTCTCAGTTAAGAAGCATGAAAGGGTCTTCTTAAGTGATACTGAAATGCATCAACCAGAGGGTGATGCTATTGCTGCATTTCAGTGTCTCCACCTTAGAGAAGCCCAGCGCTGAATGAAACGTTAACGTCTAAACCTAAAGTTAGGCATTGACCAAACTTAGTCCTTGGGCACAATAAATAAGGCTGTACAGGACAAGCAGTTAGTCATGTGGCTAGTGCGATAGATCGGATATACTGAAGTGAGATAACGCGTAAGCTAAGCCGTTAGGGGGTGTGATGAGTGCGAACAATTATTCGCTGGGACAAGTAGGCGACTACGAGATCAAGCAATTAAAAGTGTTTAAAACCGTGGTCGATTGTGGCGGCTTCTCAGCGGCGGAAACCATGTTGAACATTGGCCGTTCGACCATTAGCTTACACATTTCCAATCTCGAATCGCGCCTTAACTTAACCCTCTGTAAGCGTGGCCGTGGCGGCTTCTCGCTGACCCAAGAAGGCGAAATCATTTATCAAATGACGGAAACCTTGCTGGAGTCCCTAGATGCCTTCCGCATTACGGTGAACAACCTCAATGCCAGCTTAACGGGTCGTTTACGCATCGCCCTGTCTGATTCGGTAAGCCTAGATCCACGTTGTCGCATGCCAGAACTGATTGGCGATTTTACCGACCTTGCTCCAGAGGTGACCCTGAATACCAGCATCTCCTCCATGGCGCAAATTGAGCGCACCATTCTTAATGATGAAGCGGATGTGGGCTTTATTCCCTATCACCGTAAGCTGGATGGCTTGGAGTATATTCATTTATACAGTGATGCTTGCCATGTTTATGTGGCGAAGACTCACCCGCTGGCGAGCCTGTCGGAAGCGGATCAGGTGGCACAAGTGGACACCTTCCCTGCAACCCATGCTGGTTTAAAACCCCACGAGGGCGTCAGTGAGCAAATTTCCAATATGAATCTATCGGCGATCTCGTACTTTTACGATACACGTTTGGCGTTGATTCTATCTGGGCGTTACATCGGCTTTTTGCCAGAAGCCTATGCCAAAGACTACGTTGAGCGCGGTGAGATTGTGGCGGTGGCGACCCAGTATCGACACTACACCCTTGGTATGGCAGTGATTTATAAGAAAACCGCTCAGCCAAACAAGCCCCGTGAGCTGTTCCTGCAAGTGCTGCGCGAACATCTGGCGCAAGATAAGTCGGAATCTGCACCCTACTAATCCCCAATCATCTTTTCTGTCACCATAAAAAAAGCCCCCATCCGCGAAAATGGGGGCCTAAAGTTCAAGACAAACTACCTAGGGGCGATGCCTTGTGAACGGAAGTCTAGGTGGACTCGTCCGTTAAAACTGAAATCTTACACAAGCTCTTTGAAGATGCGCTTGAAGATTTCCATACCTTCATCGATGATTTCCATTTCAATTGTCAATGCTGGTAGGAAGCGGATAACGTTGCCGCGGATACCACAAGAAAGTAGCACTAGACCGTTTTCTGCGGCTTTTGCCGATAGGTTTTTCGCTAGTTCTGGGTATGGCTTGCTTACGTCACCGTCGTGTACGAATTCAACCGCGATCATGGCGCCCGCGTTACGGATGTCGCCAATGATTTGTGGGTAGTCCGCTTGTAGACCTTTTAGGTGCTCAACGAAACGCGCGCCCACTTGGTTAGCACGCTCACATAGACCTTCTTCTTCGATCACGTCGAATACTGCAAGACCTGCTGCACAACCCACTGGAGAACCACCGTACGTACCGCCTAGACCACCAGGGATGGGTGCGTCCATGATGTCTGCTTTACCGACTACTGCAGCGATTGGGAACCCCCCTGCGATACCTTTCGCTGCTGTCATAAGATCCGCTTCGATACCGGCTTGCTCGTGGCAGAACATCGTACCTGTACGAGCGAAGCCCGCTTGGATTTCGTCCGCGATCAACAGGATGCCGTGCTCGTCACATAGCGCGCGAAGTTTCTGCATGAAGCTTGCAGAAGCGATGTAGAAACCACCTTCACCTTGTACCGGCTCGATGATGATCGCAGCCACACGAGAAGGCTCGATGTCACAAGTGAAGCGCATTTGCAGGTCAGCAAGTGCTTGCTCTTCAGTGATGCCTAGGTATTCATTTGGGTATGGCACGTGGAAGATATCACTTGGGAAAGGACCGAAACCAATTTTGTAAGGGTTTACTTTGCCCGTTAGGCCCATGGTCATGTTGGTACGACCGTGGAAGCCACCGTTGAATGCGATGATACCTGGACGACCGGTGTAAGCACGTGCGATTTTCACACAGTTCTCAACCGCTTCTGCACCAGTAGTAACGAAGATAGATTTTTTCGGCGTGTTACCTGGCGCGGCAGCGTTTAGTTTTTCTGCCAGCGCAACCGCAGACTCGTATGGGCTAACCATCACACAAGTGTGTGTGAAACGCTCAAGTTGCGCTTGCACAGCGGCTTTTACTTTCGGGTGGTTGTGACCCGTGTTGACTACCGCGATACCGGCACCGAAGTCGATGTGACGGTTGCCTTCAACGTCCCAGATTTCAGCGTTTTGAGCACGGTCTACGTAGACTGGGGCCATGTTGCCTTGGCCGCGTGCAATGGCGTTTACTTTGCGTTCTTGTAAGCTAGCGTTGTTCATCTGTCTTGTTCTCTCTTAATTAGGTGCGAGCAATGTCACGTCAAGCGATCAGTCCTCTCGGCAGACTGTGTGATAGCAGCACCGCCCCTCCATGGGCTATGCTTGCTATCGCACAGCTACCAAAGCACTGCTTTGTATGACACTGGCGGGCAATTGGGCGGCTTAGTTAATGCCGCCCATGCATAGATATTTCACTTCCACGTACTCGTCGATACCGTACTTGGAACCTTCACGGCCACTGCCAGACTCTTTCACACCACCAAACGGTGCCACTTCGCTGGAAATAATGCCTTCGTTAACACCGACCATGCCGTATTCCAAACCTTCAGAAACACGCCAGATACGGCCGATATTTTGGGAATAGAAGTAAGATGCCAAACCAAATGGGGTATTGTTTGCCATCGCTACTGCTTCTTCTTCTGTGCTAAAGCGGAACAACGGAGCCACAGGACCAAAGATCTCGCTAGAGAAGATGGTCATGTCAGGTGTTACACCCGTAAGGATGGTTGGCTCAAAGAATTGCTCGCCCGCTTGCTCTGCTTTCGTACCGCCGACTAATGCTTGCGCACCTTTGCTCACTGCGTCGTTGACAAGCTCTTCAACCTTGTTTACCGCTGCTTTGTTGATCAAAGGACCGATGTTTACGCCTTCAGTGAAACCGTTACCAGTCTTGAATTCAGCCACGCGCTTTGCCAATTTCTCAGCAAAAGCATCGTACACGCCGTCTTGAACAAGGATACGGTTGGCACAAACACAGGTTTGGCCTGCGTTGCGATATTTGGAAGCAATCGCGCCTTCTACTGCCGCATCGAGATCTGCGTCGTCGAATACGATGAAAGGTGCGTTGCCGCCTAGCTCCATGGAGGTGCGTTTTACCGTTTGCGCACATTGAGATAGCAACAATTTGCCAACTGGCGTAGAACCAGTGAAGCTCAATTTACGCACAATAGGGTTGCCAGTTAGTACACCGCCAATTGACTTAGCATCTGTACCCACTACCACGTTCAAAACACCTGCTGGGATGCCCGCTTGATGCGCCAACTCGGCAAGCGCAAGAGCACAAAGAGGTGTTTCTTCAGATGGTTTGATTACGATCGTACAGCCCGCTGCTAGTGCAGGACCGGCTTTACGCGTAATCATGGCAATTGGGAAGTTCCAAGGGGTGATCGCTGCCACAACGCCCACGCCTTGCTTGATTGTTAGGACACGCTTGTCGTTGGCGAAAGATGGAATCACATCTCCGTACAAACGACGTGCTTCGTCAGCAAACCAGTCAATGAAAGACGCGCCGTATAGCACTTCGCCTTTCGCTTCTGCGAACGGTTTACCTTGTTCTAGAGTCATTAGCTTGGCGAGATCTTCTTGGTTATCAAGAATCAGCTGGTTCCACTTGCGTAGCAGCGTGGCACGCTCTTTCGCCGTTTTACCTTGCCATGCTTTTTGTGCCGCATTAGCTGCTTCCACAGCGCGTGTTGTTTCGTCCGCTGCTACGTCAGCTACGTCAACAATGTGTTCGCCCGTTGCCGGGTTGATCACCGCGAAAGTTTTACCAGAATCAGCCGCGACCCACTCACCGTTCACATAAGATTGGTTTTTCAGTAGGTTTGGTTGAGCTAATGTTACTTGCATAATAACTCCAGACTCATAATGAGATATGTATGTTCGAACACTTTTTGTTCGTAATGGTTGGATAGTAGGAGATCGATACACAGGAAAAAATGTGAAGCTATCAATGCTTTGTTTGATGTGACTCAAACATTAGAAATCCCTACTGCGTGCATACAAATATAGACCCTGCTGAACGCAGTTTTTCAGCAGCGTTAGACTTCAGGTCGATAATTTTAAAGTGAGTGGTAGGAATGAGTGATAGCAATTAATATAAATGAAAATAAGTGTCATTTATATCGACTCTTTTACGTAAGGACTTTTTATGATTTCTCGCTTGGTGTTGCGTTGTTTAGCGCTAGGTTTCGCTTTATGGGTGCCGATGGCATGTGCTCAAAACCAAACTTCCGTTCAACAGCATGCGTTGGAATTAGCAGAGCAAGCCAAACGTATTGTGGCGCTAGAGCTATCGTTTGTGGACAGTCTTGCCGTGTTAGGAATTTCTCCTATTGGCATTGCGGATGACAACAATCCAAACATATTGTTGCCTGAGGTGAAGGCGCGTATTGCTCCTTGGGTGTCGTTGGGTCTTAGAGCCCAGCCTAATTTGGAACAGATTGCAGCACTTAAGCCAGATCTAATTATTGCCGATTCCGAACGCCACAGGGCCGCCTATGATGGCCTTGCCAAGATAGCGCCGACGCTGCTGTTGAAAAGTCGTGGGGAAACTTATCAAGAGAATCTAGTAACGGCCCAGCAGATCGCTCAAGCGGTCGGTCGAGAGCCACTGATGGCGCAGCGATTAGCAGAGCATAAGCGCACCATGACGCAATATCGTGAAAAGCTCGCCCCCTACGCTAATCAAGCCACCATTCAATTTGCCATCGCGAGCGCCCGCGGCGTCTGGCTGCACGGACCGACCTCCTATGCCGCAGGTGTCTTAGACACATTGGGTTTTCCTAGCTCAATGGCGGCCTCCCCAGACGCTCCCTACGTACAAACAAGTTTAGAAATGTTGCTCAGTTTGAATCCAGATTGGCTACTGATTGGTGCTTATGGTGAGCATACGGCACTTGATGACTGGCGTGAAACACCTTTATTTTCAGTCTTAAGCGCCGTGCAACAGCAACAGGTTGTGCCAGTCTCGCCAGCATTGTGGTCATTAAATCGCGGCATTCTGGCTGCGGAAGGCATTGCGGCCGATTTAGAACGTATTTTGCAGCAATAGGTTGTATGAAAAATACGAGCGTCTTTAGGGGGTATTCCAAAGGCGCTCGTCACGGCAAGCTAAGCTATCGTGTGGCTTAACTTGCTCAGTTTAGGTAGTGAAACTTTGGCGCTGGATGCATTAAGAAATTCTGATGGGAGATATTCCAGGAGTAGGCTCCTGCGAGGGTAAAGACCACGTAGTCGCCTATCTTAAGCTCAGCAATCGATTGCGCGCGGCTAAAGACATCTTTCGGTGTGCACAGCTGACCCACAAGTGTGACCAATTCATCTGTTATCTTTTCTTCAGAAAAATCCTGAATGTTACCATCGATGATAACAAATGGATGGTTATGGGATTGTGCGGCTGGCGTTCTAAAGTGGTGTGTGCCACCACGAC
This sequence comes from Marinomonas aquimarina, assembly GCF_900089755.1. GTDB lineage: Bacteria > Pseudomonadota > Gammaproteobacteria > Pseudomonadales > Marinomonadaceae > Marinomonas > Marinomonas aquimarina. Next base: position 12,495 of record NZ_FLOC01000009.1, on the reverse strand, counting down.
AAACAGCAAAGTATTCGCCTAGGTTTCTTTTTAAATCAATGATTTCTGTAACGTAGTAACCACATGGCGCGCTAATGAAGCGGCCACATTCAAAGCGCAATGGTGTGTCAGCCATACCCTCTTGCTGGATAAGCTGTGTTAGGCGCTCACAGAAATTTAGCCAATCAAAGTGTTGATCCGGTTGCGTATAGTTGATGCCCATTCCGCCACCTAGGTTTATGGCCAGCGGAGGAAGTTGATACTGAGCTTGCCAAGCTTTTACGGCATCAAAATAGCATTTCATTAAGGCTAGATGCTTATCTACTTCGAGCTGGTGAGACATCAAATGGAAGTGAAAGCCCTTTAGCTGTAGACAAGGGTTTTGTTGGATTAACGCAATGGCGTGTTCTAACTCGTCACTATCCAAGCCAAACGGTGTGGGGCGTCCCCCCATGGCAAGCTTACTTAGCGTGATGCTGCCAATGTCTATGTTCATGCGTAAAAAGATCGGTGCTTGGCAATCAAGTGCTTTGGCTAAGCGAATCAAGTGTTTTAGCTCTGTGAGGCTTTCCACATGAATGGCATCTATGCCCAGTTCTAAGGCGGTTTTTAGCTCACTTTCTAGTTTCCCCGGCCCTCCGAAGATCAATGGTTTATGATGATCTTGCTGCGCTAAATGGGCCAGTTCTCCCCCTGAAGCCGCTTCAAAGCCCGCTACATAGGGGGCTAGTGTGGCGAGAATCTCTGGCATAGGGTTCGCTTTTGCCGCATAAAATAGCGCTACATTACTGGGTAAAGCTTCGCTCATTTGACGGATACGATTGCGCAACGCCTCTAGGTCAAAAAGATAGCAACACAAGGGACCATCGGATCTATCTTGTCCGAGTTGATTGATGGCGTCTGCTATGTGATGAGGTAATGAATTCGTCGTCATAAGGGAATCCTAGTGCCAAGGGGATGGAATATGGGTGTAGCCGGACTCTTTATCCGATTGCTGCATCAAGCGGGTAGTGAAGTTGTTCTTGCTTGGAATATGACCGCCTGCGAGTAGCGTTACCAGCTCCGGTTGGGCGCCATTGATTGCTTGCCAGTCTTCTATTTGCGTGCGAACGATGCGCCACAGACTTAGTTCTAACGTCAAACTGCCATTGGCAATATGGAAAATCGCTTCACTAATATTGTTAATAAATGAGCAGTATGCAATTCGATTCCAGCCTTGCTCTCTGGCATAGTAAACCGATTGCTGAGCTCTTTCTGACAGCGAAGATAAGCTTGCTAGACTCCAGTGCTCTGGCAGCAGTTTAGTGCCTTCCAAATCGCGGATATAGACGCTGCATGGGAAGCCTTCGTCAAAGCCAATTAAGGTGTTTTGCAAGTGTGGTTCAAATGCTACCCCATGCTTGAAGAAGTAATTAAAAACACCCGGTAACAGGCATTTTATATATTGGGCGAACCATAGCTTGGCAGTACTTTGATATGAGGTATTACGCTGGCTGGCCGTGTCACTAATGTGTTTAGCAATCAGGCTGTTACCGGACCTGTCATGGGCAAACAACGCGGCCGCTAATGTCGGGCGCAAGTAGTCTGTTTCGGGAAGGCTAAAGTTTTCACGATATAAGATACCAAACGACTCTTGTGCCAAGACCGCTGCGTCCAGTTCAGTGGCAGCGATAGCCGACAGATCTACCGTTGTCGCGTAAGGCTCGATCATTATTTGAAACAGCGGATTCGCTAATTGCTCTTTCTCGCGAATCGGTTTGAGCAATTGAGTCAGTTGTACTGCACTTTCTAGCTCATACCACGCGTTTTTGCGAATACAGTTCGTCAGACGAACATTGATGGAGAACTTTGGAAACCATTCCAGCTCTGGATGATACAGGGTTCTAACGGAAGACGTTGGATGTAGCGCAACGCCGCCTTGACCATGAGGCTTAATCAGTCCTTGCTCAATGGCTTTTTCCACTAATGGATTATTGAGTACAGATTGCACCTCCCATGGATGACAAGGGTACAAAATGTAATCATCAGAGGCCGGCTGATTGGTGTCATGAGGGCGTGGTTGTAAATACTCTAATGCCCGTAATGGTGCTGGGTCTGAGTCTTTTGGCCCCTGAATTTTGAGCAAAGCTTTATCAATATAAAACCAATATAAGCGGACTTCAGAACCGACCTCAGGAGAGCAAGCATACAGTTCCTCCAGCGAAATCCCAGTTCGGCTTTTAGGAGTTGGGTGAAACGCATGGCCCCAGAGCAGGGATTGCTCAGAGTCGATAAACGCATTACGGCTTGCGCGATCTGTTTCCGCTTTATGCTCTGCGGCAATAAAGTATTCCGTAACATTTAGGCTGTTACGCAGTTGTGCCATCAATTCATGATTGAAGGAAATACTAAGTTGCTGACTTAAAAACGCCAGTAACCATTGTAGGGTTTGCTCGGCATCTATCGTTGTCCAACCGCGCCCCATCACATTTAGCCATGGACGGCCAACAAATTGAGCTTTACCTAAGGCGCTGAAATAGCGGACTTGGATAGCTAGTTTGCCATCAGCTAATACCCCTTCTGAATGGGGAAAACGGATCAACAAACAAGGGGTAGGATGATGACGTAACGCAAGAGGCAAACTGTGATCTTGAGCAGGCCATTCAACATGCTGGTGTGGCAATGCGTATTCACGTAAGTAACAGTTAAGTAAACAAGTAATGGCTTGTTGTTGCACCCGCTCTTGGTTGAGCGCGGTATGTAGAGGGATAGCATTCATATTATTTTAATCCTTTTATGGTGCAGCGCAGACGGTTTAAACGTGCTGGTTGCTCAGTGCAAACGGTATGAGGTGCTGTAATAAATAAGCTGAGGCCTGCAAGCAGAACGCTACATCCTGCAACGAGAAAGAGTGGTGGTATGAGCTCATAGTGAGCAAACAAGGCCGCGATGCTGCCCGCGACCACTCCACCCCATTTAGACATGGCATCAAATGTGGCGAAGATACGGCCGCTGTGCTGGCGGTCTAGATTGTGCGACAGACCAATATGTAAACCGTGGAAACACAGCACCATCGAGATACCAAAGGTTATGCGCGCCAATACCAGTATGGAAAGACTGGGAATCAGATGCATAAAGTAGGTTATAGCAAGGCCGCTAAGCCCAAGTAACAGCGTCTTTTGGTAAGACCAAATGACACGGTGAGCATAGCCTGCCAGCAGTAAGTACATTAAATGAGGTAAGGCATACAACACGCTGATCCAGAAGGTGTCTTGCAAGCCCCTCATTTGGCTAAACACGGCAAAATACGGGAAAGTCAGCACCATGGAAAAGGCAAATAAAAACTGGATAAAAAACAGTTTTGCCTTAGGTGGGGTTTGACTGGTCAGCTTGATTTTGGGTGCGTGCTTAGGGCTGAGACTAGGCTGATCTTTAGGGAGGCTCAAAGTCAATGTAAAGGCTAGACAAGGCAACAGCGCCAGATATAGATAAGCCTCTAAAGCCGATTGATAAATCAAGATCATACTTAAGCTGATTGGTGCGACCACTAACGCTAAACGTGCCGAAAGCTGGGTCTTATTCAGTGTTTTACTCAATAAAGGTGCGCTGTCGATTTGGCTGGCTAAGTAGCTATTCGACGCGGCCATGGCACCGCCAAACGTACCTTGTATGATTAACCCAAGCATCAGGGTTTCAAGGCTAGTGGCACTGCCACAGAGCCAAAAGCCAAGCGCTAGACCAAGCTGTGCTCTGAGCAGCGATAAGCGCCGCCCAAAACGATCAGCAAAGCGTCCCCAAAAGCGTGCCGCCAGTGCCGTACACAAGGTCGGCAAAACGAACAGTATTCCTGCCCACTCTAACGACACTTCTGCCTCAAGCTGTGGCAGCACATAAGGTAAAAACAGTGGCATGCCAAGCGCCGCCATCGCGGCGACGAAGTGGCATAGCAAGACACTGTAAATCAGTCGATTGGTGGACATGCTTGCTCAACAACAGAAGAGGATGTAGAAGGCTGTATCGACGCCAATGGAAACGCATCTTCACGCAGAAAGTTAGGCGCACTGCGGCCATAGAACTTATTAATATCCGCCGCACCGGAGGCTTGTTTTGACAACAAACTGCCTGAACTCAGCAACGACTTGGTGTACAGATGCGATTCTTCGAATAACAACTGCTCCGCCAGCCTTGTGTCGCAGCCTTGCGCTGATAAATCCGATAGCACATCACGAATAGATTGGCTCACTTGGGCATACAAAGACGCGCAAGAGGCAAGCTGAGCCGCCGCCATCGCTTCAATGATCGCAGCGATATCAAGCTGCAAGGTAATGGTGGTGTACATTTGCCCAAGAGCCAGCTCATCCTCAACCAGAATGCGTCGATCAAGCACCTGTTCAAAGCTTTGTGGCAGTTGTGCCCCGCTGTTAAGAAAACGCTCCGGCCAGATTCGTGCGGCATCGTTGTCTTTCATCAACATGGTCAATGGCCCCTTGGCATTGAAGGCGACGACGGCATTTTGCTGATTGCTTTCGAGAGCAATGCCATATTTCAGCCACAACGTTAGATGAATGCGGTTCAACAAGTTCACGTATTCACTAAACCAAGCCAGCGCATCGCCTTGATAAAATTGATCCGCAAGATGTTCTAAAAATAGCCTTTGATCTGGCATAGGAGACGCTAACGCAGCCACAGGTACCAGCGTCGTCTGTTGTAGAGACTCACTTGGGTATTGGCGCACAATGTAAGTAAACAATGCGTTGTCCCCTAGGTGGGCGCCATGCTGTTCATTACAGTGGCGATACAAGCCTTGTAAGTCCGAGTCATCATCGTGTAACTGCGTCAGCAACTGCTCAAACCAGTGACCGTCATAAATGGTAGAAGGCTTAATTAGGCGGATATTTTTACTGCCTAGGGTACGCATCATCAGTGGTACTTTGATATGAATCTCTGGTGCTTGATTAACGGAAACCGTGCGTACAGACAGTGTGGGGCTAACCTCTAAGTAGCTTAAAGGGGCTTTCACTACACCTTGTGGCAGCTCATTCAGGGCTGTAAACGTCATGGGATGACAAGGAAACAACACATGCGTATTGGATAGATGATCCGCTAAGCCCACCTCTTCAAAGCTTGGCCAGCAGCTAGGCGCAGCCGATGTGCGAGAGACTAACGATCGTTCAATAGCAAGCCAGTTAAGATGAAAGCTTGGGGCAAACTCTGGTGCATACGTTTGCATATCTTGTGCTTGGAAACCGAATTTAGCCCGTGCGCTTGGGTAATAAGGGTGATCGAGGTAAGACGCAATCTGATCAGCTTGTAGAGCGCGTTCGGCCCAGTTAGCAAGCGTTTTAATGGGTCGGGTGATGCGTTCTTTTTGCTGAGCGAATGCCTGCTGGCAGAGTTCTAAGTGTTGCTCGGCGCATTCAAGTTCTTCTAAATATTGCTCCGATAAAGTTTGTGACTCTTCATCTTGAGCGTGTTGCAGGCATGCCATCCAGTCTTGGTAGCGGGTTTGATAGATCACACTAGCATCTTTCACCAGCAACCAACCTGACCCTTGGTAACACCAGTCTTGCATGTAATGGGTGGCTACCACAGGAAGATAAACACGTTGCCCTTCTGTACCCATTTCTAACCATACTGAGCAATCTGATGAAAATGGGTGGAAGGCTTGCAAAGCTTCCGGCAATAAAGACGGTTGACGGCCAAGGGAAACAATCTGGAACACATCTTCCCTTAGGCATGTGTCGATCAGGCGTTGAGTGAGGTATGGATTATGCGTGCTCATGCTACGGCCTCCTCTACCAGTGTGACATTAATCGCGCTCAGCGCTTCCTGCAGTGCTTCGTTAAGATCCTTAATCACTGGGCTAGTGAGTACGAGACGCGCTAAATAATCTTTGTTAGAGAAGCTGCGGGTGAACGATTCGCCTTCATGCTTCAATACCTGGTACTGAATGCGTACATCGTCTTGTTGTTGGATAAACGGCGCATGTTGTTGCGATACCATGCCATCCTGCTCGGCGACGATGTAGTGAATCAGAGCTGAGCCTTGAATAGTAGGCGAGCCAGGCAATTCGTGGCCTTGGTGTAGGCGTAAAATGCTGTGGAACCAGCCATAACTGGACAGATTGTCTAATAAAAATTCGCGCCCATCGCCAATACTGCGATAGTTCACTTCTACCAAGATGGGGCCTGACTCACTGATAATGAACTCACTGTGGCACACACCGAAACCAACGCCAAAAGCTTTTAATTGAGCCAAACATTCTTCACGGTACTGGCGTGTGATGGGGCCATTCCAAAGAGCACTGGCTTCAATGAAATATGGTGGCTCACTCAACGATACATCAAAGCCACCAATGGCAACTAACTCCTGACCGTCGCCAAGGGTTTCAAGGGTAATCAGTGGTCCTTCGATAAAGCGTTCTAATAAAATCGCGCCATGCTGGTGTTTTTGCCAAAACGCTTGGCAATACTCTTCTAGCTGTTGTGCCGTATCGCAGCGTGCAACATCCATACTCGCGACGCCCTCTTTGGGTTTGGCTACCACTGGAAAGACAATGTCCTGCGGTAATTCGCTGGGAGCTACTATCAGCCATGAAGGCACTGACGGTAAGCCCAACTCTTGCAAAGATTGACGCGTGAGATGTTTGTTTTTGGCGGTAAGGCAGGTCTGCCAAGGTTTTGCTGGCAGTTTAAAAAACTCTGCCACAAGGGCGCATGAGGTTTGCAGATGATCGCTGTTCGAAAAGACGATACTGGGATTTAAGCCCTGATTAACAATGACATCGATGATGTCCAAGGGGTTAAACACGTCGCACTCTAAAATTAAATCTGGTGCGAAGCAGTCCGAGCGAGAAGCTTCTTCAAGATGCTCGAGTTTGCGATCAGTAATCACCACCGTCATATCGCTGATGGCTTGGGCGGCGGGAGTGAAACCTTGTATAACGGCGTCGTTGACGACGTGTGTGATGATAATGGCGCAGCTCATTGGTGAATCCTTGTGTTAGAAAAGGTCCCCTTTAAGGCATAAAGAGGTCATGTGTTATTTCTAGATATCAATGATTCTCATTTCTATCACCAAAGTAAAGTTATGTAAACAAACTCGATAATGAAATTTATTTCTATTTGCGAATTGTAATGATATGTGTTCACATTAATTAAAGATGGGTCGAAACTGACTTCGATGTGAAGCGGTATTGTTTCTTTAAAGTTCGCGGAAAATAAAAAAATGGGAATCAAAACTTTCTTAGCTACGCCTGTGGCGGCAGCAATTGCTATGTCATCGGCTGCGCTGTGTGCACAGGAAACCTCTACATCAGATAGCCAAAGCATGTTGATTCCGATCATGGTGCAGGGCTACAAAGGTTATGCTCAGGAACTGCCTACATCGGGCAGTAAGACGGATGCAGAGTGGCTTGATGTGCCTCAGTCGGTATCTGTGGTGACGGATACCGAGATGCAGGATCGTGGTGCGGTGCGTTTGGTGGATGCCTTGGACGGCGTCGCAGGGGTAAACAATACCTTAGGTGAAGGCAGCCGTGATCAGTTTGTGATTCGTGGTTTTGATGCCATTCGCGATGTTTACCGTGATGGCCTACGCGACGATGGTAATTTGCAGTCCTACCGCAGTTTGGCCAATGTTGAGCAGGTTGAGGTCGTAAAAGGCCCAGCTGGCGCCTTATATGGGCGTGGCTCTGCCGGTGGCATTATTAATTTGGTGACCAAACGTGCCAATGGTGATGAGTTTACTCGCTTAGGCACCAGCTACGGCAGTCACAATCAAATGACGGGCTCCATCGACAGTTCTGGCAAGCTCAGCGATACCATCAATGGGCGTATCAATGCGGAAATTCGTCAGTCCGATTCCTTTGTCGACCATGTGGATTCTGAAGATTACTTCATCGCGCCAACACTGCAATTTAATCCCTCTGAAGGCCACGTGGTCAACCTTGATTTGGAGTTTATGCATCAGGAGTTAGTGCCCTACCGTGGTATTCCTTCTAACGATGGTAAGCCGGTGGATGTGTCCAGAAGCACTTACTTTGGTAGCCTAAATGACTATCAAGAGTCTGATAGCATGCGTATTGCCATCGAAGATGAATTGGCGCTGACGCCGGATGTTACTTGGCATAACCGTGCGGTTTACAACCGAGTGACGCTGGAACAACGAGGTACAAGACAAGCAACGACGCCTGTTTCAGATACAGGTGAAGTGGCGCAAACAGTGAATACCTTTGGTTACGATCCGCGCACGACCCAAACGCTGCAATCGGAGCTGGAGTGGCAATTGGATAACCATCAATTGCTGTTTGGTGCCGATTACAACCAGATTGATATCGACTTAAATCTGGCGCGCACGAACTTGCCGACGAAAGATATCTACAGCCCTATTGCGACCAGCGCGCCTAATCCTGGCTTCCCTGCCTTCCGCGAAAACACCACGAAAACGTTAGGCCTATACCTACAGGATATGATTACGGTGGGAGATTGGTCGTTCACAGGAAATGTACGCCAAGACCGTATGGAGTTGGATCAAACCACAGCGGCTGGCGTGAACAGCAGCAATGATGACAATAAAACCAGCTATCGTTTGGGGGCGGTGTATCGCCTGACCGATGATATGTCCGCTTACACGACCTTGGCTAAATCTTGGCAGCTGCCTTATGGCGGCAGTTTTGTCAGCCCAACACTGGCGGAGTTTTTCTCGACTGAGTTGATGGAGATCGGCGCCAAAGCCTATCTGCTTGATGACGCTTTGATGCTTAACGCCGCAGTGTTCCAAATCGAGCAAGAACAACCGCAAACCGACGCAGATGGCTTTATCGTCGATAAAAGCCGTGCTCGCCACCAAGGTATTGAGCTGGAAATGCGCGGTCAGATTACCGAGCAATTGAGTGCCACCGCAAGCTACACCTATATGGATGCAGAAGACCGTGATACCGGCAAGAAACCAAACGACGTATCCGACCATTTGGCGGCATTAGGGGCCACTTATCAGCTGGACGACGCTTGGCGTTTTGGTGCCAGCATCAAGTATGTGGGTGATCGTTTCGCTGGCAACAACGAAGCCGTTGCTCTAGGGGATTACACCCTAGTAGATGCCATGGCGTCTTACCATGTTGGCAAACATCGTATCCAACTGAATGCCTATAACCTATTCGATGAAGAGTATTACCTAGGTTCTACCAATGGAACATCGGGTGTGAATTCAATCGGTTACGGCGCACCCGCAGAGTTCATGGTGAGCTATCACTACGAGCTTTAATGTCTGTTCAGCCCTTCTTAACAAAAGTATAGGTTTCCATCATGTCTAGTAATGACAAATTGCCGCAGCTTGCAGCGGCACTACGTTTTTCGGTGTTAGCGTACGCCATGGCCTATGGCGTATCAGCGCATGCTGCCAGTGAAGCAGTAGAACTGAATACCCTATCGGTACAATCCAGTGTGATTGGTACGTCGGAAGAAAAGGACGTTGCCAAGTACCCTGGCAACCGTACCGTTCTGAGCCAAGAGCAATTAAAGAAAACCGCCGCCACGTCGATTGACGGTGCATTGCAACACGTTCCGGGCGTCAAAGTACAAGACGAGACTGGTACGGGCGTATTGCCGAATGTGTCGGTACGTGGTCTGAGCGGTAGCCGTAGTGAACGAGCACAGTTCTTAATGGACGGTGTGCCACTGACATTGGCGCCTTACGGTCATACGGGGCAGTCTGTGTTCCCAGCTACGTTTAATACATTAGATCGTATTGACGTAGTGCGCGGTGGTGCGGCCGTACAATATGGGCCCAACAATGTAGGTGGTGTGATTAACCTCGTTACCAAGCCGATTCCAAACCAATGGGAAACGCAAATCAGTAATCGTATTAGCGCTTACGAAGACTCCGATAATCTGATGAATAACCTGTATCTGCGCTCTGGTGGCTGGTTATCCGATGATTTTGGGATTCAGTTCTCAGCAAATACGTTAAATGGTGACAGTTACCGTGAGCACTCTGATACGGATGTGACCAACTTTGATATCAAAGCGGATTGGCTGATTTCTGATAGCCAAGAGCTGCAGGCGTTTATTCAACGTTATAACTCTGACATGGAAATGCCAGGCGCCCTGTCCCCCACTGCTTATGAGGCGGACCGCCAACAATCTCAACGTCTTAATGACGATTATGAAGCCACGGCAACGCGCTGGCATGTGAAGTATCTGCAAGACTTGGATTGGGGCAACAGCGCACAGCTGGAGGTGCTTACCTTTGGTCACCACGATACCCGTAACTTTGTTTGGGGCTTCAATACCGCAGGTGGTCACTGGGCGGATCCGGCGCAGCCTTCCACCGATATTCGTAACTCACCACGAGAGTTTAACGTGTATGGGGTAGAGCCTAAGCTGTCCATGTCGTTTGGCTCGCAAGATACGCTAACGCAAAACCTGATTCTTGGTATGCGCTATGTCTACGAAGACGTGGACTATCGTTTACGCCAGACGAATATCAACACAGGAGCGGTTACTGTACCACGAGATTGGGGGCTGAAAACCGATGCCGTGGCGGCGTATGTGAGCGATGAGCTAGGTTTCATGAATGGGCGTTTGAAAGTAACGCCGGGCGTGCGTTTTGAGTCGATTCATATGAACTTTGAAGATCGTAACTCAGGTGCGACCGATTCGAACCAGATCAATGAAGTACTGCCGGGGATCACCGCTGCTTACAACGTGACAGATGAATGGGTGGCATACGCTAACGCTCAGAAATCGTTGCGTGCACCACAGATTGCACAAGTACGCGGTGCGGGCGATGAAGAAGGCGAAGTGTCTTGGAACTACGAGTTAGGCGCGCGCTTTACTAAAGGACAAAGTAGCTTCAACGCAGCCCTATTCCAAGTCGACTACAAAGATCAGCTACAATGGCAAAGCGCGACGCAAACCTTTGCTAATATTGGCGAAACTCGCCACCAAGGGATTGAGCTATCGGGGCGCTATGCCACGCAAAACGTACCGGGTTTAAGTCTTGGTTTAGCGTATACCTACCTCGATGCGACGTCTGAAGCAGAGGGTCCGAATAAAGGCAATGAGCTGCCTTATGCGTCTAAGCATCAAGTCTCTTGGGATGCGACATACGACTTCTCTGGTTACCTATCGACCCTATCTGGTTTCTACTACAGCGATGCCTACTCGGATAATGCGAACACAGTGGAAGAAGATGCAACGGGAGCAACCGGTAAAATTCCGTCTTACATGGTTTGGAACTTCAACGTTAGCAAAGAGTTGTACCAACAGAACAATACGACGCTTAGCGTCGACTTCTCGGTTAACAACCTATTAGATGAGGAATACTACTTCCGCGGTGTGGATACCAGCCCTGTCGGCCGTTACCCAGGCCTAGGTCGTTCCTACAATGTGACGGCGAACTTAACTTTCTAAGACCCCGTCTGCCGTCCCCTAAAAGCCCTGCTTGTGTCGCCAACGCAAGCGGGGCTTTTTCTTATGTGGATTTTTTTCCATAGGTTTTCGGTATAATGTGCGAATACTATCCGTGTTGGTTGTTCTATTTGCTCGCGAGTAACGACTGAGCAACCAACCCATCAGACTAGGGGACTCTGGGTGATAAAGAAAAGATCTGTGGTACGTCAAAGCCTGCCTGATGTGATCGTGGCCGACCTACGTCAGCGTATTCTTTCTGGGGATTTAGAAGAAGGCGCGTTGATCCGCCAAGAAATGTTGGCGGAAGAATACGATGTTTCACGTATGCCGGTGCGTGAAGCACTGAAACGCTTAGATGCCGAAGGTCTAGTGGTGTTTCAAAACAATCGTGGCGCTACGGTGACCAAACACACCTTGGATGAAATCGCCGAGATCTTCGACCTGCGTACGCTATTAGAAGTGGACTTGTTTCAACGGGCCATTCCGAAAATGACCGAGCAGGATTTCGCCGACTGCGAAGACTTGTTAAAACAAATGGACGCGTCTTACGAAGCGGGTGCGGTTGCGGACTGGGGACCTATGAATACTCAATACCATCAATGCTTGTATCGTGCGGCGGGTCGTCAGCTCACCGAAAACTTACTTGAGCGCGTGACATTGCAAGCGACTCGCTATGTCGGGCTGCACATCGACATTACCAATCAACGTGATCAAGCGCGTTACGATCACCAAGCCCTATTTGACTATGCTAAAGCTCGCGACGTGGCCAGTGCCACGGAAATGCTTCGTGCCCATTTGATCAATACCAAACATCAGGTATTGGAATGGGTCCAGAAAGGACGCGAGCAAGCTTAACCCCACCCGGCCTCCCCTTTTCTATCTACAAAAGTGAATGGGGAGGAGCTTAGTTTTGTAGTCTTGTCCCTAGGCATTTGTAGTGGTCAACTAATTCCGGACAGTAAATTAGGTTGATTCTCTGCCTGAGCAGGTGGCATCCCGTTATTAAATTGATGCGGCCTGCGCCAGTTATAATAATTCATAAGATAAAAACTGAGATCTCGTCTTGCTTCACTTTGAGTCATGTATCCAGTTGCTGGTACCCACTCCGTCTTTAAGCTTCTGA
>NZ_FLOC01000008.1 GCF_900089755.1 Marinomonas aquimarina | reverse complement strand
TTTCTTTGATGACAGATAGATGTTCGATAAGAGTCACGGAATGAAGCCTGTTTGATGAACTAATAAGCGCTACAATACAGGTTTTGGCAGGTTTGAAGCTAGTTCTTCAAAGTATGCTCGCGCCCTGACGAAGCCTGCGGCTTCGCGGTCCGCTGACCCGGGCGTTAGTTGCTTCTTAACTATCAGGCTTAAACAATTGGGCTCAGATGAAAACTAATCTTCATCTGACCCTCGATATACCCCAAGCAAAACCAATCAAGCCCACGTTGCTTGCCTTCATATGATCACTGTCAATTCCCCTAACCCAATCGCTAGGCATTATAGTTTCTCAATTATTGGGTTAAGGAGGGCCCTATGCCAATCATTAGTCGATTTTATGGAATAATCATCGCAATGTAGTTTAATGATCATAATCCGCCTCATTTCCATACCAAATATGCAGGTATGGAAGCTCTATTTGGTTTTTGATGGCAGTTTGTTAGAAGGCCAACTACCCAAGCGTGCTGAATCGTTTGTGCAAGAGTGGATCTCTTTACATCGCCACGAACTTGAGGAAAACTGGGAGCGTGCGAGATCGGGGCAGCCTTTGATAAACATTGCCCCATTGGAGTAAGTTATGCTGCATGTAATAGACGCAAAATACGTATCTGACTACCGTATCTGGGTGTCCTTCGACGACGGCTCTGATGGTGGTGAATCTATCAAACCTTCTAAAAGGCCCTATCTTTGAGCCGCTCCAAGAGCTCGATCAGTTTAAGTCGTTTACTGTCGATCCTGAGTTGGAAACGGTGGTTTGGTCAAACGGTGCGGATTTAGCGCCAGAGTTTTTAAAAGAGCATTTAGAGCCTAATCATTAGGCTCTAAATCATCGAGTCCAGAAGCAATAGGGCTCATTCTTCCTCAACACTTCCCATCCGCGCCAATCTCTCTTGCTCTTCTTCAAATGCTTCTTGAATCTCCACCAACACCGCATCCACATCAGCCGATTCAGTCGGCTCATCAAAGTGACCAGTTAATTCGGTATCAGGGGTAAGTTTACCCGACTCATAGATCGCCCAAATTTCTTTGGCGTATTTTGTGGTGAGAAGCTCGGGTGCGAATTGGCCGTAGTAATCGCGCATATTGTTGATATCGCGTTCTAGCATCCATTCAGCGTGGTTATTAGCGACGGCATCCACCGCTTGCGGTAGGTCAATGATCACGGGACCATCTTGATCGACTAGAACGTTAAATTCAGATAAATCCCCGTGCACGAGGCCAGCGCAGAGCATGCGCACTACATCGCGAATGATTTGCGTGTGATGGGCGAGTGCTTCTTCTTGGGTGAGTTTGATATCGTTTAGGCGCGGTGCTACATCGCCGTCTGCGTCGGTGATCAGTTCCATCAGCAGTACCCCATCAATGCAGCCATAAGGCTTGGGTACACGGACATCGGCTTGGGCCAGTTTGTAGAGCGCATCGACCTCGGCGTTATGCCATAGGGCTTCTTGCTCTTCACGACCGTATTTCGAGCCTTTTTCCATGGCGCGAGCTTGACGACTATTACGCACCTTGCGGCCTTCACGATATTGCACCGCTTGTTTGAAGCTGCGTTTATCGACGTCCTTATAGACCTTGGCGCAGCGAATATCGGACCCACAACGGACCATGTAGACGGTTGCTTCTTTACCGCTCATCAGTTGGCTGAGCACGTCATCGATTAAGCCGTCTTCAATAAGGGGTTGTAGCCTCTTTGGGGTTTTCATGAATTTCCTTGTGATTGAGGGGATTGGCACATATGCGTTCAATGCCAGAGTATCGGATGCCTCGGTAGAATATACAAGCGTTAGCGCAGGCGATGCTCTTTCGGCCAGCTAATCTGGACAGCGAGCTGCTTTGATCTACTTCAAAGGCCTAACCCCCACACAGACACGATCGCTACGATTACTAGACAGAACCCCTATCAGCACCTATCTTTTCAAGAGTTACCGCTTCTTCACAGAGTGGAGCTCAGATAAGAAAAATCGTATTACTTGACGGACAATCCATTTAGAAAACGCATTCAGACGGATGTGACGGTTGGGCAAGTCTTATTCTAGGAGTTAGAAATATAAACTAGAAAAAGGAAATATAATGCGAAAGTTTTTTGATATCAGCCAGCTTCCTAAACTGCTGTTCACGCTGTCTAGAATCATTATTTTAGTATTAGGGGGATTTGTCTACGGTTTGATCTCTTATGGAAGTGACTTATTTCCTCTCCCTCAACTTAGAATGGCAATGAATTTAGTTTCTTCCGGCGATATTACTAGGGATCCGCGTTATGAGCATATGCAACCATCCCGTGGGCAAGGCGGTGGTGTGACGGTCAATTTACTCCCAGAGGATAATGCCTACATATTAATGTCAGGTTTTTTTGATGATGAAAACCAAATACGTCTAATTAAACGCGATGGTACGATTGTTAAAAAATGGTCACTGGACTACTTAAAGCATTTTCCACATGAAGATAGCCGCACCTGTAATATGTTATCTCCTCTATATACTGATACACATGGCGTTCATTTAACGCCAAAAGGAGAAGTAGTTTTCAATTATGAGTATTGTGGCAGTGTAAAACTCAACCAATGCGGACAAGTAATGTGGACGGTAAACCAACCAACACACCACTCGATAGTGCCAGCAGAAGCTGGAGGATATTGGGGGTTAAGTCGCCTTAAATGGAACGCCAAAGAGGAGCCGGATCGCTTTCCGCCATTCACTAGCCCAGGAAACGATAGAGTGATCCTTGAGGACACCATCATTCGGATCGCGGAAGACGGTGACATACTTGAAACCATATCAATCCCAGCATTGCTGATGGAAAACAACCTTGAATCATTAATGACGGCCAATGGGCTGCTTTTCTCTTCCAGAGCAGTACTAGACAGCGAGTTAGTACATGCTAATAAAGTCGCAGAACTTCCGTCCGATTTAGCGGATGACTTTCCATTATTTTCCGCAGGAGATCTCGCGGTATCGGTTAAGAGGCTGAATTTGGTTTTTGTAATTGACCCTGTTAGTAAAAAAATAAAGTGGTATCAAACTGGCCCCTGGATAAGACAACATGATCCAGAGTTTATGGCGGACGGAAGGATTTCTATTTTTAATAACAATGTGTATCAAACGGCCTATGTGAATAGGCAAACAGATTTAGACAGTGAATTTTCAACAAATATTATGGCTGTCGATCCTATTAGCCGAGAAACAGAGGTGCTTTTTGGGGAACAGCCCGGGCAAGAAATGCTGTCAGTGATACGTGGGCAGCATGAGTTACTCAACAATAATCATATTTTGATTACAGAATTCGATGCTGGCCGTGTGCTTGAAGTGGACTCTGAAAAAAATATTGTTTGGGAATATGTTAATAAAGTTGATGATGACTACATTGGTGAGATAACAAATGCTGTTATTTATCAGGCCAATTATTTTCAAGAAGAGTTGCGTAACTGCGAACAGTAAAAACAGAAACAGGTAAGTGTTAATGGATTAAGTCGATTGGTTTAACCTGATACTGCAGTCGCAAAGCTTTTATTACACTGCTGATATTAAAGAGGCGCGATATGAGAAAGATCCAGTTTTATATAATTGTTTTAATGCTAGCGCCAACATCCGCCCTTGCTTACATTGGGCCTGGTGCTGGGCTGGGGGCTATCGCCACTTTCTTCGCGGTCGCATTAGGGATACTCCTGCTGCTTGTTGGTTTCCTATGGTACCCACTGAAGCGTATCTTGAAGAAGCAACGGCAAACCGAAGTAAAAGATGAACCTAAGAGTAACGATCAATGACCGCCGAGTTTCTAGTTTCGGTCATCGCCGTCGGAATCTTTGCATTCGGTTTATACATTACTAGGATTGGGCAAACGGCTCGCAACGTTTCGCAGAACGCCTATCACGGCATTGCTACGATGATGGATGCGCAAATGACGGACGAGGATAAGGAGATAGCTGTTCGCCGTGCTGGTATTGCCTTATTAATCGGGGCGTGGTCAATCTGTTGGCGCTTTGCTCTGTGTTTCTTCTTCACCTATGCGATTATTTATCTCGCTGATTGGCTTCATATCGCGAGCGAAGGCGAGACCATTGATCTTATGTTGCGCCCCGACTACATAATCTTAGTCAGCTTGGCAGTCATTACGGCCGTTTGGTTACTAGGGCGTCAATGGCCTGACGCAGACAAACTCAATAACGAGTTATCCTACAGCACGGGTGAGCGCATCCTACATATGATGGCGTTTGCCAGCCCAACACTACAAAGATTAGCCGCTCGGGTGGATGACGCTGCTTTTCGCCTATTTCATCGCAATATTGAATATCGCCCGCCAATCTTTATTACGTCATTGGCACGAGGTGGCACAACCGCCTTACTCAATGCTTTGTGTGAATTACCCTCGGTTGCAAGCCATACTTATCGCGATATGCCGTTTATAACAGCTCCCTATCTATGGAACCGCTTAGGGGGGCCCTTTAGAGGGCAAGTGGCACGAAAGGAGAGGGCTCATGGTGATGGATTAGAGATTGACCTTGATAGCCCCGAGGCCTTTGATGAGGTGTATTGGAAACTTTATTGGCCTGAGAAATATGACGAGGGTCGCATCAGCATCTGGCAGGAAGACGATCTGCAGGGCGAAGGGGCCTCTCGCTTACAGATGTGTTTTCAAAAGGTGCCTTACCTGCGTGGGCGGATCAATGCTCACTACCTCTCCAAGAACAACCTCAACATTGCTCGGCTGCGTGTGATTCGAAAGACCTTTCCCTGCGCTCAAATAGTCGTGCCTATTCGAAGACCTGCGCCCCATGCAGCATCACTTTTGCGTCAGCATCAGAATTTTATGGAACAGCATTCGAATGACGATTTTGTACGCCGCTACATGCGGGATATCGGACATCTTGAATTCGGTTTACTGCATACACCCATCGCCTTCGAGGGGTTTGATAGCACCGCATACAGTCCAGATTCTCCAGATTATTGGTTGGCCTATTGGATTGCTGCGTTTCGCGAGGTGCTTGCCTGTGCGGACTTTTGTCATATTGTCTTACAAGATGAATTGCGCTCCAGTGCTACCCCTTGCATGCATCAACTGCTGGCCAAATTGGGGCTCGACAGTGACGAGCAAGACTTCACTCGCTATTTCCGAAGTGAGTCAGATGAGACCGATAGGTCGGTCTTTTCGTCAAGGTTGCTGGCGGAAGCAGACGCTCTTTACAGCGAGTTGGCAGGAAAAGGAATCATTGGGGGCAGATAACAATTTAATACGACTGTCCGCAAAACTTTCTTCCCACCGCTAATTAATCCAGCTATTGCACTGTTAACAAGCAGCTGTGTTCTGTCCATTATGGCTCAGCACAAGTGATCCTTGCTCGACAAGACAACGCAATTCGAGTAAACAATGGGCCTTATCGAGCGATATAAGAAAAGAGCAAAGCGATGCAACGCCCAACGAAAGAACAGATTAATCAATTGCCAACCTATCAAGGCTTAGCCTTGGACGATATTTTGGTGATTGAGAACGAGGATGATGCGGCCCAAGCGCTAGCTGTGTTGCATCAGCAAGTGAGCGTCGGCTATGACACGGAAAGTAAACCGATTTTCCGCAAGGGTGAGGTGAGCCCAGGGCCCACCTTGATCCAGCTGGCGACGGTGACTCAGGGCTTTTTATTCCCGACACGATTTCCTGTGGCACTGGCGGCCGTGGCGGAAATCCTATCCAATCCGCAGATTCAAAAAGTGGGCTTTGGTTTGAAAGACGATAATCGTGAATTAAGAGGCAAGCTTGGCATTAGCATTGTCAACACGGAAGATTTGGCTAAGACTTTGAAGCGTTTAGCGGGCGAAAAGAATGACATCGGCGCCAGAGCGGGCGTGGCGATGGTGTTGCAGGCTCGGCTGGGCAAGGGGGCGCAAAAATCCAATTGGGGCGCTTATCCGCTGAGTGAAAGCCAAACACTTTATGCGGCCAACGACGCCCATTCGGCCATTTGTATTCAACATAAGATCAAAGGCCTTTAAGATCTTTATAGTGATATTGCCAGGGCCGTATCGATCTTAGAACTTGTGGTTGTGGTAAAACCAGTTCTCAAACTCAGCTTCTGGTAAGGGCTTAGAGAAAAGGTACCCCTGAAATACTTGGCAGCCAAGGTCTTCAAGTATTTCAAGTTGATCCGTATTTTCTACTCCTTCTGCAACCACGGATAATCCGAGTTTCTTACCAATTGATAATGTAGAAAGACAAATTTCTATATAGGCTTTATTAGGCAAAGGTAAAACAAAAGATCGATCGAGTTTTAGTTGCGAGACAGGAAGGCTGGTGAGCCTTTTAAAGTTTGAATAGCCAATGCCAAAGTCATCGAGAGAAAACTTAATTCCCATAGAGCTTAAATAAAATATTGAAGAAATTATGTGATCACAATAGTCAATCTTCTTGCCTTCTGTGATCTCGATAATAATCCGATCTGGAGGAATATTATTTTTTACTAATGTGTCTATTATTCTTTGGTGAGTATTTTGGTTGTTAAGGCTCATGGGCGAAAAATTAACCGAAGTCATAGGGATGTCTATGCCTTTTTCTGTCCATGTTGTTAACTGTTGGCAAACTTGGTCGAGCACCCAAATATCCAGTTCAGCGATAAAGTTAAACTCTTCTGCTAGAGCCACAAATATATCAGGGCTGATCGGAGTATCTTGACCTCTATCCCATCTAGAGAGGGCTTCAATACCGTACAGTTCGCCCGTACGTGCATTGATTTGTGGCTGGTAGTAAACAGAGATCTTTCCTGCTTGTATGTCGCTTACTAATTGATCTATAAGAAGTTCTGAGGATTTTAGTGGGGTGTTTGTTGCTATTAGGGGAGGGTTAACCTGTCTGACGGCTAAAAACGTTTGGCTGGTTATTTCTAGTTTTTCAACGGTTAGAGTGATATCGGTAAAGCCGTTGAGTTTACTCTTGTATAGAAGCTCAATCTCCTGTCCGACAAAGTTATGAAACTCGCTAAGATCAAACCCCCGCTGCTCTTTCTTTAGCCAAAAACTTTCTGGAGTCAGAGAGTAGTGTTTAAAAGTTTCTAAATAGGTGGCATTTAATGCCTCGTTACAAAAAACCAAACGATCATTACGATCTAATACAATAAAGCATCCTTTCGTTTCTTGTAACATTTCCCTATCAGCCTCAAAATCAATTTTATCGCTATACATCCAAATATTCGCCAAATTTTTACTGTTTGCTGAAGTTTTACAAGAACTTGCGATCTTCGTTTGAACGATACAAACAAGGCATTTACTTGCAAATATTGCCTTTTAGGCAATAAATGTCAAGGAATTTGCCTAGTTGTAATTGCCCTATTGGCAATAGATTTGCGATTAATTTGCCCTATTGGTTTTGCCGTTTAGGCAAAAAAATACGGATAATCTCGCTATGAATATTGGCTATGTTATTAAAACCTTGCGTAAACAACGCAAAATGACCCAAGAGCAGATCGCACTGGAGGCTGACATCGCCACCAGTAATGTCTCACGTATTGAGCAAGGGCTGAGACAGCCTTCGCAAAAGGTGTTGCAAAAGATCTCTCAAGCGTTAGGCACAACGCCATCTGTGCTTTATGCGGCCTGCGAACAGCCGGAATCAGAGGTCCCAAGTTTCTTAGAGCATAACAATGAAAAGACTTGGCACGATCAACACGACATCTTGGATTTGTGTGCTGGCTCGCGGATGGTGTTGAAACTTTATAATGAGCTTACGACAAGCAATCAAGCCTTACTGCGTGATCAGCTAAAAGCACTTCATCAGTGGCAATTGTCATTTGATAATGACACAGAAGGCGTCCTATAAATAAAGCATTGGATCAGATGAAATTTTATTCATCTGATCCACAATCCCTTTCTCCATAGACTTACTTAGAGAATGGCTTAGCGGCTTTCTCTAGCGCTAGAATGATTAGTCTTCTCCGTACAAAGCTAACTACCTTGAATAACACCTGTACACGCAAGCGCGCTGAACGCACTGTTAAGATGCAAGTGCTTGGACACAGTTTCATCACCGATGAACTCAAGATTGGAAGGGTGGCGGGACGATTTGCTTTCATGGCAAATTGGGACTAATTTCCCATCACTGACTCTTTTAACAATCGCAGCCAATATGAAAGCTAATCTCAGTATTCGCACCTACACCAAACGTATGAATAGTCATATGCATGCTGACTTCAGTCAGCTGGTGTTTCCTATTCAAGGCAACATTCATATGGATATGGAGGGGCTTAATGGCAAAGTGTCAGTTGGGAGCTGTCTGGTGATCCGTAAAGGTGTCACTCATGCATTTCATGCCGATGAAGCCTCCCGTTTTATCGTTGCGGATATGGCTGAGCTACCGACTGCTTTACTCGACGAAAATATTGTCGTGTTTTCGGTGACGTCGGCGTTGCTGAGCTTTGTTCATTTTGCCGAGAAGCAGCTGGCGTCCCAAGTAAATGGTGAGATGGAAGATGCTATGGCCAATGTCTTCAGCTTGCTACTGGCTCAGCAAGAGTTGTCGGTCTCGGTTGATCCTCGTATCCGAGCGGTGCAATCGTTGATATCAGATCAACTGGATCAGTGTCTGACGATTACAGAGTTAGCCAATGTCGCTTGTTTAAGTCCGACGCAATTTAAGAAGCTTTTCAAAGACAATCTTCATATCAGCGCTCATCAATACATCACTGCACAACGTATGGAAAAAGCCAAAGCCTTACTCACCCATACGGATCTGCCGGTTCAGCTGATTGCTGAGCGAGTGGGGTACAGTGATCTGTCTGCGTTTAGTCGACGCTTTACCAAGCATGTAGGTCTATCCCCCAGAGCCTTTTCTCAGGCCTGATTGAAATCGTCCATTCAAACAAGTATTGCGTCTTTTCGGCAAAAACAGCAGGTGTGTTCCCCTTTATGCTTTCTACCCTGTAAACGCTTTCAATAAGGTAGAAAATGAATCATATAGAGTGGAGTGACTTCCAAAAGGTCGATATGCGCGTGGGGACGATTGTTGAAGTAGAAGACTTCCCAGAAGCGCGCCGACCAGCTTATAGATTAAAAGTCGATTTTGGTTCTGAGTTAGGTGTGAAGAAATCCAGTGCCCAGATTACAGATCTGTATGCAAAAGAAGACTTACTGGGCAAACAGGTGTTAGCGGTGGTGAACTTCCCAGCCAAGCAGATTGGCCCTTTTATGTCAGAATGCCTAGTAACCGGCTTGCATCGCCCAGACGGCGCGGTAGTGCTTGCTAGCGTTGATATGGCGTTGCCGAACGGTTCTAAGCTGGCTTAAATCATTAGGACAGATGAAAATTTGAGGGCTCTTTTCATCTGAACGATGGTTAGCTAACGCCAAAGACTTTCGTCCTCATGTCGTGGTGACTACGCTCGAATAGGCTGTGACTTGATTGCGTCCCTGGCGCTTTGAAAAGTAAAGTGCCTTGTCTGCTTGAGCCAGTAGCGAGTCTATCGTTGCGTTTCCCTGTGGATTGACAACAACTCCCATACTGGCGGTGAAGTGAACCAGTGACTGTTCATGTATTAGCTCAATTTGACTGGCTTTTTGGCTGAGCATTTCGGCAATCTGGAGGGCTTTCTCTTCCCCAGTATTCGGCAAAATCACGGCAAACTCTTCACCACCTAAACGGCCGATGATATCGGTTGAGCTAAGGCTGCTTTTTAGCATGTCAGCAAAAGCGATCAAAACCTTATCACCCATAGCATGACCATAGGTGTCGTTAAGTTTTTTAAAATTATCGAGGTCAATCATAATCAAGCTAAGCGAATGCTTTTGTGTGTCAGCCTGATTGAGTGATTGCTTGCCAGAGTCAAAAAATGCGCGGCGATTATTAAGTTTAGTAAGTGGGTCACTGTAGGCTAATAGCTCAGCGTTTTCCTTGGCCAGTTCTAGGTCTTGAGTTCGAGCTTTAACCTTCTCATCTAGCTCTTGGTTTAGCTTTAGCAATTCGAGTTGGTTGTTATTGACCCGCTGAATCATTTGGTTATAACTGTCTTTCAGAACGAGTAATTCATTTTTATCGGTCCAGTTAATCGCCAAATCTATGGGTTTGGGGGAGTGTGTGTCTTGTTGGTGAATCTTAAACGTGAACTCTTTTAGCGGTTTACCAAGGTATTTATTGATAAAGAAATAAATAATAAACCAGAGCATACAGGTTTTGATAATTGAGTTAACTAAAATAAGAATGAAGCCATATTTTAATCGCTCAAAAACCAGCTGGTCATTTGAATAAAGCGTGACGGTTCCTAAGGGAATTTTCTGATCAAATGCCGGCCCTTGGTAATAAATGGGAAACTCATGATCGAAAAGGGCTTGCGAGCCCAGCCCCGTGAGTGTTTGTTCTGTGGGGCGGCCTTTAGAGTCGTAGTATTCAAATTGGTGCTGCTCATTCAATACAGCGCCAATTTGAAAGTCCATTTTTTGGTCAAGCGAGCTGACTTTGACGCCGACCACGATGGGTAGGTTGTACATCCCCTGTAGAATCGATTGCAGTAGCTCTTGATTATAGGTCCATACCGAGTCAGAGATGCCCTTACCGAAGGTGGATGGCAAGGTTTGAATCTCATTATAAAACTCTTTTTTGGTGTTTTCGTACTCTTTGTAAAGCTGTATCACGGTGACCAGAACGGCCACTAAAAAATAGATGCCAAAGATCACCAGCAGTAGGTGCAGAGCAATAGATCGACGGTAATGCTTTAACAAAGATGGCATTTAACAAGCCTTGGCTGTTTTATGTGGGCGGTTTATTGAGCTTGCCAATCTTGAATACCATAACGATCTAGTAGTGTTTGTAAGCGTCCATCTTCACGCATTTTCAGCGTTTCCTCGGACACTATTTGGGCATATTCAACGGAGTTAGGGTTCTGTGGTGAAAAACTAGTGTAGACATCAATCACCACATCCGTGATACCTGACACTTTCAGTTGATCGGCTTTGCCCATTTGCTGAGCTTTGTATTCCAGTACGCTTTTGTCTTCAATCACTGCGGTTAAGCGGCCATTGATCAGCATCTCCAGCAATCTTTCTAATGGCTTTTCACCAGTAATGGCCAGAACGTTGTCAGGGGTTTGATTTAAGTAATCCATCACAGTGGGGTCAACGTAGTCATACCCTTTAATAATGCCAATTAACTCTGCTTGCTCAAGTGACTCTTTGCCTGTGTAGCGCCAGTTCGAGTCTTTATGACTAAAGAAAGTGCTGTTGCTCTTACCTAGGGCAAAGTCTGGGTAAACAAAATCGGGGGCTTCTTCTCGAAAGCAGGCCATGGTGCCATCAAGTTTGCCTTCTCTAACCAGCTGCAGCCCGCGAGAGTAGGACACCTCAACAAACTCGACTTTATGTCCTCTTGCTTCCAAGGTTTCAACAAGTAAGTCTCCTAAGTAACCCACTTTGCCTTGGTTTTGACTGGCGATACAGTCGTAAGGGCACCATTCGTCGGTGGCGATTCTTAACGTATCTGAAAAAGCGGAAGTAGAAACAAGAGCCATAAAGCTAACTAACAACAGACTCAAAGAGAGCGGTTTTGGGGCTTGGTTTGTTGGTCCATTTTGCGACGGCATAATTTTTCCAGTAAGAATGTTTAAATACTATATTAGCTTTATTGCATAAGTAAGAGTGATTGTACAACCATGTTTCTTTTATAAGTCTAATGAAGCTGGAGTTTTATTAGAGTAAATTTATGTATAGTACTTGTAAGGAGTCTGTTTTATCTTGATTTAAATAAAAAAGAAGTATATAAAACAATAGCTTATCGGTTTCCTTGAAAGAATTAGGTGATCTTTTTTACGGCATTTTCATCAGCCCCCAAGTACACAAGCTAGTCTTCGCTGCTCTGAAAATTCAGCGCTTTTTGGTAAGCAGCACGCACACCTGATTCAACGATTTGTGTATAGCCAGAGGCTTTCATCTGTGAGAGTCCGGCCGCGGTGGTGCCTTGATAAGACTCGAGTAAGGTGACAGTTTGCTCTGGTGATTGGGTCAGATCTTCAATCAGATGGCCGCTTCCTTTAAGAGTCGCGTTAACCGCTCGTCTAGCTTTGTCTGCTGGCAGGCCCAGCCCGATGGCAGATTGTTCTAGTGCTTGAGCAAGTAGAGCAGGGTAGCCCGGCCCAGCGCCAGAAATGGCGGTGAGGACATCAATGTGATCCTCGGTTTCATAGCGGTCTTGGTAGCCAAAGCTTTCGAGTAAATTGCGAATCAAGCATTCAAGCGCAGGATCCAGCTCTTTGTTGGCATACCAAGGGGTATAGGATTGCTTTACCGAGCAAGCTCCGTTGGGTAGTGCGCGAATCAGGTGGCTAGGTGTATGGCGTGCCTGTAAGTCATTGCTAGGGACACCAGCCATAAAGGAAATGAGCGTCTTGCCCGTCATGTCCAACGCTAGCTCGGCCCAATCTTGTGGGCGAATAGACAGTACTATCAGATCACTGGCATCCACCAAGGTCTGATTATCATGGGTGAAAGACACACGCTCAGGTAGACCTTGGGGGGCAGGGCGTCGGGAAGAGACAACAAAGCGAACTTGCTCTAGGGGCGGGTGATCAAGGGCCGCATTCATGAGTGCCGATCCAAGCCAACCTAGACCGCCAATAATGCCAATGGTTGTGTGCTGTGTAGCTGTCATGGTTTCCCTTTACTCCTTGCTAAGGTGAACAATCAGAATCAAATGTTGAGGTATCGCACAGGTTAGCTCACTGATGAGCAAAATGGAGTGTGCGCGATACTTTATCTTTCAATATGGGTAATACTTCGCTTTCAAACCAAGGGTTTTGTGTCAGCCAACGGTTATTCCTTGGACTGGGATGCGGCAGCGCTATTTTGCCTTGCTCGAGCCAATAGGCCCATCTTTTGACTTGCTCTGTGACCGTGCCAGAGTGATTCATATAATAGGCTTGTGCATGACTGCCCAACACTATGGTTAACTCTATCTGGTTTAACTGATTGAGCAAACGTTCGTGCCATGTGGCAGCGCATTCC
Source organism: Marinomonas aquimarina (assembly GCF_900089755.1). GTDB lineage: Bacteria > Pseudomonadota > Gammaproteobacteria > Pseudomonadales > Marinomonadaceae > Marinomonas > Marinomonas aquimarina. Next base: position 151,320 of record NZ_FLOC01000008.1, on the reverse strand, counting down.
GGTCTGGGCGCGAGATCGCCAGATATTTGACCTGCTTTGGCTCCGCTTTTGAAAAAACTATTTCCGGGGAAACAAAATCCCATCGGCACGATGGCGACTTTTGAAGCATCGTAGAAATCGCTTTTGCCGAGCCCTAGCCACTGGCGTAGACGATCGCCGCTTGGATCATCAAATGGCCGACCGGCGTGGTGCGCTTTTCGCCCCGGCGCTTGTCCAGCAATCAGTAGGCGTGCTTCAGGATGTATCTGAAGAATGGGTTTAGGAGGTAAGGGAAGTGCTGCAGCACATTGCTGGCAATTAAGAATGGCACTCTGTAACTGTGCAAAAGATTCCTCGGCCATAATCTTACCTTTACCATTAATGATGCGCTTTATTGGCTGACCACATACTCTTTTATTGCATTAAAGCGCAGCTTGGCTTGCTTGGGCAGCGTTTTGGGAATCTTAAACTCTGAGATATCACCTGCGCCTGCCTGGATGATCATGACCATGCCCATGGTAATATGCGGTGTGCATACTATGCCATAAAATCCGCTTTCCGTGATGGTCATGGTGATCGGTTTGCCGATCTCGCCACGGTAGCGGTTGGCTTGCCACGGCATCATGTAATTAATGGTGGCGGCATTGTGGCCAGGGTCGGTTGGCTCAAATGTGACGGTGTCGCCAACTTCTACTTGTAGAAAGCTCGGTGAAAAGGCCATGCTGCCCCATTCGTTTTGGTTGAGCATTTGAACCCTGTGCTCCGCTGAATGTGCGACGCTTGTAATAGATGCCAGCACTGTGGTGAGAATGAGTTGTCGTAACATGGTGGTCCTCACGTTATAGAAAAAATGGTTACTTTAGCATGTAGTGCGTTTGCGATGCTTCTCGTTAGTAATACTGCCCAAGTCTTATATTCGATCATTTTTACACGAAAAACCGATGTCAGATGCAGGGGGCGTACGACATAGCGCTAAAGAGCATCGCATGGCTCTACGCTCTGTGGATGAGGCACTGTACATGTACAGCGCGAAAACCTCAGGGACGAACGGCTATAAAATGGTGGACTCTTTAGGTGCTCAATCATAAAACGTTGTTAAAAAAACTAATTTGATCAATTGGTTGAACTCTTTGCATCGTTAACTTTCGTTACCGTTCTGCTACGAAATGACACATGTTTTACTGCCAAATATCATGTAATTTGATGTTTTCGCAGATTAGATTATAAAAATTGCTTATTTTTATGTTCCTATATGAATAAAGTCTAATGAAGTGTCAGGGAGTAGAGTATGTGGTATCAAGTAGGCAAAAGCGTGTTTGCAAGCTTGTTGATTGCGCTGTTATCAGTGAACATAAGTGCCGCAGACAAAAAGATTGCTTATTTAGTCTCTGATCTTCGTATTCCTTTTTGGGACATTATGTGGCGTGGTGTGCAGTTTGAAGCACAACAACTTGGCTATGATATTCAGGTCTATTCCGCACAGAACAGCGCCAAAACCGAGTTACAGAATATTGTCGCGGCGTCTCGTTCTGGTGTCGACGGCATTGTCTTATCTCCAACCAATTCCTCTGCCGCCGTGACGGTATTAGATTTTGCTGCCCAAGCGAGCATCCCAGTAGTGATTGCCGATATCGGCACGCAGGGCGGCGAGTATCTTTCCTATATCGAGTCGAACAACTTCGATGGTGCCTATCAATTAGGGCAAGTGCTCGCTAAGGCGATGACAGCAACGCCTTCTCATCAGGGCAGTGTCGGCATTATTGCCATCCCACAACAACGTAAAAATGGTCAACTGCGTACCGATGGCTTTCTCAAGGCCTTGGCAGAAGCCGATATCAAAGCGTCTGATATCCGCCAACAAGTGGACTTTTCTTATCAAGAAACCTATCGCTTCACCGAACAACTGATCGTCGAAAACGAAGATATGAAAGCCTTGTGGTTGCAAGGCTCAGACCGTTATCAAGCCGCCTTGGATGCCATTCGTGACATGGGAAAAGCAGGTCAGATCTTGTTGATCTGTTTTGATGCCGAACCGGAGTTTAGTGACATGATTCGTCAACAAACATTAGTGGCGGCAGGGATGCAGCAGCCGTTTTTAATGGGCAGCAGAGCGGTGGATACCTTGCATCAGTATTGGCAAGGTGAGCCAGTGGACAAAACGCAGCAGTTAGATGTCTTGGCCGTGTCAAAGCAAAACCTAGAGCAGCTGTTACCCACTATCCAGCGCAATGTCCTTGGTATTCTTTCCAGTGAGGAGTAGCCGTTGCCCATGAGCCTTCAGTCATCCAGTAAGAAAAAGTCGCTCTTCACGGTCGTCAGCAGCGCCATCATGTTACTGGTGTCTTTAGTGTTTATCGCTAACTCGTTTTACTTCTACAAAATCCAAAAAGAGCAGCTAGAGCTAGAAATTATTGGGCAAGCGGAAGAAAGTGCTGGCCGGTTAAGCCAAACGCTCGCTTCTTTCATGGAGTCGTACCAAATAAACGAATACCAGAAATTGGTGCAAAGTGAGATCTTAACGCCTAACCACTATGCCTTGTCGGCGATCTTAGTGGAGGATTTCAATATGGCTGAGATCGTTGGCGAAGAGCACTTTGTCACAGGCCGCATCATCGATGCAGCGGGTAATAGCCGCCCCTACTCATCCACTCAGCCAGAAGATCAAGCGCTGCTTGAAAACGCCTATCACAGTAAAGCCACTGAGATCCGCTCGAGCAACGGGGAGCTGATTGGACGATTATTTGTTTATGTCGGCGCAAGGACGCTTGAGCGCAGCATTGAAGCGTTGGTAGTTAACACAGCCGTCATTACGGTAGCGTTACTATTTTTGCTGTTAACCCTCCTGTATTTTTTGCTGCAAAAGCTTCTCATTTATCCCTTGAGCCATTTCACCCAGGTGATCGCTGATTGTAATGAAGATGGCATCCCGCGCGCGCCCATGCCCGAGTCGAATTATCGTGAAATTGACGACTTATCCAATACGGTGCGTGATATGGTCAATGCGATCACGATTGCTCAAGACAGGCTCAAGCAGGAGCGTTTGGAATTAGAAAACGTCATCAATGGTACTCGCACAGGCACTTGGTATTGGAACATTCCAACCGGACAAACTCGCTTTAACGAACGCTGGGCCAGTATGGTTGGCTACACCTTGGAAGAGTTACACCCCATTTCCATTGATACTTGGGTGTCCTTGGCACACCCTGAAGACGCCAAACTGTCTGAAAAAGCCCTCAAGGCTTATTTCAACGGTGAGACAGATTACTACGAATGCGAAGCACGTATGCGCCATAAAGATGGCCATTGGGTCTGGGTGCTGGATCGTGGCCAAGTGTTTCAATGGAACGATCAGGGCGAGCCGATTGATATGTTTGGCACGCACCAAGACATCACTGTTCGCAAACAGAGTGAAGTGGAGCTGGCACTGGCGGCGAGTGTTTATCAGCAAGTTCACGAAGGGATTTTGATCTCCAATGTGGCCGGTCAAATCGTGGATGTGAACGATGCCTTTACTCGCATTACTGGTTACCAGCGCGATGAGGTCATTGGTCAGCAGCCGAGCATCTTAAAATCAGGCCGTCACGATAAGAGTTTCTATGACCAACTGTGGCAGACCTTAAAAACAGAAGGGTGCTGGAGTGGTGAAGTTTGGAACAAACGTAAAAATGGTGACATCTACCCCGAACTGATCACCATCAGTGCAGTAACAGACAGTTTTGGTGAGTTGAGCCACTATGTGGCGTTGTTCTCTGATATTACCTCTCTCAAAGAGCATGAATACCAGTTAGAGCGTATTGCCCATTATGACAGTCTGACCGGGCTGCCAAACCGCTTCTTGTTCCGTGATCGTTTGCGTGTGGCCATGTCTCGGGCGAAAAGTCGCAATGAAAAGCTGGCCCTGCTGTTCCTAGATCTAGATGGCTTTAAAGAAGTGAACGATTCCTTTGGTCATGAAGTAGGGGACCAGTTACTGGTGTATTTGGCGACGACCATCACATCATTATTGAGAAGGGAAGACACGTTTGCTCGCATTGGTGGGGATGAATTTATTCTTATTTTACCGGATGCAACGAAAGATAATGTGTTGGAAAAAGTCATTCACACCTTGCTAGAGAGCATTGCCGAGCCAGTGGATTTAAACGGGCGCCTTGTGCAAGTGACGTCTAGTATCGGGGTGGCCATTTACCCCGAAAATGATGACATGGATGCGGATCAGCTGATTCGTCAGGCTGACCAAGCCATGTACAGTGCTAAGGTGGCGGGTAAGAACCTGTGTCGCTTCTTCGACCCAGAACAAGATCGCTCAATTCGCGGTTTCCATGAAAATGTCACACGTCTGTCCGAGGCTCTGGCGGCCGATGAATTCGAGTTGTATTACCAACCTAAAGTAAATCTTAGAAGCTTAGAAGTGGTTGGGTTTGAGGCGCTGATTCGTTGGCATCACCCTGAGCAAGGCGTGCTATTACCAGGGCGCTTCCTACCGGATATTGAAGGCAATTTACTGATGGTGGAAATTGGCGAATGGACGATTCGACAGGCGCTTGAGCAGCTTTTTATTTGGCAACAGCATGGCTTACATTTACCCATCAGCGTCAATGTCTCTGCCATTCACTTGCAACAAAAGAACTTTATTGATTCTTTGGAAGAAGTGCTCATCGAATATCCGACAGTACCGCCAAAATATCTAGAATTTGAAGTATTGGAAACCAGCGCCCTAGAAAACATGGAGCAAGCACAGCTGATCATTCATCACTGTGACGACCTCGGCATTGAATTCTCCATTGATGACTTTGGTACTGGCTACTCAAGTTTGTCCTATTTAAGAGATATCCCGGCAAAAACGCTCAAAATTGACCAAAGCTTTGTCAAAAACATGAGCGATGAAAACGACGATCGCCTCATCTTGGAAGGCATTATTGGATTGGCCAAATCTTTTCATAAAAAAGTCATCGCCGAGGGCGTCGAAGACATGGCCTACGCTGATGTCTTGCTTGAATTGGGCTGTGAATACGCGCAAGGCTACGCCATTGCTCGCCCTATGCCTGCTGCCGACGTGCCTCAATGGGTGGCGCAGTGGCGAGCGCAAACGATTAGCCAGCAAGCGTCAGCACCAGGTCTGCTCTGAGCCAATGATCTTGATGCGTCACGAAGATCAGCGCACCTTGATAGTGTTCTAGAGCAGCGGCTAACTGCGCTTGGCTATCGAGATCGAGGTGGTTATCGGTTTCATCGAGGATCAATAGCCCCTCACTGGGTAACTGGCTGATCAAGAGCAAAGCCACCTTCATGCGCTCACCGCCACTGAGGTGTGAGCAGGGTAGAAACACGCGATCGGCTCGTAAGCCAATGCTGCCAAGTAAGGTACGCAAAGTGCTTAGGTCGAACCTTGGCAGCTGCTCCTGTAGCAATGCCAACGGTGATGTATATTGATCTAATAAGCTCAAATGCTGATCCAGGTAGAGGGCTTCAGTGTGCTGTTTTAACTCACCCGCTAGCAAGGGCTGTTGTCCAAGAATGCACTGAATTAAGGTGGATTTACCGCTGCCATTCGCACCTTCCAAACGCAAACGCTCCCCCCGTTCAAGCGAGATGGTGATCGGCGTTGCATCACCATAGGGCAAGACGCCTTGAAAAATATCCAGAACTCGCCGCTGGCCTTTTGTTTGCCCTGCGAGTGATAGCTGTAGCTTTGATACCTGTGTTTGCTGACTTTGCTGTTGGCGTAGATGGACCTGTAGGGCTTGGCTGCGCTGTTCGGCAACGCGCTTTTGCGCACCAGTTTGTGCCTGAGCTTTGTTCTTCTTGCGGTCCAATAGCAGCTTGGACTGGCTACCCGATTGGCGTTCTGCTTCACCTTGGCGCTGTCGTTGTTCCGCCTTCAGCTCGCGAGCCTGTTGCTCGCGCTGCTCTTTTTTCAATTGTGCTTTGGCGTGGCTGATGGCCTTTTGCGTGTCCTGTCGCTGCTTTTCGAGCAGGGCTCTAAGGCTTCCAAAGTCCATCTGATGTGGCGTGACCCCTTGCTCATCCAATACCAAGAAGTGTTTCACACTGTTTAGCAAGGTGGCGTCATGACTGACTAACAGCACGGTGCTGTTGGTATGTTGTAGCTGTTTTATGAGCCACTGGGTGGAGGCTTTGTCGAGGTGATTACTGGGCTCATCGAGCAGCAGGACGTCTGGTTGTTGCTGAAATAAGCCAATCAAACGTACCTTGGTGCGCTGCCCGCCACTTAGAGTATGCAGGGGCTGCTGCAAGTCCAATGACAGATGAGCGTCGTCTAACCAAGCTGTGGCCAGCTCGCGCACCTGCCAATGCTGCTCAAGCAGATCGATATCCGCCTCCTCGGGCACACCTTGTTCAACACGCAATAAAGCATCGAAATATAGCCCCTGTCCTAAGGCATCAATGACACGCAGGGCTGATACATGCTCCGCCGAGGCTTGCTCATAGGTCAGTAAGGTACCTGACACAGACACCCCTGATACCTGCTCGGCAATACAGCGTAGTAAGGTCGATTTGCCTATACCGTTGCGACCTATTAGCGCCGTAACATGATCAGACGGGGAACAAGAAAAAGATAGATTGGAGAACAGCGCATCACCATTTGGCAATGCATAAGACAGATTGGATAGCACCAGCATAACACGCTCACTCGGAAGTCTGTGACTTCCTCACCTTGATTCAACAAAAATAGAAAAGTTGGAAAAAGGCTTAGTTGTTCACGGCGCGTTACGCTCCTCTGCAAGTGATAAGATGGCACCAGTGTAGGGCAGCAGGCTAAGCGGTGCAATGATGCGTCAAAAATAATGCTCAATCGATTTGTAGCGTTGGCGTATATGCTCGATTAACAGTTTCAGCTTTTTCGGCAGTTGACGGGTAAAGGGGTACACCGCGTAGACGCCGAGAATCTTACCGACTTGCTGCGGCAAAATATCAATCAGCTCACCGTTTCGAAGGTCATGGTAAACCAAACAGCGTGGCAAGTAGGCGATGCCATGACCCCCAAGAGCGGCTTTGCGAAGTGCGGTGGCATTATCACTGGAAAACGAACCGGATACTTTCACGGTATAGTTTTGCTCTGCGCCTTTAAATTCCCATTCATTGGCACCAGTGGTTTGGTAGGAATACTGCAGGCAATTATGCTTCACCAAGGACTCCGGTGTTTCTGGGCGACCATAGCGTTTGATGTAAGCTGGTGAGGCACAGACAATCCAGTGGGAATCCAAAATATGCCGCGCAATCAGGCTGGAGTCTTCCAAATGGCCGGTTCGAATGACTAGGTCGTAGCCCTCCGTTACCAAATCGACAAACTGATTATCCAGCGACATATCGACGCTTAACCCTGGGTGCAAGTTGCAAAACTCTGCCACTGCATCGGCCAGCAATAATTCTCCCGAAATCGTCGGCACCGACATTTTGACATGGCCTTGAATCGACTCACCAAACCCTGCTACCGCATTGCTGGCTTCTTGCGTTGCCTGTGCCACTTGTTTGGCTTTAATAAACAGTGCTTGGCCGGCTTCGGTCAGCGTCAGCTTGCGAGTGGTGCGGTACAAAAGCTGGACGTTGAGGTCTTTTTCCAAGCGTGCAATGCGTTTACTGACCACCGAGTTGGTCACGTCATTTTGCTCGGCAGCTTTGCTAAAACTGCCCAGCTCGACCACATGGGCAAATAAGATCAGATCGTCAGAATGCATACTATTATGTAACTTTTGGAAATAATGTTTTTAATTATGGGCATATATCAAACAAAGATAAACCGATAGATTCCTCTGCACAAAAATAAATCAAACACAGAAGAGATCCCTGCATCGCGATCAGCCTTTGCTAGCGGCTGGCGTTGTATGCGTTATCTCAGCTTAGGAGTCTTGAATGAGCGAAGCGTTATTAGCCATTATTGCCTTTATTCCCATAGTCGTCGCCGGCGTGTTGCTGGTGGGGTTCAACTGGCCAGCCAAGAAAGCGATGCCGATCGTCTTGCTGCTGACCGTGATGATTGCGTTTACCACTTGGGGAATGTCGATTAACCGCATTCTGGCTTCTTTGCTGCAAGGCTTGGGCATTACCGTGACCGTCTTGTGGATCGTGTTTGGTGCCATCTTCCTACTCAATACCTTAAAGCATACGGGCGCGATTACGGCGATTCGTAATGGCTTTACCAATATTTCTCCTGACCGACGCATACAAACCATCATCATTGCTTGGTGTTTTGGCTCCTTTATTGAAGGTGCGTCAGGCTTTGGTACCCCTGCGGCCATTGCGGCCCCTTTGTTGGTAGCGATTGGTTTCCCTGCTTTGGCGGCGGTCATGGTGGGGATGATGATTCAATCCACCCCTGTCTCTTTCGGTGCAGTGGGTACGCCTATCATTGTGGGTGTGAACAACGGCCTTGATGTACACAACATCAGTAATGCCTTGATCGCTAATGGCTCGACTTGGGAAGTGTATATCCAGCAAATCACCACTAACGTGGCCTTGATCCATGCGCTGGTGGGCACCTTGATGCCAGCCTTTATGGCGGTGATGCTGACGCGCTTCTTTGGCGCTAACCGCAGTTGGCGCGAAGGCTTGAGCATTCTGCCATTTGCCTTGTTTGCCGGTTTAGCCTTCACTGTGCCTTATGCTCTAACGGGGATGTTTCTGGGTGCTGAGTTCCCATCATTAGTGGGTGGCTTGGTGAGCTTAACGCTGGTGGTGGGCGCGGCTAAAGTTGGCTTCTTAACACCCAAAACAGCGTGGAATTTCGCAGATGAAAAGGATTGGCCAAACAGCTGGTTAGGGTCGCTAAAAATGAGCCTACAAGATGACGTTGATAAAGCGCCAATGAGCCTGGTGAAAGCTTGGTTTCCCTACGTGTTGCTGGCGGCAATCTTAGTGATCAGCCGTGTTAGCGGCGAGTTTAAAGCCCTGCTGTTGAGCGTAACGGTTGGCTTTAAAGACATTCTGGGTGAAGTGGGCATCAGCGCCTCGTTTGCCCCGCTTTACTTACCAGGTGGTATTTTGATCTTCTCGGCCTTGGTGGCAACACTTGTACAAGGCAAGAATATGAATGCCTTTAAAAATGCCCTAGGGGAATCGACGAAAACCTTGGTCGGCGCAGGCTTCGTATTGGTATTCACGATTCCTATGGTGCGCATCTTTATCAACTCGGGGGTGAACACCGCGGATCTTGCCAGTATGCCAGTGACGACGGCGAATGTTGTTGCCGGCATGGTGGGGGATGCCTTCCCAGCGATCAGTGCCATGATTGGTGCCTTAGGTGCCTTTATTGCAGGTTCTAACACGGTGTCGAACATGATGTTTAGCCAATTCCAGTTTGAAGTGGCGCAGGCATTAAGTGTCTCCAGCGCAGCGGTGATTGCACTGCAGGCGGTGGGCGCTGCGGCGGGCAATATGATCGCGATTCACAACGTCGTGGCCGCTTCTGCAACAGTAGGCTTGCTGGGCCGCGAAGGGGCAACGTTACGTAAAACCATTATCCCAACTTGTTACTACCTGATTATGACGGGCATCGTCGGCACGGTAATCATTTACGGTGTGCAGCTGACCGATACCTTGATGAAGTAATCATTTTTTATACCTAAAAAGGGTGGGCAACTTAGCTCACCCAGCAATATTCATGGAGTGTTATCTATGATCATTTCAGCATCGACTGACTACCGTGCCGCGGCCAAAGCCAAGCTACCGCCATTTCTATTCCATTACATTGATGGTGGCTCATACGGTGAGCATACAATGCGTCGCAACACGGATGATCTAGCGGACATCGCTTTGCGTCAGCGCATTTTGAAAAATATGTCAGACTTGAATCTTGAGTCTGAACTCTTTGGCGAAAATCTGTCCCTACCGATTGCCTTAGCCCCCGTGGGCTTAACCGGTATGTATGCCCGTCGTGGCGAAGTACAAGCCGCCAAAGCGGCAGAAAGCAAAGGCATTCCGTTTACCTTATCGACGGTATCGGTTTGTCCGATCGAAGAGGTGAGTGCTGCCGTCAGTAAACCCATTTGGTTCCAGCTATACGTGCTTAAAGACCGTGGTTTTATGAAAAATGTGCTCGAGCGCGCCAAAGCTCAAGGCATTAAAAATTTGGTGTTCACAGTGGATATGCCAGTGCCGGGGGCCCGTTACCGTGATATGCACTCAGGTATGAGTGGCCCGAATGCGGCGCTTCGCCGTGTCATGCAGGCCATGACTCACCCCGCGTGGGCGTGGGATGTGGGCATCAATGGTAAGCCCCACGACCTAGGGAACATTTCCACTTACCGTGGTGAGCCAACCAAGCTTGAAGACTACATTGGTTGGTTGGGCAAAAACTTCGATCCATCGATTTCTTGGCAAGACCTAGAGTGGATTCGTGATTTCTGGGACGGCCCGATGATTATCAAAGGCATCCTTGATACCGAAGACGCCAAAGACGCGGTTCGCTTTGGCGCCGATGGCATCATCGTTTCCAACCACGGTGGTCGTCAGCTAGATGGCGTCTTATCGTCCGCGCGCGCCTTGCCAGAGATCGCCGATGCGGTCAAAGGCGACATTAAAATCCTCGTGGATTCCGGTATTCGCACCGGCCTTGATGTAGTGCGTATGTTGGCGCTGGGCGCAGACTGCACCTTGCTTGGTCGTGCCTTTGTTTATGCCTTGGCCACAGCGGGGCAAGCGGGGGTAGAAAATGTACTCGACCTGATCGAAAAAGAAATGCGCGTTGCCATGACGCTGACGGGCGCAAACAGTATTAAAGACCTAAGCCGTGAATCATTGGTAATCTAAGCCTTGTCTCACTCGTCTGAGCGAATGATGCGGGCACTTTCTTGCTCGGTATTAATCGCTCGGATTGGGTAAGGAATCACAATATTCTCTTCTTTAAAGCGTCTGTGTAGTTGTTTGATAAAGGCTGCCCGCAGGAAGAACTGATGGAAGAATTCTTGGCCTTTGAGAATCACAGTAAAGTTAATACTGGAATTATCGAAGGTATGGAAAAACACAATCGGATCATGAGTCGGCACGCCAAACTCATGTTCCTCCATTAGTTGCTTGCCGACCTCCTTAACGACTGCTTCGACATGCTCGAGATCTGAATCGTAATGAACGCCGACTTCCACCGATACTGACATCTGTCGTGAGGGGTAAAAGTAGTTAATGATTTTGGACTCGGACAGCACACTGTTAGGCATAATCACCGTATTATTTGGCAGCATCTTTATCCAGGTAGAGCGCCAGCCGATTTTCTCCACAAAGCCTTGTTCACCAGAATCCAGCTCAATGAAGTCTCCCACCCGAATGGGACGGTCCACCAATAGCTGCACACCAGAGAAAAAGTTCTCCAAGGTAGGTTGTAGCGCTAGCGCCACGGCTAACGAACCAATCCCTAATGAAGCAATTAATGGGGTTATGGAAATGCCCAATGTGCCCAGTAGCACCAGAATGCCGATGCCAAAAACGAACGATCGGCTGATGCCTTTGACGATCGGGCGACTGCTTTGTAGCAGTGATGACTTGTCGCTGTAGTGATTAATACTGCCGGTGATGATGCGGTCTAAGAAAAACACCGCGGCAATCACCAGCAAAATTGGCATCGCGTAGAGGGTGGAGCCTTCTATCTTCTCGCCGATCACGGCGTCTTCTGATGTGAGCTTTTCTAAAAGAAATAAACCGATGCAGAAAATCAGCAGCGAAAGGGGGACTTTTATGGCGTGTAGCAAGAGGGAATCTAAGAAAAAGTTACTCTTGTCCGCCAATCGGATTAAACGACTCAGTACCAAGCGCTTGATCAGCAATAACGCACCGATAATGACCAGTACAATAAAGACAGGTAGCGCCCAATCTGGAAACAGCTGGTTTAAGGAACTGATATCATTCATAAAAGCATCCTTATCAGAGAATTATGAATGATCGCTGCAAGTTTTGTTCCTTTGCGAATGTTGAGTCCTCAGCTTCGGCGCTTAACGACTGCTTTACTGCGTCATTCCATGCCATTCAATTTGCTTGCGCATATCTCCGGTCGTCAGCGTAAATCAAACGCATGGCATACCGCTAATGTGCTTTTGTAGGACCTCGGTTCCCGAGGGAAAAGTTTCTCTGCCTAGGTAATGTTTCGAGGAGGCTGAGATCTCAGCTTTGGCGCTTACCGACTGCTTTGCTGCACCATTCCATGCCATTCAATTATTCATTACGCTGGGGAACCAGTACTTAGTTTGACGGTCAATCCGATGCATAGCAGAGGAGAGAACCATGTTAATTAAAAACAAGAAACGGTCTGACTGTTCTGAAAATGAGGTAACGGATCAATCTGTATATCTTAACAGACGCCAATTTATGAAGGTCTCGGGTGGTGCTGCGTTAGGGCTTGGTTTTGGAAAGGCCTTTGCTGCGCTGCAATCGGGGAACCCATTATCGCCTCCAGCATCACTGCAAGATGCCTTTCATCGCATTGCCGAAACCCCATTTGGCAAAGAGGAAACCCCCACCCCTTATGAAGTAACGACGTCTTACAATAATTTCTATGAATTTGGCTATGGCAAGGACGATCCGGCAAAAAGGTCCGCAACGCTCGAAACACGTCCTTGGAGCATTACCGTCGAAGGGGAGGCTGAGGTCACGGGTGTCTTTGATTTAGAGGATATTATCAAAGAAGCGGCCTTAGAAGAGCGAATCTACCGCCTGCGCTGCGTTGAAGCTTGGTCAATGGTGATTCCTTGGGTAGGTATACCGCTTGCTGACGTGTTGAAGAAATTTAAACCCACTTCCAAAGCCAAATTCGTCTATTTCGAAACCCTTTATGATCCGAAGCAAATGCCTGAGCAGCGCGGTGGTTCGATCAATTGGCCTTATCGTGAAGGTTTGCGCATCGATGAAGCCATGAACCCATTGGCGTTACTCAGTGTCGGCATGTATGGCAGTGTCTTACCGAATCAAAATGGTGCTCCGGTTAGGCTGGTGGTGCCTTGGAAATATGGCTTTAAGAGTATTAAATCCATCGTCAAAATACGCTTCGTTGAAAAGATGCCGACCTCTACTTGGATGGACCTTGCGCCCAATGAATACGGTTTTTATGCCAATGTGAACCCGCAAGTAGATCATCCGCGTTGGTCGCAGAAAGAAGAGAGAAGGCTGCCAAGTGGTGTGATTTTCCCAAATGTGATGGAAACAAAAATGTTCAATGGTTATGAAGACGAAGTCGCCAGTTTGTACGCTGGCATGGATCTAAAGAGACATTTTTGACGTTATGAGATTCTGGGATCGAAAAGAAAAACCATATTTACTGGTGGTGTTTTTACTGCCGTTTGTTTGGATGCTGGGCTCTCTTTTATCAGGTCAGTATTTTCCTGACCCCGGTAAATTACTTATGCGCTTAAGTGGCATTTGGGCTTGTGTCTTTATGGCGGCGGCCTTGTCTGTCTCGCCCTTAATGAAAGTAAAACACTTAAAGGTATTGGCTCGCTATCGACGGTTTGTTGGGCTCTCGGCGTTTTTCTACGCCCTTGTGCATCTATTGATTTACTTAGTCCTGTTCGCCGGTCTTAGCTGGAACTGGATACGTTCGGATCTAGTGGAAAAGCCTTATATCTACGCAGGGGTTTTGGCGTTAGTGATTCTCTTTGCATTAGCCATCAGCAGCACTAAGAAAATGATGAAGCGACTCGGGCGTCACTGGAAGCGCTTGCATCGCCTCGTCTATCTCGCCGCCATCGCCATAGTGGCGCACTTATGGTGGCAAGTGAAAAGCGACACCTCTCTGGCCGTGATCTTTTCAGTCGTGTTCGCGCTGCTGCTAGGCTATCGATTGCTCGGGGGGCAGAAACGTTCTAACGCCTTCTGATAGCCTTATTTTCATAACAAAGTCGGCTCGACCTCTGATGGCGGGCTGACGTTCGCCAAGCCTCTCGCCTTTAGGTAAAGCGTAGAGTGTGCTCATTCTAAGAAGGTCAAATGAAGGTGAACCTTTTTGGAGATAATAGAAATAAACATTGACTCGGTTAACTGTTGTATATATATTGAACGCAGCTAGAAACACAGCGTCTTTTTAACATCCTCTTTACGTAGCGTTATTCGTAGTTCTCCGTCCTGTAGTATTTAAAACTTTGTTCTCTTTCCCGCTATATCCGCCTTTTCAAGGCTCTCTTATTTTTTGATCTACAGGTATATATTTATGTCTACTACAATGACTGGCACAGTAAAATGGTTCAACGAAACAAAAGGTTTTGGCTTCATCGAGCAGAAATCTGGTCCTGATGTGTTCGCTCACTTCAGCGCGATCGTAAGCTCTGGCTTCAAAACGTTGGCTGAAGGCCAAGCGGTTGAATTCATCGTGACGAAAGGTCCAAAAGGCCCTCAGGCTGAAAACATCGTAGCGCTATAATCTGTCATAGATGAATTGCGATACAAAGAAGAGGTTGCCGTCAGGCAGCCTTTTTTTATGCCTGAGCCATGATAGGGAGCCCCAATGATTGCTATAAAAACACTGCCAACCTCGGACGTTACCTGCGCGACTTGTCTTGCTTGCTGCTGTCGCTTAGAGGTTATGATTATCTCTGACACTGGCGTGCCACAGGAACATATTGAGACGAATGAGTGGGGCAGTGAAGTGATGAAGCGTTTGGACGATGGTTGGTGCTCTGCCTTGAATCGAGATAATTTGATGTGCAATATCTACGAAAATCGACCATGGATTTGTCGCGAGTTTGAGATGGGTTCTGAGGAATGTATCGCTGAGCGTAACGCAAATTAGTCACACAGCGCCAGCAACTATTTGCCGACGCCATGTCTTCACTTTTTATCGTTGCTAAGGTTTTTTTAGGCCTCTGAAGGCTAAAAGCGGTTAAGCAATGCTTTCGACAATGCCTCCTTCCACGCGAAGGGCTGCCCCTGTTGTGGCGCTGGCTTGTTTCGACGCTGCGTAGACAGACAGGTTAGCTACTTCTTCTGGGCTAGCAAAGCGTTTTAGTAAGGTCGACGGACGATTTTCTTGTAGGAAAAGTGCTTCCATTTCTTCTGCTGTCACACCACGTTCGGCCGCCATTTCTGCGATCATCTGCTGTGCACCTTCGGTACGGGTTGGTCCTGGTAATACGGTGTTTACCGTGACGCCAGTGCCCGCTAAGACTTTGGCTAGACCACGTGCCACACCTTGCACTGCGGCTTTACTGACACCGTAGTGCACCATTTCAGATGGGATATTTAACGCAGACTCGCTGGAGATAAATTGAATGCGCCCCCAGCCCTTGTCGCGCATGCCTTTGGCATAGTGGCGCGCCAAACGCACACCGCTCATGACATTTACTTGCAGCATCTCTTCCCAAGCGTCATCGTCAATGTCGAAGAATTCACAGCCACCATAAATACCAAGGTTATTAATCAAGATATCGACTGCGGGCAATTGCTCTATCACGGTATGACAACCTTGCGCGGTTCCTGCATCGGCAACGATGCCACGACAATCAGAACGGTTGGCGGCTTGATGAATCGCCGTAACAGCGTTGTCTACTTTATCGGCGCTGCGACCAACAATCGTGACCTGTGCACCCGCTTGCGCGAGACCTGTCGCAATGGCCAGACCAATGCCACCTGTTGCACCGGTCACCAGTGCCTGCTTTCCGCTTAGATCGATTTGCATAGTGTTCTCCTCAGTTTTGAATCATTTTCCAATACTATAACTTTGCCTTTTAAGTGTGAGAATGTGCTATTTTTAGTAAGTCTTTTAACTGTGAGTGTGAAGTGGATGTTGGATCGATTCACCGGAATGAGGGTGTTTTCAAGCGCAGCGGAACTGGGCAGCTTGTCGGCCGCGGCGCGGGAGTTGGGCATGTCGCCTGCCATGGCGACCAAACATATGGATGCTTTGGAGCAGCGTTTAGGCGTGAAATTGCTGCATCGCACCACGCGCCAGTTGTTGCTCACCGATGTCGGCGCGGACTATTTAGTGTCCTGTCAGCGTCTTTTGCAGGAGCTTGAAGAAGCCGAATCGGAAGTCAGTGCGCAACGAGTCGAGGCGGTCGGTAAGCTGCGTATGAACGTGCCGCAATCGTTTGGCTCGCGACACATAGCTCCCTTGATCCCGGACTTTTGTCGGCGCTATCCGCAAGTGGAGGTTGAGTTGGGTCTCAGTGATTCGCAGCAAGACTTACTGCAAGACGGTTGGGATTTAATGATTCGGGTGGGGCACCTAGAAGATAGCCTATTAAAAGCACGTCGACTTGGAAATTGCCCAATGCGGGTGTGTGCTTCACCAGAGTATTTTGCGCGCCATGGCACGCCTAAACGCGTGGCGGATCTGGCCAGTCATAACTGTTTAAGCTATACACTGTCTCAGCAGCAGGGCAAAGGCCGTTGGGTGTTTGGCGCTGAGGCAGATGTGCATGTCCCGGTTAAAGGCACCCTTAATGCAGACAATGGCGATGCGTTGCTGGCGGCGGCGATTGGCGGGCTAGGGATCATTTATCAACCCAACTTTATTGTTTCAGAAGCGATCAAAGAAGGGCGCTTACACAGCATCGAGCTGGATCATCCGCCGTTTGATTTGGGGGGAGTGCACGTCTTGTTTCCCGCCGATCGTCGTTTGCCCATGAAAATACGAGCCATGATCGACTTCTTGGTGGAAGCCTTTGAAAGCTCCCCTTGTCGTGCCCCCCAGTAACACTTAAAGGCTATGGCTGACCTTGACGGTTAGGTTCCATATATGCGTCAGTGCCCCACAAAGGTACGGTTGAGAGGCTGTGCTTGAAGCTGCCTTCCGTTTCTTTGGTGGTATATGACAGGTACATCAGTGTCTGGTTGTCGGCGTCGTAGATACGGCGCACCTTCATGGTTTTGAAGAAGATGCTTTTTGACTTGGTAAACACCACTTCGCCGGAGCTGCTTTTATCGATGCTTGCGATCATCGCGGGCGTTATCTCTCCCGTTTGGCGGCAGGCAATCGAGCTGTCACTCGGGTCGGAGAAGCTTAGATTGGCTTCAATCGATGCCACATGGCAGGTCACGCCAGGGATTTTATCGTCCTCAAGTTTTGAGATTTTAATGTCTTTTAGGGTAAACATACCTAAAGACACATCGCCCACTTCGTCGTCAGAACATGCAACTAGCGCTAATGAACAAACGGCGGCTAACCATAACTTCTTCATATTTCTCATCCTTTAATGGGGAGACTCCCCCCGAGTGTATTACTTAAACCACACCTTGCCACCAATAAATTTGAACGCGGGTGTGCCACGTACCAAGGTATCTCGTGCGAACTCTTTTTCACAGTTTGGGCAATGGCAGGGCGTGCTGGTGAAGTCTTCGACAATGCGCTCTTTGAAGCACTTTACCAGCGCACCTTTACCGCCCTTGCGATACTTAAACAGCTGTGCGTTGCACTGATTGCAGAAAATATCGACGGTTTTGGTGGGGCCCTTTTTATTGGGTTTTGCCATGAAGTACAGCTCGCTTGTTGGACAGTCTTGGTAAAGGGGCTGACCCCTGACGTTTTGCGTTATTATAAAGCGCTGCGGCGTATCTTTTAAGAGATGCCGCTTTTTTGCGTCTTGATCGGGTTAGAGCTTGATTATGTTGACGCAAAACAGCACGTTGAGGTTTTATTTGCCGTATATTAGAAGTTAATGTTTAACTGGCCGTGCGTCTGCGCTGTTTTTGCTATTATCCTATGTTTCCAAATGAACGTGTAAGTAAGTACTTTGCCATGTGTGAAGAGCTCCTTGATTTCCAAGGGGTCGCTTGGTGGTTGATTGATTTAGAAGACAACCCCGGACTGTTTTACTGTAATACCACCATGTGCGAGACCTTCTCACTCGATCCCAAGTTAACGGCACATTCGGTTGCCAAAACCTGCCCTATTGCAGGGGATTACAATCAAAACATCGCCATTCGCAGTACCCAGTTAGCTCAGCAAATCTTTAATGAGTACCATCAGCTCCGCCACGGAGAGATTGCGGAGTACAACAACCGCTTTCCTTACTACGATCAAAGCAAAGATGAGACGGTGTATTTTTCGAGCCGTGCCAAAGCCTTGGTGCGTGATGATAACGGCAATGCGGTGTTACTGATGGGCATCATAGAACCTGAAACCGTGAGTTCTGAGCTGTTTGCTTTGGCGAAAACCGATGGCCTCACGGGGCTCTATAACCGACGCGAATTTGATGCTCAGTTAGAACTCTTGATCGGACTGGGGGGGCGCAACCATCACGCGGTCTCAATGATCATGTGTGATATCGATTACTTCAAATCTTACAACGATTCGTTAGGCCACTATGCCGGTGATGACTGCCTCAAGCATGTCAGTGATGGTATTAAACGCGTCTGTTCCCGCTCGGTGAATCATGTTTTTCGCTATGGCGGGGAAGAATTTGCGATCTTGATTATGGACGACCAAATCAATGTGGGTGACTTGGCGGAGAGCATTCGCCACGAGATCCATGCGCTGAACTTACACCACCCAAAATCCCCATCAGGGAGCGTCACCGTTAGCGTTGGGTATGCCTCCTTCGCCCCTGAACTGGGGATGACAGGGCAGCGACTGATCGAAAAAGCGGATATGGCGTTATACGCCGCCAAGCAAAGGGGGCGTAATCAAGTCTGTTCCCACGATCAAGTGCTGACCTGCGTCACTAGCACCCTAGGGATCAGCGCTTAACGGCGATCTGATCCCAGCGCACAGCTTATCGATTAATCTCAGGTAGAATGAATTCCCCCATTTCGTCGATCACTGACTCGGCACTGCGGCGTGACGGTTTTAAATTCACGGCAATATGGCGCACGCCGATTTCCCGATGATGCTGCAGGCGTTCGATCAACGCCTTACGACCGATGCGTACCACGTTGTAAAAACGCTGGTAGGGGGCATCTGGATTCGGGTCTAAATCAAAAAAGGTGGCATAGCCATAATGTGGCGCTGGGCGATCTCCTGCGGCGGACTTGAGAGCCGCCACGATTTCTTTAATTGCTTCTTCGTCGTCTACCGACCAAATCCATGCATCCATATTTTGCGCCAGCCAATCGATCGGCTGACGTGAGCGGCCCACCGCCATCATCGGAATGCGGCCGTTTACGGGCTTGGGATGCATATCCAGGTTGCCACGCAACTCGCCAAAGTATTGGCTCTCAAACTTAGGAAAAGACTCTTGGTGCAGGGTACGCATCAGATCCACGGAGTCGCGGTAACGATCTGCGCGCTCATTATAGTCGACGCCAAACGCAGGGTATTCCACAGGTCGGTCACCAGTCGATAAGCCCAATACAAAACGACCATTGGTGAGATGGTCCACCGATGCCGCTTGTTTCGCCACATGAATCGGATCACGCAGCGGCAAGACAATCCCCGCCGTACCTAGGGTAATCGACTCGGTGGCGGCCGCCATAAACCCAGCATACACAAACGGATCCAGCATCTGCGCTGCATCGCCAAAGTTAGGATCGTAAAACGGCACATCCCGTAACCAAATGCTGGCAAAGCCCGCTTGCTCAGTAAGCTTGGCCATACGTTGATGATCTTTTAGGGTAGGGAAAGGACTATTAGGATACGCCTCAAGCGGCGTTAGTAAACCAATGGTTAACTGACCCTCGGCAAACACGCGGGAAAAGCTCGCGGGCATTTCAGAAGTAGACATACAAGCTCCTATCTCAAACCGCAGCATCCATGTATTTATGTGACACGGCATGCAGCCTTCGAGACTTAAATAGATCGGATTTTAAGATGTGCCTAGTGTATTGAAAGGCCAAGCGAAGATAATCAGCTTAAAGCTCTATTGATTGAAGAGTAAAATTCTACAGTGAGTGATAGATCATAGAATAAAGGGGTCAGATTCCAGAGCTACCGATGTCCGCTCCGGCTTCGGTAGCTCTGGAATCTGACCCCTTTTGCATTTCAGCTAGCCTTTATGCTTTCTACGTAAGAACCAAGCAATCAAGCACTTTGTTACGGGCTAGCTAGAAAGCCTATCAAGATCTGGTTCAGCCAGCGTAGCGGAACTGGTATCCTAGACGTTTTAAGATGTAACTGAGTATTTGCAATGATTAATGATGATGCGGTGATTGATACCCTTGAGGAGCTAGAAGCCTTTTTGCTAGCGGTAGAGAGTGGTGGTTTTGGTTTGAACAATGTGGCGGGTGTGGCACTGGCAACCAACAATGCCGATGGACGTCCGTTTGTGGCGGTGCTGGATGACAACCATCAGCTGCTGCTCGGACGTTGGGTGACACCTGAAGTGTTTGAAAATGGTAAAGACATGGTTCGCAACGGACCAAAGAAGCTGCATTAAGCCATTCTGCTAAGCGCATCTCTGTGCTGCTCGATGTGTATCGAGCAGCGTCCCTCCGAGCGACTAGCTATCGCTTATGCCAGATCCTTGGCCAATCTTTACAGTTGCCTTTGGCCATTGTCACTCTGTTCCATGCTAACTTTAGCTATGCAAACAATAGCTAAGAGGACGATGTCATGGGTTACTGGATACCTGTAGCGGCAATGAGCTTGGTGTTAGCAGGCTGTGCAGGCACGGCAACAGCACCTGACCATAAAACAGTATCTGTCGATGAGCTGTCTGGGCAATGGCAAATAGAAAGCATTGATCAAGGCGGTATCATAGACAGCTCACACATCACGCTAACGTTTACAGAAGATGGACGTGTGTCGGGGTCATCTGGCTGCAACCGTTACTCGGCCAGCGTGTCACAACAAGATGACCGTGTTTTGATTCATCAGGCTGTGAGCACGCGCATGACCTGTGCCCCATCATTGATGCAACAAGAGCAGCGCTTTTTATCGGCCCTTCAAGAAACGACGGCTTTTTACACAGTATCTGAGACGTGGTTAGTGGCAGAAGACGCACAAGGCACCCCACGACTGAAAATGCTACCGCTGAGTACGGGCAATTAATTGACTCGATTACCCGTGCCAGAGGCATTACCATACAGGCTACTGAAATTGATAGAAGTAGTGTGTTATGTCGTTACCTCCTTGCCCGAAATGCCAATCCGAATACGTTTACCAAGACCAAGCCTTGTTAATTTGTCCCGAATGCGCCTACGAGTGGAATCCTGATCAACCAGAAGATGACGAGTCGCCTAAGGTACAGGACGCTAATGGCACCTTGCTAGCGGAGGGCGATAAGGTGACGGTAGCCAAAGACCTCAAAGTTAAAGGCAGCTCCATGGTGATTAAGATTGGCACTAAGGCACTGATCAAACGCATTGTCGATGGCAAAGATCACCAACTGGATTGCAAAGTGGATGGCGCGGGCGAGATGATGGTGACCGCGAAATTCGTTAAGAAAGCCTAGTGATTAAGTGATGCGAGTGAAGGGCCTGAAGGCCCTTTTTTTATACATGGCGGTAAACCTATCGGAAAATTCGATAGATAAGCCTCTATTTCTTCGATTTCAATTATGTAAATGCAAATGGAGTAATTATTTCACTTCAGTACTTTAAGAACGTATTTAGACCTATTTTCTGCTAAATCTGTGCACGATGCGCGGAGCGACACGTCATATTGACGATTGTAGTGGCGGATATGTGAACAGTTTTTGTGATTTTGAATGAAATGCGGGGGAATCGACTCTGCTTTACATAATTGCTGCTTTTATCGCCAATTAAGACTGTTTTAAAAGCTTGAGGGAAGCATTTTGGAACGCCTTTTGGCGCTCTTTTAATCTGTTTTTGACGCGTTAATATTATTTCCAACGAAACGCGAAACACTTCATCCAAGGGTTTCGCCAGACCGACAAAACACACAATGTTGAATAGATTAAAAGGTGAATAATATGAACTTCAAAACTCCAGCACTTATCGCAGCTCTAACACTAACTGCTTCAGCTTCTTTTGCATCTGGTGATGAAAACAACCTGCTAGATAACTACCTAGACGCGCAAGCACAGGCAAAAGCTTTGTCGGCGCAACTAGAAACAATGGGTGTTGAATCTAACCCAATCGTTGAGTTCAATTCACCAGCTACGTTGTCACAAAAGCTTGATGCTTACCAAGACAAGATCTCAGACCTACAGGATCAGTTCGATACTGTTCATAAAGCGAACTAATCCAGCGAAACAATAGCTGAGTATAACGTCGACATTCTTGATCCCCTTGTCGCGTGTTGATCAAAAGCCTCGATAGCTTGCCTATCGGGGCTTTTGTCGTTTAGGGGAGGTCGATGGCGGTTTCAAATTTATCCCGCTTCATGGAAATTAGGGTGCGAAACTTGCGCACATTGGGGTCAGAGTACAGCAGCCGATCACATAACGCTTCGTAGGCCACCATATCTGTGGTCATGACCACCAGTACAAAATCCACTTCGCCTGTCACTTGATAACACTGTTTCACTTCGGGGGTGTCTTGCACACGCTGAACAAACGCTTGGAATAAGTGTTTGTGATCGCGCTCCATAAAGACTTCTACCACCATGTGTAGCATAGGGCCAAGCTTGCTTGGGTCGAGCAGGGTCACTTGCCGCGCAATGTAACCTTGCTCAGTGAGGCGTTTTACACGCTTTAAACAGGCCGGTGGTGATAGGCCAACAACCTCTGCCAATTGTACGTTGGTTAGGCGACTATCCTGCTGTAGTTGGCGCAGGATATTGCGATCAATGTTATCGATTTCAGCCATGGTTAATAAAGTTTTGTTTTTTGAATTAAAAACAAATTTATCAGTAAGCTTTGATACATTAAAGGGAAATAATTTCTTCGACGTTTCTTACAATGAGGCTCGTTACAGTCAGTTTGAGAAAATCGTTATGAAGTCATTGTTGCAAGAAAGCCGCAGGCTGGTCCTAGAGTCTGGGCGGGTCTATTGGACCTTATTAAAAGTCATGGTGCCGGCACTTCTGGTAGTCAAAGCGCTGGACATGCTCGGGGGTGTCACGCTATTCGGCCACGTCTTATCCCCCTTGATGCAATGGGTGGGTTTGCCTGATGAAGTGGGTATTGTGTGGGCGACTTTGATTCTGACCAATATTTACGCCGGCATGTTGGTGTTTTTTAACCTAGGACTATCGGAAAGTCTCACTGTCGCCCAAGTGACAGTGTTGGGGGTATTGATGCTGCTGTCGCATGCACTGCCGGTAGAGGGCGCGATTGCTAAACGCATGGGGGTGAGCTGGCGTGTGACCATCGCCTTACGTTTTGGTGGCGCTTTGGTCTTGGGCTGTCTATTACATCAGTTCTATTCGCATTTTGACCTGTTGCAGCAACCCAGCCAATTGATGTGGCAGCCGCCTGCCCATTCCGACAGCGGTGTTTGGGGATGGTGTTTGACACAGTTGGAAACCCTCATGTGGATTTATGTGATCATCTTAGCGCTGATGAGCTTATTAAAGATGCTGCGAGTGTTGGGGGTGGAGCGCTTAATACACGCCTTGCTATATCCCATTTTACGCATGTTGGGGATTGGTAAATCGGCGGCCAATGTTGCCGTGATTGGGACTGTGCTTGGTTTAACGTTTGGTGCGGGGTTGTTAATCAAGGAGGCGGAGGCTGGGCATTTGAGCAAACGTGATATTTTCCTGACCATTGGTTTTCTAAGCCTCTGTCACAGTGTGATTGAAGACACCATGTTGGTCTTGCTGCTGGGGGCGGATCTCTCTGGGGTCTTATGGGCTAGACTCGGTTTTGCTCTGATTGTCATCGCGGTCTTGGCCCGCTTGCCCTTTGTCACAAAGCGCTTAGCGTCAGCACATTAACGCTGATAGATGGGGACTAAGAGGTTCCCATTTTTTTATACCTATTTGCATATTTCCTATATAACGTTACATAACGCCACATAAGCAATCGCTATAATCGCATCAGATTTTTCTAATATGACGATGTGGTCTAGATAATGGCGCGATACAAGCCCAAATGATCTAGCGGAATAGGGTGGTATATGCGCAGTTTTTCCGATTTAGAGTTAGCAAACGAACATCTATCGATCAAGTCGGTGTTGAGCCAGGTGCTGCATGCTGCCCGCGAATCACTATCGATGGAGTTCGCGTTTATTTCGGAACTGAAAGACGGCTGTCGTATCTTTCGTTTGATTGATCAAGAAGCCGGTGCGCCAGACATCCTGCAGATTGATCACGGCGATGCTAGCGAACAAAGTTACTGCCAACGAGTGTTAGATGGGCGTCTGCCAGCGCTCATGCGTAATGCGGTGGACTTCAAGGAAGCCGTTAAATTACAAGTCACCCATGAGCTGCCAGTGGGGGCACACATCAGTGTGCCGATTTTTGCTGATGATGGTTCTGTCTTCGGCACCTTCTGTTGCTTTAGTCGTATGCCGAATTACAACCTAACCAGCAAGGACCTAGCCTCGCTGCGCGCTTTTAGTGATTTGGCCTCCGAGCTTTTGCGTAATAGCTTGGCCCAAGATCGTGAAATGCTGGCGCTGCGTCACCTTGTCCAAGATATGATTGAGCGTGGTGACTTTTCGATTGTATGTCAGCCAATTTATGATCTAGAGAAAGGTGCCGTGATCGGTTACGAAGCACTGACACGCTTTAACTCGGACGCTGGCTTGACTACTGAGGAGTGGTTTGTGAATGCGGCCAAGGTGGGCTTGTCCTATGAATTGGAGTGTGCCACAGGTCAAAAAGCATTCGACATGCTGCCACGGCTTGCAGCCAATCAATACTTAACGATCAATGTGTCGCCCACGACAATTTTAAGCTGCCAGAACCTACAAGCTATGTTTGGTCAGTACGCTGATCGCATTGTCTTGGAAATCACGGAACATGATGAAATATCGGATTACGCACAAGTGTCAGAAGTACTGGCTCCTCTAAGAGAGCAGGGCTTACGTTTGGCGGTGGATGATGCGGGCGCAGGTTATGCGAGCTTTCGTCATATTCTCTTGTTAAAGCCTGATGTGATTAAGCTTGACCGCAGTTTAATCAATGGAATTGATAGCGACCCCTCCCAATATGCCCTAGCCACGGCCATTGTCGCCTTTGCTGAGTCCACTCAATCCACTATTGTGGCGGAAGGGATTGAAACTGACAGTGAGCTGAATGCAATACGTCAGTTGAACATTCATTTAGGCCAAGGGTATTTATTAGGCCGTCCTGCCGCATTGAATTAAACAGCAAGCCATCAATACTTGTGTATTAAGCCCTGATAGGTTCCCTATTGGGGCTTAATTGTTCTGGGCCCTTTACCTCATTACAGTGAGTTATTTAAAAATGGTCATGATTGTGTTCTAGTGTCCCCCACATTTATGGCCACTTAATAATAAATAGGATTCTGATATGAATATTCTCGCGCTGTCTGATGACGAAATCCGTGACCTTGCAGAGCAAATCTGGGGGGATATGGTCAAGGGCGCTAACAGCAAAGATTGGGCTTTATATTCTAAATATATGCTGCCCGAGTCTGCCGACGAACAGGCTCGTGCAGCGGTTGAGCATCAGTGGCAATACAGCAAAATGTTTACCTCGCTGACCGAAGAGCGTGAATTTTTAAGCGTGTTGCGTCAAGGCGACCATGTTGTGGTGCTGTGGAAGCAGTGGAGCAGCAAGGTAGAGGGGGATTTCTTAGTGATGTTGTACTTAAAAAGCATTGCTGATGAGGTCAAAGTTATCGGCTCTTGGATCCGCTAAATAAGGCACTGTCTCTGCTTTAAGTGGATTGATCGAACGTTTCGATCAATCCCTATCGAATCATTCGATTTCAATTATGTAAGTCAATCGAGGCTGATTCATCCAATGCGCTATTTTAAGGATGGATTATGCATCGACTCTTAAACTCTTCTTGCAAAATTTCGCCATAACCCGCTTCTAGCCTTGATTGTGTGGTGCTTCTTATGAACAGTTTTTGCAAATTATTATGATTTTCTATCATTTGTTTTCCGCTTTGCGTTATTGGTGCTTTTATCGACAATTAAGACGGTTTTATCTAATTGAGGGAAGCATTTTGAAACGCCATTTTGCGCTCTTTTTTTAAATTTTCTAAGCGTTACTATTAATTCCATCGAAGCGCGAAACGTTAAATCAAACGGTTTCGCTGGGTAGATAAACACAAAATGTTTAACGGATTAAAAGGTGACTATTATGAACTTCAAAACACCAGCACTTATCGCAGCCCTAACTCTATCAGCAACGGCTTCTTTCGCAGCCAGCGATGAAAACAACTTGCTAGATAACTACCTAGATGCGCAAGCCCATGCCAAAGCATTGTCTGCACAACTTGAGACAATGGGCGTTGAATCTAACCCAACAGTAGAGTTCAACTCGCCAGCGACCTTGTCGCAGAAGCTTGATGCTTACCAAGACAAAATCGACTCACTACAAGCTCAGTTTGATGCGCACAACACTTCTGTGACTCAGGCGAACTAAGCATTCGCTGAATGACGAAGTGAACGCCGAAAAACAAAAGCCCCGACAGGAAACTGTCGGGGCTTTGTTGTTTCTAGGGGGTGCTACAGCCGGATTAAAGGCGCTTTGCCAAAGCAGCAATATGGTCAGGGCCAATACCGCAGCAACCACCGATCAGTGTTGCGCCCAGCTCGCACCATTTTTCCGCCCAGACTAGGTAAGACTCTGGCGTTAGGTCGGCACGCAGCTCGTCGAGGCCATCGTTAGCAGTCGCATTTTTAGGCTGCGGAGGGAAGGCGTTGGCGTAGGCTCCGATCTGAAGCTCCTTATTGATCTCAGCTAAAACTTGTTTGGTCAGAGCAATCGCATCGGCGATGATCTCTGGCTGACAGCAGTTAAACAAAATGCCATCCACGCCCGCTGCGGCCATGGCTTTGACGGCTTCTACGACGGTTTCACCTGAGCGCAGGCAGGGCTCTGTGGTTGGCTCTGCGTCTTCTAGCGTGAACGACACCCAGTAAGGTTTTTTCTCTCTGTCGAGTTCGTCGACCAGCTTTTTCATCAGCAAGGTTTCCGCCAGTAAGCTTTGGGTTTCGTTTAACCAAAGGTCCACACTAGGGGCTAGGGCGGTGATCAATGGGCGGGCGATTTCTTCGGCGCGTTCCGCTTGGTAAAGATCGGCACGGTAAGAACCAAACAGTGGCGCAAGGGAACCTGCGATTGTTACCTTTTCACCGCTTTCTTCTACTGCTTGGCGAGCAATGTTGGCTGAGTCGATGGCAAGCTCAGTAGCGCGTTGCTGGAACACTTCTTCACCAATATGAAACGGTACTAGGGCATAGCTGTTGGTGGTAATCACTCGAGAGCCCGCAGCGATAAAGGCTTTGTGCACCTCTTTTACGATCTCTGGTGCTTCCATCATGGCTAGAGCAGACCATTCTGGTTGCTTAAATGGTGCGCCACGGCGTTCTAGTTCACGGCCCATGCCGCCGTCAAGTATGGTGACTGTCGTCATAATGCTGTTTTCCGCTAGGTTGAAAATCGGCACATTCTAGCGAGGCTGCTCCCGAAATAAAATCGAATTCATTATTTTTGATAGGTCTAATTTGAGTTTTTATGTCTATAATGACGAATAAATAGCAAAATATAGCCTAACCTATTAAAAAACTTTGGTCTTAGGGCTCGATCCTGTCGATACTACTCCTTTCTGCTTTTGGGTATATTGTGTCACCCTTTTAGCTCACCGCCTGGCGCTCAAATTATTAAAGGCTTTGAACAAGTGAGCACATAACAAAACAAATGAATGAGGAATGACATGAAACTAGGTTTCAAAAAAGCTTTAGCAGGCCTAGCTCTGGCTGGTTCAGTGTTAGGCAGCACAGTGGCCAATGCTGCAGATTCTGCCATCGATAACATTTTATCGACGGGTGAATTAAAGGTGTGTTTTGAAGCGGGCTACATTCCTTTTGAAATGAAAACCAAAGACGGTCGTTTTATCGGTTTTGATATCGATGTATCAAAACATATGGCGCGCGCGATGGGTGTGAAATTTGTGCCAGTGAACACGGCTTGGGACGGTATCATTCCTGCGCTGCAAACTGGCAAATGTGACATCATCAACGGTGGTATGGGCATTACTCCAGAGCGTAATCTAAAAGTACTTTTTGCTGATACTTACTTAGAAATGGGTCAGACAGTATTGGTGACGCCTGAAGTAGCAGCTGAGATTACAGACTACCGTGATCTAAACGATCCGAAATACAATCTTGTCTCACAGATTGGCACAACCGGTGCGATTGCTGCGAAAAAGTATTTCCCAAATGCTCAGCTAAACCTATTTGAAACATCTGCGGACTCTGTTCTTCAAGTGAAAAATGGTAAAGCGGACGCGTTTGTTTATGATCTGCCATACAATGCCATGTACGCAGCTCAGAACAAAGGCGGTGTGGTGCACTTGGACGAAGCCTTTACTTACGAGCCGCTAGGTTGGGCGATTCGCCAAGACGATGTGAATTTCCTAAACTTCTTGAATAACTATCTAGTGCAGATCAAGAAAGACGGTACTTACGATCGCATCTACGACAAATGGTTTAACTCGGATGCTTGGGTCGACAGCATCCAGTAAGCGCTGAATAGTTCAGTAAGTCTTACCAAGAGCCTACTTTGTTAGGCTCTTTTTCTATTTAAGAGACATCATGCAAACACAATCTCGTCGCTGGCTTGGACACGGCCTATATTTCGTCATCATGGCGACTTTGATCGCTGGAGTATATTTCTCTGGTCAAAAGATCAATTACACCTGGCACTGGGAACGTCTTTGGCCTTATGTGATCAATACTGAGCCGCAAGACATCATTGCGCAAACGGATGGCACAGCAGTCGTTAATGCTTCCGGCCAGTTGAGCATTACACCTGATTACGGTGGTGCGCCGCAGATCGTTCCTGATTACGATTCTCTGGTAGCACGCGATGGTGATTTGATCTTCCAAGGCGACACCATTGCTCGAATAGAAGGCTGGCGCTTTGGGCCAATTGCCGAAGGTTTATGGGTGACGATTGAGATCTCTTTCTTAGCACTGATTTTCTCGATTTTACTGGGTGTCATTTTTGGTTTGATGCGCGTGGCGCACGGTCAGGTGTGGCGCAACCTTGCGGTGACCTATGTCGAAGTCATTCGTGGCACGCCTTTGCTGGTGCAGATTTTTATCGTCTACTTCTTTATCGGCACCGTATTTGATCTCGATCGTTTTACCGCTGGCGTGGCTGCATTGTCGATTTTTACGGGCGCTTATGTAGCGGAAATTGTGCGTGGTGGTATTCAATCCGTGCCACCAGGGCAGATGGAAGCGGCGCGTTCTTTGGGCATGAACTATGCCCAGGCGATGACCTATGTGGTGATGCCTCAGGCGATCAAGCGCACTTTGCCGTCATTAGCAGGACAGTTCATTAACCTCATCAAAGACTCCTCTTTAGTCTCGGTGATTTCCATTACCGACTTAACCAAAGCCGGCCGTGAGGTGGTTAGCGGCAGCTTTGCACCCTTTGAAGTCTGGTTTGCTGTAGCGGCGTTATACCTGCTTGTAACCGGTAGTTTGTCTTGGGCGATTCAACGTTTAGAAAAGAGGTTAGCGGCCAGTGACTGATACAATGCAAAACCAAGTATTGATCGAAGCTCGTGATGTAAACAAAGTCTTTGAAAATGGCTGTCATGCGCTAAAAGACGTTTCGCTGGATATCCACCGTGGCGAAGTGGTGGTGATTATCGGCCCAAGTGGTTCGGGTAAATCTACCTTCCTACGTACCTTAAATCAGCTGGAAACTATATCTTCGGGTCACATTAAGATTGATGACATCGATTTAGTAGATAAAAGCACCGACATTAATAAGCTGCGTGAAGAAGTGGGCATGGTGTTTCAGTCGTTTAATCTGTTTCCCCATAAAACAGCACTTGGCAATGTGATGTTGGCGCCTTTAAAAGTGCTAAAACGCGATAAAGCGGAAGTGGAGCAGGAAGCCAAAGACTTGCTTTACCGCGTCGGGCTTCATGAGCGTATGGAAAGCTTTCCGTCACGTTTATCCGGCGGTCAGCAACAGCGTGTAGCAATTGCCCGTTCTTTAGCCATGAAGCCTAAGGCGTTACTGTTTGATGAGCCGACCAGTGCTTTGGACCCAGAGATGGTGGGTGAAGTCTTGGACGTAATGAAGAGCCTTGCCAAAGAAGGCATGACTATGGTCGTGGTCACCCATGAAATGGGTTTTGCCCGTGAAGTGGCCGATCGTGTGGTGTTTATGGAAGACGGTGAGTTGGTGCTTGAGGAATCCCCTGAGCGTTTCTTTAATTCTGAACACCCACGCTTGCAACGTTTTCTAGGTCAGGTACTCTAAGCGCCTTTCTAATCGAAACGGTCGGCGCTTGGGTGCTTTGATGAATGAGAAAACACTTCCCCCATTAAACTGGTTACGCACCTTTGAAGTCTCTGCGCGCAGCTTGAACTTTACCAAAGCCGCGCAGGAGCTGCATTTGACACAAGGTGCGGTGAGCCAGCAAATCCGCTTGCTTGAGCGTCACCTAGGCGTAGCCTTATTTAAGCGTTTGCCGCGCGGCTTAACCTTGACCGATGAAGGCATGTCTTATTTGCCTGTGGTGCAGGACTCCATTTCCCGCTTAGCGGCGGCCACCAATGAGCTGTTCAATTCCGAGCAACGCACGCCGGTGAAAATTCGCGGCAGTTTATCCTTCTTCGTGCATTGGCTGGCACCGCGTTTGGCCGAGTTTAATCAGCAGCACCCAAACATCGATATTCGCTACATCAGCTCTCTATGGGTCAAAGACACCGACGCCGACGATGACTTTGAGATCCGTTGGGGCAATGGTCAGTGGCCTGGCTATGTGTCGCAGCGCTTAAGCTGGGATACTTTATTTCCTGTGTGTTCACCGGACCTCGTCGAGCGTAGTCAGATTCAATCGCCAAGCGATCTTGGCAAGACCACTTTACTGCATGTACTAGGCTATGAAGAAGGTTGGGGCTATTGGCTATCGATGATCAATGAAGAGCAGGTGGATCCGTCTCGTGGCATGCAGCTGGATACATTACTCGCGTCCCTGCGCCTCGCTGAAGTCGGGGTAGGGGTGGCGTTGGCCCGCTCCTCCATGGTCGAAGATATGCTGGCCGACGGTCGTCTAGTGGAACTGTTTGATCAGCGTATTCCGGCCAGCGAGTCATTCTATTTAGTACGTAAGTCTGGCACGGATTTATCCCCCGAAGCCCTGTTATTCTTTAACTGGTTGGAGCGCCAAAGTCGGTTACAGCAGTGATGTCAAAAACCGTAGCGCGAGCCTTCACTGGGCCTATAAAGAGCGCGCTACTATTTAAGAGAGCCTTGTTATGACAATCGGACGTCAACGTTTTCGATTATTCCAAAGTGTATGGCCTATTGATCGGACCCGTTTATCGCAGGAAGTGCTGGCGGGTCTGACGCTGGCGGCCTTGGCTATTCCAGAAGTCATGGGCTATACCCAGATTGCTGGTGTGCCAGTGGTGGCGGGCTTGTATACCATGCTGCTGCCCATGTTTTTATTTGCCATGTTTGGCGCTTCGCGTCAGCTAGTTGTCGGGGCTGACTCGGCCACGGCGGCCATGTTAGCGACGTCGCTTGGGGCCATTGCCATCTCAGGTTCCGACGAGTATTTGGCCATGGCCTCAGTGCTGGCGATGATCGTCGGCGGTATGTTGCTGTTAGCACGCATCCTTAATCTGGGGATGCTGGCGAACTTCCTCTCGCGTACGGTATTGATCGGTTTCTTAAGTGGTGTCGGCATTCAGGTTGCGGTCAGTCAGATGCCCGGTATGCTGGGCATCCATAGTGATGGTTTAAGCTCCATTGCGCATTTGATCCTGCACTGGCCCACGCTGGAAACTTTAAATGTTCATACCCTAATAGTGTCGTTATGTACCCTCATTGCCGTGGTGGGGATCCGTTTGCTCTCGAAACGTATACCTGGTGCCTTGCTGGCCGTCATCGCCTCCATTGTCGCCAGTTGGATGTTCAATCTGGAAACCTTTGATATTGCCTTAGTCGGTGCGGTGCCAAGCGGTTTACCAAGTTTGCAGTGGCCACTTTTTCGCCTGTCATGGGAACAGTTTACCTATTTATTACCCACCGCTTTTGCCATGGTAATGGTGATCTTGGCACAAAGTTCGGCCACCTCTCGGGCGTACGCCGCCCGCCACCGACAGACGGCCAATGATAATCAAGATTTAATCGGTCTGGGGCTTGCGAATCTTGGTGCAGCGGTCTCTGGTGCATTTGTGGTCAATGGTAGTCCAACCAAAACTCAGATGGTGGACGGTGCCGGAGGGCGCAGTCAGTTGGCGCATTTGGTCACCGTGGTCATTGTCTTGTTGGTATTGGTGCTACTGACCGAGCCATTAGCGTACTTACCCCATGCGACCCTCGCCACGATAGTGTTTTTGATCGGCTTTGAGCTGATTGATCTTAAGGGCTTACGCAAGGTGTTGTATGAGCGTCCTTGGGAATTTTGGGTGGCTTTGTCCACCATGATCAGTGTGGTGGTGCTAGGGGTTGAGCTGGGGATTTTAGTGGCGATTGTGTTATCGCTACTGGTGCATACGCGTCACGGTTATCGTCCGGTCAACAGTGTGGTGATTCCCAATGGTCATGGTCGCTGGCGCGCGGTACCACTGAACAACAACGCCCAGCTAATGCCAGGCTTGCAGGTGTATCGTTTTACCCATGGTATGTATTACGCCAACGCTGAACTGATGAGTCGCGAGGTCCTGTATCTGGCGAACAGTGCGCGCCCCGAATTAGAGTGGTTCTGTATTGATGCGTCTGCTGTGGATGATGTGGATTATACGGCGGCGCGTACCTTAGTGACCTTGTCCTATGAGTTGCGCAAACTGGGGGTGCGCTTAGTGTTTGCCGAAGTGTCGGATCGAGTTCGCTATGGTATGGACCGCTCTGGGATTACCAAGGCCGTAGGCGAAGACGCTTATTTTAGTTCGGTATCTGATGTGGTCGAAGCCTTTTCCGACCTTAGTCACACACCACCGGTGAGTTAAGAGCGATGGTGTGTGGTTTTGCTAGACGTGCATAATCCGCATGTAGCCGGCGATGTCGATTCTAAAGTTGGTGGTTTGCTCAAGGTGGTCGCGCATACCTTCGAGTGCTTCCGGCTCCCCGTGGATCAAGTAGATCTGTGTACCGGCACGTAATTGAGATGCTTTCAGCCACTTTTCAATGTCTACGTAATCGGCATGGCCGGAGAGGGCATCCATGCTTTCGATGGTGGCTCGAATCGGGATCCATTCCCCATGCAGTTTGACGCTGCTGGCACCGCCAACCATTTTCGCGCCCCGTGTACCGCCTGATTGGTAGCCAGCAAATAATACCGAGGTTTTAGGGTTACTGAGTAGGCGCTTAAAGTGGTGCAAAATACGCCCTCCCGTCGCCATACCGCTGCCCGCAATAACAATGTGTGGGTAGGTCAATTCGGCCAAGGCTTTCGACTCGTCCACTTCGCGGGTGTAGTGGATGGATTGACACATGTGTTTGGCTTGCACGGTAGAGAGCTTATGTAGCGCAGTATGCTCACAGTAGAGCTCGGAGACATCAATCGCCATCGGGCTATCGAGGTAGATAGGGATCGGCGGAATGCGACCTTCCCCCATCATGCTGAGCAGCATATGCTGCAGTACTTGTGCTCGGCCTACCGCAAACGATGGGATCAATAAGGCACCACCGCGTTTCGCAGTTTTGTTGACCATGTCCGCGAGTTGCTCGTACGGGTCGTCCTGTGAATGGCGTCGATCACCATAGGTCGACTCCAACATCAGTAAGTCTAATTCTGGCAGTGGCTTAGGTGGGTAGTTAAGAATGTCATCGGGTCGGCCAACATCACCGGAGAAGCCAATGCGCTTGCCTTCGGCTTCTATAATCACGCTGCCAGCGCCGAGAATATGCCCGACAGGCTGTAGGTGGAAGCAGATGTCGCCGACCTGTACCTGCTCTTCAAACTCGATACCTTGGAAGAGTTGCATCGAGGCTTCGGCCGTCGCGCGATCATACAGTGGTTCGGGGTTTTCGTGTTTACTGAGTTTATGTTTGCCGTAGAAACGTGCGTCTTCTTCTTGTAAATGGCCGCTGTCGGCGAGCAAGATCTTACACAGGTCGCGGGTCGCATGATGGGTGAAGACGGGGCCACGGTAGCCTTTTTTATACAGCACAGGCACATAACCGGAGTGATCTAAGTGGGCATGGGTCAGCACTACGGCATCGAGATTATCAATATCAAGGGGTAAGGTTTGGCGGTTGCGCTCCCTTAACCACTTGTAACCTTGGAATAAACCGCAATCGACCAGAATGCGCGTGGTGTTGGTTTCTACTAGGAACTTAGAGCCTGTAACGGTTTCTGTACCACCAAGAAAAATAATCTTCATAACGGCCTCAGGTATATGTAAGAGAACACTGATGTTTAAGCTTAATCCAATTTCAGTATTACACCTACTTATCGTGTTCTGTCCGAGTTATCCGTAAAAACACTGATCTAGCTCTATGTTGTGCCTTGCGGCCATAGGACGAATAGGGGCTGGCTGATATCTTGCTTTTGTCTTTTCTAATGTAATGTTGCAGCAAACCCGTTAAGAGGTTCTTGAATGAGTGCAAAGTTACCCACGCTGATGCAATCGGCGCGTGTTCCCTTTTTGATCTTGGCTCCGGTCAGTGTGTTTCTCGGTATTAGCAGTGCCTATGTCAGTGCGACAGATATTCAGTGGCTCCATGTTGCCTTGGCGGTATTGGCCGCGATCTTGGCGCATATCAGCGTCAACGCTTTTAACGAATATATGGATTATCGTTCAGGGCTCGATCTGAAAACCGAGCGTACCCCATTTAGTGGCGGCAGTGGTGGTTTGGTAGATAATCCTAGTGCTTTGAACAGCGTTTTAGCGATGGCTTGGATCACCCTGCTGCTGACCATGGCCATCGGCGGCTACTTTATTTATCTGCGCGGTGAAGCACTGTTATGGCTGGGCGCTATTGGCGTCTTGTTAGTGGTGGGGTACACCCCTTGGATCAACCGCTCGCCGTTATTGTGTTGGATGGCACCAGGGTTGGGATTTGGTCCGGTGATGGTGCTTGGGACGCATATTGCGCTGACTGGGGATCTAAATGGTTTAGCGCTGTTGTTGTCTTTGGTGCCCTTTATGTTGGCAAACAATTTGCTGCTATTGAATCAATTTCCCGATATTGATGCCGATCGTGCCAACGGACGTCGGCATGTGCCCATTATTTATGGCAAAGCGGCCAGCTTAGCCTTGTACAGCTTGGGGCTTTTGGTGGCGAGTTTTGCCGTCGTGATCGGATGTGTGTTTGAGTTGCTGCCGTGGCTATCGCTGTTGGCACTGGTGCCTTTGGCGTTGGGCATGACGGTGGTACTGGGGTTAAAGCCGTTACTACGCAAGGGGGCGGCCACTTGGCTACCGTATTTAGGGCGCAATGTGGTGATGACCTTAGTGACGCCGATTATCTTAGGGACCACTTTGATCCTCGGCTAGTAGCGCGACGCAATACTTCTCCATGGAGCCCCGCTAAGTTTATCTCGGTGGGGCTTTATTGTTTTTGGGCAAAAGCATTTGGCTTTCCTGTGAAATTAAATATACTGTATGTATGTACAGTATATTTGAGAGATCGCCATGCGTGTAACCTATTTAGGCTCAGCAGAGTCTGAGTCCTTTCTGGCTTCCCAGTCCATGCAGATTCCTTTGTATGTGGAGTCTGTGTCAGCTGGCTTTCCATCGCCGGCGCAGGATTATGTAGAGCGATCGCTGGATTTGAATGCGTTGTGTATTCAGCATCCGAGTGCCACCTTCTTTGTGCGTGCCCAAGGGGACTCCATGGTGGGGGCGGGCATTCATTCTGGGGATATATTGGTGGTAGATCGCTCCTTAACCGCTAAGCATGGAGACATCATTATTGCGTCTGTGCATGGTGAATTGACGGTCAAAGAGCTACAGCTCAAGCCAAATGTGCTGTTGCGGCCACACAATAAAGCTTATCCGGTGATGCCGATCTCGGAAGAATCTGAATTTGAAGTGTTTGGCGTGGTTACAGGCGTTGTGCGCAGGTTACAACGATGAGCCAAAAAGTCTTTGCCTTGGTGGATTGCAATAACTTCTACGCCAGTTGTGAGAAGTTGTTTCGGCCTGACTTAAAGTATAAGCCAGTAGCGGTGCTGTCCAATAATGATGGTTGTATCGTGGCACGTTCGAAGGAAGTGAAGGCACTGGGCATCAAAATGGGGGTACCTGTGCATCAAGTTCAAGAGCAGATCAAGCAACACCAGATTGTCTGCTTTTCTTCGAATTATGCCTTGTATGCGGATATGTCGCAGCGGGTCATGAGCCTATTAGAAGCCGAAGCGCCTGAAATTGAGATTTACTCCATTGATGAAGCGTTTTTGAAGTTAACTGGGGTCGAGGCGGTAGAAGACTTATTGGCATTTGGTCAACGTATTAAGGCCAAAGTTGATCAATGCACGGGCATTACGGTGGGCGTCGGCATTGCTCCGACGAAAACCTTGGCCAAGTTGGCGAATCATGCCGCTAAGACGTACCCCGCAACAGGTTCGGTGGTCAATCTGATGGACCCTGCTCGACAGCGACGCTTATTGGCCTTGCTGGATGTGAGTGAAGTCTGGGGCGTAGGACGTCGTCTGAGTAAACGTTTGCAAGAGCAGGGCATTCATACGGCTTTGGACTTAGCCGATACCGACCCTAAGCTAGTGCGGCGTGAGTATTCGGTGGTATTGGAGCGGACCATACGCGAGTTGAATGGTATTTCCTGCTTATCTTTGGAATCGCTGCCTGCGACCAAAAAGCAGATCCTTTGCAGTCGTTCGTTCGGCTCTCGAATTACGGAAAGGGCTCAGTTGAAAGAGGCGATTGCGAAGTATGTGACGCGGGCAGCGGAAAAGCTGCGTGCTGAGGGCTGTTTAGCCCGTGTGCTGCAAGTGTTTATTCGCACTGGAATGTTTAACGCGAGCGAACCCCAGTATCGCAATGCACTAACCATCGAATTGACTCAGCCGACAGACGACACGCGGGCGTTTTTGAAGGCGGCCTTTCAATTATTCGATAAGCTGTTTCGCCCAGGCTTTCGCTATGCCAAGGCGGGCGTGATGCTGACTGACTTTTATTCGTCACATGCTTACCAAGCGGATTTATTTCATACCGATGCCGTAGGCGATCACGGTGCGGCGCTGATGGCGGTGATGGATAACATTAACCAAAGTGGCCACGGACAAGTGTTTTTTGCCGCTCAAGGGCTAGCTCCCGAATGGTCGATGAAGCGTCAATTCCTGTCCCCGGCCTATACTACCCAGTGGTCAGACCTACCTAGCGTGCGCTAGAACTAGGCAACCTATCGATATATTAGATAATGGATCATCAGGTTATTCGATTTCAAATAAGTAAGTGCAGCTCGAGCGGCTATTTTCTTTACCGCTTTTAAGGATGAAATGTGCGCATAGTGTCCTTTAAGTTTAGCGAATTCGCAGTGAATAGAGGGTTACTGGCAGGGGGAGGCATTGAGAGTGTGAACAGTTTTTGCGACTTCATACGGAATAAGTGCAAATATTGATGGATCTCCTTGATTGGTGCTTGAAGCCTGAAATTAGACGCCTTGGCGTGTTTGAGGGAAGCATTTTGGAACGCATTTTTGAGACCTTTTTTTATTTCAAGCAAGCACTAATAATCTCTACATCGAAACGCGAAACACATGTCGCGACAGGCTTTAAAACGCATACAAATTTCTTAGAGACCCATGAAAGGAGGCTCACCATGAAAAAACTGATCACGCTTACATCAGCAGCTTTAGCAACGGCCGCACTGTCTACTTCTGCATTGGCTGACAACATTACTGACGATCTACACCGAGCGGAATCGCGTTATCACGCATTGGCTGAGCAAGTAGAGTCTCAAGGTTACCAAGTGGATGAACTGTACAGCGAGCCGATGACCACTTCGCAAAAACTAGATGTTGTGGCTGAAAAACGGGCTGAGCTAATCAACGTATTGGACGGTTTAAATAGCGCAAACTAATACTCTGTCTAAGTAATGCGAAAAGCCCCAGAGAGATTCTCTCTCTGGGGCTTTTTCTGTTTGTGGCAATGAGCATTGAGGCTGCTACAGACAAATATTTTTAGCCAGTCACAAATATTTCATAATTAATTTGTCGCCACATTAATGGTAAAAATTCATCGCTATAAATATAAGTTATGATATTTGAGTCTGTCTATTCTGTCTTTTGTGAATAGTTCTTTCGCTATCCACTGAACTGGGTAAAAAATAAACAAGATATTCCTTTTTGTCTCGTCGAGTCGGTTTTTTAGTGGCCTTTATTTCTTTTTGGAATAGTGAATCAATTGTTCAGTTGCTGTCGTAATACAGTGACGCGTCTAGTATTTGAGTTGAGGCGCAAGGTTAAACGTTCTTAGTGGCTTTACTATATTTAACCAGAGACTTTGTAAGGAGGCTCACCATGAAAAAACTGGCTGCAATCACATCTGCTGTATTTATGGCTTCGGCTATGTCAACAGCTGCCATCGCTGATAATATCAGTGATGACTTCCGTGCGGCAGAAGCAAGCTACCAAGCTCTTTCTGCGCAGCTTGAAACCATGGGTTATGAAGCAGGCGAGCTAGATTTAGGCTATGCCATGACACCATCACAAAAACTTGATGCAGTAAAAGAGCAGAATAAAGAGTTACAAGGCGTGTTTGATGACCTACACAAAGCGAATTAACAGCATCGCTTAAGCAACGCCATATAAAAATACGATCAAAGTAGCGCTCAGGATGAGTGAGAGCCCCAGCGATGAACCATCGTTGGGGCTCTTTTTATTTAGTGTTCGATGACGGCGTCTTCAGGGCTAGACACCCCATTGCCCATGGGGTTAAACACTGGGCTTTCTAAAATGATGTTCTCAAGGCGACGGGTCGCCTCGTTGACTTTGGGTGAGATCATCAAAGTCATATCGGTCTCAGGTAACGTCGGTAACTCATGGGTAACGATGGCTAAATCGTCTTCGACGGTATGGTGCGGGATGATGGCCACACCGATCCCCGCTCTAACCGCCGCGAGCACCCCCATGCGACTTTGGCTGGTAAAGGCGACACGATAAGGGATACCGGCTGCATCCAGGGCTTCACAAGCGTAACGGCGGTGAATACAGCCTTCTTCGAATACCACTAACGGTAGTACCGGTGGTGTATGTACAAAATGGTCTTTGCCTCGAATCCACACTAAACGATCACGACGCAAACGCAGACCACCTTCAGTGCCCGCACGCATTTCCACTAAGGCAATGTCCAAGCGGCCGCGCTCTAACATATCCACCAAGTGATCAGGGCGATAGTCACAAAAGGCTTCCAGCTCCGCCTCCGGGTAGCTCAAGATGAACTCTTGTAGAATCGGCGCTAAAGCACGGCTAGCGTATTGATCATGGGTGCCTAGACGCACCACACCGCCGATGTCCATATTCTGAAACGAGCCAACGATTTGATCATGTAGATTTAATAGCTGCTGTGCATGACTTTTCAGGAGCACACCGACCGCTGTCAGGCGCACGCCATGCTGGCCACGCTCCATTAACGGGTTCGCCACTAATTCTTCTAGACGATTCAGTTGCATGCTCACCGTAGAAGGGGCTTTATGCAGCTGTTTCGCGGCTTCCGTGAGGTTAAGAGTGTCTGCGACCACCATAAAGGTGCGCAGTAAATTTATCGGTAGATCACGCATAGAACAGATTTCAGAATTTTTGAACGAAGATTTGAATATTTATCGATTTACTGAAGAAAGGCAAGCCCCTAGCATACGCGATTTCCCCCACAAGGGGCCAATCTACCGCTCTAAATATCAAGGAGTGCCTCCCTTTATGCGTATGCCAATTACCTTTGGCTTCAGTCAAATCGTTAGCAATGGCTTTGGCCTGTATTTATTTGCAGCGCTGGTGCCATTAATGCAAACCAGTATTGATATTAGCACCTGGTTTTTAGCCATTGTTGGTGCCAGTACTCAAATTGCATATTTGTCCGGTGCCATGCTGGTGGGGACATTTGGCCAACGTTTTGATTCCGGAAAAGTGTTAATGGTATCGATGGCCATTACCAGCGTAATGTTGGGTGTAGTCGCGACACAAAGTCATCAAGCTGTGATCCTAGGGGCTCTGATCGTGCTAGCCATGAATGCGGCCATTTGTTGGGGCTGTATCGTTGAGTTAGTCACCCGTTATGGATTAGTGGGCCGTACCGCAACGAATTTAGCCTTTATTGCCAGTGGCAGTGCGTGGGGTTACGGCGTCAATGGCCTCTTGATCCTGTTGTTTATCCCACTATTTGGCTGGCGCAGTGCCTGGGCTCTGGGCGGTGTCTTAGGCATCTTGGCGCTGGTAACGATTTTTGTCTTGTTAAAACGTTTACAAACCGTTGAGGAAACTCATCTCGTAGCCGGAGATGTATTGGCCATGGGTGTGAAGCAGTTGCTGCGCACCATTGTCAAAGAGCGTCCAGCGTTCTTATCTTGCTTAATTTTCTTTTCCGTTGGCTTTGCCACTATTCCTTTTTCGACTTGGCTAAACTTGTACTTAGCAGAGCTCTCTTTGCCCAGTGCACTGGGTGGCTACACGTGGAGCATGATCGGCCTGTCTGGCATGGTATCGGGTTTGTTAGCGGGTAAATTGTCTGACTACAAAGGTCATGGCATTGCGCTGTTGCTGATGTTTTTAGGATTTGCCCTATGTATCAGCGCTTTTACTTACGACCCTAGCCGCTTTGTGTTGGTGGCAGGCTTTGGCTACGGCTTGATGTATTTTGCCATTTGGGGCGTGATTTCCGGATGGTTAAACAAGCAATACAGTTCCAAAGTCACCATGCAGATCAATGGTATTGGTATGGTGGTGTTCGGTACGGGCGGTGCGCTAGGGAACTTGCTCGCGGGGGCGATCCAAGAATTTACCGGCAGTTTGGCGATGATGTATAGCTTGATTGCTGTAATCAGTGTGTTGTTGGCGATTCTATCGGCATACATCTATATGACTGAGCGCACACCGGATGAGCCATTGGTGGGAGCTTTTTAACGGGTTGAAGCAGGTTTAGATTAGAATTCAATAAAACTGAACGTAGATATCAAAACTTTTCGATTTATCGAATTGTAAGATGAGAATATGATGCTCTCATCCACTACATGGGTAGTTTGGCTTCACCTCTAATAAAAATAAGCGTTGCGAATGGGAGTGTGCTCTATGCGATTGGCAATCACCTTTGGCTTTAACCAAGTAATAAGTCACGGCTTTGGCTTGTTCTTGTTTGCTGCGTTAGTACCGCTAATGCAGCAATCTATTGATATCACCAGTTGGCACTTGGCGACCATTGGTGCATTGACGCAACTGGCGTACCTAGCTGGGGCGATGTTGTTGGGGGTGATCGGACACCGTTTGGATTCCGGCAA
The DNA here is from genome assembly GCF_900089755.1 of Marinomonas aquimarina. Taxonomy (GTDB): domain Bacteria; phylum Pseudomonadota; class Gammaproteobacteria; order Pseudomonadales; family Marinomonadaceae; genus Marinomonas; species Marinomonas aquimarina. Next base: position 110,055 of record NZ_FLOC01000008.1, on the reverse strand, counting down.
GTTGCTACTTGGTTCTGGTCTATTAACCAGTGCGTTATTGTTCACCATGGCGTGGTTAAGTGATCCTCTTATTATTACCGTAGTGCTGACGGTTATGGCGTTCAGTGCCGCATTCTGCTGGGGCGGCATTGTTGAAATGACCACTTGCTATGGACGCTTGGATCGTGCCTCTACCAACCTATCGATTTCTGCTAGTGGAACCGCTTGGGGCTACAGCTTTAACGGTCTAGTGATTCTTCTGGTGGTACCAGTGTTTGGCTGGCGCAGTGGCTGGATTGCGGCCGCGGTGTTTGGCTTAGTGGTGCTGTTGGCGACGTTGCAACTGTTGAAAAGCCTGAAACGCAACAATGAAAACGCCAACATTAACGTAGACTTATTAGTGCCAAGCTCAGCGATGAGTTCTGGCCAGCTATTTAAAACCGTATTTACTGAGCGTACCGCTTTCTTATCGTGCTTGGTGTTGTTCCTAGTGGGGCTATCGACCATGACGTTTTCCACGTGGTTGAACGTCTTTCTAGCGCAACTTGGCTTACCCGCATCGTTAGGGGGCTACACTTGGAGCGTGATCGGTATCACGGGCATGATCGCGGGCTTTGCTGTGGGTAAATTAGCGGACCAAAAAGGTCACGGTCTTTCTCTGTTGGCCATGTTCGGTGCCTTTGCCATCGGTTTGGTTGCCTTTACTTATGATCCTGCAAAATTTGTGCTGTTAGCGGGTATTGGTTACGGCCTAATGTACTTCCCAATTTGGGGCGTGATCGCCGGTTGGGTAAGCAAACAATACAGCTCCAAGGCAACCATGCAAATTAATGGTATTGGTATGGTGACCTTTGGCCTAGGTGGCGCCCTAGGGAACCTAATGGCTGGCTTTATCAATGATGCAACGGGCAGCTTGATCAATGTCTACTGGCTCATCACAGCGGTAGGTTGCGTGTTGTTTATGCTAGCAGGCTACATTTACTTTAGTAGTAGACATCCGGCGAATGGTGAGCCATTAGTCGGAGCACACTAGCGCACTTAGAGTAGTGCGCTGGTAAGTAAGCGTTCTAGCCAGACGAACGCGACTAAAAAGCCCCATTAAGGTGTCTGAACTGACCCCATAAAGTTGGACTCTTTTCTAAGCGGCTTTCAAGGCCTGATTTCGATACTCTATCGGCTTAAGGCCGCATAAGCCACCATAAAAGCACCTTCTTGAAAGGCTTTTAGGCCGGTTGCCGAGAAGTCGATCGGCAGCGGGTTGTCCTTGATGATTTCTTTCATGGTCGCATTATTGATCAGCTCGACATTTAAGTCTGGGATCAACTGAATCGCGGCTTCCATTTTAAAGCCCACCGCACCACCAGCGAACTTACCTTTAGTGGGGCGTTCACGAATAATGACCTGCTCAACTTTATAATCTTCAAACAGCTTCTTCATGGTAAATTGAAACTTACGCATGGCTTCAGCGTCGTTTGGATGCTGAAGCGCGTGGCGCACTTGGCGGCAATCGGGCAGTTGGAAAAAACCGTCATCTTTAGAAAGCAGGCACAGGATAACTTCGCTGCCTTTGATTTCGATACCACATGTGATCATAAGAAAAAGTCCTAGCTAAATGTCTGAGGCGCATTATCGCATATTCGCTGTCATCATACAGCGCCCGTGTAAGCGGCTTGATTGCGGGTCAAAGTGTTAAGATTCATTAGCTATATCTTAATTACGAATGATTCCTATAATCGGGTTGGCTTTCATAGGGGGCGTATTATGCTTAACGAGGGGATGGATCCTACTTGAGTGTGGCACTTTAGCATCATGTAACCCTTTGAGCACCATGTACCCCTGTGAGCATCATGTATCGTTATGAGCGTCATGTACCCATGAGAGCATTATGTACCCTTTGAGCAGCATGTGACTTTTAAACATCAATAAGCGTCAGACTCTTGGAGTTCGCGGACTCTTGGTTCGCGGTCACAATGACGCAACCCACTATGAAGTGTGTATCTTAGTCGCACGCCGTGTCTTTGGCGATGCGAAAACCGTCCAACTTGGTAAATGATGCTGTCCAAGTTCGAAGGTAGGTGGCGATGCGTTATGTTTTAAAGGGGGGCCAAATTATGGCTACGCCAATTGCAAATAACGACCTCTACGAAGTCTATGAGGACGAGATACTGCGCGTGAACAGTCCGGTGAGCGGAGTCTTGGGTAATGACACCGACGCCGACAATGATGCCCTCGGGGCATTTGTTCTTACTAATCCCAAAAACCCTTTATTTGATTTCAAAACCAACGGTACCTTCATTTACGATGCCCGTTATCATGGCATCCTTTACATTGACACCGATGGCGATCCAACGCTGAGTAATTTTGCTGACGCGGAAGTAACACTGTGGAATGGTTTTGATGCACTCGCCGAAGGTGCCATTGTCTATGACACTTTTGTTTATGAAGCGAATGATGGCCAAGATGGCGACAGCGCCATGGTCAAAATAAAAATAACCGGTGTCAACGATGATCCTGATGCGGTCAATGACTCTGCAATGGTTCAGCAGGACGCCTCTGATCTTGACCAAGAGTCTGTCATCATTGATGTGCTTGCTAACGATACCGACGTCGATATCTGGCCTATGGCAGATCAAGATAACTTTATGATCGTCGGGCTATCTGATATCGCCGATGATGGCGGCCCTGCTGGTGGCACGGATAACGATGCCGATGGCGGCTATGAAATTACCACGGATGAGGGTGGTACTGTCGAAGTGATCAATGGCGAGATCAAGTATACCGCGCTGGATGGCTTCTTCGGCATAGACACATTCGAATATACCGTCAGTGACCCTTATGGTGGCACAGATACTGCGGTTGTGCGTGTCACTGTGTTACCAGACAACGATGACCCAGTTGCCAATGATGACGTCCGATATGTGGACGAGGATGACGGTGAAACGTCTCTGGCCTCGGTATTGGGCAATGATACCGACTCCGACGATGCGCCCTTGATCGCCGCCGAGCTGTCGACGGGCATTGGCAGTGCGCTAACACGAGTGGATGAATTCGGTACTCCCATCGCCGGAGCAACTGGTACATTGGTTGATTTCAATAGCGATGGCACATTCGACTATGATCCTGACGGCGACTTTGAAAACCTAGGTGTGGGCGACACGGCCTATGTCGAGTTCAATTACATCGCCTATGACGGCCATGGCGCTTCGGACACCGCTACCGTAACGATTGAGATTGCCGGTGAGAACGATAATCCAACGGGTGAGGACCCTGACAGGGTGAGTGTTTATGAAGCGGGTTTAGTCGCTGATGGGGGCGACATCCCATTCGACGGTAGCCAAGACGACCCAACCGATACTGAGATCCCTGTTCAGCAAGACATCGATATTACAATAAACGATGTTGATGATTCCGATACGCCGTTTGTGGCGGGTACGACCGGTGGTAGCCTGACAACGTTAAATGGTACCTACGGTACGCTCGAATTCGTTGACGACGATACGGTACGCTACACACTGACGTCGAATGCTGATCATTCTGCCGTGCAGGGACATAACGGTGGCATCTATGATGACTTCACTGTCTATGTAGTGGACGAGCATGATGGCTATTCGGAAGGGGTAACAGTGAGCGTTGAGATCATCGATGATATCAACTTCCTAGTACAGGTACCGGTAAATGACGATGTGACATTCGATGCACTTAACACCTTGGCCGATACCAGCGTCAACTATACGAAAGATGCTTATATTAGTGACACCTTCACTCTGTATGCGGGTGCCGATGGCCAGATGTTGGAGCTTGTTGGCTTGCCAAACAACTTCACTCTTAAAGATGGCCGTGTGATTGAATTAGAGTACTACACTGGCCCGAACGGTGAGGATGCAGTAAGAGGGGTCTATGACTTCTATGACGAAGTACTAGATGAAACTGTGCAGAAAACGTTCTACACACTAACCATCGATTCGGATCCTGATAACGATGGTGATGATACCCCAGAAGGGTCTTATACCTTGACAGTATTGGAGAGTCCGCCAACGGTCAGTAATCCGATAGACTTCTCGGCGATTGATGCCGGTGGACCGGTAGAGAATCCAACAGTGGAGGATATCGGTTTTAATGGTTTCTTCTTTACCGGGGATGATCTTGCTGATTTGGTCAGCGCTGTCAGTGGTGGCACGCTTATTGACTTGGGTGGTGGTGATGGCTCAGACGATATCAACCCAAATAATGCCGGTGGTATCGGGATTGGTAATGGTAATATCGATGAGTTAGAGGTATTGCAGATTGATATGACTGGCTCCACTGGTGATATCACTGGTGTGGTATTGGATCTTCAAGGTGTCGGTGGTGGCGTCCCTGATGACCCAGACCTGATCTATGTGGTGGTTGATGAGGGTGTAGTGATTGATAGTGGTTACATCAACACGAACGATATCAACGTTAAAGGTGGTGAAACCATCACCATAGAGCCTAATTTAGAAAACGGTGAGGAGATTGATCAGATCTACCTTGCGCTCGATCCAGAAGATGTCGACTCCAACGATAAGGTGCGTATCAACCGAATTGAGACTCTCGAGAAGCAGCTTGAAGACAACTATGTGTTGAGTTTTGCCCTCGCTTCGACAGATGGCGATGGTGACCAATCACCTTATGACGGGGGGACTGAAGATATAGACGCCCTTGAGTTCGAGGTTACGATCCTTGGGGCCACTAATGTCGAGGTGGATAACGGCATCAATCTCGATGATGGCTATGTTTTAATCTAACAGGTGAACAGGCTAAATCGACTTGATTGATTTCTGCTTCTTTTGAAAGGCACTTTCAGTTTCTGGAAGTGCCTTGTTCTTGTACCACTGTTCGCTAAGATCGCTAGCGCTTTACGCACACGAAAATAGCGTTGCCGGATTGCCCTGCCCACGGCACTAGCTTGTCGTAATCATGCTCAAACACAAACACTTCAAAGTGCTTTTCTAGCAGGGTAGACAGCTCTGGAAATTCAACCGCTACCATTGGGTGGCTGTCTTGCCACACTTCTACTTGCTCGCCTGTGGTTTTTTGAATGCTTAAACGTAAACGCTGCTGGGAGCCTTGGCCTTCATAGAACCAGCCCGAGCGAAAGTTAAAGGCACTGCCGTCAAAGGCTGCAGAATGTGCGGTGGAGGACTGGTTATCGATAAAGCGTTTGTCGACCGAGTTAAAGCAAAATAAGCCGCCGCTGGTTAAGGCATTATTAACGGCCTCTAAGCAGGCTTCTAATGGTGCGATATCACCACTGTAATGAATCGAATACAGGAAGCAGGTAATCAGATCGACTGGCTGGTCGATGCGAAAGGAACACATATTTTGTAAGCTGAAAGAGGCTTCTGGGCAGCGAATCTGTGCTTTATCGAGCATCGGCTGGTTTAAATCGAGCCCTTGGCTTTGGTACCCTGAATCGAGGAAATAGCGTATATGTGGCCCCGTGCCACACGCAAGGTCAAGATGCTGGCGGCCTTCGTTACCGAAGATCTGATGGAGGCGGGCAATGCAGTTACTCTGTGCTTGATAATTGATGTCGGCGCACATGAGATCGTAGTAGGCTGACAAGTCAGTGTATAAAACAGTTTCAGACATGATGTCAGCTCTGTAAAAATAAAAGGCGCGCCATACTAGCTTTGAATGCACAGGAAAGCTATAAAAGTTGATGAAAATACCGTTGTAAGAGGTCCTTATGTTTATTGCCATGAACCGTTTTAAAATCAAACTCGGCTGCGAACAAGAGTTTATCGATATTTGGAAAGGCCGTGATTCCTACCTGAATGAAGTGTCAGGCTTCCAGTCGTTCAACCTATTGCAAGGTGCGACCAATGAGGAGTACACCTTGTTCTCGTCTCATGCGGTGTGGGAATCCCGTGCTGCGTTCGACGCTTGGACCAAATCAGAAGCCTTTCGTAAAGCACACGCCAATGCCGGCAGCCGTCGAGACATCTACCTTGGTCATCCGCAATTAGAGTGTTTTGAAGCGGTCATCTAGATCCCTTACAGTGCATCTAACCATGATCAAGGAATGAGGAGTTTGGAATGAAAATCGCAGTATTTTGTGGCTCCAGCAGTGGTAATGATCCACGCTTTGTTGAAACCACTAAGGCGCTTGGTAAGTACTTTGCTGAGCAAGGGGTAGACGTGGTCTACGGCGGTGGGGATGTGGGCCTGATGGGCACGATAGCGGACGCTGTTTTAGAAGGCGGTGGCAAAGTCTATGGCGCGATCCCTGAGTACTTAAAAAGCAAAGAAATTGCGCACCCTAACTTAACCGAATTACACGTCGTCAAAGACATGCATGAGCGTAAGGCGAAAATGGCTGAGTTGGCGGACGCTTTTGTCGCGCTACCGGGTGGCATCGGCACTCTAGAAGAAATCTTTGAAGTGTGGACTTGGGCGCAGCTTGGCCACCATAGTAAGCCTTGTGCGTTTTACAATGTCATGGGATTTTATGACCCCTTGTTTACCATGGTCGAGCAGATGCGCGATGCTGGGTTTGTGCGCCCACAATACGTGGACATGCTGATTAAAACAGACCAAGCAGAGACCCTGCTAGAAGCCATCCGCCACTATCAAGCCCCTGATCGCAAGTGGCGCTAGTGATCGAGTTGGGGCAGACAAGTCGTTTGCTCCTTTCCCTAGAAAACCATGCAGAGCGCAAGCAAAAACGACGCATTAACACATAAAAATACTGTTTTTTTTATTGCTTGAACTCCGAGCTTTTGCGTATGCTTTTTCTTTGAATAGTGATTTAGTTCTCTTGTGTGCTCATGTGGGTGGTTGGCCTACAAGAAAACTGAAGCAACTCTCTTGATGGAGTGCGAAGTGGTAAGCGACGAACAGGTATTAGCACGTTATTTTAGTGTGCTGGACACATTGCCAGATCATGTTTTTGTGTTCTCTGAAAGCGGAGAATATCTGGACGTGTATGGTGGCGCAGAGAATGCCACTGGCTTCGATTGTAAGCCTTTTATCGGACGTCGCCTCCATGACGTTATGCCGCAAGAGTTGGCCGACGGCTTTCTTGCTCACATCGTGAACGCGATCCGCACTCAAGAAACTCAGTACCTTAAATACAAGTTTGAGGAAGGGCGAATGATTGAGCTCCCCAATGGCCTAGTTCTACCCAAGGAACTGTGGTTTGAGGGCGTTATTAAGTCTTTGCCCATCGATCAAAATGGCCAGCGTAGCGCTCTTTGGATTGCTAAGAACATCACCACGCAACATTATTTGGAAATGGAGCTGAAGCACCTCTCCGAAGTGGACGAGTTGACAGGGGTGTACAACCGACGCTCATTTACCAAACTTCTACAAGCCGCCATTGATCGTTTCCATGACCAGGAAGAACCCTGCGCCTTAATTTTGTTTGATATTGATAACTTTAAACGAGTCAACGACACCTTAGGGCATAACGTGGGCGATGAAGTGATTCGTCATGTGGTTAATGTGTTTCGTGCTGGGTTAGGCCCCTCTATGTCGATGGGGCGTATTGGTGGCGAAGAATTCGCCATTCTTGCACCGCAAATGCAGGTAAGCGAAGCGTTAGCCCTTTCTGAGGCATTGCGCACCACCTTATTCAACACGTCTTGTGAAACCGATCTTTACGAAATACACGTAACCGCCAGCCTAGGCATTGCAGAGGTCTGTCGCGACGATGGTAATACGCTTGGGCTGCTTTCTAGAGCGGATGAAGCCATGTATGAGTCAAAGAAGCGTGGCCGTAATCAGAGTCGTGTGTTCAAACCATCTGTGAAAGAAGAATGGGCCGAGGTGGTGGAAACCTCTTGGATCAAGGTGAAGGGGTTATAGCCTCACGAGCAGTATGGCTGATCCAATGACCCTTAACAGGCAAAGTACTTTGCATCCACTAATGCTTGTTGGGCTTTGAAATAGTTTTCAACATGCAGCGTCAGCAAGCTCATCAACTCTTCAGCAAAACACACCGTACAGATTAGCGCTAGTAGGGCCGCTAGCCAATAAAGACCTCCGTAAGACAGATCTTCATTACGTTTGCTCGTGGCGAATAGTGTGCGTTTTAGAAGGCTCATAGTGATGACCGTAAGCTCAAGTGTCGATATTAAGGAGGATAAATTAAGGAAGCTCAGCATTGTACGCATTTTTAAGTGATGCCATCCATAAACTGACATGATTTTGCTTTAAAATTTACAAACACTTACATTTTTGGGTTTATGTAAGTGTTTGTAAGTAACACTAACTTATCATAGGTAATAATCATGCGTTTTAGCCATAAAATTGTTGTAGCGTCGTCATTGATGCTGTTACTGACGGTTGGCTTGCTCAGTATTCAACAATTAATGACTGTTCGTAGCGAAGTACAAGGATTAGTAGCCGCCAGCTTAAAAGAGCTAGTGGGAAGCGTGCAGAACACGATTGACTCCGAAATGGATAACAAAAAAGCGTTAGCCTATTCTGTTACAGAAACGATTGAATTGGCCCCAAACGATCGCAACTACGTGAAGCAGGTGCTGGAAGCCAAAACCTTTAAAAGTAGCTTTTTAGGTGCTGGTATTGGTTACCAAACGGATGGTGCTACTATTGAAAATGTTGATGACTGGAGCCCTGGAGCGGACTATGACCCACGACAGCGCCCTTGGTACAACTTAAGCCGAGCCAAAGGTCAGCAAGGCATTACCGAACCATACCTTGACTTGGCATCAGGTAATACGGTGATTTCCATTGTGAACCCCATTTACGATGACAACACTTTTATTGGCACCTCCTTCTACGATATGGATTTGGGCGGCTTGTCAGACCTAGTGAACTCGATCAACCTATTTGAATCAGGTTATTTGTTTATCGTGACCAAAGAAGGCACGGCGATTGCCCATCCGAATACCCAAAACAACGGTAAAAAATTTGCTGATATCCTACCTAAGGCAACGTTAACGGAAGGCAATCAGACACTTGAGATGAATGGCCACTCTTATATCGTTAATATCACTTTAGGCAGCGAAGGCTGGTACATCGTGGCGGTGATCGACGAAAGTGAAGCCTATGCTGCTTTGGGTACCTTGCGTAATAACGCGATTATCCTAACCGTGCTTGGCTTAGTGATTAGCCTAGTGGTGCTCACCTTTATGATCAAAGGCTTGTTGATGCCGCTAGAGAGCCTTAATCGTGCCATTAAGAATGTCTCTGAAGGAGACGGTGATTTAACCAAGCGTATTGAGGTAAGTAAAACGCCCGAGTTTGCCAGCTTGGCGCGTGGCTTCAACACGTTTACGCAGAGTTTACAAACACAGATTCAGCAATTGAAGCACTTGGGCGATGAGATAGTTGAAAGTGGCAATGAGACGGTTGAAGACTCGAAAAAGTCAGCCGATGCGACGCGTAAACAGATGCATGAGTTGGATTTGTTGGCGACAGCCATTCATGAAATGGCGGTTACGGCCAATGAAGTGGCACAAAGTGCACAGCACGCATCAGAAGCGGCGCAAGATGTGGATCGTAACACCATTGAAGGCTCAAGCATCGTCAGCGAAACGGCTCGCTCCATTGACGGTTTGGCGGCGCGAATTGAGCAAGCGGTACAGCAGGTTCAAGACTTAGAGGCGGCGACGTCAAACATTGAAACTATTTTGAGTGTGATCAACGACATTGCGGATCAAACCAACTTGTTGGCTTTGAATGCGGCAATTGAAGCGGCGCGTGCCGGTGAAAGTGGACGAGGCTTCGCCGTGGTGGCCGATGAAGTACGTACGCTGGCGTCACGCACGCAGGAGTCAACCACTGAAATTCGTAATATGATCGAACAACTGCAGAATGGCTCAGCGGCAGTATCCAATACCATGACTGAGAGTCGTGCCACTGCATCGCAAGCGGTTGAGAAAGCAAAATACGCGGACGAAGCCTTACGAAATATCAGTGTCGCGATTGAGCGTATCAGCGATATGAACATTCAAATTGCCTCTTCTGCACAAGAGCAAAGTCATGTGGCGGAAGACATCAGTAGCAACGCGGTGAAGATCAAGGATTTGTCGGTACAAGTCTCCGGTTTGGCGGAATCTTCGAGTGCTGCGATGGAGAAACAGCGCGAGAGTACATCGGCGCAGAAAGCTTTATTGGATCGCTTTGTGGTATAACCACTAGCGTTTATGCTTCCCAAAAAACGCCTTTCGAGGCGTTTTTTTTATGCGAAGATACCCCTTCTAGTAAAGACAGCTATCAGGAGTAGTCCGTGATTCGAGAGATGACTCGAGCCGATTTTGAGGCTTTTTGGCCAACGTTCTCTGCGGTGATCAAGGCACAGGAGACCTATGCCTATCGATCCGATATGACGTTAGATGAGGCTTATCAGATTTGGTGTGAACTGCCTGCCAAGACCTATGTTTGGCAAGAGGGCGATCAAATCCTAGGTTCTTATTACCTAAAAGCCAATGCCATGGGACCTGGAGATCACATTTGCAATTGTGGTTACATGGTTAGCGAGCAGGCCCGCGGCCAGGGCTTGGCCACCAAGTTATGTCAGCATTCGCAAGACATTGCCCGTGAATTGGGATTTCAAGCGATGCAATTCAATGCTGTGGTGTCCAGTAATGAAGTGGCTGTAAAACTGTGGCAGAAGCTGGGTTTTAGCATTCTGGGGACAGTGCCGAATGCCTATCGACATGGCAGGCTGGGGTTGGTGGATTGCCATATTATGTATAAGTCATTGGCCTAAGCGTTACGACGAGTGTTCCGTGTAGTGGGTGACTGGCTAGGTCTGCTAACAAGATACAGTAATTGTCATATTTAGCTGGAATCATGGTTGAACCATGCAGTAATGTGCGCCCTGTTGTCACATTGTTGCTTAGAGTATAAGGTAAACATTGATCGAATTTTACCTGTTACTTTTGGCGCGCACACTTTCATAGATTAGGTCCCTCTATAAGCTATCAAACATTGTATGTTTTAATAAAATCTTTATAAATCAGTTTTTTGTGACTTTGTTGTTAAGGCATTCAAGAGAGAAATGAAGCTCCTTCTTTTTTGCTAAAGCTCTCTATGAAAGAATGTTTGCCCGATTGGATTAGGTTGGTTTTGTAGTTTTGTGCAAGATCTAAAGAGGATCAGGCACGCGAAACTGGTGTTTTACTTCTATTATTTAGACACTGCTTAAAACCATTAAGCACGATTATTAAAAAATAACTGGGAGTAGAAAATTTATGAAAACCGTAGGCTATGCAGCACACGATTCAAACGCGAACATGGTGCCTTACCACTTCGAACGCCGTGAACTACGTGGCAACGATGTGGCAATCGAAATTCTATACTCAGGTGTTTGTCACTCAGACCTTCACACGGTAAACGGCGACTGGGGTCCACAACCTTACCCACTAGTACCAGGCCACGAAATCGTTGGTGTTGTAACGTCAGTAGGTTCTGATGTGACGAAATACAAAGTAGGCGACCAAGTTGCGGTAGGTTGTATGGTGGATAGCTGTCAAGAATGTGACCAGTGCCACAACCACGAAGAGCAATACTGCCGTAACGGCATGACACCTACTTACGGTGCACCGGATCGCATTTCTGGCGAAACTACTCAAGGTGGTTACTCTAAGCACATCGTAGTACGTGAAGAGTTCGTCCTAAGCGTTCCAGAAGGTATGGATCTGTCTAAATCTGCACCAATTCTATGTGCGGGTATCACAACGTACTCTCCGCTACGTACTTGGGGTGTTAAAGAAGGCACTCGCGTAGGTGTGATCGGTCTAGGTGGTCTTGGTCACATGGCCGTGAAACTTGCGGTGGCAATGGGCGCTGAAGTAACGGTACTAAGTCGTTCAACGAAGAAAGAAGCGGATGCTAAAGCTCTAGGTGCAAAAGGTATCCTAGCATCTTCTGACGAAGCTGCGATGCAAGCAGCAGCGAACTCATTCGATTTGATCATCGACACGGTTCCAGCGAAACACGATGTAAATATCTACACACCAACACTTGATGTAGACGGTACATTGGTCATCGTTGGTCAAATCGGTCCCATCGAAGAACCAATCACTTGGCCTCTAGTTGGCGGCCGTCGCCGTATCGCCGGTTCTCTAATCGGTGGTATCGAAGAGACTCAAGAAGTACTTAACTTCTGTGCCGAGCACAACATTTACCCAGAATGTGAAATGATCTCTATGGATCAAATCAACTCAGCATTCGAGCGTATGTCGAAAGGTGACATGGCGCACCGTATCGTTATCGATATGGCGTCTCTAGAAGCGTAATAGAATTCGCTTAATCTATAAAACAGCGGCTTTAGCCGCTGTTTTTTTTATTGCCCTGCTACTCTTCACCTTCCTTCATATTTTTCAAGCGCTTGCTTAGAGCTGGTTATGGAATCTCTGGCTAACTTATTTGGTTCTTTTTAGATTATTCAAAGTACTTAAAAACCGGAGCTTAGCCTCCGGTTTTTTATTGTCTCGTGTCATCATAGAGGTAAGTCATCTTGAATCAGAGATGAATGTTATATAAGTTTAAGCTAATTTAAAGTTTCACGAATAGGAAGGAGACCTTATGAATATTGCGGCAGAGTCATTAACAACCCCCGAGATTTATCGCTTATTGGTGGGGGGAGTAACGCCCCGTCCCATTGCTTGGATCAGCACTGTGTCCGAGTCGGGTGTTCATAACCTTGCTCCTTACTCGTTTTTTAGTGTGGTGAGTGTGAATCCGCCAGTACTGAGCTATACCCAAGTCAATCCGCAAACTGGGCAAGACAAAGATACGCTGAAAAACCTTATGGCGACCAAAGAATGTGTGGTGCATATCGTGGATTCGGCGGCATTAGAAAAGATGAACCTAACGTGTGCCAATTTACCCTCTGAGCAAAGCGAGTTTGATGTCGCAGACATTGCCTCCGAGTCGAGCCAAAGTGTGGCGCCGTTGTCTGTCGTAGCCGCTCCGGTGCGCTACGAGTGTCGACTTCGAGAAGTGGTGCGCATCGGCGAGCAGCCAGGCAATGGCAGTTTGGTATTGTTGGATGTGGTGTCGGTGTATGTCGCCGATCATTTATACCAAGACGGTGCCATTAATCAGCATGCACTGGACAGTGTCGGCAAGATGGGGGGCGACTTTTACAGCTTCACGAAAGCGTTAGAAGCTATAGCGCGTCCCTAAAGTTGTTGACCTCAGGGGTTGGCTTAAAAGGCGAATCGGGCTATAACAAAAGGCCAACGTAGACACTGCCTGTCACTAGGAAGCTTCATGACCGACTCGCCAACCGCCTTAGCCGCCCAATCCTATGACCATTTGGTGCATATCAAAGACCATTCCGAAGTGGCGTTATATGAGTTAATACCTGATGTGGTGTGGTTTTTTGATCTGGATAAACACGGTTGGTGGTGGGGCAACTCTGCGGCGGTGAAATTCTGGGGCCTGAATCATGTGGATGAGCTGATCAACAAAGACTTGTCTGGTGATACGCAAGGGGCCAAAGATCGCACCGCGCAGACCTTTGAATTAGCCGTACAAAACGGTCTCACCATTGACCCTTGGACGACCTACCCAAATGGTAAGCCAAAGACCCTGTATATGCGCCATCGTGCGGTATTGCTGGGGCCAGAAAAGCACCGTGGCATCATTGCTTTTATTAACGAGGAGGTGAACCTTGGGGAAACGCCTGAGAACCTGCTGTTGGTGGAAGCGATGCGCTATACCAATGTGGCCGTCACCATTTTTACGTTTGAAGGTGAGCCTGTGGTAGAGAACCCTGCGGCGACAGAAGCCTATAAGCACATCCATCGTAACGAGCTGCGCCAAGGGAACTTTTTTTTGGAGCGCTTCGTCAATCCTGCCGAGGGGAGGGCGATGTTAGCCCAAGCCATTGCGCAAAAAGGCGGCCAATGGACGCATCATGTCCACACCGCCCAAGGAGAGCGAATTCACACCTTGGATGTGCGCATGACACGCCACCCACTGTCCGGTGACTTTTTATTGTTGATGTCGGAATACGATGTGACCCCGTTACACGATGCCTTAGCAGCGGCGGAAATGGCTCAAGAAGAGCTACGTCAACTGGCTCACTATGATGCGGTCACAGGCATTCCATCGCTGCGTTATTTGATCGACCAAGAGCAGTCGTTGATGCGCTCGGTGCAGCAATCAGGCCATCCTTTGGCGGTGTTGTACATAGATTTGGATGGCTTCAAAGAAGTGAATGATAGTTGCGGCCATGAGACGGGCAACCAAGTGTTAACGGAAGTCGCACGACGCCTAAGCCAAGCGGCAGACGGCAAGGGCAAAGCCGTACGCTTAGGTGGCGATGAGTTTTTGATTTGGCTGGACAAGGTCGCTGAACAAAACCTAGTACACCAGATTGCCAAAGACTTACTGGCACACATTCAAATGCCGATCGAAGTTTCCCCATGTTGTACCATTAAAATCAGTGCCAGCATCGGCGTGGCCTTCCATCAGTTACACGGTCAAACCTTGGACGAAATCATACAAGCAGCCGACCATGCCATGTATACCATTAAGCGTGCTGGGAAATGTGGTGTCGGGGAAGCATCGCTGGCGTGATCATAGTCGATGCGAGATTCGCTAAGCGTTAGCTAACCATTAGAATAACGCTCGGGGCTTTGAATAGCGCACAGGCTGAATTGCCAACCGCTAACCCTAGCGCTTGTGTGCTGGCGTTGGTCACCACCGCGCTAACGCGCAGACCGCCACCAATGTCTAACGTGATGTCTGAGTTCACCGCCCCAGTTTCAATCGTTGAGATGGTGCCAACGAGTTTGTTGCGAGCACTGGTGGTGATCTTGGTATCACTGCTTAGAATGACGGATGATGCCTTAATCAAGGCTGTGCACGTTTGTCCCACTTTAAGGTCATGGCTTTTGCGACTTGCTTGGGTGATGATGGCCACTAGCGATTGCTCGGCACCAATATCCAAAATGACTTCTGAGTTTACGGCCCCATCATTTAGTGTGCGAATGATAGCGTTAAATTGGTTGCGGGCGCTGGTGCTCATTATGTCTCCTTTATTGCAGTCAATGGCTTACAAAGCCAAGGTCAATCAAGTAATAAAGTAAATTTATCGTAAACGCACCAAACGGATGCAAGAATGCGACAGTTAGCCTATGCCTTCCAAAAATTTGCGTTAGTATGCATCAATCCAGATTAGATTGAAAAAGTGGGACACGCGTATGTCGCAGCAATACACGATTACCATAGCGCCCTTGGCAGAGCAGCATTTTGAGGCACTGGCACAGTTGACAGTGCGACCAGAGCAGGAAGAGTTTGCGGTGCCTGATGCCTTAGCGTTAGCGCAGCAGTTGGCGCCATCAGAGCGACCCTTTGTCATGTTACATAATGACCAGTTAGCAGGTTTTTTCTTTGTCGATCTTAACTACGCCGCACTGCATGACTTTTGTCCTGACAATGGCGCCGGGGTACGTATGGTGATGGTCGATCGAGCGTTTCAAGGTCAGGGCGTTGCCACGCAAGCGTTGACTCAGCTGCCGCAATGGATGCAGCGCTTTTATCCCGACATCGCAGTATTGTATCTCACTGTGAATTGTCGCAATCCTGGTGCTTATCGCTGCTACGAAAAGTGTGGCTACCAAGACACGGGGGCGCTCTATTCAGGTGGCCCGGTTGGCCCGCAGCATATCATGAGCTGTCTAATTCGTTAATTATTGTAATGAAAACAATACCTATCAGTGCGCTGTGCACTAAGATGAAATGTAGAAATCAGTAGAGTGTGAGTGCATATGTCTAATGAGGCGTTGCCACTACTAGAAATAGTGGATGAAGATAGCTTGTCTAAGGTGCTGGACAGCTTCTACGCGATGATTCCAGAGATGGCTTACCTTATGGATGATGCAGGGCAGGTTTTAGCGAAAGCGCGTACAAGTCCTAAGTGGCCAGCTGAAAAGCAGAGTTATCGACGTTCGGTGGACGTGGATGGCTGTCAGCCGTTTATGATTTGTGTGCTGGCTCATGATGAGTCAAACGGCGACTTGGGCTTACCAGCTGACAATATTAGCGCCCTATTAGATATCCTGGCGCAGTTGATTAGTCTAAAGGTGAGTGCAGCGCTGGCTAAATCCCAGCGCCGCTCACCAGTGCATGATGCCCCCTTCCAACTCAAAGACGTGTTACAAGCTTCCCCTATGGCCATTGGTTGGTCGAATTCTACCACCCGTGAAATCGAGTACATTAATCCCGCCTTTGAGCGCATGTTTGGTTACAGCTTGGCTGAAATTCCTACGCTAGGGGTTTGGTTTATGAAAGCTTTTCCGGATGAGCATTACCGAGAAACCGTGTTGATGCCTTGGTATGAGGAGAGCCATGAAGCACAAAAGCACGGCGACTTCAGTAAAACACGCCAGTTGGTCGTGACTTGCAAGGACGGTTCATTGCGTCATGTGATGCTGAATGTGACCTTTGTTGGGGAACGCCGGTTAGTCAATTTCAGTGATGTGACCGATTATTTCAACATCCATGAGCGCCTAGAGATTAACAACAAGTTACTGGAGATGGTCGCCAAGGGGGATAAGTTAAAAGACATCATGCTGGCATTGGTAGAGCATGTTGAATCCGAGTTGCCAGATGCCATTGCCAGTGTCTTGTTGATGGATGAAGAGCAACGCTTACGCAGTTATGTGGCCCCCAATCTTCCTAATAGTTACCTGAAGGCGATTGACGGTATTCCTCCTGGGCCGTCGCTCGGCTCTTGTGGCACCGCAGCTTATCGAAAAGAGCGCGTGGTGGTGGAAGATATTTATCAAAGCACTTACTGGAAAGGCTATACACACTTAGCGGATTTGGCGGCGGTTAAGGCATGCTGGTCAGATCCCATTTTATCAAGTTCGGGGGAGGTGCTTGGTACCTTTGCACTTTACTATCCCTACCCAGCAGCCCCTAGCGAACAAAGCCTAGAGTTGCTCAATTTTACCAGCAACTTAGCCAGTGTCGCGATCGAACACCGACGAGGGCTGCACGCGCTTGAAAAACGAGCCTACTATGATCATTTAACTGGGCTTTCTAATCGCGGCCATTTTTTTGAATGTGCTGGAAAAGCGTTAGAGGGCTTTACGGATGAACAGACCTTCTATTGCATGATCATGATGGATATTGACCACTTTAAGCAGGTTAATGATCGTTTTGGTCACAAAGCAGGGGATAAGGTACTGGTCAAGGTAGCGCAGGTGATGCTGAGTATTGTCGATGATGTGGACCTAGTGGGACGTATCGGCGGTGAAGAGTTTGCCATTATGCTGCCGGAGGTAACCAAACGGCAAGCGCGCGTTATTGCCGAGCAGATTTGCCAAGCTGTGGAGCAACTCCAAGTTGAGGTGAACGATGACCAAATCATCAAAGTAACCATGTCGGCTGGCATTGCGCAGTGCTGTGAAGAAGGCGAGTGTGCGATCAGTATTGACCGTTTGTTTGGGCGTGCGGATGAAGCGTTATACCTAGCGAAATCCCTAGGGCGCAATCGTGTAGAGGTGTTCTCTAAAGAGGAGCGTGAAAATGCCGCTCACCACCATGGCTAAAGGGCCAGAAATTTGCAGAGCATTGGTGAGGGCGTAACCTGCTGTTGGAATGCACAGTGTGATCAGCAATTCGATACTAAAGGGGGTATCCTGTAAGAACGCTTATTTAAGTTTCATAAGTAAACAAAGCGTTAAAAAGTCTTTGCGGGGATAGCAACACGAAGCAATGTGGGAGAGGAGGGGATACTGCGATTATAAGGCAAAGTGATAAAGCGCCTGTTAATGCAACAGGCGCCCACAGCTGCTTATGCGAATACGAAGTATTTGCGAACTGTTTCAACCACTTCCCAAGTACCTTTCATACCTGGTTCGATTACGAATACGTCACCACCTTTAAGGTGTTTTGGCTCTTCGCCTTCAGGCGTGATGATGCAGTAACCTTCTAGGAAGTGGCAGAATTCCCATTTGTCGTATTCAACTTCAAATTTGCCAGGAGTACAGATCCAAGTACCCATGATCTTGCTGCCATCTTCAGATAGGTAAGCGTTTAGGTTAACAGTGTGTGGTTCGCCTTCGATACGCTTCCATTTTGTTGCATCAACAACTGGAGTTGGGCAAGTTTCGCGCATTACAGTAATGAAATCAGACATGACAGTTCCATGTATTAGGTTAGAGATAATTCATTGTAGAGCTGTCGAGTGCATATGGGTTGTCTCGTTCCGACTAAAATTGGCGTAATTCGTGTCGTAATCTAGTGCTTGAATCAAGCTTGCTATGAATAACTCATGTACCCACTACAAAATTGTGATCCTATACTTTGTATTAGTACAAGTTTCTAAGCTGAGGAGATGCTAAATGAAACACACACTTGAAGGTTTATTTGGCAATCGTATCTTAGCGGTGGCTGGGGCTTACAAAGACGCAGAAGTGTCAGATGATATGGAAATCGCGATTTGTGGCGTCGAGTTCCGTTCTGATACGGAGTTGCATTTATCTTTGCCTAAAGGGCACCAATTACTCCCCGATCAGCTGATCACCATCCATCTCGATAATCGCACAGGTGTATCTGAGTACGATGCGGAGCTTAAGGTGTATCGTGGCTCTTTCAAAGGTCGGGTTGTTGAAACGCATGGCTTTTCTGTCACCGTGGTCGCCTTGGAGTATCAAGTGTTTTACGGTGCTTCGATTGTGAAACAATACCGCGCGCCGGATTATGCTTTCCCAGCGGATCGGCGCCCATTGCAAGCGCTCCCTATTTCGCCTTTACAAACCTTACCGGACATTGATGAGGCTGAGTCAGATAACAAAGTGGGGGTGTTGTTTAGCTACGCCATGGAGCAACCCCACTCGACTGTCATGGCCTTCCTATCAAGCAGTAACGACGATATTTTCTTTATCACCTTCAAGGGCACATTTAAGGAACAAGTTCTAAAACGGGAGACGCAGGCTTGTTTTGCCATCGATGGCCGTGCCAGCTTTACCTTTGAGCATGCGATTGAGTGGAATTACAGCATTGTCGCAGGCGAGGTGTATCAAATACCTAAGGGCAGTGCATTGTTTGAAAAAGTGCGTGAGCGCTTTATTGCCAAGAACCCATGGGAAGTTGGCTTCTTTAGTCACCCAGAGGTCGAAATGTTCCACCTGAAAGCGGAGCGGGTGATTTGTCCGACGCAAAAACGCTAACTCTATTGATTGAAAAGTAGTCAGTTTACGGTCATTGGGGTTGCTGTGAGCTGGCTATGTTGCAAAACGTAACTATTATTTTGTGTCATTTAATAGGTTAGAAGTTGCTAATTGTCGTAAATTGCATATTGATCCTGCGTCGGAGCCCCTCTGATGCTTAAAAATGACTAGCGTCAATATGACGCTATTTAAGTTAATCTATTAGCGACACTTTTTTGGGTGTTATAGCTCTGTTTGCGTCTTCCTTTCTTTTCCAGCCCCCACTGGCATCTCAAAAAAATGATCTAAATCAATATTTTTCAACAACTTTCATGTTAACAATAAGAAACATTGATTGATGGCCTGAATGGAAATCGGGTGTCGCTTGCGATGGTAATGCTTTACCTAATTGTCGCTTATTAGCTTTTGTTAATGTTAAAAGTGTGTAATTATGTAATCATTGTGTAAGAAAAGGTCGTAAGCAGGGTATACGACTGCTCCAATAGATGGTGGTGCATTGAATAGCGTATCGGGTCGCTTAGCCCTGACGTTATTTAAGGTACTTTTCGCGTCAACTTTGTGTTGTTCGCATTCAAAAGAAGAAAGGAACAAATTACATGAAAGGCATCCAAAACAAGTTCAAAACATTGCTTTCAACAGCAGTAGCAACAGCATGTTTGATGAGTGCAAGCGCTGATGCACTGACACTTCGTTTAGCAACGGATTCTGGTACTGCAGGTTCACCAGCAGGTGACGCCCTAAAAAAATGGGGTGAGCTGATTGAGCAGAAGTCTAACGGTGAAATTGAGACACGCGTTTTCTACCAAAACGAGCTAGGCGGTCAGCAAGAAGTGTTTGACCTTCACGTTGCTGGCGATGTAGACGTAATGTTGAACTGGCCTATGACGTCATACGACAAACGTATCGGCGTTATTTACACACCTTACATGACGCTTTCTTGGGATGAAGCGCTGAAAGCGTACAGCCCAGGTGGTTGGGTAAACAACATGCTTGGTGGCGTTTACCAAGACATCGGTTTGAAATTCTTCGGCCCTTGGCCTGAAGGCTTTAACGGCGTTGGCTCACGCGGTAAATACGCGCTGAATATCGAAGACGCTGACGGTCTTAAAGTACGTACTATGACGGTATTCCCAGCACCACAAACGATGCAAGCACTAGGTTACCAAACAGCGGCTATCGACTGGGGTGAAGTGTACACAGCACTACAAACAGGTGTTGTAGACGGTGAAGCCGGTAACGTTATCTACTGGGATTACGAGTACTTCCGTGACTCTCTAGATTACTACGTACAAACAAAACACTTCTTCATGACTGGTGTTCTTTCTATGAACTACGATTCTTGGGAAGGCATGACTGAAGAAGAGCAGAAAATTGTTCAAGAAGCAGCGACTGAAATCATGAACGATCAGTTCAAAGCAGCGAAAGAACAAGATGATCACTACATTGCCGAAGCTCAAAAAGCAGGCATGGAATACTTCGAGCCTAGCGATGAGCAAATTCGTGAGTTTGCTAAAGCTGCGCGCGAAAAAGTATGGCCACTAATGGATGATGAGATTGGCTCTGAGATCATGGATGTGATCCGCAAAAATGCTTCACCTTTATAAGCTCTATTGTTGAAGTAACTCCTTTTAGACCAGCCCCTTAGCGGGCTGGTTTTTTCTTAAACTGGAGCAATGATGTTTACGTTTTTTTCTAATATAGATAAACGTGTCGGTTGGCTATTGGAGGCAGCGGCATTCGTGTCGAGCCTATTAGTTGTCGGCCTGATGCTGTTTTTAGTATTAGCTCGCTATGTATTTGGTTGGTCGGTTGTCGGCTTGCTTGAGCTAATTATGCTGTTTGGTATGTGGTTGTATATGCTTGGCGGCCTGATTGCCAGTCGCCGTAATGAACACCTTGTGGTGGATTTTGTCGAACTTAAAATCACCGATGAGCGCATGAAACTGATGCATAAGGCTTTGATCTCATTGATCACTTTTGCTATCTGCGTGTTCTTTATCGTGTTGTCTTACCGTATGTTGGCGTGGGGCATGCGCCGCCCACAATCTTCTCCAGGTATGGGGATTCCTATCTGGATGCCGCAAGCGTCAATTATGTTGGCAGCGATTGGTTGTACTTGTTATGCACTGCGCGACTTTATTTGTTCCGTTGTCAATGTGCGTCGTTTAAGCAAAGAGGGTCAGTAGTATGGAAGGTTTAATTGCAGTTGGCCTGCTGATGCTATTGATGATCATCGGTGTGCCAGTCGCTTGGTCGTTTGCGGGTGTGTTGGCATACTTGGTGTATATCTACGATGCCAACTTGAATACCATGATGTTGCAAGGTTACCGTTCCTTAGATTCGGTGATTTTGATCGCGCTGCCATTGTTTGTGTTAACCGGTTACTTGATGCAAAGCGGTGGTATCGCTAAGCGGCTGGTGGACTTTATTGAGGTGATGATCGGCAAGCGACGTGGTGGTATGGGCGCGTCTATGGTCGTGGCATCGGGTATCTTCGGTGCCATCGCGGGTACTGCTACGGCAGCCGTTGCATCAATCGGTACCATCATGATTGGGCCGTTGGAGCAACGTGGTTACCCACGTGGCTATGCTTCGGCGCTATTAGGTATCTCTTCGTTGTTGGGTATCTTGATCCCACCATCGATCACCATGATCCTGTTTGCCGTGGTGACACGTCAGTCCGTGGCTGCTTGTTTTGCGGCATCGATTGGTCCAGCACTATTACTGATCATCGGCTTGATCATCGCCAACCGTTTCAGCGTTGGTCGCTTCTTTGATGAGATCAACAGTGCTGCAGCAGAAGGTATGGAAAAAGCACCGAGTAAAGCGCGTGCGACGCTACGTGCTTTCCCTGCCTTATCGTTGCCGATCATCATCTTAGGTGGTATCTACGGCGGTATCTTTACACCGACCGAAGCGGCTGCAGTGGCGGCTTTCGCGGCCATGATCATCGGCTTCTTTATCTACAAAGACCTAACAGTGAAACGTTTTTCAAGCAGTGTCATTTCGGCTGCTGAGACGACAGGTACGGTGATTCTGATCTTGCTATTTAGCTTTATGATCGGCCGTATCTTGGCCATGGAGCGTATTCCACAAGACCTAACGGAAATGGTTAGTACCTTGATTGAAAACCCTCTGCTGATCTTGATTGCGGTAAACATCTTCTTGATCATCGCCGGTATGATCATGGATGACGTATCCGTAACCGTGGTGGTGGCACCTTTGTTTATGCCGCTAATGGTCGAGAGTGGCGTGCATCCAGTGCACTTTGCCTCAATCGTGGCATGTTCTGTGGTAATCGGTGCCAACAGTCCGCCGGTTGCGCCGATTCTCTATATGGCGTGTCGAATCGGTCAGGTGTCGATTCACCGTACCGTGATGCCAGCGTTGGCGTTGATGGGCTTTGTGGCCATGCCAGTAATGTTGATTACGACCTTTGTGCCTGAGCTGTCTTTGTTCTTGCCACGTTTGCTTGGCTTCGTTTAAGTTAGTCTTTTAATAAATACGGCAATGAGAAAAGCCAGTCGCTCTTTGAGTGACTGGCTTTTTTGTTGTTTGACTGATTTATGAGTAAATTTTAAGGCAGAGTTTTTTTATAATCATGGCTGTAAAATGTCCTGATTTAGGGCGATCAAAATGAAGGAGTATTTTGATGATTAAAGCCACTCATATTCTCTGCGCCGGGCTACTGCTCACCAATGCGGCCCTCTGTCGGGCGCAGACCCTTGAGACAGAGAGCTATCAAGTCGAAGTCACCTCTTTGTGTCCAGAGGGGGAAGTTGTCTGTCAGCGCATGTCCTTTGCGTTGACAGTAAAAGCGTCTGGCCAGGTGCAGCAGCATGAGGGGAGGTCGCTATATCGCCTTTGTGCCGATGGCGAGATGCCGTGCCAATTTATAGGCTATCGCTTTCGTGATGATCAACGTTTATTTACTGTGTTTGAAAATGGCGTTTTAGAAGTGAATTGTGGTGCAGGCCTAGAAATCGTACGTGAACAAGGGCAGTGGCAATATTAATGGCCGACTAGACTTGTGATCTAAAGCGTTTCTCATTACGACATGTTCCTAGTTATTCTGTTCTGATTAAGGGGGATTTAACTCAGACCGCTTGAGGTGATTCGTTATGTAGTGGATTATATAGCGAAATTCTGGAGCCAGTTTTTGGGCTCCTATCATCATCGAAGGAGAGTGGAATGAACCTGATCAAACATATGCCATGGCTAGTCATTGCTGGTCTTGCGAGTCAGCCTGCCGTAGCGGATCAAGTGCACGCGGCCGTTGCCGCAAACTTTACTGGTGCGATGAAATCAGTGGTGGCGCAATTTGAAGCCGATAGCGGTCATGATGTGCTGCTGTCATTTGGTTCATCAGGTAAAATCTTAGCGCAAATTCAAAACGGCGCCCCTTACGAAGTGTTTTTATCTGCCGATCAAGCCAAACCTAAAAAGCTAGAAGAGGCTGGTGTCGTGGTGGAAGGTAGCCGCTTCACCTATGCCATTGGTGCGTTAGCCTTGTGGTCATCCCAGCCTGATTTCGTACAAAACGATTACGCTCGTTTAACCTCAGGAGAGTTCAATAAATTGTCGTTGGCCAACCCCAAGCTAGCCCCTTACGGTTTGGCTGCCACTGAGGTCTTGGAGGCGCTGGGCTTGACCGAAGCAACTCAGGATAAATGGGTACAAGGCGAGAACATCGCGCAAACTTACCAATTCGTTGCGACCGGTAATGCCAACCTTGGTTTTGTTGCACTGTCACAAATCATGTCGCAAGGTCATGTGACCGAAGGCTCTAGTTGGATTGTGCCGAGTGAGTTGTACAGCCCGATTCGCCAAGACGCGGTGCTATTGAAAAAGGGGCAAGACAATCTGGCGGCACGTGATTTGATGCTTTATCTGCAAAGCGATAAAGCTCAGGACATCATTCACACTTATGGTTACCAAACAGAGTAATTTGATATGTTCACTGAAGCGGATCTGGATGCAATTTGGTTAACCTTACGTTTGGCCACCACGGTAACCCTGCTGCTGTTGATTATCGGGACGCCCATCGCTTGGTGGTTGGCACGTACAGATTCTTGGTTAAAAGGCCCTATTGGTGCGGTGGTGGCGTTGCCGTTGGTATTGCCACCAACCGTGTTGGGCTTTTATATGCTGATTGCCATGGGGCCGAATGGCGTTATTGGTCAGCTGACCCAGCAGCTCGGGATTGGGCTGCTGCCATTCAGCTTTTGGGGGCTCGTACTGGCGTCGGTGGTGTACTCATTACCGTTTGTGGTGCAACCTATCCAAAATGCCATGCAAGCACTTGGAGATCGACCTATGGAAGTAGCGGCGACGCTCAGAGCTGGCCCTTGGCAGCGTTTCTTCTGTGTTGTATTGCCATTATCAAAACCAGGCTTTATTACTGCGGCGATTCTAGGCTTTGCCCACACGGTAGGGGAGTTTGGAGTAGTGTTGATGATTGGAGGCAATATTCCCCAAGAAACTCGAGTGGTATCGGTGCAAATCTATGACTATGTCGAAGCGATGGAATACGGCCAAGCTCATGTCTTGTCGGCTCTAATGGTGGGCTTTTCGTTTATCGTCTTACTTGGTGTGTACGGCTTCCAGCGTCAATCTGCGGGGATGTTGGGAGTGAAGTCATGATGTCAGAGTCAGCACCAAAAATTCATGCTCAGTTTCATCTCACGCGACAAAGCAAAGGGCTAGAACCCTTTGAACTCAAGGTGAGCACAGAGCTACCAAGCCAAGGCGTGACTGCGATTTTTGGGCATTCTGGTTCTGGGAAAACCACTTTTTTACGTTGTGTCGCCGGTTTGGAGCGGGCGCAATCGGGTTATCTCGAAGTACAAGGCCAAATTTGGCAAGGTCCTAAACAGTTCTTGCCAACCCATCAGCGCCCCCTTGGCTATGTGTTCCAAGAGTCGAGTTTGTTTGACCATTTGACTGCAATGGGGAATTTGAAATTTGCGATCAAACGCGCTGCAGCGCCGACCACGACAGAAGCTTTTGAGCGCATTGTGAGCTTGATGGGGATTGAGTCAATCTTAATGCGCTATCCGAATCAATTATCGGGCGGTGAACGGCAGCGGGTAGCGATAGCAAGAGCCCTGTTGATTCAGCCACGTATCCTGTTAATGGATGAGCCGTTAGCGTCGCTTGACAGTGCCCGTAAGCAGGAGATTCTGCCATATCTGGCCAAGTTACGCTCTAGCCTTGATATACCGATTCTGTACGTTAGTCACTCCGTCGATGAGATTGCCCAGTTAGCGGATCATGTGGTGGTGCTGGAAAGCGGTCATATGGTGGCGCAAGGGGCATTGTCGGAAGTCTTTGCACGAACAGATTTAAAGGCTCTGTCCGGCTTCGATACTGGTGCGGTGTGGCAAGGAGAGGTTGCTGAACGTGATGCACCTTGGCATCTGAGTAAAGTTGCCTGTGGTCAGGCCAGTCTCTGGGTGCGTGATGCGGGTGACCCTGTCGGCAGTGCCATGCGCTTACGCATTTTAGCACGCGATGTGAGCTTATCACGGTCTGTGAATGACGAGTCGAGCATCGTCAACCGTTTACCGGTTAGCATTCTGGAGATCACCCCAGACCAAGACGAAGCCATGGTGCTGATACGTTTACAGTGTGCAGAACAAATCTTACTGGCACGTTTGACCAAGCGTTCCCTCGACACCATGCAGCTGGCGGTTGGTCAGTCCCTGTGGGCGCAGATTAAATCGGTGGCGATTGTACGTTAAATGCAAGCGTGATTGCGTGACAATAAAGCCGACATTAGTCGGCTTTCATCAAAATCACACTAGGGGCTTTGAAGATTGCGGCTACCTGATCGTTACTCTGCAGCGCCAACTCGTGCAAGCTGGTGTTGGTGATCACCGCATTGAGGGTTTTGTTTTGCCCTAGATCGATGGTAATGTCGCTGTTGACGGCACCTTCAGTAATGCGCACGACTGAACCGATCAAGCGATTACGGGCGCTGGTGGCAAGGGTGGTCTCTTTGCTCAATAAAATTGAGCTTTCTGAGACCATGGCAATGGCTTGTTTACCGGCCCGCAAACCCAATTGCTCGGCACTGTCCCTGCTGATGATAGCCACCAAAGGCTGCACCGAACCAATATCTATGACCACCTCAGTATTGACCGCACCGTGTTCTAGGCTCACTACTTGGCCACGGAACTGATTGCGGACACTGGTCATCGCCTGTTCGGAACGAACGAAATTGGCAATATCCTCGAGGGAGTGAAGTTGCTCCCCTAAGCGTGCTAAAAACTGAGCATGTTCGTTCATTAAGGCCTGAAAGCCATCAATGATGCGTTCGCCCAAATGCGTCAGTTGTGTGCCACCGCCTTTCGCGCCACCGCTGGCGCGCAGGACCAAGGGCTCTGCCGATAAGTTATTCATGGCATCGATACGATCCCATGCAGTCTTATAGCTGATGCCCACTTCTTTGGCGGCTTTCGAGATGGAACCGGTCAGTTTGACAGCGCGCAGTAAATCAATTTGTTGTGCCGCAAAAGCACTGCTAGAGCCAGTTTGTAGGAAAAGGTTTCCCGTTAACTGGCCAGCAGTGCTCGGGGCACTCTGAGCGTTAGAATCAACCATCTTTGTTGATGATGGCGATAATGTCTTGCAGCGCCTGATCGGCTTGGTCGTTATCAATTTGGCAGGTGCCAGCGTTCAAATGGCCACCACCGCCATATTGTAGGCATAGCTCTCCTACGTTGGTGTTAGAGCTGCGATTTAGAATAGATTTACCAATGGCAAATACGGTGTTTTGCTGTTTCAGACCCCACATTTTGTGAATCGAAATATTGCAATCAGGATAAAGCGCGTAGATCACAAAACGGTTGGTGGTATAGATGGTCTCTTCGTTGAGTAGGTCGAGTACGACAAGATTGCCATGCACGCTGGCGCAACGCTGAATCTGCTCTTTGGCTTTGGCATCGTGTTCCATGTACAGGTCAACGCGTTCTTTGACGTCTTCTAGCGCCAAAATCTCTTCGATCGTGTGACTCTTACAGTAGTCGATCAATTGCATCATTAGTTGATAGTTGGAAATGCGAAACTCACGGAAACGACCCAAGCCAGTTCGCGCGTCCATAATGAAGTTGAGTAAAACCCAGCCGGTTGGGTTAAGCACTTCATCTTTGTTAAACTGTGCTGAATCCCCTTTGTCCACCGCATCCATCATTTCCTCAGAGATGTCTGGGAAGCGTTCTTTGCCGCCGTAATAATCGTACACAACACGCGCGGCAGAGGGTGCGTTCGGGTCAATGATGTGATTGTCGATATTACTGTCGTTACGAACGGTCTCACTTAAGTGGTGATCGAAGGCAAGATGGCAGCCAGCAACGTAAGGCAAGTTGGTGGTGATATCGTTTGCGTTGATGTCGACCTTACCATCCTGCATGTCTTTTGGGTGAACAAATAAGATGTCGTCAATTAGGTCTAAATCTTTCAATAGGACGGCACAAACCAAACCGTCAAAATCACTGCGAGTAACCAGTCGAAATTTTTCGCTGCTCATATTTACATCCCTACCTTGAAATCGATAACAGTGCTGATAAGTGTACCAGCGAATATTCTTCTCTGTGTGAAATTTAATGTAACGCTTTATTAATTGTGGCGCATGTTGAGTTTCATGATTTGGAACAAGGT
The DNA here is from genome assembly GCF_900089755.1 of Marinomonas aquimarina. Taxonomy (GTDB): domain Bacteria; phylum Pseudomonadota; class Gammaproteobacteria; order Pseudomonadales; family Marinomonadaceae; genus Marinomonas; species Marinomonas aquimarina. The sequence goes on along the minus strand of NZ_FLOC01000008.1, from coordinate 82,285 downwards.
GTTGTGATACATATGAGTCACTTTGATAAATAATAAGAATTATTATCAATATTTGATTCGTAAGGAAGTGTTATGAAATTCAAGCAGTTACTGGTGGCTGGTGCATTGATGGCGAGCCATGCCCAAGCGAACGAGCGTTTGGTGAGTTACGATCTTGGTAGTGTCGATACCTTGCGTGCGTTGCAAGCAACGGATCAAGTGGTGGGCCTGCCGAAACAGTCGTTGCCAGCTTATCTGTCTGAATTTTCAAATGAGCGATACACGGATGTGGGTGGTCTAAAAACACCCGACGCCGAGGCGGTGGCCAAGCTTGACCCCAGTCTAATTCTCATTACAGGTCGTCAAGGTGACAGTGGGCAAGCCCTAGCTAGCATTGCGCAAACACAAACCGTTGGGCTGCAAGAGGGGGCCTACTGGCCAGCACTGGAAAAGCATGTGATGAATTTGGCTACCCATGTGGAGAAACAGGAACAAGGCCAACAAGCGCTTCAAGCCTTAGCCAAAGAGCTGGCGGCGATGAAGCAGCAGCTGGCAGGTCAAGCGGTGTTGTCTGTGACTCATAACGCCGGTGGTTTTAGTGTGCGTCAGGACCCGATCGCCAGCGAGCTACTAGGCCTGACTCAAGTCGCTCTGTCCGAATCCGTAAAACCGATTCAACGTGGCACCCGTACCTTTCTGCCACTCTCTGTGGAGGACATTGCGTCTGTGAACCCCAAAGTCCTGTACGTTGTGGATCGCAGCCAAGCCATTGGTGAAACCGATCAAGCACTGAACGTAGAAGCTTTGCAGGTAAAGCTCAGTGAAATGGGCGCGCAAACCAAAGTGGCGTACCTTACGCCGGGCTTATGGTACTTATCGGGTAATGGCTTGGAGAGTGTGAAGCTGCAGGCGCAGGAGCTGGCTCAAGCACTATAACTGGCGTAGTAAACGGCGTTGTTGTAAGGGGGCGAAATGATTCGCCCCTTTTTTATAATAAAAATGGCATAATAACGGGGCATTTTATTTTAATTCGTTATGTTAACCAGCTAAGAGACATTCAATGGCCAGAGGTCGCCCCTCCAAAAAAGGTTTGATTGCCGACGCCGCCTTAAACCTATTCAAAGTTGCCGGTTACCAAGGCACCAGCATTGATCAAGTAGTGTTGGAGGCCGCTGTCTCAAAGCCAACTGTTTACAGTAACTTCCCCTCAAAATTGTTGTTGTGGCAAGAAGTATTGCGTCAGATTATCGCTCGCAGCGAACAACAGCTGGTCGCCCTTGAACACTCCCTCAAACAGGAATCGGCAGATTTTTCGTATGGTTGGGTCGCCATTTGGCAGGCCTGGTCAGACGCCGATGATCGCCTTGCTGCGTATCGTATTCATTGGGGGGAACAACATAAATTGAGTGCTGAGGAACAAGCCATGTTTGAGGTATTGGAGCAACATCTAGCCAATACTCTGGCCCGCTGGATGGCTTACCATAACGTTGCAGCGGAACAGCATTTCACTCTGTTTGCTGTGTCTCGCGAGGCCTGTTTATTGCCTGCCATTGCAAATCGTCCCAGCGATTGTGCCGATCTTGGGCAACTGATTGAGCAACTGATAAAAAGCTAAGCCTAGATTGAGCCAATTTGCCCCGTCGTTCGTATCGTTAGGGCAGTCATTACTGGAGGTCTTATGTTGCGACGTTTGCGTTACTTTCTATTCGCTGTTGTGTCTCTAACAAGCTTAACGGCTTGCTCCGTCAGCGCGCCAAAGGGTATTCAGCCTGTGACTCAGTTTGAGCTGACTGACTATTTAGGCACCTGGTATGAGATTGCCCGTTTAGATCATAGCTTCGAACAAGGCTTGAGCAATGTCACAGCGCAATACAGTCTGCGTGAAGACGGTGGTGTGAAAGTGATTAACCGTGGCTATGCAAAAGAAGAGCAAGCCTGGCAAGAAGCGGAAGGCAAAGCTTACTTCGTTCAAGACTCTGCAACAGGACATTTAAAAGTGTCCTTCTTTGGCCCTTTCTATGGCGCCTATGTGATTTTTAACCTTGATCAGGCGTATCAATACTCACTGGTATCGGGACCGGATCGCTCCTACTTTTGGTTACTGTCACGCACCCCAAGCTTGACTCCAGAAAAGCAAGCCGAACTCATTGCGAAGGCCAAGGCGGCAGGGTTTGCGACGGAACAGCTGATTTTTGTCGATCAAACCCTGAATCACGAGTAGTCCACGATGTTACGGATAATCCACCACATCATCGGCTTTACGTTTGAATACCCAGTATTTGGACAACAGGAAATTTAAGCAATGGCCGACAAAGATTCCTGGGATCATCGCCAAAACCGGCGCCAGGCTTAAGTGGGCGTATTGCTCATAAAAATCGCTGCGGATCGCCCACCAATACAGACCAATGTTCGGCAAAAGACCGAGTATCGAAGCAAAGGCGAATTGCGTGGCTTCCTTAAGCTTAGCGTCTAATGTGGCGTGCTCTTTAAAGGTGTAGAGCCGGTGACAGAGCCAATTGGTCAGTACCGCCAAAGCAAATGCGAGGACGCGAGCCCATATCAATGGGATGGCATCGGCCAATAGCCAAAGCACGACCACATCGACGGCAAAGCTAACTTGCCCCACCACACTGAACTGAAAGAACTGCAAGATAGTAGATTTCATACCCCATACTAGACGGCTGCCGATGACAGCTTGATGACGAGGCTACTTTTCGAGACGTGCGGCCAGTAAGGCAAAGACGCTGCCCATACCACAGACGAAAAGCACCAATCCGACTAGGCCGTATAGGCCAAATAGGGTAATCATGGCGGCATAGCTTGGTGGCCCAACGGTTGCTCCTAGGTTGCCAAGCTGGGCGATCAGGCCATAGCCGTTGGCTTGTTCTGCACTGTTACGGGCAAGGCGTGGCACCATGGCAAGTGCCGCTCCAGGTATCAGCCCTGCACAGAGCACCATTTCCCCTACAATGATGGAAAATAACAGCGGTGAGGCAAAGTCTTGAGCGAGGACCAAGCCTCCTAGCGCCAATCCTGCGTAAGCCAGCTGAGCAACACGCTGTGGGCGCAGGACATATTGTGACAAAGTTCCTGCCAAAAAAGTGCCTGCGGTGCTGAGTAAGGGCAGCAGTACCTGCATGATCGGGCGTAGCGCGTCAGAGCTGATAAAGTTTGGAATATAGGTCAGTAGTGAGACCAAGGTGCTGGTATAAAAGACAAAGATTAACCCTGGCAACAAGGTCTGTGGGGTGCGATAAATATTAACCATTTTTTGCCAGTAGCTGTCTTGGTTAGGCACTGGGGCATCCGAAAAACGGCTTTCATCCTTCTCAAGCAACAGCAGCAGCGCAATGATCATGACACTGATGAATACGCCGTGGGCAAAGTACAAACCGTTGAGATCAAAAGCGGCGATCAAAGGCTGACCAAACAGACCCGCTAGGGCAAAGGCAACCCCAAAGAAGGTGCCCCAAATCCCCATGGTGATGGAGCGATGTTGTGGCGCACTGAGCCGAGCAATCATGGTTGGAGCAGCAACCACGACCCCTAATTGAGAAAAGCCTTCCAATACACGGGTCGCCATGACGATTTCAAAGCTGGGTAAAGTCGACTGAATAAAAGAGAGGGTCGCGCCTAACAATAAGGCACCGAGTAATACTTTGCGGTAACCAATCTTACCCGCCATCAAGCCCGCGGTGACACCAAAGATCAAGCCAATGATACCGACCACAGAAATAGCCGCCCCCGTCCAAGTGGGACCGGCTTGGTAATAGGTCAATAATTCATTATAGGAAACCGAGAACTTGGCAAATTGCATGGCCGCACTGATGCCTGCAAACCACAGCAAAAAGACTTCTAGCCATGCGGTTTGAGTGGGTTCTTTGGGTGTTACTGCGGCATTCGCCATACACAATCCTTTTGCTCGATCTTGCTGCCAAACTGGGCGCTAAACGTGTGCTATTGTAATCCGTTCGGTCAGCTTTTATTAGTCTTGATCTTTTCTCACTATACTGAAGCTAAGAACGGCTGACCCATTTTGTAAACATCTTTGCGCTATTTTGGTCTTTGTCACCCTAGGCTGTTTTGCCACTATGAAGCGACTTGACCATCTTGGAGTGTGATATGTCAGAGCAGGGCAATAATAACAACCATTACCCGAATCTATTTCGCCCCTTAGAACTGGGCTTTACCACTTTAAAGAATCGTATTCTGATGGGCTCCATGCACACGGGGCTGGAAGAAAAGGACCACACGGGCGATCGCTTGGCTGCGTTTTATGGAGCACGCGCCCGTGGTGGCGTGGGTTTGATCGTCACAGGCGGCTACAGTCCTAATGCGGAAGGCTCACCTTATCCGTTTCCCTATCAGCCTCTTAACCCTCTTGTACATCGAAAAATTACTCAAGCCGTGCATGATGAAGGGGGCAAGATCTGTCTGCAAATCCTTCATACAGGGCGTTACGCGTTCCATCCTAATCTTGTGGCGCCCTCGGCCATCACCGCACCCATCAATCGTTTTACGCCTAGTGCGCTAAGCAAAGAAGGTATTGAAAAGCAGATTCAGGATTTTGTCGATAGCGCCTTGTTTGCTCGCAACACTGGCTATGACGGGGTCGAAATCATGGCCTCAGAAGGGTATCTGCTCAACGAATTTATTGTTAAACACACCAACCAGCGTGACGATGATTGGGGTGGTGATTATCACAATCGCATCCGCTTTCCGGTGGAAATTGTGCGTCGTATTCGTGAAACCGTGGGCGAAGACTTTATTCTGATCTTTCGTTTGTCCATGTTGGACTTGGTTGAACAAGGTTCAACCTTTGAGGAGATTGTTGCCTTGGGGCAGGCAGTAGAACAAGCGGGGGCAACGCTTATTAATACTGGCATTGGCTGGCACGAGGCGCGTATCCCGACCATCGCCACCTGTGTTCCGCGGGCTGGCTTTAGCTGGGTGACTAAAGCTTTTAAAGCGCATTTTTCGATTCCGGTTGTGGCGACCAACCGGATCAATACCCCAGACATCGCCGAGCAGGTGCTGGCAGAAGACTGCGCCGATATGGTGTCCATGGCGCGACCCTTTTTGGCCGATGCCGATTTTGTTAATAAAGCAGAGCAGGGGCAAAGTGAGCGCATCAATACCTGCATCGGCTGTAACCAAGCCTGTCTTGATCATGTGTTTGAAGGCAAGGTAGCGAGCTGTCTGGTGAATCCCTTTGCCTGTCATGAAACCGAATTACTGCTGATGCCAGCAGAGACACCGCAGAAAATTGCAGTGGTCGGCGCAGGTCCAGCCGGCATGGCCGCAGCTTTAACTGCCGCGAAACGCGGGCTTCAAGTGACCTTGTTTGATGCCAGTGACCATATTGGAGGGCAATTTAATATTGCCAAAACCATTCCAGGTAAAGCCGAGTTCTCCGAAACCCTCAGGTATTTTGCACAGCAACTGAAAGAATATGGTGTTGCACTGCGTCTAAATACTAAAGTGACGGCAAACCTACTCAATGAATTGGATGTCGATCACGTCCTGCTAGCCACGGGGATACGTCCACGAACGCCCGAAATAGAAGGTATTGATCATGCGAAAGTGCTGACCTACTTAGATGTGCTTAAGTATGGCAAGCCTGTGGGAGACAAGGTCGCCATCATTGGTGCGGGAGGTATCGGCTTTGATACCGCAGAGTTCTTATTGTCTGGTATTCACAGTGACCAAGATGTGGCGCACTTTGCGCGACAGTGGGGCATTGACCAATCTTGGCAGCATCGGGGTGGTGTGCGAACACCTGAACCAAGTACAGAGCGTCATCGTACGGTTTACTTATTACAGCGTAAACCCAGCAAAGTGGGGGCCGGCTTAGGTAAAACCACCGGCTGGATACACCGAGCCCATTTAAAACAACAGGGTGTTGAGATGCTCTCGGCTTGTCAGTATCAACGTATCGATGATGATGGGCTGTGGTTTGAACGAGACGGCCAAAGCCACTGCTTAGAGGTAGATCAGGTGATTGTCTGTGCGGGGCAAGAACCTGAACGTGCGCTAGTAGAAGGATTACAAAAGCCTTTCACCTTAATCGGTGGGGCCGATGTGGCCAAAGAACTGGATGCCAAACGCGCCATAGCGCAAGGCACCAAGGTGGCGATGACTTTATAGAGGATACGAGACTGTCCTCTAGCAGTAACTATTTATTGGAGGACAGATTATGAAAGCGTTAACCTTAGCCAGCGCACTGACATTGGGTACGTTAGCCATCACACCTCAAGCCTCTGCAGAGCAACAGACTATGATTGCGGCGGGCGGTTGTTTCTGGTGTGTGGAATCGGACTTTGAAAGTGTTGAAGGCGTGATTGATGTGGTTTCCGGCTATACCGGCGGTCATGTAGCGAACCCGACTTACCAACAGGTATCGGGCAAGAAAACCGGCCACTACGAAGCGGTGAAGATTACCTTTGATGATGAGATTGTCAGCCTACGGGAGCTAACCGAATACTACTGGCGCACCATTGACCCAACCGATGCCAGTGGCCAGTTTTGTGATAAAGGCGAGCCTTATCGCACAGGCTTGTTTTACCAAAACGAAGAGCAACGTCAGGTGTTTGCCGCATCAAAAGCTCAGGTGATCGAGAGTAAACCGTTTGCGGGTGATATTGTTACCGAAATTATGCCCGCCAAAGAGTTCTACTTGGCCGAGGACTACCATCAGGATTATTACTTGAAAAACAACCTGCGCTACAAGTTCTACCGCTATAACTGCGGTCGTGATAGTCGTATCGAAGACCTTTGGGGCGAAGTAGCCAGTAAGCAGTATCACTAGCCTTCTAAACCCCCTCCCAGCCTTGGTAAGGGGGAGGAGCCTGAGCTGCTGAGACTGAGATAGCTCGCGTTCCTTCCCCTTGTGTCTTTAAGGGGAAGGTTAGGATGGGGTTACAAAAACTGAATTTAAAAGCGCGCCAATCAAACGTTTAGGATTCTGCTAAGAATTTTTCTGATGGCTATTTATTAGCCAATAAAGTGATACAATAGTGCTACTTTTGACTATTTCTTTGGAGCAGATCAGATGAAGGTCGAGTTAGTGACTTCTTTAAAACGCCAAGCGACTAAAATTCTTGCAGATCTTCACGAGTCAAAAGAACCTGTTTTGATTACGGAGCATGGCAAGCCATCTGCTTACCTAGTCGATGTTGAAGACTATGAGTTTATGCAAAACCGCCTCGCCATTTTAGAAGGGATTGCACGTGGTGAGCGCGCGTTTGCAGAAGGAAAAACCTCTACTCACGAAGAAGCCAAGGAAAAGATGGCGAAATGGCTAAAATAGTTTGGACGGATCCAGCTCTATCAGATTTAAATGAGGTAGCCGAATACATCGCTTTAGAGAACGAGGCAGCCGCCAAAGCCTTGGTTCAGCGAGTCTTCTCTATCGTTGAACGCTTAGCAAATTTCCCTGAGTCGGGGCGAATCCCACCAGAGTTAAACCATTTATCCTATCGCGAAGTTGTGGTTCCACCTTGCCGAGTGTTCTACAAATATGAAACTGATCAAGTGCTGATATTATTTCTAATGCGTCAAGAGCGTGATTTGCGCAATTTTCTCATTAGCCAGTAATCCTTTTCCTTAGGCCTTATCGCTCGCAAATCCCGTCCACAAAGGTTAAGCTTCGCGCCCTTGTATCATCCAATTGAGTAACCTAATGAATTTTGAGTCCCTAGGATTAGACGCGCGCATTTTGAAAGCCTTGCAAGAGAAGGGCTATACCTCTCCAAGTCCCATCCAGCAACAGGCCATTCCGGTAGTGTTGTCGGGTCAAGACTTGATGGCAGCGGCGCAAACGGGGACAGGTAAAACCGCGGGTTTTACCTTGCCGATGCTGCAAAATTTATTAGGTGGTCAAGGGGCGCGTAATAACCAGGTGCGTGCTCTGGTGCTGACGCCGACGCGAGAGTTAGCGCAACAGGTAGCGGATAACGTGTCTCTATACAGCAAGCATTTGCCGCTTAAAAGTGCGGTAGTGTACGGCGGTGTGAAGATTAACCCACAGATGCAGAAGCTTCGTGGTGGCGCGGATGTGTTGGTGGCAACACCAGGACGTTTGTTGGATTTGTACCAGCAAAATGCCTTGAAACTGGATCGTTTGGAAATCCTCGTCTTGGACGAAGCGGACCGTATGCTGGATATGGGCTTTATCCACGATCTGAAGAAAATCGTCGCGCTGATTCCAAAAAAACGTCAGACACTGCTGTTTTCAGCAACTTTCTCTGATCCGATCAAGGAGCTGGCCGAACGATTTGTAACCGACCCTGAAGAAGTCTCTGTGTCGCCAGCGAACACTAAAGCGGCGACCATCAGTCATCAGGTATTTGAAGTCGATAAGCCAAACAAGACCAAGCTTTTGATTCATTTAGTGAAGCAAGAAGGCTGGCGTCAGGTGTTGGTGTTCTCGAAAACCAAACACGGTGCCAACCGCATTGCGCGTATGTTAAACGCAAAAGACATCAGCGCGGCGGCGATTCATGGTGATAAGAGCCAAAATGCTCGGACCAAAGCCTTGGCCGATTTCAAATCGGGTGCGGTGCAGGTATTGGTGGCAACGGACATCGCTGCCCGCGGTATCGATATTAGCCAGCTGCCGTATGTGGTGAACTTTGATCTGCCAAAAGTGCCTGAAGACTATGTACACCGAATTGGTCGTACTGGCCGTGCGGGTGAAACCGGTCACGCCGTGTCGTTTGTCACCGAAGAAGATATCCGCGAGTTATTTGCCATTGAGCGTGTCATCGGTGAATTGATTGAGCGTCATGTGGATGCCGCTTTCCCGCCTGCAGCACGATTGCAAGCGTCTAAATTAGACACCCGTCCGATTAAGCCAAAGAAACCAAAAAAACCGAAGCAGCCAAAAACCGATCAGGTTCAGGCAGCCGATGCGCAAACGAAAGAGATTGCTAGCAACAAACCCGCGTCGCGTAAACCTGCAGCCAGAAAGCCACAAGGTCAGGGCGCAAAAGGTCGATCACCACAATCAGGGGCTGGTAAACCTCGCCAAGGCTCAGGTAATAAGCCAGCTCAAACGCCTAAAAAACCAGCAGAGCAAGCACCAAGTACCACTCGAGCACCACGTAAGCGTGTGCGCCCGAACCGCAATGACAGTGCTTCTTAGGGAATGCTCGATGTCGTATTTGGCATGTGAAATACGCCAACTTAGCCTGATCGGGTAATCTTATTGGCAGGGATCTGTTTATGATTCCTTGCCATAACAATAAACAGTTTGCTCGAGGGTTGGATGGCATCCATTACAGATAAGCGTTTGATTTTTATTCTAGGCAACGACGGCGCAGGCAAAACAACTGCTGCTGCGGCACTGGCGTTGTTGGCCTCGCGTCAAGGTAAGCGTGTGTTGGTGGTCTCCACCGACCCTGGGCAGCGTTTAGGTCATACCTTCGCCTGGGAAATCGGTGAACAGGGCGCTGCGGTCTGTGCCGGCGTGCATGCGTTAGAGATTGACTCAGCCAAAGAAGAGACATTGTTTGAGCGTATTTGCACACTGATTGAAGACGCTGAAGATTACTATGACTTGGTGATTTTTGATAACGCCCCGATGGCGTCAGCTACGACAGACTTATCATCAGAGTGCCAAGCGTTATTTGAACGCTGTCAGCGCCGTTTTCAAAATCCGGACAATACTGCCTTGCTATTTGTTATGACAGCGGACTCAGCCTCAGTTAAGAGCGCTGCAAGTGCGCTTGAATCGCTGTCGGCAAGCGCACTGCCATTACAAGGCTTGCTGATCAATAAAACGTTACCAGAAAATAGTCCGATTAGCGGCAAACTGTCTGAGCACCCCCAATACTGTCTGCCATTAATGCCAACGGAGATTCATGGCATCGGTGCGCTACAACAAATCGCGGTGTTGCTGCAGCAAAGTGGCCTGTAATGAAGCTTTCCAGCAAGACACAAAAAATGGGCCGAATGGCCCATTTTTATTGTCTTGGAGAGTGCTTGTTAACTGGCCGCTTTTAGGGGGTGGTCATCGGGTAGCATTCGATCGATCCAAATGGCCAGTTTGTGTTTCATACCGGGCAAGTCTTCTTTATCCGGTGGCAGGGCGACTACTAACTTGTCTTGTACTAATAAGCGGTAGAGAGATTCGACTTTGAGATTAGCGGATGTCTCGGCTGAGAAGGCTGCATAGCCACGCTTTTGGGCGTAGGATTCACCGACTTGCATGGCTTTCTTAACGAGCTGGGCTTCATTCTTCAATTTTTTCATAAGCACCTCCGTTATGGCGTTCTTTGCAGTCTAGAGCAAAACGGCGCCCAACAACACAGCAATCGTATTGAAAGCCAAGCAGTAAGAATGTGATGGACTTAATGTTGACGTAAGCGCTCCGCCCATTTGCCTTGGTGAGTTCGCTCACAGGCTTCTTCATTGTCCAGAAAGAGATGTTTGTTGACGTCTTTCAGAGCGATATTAAGGGCCTTTAAACGCGCCTTGAGGTTGTTTTGTAAACTGGCCAAGTGAGGGCTCTGAGCAAATGCTTGTTGTGCTTGCTCTGACTCAAAAATACAGACGACCTTTAAGCTTTGTGGAAAACGATCGTAGTCAACCAAGTGCGTCAGCCACTGAAACTGGACCTGTAGATCAAGCAGTTCGTCACACAGTTCGGTGAGGGTTTCACGGATTTGGTTATCCAGCTTTTTGTCCGTTTTACGCATGGTTGGCCTCGTTATGGGGGATTTTTGAATGGCGCATTATTATAAAAAATTTTTATTCAAAACGCGTCAAGTGATTGTTGTATATCGGAACAAAGTGAACAATGCCCTCATTTGTTCTAGTATCAAGGGTATCGATAGCAAGGCCTAACGTAGGAGTAGAGATGTCTGATGTTGCAGACGGTCAGCGCAGTGAGCATGAAAAAATTGAGCTGGAGCATGATGCGGCTAAGATCTTTATGCGCTGGTACGAAGGCAATACTGGCAAGAAAATACGCCATATTTGGCACAATCAGCCTCAGCGCCCCGACGTTTCTTGTATGTTTGAAGGCGAGCGCTTAGATCTAGAGATTGCTCACTTGTATGGCTCCGAAGCAGAAGCAATGGCGATTCTGGGGCGTTACCTCACCGAGCAAACGAAGCAAGAGTTGCACACCTTAGATCAAGAGCCCCATGAACGCTTGCTAACCGCTTTAAACCGAATTTTGTTGAACAAAGCGGGTAAAAATTACCATTCAAAACGTGTCTGGCTGGTGATCCGCAATGCCCATCCACAATGGACCAAAGAAGACATCAAGGGGCTGATCGGTCACATCAGTGTGCCGGATAACCATCCCTTTGAAAAAATCTGGATGGTCGGGGATATGGAAGGTAAATCCGGTATTGTGCGCCTCTACCCTTAGCGATGCACTGACGAGCCGCTAACCATCAGTCTCGACGATGAACGCATTGCCCCATGGCATAAGTGGCTTTGATAGCGCGATCGTCTGCCAAAATCATCAAAGCGAATAGGGTGTCTTGAATGCTGCTGGAGCGTGCTAAACGGGTGTTGAGCAGCGGTGTTGCTGCTTTGTCCAAGATCACGAAGTCGGCTTCTGTGCCGACGGCCAAATTGCCCACTCTATCTTCTAGGCGTAATGCTTTGGCCCCGCCAAGGGTGGCAAGGTAGAAGGACTTCATCGGATCTAGGTTCTGGCCTTGCATTTGGATGACTTTGTAGGCTTCGTTTAGAGTACTGAACATGGAAAAACTGGTGCCGCCGCCGACATCTGTGCCCATGCCGACATTGACCTTGTGGAGCTCTGCTTTTTCTAAGTTAAACAGACCGCTGCCGAGGAAGAGATTAGAGGTTGGGCAAAAGGCGATGGCTGAGCCGGTCTCACTTAAACGCTGATATTCCTGATCACACAAATGAATGCCATGGGCAAACACAGATCGCTCGCTGAGCAATTGATGCTGATCGTACACGTCTAAGTAGTGACTGGAGTCGGGAAACAGCGCCTGCACCCATTCGCACTCTTTGAGGTTTTCGGAAAGGTGTGTGTGCAGGTAGAGGTTGTCGAATTCAGAGAGTAATTTGCCCGCTTGGGCGAGCTGCTCAGAGCTTGAGGTCGGGGCGAAGCGTGGCGTGACCGCGTAATGTAGACGACCCTTTTCATGCCAATTTTCAATCAGTGCTTTCGAATCTTGGTAACTGCTTTCGGGGGTGTCGGTTAAATAATCTGGCGCATGGCGATCCATCATCACTTTGCCGCAAATCATGCGTAAATCTTGCGCTTCAGCCGCTTCAAAAAAAGCCTCAACGGACGCCTTGTGCACAGTGCCAAAGACTAGGGCAGTGGTGGTGCCATTGCGTAATAGCTCTTCTAAGAAGCGCTTCGCTACCTGGCTGGCGTAGTCTTTATCGGCGAATTTGCGTTCTTCTGGAAAGGTATAGGTGTTGAGCCAATCCAACAGCTGCACGCCGTAGGAGGCAATCATATCGCTTTGTGGATAGTGAATATGGGTATCGATAAAGCCTGGAATGATTAACGCGTTACTATGATGCTCAACGTCGATGTCTGGCGACAAACTGGGTAACAGTGTTTGAGCATCACCTAGGGCGCTGATGTGGCCATCTTCGACCACCAGTAGACCATCTTCAAAGTATTGGAAGGCTTGCTCGTGAGCGACGTCTGTCGGGTTGGCAATGCAGTGCAGGATGGCTGAACGCCAAGCTTTTATTATAGGCATGTGTTCTCAATATTCGCTAAATGGGGTTATGCTTTTGTGGTTCAGGACTTTGACCGATTGTTTATTATTAGTCAATGAGCCAACGTCTAACGTTAGCTCATACGCGGGCGAAATGCTAAGCCGCGACATCGATAAAGATGGCGCGGAAGTCGTTTACATTAGTCAGCGTTGGTCCAGTGATGACGGATTGGCCGATTTTCTCAAAAAAGGTATGGGCATCGTTATCGCCAAGGTATTGCAAAGCGTTCATCCCTTTATGAACGGCATCAGCTAATGAATATTCGGTGATCATAGCGCCTGCAATCTCGGCTGTGCCATCCACGCCATCCGTATCGCAAGCGATGGCGGAAATACCGTGTGCCCCTTGCAGCTCAATGGCGAGGGACAATAAAAATTCTACATTCGGACCACCGACACCTTGGCCTTTGACCGTCACCGTGGTTTCGCCTCCTGACAGTAACAAACAGGGCGGTTTAATCGGCTGTTCAAAGTGACGCACTTGGCGAGCGATACCGGCCATGACTTTGCCGGCTTCTTTGGCTTCACCCTCGATACTGTCACCCAGAATAAGGCTTTTTATGCCCAGTTCTTGGGCCCGTTTGGCGGCGGCTTCGAGCGCCATTTGTGGTGTCGCAATCAGTTTGTTAGTGCAATGAGCGAGGCGGTGATCCTCAGGGAACAGGGTTTCATAAGCCCCTTTTTCGAGTTTCTCGCGCACCACATTGGAGATTTCAATGGCGTATCGGTCGATGATCTCTAAGGCATCTTGGCAGGTGGTGGTGTCTCCGACAGTTGGACCTGAGGCAATCGCTGATAGCGCATTGCCCGGAACATCTGACATGATCAAAGTGGTGACTTTGGCAGGATAGCAGGCCGCTGCGAGGCCGCCTCCCTTAAGTTGTGATAAGTGGCGGCGCACGGTATTCATCTCGATGATGTTTGCACCACTTTTGAGCAAAGCACTGTGGATGACCTGCTTTTCCAGTAAGCTGATTTCATCGTAAGGTAAAGGCATTAAGGCTGAGCCACCACCTGAGATCAGTACCACCACTTGATCTTGTTCGGTTAGGCCTGTGACCCGCTGCAGGATGGCTTTGGCGGCGCGTAGGCCGTTTTCATCGGGGACTGGGTGAGCGGCTTCGATAATGTCTATTTTCTCGCATGGCACAGCGTAACCATAACGGGTCACCACCAGCCCTGATACCTCACCTCTAAAGTTCTGCTCAAAGGCTTGCGCCATGGCGGCTGAGGCTTTGCCAGCGCCGATGACGATGGTGCGGCCAGCGGCGGGGCAGGGCATGTGCCTGGGCACACAGCGATGGGGGTGCACCACGTCTAGAGCGGCTTCGAATAAAGAATGCAATAACTGCGTGTGAGCGGTCGTCGAGCTGGTCATCGGTTATCTCCCTCTGGTTACCTTGGGTAGGCAGTGCCAAAACGCCAGTCTTAGCGTACACAGAGGTTATGCAGTATCCATACCACGCCGTTTGCAATAGCGGATACAAGCGTGCAGGAAGGTGGCGACTCCGACCCCAGCACAGTCGGCCCAAAAGTCGCCCCATTCGCCGCGACGATGGACATAGGGTTGGATCAGCTCAATTAAGCCGCCGCACAGGGTAATGAGGAAGGCCAACCACAGATAACGACGTGTTGGGCCGAAGGCACACAACATCGCCCAGAAGGCAAAGCCCAGCACGTGGTGTAATTTATCGGAGCCAGGAGGCGTGCCCAGAGAGGACGCTGGCATCAGCGTCGCTAACGAAACAGCCAATGCCCCTAGGATAAAGCCTAAGAGCTGTGTGTTTGGGCTGAACAGCCAACGACGCCCAAACATGATTAACGCAGGACGCGAGAGCGGATGGTACGGCCCTTGATTTTCTTGGTGGCGAGTGCTTTCACCACTTGGCGCGCGTGGCGCTGCTCAATGGCCACATAGGCTTGGAAGTCGAAGATATCGATTTTACCGACCGCACTTTTCTCAAGGCCAAGACCCGCCGTCAGGGCGCCAAGAATATCGCCTGCACGCAGCTTGTTTTTCTTACCCGCGTCAAAGGCGATGGTCACGACTTCCGGCTGCAGTGTGAAATTACCTGGGCAAGTGCCTAATGACAGGAACTCTGGTTCTATGGCAAAACGCTCGGCGATGTCGGCCAGTTTGTAGTCTTCGCGATCGGTAATAAAACTCACCGCGATGCCTTCTGCGCCAGCACGGGCGGTACGACCGATACGGTGCGTGTGCACATCGATATCGCGCGTTGTGTCGTAGTTGACGACCAAATCGATTTCTTTGACATCGATACCACGGGCCGCGACATCGGTGGCCACTAACACGGAACAGCTCTTATTGGAGAAACGCACCAATACTTGGTCACGCTGTTTCTGCTCAAAGTCACCGTGAATCGCCAAAGCGCTGACATTGTGATCGGTTAGCCATTCCGCGACTTCGTCACACTCGGCTTTGGTGTTACAGAACACAATGACTTGGTTGGGCTCAAAATGCGACAAGGTGTCTAGCAGACGTTGCGGTTTTTCACTGTTGTTGGCGCGCACGAAGTATTGATCAATGTTCGGACGAGTGGCTTCTTCCACTTCGATTTTGACAAAGCGCGGCTGACGCTGAAACTCTTCGCTGATACTGGCAATGTTGTCACCGAAGGTCGCTGAAAACAGCAGGGTTTGACGCTGTTTAGGCGTCAGGGCAACGATATCGCGAATACTGTCGATAAAGCCCATGTCGAGCATACGGTCGGCTTCGTCCAGTACCAGGGTATTGATGCCGCTAATATCCAGATTGCCTTTGCGCAAGTGCTCCATAATGCGTCCAGGCGTCCCTACTACGACATGAGCGCCATGCTCCAATGAAGCAATCTGTGGGCCGAATGGCATACCGCCACACAGGGTCAGTACCTTAATGTTTTCTAAGTAGCGCGCTACTTTGCGAATTTCTTTCGCGACTTGGTCGGCCAGTTCTCGAGTCGGGCACAACACCAAACTTTGGCAGCCAAAATAACGTGGGTTCAGTTGCATCACCAAACCAATGGCAAAGGCTAGGGTTTTACCACTGCCCGTTTGCGCTTGTGCAATGAGGTCTTTGCCCGCTAAAACATCCGGCAAGGCCTGTTGTTGAATCGGGGTAAAAGCAGTGATGCCCATGTCCGCAAGAAGTTGCGTCATTTTAGGCGGAAGGGTGTCAGCAAGCTGCAAAGGAGTTGATGCGTTCAAGAGAATGTCCAGTTAAGAAAAATTTGTCGCAGTCTAGCAAATTTTAATGGGCGCCACTATTTATAGGATGAAAGGAAACCGATAAATATCTGTAAGAGCTACTCGAATGAGTGCAGCGAGTCCCTTGTGAATTATATTGCCCATCTTCATATCGCCAAATTAACGCACACCTCCTATGCCGGGAATCTGTTAGGGGATTTTCCGTGGCAACCGGACCCCAAACAAAGGGCACTCTGGCAGGGCTGGCGTTTGCACCAAGCGATCGACACCTTTGTTGATGCCCACCCACAATCACAGCGTTTCAAAACGTTGCCAAGAACTGGACGTCGACGTTTTGCGGGCATCGTGCAAGATATATTGATGGATTACTGGTTAGTGCGCTTGTGGTCGCAATTTGATCAGCAGCCATTTGACCACTTTGCGCACCAGGTGGTGCAGCAATTGTCGCGCGACAAGCCACTATGTCCTGAGCGCTTGCAAGGCATGATAGGTTCGTTAGAGCAAAACAACTGGTTGGCTGATTTGGGGACTGATTGGGGCGTGAACGAGCGATACGTTCGATTCAAAGACGTTGGCCGTTAGGACATCATTTAGAGCCCTTCATTGATGAGTTGCCCTTATTGTTGCAGCAAGCAAAAGAACCGTTTCTGGTGCTTTATCCAGAGGTCTTGGAAGAGGCGCAAAGAAAACTTCGGGAAGGTTTTAACTGATTGAAATAAAAAAGAAAAGCCGCAGTGATGGCACACTGCGGCCCAAAGGGCGATAGCCCGATCGAGAGAACACCCAGAGAGAACCTAAGTGTCGAATACACTGCAGTTTCTGGATGTTTTGCAGTATAGGGTGGGTTGGATTTTACTGCGTTGACTCAGGTCAGTTTTAAGAACTGAGCAGGAAATAAGGTCGGTTTTAGTGTTAAGCGGCTGATTGAAAGTACGTTTTTGTCATCGTCACGGAGTTTTTAGCATTGTGATCTAAACTTTATGGTAGACTGCGCGCCAAATTTTGAATCGTAACAAAGAGGTGAAAACGTGAGCGTTCAATGGTTCCCTGGGCACATGAATAAAGCTCGACGCGAAATCGAGAATGTCATGACTCAAGTAGACCTCGTCATTGAGGTTTTGGATGCCCGTATTCCAGACTCCAGTCAAAACCCAATGTTAACCACTCTACGTGGCGATGTGCCGGTCTTGCGTTTGCTTAATAAAAAAGATTTGGCCGACAAAGGCCGTGTCAATCGTTGGTTAGAGCATTGGCGCGATGCGGACCAAATTACCGCTTACCCATTCAGTACCCAAGACAAAGCCGATTTGGCCAAACTGTCTAGCTGGGTACAAAAGTTGGTGCCACACCGTGGCTCAGCAGAGAAGCCGATCCGTGCCATGATTGCCGGGATACCAAACGTCGGTAAATCTAGCCTAATGAATGCTTTGCTTGGGAAACGTGTGGCCAAAGTGGGTAACGAGCCAGCGGTGACCAAAGCCCAGCAAAAACTGCGTGTGAACGACGGTTTCCAAATACTCGACACACCAGGGATTCTGTGGCCCAAAATTGAAAACCCAGATGCCAGCTATCGTCTTGCCGTGACTGGTGCTGTGCGTGATACGGCCATTGATTATGAAGATGTGGCGGTCGTGGGGTTGAAGTTCTTTATTGCCGATTACAGCGATGCCTTGATCACCCGTTACAAATTGAAAGAAGCGCCGGTGGACGCCGTGGAAACGCTCAAGATCATTGGCTCGAAGCGAGGCGCATTGCGTGCCGGCGGCAAGATTGATATGCACAAGGCGGCTGAGGTGTTTTTATCCGATGTCCGCAGTGGCGCCATTGGCCCGTACGTTATGGAAACACCTGAAATGGTGGCCGACGAGTGGGTCAAAGTTGAGCAAGTAAAAGCAGAAAAAGAAGCCGCGCGACAAGCACGTCTAGCGGCTGCGGTGCCGCAACGTCAGCAACAGCAAAACGTGGAATACCGCCAAGATCAAGATAAAGCTCCCATTAGTGATGAAAAAGAGTGAGGTAGTGCTCTATGGATTATGAAATTGCATTTGACCAAGAAGAAGGCGCCTACCGCGTATTCGCTGACGTAGAGTTTGCTGCGCTCGCTGAATGGGTCAGTGAGTATTTAACAGACAAAGAAACCGTACAGCGTGTTTGGCAGGCGGCGTCTTTGGCGGAAAAAGAGCAGGAAGTCACCGAGTTCAAACACGGGATCTTTCAAGTCGTGATCAGCTCGGAAGGTGTGGCGGTGAAACGTCGCATTGACATGAGCCAAGCGGAAGATGAAATCAAAGCCATGTTTGATACCCAAAGCGCCTTCTTTCAGGCCTCAAACGATGGTGTGGAAGCCGAGTGTGGCTTAGATGATCTCATTGATCTGATTGAAAATTGGCATGATTTTCAGCAATAAGTTGTTCCTGTTGTAGTCAAGGTTTACACTAACACCTGTTTTTAATGATGTCCTTTAGGAGCCATTATGCTCATCGAATTGGAAAAAGCCCGAACGCGTAAGAATGTCGTACGTATCTTTCGCGAAGAAATCGACGGACCAGATAACTGGACAGATGGATTTATCATCGCGGCAAACGAAGAAATGGTGCTGATGCAGTTGGTGGACGATGGTGTTCACTTAAATGGTTATCAGATTCTATTTCTAGAAGACATTAGCGACTTTATGCACCCAGCGCCGTTTAATGACTTCCAAAAACGTGTTCTAGAGCTACGTGGTGAAGACATTGAAGACCCAGAAGTTGAGCTAGAAGATCTTGCGGTTCTGCTAATGGACATCAGTGAAGAGTTTGGCTTGGTCACCATTCACCGTGAAGAGGTGGATGCTGACGGTTGTGAGATCGGCCGTGTTTTGCGTGTCGATGCAACGACCTTTGAGCTAGAAGAAATTGGCTCCGATGCGCGTTGGTTTGATGAAACCTACGAATACGATCTATACGACATCACACGCATTGAGTTTGGCAGTTCCTATGAAGACGCCTTGTTATTGGCGAATGAAGACATGGGTGAAGATGCCTACGAGTTAGTGGAATTCGACGACGAAGACGAAGCACAAAGCTAACAGCGTCATGAAAATGTAAAACAAAAGGGGAAAAGCATGCTTTTCCCCTTTTTTATGCCTGCTTTTTAGAACCAGAGGTTACACTTTCAACGTATGAATACAGTCACTTAATTTAGGATGAATTGATGAAAAAGCTTTCTAGATGGATGTTGGCGTTGGTGTTGGTGGTGGTCTCCGGTTGTGCGGTATTTGCGAGCCATAACTTGGACGACATCTTTGGTCCCGCCAATAGCCAAAATCGCCAGCTGGTTGCCACTGAGTACAGTGCGCCAGTGTCCGATAACTTTTATCAGGAACAAGTGCGCCCCATTTTAGAAAGTCGCTGTATCAATTGTCATGCCTGTTATGATGCTCCTTGCCAGATCAAATTAACCGCCGTTGGCGGCATTGAGCGTGGTGGCAGTAAAGATAGAGTGTATCAAGGTGATCGCCTGTTAGCGCTTGAGCCGACGCGTCTTTACGAAGATGCGCGCACCACCCAAGCGTGGCGTGAAAAAGGCTTCTATCCGATTTTGAACGAGCGTGAACAAAGCCCAGCCGCCAACCTTCAGGGCAGTGTGTTGTATCGGGCAATTGCCTTGCGCCGTCAGCAAGGGGAGTTTGACAGTGATGTGCTACCAGCGGATCAGTATGACTTTTCTCTTAATCGTGATCAACAATGTCCCGCTATCGAAGAGTACAATACCTTTGAAACCACTCACCCCACGTGGGGCATGCCCTATGGATTACCTCAGTTAACCGATCACGAGTACGCCGTGCTGACCAAGTGGCTGGTCAAAGGTGCGCGCATGCAGGCGACATCGAATGTGCCAGACAGTGTGCAAAGCCAAGTAAGCCAGTGGGAGCAGCGCTTAAATGGGGATTCGCTGAAAGCACAGTTGGTCAATCGTTACATTTATGAGCATATTTATTTATACAGCTTATATTTTGATGACGAGGCCCGCTACACCTATAAACTGGTGCGTTCGAGCACCCCGCCAGGTGAACCAATAGAGCGCATCAGCACACGTCGTCCCTACGATCACCCTGGAGTGGATCGTGTTTATTACCGCCTATGGTTAGACCCTGAAAGCCGAGTGCAGAAGACCTTTATCCCGATGCAGTTGGACGATGCTCGTTATGCGCGTTGGCATGACTGGTTCTATCAAGCGGACTACTCCGTCACGCAAGCGGGCAGTTATCAGCCTGCAGTCGCCAGTAACCCGTTTGAATCGTTTGCGCAAATTCCGGGTAACAGCCGTTATCGCTTTTTGTTAGATCACGCGCAAAACACCATCATGGCCTTTATAAAAGGGCCTGTTTGCCGCGGACAGGTGGCGGTGAATGTGATCAATGAGCAGTTTTGGGTGTTTTTTGTCAACCCAGATCTAGAGCTACACAACATTGGTAGTGCTTTCCTTGAGCAAAATGCGTCGTCCTTGGCTTTGCCTGCATCGCAGAGCAGTAATGCCTTGCCGATCACCTCTTGGGTGCTCTATTCAGAGAAACAAAAAAACTACCTAGCGGCCAAGGCCGGTTTGCTTGAAGTCATGGGTGAAAACGGTATGCACTTTAATACCGAAATGATTTGGGATGGCGAAGGCGAAAACAGTAATGCCGCCCTCACGGTGATGCGCCACTTTGATAATGCCTCCGTTGAAAAAGGGCTAGTAGGACCTGAGCCAAAAACCGCTTGGGTCATTGACTACCCATTGCTTGAGCGCATTCATTATCTGTTGGTTGCAGGCTTTGATGTGTTTGGTAATGTTGGACACCAGCTGGTGACGCGCTTGTACATGGATTTCCTACGTATGGAAGGGGAGATGAACTTCCTCATGTTCTTACCCCGAGAGGAGCGTGCAGCGGTACGTGAATATTGGTATCGCCAAACCAATCAAACCATCAAGAATTATATTTTCAGCGACCTGCTGCAGGTGGATGTGCCTTCGAAGGTGGCTTATCAAACGGCGGACCACAAACGCGAGTTTTTAACCATCATAGAGCAGCGCTTGGCCCCCGTGTTATCGCAGCAACATGAGTTGTCCCAGTCGTTATTGCAACCGTCGACTCAAGCCGCGCTGTTAAGTTTGCAGGAATTGCAAGGTCGTCCTGTTGTGCCTTTCCCTGAGTTGGCGATGATGTTGATTGAGCGTGAGGGGCAGGCGGATGCGGAACTGGTAACGATTGTTCATAATCGCGGCCATTACAACATCACCAGTTTATTAGACGAAGAATCTACCGTGGCACCGCAAGAGGATCGTTTGATGGTGGTACGTGGTATTGTGGGAGACTACCCGAATGTGTTGCTCAGAATGACAGAACAACAGGTGCCGGCATTCGTCGCTGCCGTGACTGCGATTCAGTCAGAGTCAGACTATACTGCCTTGCTAGATCAGTACGGTGTGCGCCGTACCAGTGATCAGTTCTGGGCTACCAGTGATGAAATAGCACGTTTGAATAAGGCCATGAAGCCACTTTCTAGCGGTATATTGGACTACAATCGCTTAGAAAATCGCTAGTCGGCCAGATGAAAAGCTTTGCTGTGAGGCAAAGCTTTTTTGTTTAGGGCTAGGCGGCTTGGTAACCTTCTAATAAATGTTGCCAAGCCTGCTGGTTGTATTCAAAACGGCTCAGCTTTTTCAGCTCCTTGTCGAACGAGCGTTGCAGACGTTCTAGATTGTTCTTTTTCCAGCCAGCGCTGTTGTCCTTGATAGCGCATTTATCAAAGTCGATCAGCCATACTTGATCTTGTTCGTCGAGCATGATGTTGTGACAGTTCAAATCGCTATGAAACACATTGTGATCATGAAAGCGGCGAATGGTGTGACCAATGTTGCGCCATATGTCGTCTGTAAGAGTGCCCTGTTGCAAGATTTGAAATAAATCGCGCGCATTAGGGATGGCTTGGGTTAACAACCAGGCTTGGTAAGACACGCCTTCGCGGCGCACTAAGCCGGCCATCGGCGTGGGCGCGGGCAACTTCAGTTTTTGCAGCGTTTCTAGCAACGCCAGTTCTTTGTACGCACGCGTGTGCTCAAGTGGCTGTGCTAAAAACGAGAACTTATTGAATTTCCCGATCAAGCCACCACGGCGATACTGTCGCAGTACGGCGGTGGCATGGGGGGTGTCCACGAACCACACGGTGCCTCGCCCTGTGGCGGTGTTGAGTAATTTATGTTGTGCTTGCCAGTACTCAGGCTGGAACCATTCCTTGGTTATCCCTTTGTTATTTGGGCTAATGAAAACAATGTCGCTGCTTGCGGTAGGGTGAATGCTTGGCATGAAAATAATCTAAAAAAATGAATGAGATGACGCTATTTGGGAGCCATTTTGAATGGCGGGTATTTTATAATAGTTCTCATATATTTAAACAGCCCTAAGGGGATGAAATGGATCAGACAATTACTAACATAGCGGTCATCCGGCTGTCTGCTATTGGCGATGTGTGCCATGCCATGGCCGTGATCGCGGCGTTACAAAAGCGCTATCCGAAGGCGCAGATTACTTGGATCACCGGCCCGGTTGAAGCACAGCTAGTCCGTTTGCTGCCAGGGGTGAAGGTACATGTGTACGATAAAAAGTCGGGTGTCTCTGGCATGTTGGCTCTGCGCAAAGCCTTGTCATCGATTCAGTTTGATGTGCTGCTGCATTTGCAATGGTCGTTGCGTGCAAGCCTGTTAAGTAAAATGCTGCGTGCCAAGCGTCGCATTGGTTTCAAAAAGACCTATTCTCGTGAAAAGCAGCATTGGTTCGTCAATGAATTTGGTGAAGAGCCACGTTCTCCCCATGTGTTGGACTCATTTTTGGCCATTGCGGCGAAGCTGCAAGTCACCGATATCCACTTGCCGTTAGCGTTAACGTTACCGGACGCCCCAGGTGGCTTACCTGAAACCTATGTGGTGATTAATCCGAGTGCTTCTAAGGCTGAGCGCAATTGGACCCTCGACGGTTATCAGGCCGTTATAGACTGGTGCGCTGAGCAAGGTTTAGCGGTCGTGTTGACGGGCGGCCCTAGTGACGCTGAGAAAGCAATGGCTGCGCAACTGCATGGCTCTCATGTGACCGATCTCGTTGGACAGACCAACTTGGCGCAAATGCTGAGCGTATTGCAGGGGGCGAACTGGGTGCTAAGCCCTGATACGGGGCCAGCGCATATGGCAACGCTAGTCGGCACGCCCGTGGTCGGGCTCTATGCGCATTCAAATCCGCAGCGTACTGGCCCCTTTAGGGATCTGGATAAGGTGGTGAGCGTCTACGAGCAATGCGCGCAGCAGGAATACGGCAAGCCGGTCAGCGAATTGCCTTGGGCTAGCCGTGTGCATGACCCTAAGGCCATGCAGCAGATCACAGCCGAGCAGGTGATTGCCCAGCTGGTATTCGTCAATGGGTCGTGACTTATAGAAGGTTTTGCTCGGCAAGCTTAAGGTCCAAGGTGGCCTTAAGCAGCTTGTAAAGGTTCACTGAGGCGTCGATCTCTTCTTTACGGTTGGTCAAACTCTCGATGTTTAAGCCAAGCGGAATGCCCAGCGGTAACGCCACTTCGATAATTTGCTCAAGCGCAGAGCGACAAATCTTAATCGATTCATCCAATGGGTTTTCAGCATCCAAAATACGGAATTTCGTGGCGTCTGGCACCGAAATACCGAGCCATTCCATAAAGCTCAACGTCTGTTCACTACCGCAAGGGGTGAATGTTAGGATGACACGCTTCGGTGTTTCACCGTTTTCTCGACAAGTGCGGGCGTATTGGCTCAGCATGTCAACCGTGGCTTGTGGGTTATACACCGCTTGGGAAACGAAAAAGTCGCAGCCAGCAATGGTTTTATTCATCAAACGCACGTGCTCGTCGCCTTTGACTGCATGACGCTCTGCAATGGTGACACCGCCCAGATTGAAATCGTGCGGATTATTCTGCAAAGCTTTATAAGCTTGGTTCAGTGGCAGCGCGATATTGCCGTCAGATGAAGGTGAGCCCACCAGTACGATGTCACGAATGCCATAATCTTCCCAAGCAGAGTTTAACCACTGATTGAATTCGGCCTCTGTGCGAGAAGACACACTTTTGTAAGTGATCACAGGCTTGATTGCCAAAGCTTGCAAGCGTTTCGACCAGTCTAGTGGATCGTGCGTCTGCATGTATGGGAACGGGCGCGGCTTGGAGATGCGGCTGCTCTCGTCCTGAATGTCGTATACGATTAAACCATCGACTTCAATCTGTCCTAAACGGTCCAGCAGCTTTTGGCCGATTTCGTTAAGCTGTGCATCGTCTTCAATCGTGTTTCTCGGTGGCGTAGTACCGATAAAGTAAACTCCACGATTTGGGTCTTGAAATTTGCGTGCTAGTTCAGTGGTCATTTGGGGCTCGTTAATCTCTATGTGAAGTTTAGTTTTCTGTAATCTTTTTGATGGTGCTTAGTGTACCAGTGAATCTAATTCAAGATCATCTATACTGATTTGAATAATATTGTAGTTGAATTGAATGTCGTTAATTTGCTGTATTAGGAATATTTCATGTCCCGTATTAATTTGGAGCCCATCACACAAACAGATGGCGCTTATCCGCCAGTCGAGACTTGGCACCCTGAGTGTTGTGGTGACATGGACCTAATCATCAAGGCCAATGGCGACTGGCTGCATGAAGGGGAAGTGATCCAGCGGGAGAAAATGGTGACCCTGTTTTCACGCATCCTGTGGCGTGAGCAGGACGAGTATTTTCTGGTGACGCCGGCGGAGAAAGTGCGTATCCAAGTGGAAGATGCACCCTTCCAGATTGTGCGCTATGAGCAGAGTTTGGATGAGCAGGGCCGTCAAATATGGCGCTTTTTCACCAAAACCAATGACGTGCTGACCTTAGGGGTCGACAGCGATATTGAATTGTTCGAGCGTGCTGATGCGTTATTGCCTTACGCCTCTGTACGCCATGGCATGTGGGCCAGTTTTCATCGCAATGTGTTCTATCAATTAGTTGAACAAGCTACGCTGGTGGAGAGCAAAGAGGGGATGTTGGTGCAATTGGTCAGTGCCGGTAAAGCCTACACTTTAGGCACTTTTCACGAAATGTAGCGTATTTAAGGTGTCCGTTTAGAGAGCCCCTGCGCTATAATACGCTCCCGAAAAAAATACTTTTATAAGGTGAAGCGATTGTTATTCTCTGAGTTTGATTTAGATAGCCGACTAATGAAGTCTTTTGGCCACTTTGGCTTTGAGCACACGACTGAAATTCAGGCGCGTGCGATTCCAGAGGCGATGGCTGGTAAAGATCTTTTGGCGTCATCGAAAACCGGCTCAGGGAAAACCTTGGCGTACCTGTTACCCGCTGTACATCGCCTTTATACGCGCAAAGCGTTAGCGAAACGCGACCCTCGTGTATTGATTCTAGTGCCTACCCGTGAGTTGGCGAAGCAAGTATACGCCACTTTGCGTACTTTGATCGCTGGCACACGCTTTAGCTCGATCTTGGTACTGGGCGGCGAGAACTTTAACGATCAACATAAAAACTTTCAGAAAGACCCACACTTTGTGGTGGCGACACCGGGGCGTATGGTCGACCATTTGAAACAGCGCAACGTGTTTCTTGAGGGCTTGGAAATGTTGATCTTGGACGAAGCGGATCGCATGCTCGATTTGGGCTTTGCGGCCGATCTGCGCGCGATCAATAACGCCGCTAACCACCGTCGCCGTCAGACGCTGTTCTTTTCCGCTACGCTGGATGACACCGAAGTCAATGAATTGGCGCAGGAGCTTTTGTATGAGCCGGTGCGAGTAGCCATTGGTCATGGCCAAGATGAGCACCAAGATATCAAGCAACACGTGTACTTGTGTGATCATTTGGATCATAAGCAAGCGCTATTGCAGCATTTCTTAGAAACACTGACCATCAAGCAAGCCATTGTCTTCACTGCGACTAAGCAAGACACGGTGCGCCTAGCGGAGCTTTTGGCAACCTGGGGCCTAACAACGGGCAGTCTAAACGGCGATATGTCACAAAGTGCCCGTTCAAAAGTGATGGATGACTTTGCCCGTGGTAAGTTTAACGTGTTAGTGAGCACGGATCTGGCGTCACGTGGCCTCGATATTGCAAGCGTTTCACATGTGTTTAACTTTGATATTCCAAAACCTGCGGAAGAGTTTGTACATCGTACTGGCCGTACCGGTCGTGCTGGTTTCCAAGGGGATGCCATTTCTTTAGTAGGGCCAAAAGACTGGTTTAACTTTAAAGAAGTGGAAGACTACCTAAAGCGCAGTTTTAGCATTTCCACGGTAGAAGGCTTAGAGCCGACCTTTACCGGCATTACACAAAAGCGTGCGCCGCAGAAGAAAGCGAAGCATAAAGCCCCTGTCAAAAACAAAGCGCCAAAAGCGCAAAAGAAACCCGCTGCCCGTAAAAAAGTGGTGTTTCACGATAATGAGCAGCAAGGTTTTGAGCCGTTCCGTTTGCCAAAGAAATCGACTCAGACTGATTCTGAATAAGGTTTGAGCGACGGCTTTGGCATCATGTTTGCGCCCTAATAGGGCGCTTGTAAGAGTTGGAGTGTGACCTATTAACAGATTACCGCCTCTAAATTCATTAAAGTGTTTTGAGTCCGCGGCGCGTCATGGAAGTTTTAACAAGGCCGCCCAAGAGCTGAATGTCACCCCTTCGGCGATTAGCCATCAGATAAAGGGATTGGAAAGCTTTTTAGGCATCGAGCTGTTTCGACGAACCAAGCGCAAAGTGGTGTTAACCGAGGCCGGCGAAAATTACATCAAGCCGATCAAACAAATTTTTCAACAATTAGAACAGGCAACCGCCGACTTAAAGAGTGCCCAGCATGCGGGCTCGCTAAAACTAGCAGTGGCACCATCGTTCTTAACGCGTTGGTTGATGCCGCGCATGGAGCGCTTCCAAGCCCGTTACCCAGACATCGAGATTGAAATTCGTTCCTCCATGGGCTTGATTGACTTCTCCTTGGGGGAGATCGATATGGCGGTATATTTTGGTAACGGTGAGTGGTCCGATGTGGAAGCCCACTATTTGCGTCCGATTCGTTTGGCTCCAGTCTGTTCGCCAAAGTTAATTAAACCTGGCCAACCGATTAATGAGCCAGAAGACATGCGTTTATACCCGCTATTGCACGTCAGTAAGCGCAGCGATGAATGGCACGATTGGTTGGTGCAAAATGATCTTGATCCGAAGGTATTTCGCCGTGGATTGATGTTCTCCAGCGGCTCTCTAACGGCTGGCGCGGCGGCACAGGGGTTAGGGATTGCACTGGCGGATGTCAGCTTGGTGACACCTGAGATTGAATCGGGTCAACTGCAGGTGCTGTTCGATAAACAATTGGATACCAATCGCTCCTTTTACCTAGTATTTGAAAAGAAACGTGCTTTGACGCCTGCCATGGCGGCGTTTAAAGAATGGATCATTGAAGAAATGAATGATGGTTGAGTCCTCAGCCATTTTAAAGTTGGCTAGCTGCAGGTTAGCCGTGTTTGACCACAGTGAGTGTGTTTATGTCTCTACAAGTAAATAGCTATTTTGATGATGCCGTGAAGTCGATTGCCCTAGAAAACGCAGAAGGTACCTCGACCGTGGGTGTGATGAGCATCGGTGACTATGAGTTCGGTACATCGCAGCGCGAATACATGACCGTAGTGTCCGGTTATCTAACGGTTTTGCTGCCAGGTGAAACAGAGTGGAAAACGTTCGCAAAAGGCGAAACCTTTATCGTTGAAGCAAACCAGAAGTTTGGCGTGAAAGTAACCGAAATCACAGCTTACTTGTGTCGTTACGAATAATCGTTTGATGATTTCTCGTGCATTAAAAAAGAGGCCATGGGCCTCTTTTTTAATGTTTAATGCTCAGTGGTGGGTTTAGCCACCCACCACATTCACAAGTAAGGTCACTTTGTCGCCCGGTTGTACGTATTTCTTACTGCCAACTTTTGGGTTCCATTTGCGAATCTCATTGACACTGACGTTGAACTTATTCGCTACCACCGCTAGGGAGTCACCAGAACGGATGGTGTAGACCACACGTTTGACCACCGAGCGAGCATTACGCTGACTGCTCTTGCCAGACTCAGGCTTCATCCAAACGGCCAGTTTCTTGCCTGGGTGAAGAGGGTCGCCAAGGCCCATGCTGTTCCAGCGCGCTAACGTTTTCGTGTTAGTGTTGTATTTCTGAGCAATGCTCCACAAACTGTCGCCGCTCTCAACCGTGTAGTTGACCTTAATTCGGTTTGAGCTTGGCGAGCGTGACTGCTTTTTAAGTAGACGCTGATGCGAGCTGAGTGTGTAGCTAGCCGCACTTTGTCCGGCTACTGGGATCATCAACTGTTGACCGACTCGGATGAAGCTGCTGGAGATCTTGTTGATGTCCTGCAGTACTGCGACGGTAGTGTTGTGATCACGTGCTACTGCACCTAGGTTATCGCCTGCTTGCACCGTATAACGGACCCAAGTCACGCGCTCTTTCGGGGGTAAGGTCGCTAACTTAGTGCGAAAGGCATCAGCCGAGTCGACTGGCACAAGTAACTTGTGCGGGCCATCAGGTGAGGTTGCCCATTGGTTGTAAGCTGGGTTAAGCAGGTAGATTTCGTCGATGCTTACGTCCGCCATTTCAGCCGCTTGAGCGAGGTCGATTTGGCCACCAGTGTTGACTTCTTCGAAGTAGGGTTGGTTAGCGATAAAGTAATTTTCGTAGTCGTATTTAGCGGGATCTTTCATGATCTTCGCTAATGCTAGCAATTTTGGTACGTAGGCGCGGGTTTCCGCTGGTAGGTCTAGGTTCCAAAAGTCGGTAGGTTTCCCGGCTTTTTTATTCTTGCGAATGGCGCGCATCACAGTGCCTTCACCAGAGTTGTAGGCCGCTAGTGCGTGTAACCAATCACCATCAAACATCTTATTAAGACGAGTTAGGTAGGTGATCGCTGCTTGAGTAGAGAGTTTGATGTCACGACGACCATCTAACCACCAAGTTTGCTCAAGACCGTACATCTGCCCTGTAGAAGGGATGAACTGCCAAGGCCCTGAGGCGCGTCCATGGCTGTAACCAAATGGGTCAAAGCCACTTTCTACGATTGGCAACAGTGCAATCTCAAGTGGCATGTCGGCTTTCTCAAGTTCTTCGACAATGTAGTGCAAGTAGCGTTCGCCACGTTTTGATACACGATCTAGGTAAGAAAGGTGGGTGCTGAACCAGCGTAGCTGCGACTTCAAACGTGGCTGGTCAATGTTTAGATTAAGCTGGTAGCCTGCACGGATGCGCTCCCAAAGGTCTTCCTCTGACAGGTTAGCATCTAGCGTGTCTGCGCTTTTCTTTGCCATGAGTTTGGCATCGTCTGGTCGAACAGGTTTGACTGTATCAATAAAGTCGACGCCATTGGCGTCGGCTTCCGGAGCGCCAATGGCCTCGTTCTCAGCGTCGATTTCAGCAATATCCGCTGGTTGTTGTGTCAAAGACTGACAGCCAGTTAGGATGCTGCCCGCAAGTAGGGCGATGAGTAAGTTTCTAGTCATTCTGCTCACATAGTTATATATATTTGCCTGCATTCTAAGGATTGGCCTATAGAGGTCAACTAAAAGGCGTCCTTTGCACGGCGGATCTGCGCGAATCCGTTGATCAAATCTTGCGCGGGTTGCTCGTTTAGAAGGGCGGCCGCACCTACGACTACTTCTTGCCAGTCAAAACGCATGAAAGGGTTAGTTTGTGTTTCCAGTGCAATACTTGAAGGTATTGTTGGGATATTTTGATCACGAAGGGCTTGTGCTTCGTTGTTGGCTGCGATTAGCGCTGCGTTATGGCCATCAATGGCTAATGCAAAGCGATAATTGGCAAGCGTATATTCGTGCGTGCAATAGACCTGTGTGTTCTGTGGAAGTTCACGCAGTCGCGTCATGGCGTTCAGCATCTGCGCTGGACTGCCTTCAAATAATCGACCACATCCACCACGGAACAAGGTATCACCACACAATAAGATCGGGTCTTGTTGTTCTGCCTCAGCAAAGTAACACAAGTGATCTAGGGTGTGCCCTGGGGTCTCTAGCACCATAAACTCTGTTTGCCCAACCATGACACTGTCACCTTGTGTTAACGGGTGGGTGACCAGCTCGGGGCTGAGCGAAGCAGGGCCATAAACAGGGCAATTAAAGCGCGCGCTGAGTTCAGGGACGCCGCCAGTATGATCTTTGTGGTGATGCGTTAGCAAAATACCGGCAAGCGTGACGTGTTGGTTCTGGCAATAATCCAGTACGACTTGAGCGTCGCCTGGGTCGACTGCCCATATGGTTTTTTGCGTAGCGTCATTCGTGATCCAGATATAGTTGTCATTAAATGCGGGTAACGGAAAAAATGTCATATGCCCAACGTTATGTTTAAATATTGATGAATAGACCCTATACCAATAAATAGGTATCTGGTTAGCTTACGAAAGAGAGCATTGTATGTTGGATAACCAATCAAGACAATTATTCCAAGATTGGTACAACACCGAATTGGGTCAGCGCTTGTTAAATGAAGAGCATGATCACATTGAGCGAGCGCTTGATAATTTGGTGGGCTACTATCTGGTGCAGCAATCTCCACTGGGCGAGCTGGCGTTTCATAACCACCGTATGCGTGAAACCATTTCGTTGTCGCCGGTGCTTGAGTTAGGGGCCAGTCACACCACAGTCGTGGCCAATATGAGTGAGCTGCCGCTGGAATCGGATGGCATTGATGCGCTTGTTTTGCACCATACCCTAGACTTATCCGAGGATCCCCATCGTGACCTGTATGAGGTGGCGCGTGTGTTGCTGCCCAGCGGCAAGTTAATCATTGTTGGTTTTAACCCCTTCAGTTTCTGGGGCATACGCCACTGTTGCTCAAAACGTGTGCGGGCGCCTTGGTCAGCGCGCTTTATTTCCCACCGGCGTTTAGAGGACTGGCTCAAAGTTGCGGGATTAACACTCGAAAATATTGAGTTTATTGATTACGATATGCCGTTTAAATCCGACAAATGGCGTCAACGTAGCCATTGGCTTGGTCATGGCATCAAAGCCCTGAAGCTGCCACTGGGTGGGGTGTATATCATGACGGTCACGAAACAGACGCGTCGCTATATCCCATTGAAACCACGCTGGAAGCCAAGCAAGGTACGGGTGCCGCCATTAACCAAACCGACCATCAAAGAGATTAAGTAATTTAATGAAAGAAGTGACGCTCTATACCGACGGCGCATGCAAAGGCAATCCTGGCATAGGCGGTTGGGGCGCTTGGCTAACGTTCGGTCCCCACGAAAAACGATTGTGTGGTGGTGAGCACGATACCACCAATAACCGCATGGAATTGATGGGGGCGATTGAAGGGTTAAAAGCGTTAAAAGAGCCTTGTCAGGTGGCTTTGTACACCGACTCTTCCTATGTGCAGAAAGGCATTACTGAGTGGCTGGCAGGCTGGAAGCGTAAAGGCTGGAAGACCGCCTCCAAGCAACCGGTTAAGAACCAAGATCTGTGGCAGCAGCTTGATGAAATGTGTCAAAAACATCAGGTGGAATGGCATTGGGTCAAAGGTCATGCGGGGATTGAAGGCAATGAAATCGCCGATGAGTTGGCCAATCAAGGCATTGAAGAATTGAGAGCGCGTGCATGAGACAAGTTGTTCTAGATACGGAAACAACCGGTATCGACCCGAAACAGGGTCACCGTATCATTGAAATCGGTTGTGTTGAAATGGTGGGGCGTAAGCTGACCAAGCGCCATTTTCACGTCTACATTAACCCTGAACGTGAAGTGGAAGAAGAAGCTTTCAATGTCCACGGCATCAGTAATGAGTTTCTAGCGGACAAGCCGAAATTCGCTGCGGTGGCGCAGGAGTTCCTAGATTTTATCGAAGGCGCTGAATTGATCATCCATAATGCGCCCTTCGACGTGGGCTTTATTGATCACGAGTTCTCGATGGTGGGCAACTTCCCGAAAGTAGCCGATGTCTGCACCGTTTTTGATAGCTTGGTCTACGCGCGTCGTAAGCACCCAGGGCAGAAAAACAACCTAGATGCTCTATGTCGTCGTTACGGTATTGATAACTCCCACCGTGAACTGCACGGCGCCTTATTGGACTCGGAGATCCTTGCGGACGTCTATCTGCTGATGACCGGTGGTCAGATCACCATGGGTGGTTTTGGTGGTGATGGCGACGAGGGAGAGGAAGATCGCACAGCGATTCGCCGTATTGCGGCAGATCGCCCACGTTTGAAAGTGCTCAAAGCCAATGGCACAGAGCTTGAAAGCCACAATGAACGCTTGGATTTAATCGATAAAAAATCAGGTTTATCCCTGTGGCGCAAGCTGGATAACCCTGAGCTGGCAGAAGCCTCTGAATAAAGTCGTGACCAATAACTGTTTGTAAACCATCAGTGAAAACGCCAAGCAGAGGTTTGCTTGGCGTTTTTTTTGGGCTGGATGGTGTGTTAACGCATCAAAAAATTCACGCAAAGACCACCGACGACGGACAGCACGATGGTGTAGGGCAGCGCCATCCAGACCATTTTGCCGTAGGACAAACGCAATAAAGGTGCAATGGCCGAGGTGAGTAGGAATAAGAAGGCCGCTTGTCCATTCGGTGTCGCCACACTCGGCAGGTTGGTGCCTGTGTTCACCGCGATCGCCAATAAGTTGAAATGTTCGCGATCGATCAAACCAGCGTCGAGCGCTGCTTTGATCTCGCTGATGTAAACCGTGGCGACAAAGACATTGTCACTGATGGCCGACAACAAACCATTGGCAATGAAGAACATAATCGGCTGCACGTCGTGGGGCTGTTGTAACACGATGTCGATAAAGGGTTGAAACAACTGTTGCTGATGAATCACGGACACGACACTGAAAAAGACCACCAATAGCGCGGTAAAAGGCAGCGCTTCTTCAAAGGCATGACCAATGCGGTGCTCGTCCGTGATGCCGTTAAAGGCCGTCAGCAAGACGATAACCATTAAGCCAACCAAGCCGACTTCGGCCA
This sequence comes from Marinomonas aquimarina, assembly GCF_900089755.1. Taxonomy (GTDB): domain Bacteria; phylum Pseudomonadota; class Gammaproteobacteria; order Pseudomonadales; family Marinomonadaceae; genus Marinomonas; species Marinomonas aquimarina. The sequence goes on along the minus strand of NZ_FLOC01000008.1, from coordinate 49,353 downwards.
CGTGAAAAGCCAATGACAGCACCAAGGCAATGGCGACCACCCCTTGTACTACTAATTGAGCGCGGTACTTTGGCGAGCTCTCGCTGGTTTCTTCTTCGGCAAAGCTTTTCAGGATGTTGCGCACGTTTTCTGGCAGTTTGGCACCATAATCAAACCAACGAGTCTTCTCGAGAACAATCACTGTCACCAAGCCCATCGCTAACACCGGCATGGACACAGGGGCGATGCGTATAAAGAACTCGGCGAAGTCCCAGCCGGCGACTTTGGCAATCAACAGGTTTTGCGGCTCGCCCACCAGGGTGCAGACCCCGCCCAGTGCGGTCCCCACGGCGCCATGCATTAATAGGCTGCGCAGAAAGGCCCTAAATTGCGCTAGGTCTTCTTGGTTGACCGGTAAAATAAGGTCGTCACCACTGTGGTCGTGGTTATTATTGTTGGGTTGGCCTGAGGCCACCTTATGGTAGACCGAGTAAAAGCCAACGCTGACACTGATCAGAACAGCCGTCACTGTTAAGGCGTCGAGAAAGGCGGACAGTAATGCGGCGGCAAAACTAAAGACTAAAGAGATGGCGACCTTGGAGCGGATGCGGATCAGCAGCTTGTTAAAAATAAACAGCAGCATGTCCTTCATAAAGTAGATGCCAGCGACCATAAACATCAGCAATAGAATGACTTCAATATTGCTTTCTAGCTCATGGTAGACGCCTGCGCTGGTGGTCAGGCCTAATAAGACGGCTTCAATGGCCAGTAAGCCGCCAGGTTGTAGTGGGTAGCATTTAAGTGCCATGGCGAGGGTGAAGATAAATTCAATGATCAGCAGCCAACCTGTGAGAAAGGGGCCCATGGTCATGAGAATAACGGGATTCAAGATTAAAAAAGCAATGATGGTTTGCTTGTACCAAAGTGGCGATGTCCCTAAAAAGTTATTGCCGAAAGCTTGGGATAGTGAGGCTTTCATTCCAATGCGCTCCTTCTATATGTCGCATGCTTAGACGAGAGTAGAAATACTAAGCAAATGGTTGTGAAAGCGCGACACAAATAATCAAGGAAAAGGCAATTAGCTATTGTGATATGGGTAACTGTCTCTATTATCATTGCTCTGAGACTTTAATATGAGCAAGCAGTTTAGGAGTAGGCATTGGAGTTTTTAGCAGATTACGCAGGTTTTTTAATACGCCTGTTAAGTGTGGCGTTGATCGTGCTGTTAATCCTTTCGGTAATTGCCAGTGGTAAGAACAAGCAGCGTAAAGCAGGCCACTTATCGATTACCAAATTGAATGAAGGTTACCAGTCGATGAAAAGCGAGCTGAGTAAGCAGCTATTCGACAAGAAAACCTTGAAGAAGCAGCACAAGGAAGAAAAAAAGCACAAGAAAGAACAGCATAAAAAAGCTCACCATGGCGACGTAAAAAAGCGGGTCTATGTGCTTGATTTTGATGGTGATATTAAGGCTTCTGCGGTGCAATCCCTACGTGAAGAAATCACCGCGGTGCTGAGTGTGGCAACGGCAAATGACGAAGTCGTGGTGCGCTTGGAAAGTCCTGGAGGGGTGGTGCATGGCTACGGTTTGGCGGCATCCCAATTACAGCGTGTTCGTGATAAAGGCATTCCGTTGACGGTGACCGTGGATAAGGTGGCCGCCAGTGGCGGTTATATGATGGCCTGTGTGGCAGATAAAATCGTTGCTGCGCCGTTTGCTATTTTGGGCTCGATTGGGGTCGTGGCGCAGGTGCCAAACATTCACCGCTTGCTCGAGCGCAATACCATCGATGTGGAATTGCATACCGCGGGCAAATATAAGCGCACTTTGACCATGCTAGGTGAAAATACTGAAGAAGGGCGCGAGAAGTTTAAGCAAGACTTGGAAGACACGCACGCTCTGTTTAAACGCTTTGTCTCGAACAATCGTCCCGTACTGGACATAGAAGCCATTGCCACCGGCGAAACTTGGTATGGCACGGAAGCGCTTGATAATAAGCTAGCGGATGCCGTGATGACCAGTGACACCTACCTGGAACAATTTTACGCAGAGTTTGATGTCTTGCAGGTCAGTTTCCGTGAGCCCAAAGCACTCACCGAACGACTTGGCTTAAGTGTCTTGTCGGCGCTGGAACAGAAAGCCACCGTGTGGCTCTCCAAAGTACTGAATCATCGAGGCTTCTAAAACCAAAAAATCCCGCTGACTGCGGGATTTTTTATGTCGCTAAGGTAGTGCATATTGGCTTAGCGCTCAGAGACGAGGTCAATGGCCTGCTCTAGATCCAGTGGTTCAAAATAAATCAGAGTGCCTATGATAGGGTGGTCGACATAGTTCAGCTTTTGGCTCGCGGTTTTGTTGCGAAAACGCAGCGATAGTACCTGAGTTGGGCCGTCCCAGTTGCTCTGTTGCAGCGCATAAGTCGCTTGGGGGGCTTCAGTGCTGCCGCTTGCAGGGTATTGCGAAGGCGGCTCAGTCGATTGTGCAACCGCAGGTTGGCCAAACTGATAATGCTGGTAGCGTAGGTTGCTTTCTAGGTAGCGGTTCAGTGTAAAGGTGACTTGGCCAGTAAAAGTGGCGTAGCCATTTTCTTGCGCATCACTTTGGAAACGCTCTGAAATGGATGCCCCCGTGTCAGGGAAGATCAGTGTCCAAGAGTTGTTGCTGAGCACCTTGGTGCGATTAGCAAAAGTGCGCTGAAATTTGGCGAACGGGTTGGGCACACTGCTGGGCGCGCTCGCACCTGAGTTGACCGCGAAGCGATTAAGGCCTTCCAGTGAGAAAATGTCTTGGTATTCAACATCTTCAGAGCTGGCGCTCTGGGGCCATTCAAAGGTCATCACGTACGCTTGGTAGGCACGCGCTTTGTCTAGGTCAATAGTGTCTAGATTTAAGCTGTTGGCCTGTAAGTAGGCGCTCGACAGCAGTCCTAGGATAAAAAGTGGCAATGCTTTCAATGTAACTGTTCCAATGTCTTAAGAGTGTGAGTAAAACGCTCATCTGCGTTGGGCATATTAGCAATAAAACGCAAAGTATCCGAGCCGGATAGTTTGAATTGCGCAGGTTTGGTTTGAATCAGGCTGATCAGCTTCATTGGATCCACTGGCGTGTTGCTCTTAAAGAAGATCTTACCTTCATTCTGATTGGCTTCAATTTTACTGATGCCCAAGGCTTCCGCTTTGAACTTGAGGGCTGTTTGGCGGAACAGGTTCTTAGTGGCATCTGGCAATAGGCCAAAGCGGTCGATCATCTCTACCTGCAGTTCTTTCAATTGGGCATCATCCTTGGCGCTGGCGATGCGCTTGTACAGCATCAGACGCATGTGCACATCGGCCAGATAGTCTTCAGGAATCAGAGCGGGGATACGCAGATTAACTTCTGTTTGCTGTGGTGAGCTGATGTCCACATCCGGTGATTCGCCATTTTTTAGAGATTTCACCGCACGATCGAGCATGTCCATAAACAATGAGAAGCCCACGTGTTCGATATGACCACTTTGACCTTCACCGAGTAGTTCGCCGGTGCCTCGAATTTCAAGGTCGTGGGTGGCTAGGGTGAAGCCAGCCCCTAGTGTGTCCGCCATGCTGATGGCTTCTAAGCGCTTTTCCGCATCCGGCGTCACTTTGCGGTCACTAGGTGTCAACAAGTAAGCGTAGGCTTGGTGGTGAGAACGACCCACACGACCACGCAATTGGTGCAATTGCGCTAAACCAAATTTGTCTGCACGTTCGATGATAATGGTGTTGGCATTAGGAACGTCGATGCCGGTTTCGATAATGGTCGAACACACTAATACATTGGCGCGCTTATGGTAGAAGTCTGACATCACCTGTTCCAGTTCGCGCTCGCGCATTTGGCCATGGCCGACAATCACGCGTGCTTCAGGCACCAGCTCTTTCAAATCTTCTGCGGCTTTTTCAATCGATTGCACTTCATTGTGGAGGAAGTACACCTGACCACCACGATACAGCTCACGCAAAATGGCTTCGCGAATCTGATGACTGTCTTTTTGTTTGACAAAGGTCTTCACCGACAAGCGTTTCGCCGGTGGTGTGGCAATGATCGATAGGTCACGAATGCCACTTAAGGACATGTTGAGGGTACGTGGAATCGGTGTCGCGGTCAGAGTCAGAATGTCCACTTCGGCGCGTAAGGCTTTAAATTGATCCTTTTGTTTTACGCCAAAACGGTGCTCCTCATCAATGATGACGAGGCCAAGATTGGCGAAGTTGATATCACTTTGAATCAATTTGTGGGTGCCAACAATGATGTCGGCGGTGCCTTGCTGGATGCGCTCAATGGCTGCCGTGGTTTGCTTGCCGGAACGGAAGCGTGACAGGAGTTCCACTTGGACGGGCCAGTCAGCAAAACGGTCGCAGAAGTTGTCGTAGTGTTGTTGTGCCAGTAGCGTGGTTGGCACCAGTACCGCGACTTGCTTTCCATCCTGTACTGCTAAAAAGGCCGCGCGCATGGCCACTTCGGTTTTACCAAATCCGACGTCACCACAGACCAAGCGGTCCATGGCTTTTTTGGCCGACATATCACGGATGACCGCATCAATGGCGAGCTGCTGGTCTGGGGTCTCTTCAAACGGAAACCCTGCAGCAAATTGTTTGTAGGACTCATCCGGTGAGGCAAACGAATGGCCGATTTTAGATTCGCGTTTGGCGTAAATTTCCAGGAGCTCAGCGGCGGTATCGCGGGCTTTTTCCGCGGCTTTTTGCTTGGCGGCGCTCCATTTCTCACTGCCTAATTTGTGCAGTGGTGCGTGCTCCTCATCGGCCCCTGTATAGCGTGAAATCAGCTGCAGTGACGACACTGGGACATACAGCTTGGCATCATTGGCATAGCCTAGTGTTAAGAGCTCGGTTTCTTGGCCGTCGATGGAGAGGTTAGTGAGACCTAAGTAACGACCCACACCGTGATCGATGTGTACCACAGGTGCACCGATGCGCAGTTCGGTGAGGTTGCGGATGATGGCGTCTTCATCAATATTGGAGGCTTTGCGACGACGGGATTGAGTCACTCGCTCACCGAGCAAATCACTCTCTGAAATAACGATCTGCTGTGGCAGTTGGAAGCCGTGAGACAGTAACCCTTCGGTGATAAAAAGGCCTTGGTTTTGTTGTTCAAAGGCTTGCCAGTTGGCACATTGCTTAGGCTTGATTTTAGCGTCTTGCAGCAGTTCAAGCAGTGCTTCGCGTCGCCCTGCAGACTCGGCAACGATTAGAGTGGCTTGTTCATGCTGAGCCAGAAACTCGTTGAGTTTGGCAAAGCTGGCGCGGCCTTGATTGTCAGCCGTCAGGACAGGTAATGACGCTTCAGGCGCAGCGTTTGCTTGGAAAATCACGCCCGGGAATTCGTTTAGCTGGCTAAAAAATTCGTCTTCCACCAAGCACAGTTCACTGGGTTTCAAGATCGGCTTTTGAACGTCGTAAGCCAGTGATTCATGGCGCGTTTTGTAATCGAGCAGGGTGGCGCCGACGTATTCGTTGATTTGCTCATTACGTAGGATCAGCGTCTCCTGACGTAAGTAATCGAATAGTGTGCCAGTCTGTTCAAAAAATAATGGTAGGTAGTATTCGATACCCCCAGGAATAATCCCCTCGGTGACGTCTTGATAAATCGGGCTGCTCAGTGGATCAATATCAAAGCGCTCGCGAAAGCGTTTGCGAAACCCTGTGATACCTTGCTGTGTAGTGGAGATTTCACGGGCGGGTAGGATTTTGATTTCATCCACTTTTTCGATGGTGCGTTGGGAATCCACGTCAAACCAGCGGATCGACTCAATCTCATCGTCGAACCATTCGACGCGAATAGGATTGGCCATGCCCATTGGGAACACGTCCATAATGGCGCCGCGTACGGCGAATTCACCATGGCCGGTCACAGTGTCGACGTTTAAATAGCCGCCATTGCTTAGGCGATCAATCAGTTGTTTCTGCTCTAAGCGTTGTTCAAGCTTTAGCTCAAAGCGTTGTGCATCAATGTGCTCTTCAGGACAGATGCGGGTAAGTGCTGACGAAATGGTGGTTAAGATGACACCGCAGTTCAGGTCGCGTATCTGTGCCAAGGTGTTAAGGCGATCTGAAATGATGTCTTGGTGCGGTGAAAAACTGTCGTAGGGGAGGGTTTCCCAATCAGAGAAACGCAGCACTAGGGTTTGGTCGCCGATAAAAAAGCGAATGTTGTCTTCTATTTCATTGAGTTCGGTGGCGCTGGCAGCAATGTAGAGCAATGGCTTGGTGTGTGCCTGGGCAATGTCGACAATGTGTTTGGCTTTGTGGCTCAGGTTGTGGCTGTCGAGGTAGTTTTTAAACCCCGCGGCAAAATTTAAAGAGTGTTGTTTGGTCATTGGTCAGGCTATTTAAGATTTATGTTGGGCTAAGCGAAAGGAAACTGAGTCGGCAAAACGCAGGGCGTGAGGTTTATCGACTTCGACTTCGGCATAGGTGACCTGCTCTGGGGCAAGGCAAATCTCCAGCAGTTGTGCGGTCAGGCTCTCAAGCAATAAAAAGCGGTGCTCTTCCACATGCGCAATCATTTGTTTGCAAATGGTTTTATAGTTTACCGCATGGTCAATGTTGTCGCTGCGACAGGCGAATTCGGCAGGGTATTCGATCAGAGCATTAATCACCACATCTTGCTGGTTTTTTTGCTCGTCTTCGTTGAAGCCAATATAGGTACGTAAGCGCAAATCCTTGATGCGTATCTGAGCTGCATGCGACATAACCTTTATCCCTTGTAAAGTGTGAGAGTGCCTGAAGCTATTTTGTCGTGTTCGCTAGATTGCCGCAACCGTACAAGCGTAAACAGACGTGGAAAAATATGTAAAGAGCGGCAGCAATAGTTTCTGTAATAAAAATACAAATAAACTCGTCGCATTCACTAAAATAAACGCCGCTTATAGTTGGTATTTCTTTATTTTTGCCCATTGCATGTAGTTAAAGGAACCGTCCAAGAGTAGTCAAGGAAGACAATGACCTCTATAATACGACGGTTTTTTCGGTGAAGTGATATTACGTTATAAAACTACCTTGTTTAGGTGGCGAGGGCCAAAATGCTTTCCCGGAGGGGATTTGGTTCAGTAGCGTAAGTACGCTTTGGTGTTCAATTTTTGTTGGGCAGAACATATGTATAAAATTACGAAAGGCCTAGATCTGCCGATCAGCGGTGCTCCCAATCAGGTGATTGAGGATGCTCCAACCGCGAAGTCGGTTGCGGTCATCGGACCTGACTACCATGGTATGAAACCTACCATGTTGGTTGCGGAAGGTGATAAGGTCAAAAAAGGGCAGGTTATCTTTACGGATAAGAAAACGGAAGGAGTAAAGTACACCGCCCCAGCCTCAGGTACAATTGCTGCGATTAATCGTGGCGAACGACGTATGCTACAGTCGGTTGTCATTAAAGTTGAAGGTAATGATGCCGTTGAATTTCCAAAATACTCAGGATCAGAGCTTAAGTCTCTAGATCGTAACAAGGTGGTTGACAACCTTGTTGAGTCTGGCTTGTGGACCGCGCTTCGCACGCGTCCTTTCTCGAAAGTTCCTGAAGTTGATTCAGTTCCTCATTCAATCTTCGTAACAGCCATTGATACGAACCCTCTTGCCGCTGATCCAGCGGTCGTGTTGGCGGATAAAGCGGAAGCTTTTGCTGACGGTTTGACTGTCTTGACACGTCTAACAGAAGGCAAAGTATTCCTGTGTAAAGCGCCTAATAGCAAAATCCCAACGACTTCTGACGTCGTCGTAGAAGAGTTTGCTGGTAAGCACCCTGCAGGTTTGGCTGGTACACATATCCATTACTTAGACCCAGTAAGCGACAAGAAAACGGTTTGGTCGGTTAACTACCAAGACGTTGTTGCCATTGGTGAGCTGTTCGTAAACGGTCAATTAGATGTGACTCGTGTGATCGCGCTTGGTGGTCCACAGGTGTCTAAGCCACGTTTGCTACGTACAGTGGTGGGTGCGGACCTAAATCAATTGCTTGCTGGTGAACTGCTAGAGGGTGACAACCGTATCATCTCTGGTTCAGTGTTATCTGGCCGTAAAGCGACGGGTCCATACGCGTACCTAGGTCGTTACCATTCTCAAGTGGTAGTGCTGGCTGAAGGTCGTGAGCGTCAAATGGTGCATTACTTACGTGCTGGTTTTGAGAAACACTCTGTATTGAACGTGTTTATCTCAAAGCTAACGGGTAAGTCTTTGTTCAATATGACCACCACGACTAACGGTAGTGATCGTACTATGCTGCCACTTGGCAACTTTGAGCGTTTGATGCCGTTGGATATTCTGCCAACTCAATTATTGCGCGCTTTGGTAGTAGGCGACACTGAGCAGGCTCAGAAACTAGGTGGTCTAGAACTTGACGAAGAAGATCTAGCGTTAATGACATACGCTTGTTCTGGTAAGTTCGAGTACGGCCCAATTCTGCGTGACTGTCTCACAACGATTGAGAAAGAGGGTTAATCCATGGGTCTTAGAAATATTCTAGATAAAGTGGAGCCTGAATTTCATTCAGGCGGCAAATATGAGAAGTGGTACGCGCTTTACGAAGCGGTAGATACCATTCTTTACCGTCCAAGTAGTGTAACGAAAGGCGGTTCTCACGTCCGTGACGCGGTTGATATGAAGCGTGTCATGATTCTTGTTTGGATGTGTACATTCCCAGCGATGTTCTTTGGTATGTACAACATCGGCTTCCAAGCCAACACAGCGTTAGACGCAATGGGTGCAGCGCCTGCTGATACTTGGCGTCAAGGTGTGATCGGTGCATTGACTGCGTACAACGTAGACAGCATCTGGGATAACATTATTTACGGTGCCATGTACTTCTTACCGGTTTACCTAACCACCTTCGTGGTGGGTGGTTTCTGGGAAGTATTGTTTGCTGCCGTGCGTAAGCACGAAGTGAACGAAGGTTTCTTCGTAACCTCTATCCTGTTCGCGCTGACACTTCCAGCAACCATTCCACTTTGGCAGGTTGCCCTAGGTATTACTTTTGGTGTGGTACTTGGTAAAGAGGTGTTTGGTGGTACGGGTAAAAACTTCCTTAACCCAGCGCTTGCGGGTCGTGCCTTCCTATTCTTTGCTTACCCAGCGTCTATGTCGGGTGATGCGGTTTGGACTGCGGTAGACGGTTACTCTGGTGCAACAGCTCTAAGCCAAATGGCTGCCGGCGGTATGGAAGCGCTATCTGTTTCTTGGTCTGATGCCTTCTTCGGCTTCATCCAAGGTTCTATGGGTGAGACCTCTACTCTGGCCATCTTGATTGGTGGTGGTGCGCTATTGATCATGAAGATCGCTTCTTGGCGTATCGTTGCGGGTGTTATGGCTGGCATGGTGGCAACCTCGTTGCTATTCAATGCGATCGGTTCTGATACCAACCCGATGTTTGCAACGTCTTGGTACTGGCACCTAGTTATCGGTGGTTTTGCTTTCGGTATGATGTACATGGCGACTGATCCAGTATCAGCGTCTTTGACGAACCGTGGTAAGTGGTTCTACGGTGCGCTTATTGGTGTCATGGTAGTCTTGATCCGTGTGATTAACCCGGCTTACCCAGAAGGTATGATGTTGGCAATCTTGTTCGCTAACTTGTTTGCTCCGTTCATCGACCACTTCGTAGTGCAAGCAAACATCAAACGGAGGATTGCTCGTAATGGCTAGCAGTAACGATAGCATTTCAAAAACCATCATTGTTGCGGTGGCACTGTGTTTGGTGTGTTCCATCTTTGTTGCCGGCGCAGCGGTTGGCCTAAAGCCAATTCAGCAAGCCAACAAAGACCTTGACCGTAAACGTAACATCCTTGCAGCGGCACAAATGCTTCAGCCTGGTGATGACATTGATAGAGTGTTTGCGAACGTTGAAAAGCGTCTAGTAAACGTAGCTGAAGGTCGTTTTGCAACCGACGCAGAGCTTGCTGAAGCGGGCGTTACGGTAGCATCTTACAACCAGCAAGCAGCGGCGAAAGATCCGGCTCTGTCTTCTTCTCTAAGTGGGGATGAAGATCCAGCGAGCATCAAACGTCGTGCGAAGTTTGCAACGGTATATGTTGTTAAAGATGAAGACGCGAAAGCGCGCATCATTCTTCCGGTACACGGTTACGGCCTATGGTCAACTATGTACGGCTTTATGGCCTTGGAAGAAGACTTCTCAACAGTGGTTGGCTTTGGTTTCTACCAACAAGCTGAAACTCCTGGGCTAGGTGGTGAAGTTGACAATCCAGCTTGGAAAGCACTTTGGGCAGGTAAAGAAGTTTACAATGAGCAAGGCGAAGCAGTGCTTGGTCTAGCGAAAGGGGCGGTGGATGCCAACGACCCTCAAGCGTCTCATAAAGTAGATGGCCTTTCTGGTGCGACGTTGACAAGCCGTGGTGTAACGAACCTGGTTCAATACTGGTTGGGTGAAGAAGGCTTTGGTCCTTTCCTTACCAAGCTGCGTAGTGAAGGAGTGTAAGCATGTCTGAAGTGAAAAAAGTCCTGTTTGGACCGATTCTTTCAAATAACCCAATTGCATTACAGATCCTTGGTATCTGTTCTGCACTGGCAGTTACAAGTAGTTTAAGCGTAAGTTTGGTAATGTCGATCGCCCTAACAACGGTGTGTGCATTCTCGAACTTGTTTATCGCGGTGATCCGCGCGCACATTCCAAACAGCATCCGTATCATCGTTCAGATGATCATCATTGCTTCGTTGGTAATTGTGGTAGACCAAGTACTGAAAGCGTTTGCGTTTGAAATCAGTAAGCAGCTGTCGGTATTCGTAGGTCTGATCATCACTAACTGTATCGTAATGGGTCGTGCCGAAGCGTACGCCATGAAGAACGGTCCAGCGATGAGTTTCCTAGACGGTATCGGTAACGGTCTGGGCTACAGTGCGATGCTGATGATTGTTGGTTTCTTCCGTGAGCTATTGGGCGCGGGTAAACTTTTTGGTGTTCCAGTATTGGAAACAGTTCAAAACGGTGGCTGGTACCAGCCAAACGGTTTGATGCTTCTTCCACCAAGTGCTTTCTTCGTAATAGGTCTAGTTATCTGGGCGCTACGTGCATACAAGAAAGAGCAGGTTGAAGAGCCAGAGTTCAAGATTGCGAAAAACTCTCGTTCTCAGGAGGCCCTATAAATGGAACACCTAATCAGTCTTTTTATTAAGGCAGTTTTCGTCGAAAACATGGCTTTGGCCTTCTTCCTTGGTATGTGTACTTTCCTAGCGCTGTCTAAGAAAGTAGAAACGGCCATTGGTCTAGGTATTGCCGTAGTAATCGTATTGGCGGTAACGGTTCCTGTGAACAACCTGCTGTACCAAAACCTTCTTAAAGAAGGCGCATTGGACTGGGCAGGTCTGCCAAATGTTGACCTTAGTTTCTTGGGTCTATTGAGCTACATCGGTGTTATCGCAGCGATTGTACAAATATTGGAAATGACTTTGGATAAGTACATGCCAGCGTTATACAACGCACTGGGCGTGTTCTTGCCACTGATCACAGTAAACTGTGCCATCATGGGTGCATCATTGTTCATGGTTGAACGTGATTACAACTTCTCTGAAAGTTTGGTTTACGGTGTTGGTGCTGGTATCGGTTGGGCGCTTGCGATTGCTGCGCTTGCAGGTATCCGTGAGAAGCTTAAATACTCTGACGTGCCTGCGGGTCTACGCGGTTTGGGTATCACGTTCATCACCGTTGGTCTGATGAGCTTGGGCTTCATGTCATTTTCTGGTGTGCAGCTTTAATCGCTGCACAGTTAGACAACCAAGAAAAAAGGTTAAACTAGCATGGACTTAGATACAATTATTCTAGGTGTTGTGATGTTTACCGCTATCGTGCTGGCGTTGGTAGCGATCATTTTGTTCGCTCGCGCCCGCCTAGTAAGTAGTGGTGACGTAACAATCCGTATTAATGGGGAAAAGGAAGTGACGGCACCAGCCGGTGGCAAGCTTCTACAAACCCTAGCAAACAGCGGTATCTTCCTATCATCTGCGTGTGGTGGTGGTGGTACCTGTGCACAGTGTAAGTGTAAAGTGATGTCGGGTGGTGGCTCTATGCTATCGACTGAGCAGTCACACTTTACGCGCCGTGAAGAAAAAGAAGGCTACCGTCTATCTTGTCAGGTTTCTGTGAAACAAGACATGGACGTAGAAGTGCCTGAAGAAGTATTCGGTGTAAAAGCTTGGGAATGTACTGTTGAGTCTAACCCGAACGTTGCAACCTTCATCAAAGAGTTGACACTACGCCTTCCTGAAGGTGAAAACGTTGACTTCCGTGCTGGTGGTTACGTACAGCTTGAAGCGCCTGCGCACACGGTTCACTACAAAGACTTTGATATCCAAGAAGAGTACCGTGGCGACTGGGATCACTTTAACCTTTGGAAATTTGTTTCTAAAGTGGACGAGACGATCATTCGAGCTTACTCGATGGCGAACTACCCAGAAGAGAAGGGCGTTGTTAAATTCAACATCCGTATCGCGTCGCCACCACCGGGTAAAGACGATGTACCACCAGGTCAAATGTCATCTTACGTATTCAGCTTGAAACCAGGTGATAAGATCAAAGTATACGGTCCATTTGGTGAGTTCTTCGCCAAAGACACCGATGCAGAGATGGTCTTCATCGGTGGTGGTGCGGGTATGGCGCCAATGCGCTCGCACATCTTCGATCAGCTTAAGCGTCTAAACTCTTCACGTAAGATGTCTTTCTGGTACGGTGCACGTAGTTTGCGTGAAGCCTTCTACACAGAAGAGTACGATCAACTTCAAGAAGAAAACGACAACTTTGAATGGCATCTAGCTCTGTCTGATCCGCAACCAGAAGATAACTGGGAAGGTAAGACTGGCTTCATTCACAATGTGTTGTATGACAACTACTTGAAAGATCACCCAGCACCAGAAGATTGTGAGTTCTACATGTGTGGACCTCCAATGATGAACGCGTCTGTCATCAAAATGCTGGAAGACTTAGGCGTTGAGAAAGAAAATATCCTTCTTGACGACTTTGGTGGCTAGCACTGAATGAAACACAGACCCACCCGTTCGGTGGGTCTTTGTTTTTCTTTCCTCCAAACTCTGTTGGGTACCTATGAAAAACAAAGTATTGCTGGCGTTGGTGGCCGCGGTTTTAGTCACCATCCTTTACAAAGCAGTTTCATTTTCTCCTGAGCTCGTGAGCTTCTCAGGCCCAACCATGGGCACGACCTATACGGTTAAATACACCACGACCGCCGATGCGCCGAGTCGTGAGCAGTTAAAATCTGAAGTGGACAGTGTGCTATTGCGCATCAACAAGCTGATGTCGACTTACGACCCAACTTCAGAACTATCAGAATTTAATAAGCAGCCTGCTGGCACCCGAGTCACCGTTTCAGATGATTTGGCGTACGTGCTAGGCGAGGCGCTTAACATCAGTGAGCTAACAGGTGGTAAATACGATGTCACCGTTGGGCCGCTGGTGAACCTGTGGGGATTTGGTCCGGGCGCCCACAATGATCAAGTGCCAACTGAGAATGAGATTGTCACTGCCCAAGAGCAAGTGGGCTACCATTATGTCAAGTTGGACGGCAACGAGTTAACAAAATCCCGTGATGTTTATGTGGATTTATCATCGATTGCCAAAGGTTACGGTGTTGATGAAGTGGCTCGCACGTTACAGCAATCCGGTATTAGCAATTACCTAGTAGAAGTGGGCGGTGAGATCCTCGTGTCGGGCCGCAAACTTGACGGCAGTTCTTGGGCGGTCGGCGTGGAAAGTCCAGCGGGTGGGCACAATGTGGCACAGCGTGTGATCAGCGCTAAAGATATCGCCATTGCAACCTCTGGCGATTACCGTAACTACTTTGAAGAGAATGGGGTGCGCTATTCGCACACCATTGATCCGACGACAGGCAAACCGATCACCCATCGATTGGTGTCGGTCACTGTTATTGATTCCAATGCAACCCGTGCAGATGGTTTGGCGACAGCTATTACCGTATTGGGTCCAGAAGACGGCCTTAAATTTGCACAAGAAAATGATATTGCGGCATACCTGTTGGTGAAAGAGGACTTTGGCTTCGCGGAGCAATTCTCCGAAGCTTTTGAAGCTTACCTAACCAACAATTAAGCCCAGAGAGGTAAATGATTATGGCTATGATGATTTCTGCTTTTGTATTGATGATTGCTGTGGTTGCTGCCATGGCGGTAGGTGTTCTAATGGGGCGTAAGCCGATTTCTGGATCTTGTGGCGGTATGAGTGCCCTAGGTATGGAGGTTGCTTGTGATATTTGTGGTGGCGACAAAGGAAAGTGCGAAAAGGAAACAAAAAAAGCACGTGCTGCCAAAGTCTCTGAAGAACTGTTTTATGACGCAACAAAATAGATGAGGTAATAAAATCTTATGACGACTAGACATTATGATGTCGTAGTGCTTGGTACCGGTCCTGCTGGGGAGGGGGCTGCGATGAACGCAGCCAAAGCAGGCAAACGAGTTGCAGTCATCGAAGCTAGTCCGCGGGTTGGTGGTAGCTGTACCCATTTAGGTACCATTCCCTCAAAAGCGCTACGTCACGCGGTAAAAGAAATTATTGCATTCAACACTAACCCCATGTTCCGTGATATCGGTGAGCCTCGCTGGTTCTCGTTTCCGAAGGTGTTGGATCGCGCTAACCGAGTGATTGATAAGCAAGTATTGGGGCGTACAGAATATTACGCTCGTAACCGTATTGATGTTTACTTTGGTCGAGGCCGTTTCAAAGATGCCCATACCATTGAAGTGAACACCTACGAAAAAGGTCCAGAAGAGTTGGTGGCGGATAAAGTGGTGATTGCGACGGGCTCACGTCCTTACCATCCAGCGAACATTGACTTCTCACACCCACGTATTTACTGCTCTGATAGTATCCTGACCTTAAGTCATACACCGCGTTCGTTGATTATTTACGGTGCTGGCGTAATCGGCTGTGAATACGCATCGATTTTCTGTGGTCTTGGTGTGCGTGTTGAGCTGATTAACCCAGGCAAGAAGCTGCTTAGCTTCTTGGACGATGAAATCACCGATGCCTTGAGTTACCACTTACGTGATGGTGGCATTCTAATTCGCCATAACGAAACGTTTGAAAAAGTAGAAAGCACGGATCGTGATGTTACCGTCACCATGGCGTCCGGTAAGAAATTACGTGCCGATGCCTTGCTGTTCTGTAATGGTCGTTCGGGTAATACTGAGAGCTTAGGGCTTGAAAATATTGGTCTTGAAACCAATTCGCGCGGTCAGTTGGCGGTAAATGATACTTACCAAACGGCGGTTGAAAACGTTTACGCAGCGGGTGATGTGATTGGCTGGCCAAGTCTTGCCAGTGCCGCATACGACCAAGGTCGTTCGGTGGCAGCGAATATGTTGGGTCTAGAAGGTGGACACTACATTTCCGAAGTGCCGACGGGTATCTATACCATTCCTGAGATTTCCTCGATTGGTAAAACAGAAGCCGAGCTAACGGCTGAGAAAGTGCCCTATGAAGTGGGGCGTGCGTTCTTTAAGAACACGGCACGGGCGCAAATTACCGGTGAAGCGGTGGGGATGCTGAAGCTGTTGTTCCATCGTGAAACGCTTGAAATTCTTGGTATCCACTGTTTCGGTGACCAAGCATCCGAGATCGTACACATCGGTCAGGCGATCATGAAGCAGCCAGGTGAACTGAACAGCCTGAAGTACTTCCTAAATACCACATTCAACTACCCAACGATGGCGGAAGCCTACCGTGTGGCAGCCTTGAATGGCTTTAACCGTGTGTTCTAAGCTCTGTTGAGCAGGTATAAAAAAGGCGCCGATGGGCGCCTTTTTTTGATGCTGCGGGATTGAAAAGAGGCTTATTTGCCTTTCACCGCATAGATGCCTTGCAGGTTACGGAAGTAACCTTGGTAGTCCATGCCATAGCCGAACAAGAAGCGGTCTTCGATGTCGAGGCCAATGTAATCGGGACGCATCTCAACTTTGCGATCGTGGAGCTTATTGATCACGGTTGCAGAATAGACGTTATTTGCACCGTTTTCTTCAAACCATTTAATGATGGCTTCAACGGTATGGCCTTGGTCAAAGATGTCGTCAACAATTAATACGTCGCGCCCTTTGAAATCCGTTTGAGGATAGCGTGTCCAGTTAAGGTCGCTGCCTTGTGTTGCCATGCCATAGCGGCTAGCGTGGACGTAATCCAGCTCTAGTGGGAACTGCAGGCGTTGTAATAGAGCACCTGTTGGCAGTAGTCCACCATTCATGACACAGATAACAATCGGCTGTTTGGTGGCCAAGTCGTCGGTAATCTGCTGCGCCATTTTATCCAGTGCTTCATTCAGCTGGGCTTCAGAAACGAGGCAGTCGGCCTCATTCAAAATAGAATTTAGTTCGTCGATGTTATGCATGGGCTAAATTTGAGTTTGTGTAAAAGTTTGACCGATCATTCTAACTTAATGTGATCTTTAACGCGATCCAATTTATGCAGGGTCGCATTCAAGCTGACCGTCAGCAAAATAATGAGCCAGCTGGCCTGTAGCCAAACCAAAAACGTTGGTAAGGCTGCGAACGCACCGTAGACAATTTTATAGCTGGCAAAAAACTGTGCAAAGTTTGCGAAGATTGAGTTCAGTATCGCGATCGCAATCGCGCCAATGAGGGCGGAAATGGCGGTTGGCTTGAGCTTTACTTCGGCGTTTGGCGTTAAAAAATTAATGGTAAACAACATCAAAAAATACAGTGCATAGCTACTGAGTTCGAAAATGCCTTTTAGAAAATCGGGAATGTAATCGCCCGTAATTTGATAGGACAGTAGGGTGCCATACAGACTCATGACGACGGCTAGCATGATCGGGCCTAAGGTGAGAATGGCCCAGTAGGTAAGCAGTCGTTCGCGAATATTGCGCTTTTGTTTGACCTGCCAAATGGCTTGGACCGAGGCTTCAAAGCTGTTTAACAACAGTAGGGCCGTCAGAATAAGCATGGCGATCCCCGCCGCTGGCAGGTTCTTGGTTTGTTCTGAAAAAGACAGTAGGTAAGGTATGACGGTGCTACTGCTGCCAGGGGCAAGGTGGGTCTCAACGTATGCTACCAAGGAATCTTGAATGGATACCATGGCGGGGGTGAGTCGCAAAATGCCAAATACAATGGTGATGATGGGAACGGCCGCCAATAAAGTAGCCAGTGTTAGGTGTGCGGCGCGCAGCGAGACTTGGTAGCGAAGTGCGCGACTCCACACTAATCGAATCAGTTGATAGGTTTGTGTGGCAATGTTTTTTACGGCTTTGGTTTGCATGCGAAGGTCCATTTACATCAATAGTCATAGTGTATCTGCAAAGTCCTAATCAGGCCATTGTGTAAAGATTGTGGTAAGTGCACATCTATAGTGCAAGATGCCCAAAACTGCTCCATTTTGGTTGCAAACGCAGGGTGTCAGCTCTAATATCCATCTCGTTCCTTTTGTGATATTTGTACTGTTGAGTGACTAAGGCATAGCTTAGAGAAATTCTCAGTTCCTTGGTGACGAAAAGTCATATATTATCTTTTAGCCCAGCTCTGCTGGGCTTTTTTATGTCTATGAGTTGACGATTTATATTCCTTCCCTATAATAGCGCGTCACTATTTGTGATGTAGTCTTTGCGCCTGTAGCTCAGTTGGATAGAGCATCCCCCTTCTAAGGGGATGGTCGGGGGTTCGAATCCCTCCAGGCGTGCCATTACATTGCTTTAATTGAATTTTTTGGTCTTGTTGACTGAGCTTTAAAGTAAGTCGTGATTCTTCGCGGCAGCGTCAACAAATAAAGCACGTTCCCAAGAGGAAGTTTTATGCAAGTTTCTGTAGAGACAACGTCTCCAATCGAACGCGTTCTTACTATCAGCGTTCCTGCAGCACGTATCGATGATAAAGTTAACGCTGAAGTAGCTAAAACAGCTAAGACAGTACGTATCGACGGTTTCCGTAAAGGTAAAGTGCCAGTAAGCGTTGTTAAAAAACGTTTCGGTCAAAGCATCCGTATGGAAGCTCTAGAGCAAGTAATGCGTGACGCTTACGTTGAAGCAATCCAAGCTGAATCTATCAACCCAGCTGGTATGCCTGCCATCGAACCTAAAAACATCGCTGAAGGCGCTGACCTAGAGTTCGTTGCAAAAGTAGAAGTTTACCCAACGATTGAACTTGCTGACGCTTCTAACATCGAAGTAACTCGCGTGGTTTCTGAAGTAACGGAAGCTGACGTTGACACTATGCTAGAAACACTACGCAAGCAAAACGCTGAGTGGGCTGCTGTTGAGCGTGAAGCGCAAGACGGCGACCAAGTAACACTGGATTTTGTTGGTTTCCTAGGCGATGAAGCATTTGAAGGCGGCGCTGCGGAAGGTCACAAGCTAGTTCTTGGCTCAAACTCAATGATCCCAGGCTTTGAAGAAGGCATCGTAGGTATCAAAGCAGGTGAAGAGCGTACAATCTCTGTAACGTTCCCAGAAAGCTACCAAGCTGAACACCTAGCGGGTAAAGAAGCGACTTTCAAAATCACTGCACACGAAGTGGCTGAGCAAGTACTTCCTGAGCTAAACGATGAGTTCGCTGGCAAATTCGGCCTAGAAAACGCTGACCTAGCTGGTCTACGTGCTGAAGTGCAAAAGAACATGGAGCGTGAGCTAAGCCAAGCAGTTAAAGGCAAGCTGAAAAACTCTCTGTTCGACCAACTTCTAGCGCTTAACCCAGTTGAAGTGCCAGCAGCATTGGTTGATCAAGAAGTTGACGGTCTACGTCAGCAAGCGGCTCGTCAATTCGGTGGCGCACAAGGTTTTGATGCTTCTCAACTACCAGCTGAGTTGTTCCAAGACGAAGCTAAGAAGCGTGCTGCACTAGGTCTTTTGATCTCTGAAGTGATCCAAAAGAACGAACTGACAGTAGAAGAAGAGCGCGTTCGTGCATTCTTGGAAGACATGGCTCAAGCCTACCAAGAACCACAGCAAGTTGTTGAATTCTACCTAAACAACAAAGAACAACTAGAGCAAGTTCAATCTGCTGTACTTGAAGAGCAAGTTGTTGATAAACTGCTAGAAAGCGCGAAAATTACTGAAGTAACTCTAGGTTACGAAGACGCTATCAAGCCAGAAGCTCAAGCTGCAGAAGCAGAAGAGACTGAAGAAGCATAAGCTTAGCTTATAATTCTCACGGGCCGGTATAGCGCAAGCTATACCGGCTTTTTCGTTTTAAGGAATAGAATATGAATTTAATGACCCCGACAACTGGCCCAGTCGCGATTACAAGTAATGGCCTAGTACCAATGGTAGTTGAGCAAACTGCTCGTGGTGAAAGGTCTTTTGATATTTATTCACGTCTGCTTAAAGAGCGTGTTATCTTTTTGGTGGGTCAAGTTGAAGATCACATGGCTAACCTAGTGGTTGCCCAATTGTTGTTCTTGGAATCTGAAAACCCAGACAAAGACATCCACCTATACATTAACTCTCCAGGTGGCTCTGTTACGGCGGGTATGTCTATTTATGATACAATGCAGTTTATTAAGCCAGATGTGAGCACTATGTGTATCGGTCAAGCGGCAAGTATGGGTGCATTGCTATTGACTGCGGGCGCTGAAGGTAAGCGTTATTGCCTACCTAACTCTCGTGTCATGATTCACCAGCCACTTGGTGGTTACCAAGGTCAGGCTTCTGATATCGAAATTCACACTCGCGAAATTCTGAGTATTAAACATCGTCTAAACGAAATCATCGCTCACCACACAGGTCAGCCGATCGAAAAAGTCTCTGAAGACACAGACCGTGATAACTTTATGAACCCACAAATGGCTAAAGACTACGGTTTGATTGACGATATTCTAGAGAAACGCGAAGTATAAAAAGGGTGGACTTTAATGTCTGATGATAAATATAGCCGCGGCGATCACTCTGATCGTTTGCTGTACTGCTCTTTCTGTGGCAAGAGTCAGGACGAGGTTAAAAAGTTAATTGCCGGCCCTTCGGTATACATCTGTAATGAGTGTGTTGATCTATGCAACAACATCATTACGCAAGAGTTGTTACAAGGTGATGGTGAGGCAGAAGCGACTGATGAGTTGCCAACGCCAGCAAAACTTTCAACGGCGCTGGACGATTATGTAATCGGTCAGGACCGTGCCAAGAAGGTGTTAGCGGTAGCGGTATATAACCACTACAAACGTTTGCGTCACCAAGGCTTAGCAAACAAAGATGTTGAGCTGGGTAAGAGTAACATCTTGCTGATCGGCCCAACGGGTAGCGGTAAAACTCTGCTGGCACAAACGCTTGCACGCGTGCTGGATGTACCGTTTACGATTGCTGATGCGACCACGCTTACCGAAGCGGGCTACGTGGGTGAAGACGTTGAAAACATCATCCAGAAGCTGCTGCAAAATTGTGATTACGACGTAGAAAAAGCACAGCGCGGCATCGTTTACATCGATGAAATCGATAAGATTTCGCGTAAGTCGGATAACCCATCTATTACCCGTGATGTATCGGGTGAGGGTGTTCAGCAGGCGCTATTGAAGCTGATCGAAGGTACGGTTGCATCGGTGCCACCACAAGGTGGTCGTAAGCATCCACAGCAAGAGTTTGTTCAAGTGGATACTTCGAACATTCTATTTATCTGTGGTGGTGCATTCTCAGGCCTAGATCGCGTCATCAGTGATCGTACAGAGAAGAGTAGTATTGGCTTCAAGGCAACCGTGAAGAGCAAAGAAGAAAACCGCTCATTCTCTGAGTCGATCCATGATGTGGAAACAGAAGACTTGGTGAAATTTGGTTTGATCCCTGAGTTCGTGGGTCGTTTGCCAGTGGTTGCAACCTTGTCTGAGCTAGACGAAGAAGCTTTGATGACTATTTTGAGTCAGCCTAAGAATGCTTTGACTAAACAGTATCAGCACCTATTTGAATTAGAAGGTGTTGAGCTTGAGTTTACTGAGGAAGCATTGCGTGAAGCGGCTCACTTAGCGCTAGAGCGTAAGACGGGTGCTCGTGGTCTGCGTAGCATTCTAGAGTCGTCTCTACTTGATTGTATGTACGATTTGCCAAACCGTACTGACGTGGCCAAAGTGGTCATGGATGGTCCGTCCATTCGTGGTGATTCGACACCGCTGATGGTGCTTGAAAGTGAGCAGAAAGACGCCTCAAATGGTTAATTTCTATACAGATTTCGCTTGCGACTTAGTGTTGTAAGCGAAATCTGATCTTATTCTTTTCCTTTTTCTTTTAATTCCTCTCCTAACGCTTGCATTTTTACCCCTCTGACCTTATCTCTTAATTATCTAAGTTAAGTCACACATTGACGTTGCGTACGTTAATGTCCAGTTGGAAGTAAATATGTCTGATTCTAAATTTTTACCCATGTTGCCGTTACGCGACGTTGTCGTGTACCCACATATGGTGCTGCCATTATTCGTTGGCCGTAAAAAGTCGATTGCTGCACTAGAGTCGGCAATGGATGGTGATAAGCTGGTATTTCTTGTTGCACAGCAAGACGCCACCAAAGATGACCCTAAGCAAGACGACCTATACAACATTGGTACGGTCGCCAAAGTCATTCAATTGCTACGTCTTCCTGACGGTACCGTGAAAGTCTTGGTAGAAGGTCAGTACCGTGCCGAGCTGCAATCCATTGAAGAAGGTGATGAGTGGGTCTCTGCCAACATCGAAGCCTTGCCAGAAGTGGAAGACGATGAGTCGGAATACCCTGCCATTCGTAATGCCTTGATTAAGCAACTAGATGAATACGTGGCTGGCAGTAAACGCATCCCAAGTGAAGTGGTGACGTCGCTTAAATCGATCGATGACCTATCCAAGCTGATTGACTCCATTGCTGGCCATATGAGCCTGAAACTGGAAGACAAGCAGCGTGCGCTAGAGCTAAGCTCTTTGGTTGAGCGTGGCGAACATTTAATGGGCTTGATGGACGGTGAATTGGACATCGCTCACCTTGAGAAAAGCATCCGTAGCCGCGTTAAGAAACAAATGGAGAAGAGCCAGCGTGAGTACTATTTGAATGAGCAAATGAAGGCCATTCAAAAAGAGCTGGGTGATATGGATGAGGGCAGCAATGAGCTAGATTTGCTGCAAGAGAAAATCACCGAAGCAAAAATGTCCCCGGAAGCCACTGAAAAAGCGGAAGCGGAGCTGAAGAAATTAAAAATGATGTCGCCGATGTCAGCGGAAGCCACGGTGGTGCGTGGTTACATTGATTGGTTGGTATCCCTGCCTTGGTCGAAGCGCTCTAAAGTCCGCAACGACTTGGCTTATGCTGAAAAAGTTTTAAACGAAGATCACTACGGCTTACAAGACGTTAAAGATCGTATTCTTGAGTTCTTAGCCGTGCAGCAGCGTGTTAAAAAAGTAAAAGGCCCTGTGCTGTGTCTAGTGGGGCCTCCAGGTGTCGGTAAAACCTCTCTAGGTCAATCGATTGCCCGTGCCGTGAACCGTAAATACGTGCGTATGGCACTGGGTGGGGTGCGCGATGAATCTGAGATTCGTGGTCACCGCCGTACCTACATTGGCTCTATGCCAGGTAAATTGCTGCAAAAACTGGCTAAGGTAAAAGTAAAAAATCCTCTGTTCTTGCTCGACGAGATTGACAAAATGGGTATGGATCAACGTGGTGATCCAGCGTCAGCCTTGCTTGAGGTGCTAGACCCTGAGCAAAACCATACCTTTAGTGACCACTATCTAGAAGTGGATTACGATCTATCAGATGTGATGTTTATCTGTACCTCTAACAGTATGAATATCCCAGGTCCGCTGATGGACCGTATGGAAATCATCCGTATTCCGGGTTACACCGAAGATGAGAAACTGAACATTGCTAAGCGTTATTTGCTGCCTAAGCAGATGAAGCAAAGTGGTCTTAAAGCCTCCGAAATTGATTTCTCCGACGACGCCTTGATGGACGTGATTCGTTACTACACCAAAGAAGCGGGCGTGCGTGGTCTTGAGCGTGAAATCAGCAAAGTATGTCGTCGCGTAGTGAAAGAGCAAGCGCTGAAGAAGAGCAACGATGCGGTAGAAGTGTCTTCTGACAATCTAGAAGACTACTGTGGTGTGCGTAAATTCAGCTACGGTAAGGCCGAAGAGAACAACCAAATTGGTCAAGTCACCGGTTTGGCGTGGACTTCCGTGGGTGGTGAGTTGTTGACCATTGAAGCCGCTGGTGTGCCGGGTAAAGGTCGTCATGTGAAGACCGGCTCCCTAGGCGATGTCATGCAAGAATCTATTCAAGCGGCCTTGACGGTTGTGCGCAGTCGCGCTGTGGGCTTGGGAATTGATGAAGATTTCCACGAAAAAGTCGATCTGCATTTGCACGTGCCAGAAGGTGCGACCCCTAAAGACGGTCCTAGTGCGGGTATCGCTATGTGTACAGCGATTGTCTCAGTGTTGGCAAAAGTGCCTGTAAAAGCCTCTGTGGCGATGACTGGCGAGATTACCCTGCGCGGTGAGGTGTTGCCTATTGGTGGTCTGAAAGAGAAGCTCCTAGCGGCGCACCGTGGCGGCATTAAAACGGTGTTGATCCCTCAAGAGAACACTCGTGATCTGAAAGAAATTCCAGACAACATCAAAGCGGATCTCGAAATCGTACCGGTGAAATGGATCGATGAGGTGCTGGATGTGGCATTAGAGTATGTTCCTTCACCAAAAAGTGAAGAATCTGTGTCGGGGAAGGAAAAAACTGTTGATGAACAAGAATCTGTGAGTCATCATTAGGCCAAACCCTGTGTTGACAGGGCCTTAGATAGGCTTGTATAAATGCTCATCTAAATCGACCGTTACGTTTTGGTCGGATTACAATACCAAGGAACCACGAGAATACTGAAGGGGTAGAACGTGAACAAATCAGAATTGATTGATGCTATTGCCACGTCCGCAGACTTATCTAAAGCTGCTGCAAGTAATGCGCTAGATGCAACGTTGAAAGCAATCGAAGAAGCGCTAGCAAACGGCGACCAAGTTACACTGGTTGGTTTTGGCACTTTTGCGGTAAAAGAGCGTGCGGCACGTACAGGTCGTAACCCTCAGACAGGTGAAGAGATCCAAATCAGCGCCGCTAAGGTTCCTAGCTTCAAAGCTGGCAAAGGCCTTAAAGACGCAGTGAACTAATGCATTTGGAGCGGTAGTTCAGTTGGTTAGAATACCTGCCTGTCACGCAGGGGGTCGCGGGTTCGAGTCCCGTCCGTTCCGCCATTAGAGCAAAGAGGTGTGTTCCCCGCGGGATGCACCTTTTTTGTTTTCCAGATTACAGTTTTTAGGTGGAGGCAAGATGCTCCAGGATATCAGAGACAAGTCACAGGGTATGATCGTGAAGACGATCATCGGTGTCGTGATTGTGACGTTTGCTCTATTCGGTGTTGAGGCATTGGTACAGAGCTTCACGTCGACAGACACAGTTGCCGAAGTGGATGGCAAAGAAATTACCCGCATGCAGCTTTTGCAAGCGTCAGAAACACAGCGTCGTCAGTTAATTTCGATGATGGGTGGTCAGATCGATCCAGCCATGCTGGAAGAGAATGCGTTACAGCGTCGTGCTTTGGATGAGCTGATCCAGCGTTCAGTGCTAATGAATCAAGCTGAAAGCTTGAATTTGGGCGTTTCCGATGCACAAGTCGACGCCTACTTGCTGCAAGCAGAACAATTCCAAACGGATGGCCAGTTTGATCAGAACAAGTACCTTAACTTCATCCGCTCACTCGGCTTCACTCCGTTAGCGTTTAAAGAGCGTATCAAGCAAGACGTTTTGATCCAGCAAACCCGTAATGCTTTGGCCGGTTCAGAGTTTGTATTACCTAGCCAAGTGGATCATATCGTTGCTTTGCAAAACCAGAAACGCAGCTTTGATTACGTCCGTTACTCGTTGGCGGATAAGACTGAGCAGGTAAATGTTACTGATGAAGAGCTACGTGAATACTACGATCAGAATCAAGCAAGCTTTGTTTCTCCAGAGCAAGTAAAGCTAGATTATGTGGTGGTATCCGTTGCCGACATCCAAGACCAAGTTGAGGTCAGCGATACTGAGCTAAACGATGCTTACCAAGCACGTGTCGCAAGCTTCCAAGGTGAAGAGCGTGCCGCAGCGCATATCTTGATTGACACCTCGTCTCGCTCTAGCGATGAAGCTCAGGCTGTTGTGGCAGAGATTCAAGCCAAACTAGCGGATGGACAGGCGTTTGCGGACCTAGCTGCTGAGTACTCAGATGACCTAGGTTCAAAAGACAATGGTGGTGATCTTGGTTACGTCAGTCGAGGCATCATGGTTGGCGACTTTGAAGACGCTTTGTTTGCTATGCAGGAAGTGGGTCAAGTGGAGTCAGTGGAAACAGAATTCGGTTACCACCTGATTCAACTGAATGACATCAGTGAAACACAGGCACCATCGTTAGATGACATGCGAGCTGAGCTGATGGACGAACTGATTGCTCAAAAAGCCAAAGATCAGTTGTTGGGTGAACACGAGAATATTACTGACCTTGCTTACGCGAGTGATGATCTATCTGCGATTGCCAGTGCATACGGTGTAGCGGTATTGACGACCGACTACTTTGGTCGTAACGGTGGTTCGGATGAGATCAGTTCTGCCCCAGCAGTCATTTCAGCGGCTTACAGCCCAACCGTGTTAGAGGATGGTCATAACAGTGATTTGATTGAGCTGAGCGAAGAAGAAGTTGTAGTGGTTCATGTCAATGACCACAAACCTGCGGCCCAGCAAACCTTTGCTGAGGCGAAAGATGTGATTGCTTCGATCGTGGTTCAGCAAAAAGCTGTTGATGAGTTACAAGCGCAAGCTGAGCAGGCGCTAGTCTCAGGCGAGACAAACTGGACGCTTGTTGAGGCGGCTGAGCGTGGTCAAGACGAAGTTGCTTCGTTGGCATTTGGCTTGGCGCACCCTGCTGAAGGTGATGTGACAACGGGGGTTGAAACGGCCTCTAATGGCGATCTAGTAGCGATTCGACTAACGTCTGTTACGGAAGGTGACAACGTGGTTGAGGAAGCGCAAAAAGAGGTGTACCAAAACTACTTGTCGCAAACGTTAAGCACCTTAACTTTGCGTGCGCAGCAAGAGACGTTGCAAAATGCCGCTGAGATTGTGCGAAACTAACGAAACCTTGCCGTTAAAACAAAAATACCACGCCTAGGCGTGGTATTTTTTTATCTATAGAAACGCTGATGACTTTAAGCAAGCTGTGTTAAAAAGCTCAGTGTCGGCACAAAGAAGGTGCTGCCTGAAGTGGCATGGGTGTACTGCATCAGGTGGTCGGCACGCCCCTGTTCATCCCCTTCGATCATGCTTTTTAGCATCAAATCAAAGATCATCGGTGTTTTAGAGTAGCTGACGAACACCAGGCCTTGCTGCTGTAAATCACCAAATGGCATGCTTTGACGTAATATTTCCAGCGATTTGCCGTGCTCATCTTTTAGCGAGGTGCGTTTGGTGTGGGCGTGGGGGGACTTTTCAGCAGACGGGTATTCCTCATTGTCGTACTTAGTACGGCCATAGGTGTCTTCTTGCGTTTGCAGGGCTTGGTGCTCCCAATGTTCTAAATCATGGACAAATTTCATGTAGTTTAAGTAGGAGCCACCTTGGAAATCAGGGTCTTCTGTGCCCACCAACGCCACCGCGGGGCGTTCATCACCTTGCGGGTTTTCTGTGCCGTCAACGAAGCCCGTAAAGTCACGATTATCTAAGTATTTAAAGCCATTAGTTTGTTCACGCAGCGTGACAGTGTCTGCCAATGCCTTAAATAAACTAAGTGCTAGTATGTGTGTGGCATCATGGAGATGGGCTCGAATGTGCATCAGGATGTCATAAGGAGCATCCGTGACTGACAGGTATTGACCTGAAAAACTCGGAAAAGGCGCCAGCTCTTTGGGGGCTGATTGCTCTGTAATACGTGTGAAGCTATGGCACGAAAAGCCGATTGCCGCGTGCAGTTGGGCATCTGGGAATTGCTGTTGAATAGATCGAATTAATTCTGGAAAGGCTGCGAGGGCCTGACGTAATTGTGCCTCTTTTTCCGGTACGGCATCCAACAAAATGAAGGTGGCATCACTGGATGCTTCGGCGGTGATGCCGGACTGGTGATTTGAACTCATAATGTTACAGCTCCTGTCACTTAAAAATTTGGGTACAGTGTTTTCAATTGACTGGCTTGTGATGGTTTGGCTTGCCCTGTGACATATTCCTCGAGGGCGTCTGCGAGGGCATTGCCATCCCATTGAGTGGCGGCGGCAGATGAGTACATAACCAATTCTGCTTCCATCAGCAACTGCGTCAAATGAGGGTTGTCTGCCAAGCGCTTAATGTCGTCGGTACCACGGATAGTGCCGTCGCCCCAACGGTGACGCGCCCATTCCAAAAGGTTGGCTTGTAATGTGCCTAGGTGATTATTACGGCAGCCGTTGATCAGTGCTTCATAGGCTTGTGTTTCGTTGCCATGAGAGAGTGGGGCAAACTCTTGTAATGTAGGGACATCCTCGTTGTTGGCGTCCTGCTCACGGCCCTTTCGACGCAGCCATAGCCATGTGCCTAAGCCAATCAAACCAATGCCGATCAGGCCCGCGGCTAAGACGCCTTTCCAAGCCCCGCTACTGTCATTCGCAGGCTGAACCACCACTTCTAGTGGGGCAGGCGAGTCGTTGTCTGGTTGCGTTGCCTGAGTGGCTGGCGTTGAGCGCTGCTTGGCTAGTGAAATCGGAGCCACTGACGTCGGTTGCGGTGGTAGATTAGTAACCTCGCTGCTACCACCGTTCGCGTTGGCAGCAGCATTGTTGCTCAAGTCGTTGCTGTTAGTGGCATCCGCCGTACCAGGTAGGGGAGCCACGTCGATCACAGGCGCTTTCGCGCTAGCGGTTTTGATACTGCGTGAGGTGGGGTCCCAATAGGTCACGTCTACAGTCGGTAGCTCGAGCGGGCCTGATTGTGTGGGCACTACTTCAATCCGCATCGATTCATGTCCCGATACGCCACTGATGGATTTATTGGTATCAAAATTGGGCGAGGTCGGGTACAGCTTGTAAGCACGAGTGCTGGCAAAATTGAGCGTCGGCAGTTGCTCTCCCAATACGCCTTGGGCGGTGATGTCTATTTCCCAAATTAAGGTGTCGCCTACGCGCGGATTGCTGACAGTATTGCTGATATGGGAACGCACCGCCACGGCGTCGGTAGGCAGCCAGTTGGAATTACCGTAAGACGCAGGGATGGGCAGCACGTTGAGTGTAATGGGCGTACTTTTGACATTAATTTTACGGGTGCCATTACGGGTATTGACTAAGGCTTCCACACTCTGATTATTCAATTCAAGCATACCGCTGCGCTGTGGGAAGGCCACATATTCACGGGTCATCACTTGGTAAGAGGTGCCATCAATGTCTTCGTAACGCATTTGATCGTCGACTAGGCGCTCGGTCAGCAAGTTAGGGTGGTTGGGCATCGACAGGCTGGCATTCTGCAACGCCACGGCGGTATACAGTTCTAGCGTGATGAGCACTTGCTGTTGCACATAAGGTTCGCTCTTATCGGCTCTGAATTTGAGCATAACCAAAGGGTTGCCGTTACGGTCGGTCATCTGTTGCGCTGGCTTCACTTCAAGAAACAGTGGTTCGGACGCTTGGTCGCCGACTTGAATAGGCGGGATTTGGAAGTTGCCAATGGCTTTTGGCATTAGGGTGACGACCCAAAAATTCAGCGCTTGGTTGGTGCCAAGGTTAAAGCTGAATTGGCTGTTTTGGCTACGTCCTAAAATTTCAAAGTCACGCTTCAAGGCAGACAGATCAGGGCCATTGCCGGTGTTTGGAAAGTCGGTGCGAATGGTCAGTTGCACCACTTCGTTTTCAGCCACCACATTTTTGTCTAGGGCTGCGGTCACTTGGTCGGCGTGGGCGACATTGATTAGGCACAGTGCCATCAGCAAGGCACACAGCCATTGCAACGCCTGTTGTGGTAGATGTGTTGAGTTGGCTACCATGGTTGTCGCCCTTCCTCTTGATTAAAGCGGTTTTCATTGCGTCGTTCTTGATGCAGATACCACAGCTTGCGTTGTAACAAGGTTCCTGGGTCGTCTTGGATTTGACGTAACCATTGTTCTAAAGCTTGCTGCTGTTCCATGTCCATTGTGTCCGCACTTTGAGCGTCTGCCTCTGAGTGCGTATCTGGTTCACTTTGATTATCCCGCTTTTGGGGATTATTGTCTTGTTTTTGCGGTATTTTGTCTGACTCAGGCTCGCCATTCTCGGGTGAGGACGACGGATCATTCTGCGCTGAGCCATTGTCAGGTGGTGACGTTTCGTTCTGTTGGTTCTGGTTTTGCTGCGCTTGCTCTTGTGCTTGCTGCTCTAACAGCTGTTCAATGTAGTCTAAATTTTCTTGTGCCTGTTTTAGGTCTGGCTGCCGAGACAGGGCTTCCTGGTAAGCGTTAGCCGCGCCTTCAAGGTCCTCTTGCAGGGCCAGTGCATTGCCTAAATTGTAAAAGTCGGCGGCGCTAGAGGCGAGGGGTAACAGGGTATTGCTGGTACTGTCGTAGGCCTCATTGGCGTAATCGCTGGCGGCTTTCCAGCGTGGGTCGTGGAACCATTGTGAGGCACTTTGCCAATCCCCTTGGTTAAACGCTTGCTGACCTTTTTGGTCATCCGTTTTAAACCAATCAAGAGGCGCTGCTTTAGCGTCTTGCATGGGCATTGCAAACGTCATCAGTAACATCAGCACATAGCCACCGCGGAACTGCCACAGCAGCCAGGCTAAGAAGGGGAGGGCAAACCAATGGCCCTGTTCCTGCCATGTGATGCCGCTAAATTGCGATTTGGTTGCTTCTTGCGATGGGCGGATATGGCTACCGACACGAGCTAACTCTGCAAGTGACGCTTGGTGAGAGTAGTAATGTCCGCCTAGCTCTGTGGTGGCTTGCTCAATTTGCTCAAGGGGCACTTTGGGGATGGCGGGGATACCTTGATGGCGCAGAATCTGGCCGTCAGGCAGTTGAATGGTGGCGCCGTCAGCCGATCCAATGCTGATGACTTCAAGGCTAATGTTGGCTTCGCGTACCTGAGCCATTTGCTCGATGTCTGAACGACGGATGTCATCGGTCAGTACGACGAAACTGGTATAGGGCGCATCATCCGCGTGAATAAGCTGTTGTGCTTGCGCTAAGGCGCCGGCCAAATTGCTGCCATATAGCGGCATGATCAAGGGGTCGAGGGCGACTAGAAAATGGGTCAAGGTTTCTCGGTCTTGCGTAAAGGGACTCACCACGTAGGCGTCGCCAGCGTAGGCAATCAGTGCCATTTCGCCTTCTAAGTCGCCGCGCAGGATATCGCGCAAGATTTGCTTCTCACGGGTCAGTCGATTGGGGCGCATATCGGTGGCATACATGGACAATGACTGATCGACAATAAACACTGTCTTTTGGTTTGGGCTGTACAGCTCGGTTTCCGTTTTGCTAAAGCTGATGCCGGATAAGCCAACAAAAAGCAAGCTGACACTGATCAGGCCGAGCCATTTCTGGGGCTTGTTCTGCCCTGCTGAATGGGTCAAATAGGGGATCAAGTGCTCTGCAACGGCGCTTTTCAAGGCTTTGTCAGAGCGTTGCCAAGTGAGCAGACTGGCCAGTAACCAGATGATGGGGATAAACAGTAGCCAAATAGGGCGATTGAAATGCAGCCAATCATACAGACTCATGATGGTCTCCTAAGATTGAATCGCAAACGCCTCGTGGCAATCAAAGCCAAGCCAAACAGGGCCGCAGCCGCTAGTCCTAGCCAATGAAATAAGGTGGTTTTCGGGCGCTGTAGGATGTCATCGGAAGGGGTTGGCTCCAGTTGTTCTAACACCTCATACACTTGACGCAGTTCATGGGTGCTGCGGGCGCGAAAAAACTGACCATTGGTCAAGGCGGCGATGTTGGTCAGCAAGGGCTCGTCTAAGTCGCTGGAAGGGTTGATTACTTTGGGACCAAAGAAACCCTGGACCGTCATTTGCTCCGCGCCAATGCCAATGGTGTGGATGGTGACGCCTTCACGTGCCGCGATGTCGGCTGCTTGCAGTGGGCTAACGCGCCCAGCCGTATTCGCGCCATCGGTCATTAGAATCAGCACTTTTTGCTCTGCAGCTTTGTCTTGCAAACGTTTGATGCCTAAGCCAATGGCATCACCGATGGCGGTTTGCTCACCGGCAAAGCCAATCTGACTTTCTTGTACCAGTTGATTGATGGTGTTCAAATCGTAGCTTAACGGCGCTTGTAAATAGGCTTTGCTGCCAAACACTATGATGCCGATGCGATCACCACGGCGCGCCTGAATAAATTGCGCCAATACTTCTTTCGCCGCCGACAGACGATCGGCAGGCTGATCGTTTAGCGTCATATCGGAAATTTGCATGCTGCCAGATAAATCTAAAGCAATCAGTAAGTCCCTGCCGGTTGGCGGGATGCGCGTGGCTTCTCCAAGCCATGTGGGACGACTGATGGCGGTAACTAGGCACAGCCAAGCTAGGCATAATAACAATAGTGCGAATTTACTTTGTGTGGTGCTGCCGTTGTGCCCCGCGTTTTCTAATAAGGTGCTATGGCGCCAATATACAGGTGTTGCATTGTTTTGATGGGGCTTTTTAAACCACCAAGCAAGTAACGGTAAAGGGAGCAATAACAGAGCCCAAGGCCATTGTAAATCAAGCACGGTGCCCCCTTATCCAAGCTTTGGTGACGCGCAGCAGTGCTTCACGTTCGTCGGCACTTAATTGACTATTAGGCTGATAGATGGCGCTGGTAAAGCAAGCTTCATACACTGCTAGTTTGATTTTAGATCGCTTGTTGTGCCGATCGAGAATCGGCAGCAGCTCGCTGGTCGGGATACTGACCAGCTCCTGTTTACCTTCGGTCATCAAACAACGCTTGATTACACTGAGGCACAATTCGATGAGCGCTTGGTCGCTCAGTTCTTGGGTCTGTGACAATTGTGCCAGTGCCTCCCGACGATAGGCACGTTGTCGATGACGGCGTACTAAGCTGAACACGAGCAAGGCGAGTAATAAGATTGCGGCCGCCACGACCAGCCAAAACCACCAAACGGGTGGCCACTCAGGGATGGCTTGCGGCAGCATGTAAGCTTTGTTGGGCAGCTCAATGGTCATCGACATCAATGAATGACTCCACGTAACAGCAGCTCTCGAGCAATGGCCACTGGCGAATCGTCGACACTAAAGGTTAAATGCAAAATGCCTAGACCTGATAAGTATTCGTCTAACCGTTGTCGCTGCTGCTGGTGACGAGACTGCGCTTGCTGCTTTTGTTGAGTGTTTACTTGAATTGCTTTCGAGCCGCTACGGTGGGCGAACAGATACTCACCGTCTGGCAATTGAAAGGTGTTAGGGTCGTCAACGGCAAGCCAATGCACACGGTTATGTTGCGCTAATTGCGCAAACGCCGCTTGACTGTTGTCGGCTACAGACAGCTGGTCGCTCAAGACAATCACTGAATAGCCACGTAGATGGGCCAAATGGGGCAGGCTAAAGACAGGTGAACACTGCTCTCGTTGCTCGATAAGTGTGCTCTCGGCCAATTGCTGACCAAATTGTTGCCAATCTCGAATGATGGGGGTCAGCTGTGCTGTGCCAGCGTGCACGGCCAGCCCCACAGGTTCACGTTGGGCATAGCAGCGCCAACTGATCAAGGCGGCGAGTTGTGCCAAGCGCGTGCTGATAAAGGTGGTCTGAGTGCCGAAATACGCGTCTGTGGATAAACTTAACACCACCAGCGTACGGTGCTCGCTGTCTTCGGTGTAAATTCGCGTATGGGCTTCTCCGGTGCGTGCGGTGACGCGCCAATCAATGTGGCGCGCTTCATCGCTGATGGCATAGGGACGAATCTCATGCAGCTCTAAGCCATGGCCCTTTTTCTTGCTCTGTAAGTTACCCGCCAATAGATGCGAGCGCGGCATGTTGCGCGCTTGCCCTAAGGCCTTGGCGTAACCGCCTAGGGCAAGGATCTGTTCGCTGCTAAGCTCAGGTGACGGTGGGATAATCAACTCATTCATGGTTTAAAGTACAGGGACTTTGGCTAATAACATATTGATTAACTGATCATTACTGAGGTTCTGCGCAATGGCTTGGAAAGATGGCACAATGCGGTGACGGAAGACATTGTGGACCACCGCGCGGACATCGTCAGGGGTAACATAATCGCGTCCGGCAATGACTGCGTGAGCACGTGCACAGCGGTCCAACGCCAAGGTCGCACGAGGGCTGACGCCGTATTCAATCATGGCCGCCATTTTGCCCTCGTCCTCGAAATATTTGTCTGGATGGCGTGTGGCCATCACCAGGTGCACAATGTACTGTTCAACCGCATCGGCCATGTAAATGTTAAGCGCCGTTTTTTGCAGTGCGGCGATGTCATCCAGTGTCACCACCGGGGCTGTGGTTGCCCCACCGCCGTGTTTGTCTTGTTCGCGGATCAGGTGTAATACCTGCAGCTCGGTTTCAAGATCCGGGTAATCCACCTGAATTTTCATTAGGAAACGGTCGAGCTGCGCTTCGGGGAGCGGGTAGGTACCTTCCTGCTCGATCGGGTTTTGTGTGGCGATAACGAAGAACAACTCGGAAAGTGGGTAAGTGGCGCTGCCCACGGTAATTTGGCGCTCGCCCATGGCTTCCAATAAAGCGGATTGCACTTTGGCGGGGGCGCGGTTGATCTCGTCCGCTAACACGATGTCGTGCATGATGGGGCCCGCGGTAAATTGAAACTGGCCGCTATGCTGTTGGTAAATATCGGAACCGGTCACGTCCCCAGGCAACAGGTCAGGGGTAAATTGAATGCGCTGAAAACTGGCTTGGATGGCATTGGCTAACGCTTTGGCCGCCGTGGTTTTGGCAATCCCTGGTGGGCCCTCCAACAGTACGTGACCTTTGGCGATCAGTGCCACCAGCAAATCATCAATTAAAGCGCCTTGTCCGACGATCGAATGATTTAAGTGCTCTTTAAGACGTTCAATTACTGCTTCCATACTACTGTAAGCCCTTATACTGCTGTCAAAATACCCGTCAAGCCAATATAATAACCAGCATCGTATCTAAGTTTAAACCTCTTCTTGATCAAGAAGTTCAAGAGAGCGTTGTGTGTAAGGCATGTCATGGCAAAAGTTACTATAGACGTAAGTCTTCCAGCTTATAAATACAAGGAAATGTATCAAGGCTCAATGAAATACCTCGTGGCGCGCAGTCGAGATGGACGCATGATTCAACTGCCATTATCGATCTTTCAGCGCTTTGTCACGCACAAAGGTGTTTACGGTGCCTTTGAGGTCGAGTTTGATGAAAACAAAAAACTCGTCAAAATAGATAAAATTCTTTAATCCCCTACAACCCCACAGATCATTAGGCTAACTCATATGTATAACTTAGCTCGTTCGCTACTGTTCAAATTAGACCCTGAAGTATCCCATGAATTATCGCTGGATGTGTTAGGGGCGTCAGCACGCTTAGGTTTGACGTCACTGTATGCCCATGAGGCAGCGGCAACACCAGTGAATGTCATGGGCATTGAGTTTCCCAATGCAGTGGGCTTGGCGGCGGGTTTAGATAAGAACGCAGATGCCTTTGAGGCATTGGGTGCGCTGGGCTTTGGTTTTGTTGAAGTGGGTACCGTGACGCCAAAGGGGCAGTCTGGAAATCCTAAGCCACGTCTTTTCCGTTTGCCTGAACATGAGGCCATCATCAACCGCATGGGCTTTAACAACAAAGGCGTGGAACACATGGTGTCGCGCATTCGCCAGCATCAATTTAAAGGCGTGCTCGGGGTAAACATTGGTAAGAACCTAACGACCTCGGTGGAAGATGCGGCGTCAGACTACCTAACTTGCTTGGAGCAAGTGATTCCCTATGCCGATTACATCACGGCGAACATTAGCTCGCCGAACACACCTGGACTGCGTTCGCTACAGTTTGGGGAAAGTCTCGCGCAATTGATTTCACCATTGGTCGAAGCGAAGAACCGCTATGCCGCTGAAAATGGTCGTACGGTGCCACTGGCCGTGAAAATTGCGCCAGATATGAGCGACGATGAGATCAAAATGGTGGCGGATACCTTGGTTGAGCAAAAAGTCGATGCCATCATCGCCACTAACACCACCTTGTCTCGTGACGCCGTGGCAGGCCACAAATACGCGACCGAAGCGGGCGGTTTAAGTGGCGCGCCAGTGAAAGATGCTTCAACGCATGTGGTCAGCGTACTGTGCGATCATTTACAGAGCGAGCTGCCAGTCATTGGTGTGGGTGGTATCTTGTCCGGTGCGGATGCGGTGGAAAAACTGCAAGCCGGTGCTAAGCTGGTACAGATCTATTCTGGCTTTATCTACCGTGGCCCTGAGTTGGTGCACGAAGCGATTGCTGCCACGGATGCTTACATTCGTAAAAATCGTCTAGGCAAATAAACACAAAAAGGCCAGTCGATTGACTGGCCTTTTTGTTAGAATAGGGTTTAGTTGTTTTACTGAGAAAAACCTGCGGCTTTATAAGTTCCGTCGACAGGGGTGAGACCATCCCACATGTCACCTCGACCTTCTCGCCAGCCTGCTAACCAATCAGGACGAGCGGACGAATGACATTGCTCTGAAAGGGCTTTCGATTTGCCAGCCATGCCAGCTCGGTAGCCACGTACATACGCTCTTTGATGAAGATCTCGTTTTTGTTTCTTCATAAATACGTTCCTCTCAGTTCTCTTTTCAATGTAAGTGAACTTTAATTAATAGATGAGTGAGCGGCGTTTGTCTAAAAACACTTTGCTCTAACGAAATTCAAAAATTCACTTAAAAGTAATAAAGATGACACACGATTCTGAACAGACTCCTAGCGACGCTAGTGTACAACCAATATCGCTGGAATTGACTTGCCCAATTGGCTTGGAAAATATCCTTGAAAAAGAGCTGCATGATCTGGGGTTGACCGAAACGCGCCTAGGTGAAGCTCAGGTGAAATTGACGACTGACTTACGCGGCATGTATCTAGCGTGTTTGTGGTCGCGTGTGGCGACGCGCGTAATGATGCCGTTGACGAGCTTTAAAATTGACAGCGCAGATGATCTGTATCAAGGCGTTGCTGCTCTGGAATGGTCCGAGCACATGAGTGCCGACAGTACCATTGCAATAGACTGTCATGGTACTAACCACTCCATTCGTAATACTCAGTTTGGTGCGGTGCGTACCAAAGATGCCATTGCTGACTACTTTATGAAACGAAGTGGTCGTCGTCCTAGTGTTGAAAAACAAAACCCAGACCTGCGCATCGCGCTGAAGATCAAACGCGATCAAGCGGTGCTCAGCTTGGATATGTCCGGCGAAAGTATGCACCGTCGTGGCTACCGTCAGCAGGGCGCTATGGCGCCGCTGAAAGAAAACTTAGCCGCCGGTCTATTGCTGCGTGCAGGTTGGAGCAAAGATTGTAAGTTCCAACAACTGGTGGACCCCATGTGTGGTTCGGCGACGTTCTTGGTGGAAGCCGCGCTGATTTCTTTGAACATTGCACCTGGCGCCCGTCGCCAATATTGGGGCTTTAAAGGCTGGAAGCAGCACGATCACCGTATGTGGCAGCAGCTGAACGATGTTGCGAAAAACGAACGTGTTGCGCCTGAAGACCTAAGCGTGTCTTTCCAAGGCACCGACCGTGAGCAAAAAGCCATCGCAGCGGCTCGTGAAAACATTAAACGCGCAGGACTATCCGGCATTGTGAAGGTTGAAATGTCTGCTTTCCAACAGCATGAGTTTAACTGGGACAAACAGCCGACGTTGATCATGGTCAACCCACCTTATGGTGAGCGTTTAGGGGACGAGATGGCGCTGGTTGCCTTGTACCGCCAGCTGGGCGATTGGGCGATTGAACACGCGTCGGAAGGGGAAATGATGCTGTTGACCAGCAGCGAAAACCTTGCTCGTCAAATACCGATTCGCCCTGAGAAAAGCACCCGAGTATTAAACGGTGGTTTGGAGTGTCGTGCTTACCGTTTCCCAATTGCAGAAAGCCACATCAAAGCTGGCAGTCGTGAACAAGTAGGTTTGTCCTCTGGTGCGCAAATGGTGGTTAACCGTTTGCAGAAAAACCAGAAGAAGCTGCGTAAGTGGTTGGATAAAGAGAAAGTCACTTGTTACCGTGTCTACGATGCGGACATGCCGGAATACTCGGTGGCGATCGATATCTACAATGATTGGGCACACGTGCAAGAGTACCAAGCGCCTAAGAGTGTTGACGAAAACAAAGCACAACAACGTTTATTTGAAGCGGTTTCAGCCATTCCATTGGCACTGAATATTCCTGAGACGAATGTGGTCGTTAAACAGCGATTACGTCAGTCAGGTAAGAATCAGTATGAAAAAGTCGATCAGCAGCAGCACGAAATGATCGTCGAGGAACACGGTTGTGATTTCATTGTTAACCTGAAAGACTACCTGGATACAGGCTTGTTCTTAGATCACCGTCCAGTACGTAAGCTGATTCAAGATAAAGCCAATGGCGCACGCTTCTTAAACCTATTCTGTTACACCGCCTCGGCTTCTGTGCATGCAGGGCAGGGTGGAGCGAAGAGCACTCTAAGTGTCGATATGTCCAATACCTACACGGAGTGGTCACGTCGAAACTTGGAACTGAACGAATTCTCTGAGCGCGACCACAAAGTCGTGCGTGCGGACTGCTTTGAATGGTTACGCAATTCAGAGGATGAGTTCGATTTGATCTTTATGGATCCGCCAACCTTCTCTAACTCTAAAAAAATGGCCGGCGTATTGGATATTCAACGTGATCACGTGGATCTGATCGACCTTGCTATGGCGCGTTTACATAAAGATGGCGAATTGATTTTCTCGAACAACTACCGTCGCTTTGAGCTGGATCCAGCACTCAGTGAACGCTATGAGGTGAAAGACATCACTCGCCAGTCGCTTGACCCGGATTTTGAGCGTAATCAGAAGATTCACCAATGCTGGGTTTTGCGACATAAATAGTAGATAAAACTTTTCCCCATTAATTCGGATGGCCTTGGTCGCTGTGGCTAGGGCAATCTGGATCTTATAAAAGTAGTAGAGACTATGAGCAAAACGTATCGTTTAGTGATCAGTTGCCCAGATCGAGTTGGTATCGTAGCGGCTGTGAGCCAGTATTTGAATGAGCGCAATGGTTCGATTGTTGAAGCGAACCACCACACTGGTCCCGAGCAAAAATGGTTCTTTATGCGGCATGTCATTGATGCCGAGAGCATGACCGTAGATCTTGAAACCTTCCGTGCGGAGTTTGCCAAGATTGCCGCAGAGTTCGACATGGACTGGTTTATTAACAGCAGTGAAGATAAGCCCAAAGTGATGCTGATGGCGACCAAAGAGTCCCACTGTCTGAACGACTTATTGCATCGCTGGCACACGGGTGAGTTGCAATGCGATATCGTCGGTGTGATTGCCAACCATGAAGATTTGCGCTCTATGGTGGAGTGGTACAAGATTCCGTATCACTGCATCAATGTGCCAAAAGAAGACAAACTACCCGCCTTTCAAGCGATTGAAACAGCCATCGATGAGTCCGGTGCCGATACCATCGTCTTGGCGCGTTACATGCAGATCTTCCCCGAATACCTGTGTGAGAAATACCGCTTCCGTGTGATCAACATTCACCATAGCTTCTTGCCATCTTTTATTGGTGCCAAGCCTTATCACCAAGCGGCGGTGCGTGGGGTGAAGTTGATCGGCGCTACCTGCCATTATGTGACGGCTGATTTGGATGCGGGGCCAATCATCGAGCAAGATGTGATCCGTGTTCGTCACAGCCATTCGGCGACAGATATGGTGCGTTTGGGCAAAGATATCGAAAAGCTGGTGCTGTCCCGTGGTTTGAGTTATCACATTGAAGATCGTGTGCTAGTGCATGGCAACAAAACGGTTGTGTTCGCACAGTAACGGCCAAAAAGGGTAAGTTTGGTGCAATCCGCTTGCCCTTTCTCTTCAATAACGTCCTGTTATCCGATTTTTTGTCTATAGTTACCTCAGTAAATCAATTAGTTTGGTTGAGGGTGACGCGATGAAATTGAAATTAACACCAACTCAAAACCTTTGTGTCGGGTTTCTCGAGACAGGTTTCGAACTGATCCAGGTGGATGATCAATATTTCTTTGTGAAGGGCAAACGCCGTCAGAAAGTCTTACCAAAAACATTGGAAGCCTTAGTCAGTCGTGGCGCATTACAGCACACTGATGATGGTAATTATGAACTCAGTGATGAGTTTAAAGAGCATCGTAAAGAGATGCGTTCAATGGTAGAGCCCAAACATACCCGCCATTAACTGAATGGCGGGCAGTTCTTATGGATCTTACTGCAAGGTTGAGGATGCAGGAGTAAACAGATTAGCCACGGCATTTTGCAGTGCTTGACTGGCATGGTCAGAGCGCAAAATATGCCAGCATTCGGTGCGTGTTTCTGGCTGTTGAGTCAGTTCTGCAACAATGTGTTTGAAGCCCAGTTGGCTATCATCACGGTGCGCCAGTTTTTCCAAAATAATACGCAATAGTTGACCTTGCTCCGCCACCCAGTGCGGACATTTCGCCACCAAGGATGCGATCAATTCCAGTTGCTCATCGTCACAATGGCTGATATCCCCTAGCATGGTAAACAATGGAATAAATAGCTCCGTGACAAACTCAGTGCGAGCGATGGCGCGTACAAAGTGGGCGGCATCCGCAGTGGATACAGTGTCAGATAGCATTTGTTCGCACACTGCTTTGACGACTGCGTCACTTTGCACGTGATGTTCGAGAGCATGACATAGGGGAAAGCGCACTTCATTCGGGGCTTGCTCAATAGCGGTGACAATCACGCTGTCTAGGCTCTTATCGGTATTGCGCGCGGCCAAATCGGCCAAGCCTTGGATGCCTAATTGATTCCAAGTGTCTTCGCTGTGCAAATCATCGCCCTTCAAATAGTCCAGTACCGCTGAAAAGTACTGCGATGGCGGTTGCTTAAGGTCGCGTGCAAGGATCGCATGGAAGCTAGCCAGGCGGTCTTGATCCGGCTGGAAGGCATAAGGGTTGTCTTCAAGGGCTTCTTGAACCCCTTGTTCAGCGCCTTTGTGCAGGATTTTATCCACGATGGTCTTAATAAAGTGATCGCGGGCGCCAAGGTTGAGGCAGCCAGACTCGTCTAACGGTAAACGTAAGAACCACACCACTTGGCCATCATTTGTTTGTGCTTGTTGTTCGGTGAGTACACAGGCAAGCCAAGCTTGCTTGCGAAAGCCATACGGGTAAACTTGTTGCTTTTTATCGAACTGAATAACCTGTTGTGGCGTGATTTTCGTAATGTAGCGGCCAACGTCGTAAAATGAGGCCTTGCACCCAACGGCACTGAAAAGATCGCTTAATGATTCAATATTTTGCATAGCAGTGATGTGCACCCAAACTGATGTGGATTTAAAAAGCTTCGCATCATACCGTTTTTTAGGAGAGAAATCAGTTGTCCCAATCGATTCAACGTTATACCGAGTTGGCGGATCTTGTATTAGAGCTGCAAATGGCTATGCAAGCGGCACAAGTATGGGAAACGAAGGCGCCGTCTAGCGAGGCGCTGGCGTCAGAACAGCCATTTTGTATTGATACTATGACGTTCGAGCAGTGGTTGCGTTATGTGCTGATTGAGCGCTTTAAGGAAATGATCGAACAGCAGCAGCCCTTACCCCAACGCTGCCATATCTCGCCGATGGTTGAAGAAGCCTTTCGCGGCTTAGAGCCTCAGAAAGTCAAACATCTGATGCTGGTATGTGATGCCTTAGATCGTTTTTTAACCCGCTCGAGCCAATTATGATCTACGCTGGGGCGTCGTTACTGGCCGATTTGGAATGGTTGCTGCAAGAGCGTGAGAGCTTTGTTTGCGATGAGCCTTTGTCTGGGTTCTTACGTCAAGATTGGCGTGCCTGCTTTGAGCGCTTATGCGCCGATCCGACCTCCTTGATTGCCCATATGGCGGCTGCGAAATCCCATTTTTTGGGGACTTACTTTGAGCAGTTATTCTCTTTCGCGGTTGAGCATTTCACTACGCTCGAGGTGTTGGCGGAGCACGAACAAATTCAAACA
The DNA here is from genome assembly GCF_900089755.1 of Marinomonas aquimarina. GTDB lineage: Bacteria > Pseudomonadota > Gammaproteobacteria > Pseudomonadales > Marinomonadaceae > Marinomonas > Marinomonas aquimarina. Next base: position 8,300 of record NZ_FLOC01000008.1, on the reverse strand, counting down.
AACGGTAAAACTCTTGGTGAAGTAGACTTAGTGGTGCGCGACTGTAACGGCCGTGTGCTGCAGTTTGAGATCGCGTTAAAGTTTTATTTAGAGCGCCCCGATCTGTTTCCCAACCATTGGATTGGCCCTAATAAAAATGACAGCTTAGCCAAAAAGGTCAGCCATGCACGTCAGCATCAGTTAGCGATCCTACACACGCCTGCGGGCCAAGAGTGGCTGCAAGAGGCGTCGTTAAGCACGGCTGTTCAGCCCAACTTAATGATCTACGGCCGCCACTTCTATACGCTGTCAGAGCAAGCGTCAGCCTTTTTTTCCCTGGCCAAGCACCACTCTGCTTGGCTAAGGTGTTCCCAACTTTTGACGTTGCAAGGGTATCTGTGTGACTTGCAGGAAGCGAACAAACCGAATTGGATCACTCCTGCAACAGGGGAGAGTGTAACGCAGCAGATCTCTGCGACCTTGCTGCAGACGTTGGCACAGCGCTTTGACGAGGATCCGCGTCCAGTATTGTTCTCCTGTCGACATACAGACGTCGATCGTCAGCACGAGATTTTTTGGTTGTTTGTTTGCCCAGACAATTGGTAGCTATTGAAAATAGCCTAGGCTTCAGGCATAACTATGCGCTAATTATTTTTTTCAAACGTATTTAGATGTCCGACACCGTTGAGTTCTTAGTGCCAAGCCCCAAGAAGGCCGCTTGGGTTATAGATGTCGCACAAGGAACCGTGTCATGGAGTAATGCTATTGCCAAGCAGCGCTTTGGTGAGGCGTTGGGCGTTTGCCGTGACGGACTGGTCTATATCCATCATGAGTTAAAGCATGATTTGGCTCATTTCCTAGCCCAAGCACAGCAAAGTACTTTGTTGTGCTTTCATTGGCTACTACGCGATACCCAAGATGAACTGTATCGCTGCACCGCAACGGTGATCTCGCTAGGGGAGTCACGCCACGGTTTTTCCGTTGAGGCCTACCCTTGTCCTGCTGAAACGGCGCAATATGTACCTCGTAGTTATGGTAATAAAAGCATCCCTGAGCGCTTGAACTCACTCATCCTGATGTCATTCACGGGCGAGGGCGAGAAAGCGTTTCTCAGTTCACGTGCCAACGCATTATTCCCAGAATTACAGAACATTCGTTCTATGTTTGCTGTGCAAAGTGCCGCGCAATACTTTATTGACCGTGTACAGCGTGAGCGTGAGTTTCATCAGGAAATTCGTTTGTCTACTGTTGAAGGGGTGCGCTGGTTCCAACTGGAAGCCCACCAAAACCCGCAAAACGGTCATATTGATATTTATGCGCAAGACATCCAAGAGCTGCGCGACTATGAAGTCCAGTTGTACCGCTTGCAAAATTACGATGGCCTGACGCACTTGCCGAACCGCAGTTTGTTGTACCAACAGCTTGAGATTGCTAAAGCGACGGCCAATAAACGTGAACGTATGTTTGGCGTTATGTATCTTGACTTGGATGGTTTTAAAGTCGTCAATGATACCTTTGGTCATCGCGTCGGTGATCAGCTATTGCAGCAAGTAGCCAATCGCATTAAAACCACCATTCCAACTCGTTCTTGTTTGTATCGCTTAGGCGGGGATGAGTTTGTGGTGGTGATGGAGCATGTACAGGACATTACAGAGTTAGAAGATATTGCGCGTCAAATCAATGAAACGGGCGTACAGTCATACCCCGTTTCTGACATGGAGATGCTGATTACCACTAGCATTGGCATTGCCTGTTACCCCATGCATGGCAGCGATATAGATACCCTATTAATGAACGCCGATGCGGCCATGTATCGTTCTAAAGCCAATGCTCATAATGGCTATCGTGTTTACGAAGAGGTCATGAGTGAAGGCTTCAATGCTTATCTGACACTAGGTGGTGGCTTGCGTAAGGCCATCGAAGAAGGCCAGTTTGAACTGTATTATCAGCCCAAAGTGCGCTCTTTAGATGAGCAAACCGTCGGCGCGGAAGCCCTGATTCGCTGGCATCATCCGGAATGGGGCATGATTGCACCAGATAAGTTTATTCCGATTGCCGAGGAAAGTGGCTTGATTCTGCCATTAGGGGAATGGGTCATTCGACGTGCTTGCCAACAGCTCAAAATCTGGCAAGAGCAAGGTTTGGCTCCGATTAGCTTATCAGTGAATTTATCTGGCCGTCAGTTTCTGCAGCCGAACCTAGTCGATGTGGTGCAACAAATACTCGATGAAACGGACATCAATCCAAAGTTATTAGAGCTTGAGCTGACAGAAAGCATGCTGATGTCGGACGTGCATGGCACCATTAAAAAACTGCATGATTTTCGGGAAATGGGCGTTTCGCTATCCATCGACGATTTTGGCACCGGCTACTCATCGCTGGCGTATTTGAAAAAATTCCCGATCCAAGCGCTGAAAATTGACCGCTCTTTTATCCAAGACTTGGGCATAGATGGTGAAGACGATGCCATTGTTAAAGCCACCATTGCCATGGCGCAAAGCCTGAATTTAAAAGTCATTGCCGAAGGTGTTGAGAACCGTCAACAAATGAGTTTGCTGACCGATTACCAATGTCAGGAAGTACAGGGCTATTTATTTGCTAAGCCGATGTCCTGCACTGACTTTGAAGTCTACCTAGAAAAATTTTCAAACTCATGCTCAGATGAGTGTGCAATCCCTCGTGTAGGCGTCGTATATGGTCCTAAAGCACCAATTAGTAGTGATATAGCGCATTAATTTGCTGCGCTTTTTGGTAACATGCGCGCCATTATATATTTGATTTCCCCGCCGATAATGGAGTCTGAGTGTCTGCTTTAGAACAACTGTGCTGCCCGCTAGATCAATTGCCTTTAATTCGCCAAGAGCGTTCCTTAGTGTGTGCCAATGGTCACGCTTACGACATTGCCAAAACGGGCTATATAAACTTGCTGCCGGTTCAAAAGAAGCACTCAAAAGACCCTGGTGATAGCAAAGAAATGGTGGCAGCACGTCGCGATTTCTTAGCGCAGGGCTACTATGATCCGATCATCGCTGCAATCGTTACTTCCGTTCCAGAAACCTTGAAACGGCTAAGTGAACTACGTTTGTTTGACGCGGGTTGCGGTGAAGGCCACTACTTGCGTCAGATTGTGGCGCAGTTAACGCCGTCCCATAGTATGGATGCCGTCGGTTTGGACATTTCGAAATGGGCCATTACCGATGCCAGTAAGCGCGCTAAAACCATTGATTGGATTGTTGGTAGCAACGCCCATGTGCCCGTGGCAGAAGGGCGCTTTGACTGGGTGATGTGCGCTTTTGGTTTTCCGGTGTTCCCAGAGTTCTCACGCATTTTAGCGGACCAAGGCTGGTTGCTGCTGGTGGAATCAGGCGCGGATCACTTAATCGAACTGCGTCAAATTTTATACCCTGAAATCAAGCCGCATCGTGTGACGTACACAGAGGGTGTCGAAGGCTTTGTTCTGCGTCATGAAGTGGATCAGCGTTTTGCTTTTTCATTGGACAATGGTGAGGACATCGCGCGTCTGTTGGCCATGACACCGCATATTCATAAGGCCTCTTACCAAGGTAAACAGGCTGCGCTAGCGTTACAAAAGATAGATCTTACAGCGGACGTGAAGTTGCGCTGGTATCAGAAGCAAGGAAAAAACCATGTCGAGTAAATTGGGTGTTCTGTTTGATAAAAACCGTGAGTGGGCTGCCAAAGTCAATGCTGAAGACCCGACATTTTTCAATAAGCTTTCAGAGCAGCAAAAGCCTGACTATCTATGGATAGGCTGTGCTGACAGCCGAGTGCCTGCGAACCAGATTGTTGACCTATTGCCAGGGGAAGTGTTTGTTCACCGTAATATCGCCAACGTGGTGGTGCACACGGATTTGAACTGTTTGTCCGTGATTCAATACGCCGTAGACGTGCTGCAAGTGAAGCACATTATGGTGGTCGGGCATTACGGCTGTGGTGGTATCAAAGCGGCGATGGAAACCAAAGAATACGGCCTGATTGATAACTGGTTACGTCACATTAAAGACGTCCATCGTCTGCATAAAGCCGAAATGGACACTTTAACGGATGAAAACGAGCGCTTTGATCGCTTGTGTGAGCTGAATGTCATTGAGCAGGTGGCCAACGTGTGTCAGACCAGTATTGTGCAAAACGCTTGGAAGCGTGGCCAGGAGCTGACCATTCACGGTTGGTGCTACAGCATTAAGAATGGCCACATCACCGACCTTGAGGTCACCGTGTCCTCTGAGGGCGAAGCAGAAACTTGCTTACACACGCTGCCTTAAGGGTGACTGGAGTATAACAAAACGGCGCTGATGAGCGCCGTTTTTTTGTCTTGCACAGTAGGGTTTACAGGTCGGCTTTTTCCGCAATGGTCTTGGCACAGCCTGCAATAGTCGAGCGCAGCCAAATATGGCCTGGGTCGTGTTGCAGTAAAGGGCTCCACAACATCTTAAGCTCAATCGGTGGAATCTCAAAAGGCGGTTCAACGACTTTCACGTTTTGGCTGTCCAGCATTAAACGAGTGGCCAGTGAAGGCAGTGTCGCCACTAGTCCGAGTTGCTCAGTGGAGCGCATGGCCACATTGTAGCTGCGTGTGAACAGGCGAATATTTCGCTTATGGCCCAGTTCTGCAAGGGTGGAATCGACCCAGCCAAGCTTCTGTACCTCTTCTGGTTGGATGCCAACCCCGACACCAAAGCCCGTTTTGCTCACCCAAACGTGTTGTGCTTCAAGGTATTGCTCCAGTGTCATGACCTCGTCAAAGCGATCATCATTGGGCACTAAACAAGAGAAACGGTCGACCCAAACGGACTTCTGGTGGAATGACTGGGGTAGAGTCTCAAAGCGGTTAATCACCAAGTCTACTTTGCCCTTCTCAACATCGTGGAAACTGACATCGCTAGGGTTCATCACGTCCATGATGACGTTTGGCGCTTCCTGTTGCAGTTTTTGCATCAGTGGCGGAATCAGAGTGGCTTCGGCGTAATCACTGGCCATGATGCGAAACACGCGTGAGCTGGAGCCGGCATCAAAGTTATGACCTAAATGCAGTACTTCATCGACGGATTGTAAAATGCTACGCACACGGGGTTGCAGCTGAATAGCCAGTGCGGTTGGCATCATGCCATCGCTGGTACGTACCAGTAATGGATCGTGAAATAGGTCTCGTAAACGACGTAGGCCATTACTCATGGCAGGTTGTGTGATGCCTAATTGATTGGCGGCGTGCGTGACATTTTGCTCACGAAGAAGAGAATCTAGATAACGCAGAAGGTTAAGGTCGATTTTATCGAGCTGCATAAGGAGACCATTTCGACTAATAATGGCCACGCATGATACTGTATTTTTGTCGTGAATAGAACGTGCAGCCAAGCATCGCTTGACCAATGTCGCAACTATCTTTCAGTGTGTTAGATTAGCAGCCCATGAGATTGGCAATGGAGCAGGCATGCGTTTAGAGGTGAGATGTGAAGATCGGGTCGGTATGGCCCGTGAGATACTGGATCTACTGGTCCCTTATCATATTGATATGCGCCGTATTGAAGTAGACAGTCGTGCGGGCTGTCTATATGTAGGGTTTGAAGATCTTGCTTTTAATGATTTGAAGCTGTTGTTGGCGGACATTCGCCGTTTGCGTGGGGTGACCGATGTCAAAACGGTTCATTACACGCCTTCTGAGCGTGAACAGCATGCGCTGCATACTTTGTTAGAGGCCTTGCCTGATGGGGTAGTGGCGGTAGATTTAAAAGGCTGCGTCACCATGGCCACCCACCAAGCGGCGCAGGATCTCGGTGTGGCGCTAGAAGACTTGATAGGCCACAGCTTAAGTGAGTTTATTGCCAGTATTGCCTTTGAGCGCTTGGATTGGCCAGCATTAGGCAGCGGGGTAACCAAGCGCGTTCGGCTCAATGGCCAGCTGCTATTGCTAGAAATGCAGCCCTTCTTTGTCAGTAATGAAAATGCCCTACAAGTCTGCGCCGGTGGTGTGGTGCATATTCGCTCCGCGCAACGTCTAGGGCGTCAAGCCTCCAGTCTGCGCAAAGCACCAGATGCTGAGCACGCTCTACAGGGGTTTCTCAAGCCGAGTCTGACCAAAAGTGCCGTGATGAAACGCTGTTTGGCGTTTGCTAAGGCTTATGTGGCCAATGACAGTCCGATGTTGCTGACCGGAGAGTTTGCGGTTGGCAAGAAGCGTTTATTGGAAGCGATTTTCCAATACTGGCAACAGCAGCATTTGGAGCATGACGCCGTCTTGCGCTTTGTCCCTGCAGCCACCTTAACCCCACAAACCCTACCAGCCCACTTACAGCAAGGGGGCTGGTTAGCACTCTTAGATGTGGAGCTTTTAAGTGATGAATGCCAGCAGCTGTTAATCGACTGGCTTAAAGAGCAGCCCAGTCGACTGTTTCAAATCGAAGCACCGAGCCGAGTGATTGGTGTCTCGCGCCTAGCCGATGAAGCTCTACGTCAACAGGACTGTCTACGTGATGAGTTGTACTTTTTGTTGAGCGCATTTCAGCTGGTGGTGCCACCATTACGGGATCGTAAAGAAGATCTTTTGGGGTTATGTACAGACATTCTAGAAGAGGCCTGCGAACGCTTTAACGACGCGGCGAGTGTCTTGAGTAAGGATGCCTTGGCAACCTTGAAAATGCATCATTGGCCGGGCAATTTAAAAGAGCTGGAGTCCTGTCTTTATCAAGCCCGTCAAGTGGCCAGCCAGGGCGACATTGAAGCACAGGACCTGCCTATTCAAGTCGGTCAAACCATGCCCATTGAATTGATTGATGGTTCATTGGATAAAACGGTGAAAGCCTACGAAGCAGAGGTGCTGCGTAAACTGTATCCGCAATATCCAAGCACACGCAAACTGGCCAAATTCTTAAATGTCAGCCACAGTTCAATTGCCAACAAACTCAAAGACTACGGAATAGTGTGATCAGATCGACAAAGCAAGGCTTTGCTGCCTTGCTTTTAGTGATGGGTAAAACGTGAGAAATTAGTAAGGGTAACGATTCTGACGACGTTGCGGGGCTTTTTTCTCCGTCTCAATCTTGATCGGTTGCGCTTTCATCGTCGGACGAGAAACTAGGTTGATTAGGGAATGTGCCATCCAGAACGCTCCAGCAATGGCCGCGAAAAATAGGGCAAATTCAAACATAATCTTTCTCCACTAGGTTGGTTATGACTCTACTATGGGCCAAACAGCCGAATTCGTAAAGGGGCTTTTGTTGCAAAAACGTAACAAAATCCCCGTCTAAGCGATGGCTCATACCTTACAAATCAAAGCGCTTTTTCAAAAAAAGCGCCACGCCATCTTCATCGTGGTGACCCACGGTGCCTGAGGCTTGTGCTTTGATATGGTTCGGGGCGTTATCGGTGGCATAGGCTTCGTCAGCGATCTTAAACATGGTTAAGTCATTGTCGCCATCGCCAAAGACGATCAAATTAGTGGCATTTAGCTCCTGTTTGAGCTGCTCAATGGCTGAGCCTTTACAGGTACTGTTGTGGTGAATGTCGATCCAGTGGGTTTCGGGATGGTAGATGCCGCCGCCACTGTAGGCCACCAAGTGTTCATGATCATCACAGTTGGCGACAATGGTGCTTAGGCTATCAGGGTGACCTAATGCGCTAATGTTGATGATGCGTGCATTGCTTGGCATCTGTTCAATGTCGCACAACACAATGTTGTGGTGTTTAGATAACTCTTTAAATACCGTGTTGCCATAATGATTGTGGGGCTCTGGGTAGTATACCGACTGGGTACCGTCATCTTCTAAACAAAAGACAAAGGGGGTGACTTCATGGTTGGCGAAAGCTTGCAGGGTACCGTTGATCATCTCAAGATCTAAAATGCCCTGATGACGGTAAACTTCTTGCTCAGGGTGCCACCATTCCACACCATTTTTGTAGATTTGCCACAAAGGGAAAGCATGGGTATCAATACAGGGCGCCGCAGCAAGGTGTGTTCGTCCCGTAGCAATGGTGTAGGCAATACCTGCTTGTTGCATTTTTTCCAATGTGTTGAGTGTGACATCTGATAAGCGTTGTTGCTTATTAAGCAAAGTGCCATCTAAGTCAAATACGACTAAATCCATTCATCACCTCATACCAGCGTTTTTCAAACATATAAAGAATTAGATACAGCTTACGCAGATAATTCAATGTCTGGATCAAAAAAGGGGCGATCAGCGCCTAATGCTGTTCACTTAAGCGAAACAGCATTACGAGATACCGGATATCTTGTCTTTGATTGCTTTACCATGCGGGGCCTATTAGGCCTCGCTTTCTTTTGTTCCAAAAACAAATTACATATCCCT
>NZ_FLOC01000007.1 GCF_900089755.1 Marinomonas aquimarina | reverse complement strand
ACCCTAAGATTAAAGAACGTAAAGCGAATTGACATGGTCACTTGCTTAAGACTTCAAAGTTTTTGAGAAGTCTCCAGCGAGCGCCCACACAAATTATCTGATTATCTATTTTAAAGAGCGTTGACACTGTTGCTTGCTGTTTCCAGTTCGCTTCGCAGTCCGTTGTGGTCTGCCGTGTCAGTGGAGGCGTATAATACGCATCAGAATTTTCAGCGCAAGCACTTTTTGAATTAATTTTAAAAAACATCGAATTTATAAGAGAAAACCGCAGAATTGATTGTTTATTAATCACAATCAAGCACTTATCGATCAATAAATAGACAAAGCAGTTTTTAATGCCCTTCAGAATTGAAAGGGGTCAGATCCCTTAACAGATAGAAGGCATTGGAAGCTGATACTTAGAAGGGATCTGCCCCCTGAGCCACGACCCTTAAAAACAAAAAGCCCGCTACGGAAATCCGTAGCGGGCTTTTAAATACTTTAAAGCTAAGCGATTAGCCTAGGAACTTGCGTGCGTTTTGGAATAGACGCAACCAAGGACCTTGCTCTTGCCAGCCTTCTGGCTTCCAGCTGTGTTGTACCGCACGGTAAACACGCTCTGGGTGAGGCATCATGATGGTGACACGACCGTCTTCAGACGTTACACCGGTAATACCTTCAGAAGAGCCGTTCGGGTTGAATGGGTAACGTTCTGTCGCTTGACCGTAGTGGTCAACGAATTGTAGCGCTACTTGACCATTCGCTTGCAGGATACCTTTGTGTGCGTCATCACGGTATTCCGTTTGACCTTCACCGTGGGCAACCGCGATCGGCATAACAGAACCGGCCATGTCAGCAAGTAGGATCGAGTTAGACTCTTTCACTTCTACCTGAACTAGACGTGCTTCGAACTGTGCAGATTGGTTACGTACGAACTTCGGCCAGTTTTGCGCACCAGGAATCAGGTCATGCAAGTTAGATAGCATCTGACAACCGTTACAGATACCTAGCGAGAAGGTTTCTTGACGGTTGAAGAAGGCTTCGAACTGCTCACGTGCACGAGTGTTGAATAGGATAGACTTCGCCCAACCTTCACCCGCACCTAGTACGTCACCGTAAGAGAAACCACCACATGCAACTAGGCCGTGGAACTCTTCAAGTGAGACGCGACCCGTTAGGATGTCACTCATATGAACGTCAACTGGATTGAAGCCAGCTTTATGGAAGGCTGCTGCCATTTCCACTTGACCGTTAACACCCTGCTCACGCAATACCGCCATGCGAGGTTTCGCACCAGTGCTGATGTAAGGTGCGGCAACGTCCGCATTGATATCGAAGCTTAGTTTCGCAGACAGACCAGGATCTTTCGCATCGAGCAAGTTATCGAATTCTTGCTGTGCTGATTCTGGATTATCACGCAGCGCTTGGATACGGTAGCTTGTTTCAGACCAAGTACGCTGCCAAGTGATACGATCTTGAGAAAGTACTTGTTCACCTTGGAAAGCGAAGTTCAAGGTATCGCTATCGTTTAGTGTTGCAATCGCTGTCGCAGAGACGCCTGCCATTTGGTAAGCTGCTAGTACTGCGTCCACTTCGCTGTTCGCTACTTGGATCACTGCACCTAGTTCTTCGTTGAACAAAGACGCCGCTAGAGACGCTTTATCTTTGGCAACGTTGGTTAGATCAACATCTAGACCGATGTGGCTTGCAAAAGACATTTCAGTCAAGGTTGCAAATAGACCACCGTCTGAACGGTCGTGGTAAGCAAGTAGTTTGCCTTCCGCGTTCAATGCTTGAGTGGTATCAAAGAAGCCTGCCAGAACTGCTGCGCTGTCTACATCAGGTGTTGCGCTGCTTACTTTGTTGAAGACTTGCGCAAGTACCGAACCACCTAGACGGTTTTGACCCGCGCCAAGATCCAATAGGATCAATTGGCTGTCTGCTTGCTTAAGCTCAGGCGTTAATGTCTTACGAACATCTTCAACTGGTGCAAACGCAGAAATAACTAGAGACAATGGTGAAGTAACCGCTTTTTCTTCGCCGTCCTCTTTCCATACAGTCTTCATAGACATAGAGTCTTTACCAACAGGGATGGCGATATCCAGTGCTGGACACAGTTCCATACCGACTGCTTTAACCGTTTGGTATAGCTTCTCGTCTTCACCTGCGTGACCCGCAGCCGCCATCCAGTTTGCAGATAGCTTAATGTGGTTACGTTTGGTGATTTTTGCTGCTGCCAAGTTGGTTAGCGCCTCACCTACTGCCATGCGACCAGAGGCTGGTGCATTCAATAGTGCTGCTGGCGTACGCTCACCCATAGTCATCGCTTCACCTGTGTAGCTGTCTAGAGACGAAGTCGTTACCGCTACGTCCGCTACAGGTACCTGCCATGGACCGACCATTTGGTCACGCGCCACCATACCTGTGATAGTACGGTCACCGATGGTGATCAAGAAGCTCTTAGATGCCACCGTTGGTAGGCTAAGCACGCGCTTCGCTGCTTCAGCCAATTCAACGTCAGAGCCGTCAAAGTCATCGCCTTTCACGTCCGCTTTCGCTGCTTCACGGTGCATTTTAGGTGGCTTACCAAATAGTACAGACATTGGTAGGTCAACTGGGCTGTTATCGAAGTGTGGATCTTCAACTTCTAGGTGCAGTTCTTCTTTCGCTTCACCTACCACAGCAAATGGACAACGCTCACGTTCACAGATCGCTGCGAACTCGTCGATACGGTTAGCCGGAATCGCCATTACGTAACGTTCTTGAGATTCGTTACACCAGATCTCTAGCGGTGACATGCCAAGTTCGTCGTTCAATACTTTACGTAGATCGAACTTACCGCCACGCTCGCCGTCTTTTACAAGCTCAGGCAAAGCATTAGACAGACCACCTGCACCCACATCGTGGATAAAGCTGATTGGGTTGTTATCCCCTAGCTGCCAACAACGGTCGATTACTTCCTGACAACGACGTTCCATTTCTGGGTTGCCACGTTGTACAGAAGCAAAATCTAGATCTTCGTTACCGTCTGCAGAGGCCATAGAAGATGCTGCACCACCGCCAAGACCGATCAACATTGCAGGGCCACCTAGTACTACTAGCTTAGAACCTACTTGGATCTCATCTTTTTCAACGTGCTCACGACGGATGTTACCGATACCGCCTGCTAGCATGATTGGCTTGTGGTAACCGCGTACTTCGTCACCTGTAGGACCTTGTACTGTCTGTTCGAAAGTACGGAAGTAACCTAGTAGGTTTGGACGACCAAATTCGTTGTTAAACGCCGCGCCACCGATCGGACCTTCGATCATGATGTCCAGAGGTGTCACGATACGGCTTGGTTTGCCGTATTGGCTTTCCCATGGTTGTTCAAAACCTGGAAGTTTCAAGTCAGATACGGTGTAACCTGATAGGCCAGCTTTTGGCTTAGCACCAATACCCGTTGCGCCTTCGTCACGGATCTCACCACCAGAACCTGTCGCCGCACCGGCAAATGGCGCAATCGCCGTTGGGTGGTTGTGGGTTTCAACCTTCATCAGAATGTCGATGTTCTCTTGTGAGAAATCGTATTCACGTGTTTCAGAGTTCGGGAAGAAACGGCCCGCTTTGTGACCTTCCATAACCGCGGCGTTGTCTTTGTACGCAGACAAGGTGCCATCTGGGTTATGTTCGTGTGTATTCTTGATCATCTTGAACAAAGAACGTTCTTGTTCTTCGCCATCGATGGTCCAAGATGCATTAAAGATCTTGTGACGACAGTGCTCAGAGTTTGCTTGAGCAAACATCATTAGCTCTACGTCATTTGGGTTACGACCCAATTCTTTGAATGACTCTACCAAGTAGTCAATTTCATCTTCCGCCAAGGCTAGACCAAGTTTTTGGTTAGCTTCTACCAATGCTTCACGACCGCCGCCTAGCACATCAACGCTGGTCATTGGCGCTGGCGTCGCATGGCTGAACATGGTTTCTGCCGCAGCAACGTCTAGCAATACACTCTCCGTCATACGGTCGTGTAGCAATGCTGCGATTTCTGTACGCTGTGCGTCAGAGAATGTTTCGCTTGAATGAATGAAGTACTGCACACCGCGCTCAGCACGCTCTACCAACTCAAGGCCACAGTTATGCAGAATGTCCGTTGCTTTAGAAGACCATGGAGAGATGGTACCTAGACGTGGCACTACCAAAACGTAGTTGTCAGATACTTGAATCGGCGCAGACTTAGCCCCGTAAGTCAGAGCCTGTTCTAGCACGCCTTGTTGCTCTGCTGTCAGTGCCTGACCTGACTTTAGCTCAACAAAATGTAGAAACTGGGCATCGATATCTGTGATAGATGGATACAGATCTTGTAGACCTGCTAAAAGCTTAGCTTTGCGAAACGCAGAAAGCGCCGCGGAACCATGCAGAGTCAGCATGTCGAGTTTTGCCTCATGTGGTAGTTTGGGGAAAAATTTGCCCGTATTTTAAATCAATGAGGCGTTTTGAAGCCAGTCTAGTCTGCGCAATATCATGACTTTCCTTACTCAGTGTCGTTATTTCGCGCCTTAGCCTGTTGTTTTAACCGTTTTTTTTGCTCGCGACGGTACTGAAAAAAGTTTGACAGCTGAGTACTGGCCCGCTCTGCCAGCACGCCACCAAGAGCTTCAACCCGATGATTCAAGAAACTATGGCAGAAAAACTGCTGCTGACTTTCCACCACACCGCTCTTAGGCTCGGTCGCGCCATACACCACACGGGCAATACGACTGTGTACGATCGCCCCAGCGCACATAGAGCAAGGCTCCAGTGTCACGTATAAAGTCGCTTCGGGCAGACGATAGTTATTCACATTTTTACAAGCATCACGGATCGCTTGTATTTCCGCGTGAGCCGTCGGATCGCAGGTATGAATCGGCGAATTAAAGCCTTGGCCGATAATCTTACCACCTTGCACCACGATCGCCCCGACAGGGATCTCACTCTCAGCCTCCGCCTGACTGGCAAGCGCCAAGGCTTTGGCCATCCAATATTCGTCGTTCTCTTGTTGTGAATGACACGGGTCTATTGCGCTGGGCATTTCAAATCTCCTAAACTCAGGGGAACTATTATACAAGGAGTTTGAAGCGTGCAAACTGTAGCAGATTTGATGGTCACCAATCTTGTCACACTCAAAGAAAGTGATTCACTAGCAAAAGCCAAAGCTCTGATGGCAGAAAAGAACATTCGCAACCTACCCGTTATCGACGATGAGAATAATTGCCTAGGCATGCTGACACAGCGCGAATACCTTAAACACGCCTTTTACTTGGTCAGCCAGTTCGGTACTCAGCAGCTTGCCAAAAAAGAAGAGCAAACGCCGGTGCGCAACGCTATGAACAAGGACACCTTGAGCGTAGAACCCAACATGTCTCTCAAAGCCGCGGCCGAGTTCTTTATTGCTAACAAATACGGCAGTCTACCTGTGGTAGAGAACGGCAAACTGGTCGGTATCTTAAGCCCAGTGGACTTCGTCAAACTGGCCCACAGCATGCTTTAAGCGTACTTAAATAACAAAAAACCAGCACTAGGCTGGTTTTTTTATAACAAGAGATCACACCTGGTCAGAGTGATTGAGCGTGGGACGTTTTTCCAGCATGACCTGTGACGCCTGCATACCAAAATCCGTTTCCATGATTTCAAAACTGACGGACTGCCCCTTTTTCAGGGTTTTATGCCCATCCGACAAAATCGATTTATAGTGCACAAATACATCCGGTAAATCATCACGCTTAATAAAGCCGATCCCCTTGGTGTCATTAAACCAGCGCACCTTACCAAAAAATCGTTCTGCCATTGACCACCTCTTATTATTGTTTTGAGCCAATCGCCCTAACCGCTATCGATTAGGGCTGACTGTTCTTACAAAGATTCGATGCTTGTCTTTTGCTCTTCTAAACGAGCCACAACAGATTTCAAATCTTCACACTTGGCCTTTTCTTTCTCTACCACTTCGGCAGGGGCTTTGGCCACAAATGACTCATTGCCTAGTTTGCCTTCGATACGCTGTAGATCTTTACTCGCCTTATCGATTTCTTTTTGCAGACGCGCAAGCTCTGCTTCCTTATCGATTAGACCTGCCATTGGCACAAGCACTTCCATTTCACCCACTAGCGCTGTGGCAGACATAGGCGCCTCCGCACCCGTTTCAAGCCATGTAATGGATTCGATTTTCGCCAGCTTCTGTAGGAAAGTTAGGTTAGCTTCCATACGCGCTTTATCTTGCTCAGAACCATGGCGGAAGAAGACTTCCAGCGGTTTAGATGGTGCAATGTTCATCTCACCACGGATGTTACGCACACCTTCGATAACACCTTTTAGCCATTCAACGTCGGCTTCTGCTGCCGCATCTTTTTTCGCTTCGTCGGTAGCAGGGAACGCTTGCGTCATCACCGTCTCGCCAGTTTGACCAGCAAGAGGCGCTACACGCTGCCAGATTTCTTCCGTGATAAACGGCATCATTGGGTGCGCTAAACGAAGGAAGGCTTCCAATACGCGAACCAAAGTACGGCGTGTACCTGCTAGCTGTGCTGGGGTTGAGTTTTCGTCCCACAGCACAGGTTTAGAAAGCTCTAGGTACCAGTCACAGTATTCGTGCCACATGAACTCGTAAATAGCTTGCGCAGCTAGATCGAATCGGTGCGTATCGTAGGCTTTGTTTACCGCTTCTTCAGCGTGCTGCAGACGGGAAATGATCCACTTATCCGCTAGTGATAGCTCTACATCGCCACCGCTTTGTGCACAGTCTTGGCCTTCTGTGTTCATCAACACGTAACGTGCTGCGTTCCAGATCTTGTTACAGAAGTTACGGTAACCTTCTAAACGGTTAAGATCGAACTTGATGTCACGACCACCAGACGCCAGTGAGCACAGCGTAAAGCGCAATGCATCGGTACCGTACGCAGGCATGCCGTCAGGGTAGGTTTCACGGGTGTTCTTCTCAACTTTTTCGGCTAGGCGTGGCTGCATCATGCCGTAGGTACGTTTCGCAACCAGCGCGTCTAGATCGATACCGTTAATCAAATCCAGAGGATCGATCACGTTACCTTTCGATTTCGACATCTTGTCGCCACGTTCATCACGGATCAGACCAGTGATGTAAACCGTTTTGAACGGCACCTTGTTAGTGAATTTCAAGGTCATCATGATCATACGGGCAACCCAGAAGAAGATGATGTCAAAGCCCGTTACTAGAACGTCTGACTCACCAAATAGATCCAGTTCTTCGGTTTGCTCTGGCCAACCTTGTGTTGCGAAGGTCCACAGTGCAGAAGAGAACCAAGTATCCAACACATCTTCGTCTTGGGTTAGCTCAAGGTCTGCCGCTAGGTTGTACTTAGTACGCACGGTTGCTTCGTCTTGACCCACGTAGAAGTTACCTTCTGCATCATACCAAGCCGGGATTTGGTGTCCCCACCAAAGCTGACGTGAGATACACCAGTCTTGTAGGTCACGCATCCAAGCAAAGTAGGTGTTTTCCCATTGCTTAGGTACGAATTGAATATCACCGTTTTCAACCGCTTCGATAGCCGGTTTCGCTAGGCTTTCCACCGCTACGTACCACTGATTGGTTAGGTACGGCTCCACCACTGTATTACCACGCTCGCTGCGTGGCACTTTTAATTTGTGATCGGCGATTTTTTCCAGAAGACCTAGGTCTTCAAAATCTTTCACCACTTCTTTACGCGCATCGAAACGATCTAGGCCACGGTATTTTTCTGGCGCTTCATTATTGATCGACGCATCATCGGTAAAGATGTTGATCATTGGTAGGTTATGACGCTTACCTACTTCATAGTCATTAAAGTCGTGGGCAGGGGTAATTTTCACACAACCCGTACCGAACTCTTTATCAACGTATTCATCGGAAACGATTGGAATACGGCGGCCAACCAATGGCAGAACCACTTCTTTGCCCACCAATGCAGCGTAACGCTCGTCATCTGGTGCGACCGCCACGGCGGAGTCACCTAGCATAGTTTCTGGACGGGTCGTCGCCACAACAATGTAGTCTTTACCTTCCGCTGTTTTAGCGCCATCCGCTAGCGGGTAACGGAAGTGCCACATGAAGCCGTTCTCTTCTTCTGACAATACTTCTAGGTCAGAAATGGCTGTATGCAGTTTTGGGTCCCAGTTTACTAGGCGTTGACCACGGTAAATAATGCCTTCATCGTACAGGCGCACAAAGACTTCTTGCACCGCTGCCGACATGCCTGGGTCCATGGTGAAGCGTTCTTTGCTCCAATCCACCGAGTCACCCAAGACACGCATTTGATCCGAGATAGTGCCACCAGACTGAGCTTTCCATTCCCATACTTTCTCAAGGAACTTTTCACGGCCCAATTCGGTACGAGTTTGATTCTGTGCGGCGAGTTGACGCTCTACCACCATTTGCGTCGCGATACCGGCGTGATCGCTGCCTGGTTGCCACAAGGTACGCTGACCTTGCATACGCGCACGGCGAATCATAGCGTCCATCAAGCTGTGCTGGAACGCGTGGCCCATGTGCAGACTACCTGTGACGTTCGGCGGCGGAATCATGATAGAGAATGGCGTGCCGTCACCCTTAGGCGCGAAGTAATGATTTTCTTCCCAGCGCGAGTAAATTGGCTGTTCGATACTTTGAGGTTGGTAAGTCTTTTCCATTATGGTGTCTTAAAGCTCTTGGATGGCAAAAATTAAGTTGCGGGAATTATAACGCTTACGCAGCGGCCGAGAAAGTCACGTGAAGCTACTGCTCTTCACGTTTTGAGATTTCTGTCATAACTTCTGCGACCAACTGTGGCAAGCGGCGTTCCAGAACACTGCGAATGGCCGCGGCGATAATCTGCGATTGATCGCTTTTACTGGACTTTTGCGGCGCTGTGGCAAGGGCTTCAGCACTCTGTTTCACTGACGAAGTGACAGTTTGCGCTACCTCTGCCACCGTGTCCTCTGGCGGTTCGTATTGAAACTCTGATTTGCGCGTTTCAGGGGGTTCGTATTGAAAATGCGTGGCCGCTTTTTCCGGCTCTTTGTCGCTTGAAAGCAGTTTTTTCAGATGCATTTCTTGGCTAACAGGCGTGGTAACCTCATCCGCCCCAACCACATCCATCAAAATAGGGATGTCATCTTTGTTGCGCAGCGCGGCCGTTAGGACAGTTTCGTCCGGCTCAGACAAATACATTTGAGCATCAGAAAGCACATCAGACATAAAAAACCACAATCAAAGCCAAGTTTATCGGCATCTTCAGGGGCAAACACGGCCACTGATTATCCCGTTAGGAAACGATCAAGTTGTACAACTTTCGCACTGACGCCCGCAAAAGTCCACCCTCAGCGGAGCGGCTCAATCTATACCCACCATTTGCTGCACACTAGTTACAGTCGCTAACATTTTCATCACGCTAACACTAAAGTCGCTACTCAGCGCCGACTAAAACTAAAAAGCCCCACCGCAATACATGACGGCAGGGCTTTTAAATACTTTAAAAGCAATTAGCTAGCTTTACTCAATAAATATTGAGTTAACAGGCCAACTGGTCGACCACTGGCACCTTTGGCTGCGCCCCCCGTCCATGCGGAACCGGCAATGTCCAAATGCGCCCAAGGGTAGCTTTCAGTAAAGCGCGACAAGAAACACGCTGCCGTAACAGAACCCGCTTCTGGGCCACCGATGTTACCGATGTCAGCAAAGTTACTGTCAAGTTGCTGTTGGTACTCTTCGTCCAATGGCATCTGCCATAATTTATCCGCCGCGTCTTTGCTGGCCACTTTAAGTGCCTCCGCCACGTCTTGTTTGTTGGCGTACATACCAGAGTTAACACTGCCAAGCGCCACGATACAGGCCCCCGTCAGGGTCGCGATATCCACAACAGATTGTGGTTTAAAACGCTCAATATAAGTCAACGCATCACACAGCACCAAACGACCTTCGGCATCGGTGTTCAGCACTTCAACGGTCTTGCCAGACATGGTTTTGACGATATCACCTGGCTTGGTGGCACGACCGCTTGGCATGTTCTCCGCAGCGGCAATCACTGCAGTGAAGTTCAATGCAGGTTTTAGCTCACAGATGGCTTTCATAGTACCAAAGACACTGGCAGCACCACACATGTCGTACTTCATCTCGTCCATTTTCGCACCTGGCTTCAACGAGATACCGCCAGTATCAAAGGTGATACCTTTACCAAGAAGTACATGCGGCGCTTCATCTTCTTTACCACCACGGTAATGCATCACGATTAGGTAGCTTGGTTGATCACTGCCACGGCCAACGGACAGCATACAGTGCATGCCCAGTTCATCCATCTTGGTTTCGTCGAGCAATTCCACTTCGATGCCATAGTCTTCGCCCAACTGCTGAGCTTTCGACGCTAGGTATGCTGGCGTACAAACATTACCTGGTAGGTTGCCCAGTTGACGGGTAAAGGCAGAACCAGCCGCTGTTGCCACACCTACTTTCAGTGCACCTTCGTTTGTGCCTTCGATTTGCAGCGTTTCAACCTTGCTTACTTTCTCTGCATCCGACTGTTTAAAACCAAGGAACTCATAGAAGGCTTCATTTAGCCATTGCGCCAACAAGGTAGTGATATTGTCCGCATCGCGCTCTTTCACTGACAAACCACTCGCCGCGACCGCCACATTAGCGTATGGCAAGGCTTTAATTTGTGCGCCCAATGCCGCTGCTACTTTTTTCACATTCATATCTGACAGTGTGTCTTTACCAGTTCCGACCAACAATAAAGCCGGCTGACCCGCTACTGTGCTTGGTAACAATAAAGTCTGCGCCACTGAGCCTTTGAAAACGGTTTGTTCACGAAGTGCGGCAATTTGACCATTCACTTTTTCATCCGCTTGCGCCGTTGCAGCTGGTAAATCCCCTTCACTTGGAACAAATACCGCAAGCAAGTCTGCCTGGACGTCAGCAACATTGTTGAACAATTGTGTTTTCATATTTCCCATCCAATTCAATAATCTTTCTAAAATACTGGCTACCTACGGCAACTATCGAGATAATATTAGCCGTTTAACTTTTTTGTAGCGATCACCTGAAGTCACGCTAGAACTCCAGTAGAGGTTCCTTTGAAACTATTCAGATACTTGGCTAAAGAAGTGTTGGTGTCAACCGCAGCGGTGACCCTCATCTTACTTCTTGTCATTTTAAGCGGACGCATTTTTAACTATCTCGGTCGCGTCGCGGATGGCCGCATGAGCTTTGACTTCCTATTTATTTTATTAGGTCTACACGTCCCAAGCTTTATTCAGGTCATTTTACCGTTAGCCTTTTTCCTATCGCTGTTGCTGGCCTATGGTCGACTTTACATCGAAAATGAAATGTCGATCCTATTCGCCAGCGGTGTCAGCAAGCTTAAGCTCGCAGGGTACACCCTAGGTATCGCATTTTTTGTGACAGCACTGTCGGCGTTTATCAATTTTTGGCTGTCCCCTACCTTTGAGTATAAAGCCCAAGAAATCACTCAAGCCCAAAATCAATTAACGGCATTTGACTTCTTACAACCCGGCAAGTTCGAAGGTTCTGGCCAACGGGCCACCTATATCGAAGACTTCACCCCCAACGAAGGCTGGATGGAGAACCTCTTTCTCTCTGACAATACCCATAAAGGTGGGCAACTGGTGCCATCACAAACCTTGGCACGCTATGGTGAGCTAGTACGTTTTGCCGAGCACGATGGTTTGCAATACCTAGTACTCAAAGACGGCGTGCGCTACGAAGGCCGCCCAGGCACGGGACATTACAGCATTACCACCTTTGATACCTATGCCATTCGTATTGAAGATACACCGGCCGGTGAAATCACTGCCGAAGAAGCCCAACCGACACTATCCTTGCTGAACGCGAGCGACCCGAAGCTGGTAGCAGAGCTGCATTGGCGCATCAGTTTGGTAGTGATCGTGCCGATTCTCGCCATGATTGGCCTATCGTTGAGCCAGGTAAATCCACGTCAAGGTCGCTTCTTTAAAATGCTGCCCGCCATCGTGTTACTGATCACCTATCTGGGATTGCTTATTTGGGGGCGCACCGCCCTTGAAAAACAGATCATCCCAGCCCAGCTTGGCTTATGGTGGGTGCATATGCTGTTTATTATGATCGCGACTTACACCTTCCTGCTGTTTAACCAAGCGTTTTCTCGAAAAGCGGCGCGTTTACCTGAGCAAAACACTGGAGGCCGTCATGCGTAAGCTCGATCGTTACATTGGCATGAGCGTTTTTCTTGCCGTCTGCTTGGTCGCCTTTGTCTTGCTCGGATTGGATTTTGCCATCACCTTTATCGAAGAGGTCAAAAAGGTAAACGAGCAATACACCGCCGCGACATTAATTCAAGTCCTCGGCTTACGTATCCCGGGGAAACTGGCCGAGTACCTGCCCGTCGCTTCATTGATCGGCACGCTAGTCGGCCTAGGCGCCTTGGCGTCGACCTCAGAGATTACCGTTATGCGCGCCGCAGGGGTGCCCCTATGGCGCTTGGGTTTTGCCGCTTGTAAACCCGTGCTGGCTTTGGCATTAGCTGGACTACTGGTGGCGGAGTATGTTTCCCCGATTGCGGAGCAAAAAGCCAACTTGGTGGACAAGCTACAAGTAGGTGTCAACAGCAACTTCGCCATTACCGGCGGTAGCTGGTTAAAAGCCAACGGCGACTATGTTTACATTGATGCTGCGGACCGCCAAGGTAAGCTGTACAACATCACCATCTACGATCGCGAACAGGACACCTTACAAGCCATCCACACCGCCCGAAGTGCAACCCAAGAATCAGAAAACACTTGGACGCTGCACAACATCGCCACCTCTACCTTTACTGAGGAGCAGGTGATCGTCAGCCATGCCGAGTCACAAGAGTGGTACTCGTCACTCAAAGCAAACTATTTGTACCTGTCGACACAAGAACCTGACAGTCTGTCACTGACGCAGCTGTATCAGTATTCGAGCTTTTTAAAAGAACAGGGGCTTAACCCTGGGGATTATGAGCTGTCTTTCTGGAGTAAGATGTTCCGCCCACTGTCTTCACTGGCACTGGTGATCGTGGCGATTTCAACGATCTTTGGGCCACTGCGATCGTCGACCATGGGGGGGCGTATCTTTTCTGGGGTATTGATCGGTCTCGCGTTTCAGAACACGCTCTACATCATGGGCCGCTTAAGCCTAGTCAGCTCTTTGCCACCGTTGGCGGGTATTCTATTGCCGATCCTAGCCTGCTTTGCAATCGGCCTATATCTGCTCAAACGTCGCCACTAAGGTCTAAAGCAACAACGCAACCTAAGAGGGGTTGCGTTGTTTATGATCAATAAACTCTAACCGAGTTTGCGACAACTTATCGTGCCAAGTCTGTTGATTCTTATCGATCAGAGCCCACAAGAAGCCCAATCCAAAACAGCCCCAAGACACCAACGCAAACACATAGCGAGCCGTCGCTTGTCGTACTGTCAGAGGGGCGCCATTTTCTTGCACCACACGAAACTTCCACACCTGCATGCCTAGGGTCTGACCTGGGTAACGCCAAAACTTTACAAAGAAACCCCAAGCAATCAACAGCAACAACCAAAACAGCCACATACCCTGCACTGCTTCGCCATCATTGGCCATTACAGCAATCCAACCGACTAAAAAGTACAAGGCAATTAATAGTAAGGAATCGTAGAACGCCGCTGCCAAGCGACGCCATAAATGAACTTTGTGCATTGCTACCCTTCACTTTTCTATGTTCATCACAATGGAAACTATAATGCAGAGTAATAATGCACATTTGAAGCAGCTTTTAGAAAACCTCAGCAGAACACGATTGAGGTCAATAAAAACTAGGCCTGTATAAAGCGCGCAATGCGCTCTAACGCTTGCTCAATACGCTGACAATCACAGGTGTAAGCGAAGCGCACATATTTGTGGGCATCTTTCATACCAAAGTCTGCCCCAGGGGTAAGCGCGACGAACTCTTGCTCTAATAAAGCTAAACACCATTGCATGGCATCTGTGGTAATGCTCGATACATCGACGTAGACATAGAAAGCCCCCTGTGGCGCAGAAGCAATCGGCAAGCCTAATTTCTCTAACCCCTTAAGCAAGGTCATACGACGTTCGGCAAGGGTTTGTCGACGCTGCTCACATTCGGCCAACACATCTGGCTGGAAGGCTCTTAAAGCTGCATATTGGGCAATCGAAGGGGCTGAGATAAACAGGTTTTGCGCCAGCTTGGTGGCCCCTTCAATAGCCCATTCAGGCACCACAATCCAACCTAAACGCCAGCCAGTCATGGCGAAGTATTTCGAAAAGCTGTTCACCACAAAGATGTCATCACTGACACTCAACGCGGTAAAGTCCTCGCCCTCAAATACTAAGCCTTGGTAAATCTCGTCCACCAACATATGACCACCCTGCTGTTGCACGATATCCCACGCTTTAACGACGTAGTCTTTGGCAAGCACTGAACCGGTTGGGTTCGCAGGCGATGCCAACCACAGCCCCGTGGTTTGCGCCTGCCAATGGGACGCCAGTGAATCTAAGTCAATTTCAAAGTTGTGCTCACTCAAGCACTCCAACATACGCGCTTGAGCACCCACTTGTAACAAGAAGTGTCGGTTACAAGGATAACAAGGGTCTGGCATTAAGACCTCTGAACCGACTTCAGCCATTAAAGAACTCAATAGCAGCAAGGCACCGGATGCCCCAGGTGTGACGACGATACGCTCCGGCGCCACCTGAACTTTATAACGTTCGAGATAGAATTCACTAATCGCCTGACGCAGTTCTGGCAGTCCAGTGGCTGCGGTATAACCCGTACGACCTTCACGAATCGCCGCTATGCCCGCTTCATTCACTACCTCAGGGGCCGTAAAGTCTGGCTCGCCCACTTCGAGGTGAATCACATCCTCTCCCGCAGCTTGCAGATGTTTAGCACGCTCCATCACGGCCATGACTTGAAAAGGGGCTATTTGCTCGACGCGTTTCGCTAAAGTCTGCATACTAATCTTTAAACTCCTTAAAAGTGCGCGACAAAAGAATAAAGTTTTTGCGCAAAAAATGTGGTTATGGCACAAATTATCTGATAACTTTCCGCCCGAAAATTTAAACCACCTTAACTTAATGTAAACAGGTTACCACAAGGACACCTGGGAAGTGAGGCAAGACTATGCCAAGTAAAAATCCTGAATCATTGATGAAAGACTTTACACCTTACGTTGCGGCGAAAGGTGAAGAGTACATGAACGAAAAACAATTGGCGCACTTTAAAAGCATCCTTCTCAACTGGAAGCAAAACCTAATGGAAGAGGTTGATCGCACAGTACACAACTTACAAGAAGAAGCGGTGAACTATGCAGATCCAAACGATCGTGCCAGCCAAGAAGAAGAATTTAGCCTAGAGCTACGTGCTCGTGACCGTGAGCGTAAATTGGTTAAAAAGATCAACCAAACGATCGAACGCATCAACGAAGACGACTACGGCTTCTGTGATGAGTGTGGTATCGAAATCGGTATCCGTCGTCTTGAGGCGCGTCCGACAGCGACCATGTGTATCGACTGTAAGACTTTGTCAGAGATCAAAGAGAAGCAAATCGGCGGTTAATTCATGCCCACTGCTTATCGCGGCCGGTTCGCCCCTTCGCCAACCGGCCCGCTGCATTTTGGCTCCCTCCTCAGTGCTGTGGCCAGCTATTTGGACGCCCGCCAACAGCAAGGGACTTGGTTAATCCGCATCGAAGATGTTGACGGCACACGCTGCTCTACAGCTTTTCAGCAAGCTATTATTAGTACCCTACATAGTTATGAACTGTTCTCTGATGAAGATATTCTGGTTCAATCTGAACGCTACGATTTATATCAGCACCACTTAGAAAAACTGATTGCGCGCGACTTGGCCTACCCATGTCAGTGCACTCGAGCCTCCTTGAAAGCCACACAAGGGTTACATCCAAGCCGCTGCCACAGTGACACCCAAACAGCGCATTCTTGGCGCGCCCAATGCGATCAAGGCATTTACGAGTTTATTGATCCGATTCAAGGGCCGCAGCATTTCGATGTTCGCCAACCGCTGAACCACCCAGTACTGAAGCGCAAAGACGATTACTTTTCTTACCAGCTGGCGGTGGTAGTGGATGACCACCTACAGAACATTAGCCACATAGTGCGCGGCGCCGACTTGCTGGAGACGACCGGTCAGCAACTGTGGTTGTATCAACAGTTTGCCTGGCAAGCGCCTGAGCTTTGCCATTTACCACTCATCATCAATGAGCATGGCGATAAGATCAGTAAACAGAACCACGCTAAAGCCATTCCCAATGGTGAGGTGAGAGTCCTACAACGGGTACTGCATTATCTTGGCCTAAGCAACATCCCTAGCGACCTTAACATAGCACGCTTATTAGACTGGGCCAGTGAGCACTGGTCACAACAGCGCCTATGCCAAGCAAGCCTCCCCCTGCAAGACAGCGATCAAGATTTCATCCGCTAATCCCACACTCGCACACAGGAGCAAAGTGAGTATAATCGTTACATCAAGTTACAAGGGGTGACAGGATGTATCACGTAATGGTGATTTGTGGCGACAACTCGCCACTTAAAGAAGTAGATCGCTGGCTAAGCCGCAATGGCTTTCACGTCAACATTAGCCAAACCATTGAGCAAGCCATCAAGTATTACGAACTGGATGACTTCGAACTGTTACTGATTGATGCTGAGGTTGCCCCCGACGAATCGCTGGCAAAGGTCAGCCAACAAACCTTTATCATCTTTGACCAACGCCCCAGCCTCAATAGCGCCATTGAATACATGGCCAAAGGGGCCAACTACTTTATCCCGTTACCTACCGACCCCGACACCGTACTGGCACAGGTCATCGAAGCGCTCGAAAAGCCGAAGCATGGCCAAACTAAAGGTGCGGAGCTAAAAGCAGATAGCACAGCGGACATCAGCCTGTTTGCCGAGCAAAGCCAGCCTCCCAGCAGCCCAACCTTAGGCTCTCCTGAGAGCGGCATCATCGGTAATAGCCCCGTTATGCACATACTGTTTGATGAACTGCAAAAAGTGGCCAAGACCAATGCCACGGTACTGATCCACGGCGAGTCCGGCACGGGTAAGGAATTGGTGGCCAAATCCATCCACAATCTGTCTAAGCGTAAAAACAACGCTTTAATCAGTGTTAACTGTGCCGCGATCCCGGAAAACTTAATTGAATCCGAACTATTCGGTCACGAGAAAGGCGCGTTCACCGGTGCCGTGTCGGCTCGCGACGGCCTAATCGTGGCAGCGGATCAAGGGACGTTATTCCTCGATGAAATCGGCGAGCTCCCCTTAGAGGCTCAGGCGCGCTTGCTACGCGTACTACAAGAAGGGGAAATTCGCCGCGTGGGTGCGGTCACGTCCACTCAAGTGGACATCCGACTGGTGACAGCTACCCACCGTAACCTGTTGCAAATGGTACAAAACGGCATGTTCCGTGAAGACTTATACTACCGTCTCTATGTGATGGAGCTCACCGTACCTGCCCTGCGCGAGCGTGGCGAAGATATCTCATTGATTGCAAAGACATTACTAGAGAAAGCCTGCAAAAAGCACGATAAACCGGTGCCCCCCTACAGTAAGACCTTTGACAAGGCGATCCGCGCCCACAACTGGCCCGGCAACGTGCGCGAACTGGAAAACGCCCTAGAGCGAGCTATTATTCTGAGTCCAGAAGGCAAACTAGAGGCCAGCAATCTCAAACTGAAAAGCAAAGACAGTCACACAAAGGTAACAAAAGACGTGCACACTGGCGGCGCCTCAGAAAGCCCCTCACAGTTTGTCATTGAAGGCACCACGCTAGACGATTACTTCAAACACTTTGTGCTGACGCACCAACATAAAATGACTGAAACTCAGCTTGCACAGTCTCTGGGCATCTCCCGAAAAAGCCTTTGGGAAAGACGCCAAAAGCTTGGCGTGCCCAGAAAAGTAACGGAATAAAAGTAACACTTGTTACGACACTACCCATCAAAACCTTGCAATATCGTAAAAAAAGTGCACAACATTTTTTAAAATTCCTTATTTTTCAGTATTTTGAGAAAATTGGCACAACAAATGCCTTATATAGGACACAACGATAACAAGATTGACATAATAAAAATAAGTTAATCATTGTGTACGTTCCTTCAAATAAAAATAAAATAAAAGGAACACCGTAGCCTCTGCAAATAAAAATAAAACCTGAGGCTGCGGATGGAAAGATCGCTTTGGATAATTGATTTTTTTAGATATACAAGCCGAAAGGCGATGAAAACATTGCAAAAATAAAAATAAAACCTGAGTAGAACTGCAGAAGCAGCACCCACTTTGTTTTCGGAACTAGTATCTTCGATGTATCCAAAGCGATTATTTTATTTTCGCTTCCCTCTTTCTTTTCTGTCACACCTTTCCAAGCTAATTCCTTCTCTGTTTATCGTGTATCTTCTATCCTAGCCGTGTAGAATAACTACACCCATCAATTGTTGAAATTAATTAAATAATGCTTGCAGGTTTTAGGTCTTTGGTTCGTAAAGCGACTTCCTTATTTGACTCAGATGAGTCTCGACAACTACCTCTAGAAATTCCTAGAGACCAACATACATTCTCGAGAAAGAACATCAGCCCCAATGCGCTGAAAGTTCTATATCGCCTTAATGAGGCAGGATTCGACGCCTATCTCGTTGGCGGCTGTATTCGAGATCACTTGATTGGCATAGAGCCAAAAGACTTCGATGTGGTGACTAACGCCACGCCGGAAGAAGCACACGCACTGTTCTCCAATTCTCGTTTGATTGGTCGACGCTTTAAACTGGTGCACGTCACCTATGGTCGAGAAATCATTGAAGTCTCCACCTTCCGCGCCAATACCGCCGCACAACAGCCAGCCGAACCAGAACAGCAAAAATCCCTAAAAAACAAAGACACGGCGCGCTCATCACACGGCATTATTTTACGCGACAACGTCTACGGTTCGATTGAAGAGGACGCGGAGCGCCGCGACTTCTCTTTCAACGCTCTGTATTACAACATCGCCGATTTCTCAATCAACGATTACTGTGGTGGTCTAGCGGATATTGAAAAACGTCAGATCCGTATCATTGGCGATCCACGTCAGCGCTATCAAGAAGACCCTGTGCGCATGCTGCGTGCGATCCGTTTTGCTGCCAAATTAAACTTTTCCATTGAAGCGGAAACTGCCGCACCAATCAAAGAAATGGCACACCTACTGGACCACATTCCACCGGCTCGTTTATTCGAAGAAGTACTCAAGCTGTTGGGCAGCGGCAACGGTGTCGAGACATTCAAGCTATTGCGCGAATACGGCCTATTCAAGTACCTGTTCCCAGATACCGACGCGCTATTGAAAAGCGGTTGGCAGCGTAAAGACATCGACCCTGAAGCCTTTATTATGCAAGGCTTACTCAACACCGATGAACGCATCCAAAGTGGTCGCAGCACCGCGCCTTATTTCTTGTATGCCATCCTATTGTGGCCAAGCGTCGCGTTGCGCCACGAAGAATTTGAAAAGCAAGGTTTACCAGAGCTACCAGCATTGCACCAAGCCGCAACCATGGTACTGGACAACCAAGTGGCTGCAACGGCGATCCCGCGTCGTTTCTCGACACCGATGCGTGAAATTTGGGATCTGCAATTCCGCTTACCAAAACGTTATGGCAAACGCGCTTTCACCCTGTTGCAACACCCACGCTTCCGCGCCGCCTATGACTTCCTATTGATTCGTGAGCAAAGCGGCACCAACCTAGGCGGTCTAGGCGAATGGTGGAGCAACTTCCAACAGGCTCCTGAAAACCAACAACGCGACCTGATCAACAAAGCCGATGAGCGTAAAGCGGACGATGCGCCAAAAGCCAAACGTCGTCGCCCACGCCGCCGTCGCAGCAGTAACGCGAAACGTTCACAAGAACAGTGAGATCATCTATGAACAAGGTATACATTGGCCTAGGCAGCAACTTAGAAAACCCGTTGGCACAGCTAAAAAGTGCCATTGAACAGCTATCTCAACACAGCGACATTGCCAACTTTCATTGTTCAACCATCTATTCAAGCAAGCCGGTTGGCCCGCAAGACCAACCGGACTACGTCAATGCCGTGGCGTGCTTTGAAACGCAGCTTGATGGCATTGCCACTCTGGATTTGCTGCAAGGTATTGAGCAAGACCATCGTCGTGTGCGTGAACGCCACTGGGGACCAAGAACCCTAGATTTGGACATTCTGCTGTTCAACCAAGACACCATTGCATTATCACGCCTGACCGTACCGCACCCATTTATGCTAGAACGCGGGTTCGTGATCCGTCCCCTGCTTGATCTAGCGCCAGAGCTGCTGCTGCACAATGGCAAAACCGTTGCAGAGCATGTCATTCAACTTGATACCAGCGACTTGGTAGCAATCGAAGAAGCATAACCATGTATTCAGACACGTCAGCGAAAAAACCAGCAAGCCCCATTACCCTGTCCAAGCTACAACGTATGAAGCAAGCCGGTGAGAAGTTCACCTGCCTCACTTGTTACGATGCAACCTTTACCCATGCCATGAACGAAGCAGGCGTCGAAACCATTCTGGTAGGCGATTCTCTCGGTATGGTGGTACAAGGACAAGACAGCACGCTGCCGGTTTCAATCGATGATATGTGTTATCACACGGCTGCCGTCAAACGCGGCAACAGCCATGCTTTCATCCTCGCTGACATGCCTTTTATGAGCTATAGCTCGCCCAACCAAGCCCTAGACAACGCCGCTAAGCTAATGCAAGCCGGCGCTCATATGGTCAAGCTTGAAGGCGGTAGCTGGCTCGCCGATACCGTACGCCTACTGTCTGAGCGTGGCATCCCTGTGTGCGCCCACTTAGGCTTAACACCACAGGCGGTTCACAAACTAGGTGGCTACAAAGTACAAGGCAAGGATCAGGCCGCAGCCGATTTGATCCTTCAAGAGTCATTAGACCTAGTGGCCGCAGGCGCTGACATTTTATTATACGAATGCATTCCTAGCGCGCTAGGCAAGTCTTTAACCGAAGCCGTTAGCGTCCCAGTGATTGGCATTGGCGCCGGCGCCGATACCGATGGCCAAGTACTGGTGATGCACGATATGCTGGGGGTCAACACTGGCCGCCCAGCGCGCTTCGTTAAGAACTTTTTAACCGATGGTCGCACCATTAAAGACGCGTTCGCCGCTTACGTCGACGAAGTGAAGAACGGCACTTTTCCAGCACCCGAGCACACATTTGACGCATGAAAACATTTCACACTGTAGCTGAACTTCGCACAGCCCTAAAAAGCGAACGCCTTCAAGACAAACGCATTGCTTTCGTCCCAACCATGGGCAATCTACACGAAGGCCATATGGATCTGGTCCGCCGCGCTCGCCAAGAAGGCGACGTGGTGGTGTCATCGATCTTCGTCAACCCAATGCAGTTCTCAGCCAATGAAGATCTAGAGCGCTACCCGCGCACCCTAAAAGAAGATCAACACTTGCTGGAGAGCAACGGTTGCGACTACCTATTCGCCCCTACAGCGTTAGAAATGTACCCAGATGGCAAACGCAGCCAAACCCAGATTGAAGTCACGGGTTTGTCCGACATCTTGTGTGGTGCCACACGCCCAGGCCACTTTGTTGGGGTGGCCACGGTGGTGACCAAGCTTTTTAACATTGTTATGCCAGACTGTGCGATATTTGGTAACAAAGATTATCAACAATTAAAAGTCATTGAAGACATGGTGCGCGACCTAAGCTCCAATGTAGAAGTCATTGGCGTGGATATTGCTCGTGCAGAGTCGGGTCTGGCATTAAGCTCGCGCAACGGCTACCTGACTGAGGCTGAGCGCAACACAGCCACAACGATTTACCAAACCCTTCTATGGGCGAAGCAACAAATCCTAGAAGGTCACGTAAGCTACGCTGACATTTGCGAACAAGCTCAACAGAAGCTTGAAGCAGTGGGGTTCAAGCGTGACTACTTTGAAATACGTGCACAACACGATTTACTAACACCATCAGAGAAAGAGACGCGACTAGTGATTCTAGTGGCCGCCTATTTAGGCAAAGCTCGGTTGATCGACAACCTCACCGTTGATCTACCGTAACCCTCTTATACTCAATCTAGGGAGATTGTCATGAGCTCACCAACGCAACACTCCGCGTGGCAAGCACTGGCACAGCATCAGCAAGAGATGGCTTCAGTAAAGATGACTGAGCTCTTTGCTGAGGATGCAACACGTGCCGAGTCTTTCAAAGCATCCGCGGCAGGATGGACATTGGACTACTCTAAAAACCGTGCCAACGCCGACACCATGAAATGGCTGCTGCAATTAGTCGAGCAAGCGGGCATGAAGTCTGCCATCACAGGTATGTTCCAAGGCGATCACATCAACAACACCGAAGACCGCTCTGTTTTGCATGTGGCTTTGCGCGCCAGCAAAGCGCAAGACAGCTTATTGGTTGATGGCGTGAACGTCCTCGATGAAGTGCGCCAAACCTTAGCGCAGATGGAGCAATTTGTTGAACAACTGCACAGTGGCACATGGCAGGGTCACAGCGGCAAGAAAATCACCGATGTGGTATCGATTGGCATCGGCGGCTCCTACCTTGGCCCAAAAGTGGTGGCCGAAGCACTGACGCCGTATAAGAAAGACGACATCAAGGTACACTTTGTTGCCAACATCGATGGTTCAGACATCACTGAAAAGCTCAAACTACTGAATGCGGAAACCACAGTCTTCATCGTTTCCTCCAAATCCTTTGGTACCTTAGAAACCCTATACAATGCCAACGCTGCCCGTGCTTGGTGTATTGCCGAAGGCGTACCAGAAGCAGACATTAAGAAACATTTTGCCGCGGTTAGCTCTAACGTTGAGAAAGCGGTGAAATTCGGCATGGCGGAAGAAAACATCTTCCCAATGTGGGACTGGGTTGGCGGCCGCTACTCACTCTGGTCAGCGATTGGCTTACCGATTGCGGTAGCCGTGGGTATGGATAATTTCTATGAGCTGCTAGACGGCGCCTACGCCATGGATGAGCATTTTAAAACCGCTCCATTTGCCCAGAACTTACCGGTCATCATGGGGGCATTGGGCGTTTGGTACAGCAACTTCCATAACGCTCAAACCCACGCACTGATCCCTTACGATCATTACCTACGTGCTATGCCTGCACACATCCAGCAGTTGGATATGGAAAGTAATGGTAAAGCTAACTTGGTGGATGGCTCAGGCGTAGCGACCGATACCGGCCCAATTATCTGGGGCGGCGCCGGCACCAATGGCCAGCACGCTTACCACCAGTTATTGCACCAAGGTACACGCCTAGTGCCGGTCGACTTTATCGCACCGTTGAAAACCCACAACCCAGTGGCAGATCACCATGCTCAGCTGTTTGCTAACTGCCTAAGTCAGTCGCAAGCGCTGATGGTGGGCAAGAGCCTAGCACAAGCCGAGAAAGAACTGCGTGATGCCGGTGCTTCTGAAGCACAAGTGGCGGCGATTGCACCGCACAAAGTCATTCCGGGTAACCGCCCTAGCAACACCTTACTGACAGAGCAATTAACGCCATTCAGCACTGGCTCTTTGATTGCACTGTACGAGCATCGCACCTTTGTGCAGGGCACCATCTGGGGCATTAACTCGTTTGATCAATGGGGCGTAGAACTGGGTAAAGTATTGGGCACCGACGTCTATCAGCGCCTTGTCACGGATACCGACAACAGCCAATTAGATGCGTCTACCCAAGCCCTGATCGCGGCATTTAAAGACGCTCAATAGCACTCACCTTAAGCTCTTCGCAGCCTAACAATAAAAAAGGCCTTCACGTTGGTGAAGGCCTTTTTCGTTTTGCTCTGCTCACTAGTGTGCGTCCCGCACTAAACGGAAGAAACGAATGTAGTTGTATTCCTGCAATGAGCTACGATCCAATTCACCAGTGCCAAAACTCACCGTCCAAATAAAGGTATCGGTTGAGTCATAGTAGGAAGTCGGCGTTGAGGTGAACAAGGTCATACTATTGATGGTGGTACGATCGTCCGCGGCATCCGTATTTTTCAGTGGAAACACTTCTTCGTTCAAGGATGGTCGAGCGCAACGCTCTTCAACGATACTGCGCAGCTCCTTCACGTTTGGCAAACGCCAATCGTTGTAACCCGCAAAACCCTCCCCTTCATTCAAGGCATCGATGTGCTCTACTGCTGCGACAAAGGTCGACTGCATCGCATCACCGGAGCGGCAATCAGCCCCCGTAAAGCCCTCGACGCAACGCTTCCACATCAAGCCTGTGGTGTGATCTAGCACCACACCATTGTCTTCATCAATGGTAAAGTTTTCATTCGGCGTAGTTGCCGCAATGGTCGAAGTATTACACGCCGCCTGCGCCTGCACAGCCAGTACGCCAGTTAGCATGGAGGCGATCAGAAACTTATTCATGGGCAGTCCTCACTAACATCACACCAGCACTGGTGCCCTTAGACATATTATTCATCTTGCCGAGGTTTTGGCCACTCGACACCGTGTCACGCAAGTAAAGACGCCAAGCACGGCTGGCATCACTGACGTCGTAATAGGGCGATGTGGTCCAATAACTGTCTACCACGGTATCAGCAGTAAACGGGAAGAAGTTGGTGTCAATGGCATAGGTCGTACGACGGGCAAAGCTGTCACCATAGTAGACAATACTCATCAACTCTCGCGCTGTCGGCAGACGCCAATCATTGTAGCCACACAATCCAGCCGCGTTAACCCGAGCACGGAAGTCAGAGGTATTACAGAAGCTGTCAGAGCCGTTGTAGCCAAAGCAGCTATCCGGCGCATTGGTATGCGATTCCACCCCCTCTGTCACACCCGAGCCACTGAGTGTCGGCTCATACCAAGTAAAAGCGTCGTCCGCATCATGCAAGTCACTGCTTAGGGCGTTGCCGCGGGCACTGTCACCAGCCGACTTCACTTCCCACATTAAGCCTGTCACCTGGTCTAAGACGCAATTCCAGTCTTCTGAGTCAGCGGTTAAGACACTGCCATCGTCACCGATTTTGCTCAAGCTAAAGCCAGCAATACCGTCGTCATCACCATTGGCAATGGTGTCCACATCACGACCAAAACTACAGTCTTGGCCTTGGCTAGCACGGTCGCCCTCGGCACAGCCCTCTAGGTGACTGTCCGACGTCGCCGCATAGCGTGTGCCGGTATCATTTAACTCACGCATCTGCACAAAGTCTTGCGCCACAACACCATTATCTTGCGGCACAAATGCCTTGATTGGACTAAAGCTACTGACACTGGTCGACGTCAGTGATTCCTTCGCCACCACGGCGACATAGTAAGGACTGCCATTGCTTAAATACGCCGCAGGAGAGATATAGCTGGTACTCTCTAAATTATCGACGGCGATCATCAGGCTGGATAGATCACTGTCTGCGGTGATTTCTTCCGTGGAGTAATAGACCGTATACGCAGCGGCATTGGGTGCCTCATTCCAGCGTAATACCACCTGTTGATTGGCGGCTACCGCCGTCAAAGACACTGGCGCCTGTAAGGCAGCATCGACCGTATACTCAGCAGGATCCGGTGTCTCGCTAGGATCGGTTGGCGTGGTGGGCTCAGTCGGTGTCTCTGGCTCTTCGGGTTCTTCAGGTTCTTCTGGCGTGGCTGGCTCGGTAGGCGTAGTCGGCTCAGTTGGGGTCGTTGGTGTTTCAGTACCACCATCGGTTTGCTCGCCATCCGCAGATTCCTCAGGCGTACCACAGCCTGACAGTATCGCGGCACAGAATACAGATAAGAGAATTCGGTTCATGAAAGCTCGTCCATTAGTTAAAACATCATGCGTCACACATAACGACTTGTCGGCGACTCTGACAAAAAATTTACTCTATCAAAACAAAAAAACGCCAAGAAGTCTCCCTCTTGGCGTTTTTCATATCAGCGATTGCTGAACTTAGATATGTTCAACGGTCTCAATTTCGTAAACCACTTCACCGGCTGGAATCTGAATGGCGACTTCGTCGCCTTCCATCTTGCCAATGATCGCTTTCGCGATCGGTGATGCGTAAGAAATTTTCTTCGCTTTCACATCCGATTCGTCATCACCCACGATTTTGTAAGTCACCGTTTCTTCTGTATCCACGTTGAACAATGTCACTGTGGTACCGAAGATCACCTTACCTGTGTGTGGGATAGATTTCACATCGATCACTTGTGAGTCTGAAAGCTTACCTTCAATCTCAGAGATGCGGCCTTCACAGAAACCTTGCTCTTCACGAGCCGCGTGGTATTCCGCGTTCTCTTTCAAGTCACCGTGTTCACGTGCTTCGGCGATGTCCGCGATCACACGTGGACGAACCACAGTTTTAAGATGGTTCAGCTCTTCGCGTAGACGCGCTTCACCTTCCATCGTCATAGGTACTTTTTTCATTATTTCCCCGAATGCAGATCTTGCAGTCTTCTGACTTTGATTTCTTCGTTAGCACTGCTAATCGCTAGGCTCATGGCATCAGCGCCGGCCAAAGTCGTGGTGTAACATACTTTGCCTTGCAGTGCTGTACGACGAATCACAGAAGAGTCTGCAATCGCTTGCGTACCAGAAGTCGTGTTGATGATGTAAGCGATTTCGCCATTCTTCAACATATCCACGATGTGTGGACGACCTTCGTTTACTTTGTTGACTTTCTTCACGTCAACACCGTTTTCCGCAAGGAACTTCGCAGTACCACCCGTTGCTACTAGATCGAAACCTAGACCAATCAGACGTTTAGCGACTTCCACTGCACCAGGCTTATCTTGGTCACGTACAGACATGAAAGCACGGCCAGAAGTAGGTAGTACGGTACCACCACCTAGTGCTGCTTTACCGAATGCTTCAGCGAATGTATCGCCCACACCCATAACTTCGCCTGTTGATTTCATCTCAGGGCCAAGAATTGGGTCAACGCCTTGGAACTTGTTGAACGGGAATACCGCTTCTTTCACGCTGTAGTAGTCAGGAATGACTTCTTCAGTGTAGCCAAGCTCAGCAAGAGACTTACCTGCCATGACTAGCGCTGCAAGTTGAGCGAGTGAACGACCGATGCACTTAGAAACGAATGGCACGGTACGTGATGCACGAGGGTTGACCTCGATGACGTAGATCTCACCGTCTTGCACCGCTAGCTGAGTGTTCATCAGACCGATAACACCAAGCTCAAGCGCCATAGATTTGATCATTTCACGGATGTCGTCTTGGACGTCCGCTGGCAATGAGTATGGTGGTAGAGAACAGGCAGAGTCACCAGAGTGAACACCCGCTTGTTCGATGTGCTGCATGATACCGCCGATCACGACTTGCTCACCATCAGAGATACAGTCGATATCGATCTCGATCGCTGAGTTTAGGAAGTGGTCTAGCAATACCGGGCTGTCGTTAGACACTTTTACCGCAGACGTCATGTAACGAGTCAATTCTTTCTCGTTGTAGACGATTTCCATCGCGCGACCACCTAGTACGTAAGAAGGACGTACCACTAGTGGGTAACCGATTTCAGCCGCTTTAACGATCGCTTGTTCCGTTGAACGAACCGTCGCGTTCTTAGGCTGCTTGTAGCCTAGGCGCTGAATCATGCTTTGGAAACGCTCACGGTCTTCGGCACGGTCGATCGCTTCTGGTGTGGTACCGATAATTGGCACACCTTCGTTCTGAAGGGCACGAGCAATCTTAAGCGGTGTTTGACCACCGAACTGAACGATAACGCCAGTTGGTTTTTCAGTACGAACGATCTCTAGTACGTCTTCCAGTGTTACTGGCTCGAAGTACAGACGATCAGAGGTGTCGTAGTCAGTCGAAACCGTTTCAGGGTTACAGTTAACCATGATGGTTTCGAAGCCATCTTCACGTAGACCTAGGGCCGCGTGTACACAGCAGTAATCGAACTCGATACCTTGACCGATACGGTTCGGACCACCACCTAGGATGATGACTTTTTGCTTATCGCTTGGCGCTGCTTCACACTCGTCTTCATACGTTGAGTACATGTACGCAGTGTTGGATGCGAATTCCGCTGCACACGTATCCACGCGCTTGTACACTGGGTGTACGTTGACTAGGTAACGGCGCTCACGTAGAGACTTCTCAGTTACGCTTAGTAGCGATGCTAGACGGGCATCAGAGAAACCTTTACGTTTCAGGCGACGCATGTAATCGTAATCAAGATCTGCAAGACCCGCGTTTTCTAGCGCTTGCTCTTCTTTGATTAGGTCTTCGATTTGTACTAGGAACCATGGATCTACGCCAGTCACTTCGTACACTTCGTCAACGCTCATGCCAGAACGGAAGGCATCACCGATGTACCAAATGCGGTCCGCACCTGGTGCTTTCAGTTCGCGCTGTAGCTTCTCTTTGCTGGTTTCATCAGCAAGATCTAGCTGAGGGTTGAAGCCGTCAGAACCCGTTTCAAGGCCACGCAATGCTTTTTGCATAGACTCTTGGAACGTACGGCCGATTGCCATTACCTCACCTACAGATTTCATCTGCGTAGTAAGACGATCGTTTGCGGTTGGGAATTTTTCGAATGTGAAACGAGGAATCTTCGTTACAACGTAGTCGATTGATGGCTCGAAGCTCGCTGGCGTTAGACCACCAGTGATGTCGTTCTGTAGTTCATCAAGCGTGTAACCGATCGCCAATTTCGCCGCGATTTTCGCGATTGGGAAACCTGTTGCTTTCGACGCTAGAGCAGAAGAACGAGATACACGAGGGTTCATCTCGATAACCACTAGACGACCAGTGTTAGGATCCATACCGAACTGTACGTTCGAACCACCGGTTTCTACACCGATCTCACGCAGTACCGCCAAAGAAGCGTTACGCATGATTTGGTATTCTTTGTCAGTCAGAGTCTGAGCTGGGGCAACGGTGATCGAGTCACCAGTGTGCACACCCATGGCATCGAAGTTTTCGATCGCACAAACGATGATACAGTTGTCGTTTTTGTCACGTACAACTTCCATCTCGTACTCTTTCCAACCGATTAGAGATTCGTCGATTAGAAGCTCGTTGGTTGGCGAAAGATCCAAACCACGAGTACAGATTTCTTCGAATTCTTCCATGTTGTAAGCGATACCACCACCGGTACCACCCATTGTGAACGATGGACGAATGATACATGGGAAGCCAACTTCGTTAAGTACACCAAGCGCTTCGTCCATGTTGTGCGCGATACCCGCACGAGGACATTCTAGGCCGATAGCCTTCATCGCTTCGTCGAAACGGTGACGGTCTTCGGCCTTGTCGATAGCGTCCGCTGTCGCACCGATCATTTCAACATTGTATTTTTCTAGAACACCGTGACGCTCAAGATCTAGGGCACAGTTCAATGCTGTTTGACCACCCATTGTTGGAAGAACAGCGTCTGGACGCTCCTTCTCAATGATCTTTTCAACCGTCTGCCATTCGATTGGCTCGATGTAAGTCGCATCCGCCATAACAGGGTCTGTCATGATGGTTGCAGGGTTCGAGTTCACAAGGATTACTCGGAAGCCTTCTTCACGAAGGGCTTTACAGGCTTGCGCACCTGAGTAGTCAAATTCACAGGCCTGACCGATGACAATCGGGCCAGCACCTAAGATTAAGACGCTTTTTATGTCAGTACGTTTTGGCATAGTCTTCTCGTTCTCGCTTAGGCTTTCGTTGCTTTGATATTTTCAATGAACTGATCAAACAGCGGCGCCACGTCGTGTGGACCTGGGCTAGCTTCAGGGTGACCCTGGAAGCTGAACGCTTTCTTATCAGTACGCGCAATACCTTGTAGAGAACCGTCAAACAACGATTTGTGTGTCGCTTCAAGATTCGCAGGCAACGTTGCTTCATCTACGGCGAAACCGTGGTTCTGGCTGGTAATCATCACTCGGCCAGACTGGATGTCTTGTACCGGGTGGTTGGCACCGTGGTGACCAAACTTCATTTTCACTGTTTGCGCACCGCTTGCTAGTGCAAGCAATTGGTGTCCTAGACAGATACCGAAAACGGGGATTTCAGTTTCTAGGATTTCTTTGATCGCATTGATCGCGTAATCACATGGTTCTGGGTCACCAGGGCCATTTGATAGGAAAACACCGTCTGGATTCAGTGCAAGTACGTCACTTGCTGGTGTTTTCGCTGGTACTACTGTCAAGCGGCAACCACGCTCAACAAGCATACGCAAAATGTTAGTTTTTACACCGTAGTCGTACGCTACAACGTGGAATGGGAATTCCGTTGGAGTAGTGTGGCCGTCTACCAAATCCCAAGTTGACTCAGTCCACTCGTAAGATTTGTCCGTTGTTACTTCTTTGGCTAGATCCATGCCTTTCAAACCAGGGAAAGCTTTCGCTTGTGCTACCGCTTCCTCTTCGTTGATGTTGTCGCCAGCCATAATACAGCCAGCCTGTGCACCTTTCTCACGCAAGATACGAGTCAGTTTACGCGTATCAATATCTGCGATGCCTACTACACCTTTGCGCGTTAGGTACGCGTCCAGTGATTCTTGTTTACGCCAGCTGCTTGCTAGCATAGGTAGGTCGCGGATGATCAAGCCCGAACACCATACTTGGCCAGACTCTTCGTCTTCGGCGTTAACGCCAGTGTTACCAATGTGTGGGTAGGTCAACGTGACCATTTGTCGAGCATAGGAAGGGTCGGTAAGAATTTCTTGATAACCGGTCATAGAGGTGTTAAATACAACCTCTGCGGTTGAGGAGCCATCTGCCCCGATCGACACTCCTCTGAATATAGTGCCGTCTTCCAGAGCAAGAATCGCTGATGTTGCCAAAGGAACCTCCCGTTAGAGCCTATTTTAGGTTGCAAAAAAGCGAGGTAAACTCGTGGCCCACCTCGCTTTCTTAAAATCATGCTGATGTCGTAACAAAACTACTGCTGTGTGATGAGCCGCTACGACTAAATAAATCCGGCCAATTTTACTCTTATATGGTGATAGCGTCCATACAAAAGAACGTCACAAACCACCAACTTCAGTGGTTTTTGCGCATTTTTACTTGACCAAAAAGACAAGTTAAAATATTAGCAAAGCAGACCTTGTGC
This sequence comes from Marinomonas aquimarina, assembly GCF_900089755.1. Taxonomy (GTDB): domain Bacteria; phylum Pseudomonadota; class Gammaproteobacteria; order Pseudomonadales; family Marinomonadaceae; genus Marinomonas; species Marinomonas aquimarina. The sequence goes on along the minus strand of NZ_FLOC01000007.1, from coordinate 136,043 downwards.
CACTTCTTGGGTCTTTTCAATGCCCTCAAGGTTCGCCAGAACCGCCAAAGAGAAGGCCATTGCCATCGCTGGGCCTTGGCCAGTAATGATGTTATCGTCCATCACCACAGGCTGATCAGCGATGTATTCTGCGCCCGTCAAACCGGCTTCAAAACCTGGGTAACAGGTCGCTTGCTTGTCCACTACAAAACCGTGGGTACCAAACACCACTGCTGGCGAAGCACAAATCGCCGCCAGCAAAGCATCTTGGATATCATGCTTTTCCAACATATCGACCAATAGCTTGCAATCACGCAGGTGCTCCGCCCCAGGCATACCACCTGGCAGCACAATGGCATCGTACATTTGCTCTGCAACCTCTGTGATCAATACATCAGCGACGATGTTAGTGCCATTCGCCGCTTGGACTTGCTTATCGTCATGCACACTGGCTACGGTCACTTCTGCACCGCCACGACGGAGCACATCAATGATGGTGATCGCTTCAATGTCTTCACTGCCGTTGGCAATCGGTACCAGTACTGTGGTCATGGTTTCTCTCACTTATTTCAATTTGCAGGTCATGAGCACGGCATGTTCAGAGCCGCCCTCTGCTAATGGGTAATAATTTTTACGCAAGCCAACTTGCTCAAAGCCAAGCTGCTGATACAGCGTGATTGCCGCCTGATTGGATTGACGCACTTCCAACAAGCCTTCGATACAGCCTTGTTCTGTCGCCCACTGCAACCAATGCTTTAGCAGTCGTCTCCCCAACCCTTGGCGTCGCCGCTGCACGTCTGTGACGACTAACTCTAGCTCAGATTGGTCAAACAGCAATGAGGCGGTTAACCAGCCTACCAGCTGCCCCGATTCCGAGCACTGTAACAACCAAGTCTGGCGACTGTGTAGCGCCTCTTCAATCAGCTTAAGGCTCCATGGGTGGGGATTGGATTGCTGCTCAAATGCCTGAATGGCCGAAATATCAGCCGCCTGCGCTTCGCGCAGTACATAGGATGGTGTCATAACGACCTCAGTTAAAGCTGGCTTGCATCACTTTCCAAGCCTCTTTACGTAATTCAGGGATGCGCAGCATCTGTGGCAACGCGTGCACTTTGGCCAACGGTAGTGGTTTTAGGACATGCTGTTCACTTAAGCCATCGAAAAACTGCGCACAGTGTTCACCAGCAAGAATCACTCGCTGAGGCTGATGGCCAGCGATCTGATTTGCTAAAAACTGTTCGAAGCCCCCTAACGCCCAATCTTGACGCTGCACCAGATGATGGTTTTTCAGCTTACCAGGCCATTGGAATAGCCCCACATTCCATTCACCAACATCCTGTTTTAAGAGCGCTTTGGCAAGGCTCAAGGCCAGCTTATCCAGTGCCTCTTGCTCTTGGAAAGAGCGCGGCAGATCCGTGATCAGTAGCAATTGCCCAGCCAACAGATAAGCACACATTTGCGTCGGGATCGGCAAGCCAATCACTTTTTCCGACATCACGCTGTCAACCGGCGCTAAGGTTTCTTCAATTGGCTGAAGATCTTCAACGATCACTTCTGGCGCCGCTCCCAATTGACGACGCAAATCGGCCACCGAAGCATCTTTCTGCCTTTCGTCGACCACGGGTGCGGGTGGCACCGGAGGTTTAAAGGTGGATTCTGGTTGGGGTTGCTGAGGTGCAGGCGTTACAGGGGCCACCCCATCGGCGCGCGCCCATGGTTGTGGTGCACGAAACACCTCGCCCTGCACAGGCTGCTGCCCTTGCAGCCAAGTCACGACACCCAATTCTTTTAGGCATTGTGTTTGAAAGGCTTGCTGATGGGTAAGTTCGCGCGACACAGGCACATCCTAGTAACGAAATAATGCTCAAGATTATACGCACAGGAGTAGGCCGCGCCAAACACTCAAATAAGAAGATTGAGCGCTTCTGTCGACCCTGCAGAAGGTTCATATAAAGAGGCGATGAGCATGTCGGCCAAGTCCCCCATGCTCACGACCTTAGCCAATCAGTTGCACAAGACCTTGCAGAGCAAAGAAGGCAAAAATACCGGCTAAGATGTCATCAAACATAATACCGAAGCCACCGTGGACATGCTTGTCCGCTAGCGAGATCGGCCAAGGTTTCCAAATATCAAAGAAGCGGAACAGAATGAAACCTAAGATAATGTAGGTCCACCCCTCAGGGGCCATCCACATGGTAATCCAGTAACCAACAAACTCATCCCAAACAATGCCTGAATGGTCATGCACACCTAAATCATGGGACGTCTTACCACAGATCAAAATCCCCACCAGCGCCGTTACAATCAGCAATAAAAAGTAGTTGCTTACTGATAAGTCTTGAATCAACAGGTACAGTGGAATCGCTGCCAGTGTACCAAAGGTACCCGGCGCTTTATCGACGGTGCCAGAACCACAACCAAAGGCAAGAAAATGGATAGGGTTGCGCCATACTGAATCCGGCACTGGGTGTTTTTCAGCCATAAGTTCTCTCTAAATCATTAAAAGTGCTGCCAGCCTGCTGTGTCACCGTCGTATCCTTCCACCACAAAACCGGACTCAGTGATCTCACCAATGCGTGTACAAGGCAAATGCAAGGTTTGCAGAATCAACTGTATTTCATCGCGCGCACTGTGCGGTGCAGTAAAACACAGCTCGTAGTCATCACCACCGGTTAAAGCCAGAATACCAGCGCTTTCCGGCTGCCAATTGCGCAACATTTCAGAGATCGGCAACGCATTAAACTCGATACGCGCGCCGACACCGGAAGCACGAGTAATATGCTGTAAGTCCTGACCAATGCCGTCGGAGATGTCCATCATGCTGTGCACCACACGTTTCAATGCCATACCCGCAATCAAACGTGGCGAGGGTCGCCAATATTGCTCATAGAAATAGTCAAATCGCTCCGCCGTAACATGCAGCTCACCGGTGACAATCGGTACCGCCGCCGCGGCATCACCCAATGTCCCCGTGACATACACATCGTCACCCACCTGAGCTTGGCTGCGCTTTGGCGTCAATTCTGATTCCACATAGCCATGCACTTGCAAGGTAATCGTCAGCGGCCCCTTGGTGGTATCCCCGCCGACTAATAACAAGCCAATCGGCTCCGCTAACTCCGCCATGCCCTCGGCAAATCCCGCCAGCCACTGAGGGTCGGATTGTGGCAAGGTCAACCCTAAGGTAAAAAATGCAGGCTTGGCGCCCATGGCGGCTAGATCACTGACACAGGTCGCCACGGCGCGGTAGCCAATATCGACTGGATCTGCATCAAAGGGGAAATGTCGCCCCTCAACTAAGGTATCCATTGAGAAGACCAGACTCTGCCCCTCTGGCACCATTACCTGTGCACAGTCATCGCCGATGCCTAATAGGATATCGGAACGACCTTCGGTCTTGGCCATGATTGAGGATTGGAAGATGGAACGAATTAACTCAAACTCTTGCATCGCATTTCCTAAGCTAGATAAAAGAAAAGCCATCAATGGATGGCTTTTCTAACACGGCGTCTGGATTACTTCGCGTTACGACGCGCGGCGATTTCTTCGCGGCGCGCACGCTGGGCTAATTTATCTAAGATGCCGTTCACATACTTGTGACTTTCGCTAGCACCGTACGACTTCGCTAGCTCAACCGCTTCGTTGATCGCCACTCGGTAAGGCACATCTAGGCGCTCTACCAATTCAAACGTACCGATACGCAGCGTTGCTAATTCGATCGCATCCAGCTCCGATAACGGACGGTCTAGGAAAACTTCGAACTGCTCATCCAACGCTTTAGACTTAGACGCTACTCCGTACAACAATTCGCGGAAGTAAGTTTTGTCGCAGCTACTCATGTCGTGGTCAACCGCGAACTGAGCTTCAATTTCGTTTACCGATGAGTGGTTCATTTGCCACTGGTAAAGTGCTTGCAAAGCAAACGAGCGCGATGCGCTACGCAATTGTGAACGAGAAGGTTTCTTTGGCTTTTTCGCCTGTTCTTGATCACTCATTATTTGCCTTCCAATTCACGCAATACAGCAACAGTTTCTAGTGCAGATAGGGCCGCTTCGCCACCCTTGTTACCTGCTTTGGTACCCGCACGTTCGATCGCTTGCTCGATGGTATCCACCGTCAGCACACCGAAAGACACAGGAATGCCAAATTGCAATGCTAGTTGGCCTAGGCCTTTGACACATTCACCGGCAACGTATTCAAAGTGTGGCGTACCACCACGAATCACCGCACCTAGGGCAACGATGGCATCGTATTGGTTTTGCTCAGCAACCTTCTTAACCACCACTGGGATCTCAAACGCACCTGGCGAGTAGATCACAGTGATGTCTTCTTTTTTGATACCGTGGCGCACTAGGGTATCGATGGCACCTTCTTTTAAGCTCTCAACGATGTAGCTGTTAAAACGGCCAACGACAAGCGCGAATTTGGCGCCTGGTGCTGCGAAATGACCTTCATAAGTCTTAATATCGCTCATATCTGCCTCTAAACTTTAAACTTGATCGGCACTAACGGGAGTGCCCTTGTATGGAATGAATTCCACGGCTTCTAAATCAAATCCTGTGACGGAGAATTTTCTTGGTGAACTTAGTAGGCGCATTTTGCAAACCCCAAGATCACGAAGAATTTGAGACCCCGTGCCGACGGTCAAGTAAGTACCTGAACCGCTCTTGTCCGAACCCTTACCCGCAGGCGGGTTAAATGTCGCCGCGAAGCTTTCAGCGAGATCGGTTGGGCGATCTAACGAATCCACCAACACCACTACACCGGCGCCTTCTTTGGCAATGTATTCTAATGCTCCTGACATCGACCATTTTTGCTCGCCATCAGCACTGATGATGCCAGCAATATCACGGGCTGGATCACGTACGTGAACGCGAACGAGTGTCGGTGTATCAGGAGAAATGTCACCCTTCACAAACGCCATATGGCTTAGGCCGTGAACCGTGTCACGGTAGGTGATCAGATTAAATTCGCCCACTTCGGTTTGTACCACTTGCTCAGCTTCACGCTGTACCGTAGCCTCGTTCAGTGTGCGGTAATGAATCAGATCGGCGATTGTACCAATTTTTATGCCATGTTTCTCGGCAAACTTTTCCAAATCTGGACGTCGCGCCATGGTGCCATCATCGTTGATGATTTCGACGATCACAGAAGCCGCTTCATAACCGGCCATGCGCGCCAAATCACAGCCAGCTTCAGTATGGCCAGCACGGGACAACACACCACCAGGGCGCGCCATCAATGGGAATACGTGCCCAGGTTGAACGATATCAGCCGGTTGAGCATTCGCCGCCACGGCACGTTTTACCGTCAGCGCACGATCGGCCGCCGAGATACCTGTGGTGACACCTTCTGCGGCTTCGATCGACAAGGTGAAGTTGGTACTAAACTGAGCACCGTTTTGCGTCACCATCAATGGCAGATTCAGTTGTTCACAGCGCTCTGGCATCAAGGTAAGACAAATCAAGCCACGGGCGTGAACCGCCATGAAATTAATGATTTCCGGCGTGATGCATTCCGCCGGTACAATCAGGTCACCTTCGTTTTCACGATCTTCATCGTCCATCAGAATGACCATTTTGCCTTGACGCATATCCGCCAAGATTTCTTCAATGGTATTGATTGCCATGCTACTTCACCTTTTTTATTCGATTACGGACGTTAACGACGCCCCATAAATCCATGTTCAGCCAAAAATGCGGCGCTTAATGTCGACTCTTTACTTGGCGTAGGGGCCGTTTGCGGAGCAATCAAACGCTCTAAGTAACGCGCGATCTGATCCACTTCTACGTTTACTTTAGTGCCTACGTTATAACCCGACATAATGGTTTCATCGGCAGTATGCGGCACTATGCTAAGCTCAAACTCATCCGCGTCGAGCCCCGTCACGGTTAAACTAATGCCATCGACACAAATGGAGCCTTTCAGGGCAATATAACGCATTAGCTCAGGCATTACTTTGACACGGTAGCGGATACTGCGTGCATCCGGCCAAATTGCACTGATTTCCCCAATTGCATCCACATGACCACTGACAAGGTGGCCACCTAGGCGCGAAATCGGCTGCAGGGCTTTTTCAAGGTTCACGGTTTGACCCACCTGCCATTGGCCCAGTGTGGTGTGGGCTAAGGTTTCCGCCGACACATCGGCCCAGTAGCTGCTGCCTTCTAAACGCGTTACCGTCAGACACACGCCATTGGTAGCGATACTGTCGCCCAGTTTCACATCGGACATATCCAATGTTTGTGCGTGAATCTTTAATGTCAGATCACCGCCTTTGCGCTGTAATTGCGCCACGCGGCCAAAGCCTTCGATGATGCCTGTAAACATTATTCGTCTTCGTCCTCACGGTACAGCGGCTGGTACACCAACTTAATGTCGTTGCCCACTTTCGCCATATCCAACAAGTTTAGCTCAAGCGCATCAGACATGTTCTGAAGTGGCAGGCTAAGCAGTGGACGTGCTTCAGAACCTAGCAGCTTAGGTGCCATATAAATCACCAACTCATCCACTAGGCCGGCGTCTAGGAAGGCTCCTGCCAATACGGCACCGGTTTCCACCAAGACTTCATTGATGCCATCGTCTGCCAGTTGCCCCATGGCTTCCACCAGATCCAAACGGCCATCTTCGGCAAGCGGCAGGAAGCGTACATCGACTTTTTTCTTCTCTAGCGCTTGCAGATGCTCTGGCTCGATTTCTTCTTCGTCACAGAACACCAACACTTCATTCGTTGGGTAAAGAATCTTGGCTTCCGGTGGAATCGATAGCGCGGTATCTAAGATCACGCGCAGTGGCTGACGTACCGTTTTCGTGTCCGCTTCCTGATCGTTTTCGTCGATGCGCACCGTCATGCTGGGATTATCCATGATCACTGAGCCGATGCCCGTGACGATGGCCGAGCTCTGCGCACGCAAACGTTGCACATCTTGGCGCGCGGCAGGACCTGTGATCCACTGGCTTTCACCCGACTCCATCGCTGTGCGACCGTCGACACTCATGGCCATTTTTACGCGCACATACGGTAGGCCCTCTTCCATACGCTTAATAAAGCCAGGATTAAGGGCACGACATTCGTTTTCCAATACCGGTCCGATGACATCAATGCCTGCATCAGAAAGTATTTTGAGACCATTACCCGCCACTTGAGGGTTGGGATCCTGCATACCGTAGACAACTGTCGCGACACCCGCTTTGACCAGTGCTTCCGCACACGGTGGTGTACGACCATGATGACTGCAGGGTTCCAGCGTCACATAAGCGGTGGCGCCTTTGGCATCTGTGGTTAGGCTTGCCAGCGCTTGCACTTCGGCATGCCCTTCGCCGGCTTTTTTGTGAAAGCCTTCGCCGATGATCTGACCGTCTTTGACAATCACACAGCCCACACGAGGGTTCGGATGCGTGCTGTACAAACCCTGACGTGCTAATTGCACTGCGCGGGCCATATATTGTTGATGCAGAGGCTGCGCCATTTATTTCTCCTCAGGGGTGGTTCGACCACTTTCTAGGCGTTCAATTTCTTCGCGGAATTCGCTGATGTCTTTAAAACTACGATACACGGAAGCAAAGCGTACGTAGGCCACTTGGTCTAAGCGCTTTAGCTCTTCCATGACCGCTTCACCGATAATGCGAGAAGGCAATTCACGCTCACCGGTGGCTTGTAGCTTCTCTTTAATACGGGCAATGGCCGTTTCAATCGACTCAATACTGACTGGGCGTTTTTCCAACGCTTTGATAATGCCGGAACGCAGTTTGTCTTCATCAAACGGCTCACGGCTGCCGTCATTTTTGATCAGCTTCGGCATTTGTAATTCGGCAATTTCAAAGGTCGTGAAACGCTCTTGGCAATGTCCACAGGTGCGACGGCGACGGACTTGAGCACCTTCTGAGACAAGGCGGGAATCCAGCACTTTGGTATCTTGAGTACCACAAAAAGGACAACGCATATTGGTTCCAGTGATCGAGAAAGGTTCGTTCGATAACAGTCAGTTTGGTATGACTGATAATGTAGACAAATGATACCAACCTAGGCTCATATTGGCTACTAAAGCCCAAGTTTTGCTCAGCTTGGCAGGCGCTTTTGTGTGGTACATCAAACACTTTCGAAAGCCCCGCTATTTTCATCTTCCTGTCACGGGGACTTATTCTGAATTACACCTTGTTGTGCTATGCTTAGCGCCATTATTTTTAGCCTTCTAATTGGGTTGCTAGCGGCCTGAATAGGCTAAATCAGCGACTCAATTCGTTTTTTCAACTTAGGACAGACATAACCTTATGGCACAGTTTGTATACAGCATGAACCGCGTTGGCAAAGTAGTACCGCCAAAACGCGAGATTCTAAAAGACATCTCTCTATCGTTCTTCCCTGGCGCTAAAATCGGTGTTTTGGGTCTAAACGGTTCTGGTAAATCCACCCTTCTTCGCATCATGGCCGGCGTTGACCAAGAGTACAACGGTGAAGCACGCCCAATGCCAGGTCTAAAAGTTGGTTACCTACCTCAGGAACCTGAGCTAGATCCAAGCAAAGACGTACGTGGCATCGTGGAAGAGTCTGTAGCAGACGTAAAAGAAGCCCTAGTTCGTCTTGACGAAGTCTACGCAGCTTACGCGGATCCAGATGCCGACTTTGATGCACTAGCGGCGGAACAAGCCGAGCTTGAAAACCTGATCACAGCCAAAGACGGTCACAACCTTGATCGTGCCCTAGAAGTGGCGGCAGACGCCCTACGTCTACCACCTTGGGAAGCGAATGTTGAACACCTATCGGGTGGTGAGCGTCGTCGTGTGGCCCTATGTCGTCTGCTACTAGACAAGCCTGACATGATCCTTCTAGACGAGCCGACCAACCACTTGGACGCAGAGTCTGTGGCATGGCTAGAACGCTTCCTGAAAGATTACCCAGGCACTGTTGTGGCGATTACCCACGACCGTTACTTCCTTGATAACGCGGCGGGCTGGATTCTTGAGCTTGACCGTGGTCACGGTATCCCATACGAAGGCAACTACTCTTCTTGGCTAGACCAGAAGAATGCGCGTCTTGAAATGGAAGCGAAGCAACAAGCATCGCACAACAAAGCGATCAAGTCTGAGCTTGAGTGGGTTCGTCAGAACGCCAAAGGCCGTCAGTCTAAGTCGAAAGCACGTCTAGCTCGTTTCGAAGAGATGAACTCGAAAGAATTCCAAGATCGTAACGAGACCAACGAACTGTACATTCCACCGGGTCCACGCCTAGGTACCAAAGTCATCGAAGTCGAAAACGTTTCCAAAGGTTTCGATGGTCGCGTCTTGGTAGAAGACTTCAACATGGTGGTACCACAAGGTGCGATCGTGGGTGTGATCGGTGGTAACGGTGCCGGTAAATCGACACTGTTCAAAATGATCGCTGGTCAAGAACAACCAGACACAGGTTCCGTGACACTGGGTGAAACGGTACAACTTGCTTACGTTGATCAGATGCGTGAGCTAGATGGTGAGAAGACAGTATTCGAAGAGATCTCTGATGGTCAGGACATGATCACAGTGAACAACTGGAAAGTGCCGTCACGTGCCTACATCGGTCGTTTCAACTTCAAAGGTTCTGACCAACAGAAACTGGTGAAACACCTTTCTGGTGGTGAGCGTAACCGTCTGCACCTTGCTAAGCTTTTGAAAGAAGGCGGCAACGTATTGCTATTGGACGAACCGACCAACGACTTGGACGTTGAAACCTTGCGTGCCCTAGAGGAAGCGCTACTAGCGTTCCCAGGCTCTGCCATTGTGATTTCCCACGACCGTTGGTTCCTTGACCGTGTCGCAACACACATCCTAGCGTACGAAGGCGACTCAAAAGCCGTGTTCTTCGAAGGTAACTACGCAGAATACGAAGCCGACTACAAAGCTCGTACCGGTAAAGACGCAACGCCTACACGTATCAAATACAAACGTATCGACGCGTAATCTTCCCGATTACCCGTTTAGACACGAAAAAGCCGCTTCAAATGAAGCGGCTTTTTTACACATAAATAGACCTTTTGTGCTTTGTAGGACCGCACTGCGCGCGGGAACAACGTTGCACACCCAAAAGCACTTCCCTCGGGAACCGAGGTCCTACAATAAAAGCCCCTACGATAACTGCAAAATTTTCTTCGATGCCTCAGCCAAGAACCCAGAGCGGGATTTATACTTGGGATTCGCTGCCACTACTTTATCAATCTTGGTAATCAATAAATGCGGCAGAGTGACATTGATCTTCTCGCTTTTGCCTAGCAGTGGTGTGATATCCACATTTACAATCGCCCATACACCATCTCTGTAGTCTGGATTGTCTTTTAGCTCGGCAATCGGACTCGCCACAGGGATGTCCTCACCGTCTTCGAGCATCAACTCTAAGTGACTAAAAATCGCTTCTTCGGCCATTTCCAAGGCTTCATCAAAGGTATCTCCAGCAGAGAAACAACCTGGCATATCAGGAACGGTAACGCCGTAGCTCTCGCCATTATCTGTGTGTAATACAATGGGATATTTCATGGTTTGTACCTACTCATCAAGCTGGGCTTGTTTTTTGATGCTATTAAAAGTGCCAAGGGGTAAGTCCTTTTTCGGGTGTGGCACTGTGACCGTGCCACGCTTAGTAGGGTGTTTAAACTGCACATGACTGCCTTTGACCCTGAGCTGAAACCAGCCATCTTCTAGCAGCATTTGAATCACATCACGACTCTTCATTAGATCATTCCTTTGATCTGTTCCTAATTAAAAAGATAACCCCAATAACCCCAATTTTCCAGTCTACACATTAACCGGACGTAAAAAAGCCGTATCTGAAGATACGGCTTTTTGAAAGCAATTAAGCCGAAGCGGAACTTACACCTTAAAACTGCCCACCTGGCGATCCAGCTCTTTAAACAGGTCACTGATCTGACGCGATTGCTCTTGCACCAGTTCAGACACCGATTGCACTTCATCGGTTTGATGTTTCATAGACGACAAATTGACGTTGATATCATCGGTGACCGTGGACTGCTCTTGGGTGGCTTGCGCCGTTTGCGCCGCCATTTCCTGCACTTTACCAAAGGACTCTTGCAACGCTCCAAAGATACGAATCACCTCATCAAAGTTCGATACCGTGGTGTCAGCATTCGTACGGCTATTTTGAATGGCTCGCGACGAGCCTTGCACGTTCACCTTCAACTGCTCGATCATGGTTTCGATTTCATTGGTGCTGTCCTGGGTACGCGTTGCTAGGGTTCGCACCTCATCGGCCACCACGGCAAAGCCACGACCTTGTTCACCAGCACGAGCCGCCTCAATCGCTGCGTTTAGCGCCAATAGGTTCGTCTGTTCGGCAATATTACGAATCACTTCCAATACCGAGGCAATGGCTTCTGAGCTTTTCTCTAGCTCTGTGGCACGTGACAAGGCATCGTTGATATCCCCCACTAAACTGTCAATGGCCGCTTGTGAGTTGTTCACCGCACCAATACCTTGGTCTGCCAAAACACTGGAGTTTTTCGCCTCACTTGCCGTGTCATTAGCCACACCCGCCATTTGCTGACTCGACATACTCATCTCATGGGCGGCACTGACAATCGAGTTTGAAGCATTCACGAGGGTCGACGTTACACTGGATGTACGCTCGGCGGCATGTCCCAATTCTCCTGTCATGCCCCCTAGGGAGTGTGCCTGATGATGGATACTGCTGATGATACCGCGCAAACGTTCCACGAAGTAATCAAACTCATTGGCCAAATCCCCTAACTCATCTTTGGCGCTGGAGTTAATACGCTGAGTTAAATCGCCATCCCCTTCAGCGATTTCTTTGATGCGATTCACTAGGTGTGAGACGCGCGCATTTAAACGCTTAGGTACGATGTAACCCGCAATGGCTGCAATCAACACCGCAATGGCAATAACCAGCATCGAGGTTCGTTCAAACACCTCAATGGTGGCAATGGCTTGTTGCTGGTCTTGTGTGGCGCGTTCACGAACGGCCTCACCGGCCTGATCCAACACATCACGAATGCGTGAGAAGCTGGCATCTGCTGTGCTAATCATCGCACGCGGATCTTGGCCCGCCTGAATACGATTCAATAACGCTTGCTCATTGGCTTGCCACTGTTTAAACAGTGCATCAAAGTTTGAGAATTGGCTAAGCAACTGAGTCTCGCCGCGTAACGCCGTGCGATAAGCACGAAAACGATCTAACACCTGTTGCGCATTCTCTTCAAAATCCGCCAAATGAGCACTCACGTCACCCTGTTTATTAACGATGGCGTTGCGTGCCACTAAGGCTTGATAAATATCGCGGTCGGCGTTCAGTACTAAGCTGTTCGCGGCAAAATAACTCTCTGCCTGACGCACCATCCCCTGCTTCTCCATCTCGATCAGGTAAGAGGAAGAGATAAACGAACCAATTAAGATGACCGTTAGCAGGGCAATTGGGGCTGTGACTTTTGTTCTTATAGAATTTAAACGCATGGTATACCCACCTATCCTGTGACTATGCTTCTAGTTTAGCCGATACTAATAGCGCGATTAGAAGATCAGCAATGCCGCGTAACAATTTCAAACAGATTCCTGAAATAATTAACAATTCGCCAATTCCTGTTGCCGATTGCTAGACTCTATATAACGTGTTAACTCGTTAACGCACAAAGATTTATGTCAAGGAAATCACTGCATGACGATGCCACAAAACGAGCAAACAGCCTTACAGGGCCTGACAACAGGTGACGCTCCCCTAAACGTAGCAGATGTCACCTTTATTGAAAGCTATGGCAAGCTACTGGGGCTGGCCAAGTATCTGCAAATGGGCCTAATTCTGGTTTGCTTTATCCTTGGCAGCATTGCCGCACCGCTGGCTTTTCGTACCGATCACGACCAACAATTAAATATTTTCTGGTTATTGATCGTGCTGCTCGGCACCCATTTTTTAAGCCTCTTGTTGTGGCTGTTCAGTCGCTTGCGTCAGCCCACACAGAGCGCTCACCAAAGTGCTTGGTTTACGCTGCTGTTAAAAAAGTTGGCCCCGACGGTCGGGGCCTCTGAGCAAACCTTAGCGCACTTTATTCGCCTGCGTTTTAGCGGTGCCGCTGGGGCATGGCACTTAGGGCGGATCGTGCACAGCGCTTGGACCGGCTACCTCATCGGTGGTTTATTGAGCGCTCTGCTGTTCCTTATGACTCACCAAGTGCAATTTGTCTGGGAAACCACACTGCTAACACAAGCGGATTTTCGCGCCCTCACACAAGCCATTAGTCTAGTGCCAGCTTGGTTTGGCGTCGCAGTTCCAAGTCTCGATGACATTGCCGTGAGCCAAATAAACAGCGCGCTGCAATCCGACGATACCCGTAAAACATGGGCGCTGTGGATCCTCTCCTGTGTCTTGATCTACGGCGTTGCCCTGCGCTTATGCCTCAGCACCCTGTGCCATCTGCTGTATCGCCAACAACGCCAAATCCTATGGCGCTCACTGGCACCACAACCTGCTGTGAAGACCCACAGCCAGCGTGAAGTGATTGATGCGGACCACACTCCCGAGAAGCCAACCGCCGACGGTCCACGCCAGCCGCTAGCAAAGGCGCCACAGAATCAGGGTGAGCCGTTGCAATACTTCTTATTTGAATGGAGTCGTGCCACGCCGGCTGGTTTACCGAAAACGGCGACCATCCAAACCATCAATGACAGCCAAGCGCAACAGGACTATCTTGACGGAACAGCTGACCATGCACGCATCATTGTGATCGACAGCAATGTCAGCCCAGATCGAGGCAGCTTGCGCTTTATGCGCCAAGCGCAGGCGTTTACCAGCCGCTTTTACCTGTCGGGGCAGGACTTCAACGACGCTTGGTCACAGGCTTTACAAGAGCGCGGCATTGCCCCAGATCAGATCGCCCATTTATTGGATAGAAAAGGATGACGCCATGCCTACGTCGTTATTAATCGTCGGCCATGCCAACACCGGAAAAACCTCACTGATCCGCACCTTAATTCGTGATCATGAGTTTGGCGACATTCAAAATTACTCTGGCACCACGCGCCACGTGGAGAAAATCAGCTTACAACTGAACGATCAGCCCCTACTGGATCTCATCGACACACCAGGCTTTGAAGACTCCATTGGCCTGTGGCAGACCCGCCAAGCCGCTGGCTATCAAGCTATGACCCATGAGCAATGGCTCAACGGGGTCCTGCAAGACCAGGGGCTGGCCGAAGATTTTGAGCAAGAGTTTAAAATCCTTAAGCAACTGAGCCGCTGCGACATCATCTTGTATGTCATCGATTTGCGCCAAGCACCACTGGGCAAGTACCTCGATGAGCTGAATATCCTCGCTTGCGCCAATAAGCCTATCGTTCCGATTCTAAATTTCTGTCAGGCACTGGATAACCACGAAGCCGCCTGGAAACGCTGTCTTGCCGAGCGCCAACTGCATGCCCATGTGCGCTACGATACGGTGGCGTTTTATCTGGCCGATGAGCGCAAACTCTATCAAACCCTACAAAGCCTATTGCCGGAGCAATACGATGCCCTCCAAGCTTTGATCAAACAGCGTGAAGAGGACGCCGCGCAGCGGCTAAAGAACGCGCAACAGGCCTTAGCACAGACGCTAGTACAATGTGCCACCAACCACTATGTCTGCCAAAGCACGACCCCAACCGCCCCTGAAACGGCAGCGTTTGAAGAGAGTATTCGACAACAAGAACGCGCCTTGATTAAGCACTGCTTGGCGCTCTATGCGTTTCGTGAAGAAGATGTCGCGCTGGACCATTTGCCTCTGCAAGAAGGCCAATGGCGACAAGATTTATTTGATGCCGAGACACTGAAAAGCTGGGGCATTAGCACCGGATCCAGTGCCGCCGCTGGGGCTGCTATCGGTGCCGGCATTGATATTCTAAGCGCCGGGCTCACACTGGGAACCGCAACGACCATTGGCGCGCTGCTGGGGGCTGGGGTGCAAACGGGACGCTCGTTCAAAGCGACCCTGATGAATAAACTGCGTAAGCGCTCAATTCTGGCACTGAAACCAGACAGTCTGATTGCCCTCATGTGGCGTGGCGCGCAGCTAATCGAACATTTACACCACCGAGGTCATGCGGCGCAGAAGGTCTATCAGGGAAACTCTGCGACGCCCGTCACTAAAGCCGACATGACACAACTGGAAACGCTGTTTAACAAGCTCAGCCAACGCAGTGAATGGCATGGACTCGCTTGGCTACCCGAGCATGATTTGGTGACCCAGTTACAAGCGGCTATCGCCCAAACGCTGGCAGAGGAACCCTAAGCAGCACGCCATAGATTACACTAAGGCCTCATCCAACTCTTCTTGCTTTGCCTGCATCAGGGCTTCGCAGCGGCTGACCAGTGCGGGGATGTCTTTTTCTGTCATACCTTCGGTGTAGATGGGGTCCATGACTTCCACTTTGACGTGTCCGTTATCAAGGCTATTAAGTTTGACTTGATTATGGGTCGAGCTGCACACCACAGGGATAATCGGCACTCCGGCTTGAATCGCCGCATGGAAAGCACCACGTTTAAATGGCAGCCAGCCGCGACCACGACTGCGCGTGCCTTCCGGAAACATCCAAATCGACAACCCGGTGTCACGCATTTGCTCGACAATCTGCGCAATGGTGGCAATGGCCTTATCGCGATCGTTTCGGTGAATCAGAAAGTTACCGGTCGCCCAATACAACCAACCAAAGAAAGGCAGCCATTTCAGGGTGCTTTTACCCACCGTCACCGTGCCATGGGGCAACACATGGGAAAAGGTAAACAAATCATAGTTGTTTTGATGATTGCCCACATATACCGCCTGTTTGACGTCGTAGGCCTTGTAGGAAACATGCTTATGCACGGTTAGACCGAACAATTTGGACACCGGTGCAAAAGCTTTGGCAATGTAATAAACACGGTCTTTGGAGCGCATCAACAGCAGGCTCATCAGCAAGCCCCCTGCGGTCACTAAAATGATCAGTAAAAATAACACCAACAGCCGAATGCATGCGATCATCACAGCCCCTTTTTTATCCTCTGATCTTATCATTCTAGCTTATGATCGAGATGACCATACAAAGCGTTATTTACGCCAGCGGGTATCACGCCAAAAATCGATCTGCGCCGGCTCTAAGAAACTCCAAGCGACAAAGCGGCTAACTTTCTGCCCTTGCGCCATTTCGATGGTTTTTACTTGCGCCGCCCCTACCGCTTGTAACGCGCGGTAGACCGCCGACAAATTTTCTTTGCGCGCCACCAAACTGGTGAACCAGAAGCAGCGCTCTTTGTAATGCACACTTTCTTTGATCATACGCGTGATAAAGCCTGCTTCACCGCCTTCACACCACAACTCAGGGGCATGGCCACCGAAGTTCAAGGTGCTGTTATGGTTGTCCCCTTTCAGCCCCCGCCACTTGCGTTTGTTCTCCGACACCATGGTCGCTTCACTGTCGTGAAAAGGAGGGTTGCACAAGGTCACATCAAATAGATCTTCTGACTGCCAGATGCCATCAAAGATCGACTGCTGATCGTTTTGCAGACGCAGTTTAATACGCTTTTTCAAGCTGGCATTGGCGTCCACCACCGCTTGCGCAGCGTTAATAGCAATCGGGTTCGCATCGCTGCCGACGAACTGCCAGCCGTATTCTTGCGAACCAATGATCGGATACACACAATTCGCTCCCGTGCCCACATCCAAGGCACGAATGCCGCGGCCACGGGGAATCTGTCCGTCATTACTGTTGGCCAATAAGTCCGCAAGATAGTGAATGTAGTCGGCACGACCTGGGATCGGCGGGCATAAATAGCCTTCGGGAATGTCCCAAAACAGCACTCCATAGAAATGATTCAGCAAGGCACGGTTGAGCACTTTGACCGCAGCAGGATCGGCAAAATTGATCGTTTGGCTACCGTATTGGTTCAACTGAATATAAGGCGCAAGCTCAGGACACGAATCCGCCAACAAGGAGAAGTTGTAGCGGCTGCGATGCGGGTTGCGTGGGTGTAGCTTTAGCTTGTGCTCTTTTTTCGACATGCGTTAAGTTGGCCAAATGGGTAGATAACAGGTTGGTAAGCGCCCTTATTTTAAAGGCTTTTACCGTGAACTAACAAATACTACTACGAAGCAGGATAGGGAATCATATCCTGAACGACGCCAGCACAGAGGTTTCGCAGCCAAATCCCTCCCGGATCATTGGTCTGCTCAGAAGGCCAAGTCAGATAATAATGAACCGACGGGTAGTCAAACGGTAGCGGCTTAATCGTTAAACCAAACTGTTCTTGGAAACGATAGGCCAGTAATTGACTGGTACTAAACAGTAATTCGGTTTTCCCCACCGCCTCCAATGCAGACATAAAATAAGGCGTTCTTAAAGTATAGCGCCGCTCACGGGCACGCTCACCTAATGCGCTTTCACTGTAAATATGACTACTACTGCCCCCTAGGGTGACTAAAACATGATTAAAGCTCAGAAAGTCATCTAGGCTAATCGCCGCTTGATCGGCTAATGGGTGATGCTTCGACATGATACAGCCAAACTTTTCTTGCCCAAGTAAGCGCTTATCAAAGCGTGTTGGCAGCTGCATATACTCACTGCACAGCACGGCATCGACGATCTGATTTTCCACCCTAAGCAAACTCGACTCGGTGATCAGGCTGGCTTCTAAGGTAGCGTGGGGGGCAAGTTGATAGAAACGTTCCGCAATAGTGGGCATATAGGCTTGAGCTTGGTAGTGAGAGGTCTGTAGACGGAAGATACGTTCCGATTTCTCCGGTTTGAACTCGCGCTCATTCTCCAAGCCATCCATATGTTCTAGCATTTGCCGCAAAGGCATCTCTAAGGAAAGCGCCTTGGAAGTAGGAATCATGCCCTTGCTGGTACGAATAAATAACGGATCATCAAACGCTTCTCGCAAACGGTTGAGGAGCCGGCTCATGGCAGGCTGGCTCAAGTACAGACGCTCTGCTACGCGACCGACATTCCGCTCCTCTAACAAATATAAAAGCCCCGTCAGACTCTTGATATCCAAATGCATTAGGTTTGATTTCATGAAAGCTTTTTCCACTTATCGAATAATCGTCAACCACATTATGCATTGGATAACACTGCAAAACCACTTCATGCTTAGCGCCTAGTGAGTCAGGTCGGAATAAGGAGGGATCTATGCCATTAACAAGTCGTCAGCAGTTTTTATACGGGCTGTTTTTCAGCAGCGTCTGTGTGCTCTTTTGGAGTATGTTGCCGATCGCCCTGAAGCTCAGTGGCGATTTTTCTGATCCGGTCACGCTCACCTGGTTTCGTTTCGCTGGCGCAGGGGTTGTGCTGCTGGTGTGGCAAGGGCTACATGGTCACTTAGCAGAATTTCGCCAGCTAACAGGCAAAAATTGGCTAACTCTGTTCAGCGCCGGTGCGTTTCTCATCGTCAACTACACTTGCTTTGCTTGGAGTCTAGATTACTTACACCCAGGCATTGCCCA
Source organism: Marinomonas aquimarina (assembly GCF_900089755.1). Lineage (GTDB taxonomy): Bacteria > Pseudomonadota > Gammaproteobacteria > Pseudomonadales > Marinomonadaceae > Marinomonas > Marinomonas aquimarina. The sequence continues at coordinate 117,621 of NZ_FLOC01000007.1, read as the reverse complement.
ACTCAGTTTCCAAGTGGCGCCTTTCTTTCTCGCCTTAGGGGGTTGGGTATTTTTTAAAGAGTGGATACGTTGGCAACAATGGGCCTGCTTTGCCGTACTCGGCCTGGGTATGCTGCTGTTTTTCCACCCAGTGCTTGGCGGCGGACTTGCGGCACAGTCCTTGGACACGACCCTGATTGGCTTTGTGATTGTGCAAACCGGCGTGGTCTGTTGGAGTATTTATGCGCTGCTGCAGAAGTCATTATTTAGCAAACTGTCGCCCACCAACATCTTGCTTGGCATTTATCTGTTTGCCTTGGTTTCCATGCTGCCCTTCACGCGTCCGAGCGATCTGTTGGCCATGAATACCTCGGAAACACTGGTCGCCGTGTTTTGTAGCCTCAATACACTGGTGGCCTATGGCTCTTTTGCCCAAGCAATGAAGTACTGGCAAACCGTTCAAGTCAGCGTATGTGTTGCCTTAACACCCGTTATCGCCTTCATTCTAACGGAAGTATGCGTGGCACTGGGTCTTTGGAGCAGCGTGATTGTCTCCATTAATGCCGACTCTTTAAGTTTATTTGGCATGGCACTGGTCATTGCCGCGGCCATCATTGTGCAAGTGATCACGGCGGCGTTCAATAAACGTCAGCTAAAGGTCAATCAACGTCAGCTAAAGGTCAATCAAAACGAAAAAGCAGCGGCCTAATACGCAAAAAACAAATCCCCCGCTACACTGAAGCAATAGCCAATGTTGTAATGGGGGGAAGCTTATGAAATTTGATGCCCTGACGGTGCGAGATGTCATGTCCCGTGACACCTTTCATGTCTATCCAAACACGCAAATAGATGACTGTGCTGCACAACTTGCTCTGCATAAGCTGAGTGGCGCCCCGGTAACCGATCGCTACGATCATGTAATTGGTTTTGTGTCTGAACAGGACCTGCTTGAGCCCTTGAGCCAAGCCGTCTACTACTGCCATCAACCGGGCAATGTGGAAAACGTGATGCGCGAGGATGTGTTAACCGTCTCTCCATCCATGCAGGTGATGCAAATCGCTAAATTGATGATGGAAGACAAGCCCAAGATCTTCCCAGTGGTTGAAGACGGCCGCCTCATTGGCGTTATAACTCGTCGTTTGGTGATGAAAACATTACTGCAAGCACACCGCAGCTGTGTCCCGGTCTAGAGCGAGTCTAGCTAGCCAGTTGCTTGCCAATGTAGAACGGAATCACACTGAGGGATAGCACCAACAGCAGTGCTACCAGCGTAAACGCAAACTCCACAGGATTTTGTCGCGCATGGGTTAAAAAGCCTGCGATCCAATCGCGGGCTGTAATCTGTTGCGCTCTAGCAGCCCGCTGTGATTGGTCTTCGGCGATCAGAGCTTTGGCACGCTGTGCTTGCTCTTTATCGCGTACCCAAATCCCCGCCATGGAAATCTGCCAACGCCCGGCACTGGTTTCGTAAAACTCAATCTCATGTTCGTTCAAAAGCGCACGAATATCATCCGCTTCCTCGTCTGGAACATTCTTCAAACGAAATACCAATTGTGCCACGCCAATGTCTCCACTCTATTGTTACTCTTTCATCGCCGCGCAGAATAGCAGACCCCTTTCGGCAAGCAAACGCTTATTCACTTGCTTGGTGAGCCTTTTGGCGAATGCTGAGCGTAATCGAGGCCACTTCAAAACCGAATTTGGTCAGCACAGATTCATTGATTAAATGATCTGGCGTGACCAAATACATGCGATCGTCTACTTTCAAATCAATGGTATCGCCATCGTAAGGCACGCGCAGTACATATTGCATAAACAAAGCATTGCCCGCCGTTTCCAGCTGGCCAGCGCCGACCACATCGCCCGCCGTCGCGGTATAACTGCCATCGCCATTCGGGGTCAAAGTCCAAGTACGCTGCTGGCGTTCGCCGTCATCAAACACAAACCACTCATCTAAGGTGCCGACACCATTCTCCCAGCTGCCGTTTAGATCCGCATAAAAAGAACGCGTGACCTCGCCGCTACGGTCTTTCAGAACGCCATGGGCGACTAGGTCCCCTTGGAAGAACTCTTGTACCTTAAACTCCGGCTGATTATCGGCATAGGCTTCAATACGGGGCGAAGAACACCCACTTAACCAGACAAGGGATAACAACAAAGCAAGAATACGAAACATGACAGCCTCCAACCGCTTTCAACGGTTACTCTGGGTATTGGTAATGAATGTCGACGGTTTGGTATTTACCGGAACTGCTAGCAATATTGCCGCGTCCATTAAAACGCAATAGATTCTGTGTGGCAGGGTCATAGGCCACCGTGATGGGATCGACGGCGAGGGAAACAAACCAAGAAGTCGGAGCAATGGCAAAACACACTGCCTCTTCAGGGGTACCGGATAAACACTCCACGCGCCCCACTTCGAAGCCTACGGTGGTCAAACGGCTCGGCACCAAATACTCAATTTCGCGCTTTTGATTTTGCACCAAGGCATCCCAATGCAATTTGACATAACGATCAAACCCCGCATCCACCAACAGATGCTCATTGACCTTAATGCGTTTATCGAACACCACGGAATCGGACTTCTCACGGTATTCCACCGTCAGCTGATCACCATCGCCGGAGACCTTGATCCACTCGCCGCGTAAGCTATTGGTTTGCTCAAAGGCCGGCGCCTGCTGGTATTCACCATAGCGCAGTAGCTTCTCAGCAAACAATTCGCCGGCAGGATTGTAGTATTTTACTTCGTGCTGGTTGCCCCCCACATAGCGGTGTTTTTCCACATACAACAGCTGTTTTGACTGGCTGTCATATGCTTCACCAATCACAGTTTTAGGGGCTTGTGCACTGACCTGTAGCGCGCACAATGATAGGGTCGCGATTGCAATAAGTTTAAGCACGATGTCTGCGTCCATTGTGTTTGAGTGTGAGTTTGGCGGCAAAAACGCCTATCTGCATCAGCCAAAACCAGATAAACGCCATTAACGCCCAGGTAGCGATGGTAGAACGCCCTAATGACACTTCTGCGAAATCGGCACCAACGATGTAACTCATCGGCGCGAAAAAGGCGGCCAGTGCACTCAACAGCCAAGGGCGATCAATGCCCCAACTCAAGCAATGTAAGAATAACGAACCGACGCCTGCCCAAAGGCCCAGCAGCCAAGGTGGAGGAATGGGGAAGGTCCAGATGGAATTGGGCATCAGTAACCAACCATCAAAAATGAGGGCACCATCAATGACTACGCCTAGCGCAACGAACAAAAGGATAAGCCACCACTCATTCGGGGTGTTTACGAAGTAAACATGATGTACCACAAAATACACCACGATGGCCGCTACTGCCCAGTTATCACCACCGAGCACACAAGCGAACCAAAACAACTGAAAAAAAACAGCATTGAGCAGAGACTTTAACATGTTAGGCCTCCGGCGTTTTCCTACGCCTAATGTCGCGGAAAACGGTAACGGGGTTTGGCGAACACGAATTGCCCGGTACTGATGGCACGCTCACGGAAGCCACCTTCACAGTAGGCTAGGTAGTAATCCCACATGCGGCAGAAGACATCATCGAAGCCTTGCTGTTTGACCGTTTCGAGAGCGTTATGGAAACGCTCACGCCAATCCGCCAAGGTATCTGCGTAGTGCTCGGTAATGTCTTCCAATGCCACAATTTGCAAATCAGTTTTGCGAGCGACCTTGTCAGCAATCACAGCATTAGAGGGTAAACACCCGCCAGGGAAAATGTAACGTTGGATAAAGTCCACTGACTGACGCGCATAATCGTAGCGCTGATCAGCAATGGTAATCGCTTGAATCACCATCAATCCGTCTGGTTTTAGTAGCTCACTGCATTTACGGAAGTAGCTGTCGTAATACTCATGCCCGACTGCCTCAATCATCTCGATGGACACCAGCTTGTCGTATTGACCTTCCAGATCACGGTAATCTTCTAGCAACAACGTCACTCGATCTTGTAGACCCAATTGCAACACTTTGGCCTTAGCGTAATCGTATTGCTCTTGAGAAATGGTGGTCGTCGTCACATGACAGCCATAATGTTGCGCCGCATGAATGGCCATACCGCCCCAGCCGGTTCCGATTTCTAACAAGTGGTCATCAGGACCTAACTCGAGTTTCTGACAAATACGTTCTAATTTGTGGACCGACGCTTCATGTAAGGTCGCCTGTGCGGAAGGATAGATGGCCGCCGAATACATCATGGTCGGATCTAAGAAGAGCTCGAAGAAGTCGTTACCCAAATCATAGTGCGCGGCAATGTTTTTTCGTGAGCCGTTCTTAGTATTGGCATTCAACGCATGAAAGGCTTTAGTCGCCAAACGAGACCATACCGGACGTTTCGCATCGACTTCGTTAATCATACTCAAATTGACACACATCAGACGAATCACGGCAGTCAAATCAGGCGTGCTCCAATAGCCTTTCATGTAGGCTTCTGCCGCACCAATGCTGGTATTACTGAAGACGTCTTTGTAAGCATGGCTATCGTGCACGGTGATGTGGGCATGGTATTGGGCACTGGCCAGACTTTCACCAAAGGTATAAGTATTGTCACCGTCTTCTAGCACCAAATGGCCCACTTCTAAGCGCTGCAAAATCGCCAACACTGCTTTTTTCGCCGCCTTATCAACCATACTGCCACGACGAGTGGTCTTTTTTCCCAATCCGACACTGACTGAGTTGATCATTGCGTACTCCTTAATCCGAAGAATGCCCTAACTTATGTTTAGGGTGATCGTGTATTGGTACACGTTTCATGAACAGCTTTAAGGCTTGCCAATAAATGCCCCATGCCACCTTCGCCGTCATCCAAGGATAACGCCATAAAATCCGATTCAGGCTGGCTTTGCTGATGGCTTCTCGACGCAACGATAAAGTCGCGTCAAACACACATTGCTGTTCACCATCTTGTTCTTTGTTTTGCATGTGAATCGCTAGCTTTTCACCCGGCTGATTACTGCGCCAATCATAGAAATGGTCCATCGGATGAAACGGCGAAACATGCATCGACTTGTTGATATGAATACGCTGAATCGGACGCTCTGGATCACAAGAAAATACGTAAGAGATCTTTTCCCCCCATGGCGTATTGGTCACCTCCAGCATCATGGCACGCAGCTGTTGTTGCTGGTCATAGCAGTAATACACGGAAATGGGATTGATCAAATAACCAAAATATCGGGCATTGGTCAGCAGACGCACAGGACCATCTAACGCCAGCCCTAAGCGGCCATTTACCTCATCCAGCACCGCTTGCTTTAACGGTATGGCTGGGTCACCAAAATAGTCGGCACGTACAAAACGCGCCGGACGCCAGCGCTTCGCTGACCACCAGGGGGAGAGAGCCAATAGCTGTTCCACTTCATCTAAATCAAACAGCACCATGGCCACTTCATATGTGAAAGCATGCTGTCGCGGCGTAAAGCGGCGATGGCGCACCTGCCCGGTATACAAAGCACTGGCCCAATCAGACATTACCAGTTCACTCCTAATGCTTTGGCTACACGTACCCCACTCCAACAGCCGTCTTCATGGAAGCCATTGCGCCAATAGGCGCCACAGAACCAAGTGTTGCCGAAGTTAATCTCGTGCCAACGCTCTTGTGCTTGAATACCGGCAAGGGTAAAGGTCGGATGAGCGTAGCTGTAACGGCCAATGATTTTATTAGGATCAATCCCATCACTGTGGTTGAGCGTCACCACGAAGGTTTCACGGGAGCCTTCGATACCCTGCAAAATGTTCATGTTGTAACTGAGCGTGGCAGGCTTCGTTTGATCAGCACCCAAATGATAGTTCCAGCTCGACCAAGCCAGCTTTGCCTTCGGCAGTAACGCCGTATCGGTATGCAACACCACTTCGTTGTCGCGATAAGGAATCGCCCCTAGAATCTCTCGTTCTTGGGCGGACGCATCCTCGCCTAGCAGCGCCAGCGCTTGATCACTGTGGCAGGCAAAGATCACATGCTCGAATTCCTCGTGGCTGTGGTCAGCGAAGTACAACGTCACCTTACCCGGCGCACGAACCACCTTTTCAATCTGACTATCGAGTCGAATCTTGTCTTTAAATGGCTCTGTTAGTGGTTTTAAGTAGGCTGCTGAGCCGCCCTTAATAACATGCCACTGTGGGCGGTTATTGACACTTAGTAAGCCATGATTCTTAAAGAAGCGGACAAAGAAAATCAGCGGGAAGTCCATCATTTCCTGAAGCGTCGCCGACCAAATGGCACTGCCCATGGGGATCAGGTAATGGCTCGCAAAGGTGTCACCATAGCCTTGGCGTTTTAAATATTCCCCCAACGTAATCGACGCCTCTAACTTGCCCGATTCCAAATCTTGGATCGACTCTTTGTTAAAACGCAAAATGTCTTTCAGCATGGTCAGGAAAGACCAATTCACCACGTTTTTACGCTGCGCAAACAAAGTATTTAAATTGTTACCGCCATACTCCAGCCCAGTACGCTCACAGCTGACGCTAAAGCTCATTTCGGTTGGTTGGGTCACCACTTTTAGCTCTTTCATCAAGCGAATAAAGTTGGGGTAGGTCCAGTCGTTGTAGACGATGAAGCCGGTATCGATATGACGTTCAATACCTTGGTCGTCAACCACCTTAGTGGCCGTATGGCCCCCAATACGCGCATCACGCTCAAACACTGTGATGTCATATTCACTGCGCAGCAAATAGGCTGCCGTTAATCCTGAAATACCACTACCAATGACGGCAACTTTCATGTGTCTTGTCCTTTATTTGGAACGCTTGCGCGCGTTGTGCTTAAACCATGTTCTAGGAAACAAACGAGCCAGTGCCAATACCGCAGACAGACGTTTTGGAAAGGCATATTCGTAAACGCGTTTGCTAATGGCTTGCTCAATACGGTGGGCGGCCTGCTCAGGAGACATAATAAACGGCATATCAAAATCGTTTCGCTGGGTCAGTGGCGTGTCGATAAAGCCTGGCATAATACAGCTTACGGCAATGTCATCCGGTGCCAGATCGAGGCGTAATGAATCCAATAGATAACGCACTGCGGCCTTGCTCGCGCCATAGGCCTCGGAGCGGATAAAAGGCGCTTGCACCGCTTGCGAGCAGACCCCAACTAAGTGCGCCTCTGGGGTGGTTTTTAACAGTGGCAAACACACCTGTAACGAACGCACCATGCCCATGTAGTTGACTTGGTTGACCCGTTCAAACAGCGCCCAATCTGGGGTTTCAATGTCCAAATATTCGCAGGTGCCGGCATTAAGGATGGCCAGATCCAAACGCTTAGTACGTTGCTCCAATGCCGCTTTAGCCGTATCGATGTCACTGTCCTTGGTAACATCGAATGGAATAAAGTAAAGCTCATCTGGATACAGGCGCTGCAGATGTTTCAGCTCACCTTCACGGCGCGCTGACGCGATCACCTTATGGCCGGTCAGTAGATAATGCTTTACTAAGGCCAGCCCTAACCCAGAGCTGGCACCAGTAATCCATACTGTTTTGCTTGTTGTGGTACTCATTTACCCCTCCGTGGTGAGACGTTTGCGCAGTCGTTTGACCGCCCAACCGACAACAGGCACATGTTCGTAAACCATCTGCCCCATATCGTAAACGTCTTCATGATAATAAATACGATCGTCAAACTGGATTTGCGACATGCCACGTACAATAATGGTCTCGCTGCCAAGTTTAGGATGCTGGAAGTACATATTCCATTTTATGTAGGCGGTATCCGTGCCGACTAGTTGGTCTAAGAATTCAAACCGACCACTGCCCACACTTTCACACATGTCATAAAGGTAAGCATGCAGCTTATCTAAACCTTGGACTTGGTGTATCGGATCCCGGAACTTAACCTGACTGGAATAGACTTCGCCAATAGCATCAAGACGCGGATGCTTGACGTCCTTGTAGAACGCTTTAAAGCGTTCAATTAAGGCATGTTTGGGATTCAAGTCGGTTGTCTGCATACAGATTGTCCTGAGCGTCCTAGAATGAAGTATGTCTGTGCGGTAATTACGTTGTAAAAAAGTCTTTAGATCACTGATCCAAGCCAAATACTTCTTCGTATAATGCTACTGCGAAGGGGTCTTCGCCACACCCAGACTGACCCACGTGCACGTTTGGAGCTTAGGATGAACACTGTTTCTGAAACCAGCGCCGACACCAGTTTGGTGGACGCCATAACACAAGTTGCCACCGCCCGAGATACTCGAGCTCTGGAACGCTTGTTTGATCATTACGCGCCACGTATCCGAGCTTTTTGCCTTGCGGCACAGCCTGGTGCCAATTTAATGGCGGATGACATTGCACAGGAAGTGATGATCCGTATTTGGAATAAAGCGCATTTGTATAACCCAGCGACAGCATCGCTAAACACATGGATTTTTACCATCGCTCGTAATGCGCGCATTGATTACATGCGCAAGAATGGTCGTTACCAAAGCGATATAGATCCAGAAGATTTTTGGAGCGAGATGGCGGATGAAAACGCCGATCCATTTCGTGAAGCACAACAGCAACGTGATGAAGAGCGTATCCGTGACGGTTTAAGCCAATTGCCCAATGAACAACAGCAGGTGCTGTCAAAGGTCTATTTGGAAGGTAAAAGCCACTCGGAAGCGTCGCAAGAACTGGGCCTGCCTTTGGGTACGGTGAAGTCTCGCGTACGCCTTGCGTTGCACAAGTTATCCGTAATTATAAAGAGGTAGTCGTTATGCTTAGCTGCCACCCAACACTCGACATATTGACCGAATATTCTGCGGCAAGCCTGCCCCTCGCTCATGCGTTAGCGGTGTCCGTGCATCTTGATCAATGTTCCCAGTGCCGCGAGCAAGTAAGACGTCTTAATATGGTCGGCGCAGAGATGTTAGCCAGCCATACTGAAACCGCCAGCCAAGCGCACATGGCCAAACTTAAAAGCAATGTGTTGGCAGCCATCACACAAGCGCAACCGGACGCCGAGACAGAGGTACGCGAGGGCATGCGGTATGTACCTGAATCCTTGCGCCGCTTTATTCCAAAAGGCTTTAATGCTTTGAACTGGATTCATTTAACCCCCTCGTTCAAGCTGGCTACTCTTAGTAATGAAATGGGTGGGGTACAGATTGCCTTATCCCGCGTCAAACCGGGTGCCCGCCTGCCAAGTCATCGCCACACCGGTAATGAAATTACCGTGGTACTCAAGGGGGCGTTTTCCGATGAAGACGGATTATACCGCGAAGGTGACTTTATTTGTCGCGATCAAAGCCACAAACATCAACCTCGGGTAACCAAAGATGCTGAATGTATCTGCTTGATTGTGCTCGACTCCCCAATCGAGTTTACCGGTTGGATGACCCGTTTACTCAATCCGATCATGCGCTACTTTCACCCTAGTAGTGCATTGAACAGCGGCTAATATCGTCGAAAAAATAAACTAAAGCCATGGCCCTTGAAATTTGATATAATTAGAACTCAATCTAAAAATTACAAGGAATACACCGTGGCTGCAAAAAAGAAACAAGCCGATGTTCCAATGGAGACATCCGCGACAATTGAAAAACAAATGGAAGAGTTTTTGGCACGTGGTGGACAAATCGAGCAAATCGATCCTGGCGTTAGTGGCCAGAGCAATTTTAAAGGCTCACGCCATATCACCCTCGGCAACAGCAAACCTAAAGCCGAATAATTCTCTAAAGCCGATCACCGATCGGCTTTTTTGTGGCGCCACAAAACTGTTCACTTTGTCATCAAGCCGACACAAATTCGTCACTCCCCTGTCACCGTCACTCCCTAGCCTGTTTACGAGATATGTAAAGGTTAGCGGAGCAATATCGTGTTACAAGTCGAACAAATTATTTCCAGTAAGGCCCCCGGTTTTTTTGATAAGAGCCCTCTTATTACCAAACCCACTGTCAGCTTTTTAAAACGTCTTTTTCACGAAAGCGAAGTTAACCAATTCCTCGAGCAACACGGCAGCTGTGTCGGCTTTGAGTTTATTGATCGCGTGCTGGACCATTTCAATTTTGGTTATCAAGCGAGCCAAGTAGATCGCCGCAATATCCCAGCCATTGGCCGCACCTTGATCGTTGCTAACCATCCTCTCGGTGCCTTAGATGGCCTAGCGATTCTGCGCCTTATTGCTGAGATCCGCCCCGACGTTAAGATCGTTGCGAACGACTTGCTGATGGGCTTTGACGCCCTAAAAGGTCTGGTACTGCCAGTCGACAACATGGGCGGCAAAACGGGACGTAAGCAATTAAAAGCCATCATGGACTGCTTACATCGTGAAGAATGCGTCATTATCTTTCCTGCAGGGGAAGTATCGCGCCTCTCACCGAGCGGTGTGAAAGACCTGAAATGGAACTCCAGCTACCTTAAGATCGCTGAGAAAACCAACAGTCAAATCTTGCCCGTGCATATCGGTGGCCGTAACTCGATGATGTTCTACACCAGCTCTTGGGTATACCGTCCATTGTCGACCATGCAGCTGGCCAACGAGATGTTCCGCCAACGCAATCGTCGCATCCCGATTCAAGTGGGTGAACCAATTCCGATTCAAGAATTGGCTAAGTTGCCACTCAGCAGCAAAGAAAAGAACAAGCTGGTGAAGCGTCATTTGTACCGCATTGCCAAGGGTCGCAAGCCTCTGCTTAAGACCGAAAAAACCATCTCGCATCCCCAAAATCGTCAGCAACTAAAATTAGAGCTCAAACGAGCTGAGCACTTGGGATCGACTAAAGACAACAAGCAAATCTACTTGGCCGAATACGAACATGAGTCGAGTTTGATGCAGGAAATCGGTCGCTTACGCGAGATCGCTTTCCGTAAAGTGGGCGAAGGCACTGGCGAGCAAAAAGACTTGGATAAGTACGATCAGTACTACCGCCATTTAGTATTGTGGGACGAAGAGGAGCTGGAAATCGTCGGCGCATACCGCATTGGTGAAGTCTACCGTTACCTAAAATCCGACAAAGACCAAAGCCTTTACAGCAGCACTTTATTTAGTTACAGCTGTGATATGGAGTCTTATTTCGAGCAAGGTATTGAGCTTGGCCGTAGCTTCGTGCAGCCCAAGTATTGGGGCAAACGCAGCCTAGATTACCTCTGGTACGGCATTGGTGCCTACCTAATGAAACACCCAGAAGTACGCTATATGTTTGGTCCCGTCAGCTTGAGTGGCAATTTCCCACCACTGGCGAAAGACATGATTGTGCACTTCTACCGCACCTATTTTGCCGACCAAGATCATCTAGCGGCTTCTTACAACCGTTACACGATTCAGCCAGAGCACAAAGAACTATTGGCTAGCTACTTTACAGGCGACAGCTACGAAGAAGACTTCCGTAGCCTGAAAGAGCAGTTAGGCAATCTCGGCGCCGCCGTGCCGACGCTGTTTAAACAATACAGTGAACTGTGTGACGACGGCGGTGTGCGCTTCCTCGACTTTGGTGTCGACGCAAGCTTTGGCTACTGCGTGGACGGCTTGGTATTGGTGGATTTGAATAAGGTCAAAGACAGCAAACGCAAACGCTACCTAACCTCTCATGAGGCGACTCAAGAGTCGTGATGGGAGTGATGCTTGTCCTGTTGATGGTGTTTGAGATACCACAGATAGGCAAGTTTAAAGACTAAGGCGACGGCTAAAATAAGTAAGACCACATGAGCGAATTCCATGGAAACCTCCTCATTATGATTGTGTTACTGCTAATATTTTAGCCGCTTAAGCCAAGAAATTGTGCATAGTTTAGACAATATGCCCTCATTTTTAGCGCTCATATTATGTAGTATCGGTTATAGGAGCGCTTTACAGTGGCTGGACTGGGGATAACCCCCTAACTTGTCCCCATTGGCGTAAGACTTGCTTGCAAAAAAACTGGATGTGCATAAGTCACATGAATCCTGTTGCGGACTCAAGGAGCTGAAGATGATCGAAAAAACCTATTTGAAAACCAAACCCGAGTGCAAAGTGAAGTTTGCCCTGCCAGTCGACCAACTGGAAGGGGTGAAGAAAGTCCACCTTGTCGGAGACTTTAATAATTGGGACGAATCGGCCACACCGATGCGTAAACAGAAAACCGGCGTATTTTCCTCCACCATCAACTTGGAGAAAGACAAGCAGTATCAATTTCGCTACTTGATCGACGGCACCACTTGGCTCAACGATGACAGTGCCGACGCCTATGCGCAAAGCCCAGTTAGCCCAGAACACAACTGCGTACTCGAAATATAAACACTTTCGTCTACGGTTCCGAAGGGCCTTTACTCATTGAGTAAAGGCCCTTTTTTTGTCTCTGAGCGCCCCAACACCACCACTTTTTCCACCCCGAGCGAAATTTTTTTGCCGTTATCCATTTCAAAATCACTCATTTTATGTACAATGATTTTTATTAAACGCTCATTTAATAAAAAATTAGCCCAGTGCTAAGTTATCTCGAGCCCCCTATTTCAGTCCCATACAGGACCCGTTATTTAGTTTTGAGAGGTGATACATGGCAAATAAGCAGCAATACATCAATGGCCGCTACCTTGCGTCAACGACTGGTGAAACTTTTAACACTTACAACCCAGCAACAGGCGAATTACTAGCAACGATCGAAACTGCCGGTGCTGCTGAACTGCAAGCCGCCATCGACTCTGCGAAACAGGGTCAACGTATCTGGGCCGCAATGAGTGGTGTTGAGCGTGGCCGCATCCTAAAACGCGCGGCTGATCTACTGCGTGAAAACAACGAAGAAATCGCCAAGCTTGAAGTATTGGATACCGGTAAACCGCTGCAAGAAGCCATCGTGGTCGACATCCAAACCGGCGCCGACGTGATCGAATACTACGCCGGCCTAGCCGACAAAATTCAAGGCGACTTCCAAGACCTCGATGCGGACAGCTTCTTCTACTCTCGTCGTGAACCACTGGGCATCTGTGCTGGTATCGGCGCTTGGAACTACCCGATTCAAATCGCTTGCTGGAAATCTGGTCCAGCGTTGGCGGCAGGCAATGCGATGATCTTCAAACCTTCCGAAGAAACACCGCTAACGGCGTACAAACTGGCGGAAATTTTCACTGAGGCAGGCCTTCCTGACGGCGTGTTCAACATCGTGCAAGGCAACGCCAGCACCGGTCAATTGATCACCAACCACCCAGAGATCGACAAAGTATCCTTCACCGGTGAAGTCGGCACAGGTAAGAAAGTGATGTCGGCATCAGCATCATCGCTAAAAGATGTGACCATGGAACTGGGCGGTAAATCACCGCTGATCATTTTCCCTGATATGCCGGTTGACCAAGCGGTATCCGGTGCCATGCTGGCCAACTTCTACACTCAAGGTGAAGTGTGTACTAACGGTACTCGCGTATTTGTTCACGAAGACATGCTAGACGCCTTCAAAGCAGAACTAAAACAGCGTACCGAAGCCATGATCATTGGCGACCCAATGGATATGGACACTCAAGTAGGCTCATTGATTAACCAAGACCACATGGAAAAAGTCCTAGGTTACATCCAAGCGGCAAAAGACGCGGGCGCAACCTTGTTATGTGGCGGCGAACGCCACACAGCAAACGGCTGTGACAACGGCGCTTTCGTTCAACCAACCGTTTTCACTGACTGCACTGACGACATGCCACAGGTTCGTGAAGAGATCTTTGGCCCAGTCATGTCAGTACTAAGTTTCAAAGACGAAGACGAAGCGATCCGTCGTGCCAACGACACAAAGTATGGCCTTGCAGCAGGTGTTTTCACCAAAGATGTGAGCCGTGCTCACCGTGTGATCAAACAGCTAGAAGCGGGGATTTGTTGGATCAACACTTGGGGCGCGTCGCCAGCAGAAATGCCAGTAGGCGGTTACAAAGAGTCTGGTGTGGGTCGTGAAAACGGTATTGAGACACTACGTGCTTACACCCAAGTGAAAAGTGTCTTGGTTTCAATGACAGATATTCCTAGCCCTTACTAAGCAGCGGAGGCAGCATGAGCAACGTATACGATTACATCATTGTTGGTGCAGGTTCCGCAGGCTGTGTGCTGGCGGACCGCCTAACGGCAAGCGGTGAATACAAGGTGTTACTACTGGAAATGGGCGGCTCTGATAAGAGCATCTTTATCCAGATGCCGACCGCTTTATCTTACCCAATGAACACCGACAAGTACGCGTGGCAATTCCACACGGACAAAGAACAAGGCCTAGACGGCCGAGAAATGCACTGCCCGCGCGGTAAAGTGTTAGGCGGTTCGTCTTCTATTAACGGCATGGTCTATGTGCGTGGCCATGCCTGCGACTTCGACGAGTGGGAAGAGCACGGCGCCAAAGGCTGGAACTACCAAACCGTGCTGCCGTACTTCAAACGCGCCGAATCTTGGAAAGGCGGGGCCGACACTTACCGTGGTGGTGACGGCCCATTGTCGACCAACAACGGTAACGACATGACCATGAACCCTTTGTACCAAGCGTTTATCAACGCGGGGGCCGAAGCGGGCTACGGTATGACCGACGACTACAATGGTTACCGTCAAGAAGGCTTTGGTCCGATGCATATGACGGTCAAAGATGGCGTACGAGCTTCCACCTCAAACGCCTACCTTCGCCGCGCCATGAAACGCCCAAACCTAACACTGGTGACCGGCGTACTGACCAAGCGCGTGTTGTTTGAGGGCAAACGTGCGGTGGGGCTTGAGTACCGCCAAAACGGCCAGATCAAGCACTGCAAAGCCAACAAAGAAGTCATCTTAAGTGCTGGCTCGATTGGTTCACCAACGATTTTGCAACGTTCAGGTGTCGGCCCTAAGGCGGTGCTGGACAATGCCCATGTGCCAGTCGTGCACAACCTACCAGGGGTGGGTGAAAACCTACAAGACCACTTGGAAGTCTACTTCCAATACTGGTGTAAAGAACCGGTGTCACTGAACAGCAAACTCGGCCTGATCAGCAAAGGCATGATCGGCACCCGTTGGATTCTGTTTAAAGACGGCTTGGGCGCCACCAACCATTTTGAATCCTGTGGTTTTATCCGCTCTCGCGCTGGACTTAAGTCGCCAAACATTCAATACCACTTCCTACCGGCCGCGATGCGCTACGACGGTCAGGCAGCGGTAGAGGGTCACGGCTTCCAAGTACACGTGGGTCCGAACAAACCCGAGAGCCGTGGTAAAGTCTGGATCGAATCAAACGACCCAGAAGCGAACCCACGTATTCAGTTTAACTACATCAGCACCGAGCAGGACAAACAGGACTGGCGCGATACCATCCGTTTGACCCGTGAACTGCTGCAACAGTCAGCTTTGGATCAGTACCGTGGTGAAGAAATTCAACCGGGTATGCATGTTCAGACGGATGAACAGATCGACCGTTGGGTAAAAGACAACGTCGAAAGCGCCTACCACCCATCTTGTACGTGCAAGATGGGTGCAGACGACGACCCAATGGCGGTTTTGGACGAGGAATGTCGAGTTCGCGGCGTAGAAAATCTACGCGTAGTGGACTCATCTATTTTCCCAACCATTACTAACGGCAACCTCAACGCCCCGACCATCATGGTCGCCGAGCGTGCGGCCGACATGATCTTAGGGAAATCCCTACTTCCGTCTGCGAACGCGCCAGTATGGATCCACCCTGAGTACCAAACTCAACAACGTTAGTTGCTGGGTCCAGCGTTACTCCTTATTTAGGCCTCCTCGGAGGCCTTTTTTTGTGTTTATCCAGCAAGCCTCTCATGTTCCCTCCCCTTTTCAAGGGGAGGGTTATATAGAATCGTACGACCCGACTCCGCTCGGGGAGCAACCTTCGCATCCCCTCAGGTAGCTAGACGAGCGGCCCCCACAAGATTGACTGATTTATAGCAAATCACTTTTTAGTCAAAGACGCACCATGCCTTTTCTTATAAAGTGATCCAAACGATGTAAGGAGCTCACATGAAGATACGGACATTAACCCCTCAAGATTTGGACGCCGCCAGTACGGTCTGTTTAGCGGCTTTTCATCATTCGGTTGCGCCAATGCTGTGCGCTGAAGGCATTGCGACATTTCAAAGCGTCGCAGCACCTGAAGCTTTTCGAGAACGTATGAATAAGGATACGACAATGCTGGTGGCAGAAGCAGACGGTGAAGTCTTCGGTGTCGCAGAGCTGCGCGAAGGCCATCATTTATCCATGCTATTTGTACGCCCTGATAAGCAGGAGCAAGGCATCGGCAGAGCCTTGCTCGAAGAGTTATTGAACCATGCCGGTAGTGATACGGTGACGGTTAAAGCGTCTCTAACGTCCGTCTCTGCTTATGAGAACTATGGTTTTGAGATCACCGGAGAAGTGGGTCAAAGCGCAGGACTCACCTATCAGCCTATGGAACTGGTCATTCTCTAACGTCTCGGCACACGCCAGAACAACAAGATATTCATCAAGGCTGACGCCACATAGGTCATGGCACAAGCGGTCAAAATACGGCGTACTTTGGGGATATCTTGGCTCGGCAAATAGCGGCCTTTTTTCAGCATAGGTAAGGCTTTATTAAAGCTCGCGTCCCACTCCTCCGGCAAGATCGCCAGCTGCACAAACACAGTGACCAAGCCCAACGTGACGATCACCAGACCATGTAGCAGCGGCGTATAGGGCAATCGAAGGGCGGCGCTCAGCAATGGCCAAGCAAACAACATAATCACGGCTAAGCGCTGTACCATCATAGCCACTGGCAAATAGCGGGTGCGTAGGCGTGCCACGGTTTCTTGGCGGTGATGAGCGATGGCATGCCCCACTTCATGGGCCGCCACTGCCACCGACGTCAATGAACGCTCGTTCAAGACATAGGGACTGAGCCGCACCACCTTCGCTTGAATATCATAATGATCTCGCCCCTCATCCGCCGCTTCGACTCTAACATCATGTAATTCATAACGTTTTAGCAGATGCTCAGCAAGCTCCCCACCGCTACCTGGTAGGTCTGGTCGTGGTGAGCGATACTGCTTTAAGACTTTTTTGACCCATATCTGTGGGCCAAAGAAAATCGCTATTAACGCCAAAAGTAACAATATGTAAACTATCATAAATAAAAATAACCTCATGGTTACATGTCGCGCTTTGACCCAGACAATTTGCGTCACCTACACTTTTAAGAAGGCCAGGAGCAACGCAATGAGAAACCCTCTTATTCCAGATATTTTAGCCATTCTT
Organism: Marinomonas aquimarina; assembly: GCF_900089755.1. GTDB lineage: Bacteria > Pseudomonadota > Gammaproteobacteria > Pseudomonadales > Marinomonadaceae > Marinomonas > Marinomonas aquimarina. The sequence goes on along the minus strand of NZ_FLOC01000007.1, from coordinate 100,514 downwards.
CGCGATCATCCCGAAGGCATCGGCGAATATGACCTGTTAAAAGCGCTTAAGGAAAAGCACGCCATGCTGACAAAGCTAGCAGACGATCCAAATTTACTGCTGTTTCGTCAAAACTTTCTCATCATGAACGCGCTCTACCAATTGCAAAGCAGTCTCTGGCAAGAGGAGCAGATCAGCCTCAACATCACTGGCTTGCACATCCATCTACAATACGGTGCGGCCGAGCCCAACACAGGCACCACAGATATGTCCAATGGCCACGATGCCAAGCTAGCGGCCTACTACTCGGACTGGGAAGAATACGTCAATACGGATAAAGACGATGTCGAGCAGCTACTGCAAAGCTTTTATCTGGGCATTGCTAGCGTAGACGAGCGTAAAGATGCCTTAAAGACACTAGCATTAAACCATGACTTGATTGATGATAAAGACGCGATTAAACGTCAATATCGCAAGCTGGCACGGGACGCACATCCAGACCGTGGCGGCGATCCCGAACGCTTTATCAGTCTGCGCCAAGCCTATGAATGTCTAATGCATGCGCTCGCGTGAACTTATTAAGCAATTCCTCTGTCTGATCGGTTTTACGCCAAGCATTTGTTTCTATGACACCAAGATTCTTAGTTTTACTGCTACCCTTGTTGATTTTATCCGCCTGTAGCACCCGCGAGATTGATTCCTCTAACGATTTCCCCAATAACGGCCGCGACACAGACGCCCCCAAGCGCGAGCAACTCTATTTAGATGAGCGCTTGCCACCTGGCTTGCCCTATCCAGACGCTTCGTTTATTCACGGCATTCAACAGCAGGTGCGCTACCTAGATCGCATCAGCGCCCGCGACTATGAAGTCGGTAACTTGCGCATCAGTCGCGACGACTTGCGTGCCACCGCTGAAGAAATCCGTACCTGGGTCGATCATCCTACCTATTGGCCACAACTCAGTGCCCATCAGATCTCGGGCATGGACCAACGCGGTAATGTGCAAATCACCGGTTATTATGTGCCGGTGATGTCGGTGCGCCATGAACCAGATGACGTCTACAAATACCCTCTGTATCGCAAACCCAACCTGCCTAAGGGCACACCTCTGCCCTCTCGCGAGCAAATCGACTTTGAAGGTGCGCTGGACGGTCAGGGCTTAGAAATTGCGTACACTGCCAGCCTCGTGGATAACTTCTTTTTGCATGTGCAAGGCTCAGGTATGGTCGAGTTTGAAGACGGCGAACGCCGCTTGTTGTCTTGGGGCGGTGTCAATGGACACGCCTACCGCAGTATTGGTAAAGTGCTGATTGAACGTGATGAGATTCCACGCGAGCAGATGTCCGCCCAAGCCATTCGTGAATGGCTCGCAGATCACCCTGAAAAGATGCGCGAAGTGATGGCCACCAACCCAAGCTACCTATTTTTTAGTGAGGGCTTAACGCAGCCAGTGGGCGCCGCCAACGTACCGTTAACGCCCCTGCACTCGGTGGCAGTGGATCCGAAAGTCATCCCGCTAGGCAGTATTTTACTCGGCGAAGTGCCGAAGCTGGATGCTCAAGGCGAGCTGGTCGGCCATGAATTTCGCTTATTGTTGGCGCAGGATAAAGGCGGAGCCATTAAAGGATCTGGCCATATCGATTGGTACCAAGGCATTGGTGAGGAGGCCCACTTCCATGCCGGTCAACTCAAACACTTTGGCCGAGTGTGGTTACTGTTACCACGCTCGGCCAAGTCGACCGCGCTCAGTTTTTCAGCTGAAACGAAACCGGTAAGGTAATCTCTAGTGGGTTAGCACCCATCTCCAAGGTGAACGCTGGCAAAGGTTGCGAGCGTTGTACCATGTCGATGGCCGCCTTATCCAAGCGCGTCGAGCCAGAGCTCTTCGTCACTTGGATCTGTTTGGCGTCACCATTTGGGTACGCCACAAACGAAACCGTGACCACCCCTTCTTCATTACGACGACGCGACGCACGAGGGTAACGTTTGTTGCTGGCTAACTTGGCCGCCAGCTTCGCGTAATAGTCCGCCTTAGCACCGGCCTGCCCACCATTTGAGCTGGCACTGGCACGCCCTGTGGTCGCTTTCTGCTGCACCACCGTTTGCTTGGCATTGGCTTGCTCTGCAACAACCGGAGTCGGCTTTGGTTTCGGCTTAGGCTTAGGTTCTGGCTTCGGCTCAGGTTTTGGTTCCGGTTTAGGCTCTGGCTCTGGTTCCGGTTCAACAATCTCGCTTTTTTGCTTCACCTCAACTTTCGGCACCGGCTTCGGCTCGGGTTTGGGTTCCGGCTCAGGCTCAGGCTCAGGCTCCGGTTCTGGTTCTGGCTCTGGTTCAGGCTCTCGCTCGGGTTCCGGCTCAGGCTCTGGTGGAACGACTTCGGCTTGCGTCACAATACTCTCTTCCTCCGCGCCCATATCACCGAGCATGCCTAGATCAAACTCAATGCCCTGCTCTCCAGCGGCGAGGCTGCCAGAGGCATCACTCGAGCTCAGAAATACGGTATAGAAAGCCCCTGCATGCAAGGACACCGCTAAGCCACCGGCCACGATCCAATGTGTTTTTTTCACTCGGAGGCTCCTTTACTTAGCTGGGTGGCGATACTCACTTTGGTTAAGCCCGCTTGGCGAATTTCAGAAAATAAAGGGCGCATTTTTTCGATGTTCAGTTGACCATCTGCTTTGACCTGTACCCAAAAAGCCTCTGGGTCTTGGGCTTGATCAAACAAGTTGGATAAACGTGTTTGCACCTCTTCAAGCACCACCAGGTCGTCATTTAAGTAGATTTCACCAGCACTGCCCACCACCAGCATAACATTCGGTTCAGTGCTAGGACGCTGCTCGTTAATGGAGTCCGGCGGCGTGATCTTAATTGGGTCAGATTTCTGAATCTGGCCGGCCACCATAAAGAAAATCAGCATCAAGAAGACAACATTGATCAAGGGAATGACGCCGTCATCGCCACTATGACTGTCACGTTGGGCAATAAATTTTTGCTTGATATTCATGGTTGAGATTCATTAAACGCGTTTGCGATCGAGAGCTTCTCTGCTCCCTGCAGTTTCAATTGGTCAGCAAGCGTCATCAATGTTTGTAACGACACCTCGTCAGCGGCTTCAAGAACGAACAAACGATCCTTATTGTTGTGCACGATATCGCGAATTTGGTCACTGTTGCTGACCGAGATGCTACGGCCATCAAACCAAACTTGGCCATCATTACCACGTAATTCAAACATTAACGGATCTTGCTTATCTTGTTCAGGGGTTTGACTCGCGTCTGGGGCAGGCATGGGGGTATCCAAGGTTCTCCATGCGACAAAGGAAGAGGTCAGCATGAAGAACAACAGAAGGATAAAAACCACATCAATTAACGGTGTTAAGCTGACGGCCTGCTTCTTGCGCTTCTGCTCAAGATTAAGCGGCATTCAACACCTCACGCGCCGCCACAGCTGCCAAGCGTTCACCTTCCTTTGAGGTAAAAACCTGAGTCACAGCATCGTTCATGTTGTGTGCCACGCGCTCTACTTTACGCTCTAGCCAAGCGTGCATCGCAATCACTGGAATCGCCACAGCAATACCCACCGCCGTGGTTAGCAATGCTTGCCAGATACCACCGGACAATACCGATGGATCCACTTGCGCACCCGCACCTTCCATCTGTTGGAAAGCCGTGATCATGCCCAATACCGTACCGAGTAGACCTAACAGCGGGCTCAATGAACCAATAATTTCCAGTGGGCGTAAAAATGAACGCAGGTCATGCAACGTATTCATAGCGCGACGCTCTGCTTCTTCACGCACCACCGATGCTTCACGTTTGGTGCTTTGCAGCGCTTCCATACAGTATGCCACGACCCCTTCTACAGGACGTTTATCCGACAAGATCGCCAGTGCATTATTAATATCGTGAGCGCGCCAAGCGTCTAGCGCTGCGTTGATCGCTTTGCGGCTTTCGGCACGTAACAGTGCCAATTGCCATAGTTTCACTATGAAAATCGTCAGCGCGATCATAGAGAAGCCCAGTAGGATCCATACTACAGGCCCGCCAACAATGAGAAAGTCTTTAATCTGTTCCATAGTGCTATTCATTGCACGCTCCAGTTAATAGGGAAAAGTAAATTTATGCCAATGATATTTATTCTCACCTACATTTACAAGAAGATCCTACCGATATTGTTGCAATCCAAAGGACAGTTTGTTGCGTAAATGAGTAAGACAGTAACAGGAGCCCTTTATGAGCATCGGAGTTGTTTGGTTTGGTAATGACTTGCGCACCGCAGATCAAGTCATGTTGTGGCACGCTATGCGGGAAGTAGACCAGCTCATCTGTGTCTATTGTGACCCGTTATTACCGCAACACTCCGCCCTCAACAGTCTCTCTTCCCCCTCCCCTAAGCGTGATCGCTTTTTACGGGATGGTTTGGATGAATTGGCACTCAACTTACAGGCACTCGGCCAAACCCTATGGGTGACACAAAAGCATGCCCAAGTCGCGCTACCGGTTTTGTTTAACGAATTGCCGATTACCCATGTCTACCGCAACCACCATGCGGGTTGGTATGAACAACAGGCGCTCAATCAGATTACATTCGACTTCCCTGATATTCAAATTAAACAATTCTATGGCTTAGGCTTGTTTGCACAAAGCCAGTTGCCTTTTGCGCTGGCAGAACTGCCTGACAGTTTTTCCAAGTTCCGTAAAATGATGGAAACCATTGAGGTGACCGCGCCATTACCTGACGCTGCACAACTGCCACCGATGCCCGCCTTTAGCCTGCCCGACTTTAGCCCGTGGCAAGTGCGACCAGCCAAAACCGAGCAAGCGCGCTTTAATGGCGGCGAACGCGCCGCGCTGACCCAGTTAAGTGATTACTTTGCCACCGACTTGCCCAGCACCTACAAGGCGACGCGTAACGAGCTAGATGGCTGGGAGAACTCGACCAAATTCTCCCCCTGGCTGGCACAAGGCAGTATCTCGGCGCGCCAGATTAAAGCGTGCTTAGAGGTCTACGAAGGCGATCATGGGGCCAATGAGTCCAGCTATTGGATTTTCTTTGAATTGCTCTGGCGCGAGTATTTCCACTGGTACGCCAGCCGCTATGGTAAGCGTCTGTTTGCCGCCAACGGCATCCAGCAGCGCACCACACAACGCAGCTTTTACCCAGAACGCTTTCGTAAGTGGTGTTACGGCAATACCCCCTACCCGATCGTCAATGCCTGTATGAAACAGTTGAATGAAACGGGCTTTATGAGCAATCGTGGCCGTCAATTGGCTGCCAGCTGCCTGATCTATGACTTAGGGGTGGACTGGCGTTATGGTGCCGCCTATTTTGAATCACAATTACTGGATTACGATGTGGCTTCAAACTGGGGCAATTGGCAATACATCGCGGGGGTTGGGGCGGATCCCCGTGGTGGTCGTCATTTTAACCTTGAGAAACAAACTCAGCAGTACGACCCTGAGCATCACTTTATTGAAAAGTGGTACGGCCATCAGTTTGATGAGCAGTTAGATTCAATGGACGCCGCCGACTGGCCCATTTCCCCTAAACCATGATGACCCACACCTCGAAAGCGCCAGTGCTGGTGTGGTTCAAACGCGATCTTCGCCTTAGCGATCACGCTCCGCTGAGCCAAGCCATTGCCACAGGGCATCCAGTGCTGTTGCTGTATGTGTTTGAGCCAGAGCTGATCGATGACCCCCACTATGATGAGCGCCACTGGCGCTTTGTCTGGCAATCCCTCCAAGACATGCAGCAAGACCTCGATGCCTACGCTGCGACACTGCACATCCGCTTTGAAAATGCCTTGTCGGCGCTGCAGGCATTACATCAGCAACTGGGCTTTTGTGCGCTCTACAGTTATCAAGAAATCGGTATCCAACGCACCTTTGAGCGCGATAGAGCGATTCAAGCTTGGTGCCAAACAGAGCAGATCGACTGGCAGGAATCCCCCAGTGGCGCGGTGATTCGCGCACTCAAGGATCGCGATCAATGGGATAAACACTGGCAGCAGCTGATGCGCCGCACGATTGTGCCAACGCCCTTGGCGCACGCGCATTGGTGTACGGCGCAAAGCCCTATCTGCCACCTCCCCAACAGCTGGCAGACACCACAGCGTGGCATGCAAACTGGCGGCGCCACGTTAGCATGGCAAACCTTAGCAAGTTTTTATGATGGCCGCGGTCAAAACTATTACCGTGAACTGTCTAGCCCGCTCACCAGCCGCAACGCTTGTAGTCGCCTATCGCCCTATTTGGCGTGGGGCAATATTAGCCTGCGCGAGGTCTATCAAGACCTGCTCTCACGATGGCACACCAAGGGCTGGCGGTGCACCTTAGTCGCCCTCAGCTCACGCCTGCATTGGCACTGTCATTTTATGCAAAAATTTGAGAGTGAGTGCGACATGGAGTGGCGTCCGATCAATCGGGGCTATTATAATTTTCCTTACCGTCAGGATGATCAGGTCAGCCAGGATTTATACGCTTGGCAAGTGGGGCAAACAGGCTTTCCCATGGTCGATGCGTGCATGCGGGCTTTACACTCTACTGGCTATATAAACTTTCGCATGCGCGCTATGCTGGTGAGCTTTTTGTGCCATCATCTAAATATTGATTGGCGTTTGGCAGCGCATCACTTGGCGCGCCTGTTTTTGGACTTTGAGCCGGGCATCCATTACCCACAATTGCACATGCAGGCGGGCATCACTGGCGCAAATACCATACGCATTTATAATCCAGTGAAGCAATCTCAGGAGCAAGATCCTGAGGGCATATTTTTACGACGCTGGCTGCCTGAATTAAAGGATGTGCCCAGCCCACTGATCCACACACCTTGGGAAATGACGACCATGGAGGAAACCTTGTATCAATGCCGCATTGGCCACGATTATCCCAGCCCAATCGTATCCTTAAGTGACGCAGCCAAAGCCGCCCGCGAACGCCTGTGGGGATTTCGCTCGTCCGCACAAGTGCAACAAGAAAAGCAGCGCATTTTGGCCACCCATGTGCGCCGCAACAGCCGTCGTAGCGGAGACCGCTCATGAGCCAATACCACACCCTGCGCGTTGTCCTTGGCGACCAACTCAACGCGGCCCACAAATGGTTTCGCAAGCCTGAAGCCGGTGTGCTGCATTTGATTGCCGAACTGCATCCCGAAGCCACTTACGTAAAGCACCATATTCAAAAACTGTGTGCTTTCTTTTTGGCCATGGAAAACTTCGCCAAAGCGCTGCAAGATGCGGGACACCATGTGCAGTACCTGACCCTAGATGACACCCAAGGTCAGACTCTGGAATCACTGGTGCTCGGCATGGCCAAGGCCTACCAAGTCAGCCGTATCCAGCTGCAACGCCCCGATGAGTATCGCGTGATGATGGACTACCAGGCCATTGCCAGCAACGCATCGGTGCCGGTATCGCTCACCGATACCGAACACTTTATGCTGCCGTTTGAAGAAATTCCGCGCCATTTCAAGGCCAAAACCACCATCCGTATGGAACACTTCTACCGCAAGATGCGCCAACGTTTTAACATCTTGATGGAAGAGGATCACAGTCCCGTCGGTGGTAACTGGAATTACGACAACGCCAATCGTCAGGCGCTCAAACAGAAAGACTTGGCACATATTCCTGAACCCTTGCTGTTCAGTCACGATGTGACGCATATTGTGCAACGCATCGAACAACATCAGATTCCTTATATTGGCAAAGCGCAGACGCAGCTCTTGTGGCCCGTGTCACGCCATGATTCGCTGACCCTGTTGCAGTATTTCTGTGACCACTTGCTGCCCAATTTTGGCCGCTTCCAAGACGCCATGACCGATCAAACACCCCATGGCTGGAGCCTGTACCACTCGCGTCTATCGTTTGCGCTAAACAGCAAGATGCTGCACCCCAGCCATGTGATCAAAGCGGCGGTACTCAGTTACCGCTATCGCAAAGACATCGACATTGCGCAAGTAGAAGGCTTTGTGCGGCAGATTTTAGGCTGGCGTGAATACGTGCGTGGCATGTATTGGATCAATATGCCGGACTACCATGAGCAAAATGCCCTCAATGCCGAGCGCGATTTGCCGGAGTATTTCTGGACCGGCGACACCAAGATGAACTGTTTGGCCAACGCCATTGGCCAATCTTTGGATTATGGCTATGCCCATCATATTCAACGTCTGATGGTCACGGGTAACTTTTGTATGCTGACGGGTATTCACCCGGATCAAGTGGATGAATGGTATTTGGGCATTTATGTGGACGCCATCGAATGGGTCGAGCTGCCCAACACACGCAGCATGAGCCAGTTTGCCGATGGTGGTTGGGTCGCTTCAAAGCCCTATGCAGCGAGCGGCAGTTACATTCAAAAGATGAGCGATTATTGTTCGTCGTGCCATTACAACGTCAAAGAGAAAGTCGGTGAGCAAGCCTGCCCGCTGAACAGCTTGTATTGGCGCTTTATGATTCAGCACCGCGATAAGCTGCTGAAAAACCCTCGTATCGGCATGATTTACGGTAACTGGGATAAACAAGACAAGGCACAGCAGGATGCCGTGTTAGAACGCGCAGAGTGGTGTTTGGATAATATCGAAGCGCTGTAGCGCTTCGATATTATGGTCTGAATGCTAGGCCGCTTTTACGTCACAGGCGTGTTTAAAGGTATTTTGGTAAATCCACCAAGCGGCAGCGCCGGCCATGATATTGCCCAAGGTGGCACCAATAAATAAGCCCCATAAGCCACCGATCTGACCGCCGATCCACAGACACGGCAAAAAGAACGCAAACAAGCGCAGCGCCGACATCCATAAAGCGCGATAAGGCTTGCCCAAGGCATTGGCCGCCGACACCATCATCATACAAATCCCCAATGGCCCAAGACTGATCGTCACCCACATTAGGTGCCAAGTGACAATCTCGATCACTTGCTCATCGCTGGACATCAAGCCTGCCAGCCAAGATGCCCCAAACCAGACTAACACCGCCACCAAGGTCTGAAACACCAGGACATAGACCACAGCAATACGTATCAACTGTTTGATTTCATTAAATTTACCAGCGCCATAAAAACGGCCCACCATCGGCGGCAAGGTCATGGTTAATGCTAATACGGTGACAATGGCAAAGAATTCAAAGCGCGATCCTACCGCCCATGCCGCAACGGCCGCGGTGCCAAAGCCAGCTAACAGCTTGGTGGCTAACACCGAAGACACAGGAGGCAACAACTGACTGACCATGGCCGGTCCCATGATATGGCCAATTTTGCCTAGGGTTTCAAGCAAGTTCAGACTACTGAAGTCGAACGTTAACCAATGGCTGGACAGACATTTGGGCACAATAATCAGCATGCCGATGGTAAATGCCAGAATGGTGGCAAAAGCGGCACCGACAATGCCCATGTCCAAGACAAAAATAAACAATGGGTCGAGGGCAATGTTCAACAGACTGGAGACCACCATAATGACGCCCGGCAACATGGTATTACCATTGGAACGACAGATGCTGTAAAAGAAATAGATCATCGCCCCCATCCAGGTGCTGAACAACCACCAGCCCCAGTATTCATCAATGATCGGCGCCACACTGTCGGGCGCACTGAGCATATCCAACACCGCCCCGCGGAAAAACCACACCAATAAGGAGACGACAAAAATCCCTAGCGCCCCCAGCACCACCACTAGGCCACCTAGCTGTTTCGCGAACAAGCTGTCATCGGCGCCTAGAGCACGGGATATCAACGAGGTGGAGGCGATACCAAGGCCGACCTGCAGACCGATAAAAATTAAAGCGATCGGTGCCGTGAAACCTTGTGCCGCCAAGGGTAATACCCCCAGCTGACCAATAAAGGCACTGTCTACCAATTGAAAACTCATAATCGACAAGATGCCAAACAACATGGGCCAGGTCATAGAGAAGAGCTGTTTCGCGAGATAGGACGAGGATTGCATTAAGGTTCCTTGGCATTATTGGCTAAGTAGTCAGCGCAGCATTATAAAAGAGAAGCGTGACACTCCGGCGAACTTTCCCCGCTTTTTTCTTGGTTGGCGCGCTGTCGGCGACAGCGCTCGGAGCAGTACTTAACGCCCTCCCAACAACTGGCCCACTTCTTACGCCAAGCAAAGGGGCGCTGACAGATGGGACAGATCTTACTGGGAAGGTGTGGTTTCTTGTGTGACATGGTTCGAGGCTTTATGCATCCGGTTGGCGGTTAACATCAATACGAATGCCAAGCCAGTAAAGATCACATACCCCGCCGCCAATGGCACCACGGTAAAGTTATAGAAGGCACCGATGATCACCGACAGCACCACCGCGGTTAGGCTGGTGAGCGACGACGTGACCGAAGAAGCGATGCCGGCCATCTTTCCTAACGGCTCCATGGCCATGGCACTCATATTGCCAAACAGCAGCCCCATGCTAAAAAAGATCGGTACCCCAAGACACAGAAACAGCCACAGTGGTGGCACGCCGCCTAACAACCAAGCCGCCAACAGCATGCTATTGGCAGCGGTCAGCTTCAGGCTTAGGGCGACCCATACCAAACGTCGCATCCCCAAACGCATCACCAGCTGACCATTGGTAAAAGACGCCAAGCCGGCCCCTCCGGCCATGATGGCAAAGTACAAGGGAAAGGCATCGCCAGTGTCATAGAGGTCTTGGAAGATCGACTGGGACATGCCCAAATACAGCATCAGCCCCGCAAACGTCAGCCCCGACATGCCGGTGTAACACATCACTTCGCGATGGCTGACAATATAGCGCGCCTCGCGGACCAAGCGTTTCAATTCAAAGCGATGACGGTTCTCAGGGGCTAAGGTTTCCGGCTGGCGTGTGATCAGCCAGACAGAAGCGATCAAACCCTGCAACATCAAGGCGGCAAAGATCCAACGCCAATCCCCTACCAATAACACCATCTGACCAAAGGCGGGGGCCAACATGGGCACTAGGATAAACACCACCATGATGTAGGACATGATGCGCGCCATAGCGCGACCTTGGTAAAGATCTCGGACCAGCGCCCGAGACACCGTTTTCGGAGCTGCGACGCCGAGGCCTTGGATAAAGCGCCCAAGCAGCAACACCTCTAAAGTGTGAGCCGTCATCGCAATCAGGCTACCAAGGATATAAATCGCCACCCCCGTCAGAATGCTTTTCTTACGCCCGATGACATCCGATACCGGACCAAACACCAGCTCACCAAACACCATACCAGCGATCAGCGCCGATACTACCCATTGGATTTGGGTTACATCCGTTAGCGCGAGAGCATTCGCCATGTCCCGAAATGCGGGCAACACCGCATCCATACTGAGGGCGGTCAGCGACATAATGGTGGCAAACAGAGCGATAAACTCTTTCTCAGACAGGGCTTTTTGCGGTGCACCACGGGATGCAAGGGTTGGGCGTTTCATGCTTATATCGATATCCTTATGATTAAGCTAATAAGGCTAGCATGAAACGCCCCGTTACGAGAGCAGACGCTTAGCGCAGCAGCGCCAAACTTTCCTCACCGAAGCCGGCACCGGCCTCAGAGTAGAAGTTGAACACGTTATTGATGCCCGCTTCCATCATGTAGTCACGCTCATCTTGGTAGCGGGCAATCGCTGCCACTTGGCCATTAAAGCCAGTGCTGCGCAGCTGTTTCACCACGTTGACGCTGTCATCCGCCGCCGGCAACGCCAGCAGAATCAGCTTCACATTGGACAGGTCCAAGTGCTCCCAAAGGTCGACGTCTTCACCGTCACCAAAGAACACATTGTGATTCTCTTCCTGCATTTGCTTAATACGGAACTTATCCGCATCCATGCCAGCCACATCAGCACCAATCATATTGCTTATCGATTCAAACGCGCCTCGTCCCACGCGTCCAAGCCCCACCACAAGTACTTCCATGTTCTTCGGCTGGGTAAAGCAGTCTTCTGGCAATGGCACTGGATTTTCGTAGTGGCGAATACGGTCCTTGTAACGACGGAAGTAGCTGTGTGCCTTGCGATAAATCACACTGGTAATGACAAACGAGAAGGACACTGCCAAGGCCAAGATCACCAACCATTCGTTTTCGATCCAACCTGCTTGCACACTAAGCGCCACCACAATCAGGCCAAACTCGCTGTAGTTCGACAGCGCCAAAGCACCCAAGAACGAGGTACGACCGCGCAGACGCAAGCTGGTAAAGAAGAAAAAGAACAGCACAAACTTCAGCACCAGCAACGCCGTTAAGAGCAAGCTCAAACCGAGCATTTCCCAAGTGGGCAAGGCACTGAAGCCAATCGATAAGAAAAAGCCAATCAAGAAGATGTCTTTGAAGTTCATTAACGACCGGTTTAGCTCGGAGGCTTTACTATGGGATGCGAGCAGTATGCCGAGGACCAGAGCCCCTAAATCCCCCTTTACTCCAACGAGGTAAAACAGCTCATAGGCCCCTAAGGCAAAGAAAATCCCCGTCAGCGGTAGCATTTCCCCGTGGCCAGATTTGTCTAGAATACGGCCTAACACAGGACGCAGCGGGATCAAGGCAAACAATAGAATTGCCCACAGTGACGGAATTTCACCGGTTGCCAGCACCAGGAAGACCACAGCAACGATGTCTTGCATCACCAAGATACCCAATGCCAATTGACCATGGCGGGTTTTCATCTCACCGGCTTCTTCGAGCAGCTTCACGATACACACGGTACTTGAGAAGCTGAGGGCAAAACCGATCAAGGCTGCGGTACGCAATGACAGCACCTCAAAGGCATGTAAGCCGACCAAACCAAGCAGCGATACCACGCCGATTAACAGAATGGTCCAAGCTCCCATATGACCCAGGGTTGAGGCCCACACTTCACGCTTCAGCAAGTCCTGTACATGCAGTTTTAAGCCAATGCAGAACAGCATCAAGGTGATGCCCATATTGGACAGCTGCTCCAACACGTTCGAGGGTTCGAACTGTAGAAAATTAAGAAGAAAACCTGCCGCCAAAAAACCAATCAAAGGCGGCAGGTTCACCAGCTTGATGGCTAGACCACAGAGAAACGCAAACAGTATCCAAATAAATTCCATAACGACGACGTACTTTTCCTAGAAATAACAGCACCCAACGTGCCCTTGGCAAGAAAGCATAACCACAAAATGCACAGCTTTCTATATGAGTAAGTGCAGAATTAACTGTCCCATCAGGGCGGCAATCAGTGCATACACCAGCATCGGCACTATGGTGCGTTTAATCATCGCCCCTTCTTGGTTTTTAATGCCCAAAATCGTACACACAGCAATGATGTTATTCAGGCAAATCATATTGCCCATCGCAGCGCCTACCGATTGCAACGCTAACACCACAGTGATGGGTAAACTGGTTTGCTCGGCGATGCTGTATTGAATGCCACCAAAAGTCAGGTTTGACACGGTGGCGGAACCAGAGAAGAACGACCCTAGCGCCCCCAACAGCGCCGCGACGTAACTCCAATTAGCGCCCATGGTGCTGGCTAACGTGTTGGCAATGATAAAGATCGGCGCTTGTTCGCCTCCTTGCATCATAAAGTTCACCATCATCAAAGCGCCAATCAAGGCTAGGATGGGCAATTTAATACGCGCCCAGGTGTCGGCCAGCGCATGGCTAAGATGACTTTTTGACAGCGATAAAATCGGAATCAACAGCACTACCGTGACCACAAAAGGAATCAAGGCGGGCACATAAAGGGTCTTATATGACCAAGCAACATCGCTGCCTAAAATAGACGACCAAGACACTATCAAGGCTTGGCTAAGGGCCACATCGCCAACACTGAGCCATGGTGTGCCATCGTTGAGCCAAGCTTTAAAGGGCCACTGCTGGATGCGCGTCACCAACAAAATTCCGATCAATAGAATAAACGGCGACAGGGCTTTAATGACGGCGATATTCGTCAAATTCGCAGACTTCTCAGGCCGATCTGATGACATCTTCTGTAAACCAAGCTGGTATTTCGCCGCCAAAACTGAGCCACATAAGCCCATGGCACCGCCAATCAAGGAGGGAAATTCATAGTTCACCTGCGCCAGCAAGTAAAAGGGCACGGTACAACTTAAGGCACTGATAACAATAAATATTAGGTTGTCACGAATCGCTTGCCAGCTCACTAAAAAACGTAACGCCAACAGCGGAATCATGACGCTGGCCACGAGGTGAATCAGTGCGGTCCATTGCGACGTTGCCAATAATTGCGCATCACTGAGGTCGAGCGCAGCAAAGCCAAACCAGGCCGGCGTCCCCACCGCCCCAAAAGACACCGGCACACTGTTCATAACGAGGGTTAGCAAGGCCACCGGCATGGCCGGAAAACCTAACCCCACCAAAATCGGCGCCGCAATGGCCGCCGGTGTACCGAAGCCCGAAGCCCCCTCCAACATAAAAGCAAACGCCCAGCCAATGATCATCAACTGCGCCACTTTATTGGGGCTGATGCTTTCCAACCACTGGCGTAAGGTATTTTCCGCCCCCGATAGCACTAGCACCCGATTTAATAGAATCGCCCCGGCGACAATGGAAATCGGCGTTAACACGGACAAGCCGCCCGCGATCGCATTGGCCATCAGCGTTAGCAGGTCCGCTTGAAAGTAGAACGCCTGCAGCAATGCTGCCAATGCTGCGGTCATTGGCAAGGCCACATGCGCCGCCAACGGTTGTGGCTTGGTCATGCCCCAGACCAAAAAGACGACTGGGGCAAGCGCTATCAAAGTATCCATACACACTCCAAGTGTTTGATCCCGCCATTATCCCTGTCAGTCAATGCAATTACAGTGCAAGGATCAGAAAAGTGCACGATTGCCGCTAAAAAAATACCTGGCCAGTGTGACAAGGATTATTCCAATTGATGACTACGCAATAAATGCAGTAACACTTCGGGAATGAATTTACGCGGCATTTGCAGCGCATAGAAATGCTCGTACGCCTGCGGAAGCTCTTGATAAACTTGAAGTTTCTTAGCCTCAATCTCGTCTTTTACCACCACTGGCGGCATCACCGATAAAAAGCCACTGTCACGGGCCAAGAGACGCATCATCGCCATATCATCCACTTCTGCTTTGATCTCGGCGCGATATTGCTGGGTGGCACAAAACGACTCAAATACCGAGCGAATGCCCATGTTTCGCGCCGGCAAGATCCAGGTTTTATCTTCATACCCTTCGGGGAAGGGCCGATCGGGCTGTTCACCATAGGGCCCCACAATCGCCACCGATTGCCGTGCCACAAGCTGGTTTTGCCATAAGATGCCGTGCACATCATTGGCCAAAGCCCGGTTGGTCAAGGCGATATCGAGTTCATGATTCAGCAGCCCCTCCATCAATCCATTCATGGTGCGGGCATATAGGGTAAAGCTCACGGTTGGCTCATTGAATAACGGCGTGATAAAGGCTTCGATAAAGTTACGCGATAAGTGGGTTTCAAAGCCGATGTTTAGATGGGTGTGGTCAGTGTTGCCGCTTTTCAGAAATTGCTCTAACTCTTCGCCGGTGGAGAAAATATCTTGCGCGTAGAGCTGCACCCGTTTGCCCACATCGGTCAGTACTAGTCGTCGCCCTTCGCGCTCGAACAGGGGTTGGCCAATATTGTTTTCCAGCTGCTTAATCTGCGCTGAAAGGGCCGATTGTGAGATATGCAATTGCTCTGCGGCCTGAGTGAGATGACCGATACTGGCCACACGCCAGAAATAATAAAGGTGATGATAGTTAAGACGTGCCATGGAAATCCCTCAAGAACGGCCCTTTAATATATAATCAAAACAGAACAATTTATTAAAATATATGTATTTTTATTAACTTTAAAGTCTCTGCATACTGGCGCCATCTTCGATTACTTGTATGGCGAGCCCAATGACCTTCATGACTTTTCTGCTGCCAGCCCTGTTTGCCTTCACAGGGATCTTATGTGGCTTACCCAAATTGCGCGAGCGTGCCGCTGGCATTGCCTTGTTCAGCGCGCGCATCGCACCGCTACTCTTAGCGGCAATTTTGACGTCTTGGTTTTTTGTCACACCCGATCCACAAGCCCCTTTTCATGGATCTTTGTTGAGCGCTCTGATGCTGATTTTGGTGGTGTTTATGGCCTGGGTGCTGGTGCAATTTTCCCAGCACTACATGGCAGGGGAGCAGCGGGTAGCGCAATACTACCGTTCCTTGATGCTGACCCTCGCGGCGGTATCGCTGACGTTAAGCAGTAATCATTTATTAGGCTTTTGGGCTGGCTGGCTAGGCATCAGCTTAGGCCTGCACGTACTGCTCACCTTTTACCCAGAACGTCCACGCGCGATCTTGGCGGCGCACAAGAAGTTTATTCTGGCTCGCGTGGCAGAACTGTCGTTGCTGGTGGCATTCAGCCTATTGTATCTAGAACACAACACTTGGTACCTCAGTGAATTGATGTCCGAAATGCAGGGGCCCTTGTCGACTTACGAACAGATTGCTGCTGTGTTGATCGCCATAGCGGCCCTGATGAAGTGCGCCCAGTTACCGGTACACGGTTGGTTAATGCAAGTGGTTGAAGCACCGACTCCCGTCAGTGCGCTATTACACGCTGGCATCATCAACTTAGGCGGTTACCTGGTACTGACTTTCTACCCTCTGCTACACCTCAGCCCTATCGCCATCTGGCTATTGTTGATTGTCGCGGGTCTAACCACTTTGATCAGCGCCTTGATCATGACCACACGCATCAGTGTTAAAGTCCGTTTGGCCTGGTCCACCAGTGCACAAATGGGCTTGATGTTACTGGAATGCGCCCTAGGTATGTACGAACTGGCGGTCCTACACTTGCTCACCCACTCGGTGTACAAGGCTCACGCTTTCTTAAACTCCAGCAATGCGGTGCATGAATTTCTACTGCGTAAAGTAGCACCGGATGAGACACCAAACGCTCTGGCTTGGGGCGCGGCCGTGCTGTTTGCGACGGCGGCGGTATGGCTTTCGATCTGGCTTTGGGACTACCAAGGACCACTCAGCCCATGGTTGTTGATGGGCATCGCATTAGCCTTATTGGTCGCGCAATGGCGCAGTGTACCCCACCCTACGTCGTTGCTGCGTTTGGCCTTCATCGCGCTGGCGCTGTCTGCCCTGTACGGCGGCTTAAAAACGGCCACTGGCTGGTTATTACAAGACCATATCGCCGCCCACACAAGCGCAGCCTTTAGCGCGGCTGACCTATGGGCCTGTGGCATCTTTATCAGCTTGTTCGTATTGGCGGTCTGCCTGCGCTACTACGCGCATTTACCGTGGGTACGCCGCTTTTCCGTCAACCTGTTTGCGGGGCTTTATTTAGATGAATGGTTTACCAAAATCACCTTAAAAATCTGGCCTGTGACGCTGCCAGCGCATTCAAAAGCCAAACACCACGGTGTCGCTTTGCTGTTCCCTAACTTGTCAAAAGGCTGGAAGAAATAATGATGGATACTCAAGCAACTGTTTCTTTAACGGCGACGCAAAAGACGTCTCTGCAGAAAGCCACACAATGCCTCGCCCCCAACTGGCCACTGGATCGTATGATTGCAGTGAACCCGCTGTGGAAGTTGGTCGACCGCCCGTTTGATCAAGTCGCGACAGACATGTCTTTACTGGCGGGGATTCGCTGTCATATGCCCGTAGCCACCTACTTAGAATGGTATGAGCAAGGTCGTACCGACAACGACTGTCTGTTGCAAGCCGCCAGCGAATACGGCGTTAGCCTGGCGCTGGAGTCTTTGATCATGTATCTCAGTAAAGACTCTGGCCGCGTGCAAAGTTGGCGCAACATCGCTGACTGGGCGGATCTAACCCGTAGCAATCACAAGATGTCTTGGCACGATGAGATCACCCATCAAATCAGTCAGTTCTGTGCCGCTCACTACCAAGAACAGCGTCCTATGCTGAACCGTCAATACCGCCAGCATTCCTTGAACCTGTATCAACACTGGCTGCAAATCGCTCGTCTTGACCGTGGTTTATCGATCATCATGTCCGAAGCCAACCTGGATGAGGAATTTGATTTACTGCCCGACGACCAAGAGAGCCTGTTTGCCGAGGCCATCAACACCTTAAAGGTGACCAATAACAGCCTGCAGCACTATGGACAAGCGCTGTTACTGGACATCAACGGCTGGGGCTCTTACCTCGCTTATCGTGCCTTTGAAGCGGAGAAGCAAGGCAAAACTCAGGACGATGTGCGCTCTCTATTGGCCATTAAAATGGCTTGGGAGTTAGTGGTTTGGCGCTATTTAGAAAAAACCAATAGCGCCGATTTTGAGATACTGAATGAACGCTGGGGACAGCAACTGCTGCATGTGAATGAGCTACGTGGTCAACATCATGATGCGCTCTTGATTCCACGCATCTGGGCCCGCGCTTTAGAGCTTAGCGAGCAACGCAGCTTGCAACAACAGCTAGTCAAGGTCGCGCCACAACGCCCAGACGCGCCAGCATTACAGGCCATATTCTGTATCGATGTACGCTCGGAGGTCTACCGTCGCGCGCTTGAGCATCAAAGCAGCGCCATCGAAACTTACGGCTTTGCTGGCTTCTTTGGTCTGCCGATCGAATACGAGCAAGCGGGTACGCAAGTGGTACGGCCACAGTTACCCGGTCTTGTGCCGGCCGCCATTCGCGTGTTTGAAAGCCAAGCCAACGATGAGCAATTGGCCAAAGACAACCGCAGCGCCAGCTGGAACCGTTGGGGGAACGCAGCGGCCGCTACCTTTTCCATGGTGGAGTCCATGGGCTGGTGGTACGCCTTTAAACTGTTTAAGAAAAGCTTAAGTGGCGACTCTTCGCATGCCTTAGCTCCCAACCGTCACAGCCACTGGACGCTGACACGCCAAGGACGCACCTTGAACATTGATGACCAAGCACAGCTGGCCAAAGGCATTCTTGACACCATGGGGCTACACAACTTTGCCAAAACGGTGATGTTGGTGGGACACGGTAGTCACAGCTGCAATAACCTACAGAGCGCAGGCCTTGAGTGCGGTGCCTGCGGTGGTCAAAGCGGTGAGGTGAACGTTAAGGTGCTGGCGCAGTTGCTGAATAACTTAAAAGTCCGTGAAGCGCTGCAAACCATGGGCTATGACATTCCCGATCAGACTCAGTTTGTGCCCGCACTGCACAACACCATTACCGATCACATCACCTGCTACAGCGATGTCAACGATCCGGCTGTGGTCGATTGGCTCAAACAGGCGACCTACTTAACGCAACAAGAACGCGCCGCCCGAGTCGATGAAAAACTGTTGAGTTTAACACCACAGCAACGAGACGCGGCCTATCAGCGGCGGGCCAGCGACTGGTCACAAACGCGCCCAGAGTGGGGTTTGGCGGACAATCATGCGTTCATCATTGCACCGCGTCACTATACCCGTGAACTGGATCTGCAAGGCCGTAGTTTCTTACACGACTACGACTTTGAACAAGACGGTGACGCCGCAATCCTAGAACGTTTGATGACGGCCCCCATGCTGGTGACCCACTGGATCAATATGCAATACAACCTCTCTACCACCGATAACTTTAAGTTCGGCAGCGGCAATAAAGTACTGCATAACGCGGTCGGTGATCACATTGGGGTATTTGAAGGCAACGGCGGTGATTTACGCGTTGGTTTGGCCATGCAGTCACTGCACGATGGTGAAAAATGGATGCATACGCCAGAACGCTTGGCTGTGTACATTCGTGCTCCAAAGAAGTTCATCGAAAACATTGTTAAAAAGCACGAACTGCTGCAAAACTTGATCAATAACCAATGGCTATACGTTTTTCAGTGGGATGGTCAAGCCGTTAATCGCTACAATTGTGGAGAATGGGCTGCGCAAGCTTGATAGAAGTCAAAGCTGAGCTATAAATATTTATAATGCAAATAATTCTCAATTGTATATTAACATTTGCAAATAATTGTATATAATTCACTCATCGGTGCAGTAATTTTCCGATGCCAAGGTCCACAGCGCTGCACGAAAGGCTGTGACATCTTGGTTGAAACAAAAGCTGAATTTATGCGGATGCTTCGTCATCCGCTTTTTTTTGCCTGATGTTTAGGCCTACACCCGAACTAACAACCCCATCCTAACCTTCCCCTTAAAGAAGCAAGGGGAAGGAACACGAAATATCGCGGGACCACAAAGCTAAGCTTCTCCCCCTTGCTAAGGGGGGAGATTGAGAGGGGGTTATCAAGCTGCCTAATACAAATCCGTATGCAGCTGCTCGTGTAGTTGCTGTGTCGTTAAGATCTCCTCCAGCACGGCCAACACCGATTCACCAAAGCCAACGCGGCTGCCGCAAACATAGATATGGGCCCCTTTTTGCTCGACCCAGTGGCGTAACGTCTGTGCCTGTTGCTGTAACAGGCTTGGCACATACACGCCATCGGATTTCGACCAAGCACAGTCCATGCGCGTCAGAATCCCTTGCTTCTTCAGTTCGTCTAAGTCTTCGGCAAAGTAGTTATCTTGCTCTTGGTAACGCTCACCAAACAGCAGCCAGTTCTCGGTCTGGCTGTGCCATGCGTATTTCTGTTTCAAAAAGCCAATAAAGGGTGCCAAGCCAGTGCCTGCACCGATCATAATAAGCGGCACATCACCCACTAGGCGGAAGTTAGTATGCTCCCGTAAGCTCGCTTTTAAGGTCGCATTAGGCGCTAAGTCGGTTAAATAGCCGGAGCCAACGCCAACACTGCCGTCTTCTCGAATATGGCGCCGCACCAATAATTCGATATGCTCATCCGCGCACGAGGCAATGGAGTACAAGCGCTCCTCTTGCGCTACGCCATCGATTTCTGGCTGTACCGCCAATAGGTCACCCACTTGGTATTGGGCGTGTGGGGCGTACAAAGCAATGCGATAAGCCAAGCGTTCGCTTTGCTGTGGGTTCAAGCAACTGTTTTCGGTGACGGTAAACTCATTGTACTCAAGGGCCACGGGCTGACCCGCAATCCCTAACAGCTGACATACTTGCCCCCACCAAGTGTCCACCGCGCTTAAGTCCATGCGATCCACCGTTTGTGTCGGCAAAAGGCGCTGGAAGCCTTTTTCGTGGAGCAGATCTGAGAGCTGATAACCAAACGCACAAAAAGTCTTATACGTACGATCCCCAAGTGCCAGCACACTAAAGTGAGTATCAAGCGCAGTACTTGGCGTTTGCTGTATGTCTTTCAGCAATCGGTAAGCGGTGTCAGGCGCTTCACCATTACCATGAGTACTGACCACAAAGAAAACTTTGCGGTAGTTTTGTAATTGCTGCGCCGTTAACTCCGACACACAACGCAGATCTACCAAGGATTGTGCTGACTTGGATAGCTGTTGCGCCAAGCGTTTGGCTGTGCCCGTTTGACTGGCATAAGCAATCAAAGTAGCCGACTGACGGTTGCCCATGCGATAACGACGCGTTTCCCAATAACTGCCCAGCACCAGTAAGGTGAGCTGACATAAAACGCGTCCGATATTGACGTCTTGGTTGGCACCAAAGCCATACACCGATGGCAGTAATAATTGCAACGCTAGCAGCGCCATCACAACACCATAACGGCGTGCCATACGGTGTTTCATCACAATTAAGCCAATAACGACCACACTCCAAAGCACACATTCGCTGACTAATGACAAGCCCTGCAGCCACTGCACTTCTTGCACGGAAAATAAGTAGAGCAGCGCGCCTTCCTGAACTTGCGCAATGCCGCCACCGGCCAGTTGATACACCTCATGACCGGCTAGGGTAAACAAGGGCCAAGCAGGGATCTGCACCATGACATGACCGGCATTGGCGGAGGCACTGTCGAGCACGCTCCATAGGTACAACATGAAAAATAATGTCATGGCCGCCGCCACATACATCATGCGATCCAATTGCTGAATCAGCTTAGAAAACCACCAAGACACTCAATTTCTCCGTAAACCTATGTAAATCTTATTGATAACTATTCTTATTATATTGCACAAACGATAATTAAGCGATTATGATTAGCATCCTCAATGATATTTGAAGATTGTTTCCCGTTATGACAAGCAAATTTCTAGCAATGAACCGCTGGGCAAGATGGCTACATATTTACAGCGCTGCCCCCGTTCTATTGCTGATGATGTTTTTTGCTCTGACTGGCGTCACGCTGAATCATCTTAGTTGGAACCTAGGGGACACCGAACAATCGTCACAGTCCTTAGAGTTGCCGAGTGCGCTGCTCGACCTAGACTGGCAAAGCGAGTCGAGCCAAACCGCGTTAAGCGTGCTCGCTTGGTTGGACCAAGAGCATGGCTTTAATGGCGTCGATATTGAGATTAATTGGGAGCTAGAAGAGCAATTGCTTCTGCTCCATTTGGAAGGGCCTCAAGGTAGCTATGCCATAGAGGTATACCCAGAGGATGAAATGGTCGATGTGTTTGTCCGCGATCTGCCCTTCCTAGAAATGTTGAACAACTTACACCGCGGCAAGCATGTCACCGGGTTCTGGCGCTGGCTGTCAGACATCTCAGGAGTGTGCATGCTGATTTTTTGCCTATCAGGCTTATGGCTTTTGATGGTTAACACTGTGCAACGTGCGACCACGTTAAGTTGGGTCAGTATGGGCTCAGTCGTGATGGTGTTAACCGTATATTTAATGCATTAAAGGAGTGCTTAATGCGTTCATTGATTCGTACCTCTGTGTTGGCAGCCTCCTTGGCTGCTGCAGGCTTAGCGCAGGCCACTAGCGTGCAGGTAGACTTCGAAATTCCACGTCCAGATGCCGAGCGTTATGCTAAGCCATACGTAGCGATTTGGGCCGAAAACGGTAGAGAGTCGGAACACTTATTGATTTGGCATTTACAGGGCGAAAAGGACAAATGGTTATCTGATCTGCGCCGCTGGTGGCGCAAGATCGGCCGTTACGACCATCATGTGGATGGCCTAACGGGGGCAACTAAAGGCGCCGGCCATTACAGCGAAACATTCGACGTCAATGACAACTGGGATAAGTTCACGCTTTACCTAGAAGCGGCTCGAGAAAATGGCGGCCGTTCTCTGGTGAAGTCAAAGATCGATCTCAGCAAAGGTCAATCAGAGTACCGCATTCCAGCGGAAGACGAGCTCGGCGACATCCTCATTACCATCAAATAATTCATTCAAGGACTATTCAATGTTTAAGGCAACACTTTGCACCCTTGGTCTGCTGGCTGCGAGCAGCACCATGGCCCACGAACTTATGATCATGCCAACCAAGTCGATCGTGACACAGGCACCAGCGACCGTGGCCATTGATATCTCTGCGTCACATGGTGTCTATCGTCCAGATAAAGGTGTGGGGGTCGACAGCATCACTGTCCTCGATGCTGACGGCAAACGTGTTCGCGATATCGGTACTGTGGTGAAGGGAAAAACACGTACTTCATTTGAATTGCCTATCGAAAACGATGGTACTTACAAGATCATGTACGGCGGCTCTGAGCCAATGTACCTCACCAACTACACCATTGGCGCTCGTGATACACAAAAACGTATCCGCGGCAGCAAGGAAGAAGTCAAAGACCTGATTCCTGAAGGCGCAAAAAACATCGAAACGGTAAAAATGAACCGCTACGGTATGACGTTTATCACCGCCAAAATGCCGACAGATGCAGTGCTGCAACCGTCTAACGAAGGCCTTGAAATCATCCCTGTGACACACCCTGCTGATTACATCAATGGCGAAGAAATCGAATTCAAAGCCTTGTTGGATGGTCAACCTACAGAAGGAGTAGAGATCACGGTAAAAGCCGAAGCGGCGCTGTACAACGGTGACCTAGAGCCAATCAAAGCGACCACTGACGAAGACGGCATGGCCAGTGTCGTGATTGAAAACGCGGGCCGCTACGCGGCAACGTTTGCTTTCCAAGGCGACAACCCTGGCGCGGATGCGGACAAGGCCTTCTACTCTGTGTTTTACACCTTTGAAGTGGTATACGAATAATGACCAAAGCTACCATTCTTATGGGTAGCCTAGTGGCTTTGCTTTCGAGCAAAGCCCTAGCCCACTACCCGACACTTGACTGTGTCCTTGAGCAACAACAAGTCAACTGCGCCGCGGCTTACAGCGACGGCTCCTTAGCCTATAACGAAACCATCGAAGTGCGCAGCTACGATGAAGAGCTACTGCACTCTTTGACCACGGATAATATGGGCGAAATTCATCTTGCCCAGCCGGCCGGTGAATACTATCTGATCTTCGACCCAGGTCACGAGGACCCAGCTGAGTTTGACTATGCCGAGTTCTAAGGTCGAAATCATTTCACCTCTGGACGGCCGTGGTGAAACGCGCAATTTCTTACTGATATGCGCCGGCGTACTGGCCTTAGCGGTATTGCTGCTGTCTATGATTGATCGACAGTCCGGCCAAGCCATGCCTGAGCTACCTCATGAGCTTAGTAATATGGCCACACAAATCAGTAATGCCGTCGAAGAGGTCGCGCTATTAGAGGAAGCCGGACTCATCAGCCAGCCCTATCAACTGATAGATCTACCGCTTCCAAGCTTCAAAAACGCTGTCTTTGAACAACTCGACGAGACCTGCTTTAGCCTGTTTCAAGGGGAGCACGTGTTTGTTGTGGAGCGTCAGAAAGCCGCATGGACAGCACACTGGGCCACCTCGACACAGCCTCTCGATTGTCACGCCGCCGTTACTTGGCACTCGCTAAACCAATAGGATTCTCCATGAGATACTTACTACTCAGCCTTCTCGTTTTATGCAGTACTCACGCCAGCGCTCGTCTACAAGTCGGCGTCACATTGCACCCCTATTACTCTTATGTCAGCAACATTTTGGGCGACCGTGGGGATACCCTGCCGTTGATCTCGAGCGGTTTTAACCCACATAACTACCAATTGAACCCAGCCGATATCGAGCGCCTAAATGGCTTAGATGCGTTGGTGGTGAATGGTATCGGCCATGATTTGTTTGCTACCAACACCGTCGATCGCCTGCAGCCTGAAGGCCTGACGGTGATCTACGCCAACCAAGACGTGCCCTTGATTGGCCATGACGAAAAGGTCAATCCACATTCGTTTGTCTCCATCGATGCGGGGATTCGTCAGGTGTACACCATTGCCAAAGAGCTAGGCAAATTGGACCCTGACAACAAATCTTATTTTTTGAAAAATGCCCTAGCGTACGCCAAGACACTGCGCGCTTTGAAGCTCCCTGTGCAACAAACATTATTGGATAAAGACGTGAGTGACCTACGCATTGCCAGCACCCACGGTGCTTACGCCTACCTGCTACAAGAATTTGGCTTGACCGTCTCTGCAGTCATTGAACCAGCGCACGGCGTGTCGCCAACGGCATCACAGCTCGAAGAAACCATCGAAACCATTCTTCAGCAAAACATCGATGTCTTGTTCACCGAGCTCAATATGGAGAATCAATACGTCAATGTCATTGAGAACGAAACCGGCATCAAAATTTACTACTTCAGCCATATGACCCATGGCGAATACAGCAAAGACCAAGTGGAACGAGAAATGGGCGCCAACCTGAAAAAGCTCGCTGAGGCACTGCAATGATGGGCCCGAGCTTAAAACTGCAGGGGTTAGGGGTGACCATCAAGGGCATGACCTTGTTGCAACCGCTTAATCTGACTTTGTCTGGCAGTCTGTGGCATGGCATCGCTGGCCCGAACGGCGGTGGTAAAAGCACCTTGCTGAAAGCCATCGCTGGGTTGCACAACCATCGCGGCCAGATTGAATTGCACTGGCCTAACGGCAAAAACAACATCGGCTACATGCCACAGCTGTCGCCATTCGACGCTTCGTTACCAGTCACTGCGCTGGATTTTTTGCGTATGCATTGTGATAAACGCCCAGTCTGGCGCCGCTATAAAGGCGACCCGAAAATCGCAGCGGTGGTCGAGCGTGTCGGTATGCAAAAGCTACTCAGCAAACGCCTAGGTACCCTATCCTCCGGTGAGCGCCAACGTGTGCTGTTAGCCTGCGCGTTATTAAACGAGCCACATATTTTATTACTGGATGAGCCCATGGCAGGGGTTGATAAAGACGGTCGCGAACAGATTCTTGAGATCTTAGTCGACTTTAAAGCGCAAGGCGGCACCATCGTGATGATTGAGCACGACTGGCAAATCCTGCAGCAGCATTGCGACACCCTGGCGTGGATCGACGGCGGCTTAGAAGCCCATGACACGCCTACCGCCATCTTCGACAACCTACAAGCGCCAACACTAGGGATGCGTCATGCTAGCTAATATTCACAGTTTCTTTTCTGGCTTAGTAGACAGTGGCATGCTGCCCTCCATGTTTGGCTATGGCTTTGTCGTCAATGCCTTTATCGCCTGTCTCATGATTGGTCCATTACTCGGCATGCTGGGCACCCTAGTGGTGGTCAAACGTTTAGCGTTTTTATCGGAAGCCGTGGGCCACAGCGCTTTAACGGGCGTGTCGATTGGTATTTTGCTAGGCGAGCCAGCCACGGAGCCATGGATCAGTTTGTTTGCCTTCTCAGTGCTGTTCTCGCTGACCTTACAATGGGTCCGTGGCCGCACCACGGTTCCCTATGATGCCTTGATCGGCGTGTTCTTGGCCTTTGCCTTGGCCATGGGTGCGGCACTGCTAATGTTTGTGGCGAAGAAGATCAACGCTCACTTGGTGGAACAAGTGTTGTTTGGCTCGATCCTAACGGCATCCGCTTACGATCTGATCATTCTTGCTGTCATCACTGCCATCGTCATGGCATTGGCCTTCTTTAGTGCCAACCAAGCCTACCTCAATGCGCTGAGTCCAGACATTGCGCGTTCACTCCGCATACCAGTGACATTGCATGACTACGCTTTTGTACTATTGATCGCCTTGGTCACCGTCGCCGCGGTAAAAATCATTGGTGCTATTTTGGTGGGTGCTCTGCTATTGATTCCTGCGGCCAGCGCACGCCTGATGGCCCGCGATCTACGCGGCATGGTTGGCTTTTCTGTCTTAATTGCCACCACCAGCGCCTTAATCGGCGTCTTACTGCCTATGCATATGAAATGGGCGATAGGTACGGGACCGGCCATTATTTTGGTGGCCTGTGTTTGGTTCATCATCGCCATTTCTGTTTTCACTCTACGTAAAGGAAGCTCTGCCGCATGCGCCTAATCGTTTCCAGCCTATTCTTACTTTTGGCCAATATGGCTGTGGCCGCCAACATCGCAACCGTCACCCCGATTGCTTACAGCATGACCTCTGCTCTGGTGGCAGACAGTGATATTGAAGCCACTTATCTACCGCCAACACGCTTGCCAATTAACCGCATTCCGAGCTGGTTAAAGCGCAACGATACTGAGCCAATGGCGCACTTTGATGCCATTGTAAACATCAGCTCACTGCGTCCAGAGCTGGATTTCTACAAGCCCCTGCGCAGTACCAATGTGCGTATTGTGCCGATTGATATCGCCCAAGCCTTGATCCCAGGCGGGGAACAAGTCGCCACCCATGAAGCAGATGAATACTTTTGGCTCAACAGCAATAACGCCCTGCTGATGCTGGGGATTTTGAAACGAGATTTGATCGCCCTGTGGCCCGATCAAGCCGAACAGATCAGCGCTAACTTCCAAGCCACCAGCAAGGCGCTACGCCAAGTGGCATTGGACATTGACGATGCTTTATTGATGTCTGGCTATGATGCGCTGAGCACGGCCAAAGCCTCACTGACGCCGTTTAGCAAATCGCTATTGCTCCCCACTCTTGGTAAAGAAGAGCAAGACGGCATGAATACTTTGATCATCAACACCAAAGGCGGTGATCAGACTTGGCAAGTGGATGATTTCAGTCGCTTCAGCAAACAGAGCTTTATTGAACGTTGGCAGGCCGTTTTACAAGGCATCCCCACCGCGTAACCTCAAGCCGCATCTGTCTTTTGCAACCAAAGCAGAGCGGCCCGCTCTGCTTTCTGTCACATCAGAGTTAGCTGGAAGCCGCGTTTCTAAAGCGCACTCGCGCACAAGATTTCCTTTCTTTGAGTAGCTACTGGCTGCTCTTTTTTTACCTTAGGTTGGCTGATCGAGCTCTTGCTTAAGGGACGCCCAATCAATCGCCTGTTGTTTTTGCTGTGCGGGACGCTGCGCTTGATAAAGGGAAATCAATTGCCCAGCAATGGAAATGGCCACTTCCATAGGTCGTTTACCCGGCACTTGCGCGAGCCCAACCGGACAGGTCAGCTTGGCGATATCGGCTTCACTAAACTGTCGATGGCTTAAACGTTGGCGAAAACGCAGCGCTTTGGTGTCTGAGCCAATCACGCCAATAAATCCAAGATCGCCACGTTTAAGAGCGGCTTCGGTGAGTTCATAATCCAGCTGATGATTGTGGGTCAGCACCAACATATAACTACCCGCTGTTGCTCGGCTTAATTCGCCGACCGGATCATCGCTCAGGCATTGCTGTACATTTTCTGGAATATGTTCCGGGAATTGCTCGGCACGACTGTCCACCCAATGCACGCGCAGCGGCAGCTCTGCCAACAGCGGCACCATGGCTTTGGCCACATGACCGGCGCCAAATAACCACACGTCTTTGCCGCGCTCGGAAAAATGCTCAAACAGCACGGATACCTTGCCGCCACAGCATTGCCCTAAGGTCGCGCCCAGTGGGTATTCTTCAATATGCTGGCAGTCTTGCTGTTTCAGTAGCAATTCTCGGGCTTTGGCAATGGCTTTGTATTCCAAATGCCCGCCGCCAATGGTGTCAAAGCTATGCTCCGTGGTGACCACCATCTTACTGCCGGTTTCCCGTGGCGAGGAGCCACGGGTACCGATCACGGTGACCAGTACATAGGCCTCACCGCTGCGTTGTAATTGTGCGACCACATCGGTCCAAGGTTTCATCATCGGCCCTTCCCTTTTTGCTCAGCAGCCTGTTCTCGTGTCGCCATCATAGCATTCAACACCCGCTCAGGTGTGGCGGGTGTATCCAAAGGCGGACTCACTTGGTAGTTGGACAAGGATGAAATGGCATCGCGTAACGCCGACCATACAGAGATGGCTAGCATAAACGGCGGCTCGCCGACGGCTTTGGAGTGATAGACTGTGTCTTCTTCATTAGCGCGCGCAAACAAGTCCACCTTAAAGCGCTTCGGCGTATCGCTGATCGCTGGGATTTTATAAGTCGCTGGGCCATTACTGAGCAAGACCCCCTTGTCGTTCCACTTCAGTTCCTCGGTGGTGAGCCAACCCATGCCTTGGATAAAACCGCCTTCGATCTGACCACAGTCCAGCGCTGGGTTTAGGCTGCGCCCCACATCGTGCAGGATGTCGACAGCGAGCACTTTGTATTCACCGGTTAGGGTATCCACCACCACTTCCGATACCGCGGCACCATTAGCGAAATAGAAGAACGGACGTCCTTTGGCTTGCTCACGGTCATACCAGATTTTTGGCGTTTTGTAGTACCCCGTGGCTGACAAGGAGACACGGTTTTCATAGGCAAACAGAGCGCCATCGGCAAAGCTCATGGATTCCCCCTGATCCCCCCAATAGATACGCCCGTCGGCAAAGCGCACGCTGTCGCGGCCGCAAGCTTTATGCTCAGCCACACACTCCGCAATACGCTGCTTCAAGGTCAAAGCCGCGTTGCGCGCCGCTTGACCGTTGAGGTCGGTACCACTGGAGGCGGCTGTGGGTGAGGTATTGGGTACCTTATCCGTGCGCGTGGCCGTGATTTGGATTTCATGCGGATCAATGGCGAGGGCTTCGGCCACAATTTGGATAATCTTGGTGTGCAGCCCTTGGCCCATTTCTGTGCCACCGTGGTTCACTTGAATGCTGCCGTCGGTGTAAATATGGATCAGCGCACCGGCTTGGTTAAGGTGCTGTAAGGTAAAGGAAATCCCGAACTTCACTGGGGTCAGTGCTAGGCCTCGTTGCAACACACGACTGGTTTTATTCCACTGCGTGATTTCAGCGCGGCGCGCACGATAGTCACTGTTTTGCTCAAGCTGTTCGATTAATTCTAACAGTACATTGTGCTCAACCGTTTGATGATAAGGGGTGGTATCACGACCACCGGCGCTGTATAAGTTGAGCTTCCGCACATCCAACGGGTCTTTGCCCACAGCCCGAGCAATATCGTCCATGGCGCGCTCAATGATCATCATACCTTGCGGCCCACCAAAGCCGCGAAACGCCGTGTGCGACACGGTATTGGTCCTACAGCGATGACCGGCAATGCTGACATCCGCGAGGTAATAGGCGTTATCGGCGTGAAACATGGCCCGATCAACAATCGCATCAGACAAATCCGCTGAGTGACCACAGTTACCGGCCACCATAATATCCGCTCCCTGGATCAAACCTTGTTCATCAAAACCAATGTCATAGGTGTTGTAGAACGGATGGCGCTTGCCGGTCATAGTCATATCATCAACCCGCGGCAAGCGCAGCTTCACAGGTTTACCGGTTTTCAGCACCAAGGCTGCCGCCATACAGGCCCACCCGGCGGCTTGGCTTTCTTTACCGCCAAAGCCACCGCCCATACGGCGCATGTCCACGGTGATACGATTGGCCGGCACACTGAGGACTTCGGCCACCAACTTCTGCACTTCGCTCGGATGCTGCGTCGAGCTGTACACCAACATGCCACCATCTTCGGCGGGCACCACTAAGGCCACCTGGCCTTCTAGGTAGAAATGCTCCTGACCGCCCACATGCTGCTCGGCCTGCAAGCGTTTCGGGGCTTTCGCCAAGGCGGCTTGGGCATCGCCATGGCTCATAAAATGGGAAGGACGCACAAACTGTTGCGCTGTTAGCGCTTCGATCACATCCAAGGTAGGCACGTCTTCGACAAACTCAATCTTAGCCTGCTTCACCGCGCGGCGCGCTTGCTGCTCGGTTTCCGCCACGACCACAAAGATTGGCTGACCTTGGTATTTGATTTCCTCCGAGGTCAAAATCGGATCGCCACCAAACACCGCGCCGATGTCGGTCACTCCGGGAATATCCTCCACCACAAGAATGTCTACGACGCCTTCACTTTGACGCACGGCCGAGAGGTCCATCCCTGTAATGCGCCCTTTAGCAATCGAACTGTAGCCAACCGCTCCATACAAGGTGCCGCGCGGCTCGAGCATATCGTCCACATAAATGGCTGTGCCCGACACATGTTTGGTGGCACTCTCATGGACACGGGCCACCCCTGTGGTCCCAGCGACTTGACTGGCAGGGCTGCCCTTAGCTTTGAGATTACGCATACTGCACCACCTCCAAGGCTTCAGCCGTGGGATTATCTTGTTCGAGCACCGCACGCAGCAGTAGATTCTGCGCCACTTGCAAACGATAAGCCCCGCTAGCACGCACATCATCAATCGGACTAAAATCTTGTGCCAGCGCCTGTTGTGCTGCCTCGATGCCCTGTTCGCTAAAAGGCTGTCCAAGCAGCGCTTGTTCCGCATGAAACGCTCGTGCGGGGGTGGCTGCCATGCCGCCAAAACCTAGACGCGCTTGCTGCACTACACCGTCCTTGAGTTCAATAGAGAACGCGGCACACACGGCAGAGATATCATCATCAAGGCGCTTAGAAATCTTATATACATACAGCTGTCGCTCTGGCTGCAAAGGTATTTCAATGGCTTCAATAAAGCCCGATGTAGGCAATTTGGTTTGACGGTAGCCAGTGAAAAACTCTGCAATGGGCATGGTGTGGCGACCTGCGGGGCTACGCAAATGTAAGATGGCATCAAGTGCCAACAATACCGGCGGTGTATCCCCAATTGGTGAAGCGTTGGCAATATTGCCACCCAAGGTACCTTGATTACGCACCTGTAACGAACCTAAGCGCTCTAGTAACCGCGCAAAGCTTGGAAAGTGCTGTTGCAGTAGAGGTTCGACATCCGTGTAAGAGAGTGCCGCCCCCAGTTTGAGCCACTGCTCGCTTTCTTCAATCTGTGTCAGCTCTGCCACGCGACCGGTGTAAATCAGGGTGTCGGGCTGCTGCAGCTGTTGCGTAATGGTTAATGAAAAATCGGTTCCGCCTGCCACCAATTGCGCCTTGGGGTGCGCTGTTAACTGAGCCAGTAACTCATCGCTGGAGGTGGGCACTAGAAAGTGACGTTGGCCCGCTTGCATCGAGGCACTGATGGGCTGCTGCAACATGTCCGTTAAACGAGTAGCGACTGCCGCTTCTTGCTGTGCCAACGCGTCTGCAACGCCTTGACCCGCCAGGCTCAGCGCCGCATCAATAATGGGGCGATAACCTGTACAACGGCATAGATTGCCCGCCAAGGCACGCTCTACCTCTGCCCGCGTTGGCTGATGGTCATTCCTATAGAGGCAAAACAGGGACATGATAAAACCCGGCGTACAAAAGCCACATTGAGAACCGTGCTGATCCACCATCGCTTGCTGTACAGGGTGTAAGGCGTCATGCTGTTGCAAATGCTCGACGGTGAGCAATTGCTTGCCATGCAGGCTACCCACTAAGGTAATGCAGCTGTTGAGCGTACGGTAGCGTAAGCGCTGCTTCACCACCTCGGCGACCACCACGGTACAGGCACCGCAATCCCCTGAGGCACAACCTTCCTTACTACCGCGCTGTTCCGCCTTGGTGCGTAGGTATTCGAGCACCGTCATCTCTGGGGCGCTATTCTCGAGACACACTTCTCGATCATTCAGTAAAAAACGGATCATGTTCCCGCTACTCCTATCCAGACAAGGCGACCACACGCTTCCTTGTCACAGTAACCTGTTCTTTTTTCTCAGATTATACAGTTCGTTTTCTGGCAGTCTCGCACACACAGGCGCGCTTCTACCAGCGGATACTGTTTAAGGTAGCAGGATTCTTGCCAAAATTAACCATTCGGTTAAGTTTGACAAAAGGAAGGGTCAGACCGCCATCATAGTGCGGCCGTTGGTGCGGCTATTTTTCTGTGGCGACATTTGCTTGGTAAAAAGCACGGATCTTTTGCTTCAGCAAATATTCTTTCTTCTGCCCTTCTAACATGCCCATTTGGGCACCGTATTGCATCAGTCGAGGCTCTTCTTGCAGGGTTTTCTGACCGGTCGGCGACAGGTAAAAGTCGATCATGTCTTGCATTTCAGCTTTGCTGTAAGTGTTATCGTATTCCAGCGCAATGGCTTGGATCATGGCGTCTAGGTCCAGATCGTTGACAAACCACTCACGGTGCAATTCACGAAACGCTTCTAACTGTTCAGGGCTCAATTGCCAATGCTGAGCTTGTGTGTCAATCGCGGGCATCATGGCATTAAAACCGTCGAGCATCGCTTGTTCGGTACGGAGCACTTCGAGCAGCTCCATGACTTTGGCACTTGGTTGCTCTTGTGCCTGGAGCGATGACATCCCTAAGCTGAGGCATAACGCGGCGATGCAGGTAAAGCGTTTCATGTACAAATCCTTTTATTGCGGTTTCAAGAGCAGAAGATCCTATACGAAACGGCCAACAAATAAAACAGATTCTCATTTACATATTGATCGCAGGGGCAAGATAGTCAATCGGATTTAACCAGTGCGCTTTCTGCTCACCTAGCGTGGCATCATCAATGCGAGATCTATCCGCAAACACCAGACGAATGCCGTAATGTAGGTGCGGCGGCTTGCCTTGGGCGTTACCAGAGCTTCCGACGGTCCCCAGCTGCGTGCCAGCATCGATATACCCTGCCAGATCTTCGACGATGCTATCTAAATGGGCGTAGTAATGTAGACGCCAGTTCGGCCCTAATGCCCAAATGTTTTTACCGCCACGGGCGCTGTCATTGACGGACAGGATAATGTGATGGGTCGCGGCGACAACAGGCGTGCCACGTTCGGCAAAGATGTCCATGCCCTTGTGAACTAAGGACTGACCCCAAGGTTCATACCAGAAGGTGTCAGGATGCCAATCCCGTGATGTTGCCCCGACCACTGGCATTACCTTAGGCTCGGACCAGTTATGATAGGTAGACCAAGCGCCACCTGTGACACCTAAAGCAGCCATCATCAGTGCGCCTGTCGCTAGCCTAACTTTGTTCATGGTGGACTCCATTAAATAGACGTCCTACCACTATCCCTAGCGGCTTCCTCTTTCTCAAGGCGAAATAAGGAAGCGCTGTGATCTAACTTTGAAAGCGTCTTTGAGGGCTTACTCTAGAAACGCTAGCTCATCGTAAGCATTGCGTAACCAGACTTTCATACGTTGACGCTCTGCGATGTTCATTAAGCTGCGGTTATTGGCCACCGCCCAGAAGCTGCTGTTGTTGAAGTCAATTTTTTGCGTCAGCTTGCTTTGTAGCTTTGGCAATTCAATGATGAAAGCCTCGCGTTGCTGCGCTTTTTTGAAGGTCTCGGACTTCTGAAAGCGAGAAAAGTCGGTACCGCGACCAAGGTTTTGTACCACAATGAATTCCAGTTCAGGTTGCTGGTAACGCTCCAACAATTGCTCCAACAACAAAACCGAGTCAGCACCATCATCCATCACGTGCCAAAGGCACACTTGGTAATCCATCTCGTCTAATAGACCAAACACATCAGTATCATCAATCCACTCGCCTAATGGCTTGGCCGCTTGCGCCGCTAGGTCAATGATTAAGTCTTTATCTGGGTTGGCTTCCATCGATTCAAGTAAGCCGTCTAGACTGTCTTCTTCGCCAATCACCACAGGTGATGCGAAGTCGCTGTAAAAGCGTGAAAAGGTGCCGTGCGAGGCATCGCAATCAAATCCTAGAAAAGGCAGCTCTTGGTCAATGTAATACTGCGCCAATAAACGTGCCGTCATTGACTTGCCCACACCACCTTTTTCGCCACCGACAAAATGTACTTTCCCCATGTATCGCTCCCTGTATTAACGGATCATTGCCCTACTATATGCATGGCTTTATGACGGGGTGATGACCCCGTTTAACAAACATACAACCAAGCTTCGAAAATGGGAATGCGCCGCCCCCCTGATCACTCAACTTTCGCAAGCGTTCGACATTTTTTAGAGAAACTTAGGCAAAATGTCGCCAACATTCACTATTTTGGTGCGTTACGCTGAGAAGGATCCTTTTTAAATGCCGCGCTTTGCGCAAAGGGGTCGGACTTATGGCGTTGCACTAACGTCGCTTCGGCCCACCAGAGCAGTTGACTGAAGGTGCGGCCAAAATACCCCCGCCAGCGTTCCTCATCTACGCCTGCAAGCGTTTGTCCGCTGTCATCAAACACTTCTTGCGCCTTGGGGACATGGATCATCGCTGATACGGGTAAACAGCCCAACTCCGCTAAAAAAGCACGCATACCCATGGCTGCTCGCATGCCGCCCCACTGCCCTGCGGAATAGGTAACAATGGCACTCGGCTTAAAAGAGAACAAGGAGCTACCAAAGTGGTTGAGTAGGTTCGCCAGGGCTGGGCTCATTGAGTGATTGTACTCGGGGCTCACCATGACATAGCCATCGGCCTGCTGGATTTTATCCGCCAGTACATCGAGGTCGTGAGGCGCCTTATTTTTGGCGTAGGCAAAATGTGGCTTGAAGACTGCCCCTTGCTCATAATCAAGCGGATCAATCAGCTCGAATGTGTGTTCTGGGTAAGCGCTGCTGAGCAGGGCTAAGCAGGCATTGGCAACCCGCTCGCCCAACCGTGCCGGACGCGGCGGGGTGGACGTTCGTACGGAACCGAGAAAAATCAGAATATTCATCAGTACACCTTTATCGCTTATTGGTCTTAGAAAGCGCCATCGATCTGTATAAATAACAAACAAAAAGGTAGCTAATGTGTCACAATGCGCCACTATCATAGTCACAAACTTGTGGCACTGCCGTGTCACAATGTACCCACGCCCCTCAGTCTGAGCCCGAGTGTATGACTGCATTCTAACAAGGACCGATGCCAATATAGGACACCGATCATGCAACAGCTTACGAACGCCGGACAACAACTTGTTAATGATATCTCATACCGCTATGGGCTGAGCCAGGACGCGGTCGTGCATATGCTCATCGCCGTTAATAATGGCTCAGGTAGCATGGCGCAATTTAACTGCCCAGAGCTCGGTGGCTCAGGCCAGTGGATGCGTGGCGGCATGACCATGGTCGGCGATATGTTTAATAACGGTCTCAAAAATACCGTAGATAATCTCTGTAATGAATTGGCGAATGCGCTTGCTAATACGACCATTTTTCCAGCGCCCAAGGCCGGCGCAGCTAACTCACAACAATGGTGGCCAGCCGATCTTGGCCAGCCGTTTAGCAGCGGCGCGCAAAATAATCTGCGTTACGCCGTCTTCCCCGGCCGTTTAGCCGTTGACGTCAATGGTAGCGTCACCGTATACGATACCTTAAACCATAATATTGGTGGTGTAAGCCAACAACAAGGTGGCAATCAATCACTGACCTTTAGCAGCCAATTCGGCACCGTGTCGGTAGACAGCTTACCCATTATCTCTGGTGCATCGACACAAACGTCTCCGGCACCTCAACACAACAACTTTGCCGAACCGCAACCAGACTATGCGGCTCAACCTGGGCAAGGACTTTCTCAGCCAACCGCTAACACGCAACCCCTACCCGCTAATAGCGATGAAATTTTTGCCCTGTTAGAGAAGCTCGGGGGGTTGTATGAGGCTGGCGTACTTACCCAAGATGAGTTCAATGCTAAGAAGTCTGAGCTACTTAGCCGAATTTAGCCAGCAACCTTGCGAGTATTACGAAAGACAGTCAGTCGAACACAAAAAAATGGCGCCCGATAGGCGCCATTTTTCATGCTTAATCACTTGCTAGGCGACCTTAAATTTATCGACCAGCACATTCAAGTCTCCCGATAGACGCGACACTTCCTCACTGGAGCGCGAGATTTCTTCCACCGTTTGCTCGATCTGCGACGAACTGGCACTGAGTGTCTCGATGTTGCCACTGATTTCGGTCGATACCGACGTCTGTTGCTCTGCAGCACTGGCGATCTGTAGTGTCATGTCATCCACATGATCCACCTTACTCATGGCTTCTCGCAACTTCTCTGCCGTATCGGTGGTTTGCTCAGACACTTTGCGAGAAGACTCAATACCGTTACGAACCAGCTGCTGTGCTTGCTGCGCACCACTTTGCAGTTGACTGATGATATTGGAAATCTGTTCGGTTTCTTGCTGGGTACTCTGTGCCAAAGTGCGCACCTCATCCGCTACCACCGCAAAACCACGGCCACTCTCACCTGCACGGGCAGCCTCAATCGCGGCATTCAGAGCCAACAAATTCGTTTGATCTGAAATACCTTGAATGCTTTCTAGGACCGAGGAAATAGACAATACCTGCTGCGCTAAGGTGTCCACCTGCTCACCTGATTTTTCCAGTTCCTGCGCCATGACCCGCAGCGCTTGTGAAGCAGACTCGGCATTGTGTGCCCCTTCGGTCACCTTGTCTTTGGCATCGCGGGTAGCCCCCGCCACGTTTTGAATGGTCTGCGACACTTCGCCAGAGGTGGCACTCATTTGCGAGGTCGCCGCGGCAATTTGTGTCGTGTTGGCATGCTGCTCGCGGATCGCCCCAGAGGTTTGTTCCGAAATAACGGCCAGTTCATGGGCCGTTTCCGATTGATGCTGGGCACTTTGGCGAATCTGTTGCACTAGGTCACGTAGCGAAGCACTCATCAAGGCCATCGAACGATACACACTGGCATCATTGCTGGGGTTAAATTGCATGGTCAAATCACCATTGGCGATACGATCCGCGATTTCACGCATGGCATTTGGCTCGGCACCTAACGGACGCAACACCATGCGCGCGACCAATAGCGCAATCACTAAGCCAAGTACGGCGGCTAGGATCACTAATAACACACTGATCGTAATCATCTGATTGCGTGCTGCCATGGCTTCCGCTTCATCCATCTCAGCGACAATGCTCCAGCCCAATCCGGCAAACGGCAGTGGGGCAAAGGCGGACAACACTGGGTGACCGTTGTAATCGGTAATAATACGTGTGCCAGACTGATTGCCCTGTGCTGCACGCACCGCCTCCGTATTCACTTTACCGTTCTCTTGATCGGTAAAGGACGCGAATACCGAGCGTCGCTCTGGATCTAAGTAAGAGTCTGAACGCATTAAGTTATCTGCGCCAACGAGATAAGTCTCGCCTGTCTCGCCAAGGCCATCTCGGGTGCCCATGACGGCATTCAGTTGATCAATCGGGAATTGGGCTATCATCACCCCCACTTTCTGGCCATTCTCGAACACCGGAGAAGAGATAAAGCCTGCAGGGGCGTCATACGAAGGTAAGTATAAGGAGAAGTCGG
Organism: Marinomonas aquimarina; assembly: GCF_900089755.1. Classification (GTDB taxonomy): domain Bacteria; phylum Pseudomonadota; class Gammaproteobacteria; order Pseudomonadales; family Marinomonadaceae; genus Marinomonas; species Marinomonas aquimarina. The sequence goes on along the minus strand of NZ_FLOC01000007.1, from coordinate 62,392 downwards.
TGACATTCACTTGGTTCGGGCCCAACGCCAACGCTTTATGGTAAGCATCTGCCAAGCCAGAGTTCGCATAGGGGCCATTTTTCAAGTTCGTAGAAAAATCCAACTCTTTAAAAACCGTATAAACCACTGCCCCCTGCATGTCGACAATAAACAAATCGTAGAAGCCAAAGCGCTGCTGAATGGCACGCATATAGGGATGAACACGCTTATGTTCCGCGCTGTAAGCGCTATTGCCTGCATCTTGTAGTAGATTGTCTTTTGCGCCCACTGGGTGTCTATTGTTAGCAATGTACTGGTATTGCAGATATTGCGCCTCTGGGGTCAGCCCATTGACCAAACCCGCCACCGCTTGCATGTTCGCTTGTTCGCTTTGCTCTTGCCAACGCGGTAAAAACTGCTGTTCGTAATAACTGCGAAGCGATTGACGCTGTCCCGCCGAGAGGTCGGTCGGCAGCGAATAAAACGCACTATCAAAAGCCTTCAAGGCCTGCTTTACATCTGGGCTTTGCGCCAATATCTCCACTTCATGGGATAAGGTGTCTAGGTAATGGGTCACCGTCGCTGCTTTTGCACTTCGCGTCGAAGACAAATGATCAAATACGGCTTGGGAAAGGGATTGAGAGGATAGCCACGTCAAAATGGCCGACATCATTAGAGCTGGCAAAACGCCCACACCTAACAAAATAAGTACAATCTTACGCTTAAAACTCATTAGTCCGTCCTATTGTGACTAGTTAAACGATAGAGAAAGAGCCCCATAACAGCCACAAACAACATGACCTGATTATTTTTTATACTTATTTTTCGATTTTGTGATATGAGCAAAAATCTTTCAAGAGAAATATAACTATCTTTTATCAAGCCAACTTTATTTAGCGAAATGTTTCGATAAAGCATTGAAAAGGCTATTAAGAAGCGCGAAATATACGCCTTAAGTATGAGATTAAGATGACTGATTACGCCAAGATTTGTTTCCGCGCAGGCAAAAATTGACATAAATCAATATTTTCACCTCTCACTAATACCCGCCCTCCTCAAAAAGCCATTTCGGCCAATGGCGAGCAAACTGCCACCCTGACGATCTTAGACGTTCCGAGAACTTTGGACTAAAGTTGAATAAAGAGCACCTAACAAAGACCTTCGTCCAGCGGTGGCTCACGCATCTGATAGCTGTTTGTTGACTTCATTAACCCTGACAGAATGGTGAGCTATGACAGTATTGAATACCGCCCCTTTTCAGAGAGACAGATACATTTATGCCACCTGTTTTATGGTGATCGTGCTGCATTTCGTAGCCCATCAAATTCTTGGTACACCTTTTCTCTCCAGCTTTTATATCCTGTTTACCTTTAAAGCCTTTGCGATGACCTGCCTGCTAGGCTTTGTCGTTTACTTTTTCGTACTGCTGTACCGCAGAGAAAAAAGCCCGCTCAGCCAATATGCCAAATTCATTAGTTACCCTTTTAAACACCCTAGCGAAGCGCTGAATATAGCGCTCATGCTGACAGCGATTTCTTTGATCCTATCGGTCTATACCAGCGTCAAAGATGCTATTTCTTTTATCAATCCGTTTTATCTAGATCCCCTACTGATCTCGCTTGAGGAAAAAATCCACTTTGGCTATCAGCCCTGGCAGCTGACTCATGCCCTGTTCAACAGCAGTTTAGCCACAGGTGTGATCAACTTGTTTTATAACCTGTGGTTCTTCTTTTGTTGGATTTTCATCATTTATTTCTGCGTCGCCACCCGCAACGCCCAGTTGCGCCAACAAGCTCTGATCAGTTTTATCGGTTGCTGGATGCTGATTGGCGGGGTCTTAGCGATTCTGTTTTCATCAGTGGGCCCCTGCTTTTACGGCAACGCCTATGATCAGAGCCCCCTATTCGATCCTTTGATGACACTGTTAAATGCGCAGCATAATGAGCTGTTAGAACAAGACATGTACATCGCTGTGTGGGCCTTAAAAACCCAGGATTTACTCTGGTCATCCCATATCGCCAACGCATCTACCTTTGGCGAAGGCATTTCGGCCATGCCCAGTATGCATGTGTCCATGGCAACCCTAATGGCATTAAGTTTATCCGCATTAAATAAAAAGCTTGGCGTGCTAGGCTGGCTTTACCTAGTGATGATTCAAATCGGCTCAGTGCATTTAGGCTGGCACTATGCGCTCGATGGCTATGTGTCGATTCCTTTAACCATCGCGATTTGGTATGCGGTCAAAAAACTCGTTCCGAGCCCTAACGCTATCAGAGAGAAACAACCAAGAATGAGACCCTATGCATAAAACAAGGCAGTTAGGCCATGAGAATAAATTTAGATTCAAAACCCATTAAAAGAGACATGGATATATATCTATTATGTACCCTAATAGTGCTTATCCATTTCAGCACACATCTTCTATTAGATGTGCCTCTTAGTACTTCGATCTACTTTGAGACAATCATAAGAGCCTCTATCCTAACCGGTACACTAGCAATGATTGTCAATTTTATAAGAATCATCATTATTCGTGAGAAGAAGCCCATCAGAGCTTTTTTAAGCCCGCTTCTACACCATATAAAAAACCCTTACGAATCCATCAACTTAATAATCATCCTCTGCTTTGTCTCTGTTGTATTTTCCATCTATACCACCACCAAACAATTTATACCGAACCTGGTGCCTTTCTATCTTGACCCATTTCTAGTAAAAGCAGACTACTATCTTCATTTCAACAACCACCCATGGGAGCTCACTCATAAACTATTCAACACTAGCTTTTTATCAGGAACACTAAACCTATTTTATAACCTTTGGTTCTTTTTCTTCTGGATATTCTTAATGTACTTTTGCTTTTCAAAAAGCAGGGAGAGCCTAAGAAAAAACTCCATCATTACTTTCTTATTATGTTGGGTCATAAACGGAAATATTCTTGCTATCTTATTTTCTTCCGCTGGGCCTTGTTACTACGACAATCTTTACCAAAACTCAGCCCCATTCGGAGCCTTATTTGAGGTTCTCAATGCGCAGAATCTTGAACTTGTACAAAACAATCATTTCCTCGGTATTTGGTCGCTGAACATACAAGACCTGCTCTGGCAGTCCTACATTTCTGGGTCCTCAACGTTCGGTGGGGGGATATCCGCCATGCCAAGCATGCATGTGTCTGTTGCTACTCTTATGGCGCTTTCTCTGGCCAATATGAATAGGATATTAGGCCTCCTTGGCTGGCTTTATCTCATTATTATACTGATTGGCTCGGTACACCTAGGCTGGCATTATGCTCTGGATGGCTACATCTCTATTCTCACCACCGTGGCGATCTGGTATGCGGTGAAGAAGTACCTGCCAAGTTCAATTAACAGAACAACCGAGTCCACTAATACGCCTTCCTTACAGCAGGGGCTTTAACATGACAGGGCAAGGGTACGAAATAGAAACGATTAAGACACCGTCGCGGGCGCTAGTACTATGAACAGACACTTACTAGAAATCCTGTTCCCGATACTAAGAGACAAGGCAATCTACTTTCTGACCTTGCTCATTATTCTATTTCAAGGAATTATTCAGCTTTACCTTGAAACACCGCTATTTGACATAAACCTATATCGAAAGCCATTTCTTATCACTATCGTTATATCATTTATCGCCTATGTCATTTCCTACTTGATTTACCTTATTGCAACACTAGATAAGCGCCCATTAACCAAGTTACTTTCACTCATCGCCAAACCTTTTATCCATTGGCCTGAAAGTTTGAACTTTATCCTACTATCACTTTCCATTGCTTTAATTCTATCTATCTACACATCTATCAAGTCCTTCTTGCCTGAAATAGTGCCTTTCTATTTAGATCCTGTCCTTGTAGAAATAGATAAAACCCTCTTTTTTGGCGTACACCCTTGGGAAATTACACACATGCTTTTTCCTGACGCCTTAACCAGCAGCCTAATAAGCCTGATGTACAGTATATGGTTTTTTGTGATATCCACATTCTTAATCGTATGCATGATTAAGGTGGACCTAAAAGAGAAAAGGCTGCAGATCATCCTATCCTTTATGCTTTGCTGGATCCTCATTGGAAACCTTTCTGCGATAGTATTTTCCTCTGTCGGTCCCTGTTTCTATGGTCTAACGTATCCGGGAGAAGACCCTTATCACGAGTTAATGACCATTCTCAATACTCAAAATGAACGCTTAGAAGCGCAAGGTAGCCCCTTTAAAATTTGGTCGTTATTCATTCAAGACCTACTATGGGAGCACTACAGCTCAGATATAAGAGACATTGGTTCAGGGATTTCTGCACTGCCCAGTATGCATGTCTCCATTACCTATCTAATGTCGACCTCTGTATACAGCATCAACAAGAAGCTCGGTATCCTCTCATGGATATACACCGTTATCATCCTAATAGGGTCGGTGCACTTAGGCTGGCATTATGCGTTTGATGGTTTTGTAGCTATCTTTTTCACTGCCGCGATATGGCTTCTGGTTAAGAAACTCCTAGGCAAAGCGCCAAGCATTTCGCGAGCTAACGCTCTAGAGTTTGTCCCCAGCGGCCAAAAGAAGGCAGTGATTGATCACAACCGTTAAGCAATACGTGAAGTCGAGCGACGATTTCCCCTAAAGGTCTTAGGCAAAAAAAAGCCCCTACCATAGGGTAGGGGCTTAGATGAGACACCACTAAGTGGGTCACATGACGAAACTTAGATGTCTAGGAAGTCCATGATGCCTTCTGCGGCTTTACGACCTTCATCGATCGCTGTCACCACTAGGTCAGAACCACGCACCATATCACCGCCAGCAAAGATCTTTTCATTGGTGGTTTGGAACAGGAACTTGCTATCGCTCGGCGCGAGCACGCGGCCACGGCTATCGGTTTCGATGCCGAATTTCTCAAACCATGGTGCCGGGCTTGGTTGGAAACCAAACGCTACTAGAACCACATCCGCAGGGATAATTTGCTCACTGCCTTCGATGATTTCCGCGCTACGACGGCCATTTTCGTCTGGCTCGCCCATTTGCGTTTCCACTACCTTGATGCCTTCTACTTTGCCATCACCGACGATTTCCACGGGCTGACGGTTAAATAGGAACTGCACGCCCTCTTCACGGGCATTGCGCACTTCTTTGCGTGAGCCTGGCATGTTCTCTTCGTCACGACGGTAAGCACAAGTCACTGTCTTGGCACCTTGACGGATCGAGGTACGGTTACAGTCCATCGCCGTATCACCACCGCCTAGTACCACTACTTGCTTGCCTTTCATACTGATGAAGTCATCTTCGTCTTCTTCAAAGCCTAAGCAGTGGTTTACGTTAGAGATAAGGAAATCTAGCGCATCGTAAACACCCGGTAGATCTTCACCAGGGAAGCCACCTTTCATGTATTTGTAAGTCCCCATGCCTAGGAATACCGCATCGTATTCTTCTAGTAGGTGTTCAAACGGTACGTCGTCACCAACACTGGTACCCAGTACGAACTCAACGCCCATTTCTTCAAACACTTCTCGACGGCGTGTCATCACCGACTTCTCAAGTTTGAACTCTGGGATACCAAAGGTCAGTAGGCCGCCGATCTCTGGGTTCTTGTCAAACACAACCGGCTTGACACCGTTACGAACTAAGATGTCCGCACAGGCAAGGCCTGCCGGGCCCGCACCAACGATGGCGACGGTTTTATCAACCGGCACCACTTGAGACATATCTGGACGCCAGCCTAGTGCGAACGCCGTGTCGGTGATGTACTTCTCCACCGAACCAATCGTCACCGCACCGAAACCGCCTTCACCAAGGGTACAAGCGCCTTCACACAGACGGTCTTGTGGACACACACGACCACACACTTCTGGCAGTGAGTTGGTTTGGTGGCTAAGCTCGGCCGCTTCTAAAATATTGCCCTCAGATACCAACTTCAACCAGTTTGGGATGTAGTTATGTACTGGACATTTCCATTCACAGTAAGGGTTGCCACACTCAAGACAACGATGTGCTTGATCTTTGGCCTGTGGCTCTTCGAATGGACGATAAATTTCCACGAACTGAGATTTACGCGTCAGCAGTGGCTTTTTCTTTGGATCTTTACGATCTACTTCAACAAATTGAAATACGTTGTTCAAGCGCTCAGACATAAGCTGCTATCTCCTGTGGCCGCGCACCGCGCGGCACTCTTTCAAATGGGTCAAACTGGGTTAGGAACGTTCTCTTAAACCAAACTTATTCTGGACGCTGACGTGTGTTCGCCAACAGTTGTCCAAGGCTTGCGGCTTTTGGTTTCACTAACCAGAACTTGCCGATGTAATCGTAGAAGTTCTCTAGGATTTCATGGCCCCACTCGCTATCAGTTTCGCGAACATACTCTTCGATCACGCTACGTAGGTGCGAACGGTATTCTTCCGTCAGCTCTGTGCCTACACGCTGGATCTCAACCAACTCGTGGTTAAATTTATCAACGAAGGTACGATCAAGGTCGAGTACGTAAGCAAAACCACCGGTCATACCGGCACCGAAGTTGTAACCCGTGTTACCCAGTACCGTCACCAAGCCGCCGGTCATGTATTCACAACAGTGATCGCCTGCACCTTCAATCACGGCGTGACAACCAGAGTTACGCACACCGAAACGCTCGCCCGCTGTACCAACGGCGTACAAAGTACCGCCCGTGGCACCGTACAAACAGGTGTTACCAATGATCGCTGACTTATTCGATTCAAACGCCGAACCTTTTGGTGGACGAACCACCAGCTTACCGCCGGTCATACCTTTACCGACGTAGTCGTTGGCATCGCCTTCTAGGTACATGTTCAAACCACCGGCGTTCCAGACACCAAATGACTGACCTGCGGTACCTGTTAGCTTCAAGTTGATGGGTGAATCAACCATGCCTTGGTTGCCGTAACGTTTGGCAATTTCACCCGATAGACGGGCACCGATGGAACGGTCTTGGTTGGTCACATTAAATGCAAACTCACCGCCCTCTTTTTCTTCCACCGCGTTTTGTACCGTTGCCCACATTTTCTCAGCCAACAGACCTTTGTCATGTGGTGGGTTGAACGGTACTTGGCAGTACTGTGGTTTTTCCGCTGGGATCGCATCGTTGTTCAAGATTGGCGACAGATCCAAGTTCGCTTGTTTGCTGGTTTCACCCGGCAATAGCGTTAGCAGATCCGTACGACCAATCAGGTCGGCCATCTTAGTGACGCCCAATTTCGCCATCCACTGACGCGTATCCTCAGCCATAAAGCGGAAGAAGTTTTTAATCATTTCCACCGTACCGATGAAGTACTCTTCACGCAGTTTTTCATCCTGCGTTGCCACACCGGTAGCACAGTTGTTTAGGTGACAGATACGTAGGAATTTACAGCCCATTGCCACCATTGGCGTGGTACCGAAACCAAAGCTTTCAGCGCCTAGGATCGCCGCTTTCACCACATCTAGACCGGTCTTCAGACCACCGTCTGTTTGCAGGCGGATCTTGCCACGTAGATCGTTGGCACGAAGCGCTTGTTGCGCTTCCGCAAGACCCAGCTCCCATGGCGAGCCCGCGTGACGGATCGAGGTAATAGGCGATGCCGCCGTACCACCGTCGTAACCCGAGATGGTGATCAAGTCCGCGTACGCTTTCGCTACACCTGCGGCGATCGTACCGACACCTGGCTCAGACACCAGCTTCACCGACACCAAGGCATCTGGGTTCACTTGTTTCAAGTCGAAAATGAGCTGCGCCAAGTCTTCGATCGAGTAAATGTCGTGGTGCGGTGGTGGCGATATCAGCGTGACACCTGGCACCGAGTAACGTAGACGTGCGATTAGACCGTTTACTTTACCGCCTGGCAGCTGACCACCTTCACCTGGCTTGGCACCTTGTGCCACTTTGATCTGTAGCACTTCAGCGTTAACTAGGTATTCTGGTGTGACACCGAAACGGCCGGACGCGATCTGCTTGATCTTAGAACGACGCTCGGTACCGTGACGTGCAGGGTCTTCACCCCCTTCACCAGAGTTGGAGCGACAACCGAGTTCGTTCATCGCTTGGGCGAGGGCTTCGTGGGCTTCTGGTGACAAGGCACCTAGGGACATACCGGCAGAGTCGAAGCGCGGTAGGATCTGTTCGATCGCTTCCACTTCCTCAACGGCCACTGGCTTAACGTCTTCCTTAAGACCAAATAGGTCACGCAGCATCGACGCTGGGCGAGTGTTAACAAGCTCTGCGTATTTGCTGAAATCTTCAAACTTACCACTGCTTACCGAGGTTTGTAGGTTACGCACCACATCAGGGTTAAAGGCATGGTATTCCTGACCGTGAACGTATTTTAGGTAACCACCTTGGTTGATTGGCTTACGCGCCTTCCAAGCATTGTCAGAAATAAGCTGCTGCTCACGTTGGAAGTCTTCGAACGTCGAACCTTGGATACGGCTTGGTACCCCTTTGAAACATAGATCAACGACTTTGCTGTCTAGACCAACCGCTTCGAATAGCTGTGCGCCACGGTAAGAAGCAACCGTTGAGATCCCCATCTTAGACATGATTTTCATCAGGCCTTTGTTGATACCCTTACGGTACTTCTGGTGACACGCAATTGGGTCACCCAAGACTTCGCCTTTGTCGATCATGTTATTGATCAGACGGTAAGACAGGTATGGGTAAACGGCTGTGGCACCAAAGCCTAACAGCACGGCGAACTGATGTGGATCGCGCGCAAAGCCCGTGTCAGCCACGATGTTGGAATCACAACGTAGACCGGCTTCGGTTAGGTGGTGGTGTACCGCACCCACGGCCATTGGCGCAGGGATTGGCAAGTGACCTTTCTCGATTTCACGGTCGGTTAACACCACGATCACGGCACCGTTACGTACCACTTCTTCGGCACTCAGTTGTAGGTTGCGGATCGCTTGCTCAAGACCAATGTCATCTGGGTTGTAAGTGGTGTTCAGGCGCACTAAACGGAAACGGTGATCATCCATCGCTAACAAACGGCTGTACTTGCGTGGTGACAGCACTGGCGAGGATAAGATGATACGGTTGGCGTGTTTTGGCGTTTCCTCAAACAGGTTACGCTCCACCCCAATCAATGTTTCAAGCGACATCACCACGGATTCACGCAGAGGGTCGATTGGCGGGTTGGTGACCTGTGCGAACTTCTGACGAAAGTAATCCGACACCGGACGCGTCTGGCTCGACATCACCGCCATTGGCGTATCATCCCCCATTGAGCCAACCGCTTCATGCCCACTTTCAGCTAATGGACGGAAGATCTGATCACGCTCTTCAAAAGACACTTGGAACATCTTTTGGTAGGTCGACATTTGCTCTGGTGTGAAAGGTTCAAACGCCATGGTGTGCTCTTGCAATAGAGCCTCAATGCGCAGACCTTCTTGCTTCAACCATTTTTTGTAAGGATGTGCGGACTTCAGTTTGTTATCGATGTCCTCAGTATGCAGCACTTGGCCGGTCTGAGTATCCACCACCAACATCTTACCTGGGCCAACACGACCTTTAGAGACCACGTCTTCTGGCTTGTAGTTGTAAGTACCGACTTCAGAGGCTAGCGTGATGTAACCGTTCTTGGTCACCACCCAACGGGCAGGACGTAGACCGTTACGGTCCAGCATACAGATAGCATGACGGCCATCGGTCATGACTAGGCCAGCTGGGCCATCCCATGGTTCCATGTGCATCGAGTTGAATTCGTAGAAGGCACGGATTTCTGGGTCCATGTTCTCAACGTTTTGCCATGCTGGTGGAATGATCATACGAGCGGCGCGGAAGATATCCATACCACCAGTCACCAATAGCTCCAACATGTTGTCCATCGACGACGAGTCAGAACCGGTTAGGTTAACCACAGGCGTGAGTTCTGGAATTTCTGGCAACAACGGTGAACGTAGTTTGCTACCGCGAGCAATTGCCCAGTTACGGTTACCTTCGATGGTGTTGATCTCACCGTTGTGCGCCAACATGCGGAATGGCTGTGCTAGTGGCCACTTCGGTAGAGTGTTAGTTGAGAAACGCTGGTGGAAAACACAGATCGCGGTTTTAAGTTTTTCGTTACCAAGATCTTTGTAGAAAGTTGGCAGATCCACCGGCATCATCAAGCCTTTGTAGGCCAATACTTTGTCTGACAAAGAACAGATGTAGAAGTTTTCATACTGTGCTAGTGCGATTTCAGAACGACGACGCGCTACGAACAAACGTGTAGCAAACGTGCGCGCATCCAGACGATTGCTGTCGACAAACACTTGTTCAATACGCGGTAGGCAATCTAGTGCAATGGTACCAAGGCAAGAAGGATCCACTGGCACATCACGCCAGCCCACAACGTTTAATCCTTCGGCTGCTAATGCTTTGGTTAAGGTTTCACGCTGTTCATCTGCTAACGTCGCATCTTGGTCCATAAAGACCATGCCCACGCCGTATAGGTCAGAGAACACATGATTGAACAGCGTTTGCGCTTCTTCACGTAGAAAAGCATCTGGCTTTTGAATCAACAGACCACAGCCGTCACCCGTTTTACCGTCGGCAGCGATACCACCACGGTGTGTCATACTGGTTAAGGACTCGATTGCGGTCTTGAGAAGGTCGTGACTTGACGTGCCTTCCATGTGAGCGATTAGGCCAAACCCACAGTTGTCTTTGAACTCGCCAGGACGATAAAGGCCTGCATTCATACACCAACTCCCACAGTTAAAATGTAGAAAACTCTACTCGATTACTTCATATAAAAATTAGGCGGACAAGCAGACTGAAGTGCTTGAGGAATGATTGTTATAGACCCACCTAACCATTCAAACTGCAAACGATACTACTCCGCGATTTGAAAGCGCTCAAATGACGACGCCTAATAATTGACCAAACAGTAGGAAAAACAGCCCCTAGATGAAAACCATTCTCACAGAAAAGGAGAATTATCTATGGTTGGCCGAATTGGGGGCAGAAAAAATCACTGGGATTGGGGGTTATTCAGTTGAATATGGTTTTTTTTACTTTTTTCGCAAGTTTTTTATAAAAAAGCGACAAAAACGACCCTGAAAAAGCATTTCAGCGGCGTCGACAGTCATATTTCTTACTTATTGCGCACCGGCTCTGCGAATATCTTGCTGAATTCCACGCACACTTCGCGCCCAAGGATTCAGCTGTCTTAAGCCTTGCGGTAGGTTCTCGACGGCAGCAATGGCTTCACTGCGGTTACGGTATTCACCGTAAACCACCACGTACCAATCGCGGCCATTGTGCAACGCATGGAAGTAGCTAAAGGCATCTAAACTGCCTTGGTCACGGATAAACTCCTGCACCGTATCCTGGTTATGTGTGCCCAGCAGTTGCAAGGTGTAACGGTTTGGATTGCGCTCTAACCAAGCTTGGGTTTTATCAAATGGGTCACGACTGGCGGTTTGCTCAAGTGGCACACTTTCCGTTTTCGGCTCATTAGTCGCTTGGGCTTGTCCCGCTGTCTGCAGGATCGGAGTGCTCACCACCGGAGAATTGTCTGTATCAGGGGCTGGCGCAGAAGATTCTACCGGGGCCAAACGAATTGGCGCGCTGGCAATATTCGAGGAGGGAGCACTGCCCTGAGCGCTATTATTACTCTGTACTTGGTTCGGTTGCAGCGCTTCCGCTGGAATCGGCGGCAATGACATCGGTGAGTCTTGGCCAATCTGGCGCTGCATGGCTTCGATGCGAGCTATGGTTTCCGAGCTGGCTTGGCGCGGTGCATTCTGACCAATCGGCGCCACTCGTGTGCTATTAGTCGGCGCGTCCTCCTCACCATCGTTAAACACCACTGCCACGAGAATGCCGAGCATGATCACCGACATTAAGGCCATGTGTACCACAGGAAAGCCAAATGACAGGCCCGTCTTAGGTCGCTTAAACCAAGACTTTTTTTCTCCCGCTAACGACTCAGCCGCTTGCGCGTCGCCCATCATGGCCAACGCCGCTTTATTGATTGCGCCAGGCATACCGCCTGACTGCTGGTAGATTTTCTTAATTTGACGCTCATTGAACGGCAGATTAATCCCGCCACCGATCGCGCGCACACGATGCAACAGATAGGCACGGGTTTGTTCTAATGAGAAAGGGGCTAATTCCAGCTCATGACTGAGCTGCTCGTAACGGCTACTTTGATAGGCATCCAGATTGCGCGCCAACGAATGTTCGGTGAATAGAGCAATATGCGGTACTTCTTGCGACTCGGTGGCCAATGACATCATATCCATCAGCATGATGATGGCATCGGTGTTGAGCTCATGGGCATTATCAATCAAGATAATCGCCTTTTGCCCTTTGGCCTCCGCTTCGTGGGCAAACTTTAACAGCGGCCCAAAGGAGGTACCGGCCTGGCTGCTGTCCAACACATCGGCATAGCCAGCATAGATCGCTTGCAACAATTGCCCTGCGGTCATCAGCATACTGGCTTTTACATGACAGAGGATCGCACTGTCGTTTTGTAAACGAATGAATTCTTGCAAGAAGCGTGTTTTACCACTGCCACTGCCCCCCTCCACTACAGAGAGTAGATTCGAGTAGCGACTTAAGTGCTCCAACATCCCCAATTGTTGGTTGCGTTCTTCGCTCGAGAAAAAGACTTGAGTGTCATTAGAGCCAAACGGATTCCTCAGCATCACTTTGGGTTGCTGATCTAAGGCTTCCTCCAGATCGAACTGAAAGTTTGGCTCCGCCATGGGTGTCCTCAAGTCTTAGTTTGCTAGTTTAACCGGCACTCGCCGCTTCAATCGCGTCATTCAGACAGCCATTGAAGTCATCCATAGAAAAGTCCGATGTGACGCAAGCATCGCCCAAAGCATTCAACAAGACTAGGCGTAAATTGCCATCAAGTACTTTCTTATCCAATAGCATACGATCAATAAAGGCTTCTCGCCCCATGCCTTTAGGCGGCAATACCGGCAGCTTAGCTTTGGCTAACAATGCGACACTGCGCTCGACGTCTTGTTCCGTCAGATTGCCCATGCGCCATGATAAATCGACCGCTAATACCGTACCCGCCGCCACGGCTTCACCGTGTAACCATTCACCGTAGCCCATTTCCGTTTCGATCGCATGACCAAAGGTATGACCTAGGTTCAAGATAGCACGAATGCCACCTTCTTTTTCATCTTGTGCTACCACACGTGCTTTTGCGGCACAGGATTCATAGATGGCATGAGTAATTTTCTCATTATCCAGTGCCATAAGATCGTCAACATTCTCTTCCAACCAAGTAAAGAATGGGGCATCACAGATCAAACCGTACTTAATCACCTCTGCCATGCCGGCAGACAGCTCGCGCTCAGGCAGTGTTTTCAAAGTATCGTTATCGATGATCACCGCCTGTGGCTGGTAAAAAGCACCAATCATGTTCTTACCCAGTGGATGGTTGACACCGGTTTTACCGCCCACCGACGAATCCACCTGTGACAACAGCGTCGTCGGTACTTGGATAAATGGCACACCACGCTGATACGTCGCTGCGGCAAAGCCCGCCATATCACCTACGACGCCGCCACCTAGGGCAATAATCGTCGTGGTGCGGTTGTGCTTCGCTTCCAACAAGGACGTCATAATGCTTTCGTAAGTGGCCAGCGTTTTATACTGTTCGCCATCCGGCAGAATACACGTATCGACCTTGTAGTCAGCGCCGAGCAAAGCCACTAGATCCGCCAAATAAATATCGGCCACCGTGGTGTTGGTCACGATCATCACTTGTTTGCCAGCAATCGCTTTACTGAACAATTCTTTTTGCTGGCGAATACCTGAGCCAATGTAAATCGGGTAACTGCGTTCACCTAAGTCAACGGTAAGAGTGCGCATTAGGTTAAACCTCCGTAGCCAAATGCTTTTTAATGGCGTCCATTACTTTGTTTGCAACGGTCTTAGGATGACGGGAGTCCGTCTCAACGATCACGGATGCGACCTCACGGTACAATGGATCGCGCAGGGCGAACAAACGCGTCAAGGTTTCCTTAGGGTTGCCCTGCTTTAACAGCGGGCGATTATTGCTTTTGGACGTGCGCTGTAGCTGTTGCGCCACGGAAGCAAATAAGTAAACCACTAACGGCTGCTGCTTGAGCATGGCACGGTTTTCTTCCTTCATCACGATACCGCCCCCTGTTGCTAACACAACAGGCTGCTGTTCTTCGCTGAGCATGGCTTCTAGCGTTTGCGTTTCGCGGCGACGAAATCCTTCTTCACCTTCCTTTTCAAAGATCCAAGGGATGTCTGCACCAGCGTTCTCTTCAATCACCCGATCGGAGTCGAAAAATTCTCTGTCTAACTGTTGCGACAGAAGGCGCCCAATGGTGGTTTTCCCTGCACCCATCGGACCCACGAGTATAATAGTCGGGGCGTTAATCATGTTTTTGTACTTCGAAGTTAACTGTTTTCGGCTAGTGCCTAGTTTACCGACATTTTTAGCAGTTTTGGCGTGATAAATACAAGTAGTTCCCTTTTTTCTTGTTGTTCAGTACGTTGGCGGAACATTGCGCCGAGTAAAGGCACGTCTCCGAGCACCGGAACCTTGCTAATAGTGACCAATCGCTCCTCACGAAAAATGCCGCCAAGCACCAGGGTTTCGCCATTTCTGACCTCCACTTGAGTCTGCACACGATTGGTTTCTAAGCTCGGCACACCATTGACCATATCGCCCACCGAGTCCTGATGTATGCGCAGGTCGAGCAATAACGTCGAGGCGTCTTTCACCTCAGGTGTGACCTCTAATACCAAACCGGCTTGGCGAAATTCAACACTGAGGTTGTCATCGTTCATCACCTGATAAGGCACCTCAGTCCCCGACTCAATGCGCGCAGGCTGCCCTTCGGAAGTCACAATTTTGGGTCGAGCAAGAATATTGGCTGAACCATTGCGCTCTAACCAATCCAGCGTCGCCGATAAATTCACCAAGCCACTAGTGCCAGCAATGCCCATATTCACCGGTGCCGAAGCAATACCAAGGTCCACATTCCCTAAGACACCATTCTCGGCGGAATCAAGCAGCCGTGCTTGCCAGTTCACTCCTAGCTGCTCTTGAACACTGTCACTGACTTGAGCAATCTCCGCTGAGATTTCAATTTGCCGCATGGGGCTATCAAGCCATACGATGGCGCTTTGCAGTACGCTGTCGCTGCCACAATAGTGGGTCATGATGGCATTGGTGCGGGCATCGATGATGACGCGGATATCAGTAAAGTACTGTTTCACATGCTCCCCCACCAAAGCGGCTTTGGCATGTTTCAAGTGCCAGATGCGATCGTTACAGTGCTCCTTTCCAGTGGTCGTATCATCTGCGGTTTGTGACAGTGCAGGCGCCTGAGACAGGATGGCAATCTGGTCCTGCCAGTGCAGCGACAATTGTAATTGCTGCGCCACTGCCGACAATACTTGCTCCCAAGTTGCCTCACGGATCGACAGCGTCACGTCGGCATCAATCAAGGGATCTAACACCACACTGGTACCCAGTTCGGCCGCTAATTGAGGCAATACCTGCTGCACCGGCTGTTGCCGCACAAACACATCCAATGCCGATGCATTGAGGCTGACAGCGAGCCCACCTAAGGCGAACACAACGCAAGCGATAGCGCGGAACATCGACATATTAGGGCTCCTTATGAGTACTCGCTCTAGGGGATGTGGCAGCACTTAGATACAACTGACGCCGCTCTCCTTGTCCACTTTGTAGTACCACATACTCTTGATCCACTTGGGTCAGGGTTGCCTGTAACTGCGGCAGCCAATTCCCCTCATACAGCCACATTTCCTCTTGATCGACCTTGATTAAGGCGGCCGAACGCTGGCCATGTAGAGTACTGACTAATGTCCCTTGGCTCGGCCACGTTTGCTGGCGTTCAAACGGCAAGATATTCAGATCCGGTTTCAAGGTACTCGGCCGCACAAAGTGCCAAGTAATGTCAGCAAACCACTGATACCCTTCACGGCGCCATTGCACCGCCGTCGGTGTTAGCCAAAAGCGCTTATGCAGTTCATCAATTAGATGGCGCCACGCCGCGATCTCCATGGTTTGCTGTAACCGCATGCCCACCACCGCCTCATCCCCGTAGAGCATTTGCACGGGCAAGTCGTGTGGGATGGTACGGATCGCTTGATTCAAAGCACGCCACTGATTCTCTTGATAGTGGTAATAGCCTATCGAGCGCTGACTCTCATTTTTATGCTGCCAAAGTGCCTGTACCGCCCAAATGGCTAAGGCACATTCTAGAGCTAGCAAGCAGGTTAAATAGCGGCTCGAGGTCAATTTGCGTAACACCACAGTGGTCATATTGGCCCTTCCCCATTCAGCATGATTAGCAGTGGCGGCAACTGCTCTGGCCAATTGGCTTGCCACAGCACAACATCGGCCGCATTGCCTGTCACCGATAAACGAATGCGGCTCTGGCTAACACGCACATCATCCAGCCGGACTGAGGCAGGCAAGGTACGCAAATAGCGTAAGCTGTCCATCATCTCCATGCGCTCCGTGTCCACACTGGGCCAGGGCCACTGAAAGGCGGACATCGGCTCCGGTGTCTGCTTAATAAGGTGGGCGGCGAGCCAGCCACTCGATAACGCGACCAATACAATAAGCGCGACCAAGGTGCAGCGATAGCGGTGCTCGGTTTGACGTTCTAGATAGTCGTCTTCATAAGAGACAAAGGATTGCATAGCACTGGATAACTGACGCCAAGAACTGAGCTGGCTGCGCCAAATCAGTCCTTCGCTGTACAGCTTGGTGATGCCCAACTGCGTAAAGGCGTCAAAGTAAGTTTTGGCTAAGGTAGCCACATGCATCGCCGCGTGCTGTTTATGATGGGTCACATAACTGATCATAGGCGGCAAACTTTCGCGCACCGACATTTGTCCCGCCTGAGTATGGGCAGCCAACAAATGCAGCGACTGAGGTAGGTCTTGGTCCAAATCGCACTGACTAATCTCTAGCCAAGCATCCGGCAATAAAATAGCACTCGGCTTACGCTTACGCTGTCTTAAAAAGCTGGCTAATTGCTGTAACGCCTCGTCTAAAGAACAGTCGGGGGACTCTGCTGGGGCAGCACTCTGATCATCCTGATTCTGAAAGTACTGTTGTTTTGATAGGGCCAACCAGGCGTTATCGCGCCAGATCAACACATAGGGTCGAGCAAAGAAAGACATGGTTCCCTCCATGAATAAGATGTCGCCTTCCGTAGCGTGCATACAAGTATGGCATGTTTTTACACTTGCTTATGCAATCTGCATCATATCTTTACAACAAGATAACATGAATTTTCAGGCCAACAAGCCTCCAAGGGCAACTCAAGTCAGGTATAATCGCCCGAACACTAAATAACCAGTGACCCAACATGGCCAAAACATTCAAAATTCTCTTTATACTTGCTTTGCTCGGCGCATTGGCAGCTGCCGGTATTACCTATGCCGTCTACCTTCAAGTCAAAGACAGCATTCCTACCAAGCAAGAAATGAAAGCCATCGAATTGCAGATTCCATTACGCATTTATACCCGTGATGAGCAATTGATCGGTGAGTTTGGTGAACAACGTCGTACCCCCATCCGCTATGAAGACATTCCAATGGATTTAGAGAATGCTGTGTTGGCCGCGGAAGACAGTAACTTCTACCATCACCCTGGCGTCGACGTCATGGGACTGATGCGGGCGGCTTATCAACTGGTCACCAGTGGTGAAATTCAAAGTGGTGGTAGTACCATCACCATGCAGGTCGCACGTAACTACTTCCTATCCTTTGAACAAACCTTCATGCGTAAATTCACTGAGATCTTTATCTCTTTGAAAATGGAGCAAGAGCTCTCTAAGCATGAAATCCTAGAGCTCTACATGAACAAGATCTACTTGGGTAAGCGTGCCTACGGTTTTGATGCCGCCGCCCAAGTCTATTACGGTAAACATTTAAGTGAGCTGACGCTGGCCCAATACGCCATGATTGCTGGCCTACCGAAAGCTCCCTCGCGCTTCAACCCAGTTGCCAACCCTTCCCGTGCCTTGATCCGTCGTAACTGGATTCTGCAACGCATGTTGACCCTAGGCATGATTGATAAAAATGCTTATCAAGCCGCTGTTGAGGCCCCTGTTACCGCCAAAAACTACGGTATTCAAGCCGATGTCGAAGCCAACTATGTGGCGGAAATGGTACGTCATGAACTGTACCAGTCCTACGGCGATAAGCTCTACAGTGAAGGCTTGGTGGTCTACACCACGATCAATTCTGAGCGCCAGCGCAACGCCAACCAAGCGGTTTACCAAGGCGTATTGGACTATGATGAGCGCCATGGTTACCGTGGTACTCTAGACACTCGCAAAGACCTACTGGACGAAGACTTAGCGACGCAACAAGAAGCACTAGAAGAGTTCAGCAACATTCCGTCTTGGACCATGGCGTTGGTGTTAAAAACCTCCGCTGACAGCGCCTCTTTGCGCCTACAAGATGGCTCGGCGTTTGAACTGCCGTTTAGCGCCATGAGCTGGGCCGCACCTTACTTAAGTGAAAACTCTCGTGGCAAAAAGCCCGAAACCGTCTCTGACGTCTTAGTCGCTGGCGATATTATTCAGCTACGCCCAAGTGACGACAGCACGTGGCGCTTAGCGCAAACACCAGCAGTACAAAGTGCCTTGGTGTCTTTGGACAGCAAAGACGGCGCCATCGAATCGCTGGTGGGTGGTTTTAACTTTTTTGCCAATAAGTTTAACCGCATCACTCAGTCCAAGCGTCAGCCTGGTTCAAACTTCAAGCCGTTTATTTATTCCAGTGCCCTATCGAATGGCTACACTGCTGCCAGCGTGATTAACGATGCCCCAGTGGTGTTCCATGACAGCAACCTAGCCAGTGCCTGGCGCCCGACCAATGACGGCGGAAAGTTCTACGGCCCAACCCGTTTGCGCCAAGCCTTATACCGCTCTCAAAACGTGGTATCAGTGCGCCTACTCGATGAGATGGGCATTCGCACAGCACTTGAGTTTATGAAGCGTTTTGGCTTTGATCCGAACGAATTGCCACACAATTTATCTTTGTCATTGGGCAGCGCGAACCTCTCGCCGCTGCAAATTGCTTCAGGTTACTCGGTATTCTCAAATGGCGGTTACCGTGTGCAGCCATACTTGATTGAGCGTATCGAAGACCGTAATGGTGACATCATTTTCCAAGCGGAACCGGTCACTGTGTGCCAAGACTGCACCTTACTAGAACGACCGCAGAACGATGATTCAAGTGCAACCTTACTCAGCCAGAAAGGTTTGTTCGACACCCAGCAAGGTGTGGTTGAGCGTCCCGTCGCGCCACGTGTGCTGGACGAAGACGTGGCCTACATCATCTATGACATTATGCGTGACGTCATCCGCTACGGTACGGGCCGTCGTGCCCGCGTTCTAGAGCGCGATGACATTGCTGGCAAAACCGGCACCACCAACGATGGTCGTGATGCCTGGTTCTCTGGTTTTAACGGCGATGTGGTGACAACCGTGTGGACCGGCTTCGATGATATGTCGCCTCTGGGTCGTGGCGAATGGGGCGGTTCGGCGTCTCTACCCACTTGGATTGACTACATGCGTCCGGTATTAGCGGACACGCCAGCCAGCTATGTTGATAAGCCCTCTTCCTTGGTGACTGTGCGCATTGACCCCAACACGGGCGAACGCGCTTACCCTGGCCAGAAAAATGCGATCTTTGAGGTGTTCCGCAGAGACCATGTGCCAGCCGCCAATGTCGCTGCCCGCCCCGAAGCAAGGGATGGTCAAAATGCGGATCCCGCCCGGGTAACACCGTCGACAAATTCGGCGCTGGAAAACTTATTCTAGCCGTCCGCTGAATGAAAAAACGCTGCCTCGGCAGCGTTTTTTAATGCTTATGTTCTAGATGGACAAACTGTCGTGGATCATCGGTGACCACGCTGTCCATGCCCCAACGCCAATGTTCACGCACCAGATGTGCTTCGTTGGCGGTATAACACACCAATAAGTAACCCGCCGCTTTGACCGCGCGCGCCTGATGCTCCGTCAAAGGCTGATAATGACAGCCTAGGCAACAGGCATTAATGGCCGCCAGTTTGAGCAACCAATCATGGGGCACTTCTTCAACGAGATAACCTAAATGAACCGTTGGGCTTAAACGGCGGCACAATTGTAAGGCGGGATAATTGAAGCTGGAGAGCAGTAATTTATCAGGGTCCTGCCAACGCTCGGCCAAGGTGGCAAGGATCGCTGGCACCACCGCCTCCACGTTGCGACCGTCATACTTAATCTCAAGATTCAAACCTAAGCCCAGCTCTTGTAGACAATCTATGGCCTGCTCAAATGTGGGGATTTTTTCGCCTTGGTGCTCATGACCAAACCAATGCCCAGCGTCCAGTGACAAGATAGTTTCAAGACTGGCTTCCATGGTGCTGCCAAAGCCGTTGGTACAGCGCTCCAAGCGATCATCGTGAAAGATAATCAAACCACCTTGGGCAATTGGGTAGACATCAATTTCGACCCATTTGGCGCCAGCGGCGGCGGCCGCGCGAATAGAAGCTAAGGTATTTTCTGGCGCCAAGGTGGCCGCACCACGGTGGCCAATGACTTTGCTTAGTTTAAGCATGCGTCCATCCTCCTTTTCCAACCCTAGGGCTAGCCTCGGGTATTGCCAAGTCAGCCACAACTATGACAACCGCTTCCCCCTAAGGAGCCTGCAGCTCGCGCAGGATCGCTTCTATTTCTTGTTTTTTCTTACGTGACTTAAAAAAGTTAGCGTTCACTGAAGCCGCGGTAATGCCAATCAAGGCCGACAACATATCATCGTTGCCAAAGCTGACAATAAAACTGTAGATCAAAAGCACACTGCCAACGATGAGAATCAGTGGCTGATAAGACAAGGTTAACTCACCCGTCTTGCTATTTTGTACGATGGTCACACCGTAAAAGGAGCCGATTGAGCCCACATAAATACGACGTGGGAATGGTTTAAGTTTGGCTGGATAGCCCTTTTCTTCAAGTAATTCGGTGATCTGTTCTAATTGCATCATGATTTATTCTTCGATTGCACGCCACCTGTCACGGCAATGCGCATGGCCTCTTCCATGGAAATGTCTAGCGGGGTCAACTTATCACGCGAAACATACACCGTCATGCCGCCAATTTGATAACTCAAGGGCAGATACACACCAACCAAATCTTGCTCGGCAAATAAGCGTTGCCCCATTTTCTCACCCGTAACAAAACCAATCAGCTGCATTCCTTGGATTTCCAAAGTCACCACGCTTTGCTTACCGGTTTTGTTCGATAGACTGAATACCGTCATCATATCCTGCAGAGCGCCGTAGATGGACTTCACTAGCGGAATTTTTTCAAACAGGCTATGGCTTAACTTCATTAGGTTACGAATGCCATAAAAGTTCACCACCAAGCCCACTACTGCCAACAATAGTAGGCAGGTTAAGACGCCTAAGCCGACGAAGTATTCTTGCTTGGGCCAAACCAATAATACCAATGGGCGTGCCAGCTCTTCCGCTGTCGTAAACAGCCAGTAGAGGAAGTACACCGTGAGGCCGATCGGCAGTACCGTGACCAGCCCTTTTAAAATCAAGGAAATCAGTTTGTTCATTACGCTCTCCAATGGGATCTTTAGAGCATACAAAAGCCGTTCCAACTTGGGTAGCCGCTGACCACGTAAAAGCTCAGTAAAAGCCATGCAACGTGGCGCACTTGTTGCCAAGCGGTTAGCTGGTTACTCTTAGACGATACAACCTTGGTTTTTGGAGTTTAGAATGAAGTTAAATTGTGACATGGGTGAAGCGTTTGGTGCTTGGACAATGGGACGAGATGAGGAGATTATGCCATTTGTCGACCAAGCCAACATTGCCTGTAGTTTCCACGCTTCCGATCCTTTAACCATGAGCAAGACCGTTGCCTTGGCTAAACGACACAATGTCACCATCGGCGCCCACCCCGCTTACCCTGATTTGGTGGGCTTTGGCCGCCGTAATATGGACATCGCACCGCATGAGTTAAAGGCCATCATTCAATATCAAATCGGTGCTCTACAAGGCATTTGCCAAGCCCACGGTACAAAGGTGACTTATGTGAAGCCCCATGGTGCCCTTTACAATACTATGATGTCGAATTTCACGGTGCTAGAAACCGTGATGGAGTCCGTCAGTGAACTCGATGATTCGTTGATCTTAATGCTGATGGCCATTCCTGAAGAGCACCATGTAAAAGCCTTAGCAGGGAAATATGGCTTAAAACTCTGGTTTGAAGTTTTCTCAGATCGACTGTACACCGACGAGGGTCGCCTCACTCCGCGCCAGCAAGCCGATGCTGTCCATAAAGACTTTGGCCTTATCGAACAACAAGTGCAGCAGTTAAGCGAACACGGTACGCTCACCACTGAATCCGGCAAGTCTTTAGCGGTACATGCGGACACTATTTGTGTGCATGGGGATGGCGATCATGCGGTGGAGGCCGTGCAGCGTATCCGCGCGCTCGTGGGTAAGCGCTAATATGAATGAGGCACTCATCTACCCGCCACAGATAGAGCTGGTCAGTGATCATGCCTGCTTACTAACCTTTGCCGAATCCATCAATGATGCGGCAGCGGATGTGATCGCCTTAGTGACTAAAGCTCTACGCAACTGCGAAGGCATCATTGATCTAGTGCCGTCCTATACCACGCTCTTGGTCGTGTTCGACACTGACCATTATGATCGTTTTAAGATTACCAATAAGATCAAAACCTTAGCTAATAAAATTGAGTTAAACAGCACGAATACAAGCGCTCGACGTGAAGTGGTCATTCCCGTTTACTACGCACCTGAAGTAGGACCTGACCTAGAAGAAGTGGCCAGCCAATGCAACTTAACGATCGACGAAGTGATCAAGCTGCACAGCGAAACGGCCTACCGCGCCTACGCCATTGGCTTTGCCCCAGGTTTTGCTTTTTTAGGCAACACCCCTGAGGCCATTCGCATGCCACGTAAAACCACCCCACGCTTAAAAGTACCCTTAGGCAGTGTCGCCATTGCCGAACAACAAACGGCGGTTTACCCCAGTGTTACCCCCGGCGGCTGGCAGATTCTCGGGCGTACGCCTGTGCAGCTGGTTGACTGGCAAAGCGATAGTCTAGCCTTGATTGAAGTGGGCGATACGGTGCGTTTTGAACCTATCACAAGAGAAGAGTTTCTGGCCCAAGGAGGTCAGCTGGATGGCTTTTAAAGTAATCAAACCGGGCATGCTCGCCCTGCTACAAGACATGGGCCGCCATGGCTATCAGCACCTTGGCGTGACCACAGGTGGCCCCATGGATGAACTGGCCTTTCGTTGGGGCAACGCCCTGTTAGACAATGACAGCAATGCCGCGCAGATCGAGATTACCTTCGGTGGCTTTACTGTGGAAGCACAACAGAGCACCAGCATCGCCATCACGGGCGCAGACTTAGGCGCTACGCTGAATGGTAAAGGCATCTTACCTTGGCAAACCTATGCCATTCAAAAGGGCGATGTGCTGGTCTTCCAGCAACCTAAATTCGGTTTGCGTGCCTATCTTGCCGTCAAAGGCGGCTTTTTGGCTACCTCAGTACTCGGCAGTGTGGCCACCGTTATGCGTGAGAAATTGGGCGGTCTGACGGGAAAAGGCGACAAATTAGCCGTTCACGATGTATTGCCCTTTCATAGCACCACCCAACACACCGCACGCCATGTTCCCCGCTTAGCCATTCCCAACTACGAGCAAATGGAAATCAATGTGGTAACGGGGTATCAATTCAAACACTTCTCAGGCTTAGAGCGAGCACGTTTTTTCAGTAGTACTTATAGCGTCAGCCAGAACTGTGACCGCATGGGCTATCGGCTTGAGGGCACCGCGGTGGGGCAAGATCAGCCAGGCATTATTTCAGAAGGCATTGCCTACGGTGCGATTCAGATCCCCAATGACGGCCAGCCGATTGTCTTGTTTCGAGACCGACAAACCATTGGCGGCTACCCCAAAGTGGGCTGTGTTACCAGTTTCTCTGGCGCGTTACTGTCCCAGAAAAAACCTGGAGACCGCATTGGCTTTCGTTACATCAGCGTCGATCAAGCTGAACATGAGCGTCACCTGCAATTAGCGCGAATTCACCAATGGCGCTAGTCAGCGACAACGGTTTTCAGGTGATAAGCATTACATTCAGTGACATATTTGCAGCCGCAGTTTACATTATTTTCTTCTAAACTAATCAGACCTTGAATTCATGTATGGTGCGCTTCTGCG
The DNA here is from genome assembly GCF_900089755.1 of Marinomonas aquimarina. Lineage (GTDB taxonomy): Bacteria > Pseudomonadota > Gammaproteobacteria > Pseudomonadales > Marinomonadaceae > Marinomonas > Marinomonas aquimarina. Next base: position 38,199 of record NZ_FLOC01000007.1, on the reverse strand, counting down.
CCCATTCGCTTTGCGCGAAAAACTGTCGACTAGGAAGTATGCTGTGCGCCAACGCCATGCTGTACTGAGCACATTATTGTTAGGCTTACTCTGCCTGCTGTCATTCAACAGCCGTGCAGAGGAGCTTCGCTTTGGTTTTACCGGCCCCCTAACCGGCCCCAGCGCAAAAATTGGTGCGGAGCTAGTGCAAGGCATAGAGCTCGGCTTCAGCCGTATCAACGCTAGCAAACAACTGCCTTACTCACTCAAATTAATCGCCAAAGATGACGGCTATGAACCTAAGCTAACCCCGCCATTGATTCGCAGCATGGTTGAGCAAGACAATATTGCTGGGCTGATCAGCAGCGTTGGAACCCCAACGATTGTCAGCGCTACCCCCACCCTAAAAAAGTATCAGATCCCGCTGATCTTTCCGATTAGTGGCAGCAGCGCTCTCAAGCACAGCGATATCCGCCAGTTAATCTTCACAGAACGAGCCAGTTATCATGATGAGGCCACGCTGTTGGTCAAAACCGTGGTAGAAAAATTCGGCATCGCCCCCAGTGACATAGCGGTCTACCTACAAAAAGACAGCTACGGCGAAGGGACACTGCGCAGTATTAATGAAGCACTGCAATCCTATGGCCACGGTAAAGCGCACGATCTGTTGCAGCTCTACTACGATCGTAACCACCCCGCCGCCGAAGATGCTGTGGCCAAAATTTTATCCCAGCCTAAGCAGCCAAAAGCCATCTTCTTAATCAGCACCTACCCCGCTGCCGCAGAATTGATTTCCTTGCTCGATCAAGTCGGTGTCTCGCCGCTGTTCGCGACCTTTTCCTTCGTCAGCCACGATACACTCATCGCCGAATTGCAACACACGCAAGCCAAACTCCTTTCTACCTTGGTTAGACCCTGCATGGAGCAAAGCCAATCGCCGCTGATTCAGGAGTTCTTTGCCGATGTGCTCGAGTATGGCAATTTAGAAACCACCTCTCCGATGGAGTTAGAAGGCTATTTGGCCGCACGCTACGTGGAAGCGGTACTGTTGCAGCGCGTGACGTCTACAGCGCCAAGCCGCAGCGAACTCCTCGACCTCTTACGCGCCTACCAAGAGTCACAACTCGCAGCTACTTCAGCACTGGTAATTCCACAGGAATTAGAGCATTCTCAATATCCTATCTGGTTAGAGTTTAAAGATTTAAAGAACAAACAAAGTTACTGTGGTAGTGCCATACCGTCTGAATTGATACGAGGTAGCCTATGACTAGAATGGGCCGATTCCAATCGCCGATCTCGCCTTTAGTATGGCTGATGGCTGTATTCAGCCTACTTGCGATCGTCGTGGGCGCCTCCATTCTCGCCAACACTGCCGCTGATCTCAAAAAGCAGCAAATAGATATTCGGGCGCAACAGGCCACCATGATAGGCGCCATCTCAGAATTACGCGAAACCGTGCCCGCCCTGCGTGGCCGCCTACGTCAGGCGCTGCAGGAAGACATTAATGAGTCTTATCTAGACCAAACCATGATGTCTCGCTTCGAGCAGTCGACCAACGCCCTCGTCCAAGCCGCGAAAGCCGACTCCGACTTGGTGGAGCTGGGCGAAGCGCTGCGCATCCGCAGCCATCATATCCACAATTTGACTGACAATGTGGCGCGCTGGTACACCCTGAGGGAGGAACTAACCAAACACTCTGAGCGCGACAGTTTGATGCGTAACAGCTTGGCCAATACCGATGTTATCACCGGCATGCTGCGGTCATTGAATAGCCGCCACCGCTTACAAGAGGGCGTGCTACTGTTTCAATACCGCAGTGCCACGGACAGCGAAAAGCAAGACATTGCGGAACGCTATATGACACTGCGCGCCAGCGCCATCGAAAGCTCTCTGTCCTCCGCGCTGGAAGACATTTTGCAACTCGAACTGGCGCTTAACAGCTTACCTTTAGTCAACTCTCAAGCGCAGCTGTCCGATCTACTCAATAACCGCATATCCCCCACCTTTGAGCGCCTAGACTACGCCATTTCGCAAACCCAAGATCAGTTTCCGGAAGCCTATCGCGACCTAACTCGAGAGTCCGAGAACCTTAAACGCTTAATTTATGGCGAAGGTTTTTACTACAATCAGCTGCATGCGGTCGAACTGGGCGAATCGGGGCTGATGCAGGAACGCTTTGCCTTTATGGCGATGGAGAGTCAACGGCAAGAGATCAGTGCTGAGATCGAAGCCATTTTCTCGCCGCTGTCACGCCTGCTCGATAATATTAGCCATGCGGTACAAGACGAAACCCATCGCCTCGACATACAGATTGAGCAACAACTCTCCAGCCTCAGCACCACCATTGTTTGGGTGAGCAGCATTATCAGCGCCATCATTTTGCTGCTGGCGTGGGCCATTTCACAACGGGTAAGACGTCAAGTTAACACCTTGATCGAAAGCGAAGATCGCTTCCGCTCCATGTTCGACGCCTCCCCTGACCCCGCTTGGATACTGCGAGATAACAGCATCATTGAATGCAACAATGCCGCCGCCAAGGTGCTGCGTTACCCCAGTAAAGAGCGCCTTCTAAAGGCCGAAATGCAGGATGTATCGCCCCCCTCCCAATCCGATGGCAATCACTCTTTAACGCAATTAGAAATTCTCTTTGAGCAGGTGACAGAACAAGGTCACTCCTACCAAGAATGGGTCTTTAAAGACTTTCATGATGAGCTGATTTATGCCGACATGACCATGATTGCCGTGGTGTTAGATGACCAACCGGCCATCATTTGTACGTGGCGCAACATCTCCGAGCGACACAAATACCAGCTTTCCCTACAGCACTACAAACAAGAGCTGGAGCAAGAAATTGCCGAGCAAACCAAAGAGCTGATACAAGCCAAAGACAATGCCGAGCAAGCGAATCATGCTAAGAGCGACTTCTTAGCCAATATGAGCCACGAGATTCGTACCCCAATGAACTCCATCATTGGCATGTCTTATTTGGCGCTGCAAACCCAGCTCAACGAACGTCAGCGCAACTATATTCAAAACGTGCGAAATTCTGCCGAATCCCTGTTGGCCATCATCAATGACATACTCGACTTTTCCAAGATCGAAGCGGGTAAGATTGAACTCGAAAACACACCGTTTTACTTACAAGATGTGTTACGAGAAATCGCTAATTTACTGACCATCAAGGTGGAGGAGCGAGATCTGGAACTGATCTTCGATATTGATGAGAATTTACCGCAAGTGTTTCGCGGCGACGCCACACGACTACGCCAAGTGCTGCTGAACTTGGGTAACAATGCCGTGAAATTCACCCCCCAAGGGGAAGTCATTATCAAAGCCCGTTATCAGCAACACAGTCATGATCAGATCAAAGTGAGCTTTTCGGTAACGGATACCGGCATTGGTATCAGCCAAGAAAATCAACAACACCTATTCCATTCCTTCTCTCAAGCTGACACCTCCACCACACGCCGCTTCGGTGGCACCGGACTCGGTTTAGCGATTTCAAAACAGCTGGTAGAACTGATGGGAGGAGAGATTTGGTTGGAGAGTGAAGAAGGGCAAGGCAGCACCTTCCACTTTACCGTCACCCTAGAACGTGTCGACGATGAGATCCCATTAAGCCAAGGAGCCTCGTCACTGGGCCTTTCCATTGCCCTGATCGTGGATGACAACGACAGCGCACGCGAGGTTTTAAAAGCCAACATGGAGGCCTTGGGCATTCCCTGTCATGAAGCGTCTAGCGGCTATGATGCTTTGGCCATGATCCAACGCGCAGAACAGCAGCAACACCCCTATGAGTTAGTGCTAGTGGACTGGAAAATGCCGGATTTAAACGGCATCGAAACCTGTCGCCAAATCATTGAAAGCTCACCTCATAAGTACCCAACCATGATCATGGTGACCGCGTACGGCCTCGAAAAAGTCAAACAAGCGGCACAAGGTTTAGACATTTCTGGGTTCTTAACCAAACCCATTACCGCCTCTAGCCTGTTTGACTCCATTGCCAACAGTTTCGCTATGACCAATACCACACAAAGCCAGTACCACTCTGCCGAGGCTGATCAAGAGCGCTACGACGACAAACTCTACGATGCGACCCTACTACTGGTAGAAGACAATGAGATCAACCGTGAACTGGCCACTGAATTACTGACCCAAAAAGGCATTCAGGTGGTGGTCGCCGTCAACGGTGAAGATGCTCTGGTGAAGTTGGCAGAAGACGATTTTGACTTAGTACTCATGGACTGCCAGATGCCCATTATGGACGGCTATCAAGCGACCCAAAAAATTCGCCAAATGCCACAGCACGCCGAGCTTCCCATTATCGCTATGACCGCGAACGTTCTGCCACAGGATGTGGAGCGAGCCCTGCAGGCGGGTATGAATGATCACATTGGCAAACCGATTAAGATCGAGCAAATGTTTGCTACATTAGAAAAATGGATGCCAGCGCAAAAATGTCATCGCCAGCGCGCGCCACTTCGCCACGCAACAAACCAGGTTGCCAGCGAAGAGGCCGAGCTGCCTGCCCTACCTCAGATTGATACGGTAATGGGCCTACAGCATACGCAAGGTTTAGCCTTGTATGTGCGCTTGTTAAAGCGTTTTGTCACCAGCCAAGTAGAGCTGGACAGCACCCTACAGCAACTTCTGGCCCGCGAACAATACGACGAAGCAACACGTTTGATCCATACTTTAAAAGGCACCTGCAGCACACTCGGTATGGTGCAGCTTGCGGAATTAGCCGCCACCTTAGAAAGACAACTGGAGCACCACAGCTACTCGGCATCGACTGTCCAAGCGCTGAGCCAAGAGCTGACCATCATTCTCGATGGTTTAGACACTTGGCAAGAGACAACTGCCAGCGCGACGCCGCCTGCCGCGGAGGTGGTGTTCATGAGTGCCGATGACAAACGACAGCAATTAATGCAATTGCAAGACTACCTTGAACAGGGGTTATCCGAGGCGCGGGAGTTAGCCGATAGCTTAGCGCCCCAATTCAGCGATCGCCAAAACAAAGCATCGATGAACGCCCTGAGCAAGGCCATTAGTGTGTATGATTTTGACCGAGCTTTAGAACATACCAAAGCTCTACTGGTTCGTATTAAGGATTAAGCGAGTGAGTTATGCTAGAAAACAACATAAGCATTCATGCGCAGCAAGAAAATGAACAGGACAGCAAACCCACCTTGTTAGTGGTGGACGATATTCCGGAGAATATCGACGTGCTGGTGGCATCACTGCGTGATGAATACCGCATAAAAGTGGCCCTAAATGGCCCGCGCGCACTCACGATCGCAAAAAGTGACGCCAAGCCAGACCTGATTCTGCTCGATGTGATGATGCCAGACATGGACGGTTACGAGGTCTGCAAGCGTCTCAAAGCCGACCCTGTCACCGCTAATATCCCCGTCATTTTCGTCACGGCGAAGCACGACGTGCAAGACGAAGAGCGTGGCTTTGCCATGGGTGCGGCAGATTACATCGCCAAACCCATCAGCCCCCCTTTAGTGCGCGCACGGGTGCGTAACCAAATTGCTCTGTACGATCAGAATCGTCAATTGATGAAGAAAGTACGCGAGCGTACGAAAGAGCTGCACGACAGCAAAGTACGCATCATTCATCACCTTGGTCGCGCGATGGAGTACAAGGACAATGAAACTGGCGCCCATGTGGTACGCATGAGCTACATTTCCAAGCTGATTGCCGAACAATGTGTCGATGATCCGGACTGGGTCGAAAAAGTCTTTCTCGCTGCCCCAATGCACGATGTCGGTAAAATCGGCATCGCCGATGCCATTCTACTAAAGCCCGGTAAGCTGGCGCCTGAGGAATGGGAGGAAATGAAGAAGCACACCCTGTTTGGCGCGGAAATTTTAGACGTCGAGGGCGAGCCATTACTGGATATGGCGCGCACCATTGCTTTGACCCACCACGAGCGCTGGGACGGCAGTGGCTATCCTAAAGGCCTAAAAGGCGACGCCATTCCCTTGGAAGGGCGCATTGTCGCCTTGGCGGATGTGATCGACGCCCTACTCTCGAAACGCCCCTACAAAGAGGCCTGGAGCACGGAACAAGCGTTTGCCTATGTGCGGGATCAAGCTGGCCAGCATTTTGATCCCAAACTGGCGCAAATTGCGCTAGATTTGACCGAGGAAATAGTCGAGTTACGTAGCCAATATCCGGACGAATAGGTTTTTACTATTCTTGATAGTTTTTTTTTATCTAAGTTTTAGTTAATCACAATTTCAATTCGTCACATCGGCCCCATAATATAGGCACTGTTGGTAACGCAAACAGCGAAACACACTTTACTAAGGAGCAATACATGATTAACACTCAGATCAAGCCATTCAATGCAACAGCATTCAAAGCAGGCGAATTCGTTGAGATCTCTGAAAAAGACGTACTAGGTAAATGGGCCGTATTTTTCTTCTACCCAGCTGACTTCACTTTCGTTTGCCCAACTGAGCTTGAAGACCTAGCGAGCAAGTACGAAGAACTACAATCTATGGGTGTTGAAGTATTCTCTGTATCAACAGACACTCACTTCTGTCACAAAGCTTGGCACGACACTTCTGAAGCAATCGGCAAAATCAACTACTACATGGTAGGTGACCAAACTGCGACGATCACGAACAACTTCGGTGTTCTACGTGAAGGTCAAGGTCTTGCTGACCGTGCGACTTTCTTGATCGATCCAGAAGGTACTATCCAAGCAATGGAAATCACTGCAGAAGGCATCGGCCGTGACGCAGAAGACCTAATGCGTAAAGTGAAAGCAGCTCAATACGTAGCGGCTCACCCAGGCGAAGTTTGCCCAGCTAAATGGAAAGAAGGTGAAGCGACTCTTGCTCCATCTCTAGACCTAGTAGGCAAAATCTAAGAAGCCTCTTCCTTTGTTGGGCGCCTAGCGCCCAACATCGGGCTTTGCCTTCCAGTGCAAGGCGTTAAAGCCCACAAGATATTTTTCGAGCCAAGGAACCTCACGCCTCCCTCTCCATATGAAGACAGGTGCTGACCTCACTCGCCCGAAATTTATAGGCACTGTAATCACACTCAACTAAATAACGGATTAAAAAATATGTTAGACGCAAATATGAAACAACAGTTGGGCACATACCTTCAAAACATCGTTAGTCCGATTGCGATTACCGTGTCCTCAAATGGCAATGCTAAATCAGAAGAGCTAGTGGAATTAGCCCGTGAAATTACCGAGCTAAACCAAGCCAAAATTTCTTTGTCTGTGACAGAAAACCCACAAGGCCGCGCACCGCAAATGTCGGTTGGCCCTAAAGATAGCCAAGCGCGCGTGCATTTCGCAGGCATCCCGATGGGACATGAGTTCACCTCCCTTGTACTGGCCCTACTACAAGCCGGTGGTCACCCATCTAAAGCAGCACCAGAATTGCTGCAACAAATTAAAGACCTAGACACTGAGCTGAACTTTGAAGTGTACATTTCCTTGTCATGTCACAACTGCCCAGACGTGGTTCAAGCCGTTAACTTAATGGCAACACTTAATCCGAAAGTCACCGCGACTATGATCGACGGCGGCCTATTCCCACAAGAAGTGGAAGATCGCAAGGTCATGGGCGTACCAGCGGTATTCCTTAACGGCGAACACTTCGGCCAAGGCCGCATGACGCTGGATGAGATCCTAAATAAAGTCGACACTGGCGCCGAAGCGAAACAAGCCGCTGCCCTTGCAGAAAAAGAAGCTTACGACGTATTAGTCGTGGGTGGTGGCCCAGCAGGCGCTGCCGCTGCCATCTACGCAGCGCGTAAAGGCATTCGTACCGGTGTCGTTGCAGAACGTTTTGGTGGTCAGGTATCTGACACCATGGCGATCGAAAACTTTATCTCAGTCAAAGCCACTGACGGTCCAAAATTGGTCGCTGGCCTAGAGCAACACGTCCTAGATTACGATGTTGACTTAATGAAAACGCAAAAAGCGGTTCGCGTTGAGAAGAAAGATCTGATCGAAGTCGAGCTAGAAAACGGCGCGGTACTGAAAAGTAAAACCATTGTCTTGGCAACCGGTGCCCGCTGGCGCGAAATGAACGTTCCTGGTGAGCAAGAGTACAAGAACAAGGGCGTAGCTTACTGCCCACACTGTGACGGCCCATTGTTCAAAGGCAAGAAAACAGCGGTCATCGGTGGCGGTAACTCAGGTATCGAAGCGGCGATCGACCTTGCAGGCCTAGTCGAGCACGTTACCGTACTAGAGTTCAGCGACACTTTACGCGCTGATGATGTACTGGTGAAGAAAGCTAAATCACTACCAAACGTGACCATCATTACGGAAGCGCAAACCACTGAAGTATTGGGTAACGAAGAGCATGTCACAGGCCTTCAGTACACTGACCGTAAAACAGGTGAATCACAGACATTGGAACTGGCAGGGATCTTCGTTCAGATCGGTCTGGTGCCAAACAGTGAGTTCCTAAAAGACACAATTGAATTAACGGAACGTGGTGAAGTAGTGATCGACTCTCACGGCCGTACCTCAATGGAAGGTGTGTTTGCCGCAGGTGACGTTACCAACGTACCATACAAACAAATCATCATCTCCATGGGCGCTGGTGCTACCGCCGCGCTGGGTGCTTTCGACCACTTGATCCGCAACTAAGCAGATCAACGAAACACTGCAAAGCCAACCGCTCTCAGGCAACTGAGGGCGGTTTTTTTATACCCGAAACCCCACCCAATACTGCTACACTCGCACTTTTACACTGCAGGTTTGAAATGAAATATTGCCTCGCTCTATTACTGGTTCTATTTGGTCTCTCAGCGCCAGTCTTTGCCGATGATGTGCGCCTACAACAGGCCTATGCCGCACAACAAAGCGACCTGCAAATCCAAGGCAGCGGCACTGTGATTAAAGTATTAAAAGACGATACTAAAGGTTCTATGCATCAGCGCTTTATCTTACAGCTGGACAGTGGACAGACCTTGCTGGTGGCCCACAATATCGACCTTGCGCCACGCATCCCGACGCTAAAGGTGGGCGATACGGTCGAGTTCTACGGTGAATACGAATGGAATAAAAAAGGCGGTGTGATGCATTGGACGCACCATGATCCACGCGGGCGACACCCACATGGCTGGCTCAAACATAATGGCCGAACATACCAATAGTTAGTGCGTCACTAACCCTAGTATATCCTCTTCAAAATAGGCTAGAGCGCGGCGCTCCATGCGGCGGATACCCGCTTGTTGTGCTGGGGTGAGGTGGTGATATTTTGACGCTGCGCCAAAATCGCCAAATAAAATATGGCTATCTTGATTGATCAGCACATTATGAGCGTAGAGATCCCCATGGCTGACCTGCTTGTTTTCTAAGTGTGCCACGACAGCACGCATCTGCGCGATAATAAAGTCAGCTTGCTCTGCACTAAAAGATTGCCCTTGAGTAAAGGTATCACGAGTACAAGATACCAAGCTCGGCGGCTGACCCAAGTTGTGATAGTCAGCTGGGATGAGAGCCATCAGCAACGCCGCACAGTCAGGCTCATGAATATGCGCCAAGGGTTTGACTAGGTTTTCATGGGCCCCCACGGTCAAGCAGGCATCCAGCTCATCTTGCGGATAACCATCGCTGGTGATGCCGCCTTTATAGACTTTTACAGCCACGTCATCAGCCAAGCCATTTCCATTGTGAGTCCAAGTGGCTCGGGAAATCAGTCCCGATGCCCCCTGCCCCAATACTTCGTGCAGGGCTAAATCTACCGCAGCCACTTGCGTAAAATCCGAATGCTCATCTCGTGGGGCGCAAAACGGATTGCCGGAAAAGGCCAACCAAGCCAGCTGTGGCAGCGTTAGCAGTATTTCAGGAAAAGCCTCTAATTGATTGGCAGCGAGCCGTAATAGGCGCAAGTTAGTCAGATTGGCAAATGTGTGTGGCAACTCGCGAATGGCGTTACCTGCCAGCATCAGTTTTTCTAGGCGCGTTAAGCGACCGATTGCATCAGGCAATGCCGCAATCTGATTATCGGTCAGGATCAACCAACGTGTACACGCGGGCAGGCAGTGCTCTGATACGGTTTTAATCTGACAGGACTTAAAGCCGATCATCTCCAACTCGGGCATTTGTCCCAATACCTCTGGCACCTGCTCAAAGGGATTATTTGAGGCAAAGAAAATGCGCAGTTTCGTCAGGCAAGCAAAGTCCGACGGTAACTCAGTGAGTTGATTATCCGACAGATCGAGTACTTCGAGTGTGTCGGCAAGGGTATAAATTTCCTTTGGAAATTCAGACAGTTGCTCACTCAATTTGAGATGCGTCGCGCCTTGGTAATCACCGCGGCGCAATTGTTCTAGGGTGTGCACGTGCGCTGCAGCCTAGTCCTGAAAGGCGCTGGGTAGCATGTAAAACAATACGAACAAAAACCAGACAATCGCAAAGCTACCAAATACCCAAATCATCCAACGTAAGCCCAGTGGCTTGCTTGGCTTTGTTTCATGATAGCCAGCGCGGAATTGCGCGATGGCTTGATCCGCATCCTGTGCGTCGAATTGCCCCATCTTTTCATAACCACACAGCGTCCACTGCTGAATGGCGTCAGAGTCCTGCTCGGCACGGACAAGGTCATCGCGTTTTAAAACGGTATAGGTCGGCATTGGGTTGTCTCTTGCTAATAGCGCTGTTTTTCATGGGGCAAATGCTACCACTTCTCAACAATGATAGGGAGTCACTTCGTCGCCATTGCCACACTTAGCCAACGCTGACGTCTATGAAAGACCCGCACAACTGTTACAATGCCGCCTTGTTCTCAACTCAAATGGATCTGAGATAATGCCGCTGTTATTTATTCTACTGGTTGCAATCTGGTCAACGGGCTTTATCACAGGCAAATTTATTGTCGGCCTGATCGATCCGAACGTTTACTTAGCCATTCGCTTTACCTTGGCCGGCGCCATATTCTGGTTGTTGGCGATCGTCTTCAAACGCCCTTTTCCGCCCCGCTCAGACTGGCCGAAACACATTATCGCTGGCTCACTGCTCAATGCGTTTTATCTCAGCCTAGCTTACATCGCCCTAGCGCAAGGATTACCGGCAGGGGTGATGGCACTGATTGGTTCGATGCAACCCATATTGGTAACGCTCTTGGCATTGGTATTGATCAAAGAAAAAACCAGCCTGTTCGGCGTGCTGGGCATGCTGATTGCCATCGCTGGCTTACTGCTGGTCATCAGTCCATCGCTACAGCACTCAGAGACCACGGAGAGCTTCAGTGTTTGGTTGGCCATTATCGGACTGGGCGGTGTGATCAGTCTGGCGCTGGGCTCCATTTATCAAAAGATGTCGATCTCTGGCTCCGACATCATTGCCTCGATGGCACTGCAAAACCTATCAGCGGCAGTAATTTCCGGCGGTTTTATGCTGGCACTGCAAGAAAGCTTATTTGTCCACAACCTCACCGCCTACGCCTTGGTTGCTTGGGGCGTGATCGTGCTGTCCTGTGGTGGCGTGTTTCTGCTGGTATGGCTATTGCGCAAAATCCCCGCCTCTCAGGTCTCAACACTGATGTTGCTGGTGCCACCTTTAGCCGCCATCGAAGGCTATTTCCTATTTGATGAAGCGCTGTCCCGTTTGCAGCTGATGGGGGTGGTCACCACATTAGTCGGCGTCTATCTAAGTCGCGTCAAGTGGGGCTCAGGCAAACAGCCAGCGCCAGCAGACGAGGATGGCGCTGAACAGCAGGGTTAATCCGAGGCGTCTTCGGCCGAGGCGGCCTGAATCACGAGCGTGCCCACTTGCACATCAATCACCTCAACCAGTGTCCCTTCCGCGATGGGCTGCTGACTGACGAGACGCCAATCAACACCGGAAAAACGGTAGCTGCCGGGCTGCTTCGCAGACGTAGCCATCGGCAGATAGAAGCTGTGGCCAATCAAATCACTTTGCACGGCTTTGTGTTGCGATGGTGTTTGTATACGTTTAAAGAGGGGCCACAACACCACGCCGAGCAATACGGTATAACCCGTGGTCGCCATAAGCGCCCACTGCCAGGTACTGGGCAGCCAACCGAGGTACATAGATAATGCGGTCAACAACAAGCCTAACCCCGTGAGCAGCAAGACCAGCGTACTCATCCCCAGTACCAAGACTTCGATGGCCAACAGCGCTAACCCTAAAATAGCCAACGCTTCGATAAAGTAAGACGACAAAAACTCCATTACACACTCTTATTCAATTGGTTGATGATCGAGGTGGCTTGCGCCACTAATGCGCTGGCCTCGGTGGCATTATCCGGCAAAATCACCATCGATGATTCTTTCGCAATGGCCTGTTTGGCTTCGATCGCTTTACTGGCCAAATCCAGCTGAATCGCCTTTTGACCGTCTTCGGTATTCGCTTGCGCACCAATGGTTTGTAAGGCCTGCGCCTTGGCATCCGCGACCGCAATGATGGCTTTCGCTTCACCTTCTGCACGCAGCACTTGCTCCGCTTTTTCTGCCTCCGCCGACAACACGATCGCTTGTTTCTCCCCTTCAGCACGGTTGATGGCCGCCTGACGATCGCCTTCGGATTCCAGAATCTGGGCACGTTTCACCCGCTCAGCCTTCATCTGCGCTTCCATCGCTTCCATCACTGACTGCGGCGGAATGATGTCTTTAATCTCGTAACGCAACACTTGGATTCCCCAAGGGCCCGAGGCCTCATTGATAGAGGACACGATATTGGTATTGAGGGCATCACGCTCTTCGAAGGTCTTATCCAATTCCATCTTACCCAGCTCAGAACGCATGGTGGTTTGTGACAATTGAGTCACTGCAAATACATAATCGTCGACGCCATAGGTCGCCTTGTAAGGGTCCAAGACACGGAAGTAGAGCACGCCATCCACATGCAGCGAAATATTGTCTTTGGTGATCGCGCTCTGCTTAGGCACGTCCACCGCCTGCTCCTTTAACGAACGGTCGGCGGCAATTCGATCAATGAGAGGGATAAGGAAGTTCAAACCCGCTTCTCGGGTACTCTGGTATTTGCCAAATCGTTCTATGATATAGGCGCGGTTTTGCGGTACGAAAATAACCGAAGATTTAAGAAACAGCAGTGCAAAGATAAGCAGCGCCACCGGCACCGTAATCAGATAATCTAACAAAAACTGCACGATATCCATGAAACGCTCCTTTTCAGACAGTGATGCGCTGGCAGCGCACGACACAAAAATCGATCAACCGATATACAAACATATACCATATAAGGCGAAAATGCCTCGCTCACCGCATGAATTTCAGCACCTTAGCGCGGGACATTTCAGCCGCCCTATCCACTTACACACTTTGTCGATATTGAGAGGGCGTCATGCCCATGATGCGAGAAAACTCACGATGAAAGTTAGACTTGGTTTGAAAACCTGAATCCAAATAGATTTGCGTGATGGCATCGTCACTGCTGGCAAGACGCTGGGCCGCGTGCGCGATACGGTATTGATTCACCCACTGGGAAATATTTTGCTGCGTGACGCGATTGATGGCAGCGGAAATCTGACGCGCTGGTATGCCACTTTTGCGCGCCAGACGGGCCAAGGTTAAATCTGGGTCGAGAAACATTTGCTGATCGACCACTACCTTCGTCACCTGCGCTACCACGGTTTGATCAGCGGCCTCCGATAGGCCTGCCGCTGGCTCCGCCGCAGTGATGGCTGGCTCCGAGGTGGTATCTTTGGTCGCCTGCAAGCAAGGCGTTGGTGCACTCGGCGGCGCTTCGGAAGTGCTTAAACTCAAGCTCATCACAGCCAAGGCTAACGTGGGCAGTAGTAGCGCGTGCCCTAGAGACAAGATCCACATTGCATGCTGCCCCTGCGCTAACAGAAAGTCTAACGTCAAAGCACCATCAATTAGGGCTGAGAAAAGTAGCATCAGTGCCGCAATCCGCTGTGCCCGAATCGCCCACACCCAATCGCTCAAACGGATATATTCGGGCGGCTGCTGCTCCGTATCAGCGGAGCGCCACAGCAATAAGCTGTACAGCACATACTGAGCAGTGATCAGCGCATCAATGGGCGGTTCCCATAAGGGGTAAGACAACGAGCCAAAAGCAATCAGCATAGGCAGTAATGCATGCCACCCAGACGGGCGGCGGGCGCTTTTCGAACGCGAAAACACCCACCAACCGACAACGGGAATCAAGCTTGCAAAGATCGGTTGTAGCATGCGCAGTAGTGCGAGATCGAATGTCCAACGCAGCCCGACAAGGGCCGTTGTCAGCGCACACAGCAGCAAAAAACCACAGGCCAATAATGCCGAGTGGCGGCGCTGTCCCCACAAACTGCCCGCTAACACTAACAGTAGTAACGACACCACAAAGGGTAATGGAATCGCCAACATGGTTTCTCCTTAACTCAGTCTGTTTCGCTCTCAGTATGTCCTAAGTCGCAAAGCAAGACGTCCTAAATCCTGATCGAGGACGCGTCATCACTGACTTTGACGCATCTTTGATTCTGTTTTTAACACAGGAGACTGCTTATGTATTGGTATATCGATGCCTTGAAACATTACGCCGATTTTCGTGATGTCGCCCACCGACGGGCGTTTTGGATGTTTATGCTGATCAACCTGATCATCAGTGTAGCGATTATTATCATTGAGCTAGCGACCGACCATCCTGGCTGGCTCGATGCCCTGTATTCGATCGCCACACTCATTCCCCTCATCGCGCTGATGACGCGTCGCCTGCGCGATACCGGACTGCCCCTTTATAGCTGGTTGGTACTACTGATCCCCGTTATCGGCCCCTTGCTCATGCTTTACTTCCTTTGCTTGCCGAGCCAGCCTCGAGCTCAACTGACCACTCACACAGGAGTGTTATAATGCCATGCTTTATCAGTGTTCTGATCGCTACCGTTTGCGCACTGTTCGCCACGCACAGTCCAGCGTCACCGCTCGCGGCAATCCCTGCGGATGCCCAAGGCATCGTCTTGATACGCTTTGTTAAAAGTGGCCATTTGCCCTTCTTGCATGGTTTGAAGGGCGAAGGGGTGTACCTCACCCGTAACGCTCAAGGCAGGCTTTGCCAAGTCGCCCCCGTCCCATTGATCGCCGGTGGCTTTAATGGCCAAACCATTGGCTTTGGCGCCAGCCAGCCCATTGAATTGGTCATTTATCAGGCGGAGCTATCACAACGTTTACAGGCTGGTCGCAAGGTCATCAGTACCGATTACGATGTCTCCGACCGTCACATGACTCAGCATGGGGACATTCAAATTCGCTCAGGCCTCACCTTGGCAGAGGGCTTTATCTTGCATCCACGCAAGGCTTGGTCGAGTTGGTTTGGCTTTGCCCCAGCACAACTTGAGTGCGAGCCCGTGCCTGAAGAGCATAACGGAGCCTTTTAAGGCTCCGCATTTTCTGCAGTGGTGTTTGATGCCTGCTGCACTAGGTAATAGCGACGGTAGAAGGTGATCCCCAAAATAAACGCGCACAAGGCTGACAGTCCCCCGATACCAATTGACCAGCGGGCACCAAACGTATCGGCGATCCAGCCCACCAAGGGTGCGCCCAAAGCAGTACTGCCGAGCATGGTGGCCAAAGCAATGGCCATCACGCGACCACGGTAAGCACGTACCGTTGAAAGCTGAATAAAGGTAAACGACGAGATCGTCAGCAACTGCATTGAGAACCCTAATACAATCATCATCAGAGCAAAGGTGAAGAAGCTCGGCGCTAAAGCCAACAAGGTACTGCTGATGGCCACTCCGGCGGGTAAGCATACCAGAAAGCCAAAGGTAGGCTGTTTACGACTGGCGGTCGTCAACGCCCCTGCAATGGAGCCAATCGCCATCATAGAAATTAACAAACCATACTGCCCTGCATGCCCTGCAAAGACCTGAACCGTCATGGCTGATAAGTACACTGGGAAATTCATAATCAACGCGGTGATCATCGCCACCATCGCGAGCACGACAATCATTTCACGGTGCTCGTTTAAGTAGCGAAAGCCCTGTAAAAAGCCCGTACTTTGACTGTTCTCGGCTTTGCCTTGTTGCCCGATCAAGGTGCGCTTACCCAATAGGTACAAGGCCACTAACAAGGGACCAAAGGTCACCACATTTAAAATGAACACCCAACCAGCACCGACCACGGCAATCAAAATCCCGGCAATGGCGGGACCAATCAAGCGTGCAGAGTGAAACGACATCGAGTTCAAAGACACCGCGTTCGGCACCTCTTTTTCGCTCACCACATCCGAGACAAAGGCGTGACGTGCGGGGGCATCAAACGCCGCCACGATACCTAAGCCAAGCGCACAGGCATACACATGCCACAGCACAATCACTTCGGTGATGGCCAACACACCTAAGACGAATGCCAGCAACGCCATCGCGATTTGCGTCCCCAATAACAGCTTGCGTCGATCAATGCGATCAGCGGCCCAACCGGTGATGGGCAATAATAGAATTTGCGGAATAAATTGTAGGAACACCACCACCCCAACAGCCGCTGCATTGTGATCCGACAATTCGGAAATAACGATCCAATCTTGCGCGGTACGTTGTAGCCAAGTCCCGATATTGGAGACAAAAGCCGCGAAGACCCAGAGACGGAAGTTGGCATTGGATAAGGCGCGGAAGGTGGCAGGTAATTGCATTTCGCTAGGAAGGTCCTGTTTCAATAGTGGGGCATACTATTGAAACAGGTTCTGAGAAAGCTGCAATGAAGAACACAATGTTTCCCCGAAAAGCAGCGAAAATACTTATTTCGGTACTTATTAACCGCTAATCAGCCAGTTCAACCACCAAATCACTGCTGATGGACTCGACTGCTTTTTCCAAAGTTTCCACGGAACAGCCAGTCGGCAATAAGACTTCCAATTCTGCTTTGAATAACATTTCAGAGCTCATCGGTGCCGGCTCGCAGTAACTGTTCAGGTCGATCACATTGGCGCCCAACACACTCAGTGTTTTCGACACTTCACGGATAATGCCGGTGCGATCATTGCCCATCACAGATAGCACCACTAACTCACCTGATGCCGTGCGTGTATTCGCCACTTCTACCGACACCTTTAAGCCGACAGTAGACAGATCCTGTAGCGCTTTAATCAGCGATGTTTCATTTTCTTTTGGAACTTCAACGGTCACGATACCGGCAAATTTATCGGCCAGATGGGCCATGCGGCTCTCGCTCCAGTTACCATGATGCTCGGCCACAATATGAGATAAAGCTTCTACCAATCCTGGTCGATCATCACCAATTACCGTTAACACTAAGTGCTGTGTCATAAGGCCATCCTTTTATTGTTGTTACTGCATACGATGATTTCAGTATAAACCTGTCTCTCGACTTACGTCAGCAAGAAAAACACTTTCCTCGACTCGGCAAATAGATATATGTAAGGTTGTAACCAAAATCCGAGTAGGGATTTTCAGACAGTAAAAGCTATCTAAAACAACATGATGAACACAACCGAAGTAAACAAACTTAAAGAATTGCCGTTCACATTCGACAACTTAGATATAATTAAATGCTATCTTAAATAGTGTGCTTTCGATGGAGCAACCAACCTAGTTAGGTAACGCTCCGATCATGGACTGACGCCGATGCGCTGCTTAGTGCATTTTATAGAGATAAAATACGACCCCTATGCTCCCAACAGAATTATCGAAAGTGGAACAAAAAGACGCCGTTTACCTACTCTACAGCAACGTAGGGATGGGGCTGTTCATCACGTTTATCACTTCCACCGTGCTGGTCCTTACCTTTCCCCATGACGGCGCACAACGTGTCTCACAAATGCTCTGGTGGGGGGTACTCAACCTAGTCCTGCTGCTGCGTTTTCTTGACCTTGGCTATTTCTTCATTCGCTCGCGCCATAAGGAAAGTTTCAGCTTCCAACGCGCTTTAACACGTTTTACCGGCGGCGCCCTGCTCACTGCAGCCTTATGGAGCCTGTATTCCGTTATGGTGGTGTACCATCAGGATTGGGCTGAGCTGGCCATCACCTGTATTATCATTGCCGCGTTTTCCGGTGGTTCGGTGACCTTCTTATCTGCGTCTCGAAAAATGTCGATGGTGTATTGCGCCTTGCTATCTCTTCCACTGGCCATCGCCCTCATGCTGTCCCCTATCGAGAATTACGACACGCTGGGCTACCTGACGATTGCCTTTGTCTTCGTGATGGTCACCGGAGCGAGCAAAGCGGCGCGCTATACCGCACGCTCGATTCACTTAAAGCACCAGAATGACCACCTTTTGTCCCATATGGAGCAAGAGGTCGCTAAGCGTACTCAAGAAATCTATTCGTTATCGAATATCGACCCACTAACCGGTCTTTTTAACCGCAAAGCGTTTTCCGAAAAGCTCGAGTACCGTCTACAAACGCAGCCTAACGCCAAGCTGGCGGTACTGTTTATCGACCTAGACGGCTTTAAAACCATTAATGACTCTCTTGGGCACGAGACTGGAGATCAAGTGATCCGCGAGGTCAGCAAGCGCATTCAACAGAACATCGAGCCGTCCGATCTGCTATGCCGTTGGGGCGGTGATGAATTCCTGTTAACGGTGGAACAACACGATCAGTTGCTCGAAGACGCCCAAGAAATCATTGATCTGATTTCTATTCCTTATGTAATCGATGGCTCTAAGTTGTCCCTCGGTGCCACAGTCGGTATCTCCTATTACCCGCAGCATGGCACACAGCATGAGCGTTTGATTCAGCGTGCCGACATGGCCATGTACAACCAAAAACGTTCGAAAAAAGGTCAGGTTGGGATCTTTGATGAATCGCTTCGGGAGCACTTGTTACGTGAAATCCGTTTGCGTGACCATCTGGAAAACGCCATTCATCGCCATGAGCTGTTCTTGGTCTATCAACCTATCATCGCCACAGAAACGGGACGCATTGATTCAGTGGAAGCGCTGCTGCGCTGGCGTTTAGACAATGAAATGATTCCGCCAGATGAGTTCATCGGCATCGCCGAACAATACGGCTTTATTCGTGCCATTGGTTTGTGGGTACTCGGGGAAGCCTGCCTCGCTGGCAAGCGTATGCAGGCTCATCATGAGGGCCTTGGTGTGAGTGTCAACGTCTCGATTCAACAGTTGCTAGACGATGATTTCCCAGAAGAAGTCGCGGCGACGCTCAAGCGTACGGACTTCCCCGCCCATTGCTTGGACTTAGAAATCACCGAATCTCTATTCGCGCACGACAAACATCGCTTGATCAACAACATCAATCGACTAAAAAGCCTTGGGGTACAGGTATCAATTGACGATTTCGGTACCGGCTATTCGTCGCTCTCAGTGATGCAGGAGTTTGATGTGGATTTCGTCAAAATTGACCGCTCCTTTATCTGGACCATGGATACCGGTGGCCGTGCGATCGTTGAAGCCGTTTCGCAAATCGCCAGCGCGTTTGATTACAAGGTGGTGGCCGAAGGGGTGGAAACCGAAGAGCAGCGCCGTTTGTTAACCAATATGGGCATTGAATACTTACAGGGCTACCTGTTCCTGCCACCCGTGCCAGAGCATGAGCTGATGCAACACCTTGGCTAACACGACAAAGATTATGAATTAATTCTGGAACTCTACCTAAAGGGGCGCGTATTGCGCCCTTTTTTTGTCAAACTGAATAGATGACAAGGAGATAACCATGAACAAGAGTCTAACCATTGTAGCCTTAGCCACACTCGTCAGTGCCTGCTCTAATGCCGATTGGCGTACCGCCAGCCGAGAGCCTGCTGGCATTGCCCCCGATCCGCAACAGGAGCAAGAGGCGGTGATCGAGGTCTATGGTGCCGATGCCTTCAGCTGGCGTGGCTGGTTTGCCATTCACACCTGGATCGCTACCAAAGAAGCTGGTGCATCAGAATATAAAGTCCATGAAGTCGTTGGCTGGCGTGTCGAACGAGGTCAACCTGCCTTGTACAGCTATCACACCGAAACACCTGATCGCTACTGGTACGGTGCCAAGCCAGAGAAAATCTTATCCCTTAAGGGCGAGCAAGCGGCGCAGTTGATTCCTAAGATCAATCAAGCGGTGCAGAACTACCCATGGAAAAATGAGTACAGCGTTTTCCCAGGCCCCAACAGTAACACCTTCCCCGCCTGGGTCAGTCTACAAGTGCCCGAACTGGGTTTAGAAATGCCCTTCAGTGCCATCGGCAGTGGCTACGCAAACTAGCGTAGTCATTGCCAAATATATCAGAGCTTCGTCGTGCCAGGGTTCGGTACGAAGTTAATCACGGCCGTATCCCCTTCTGGAGCAGACGAGTGGGGCTGGTTCACTCGGGTCGCGATTTCTTGTGGTTGCGCTTGCACCACCGTTGACTGCTCATCTTCGTAACCACAGGCCACACACTCGCGGTACTGTTTCTCAGCCTCGTCATCGCGCCATGCACGGATTTTGTCCATCTCGTTACAACGCGGGCATACTGCCCCCGCGATAAAGCGTTTGGTTGTCATATACACCTCAAATCTGCTCGAACAATGATTACTTGTCGATTACTGTCTATGGCTTGGCTTTCACTTGGTTCCTTTTCACTCGGCCGTGGCGCATCCCTGCGCCAAAGCACTCGCGCCACCTTCCTTGGTGGCTGTTGAAAAGGAACACAAGTGACGCCTAATCAGACCTTAGTATTCTCTGCGAACGCACTAGCGAGTTGATCCAGATCCCTTTTGACCGCGTCCATGGATGGACGCACGAAACGTTAGGTGCAGGGATGCACCTTCGTTGAGGCAAAAGGGTCTG
The DNA here is from genome assembly GCF_900089755.1 of Marinomonas aquimarina. GTDB lineage: Bacteria > Pseudomonadota > Gammaproteobacteria > Pseudomonadales > Marinomonadaceae > Marinomonas > Marinomonas aquimarina. The sequence goes on along the minus strand of NZ_FLOC01000007.1, from coordinate 17,519 downwards.
GAGCAATAAGCCTTTGCTGATCTGTTATTACTCAAAAGCAGACACCATGGATGGCGTCGACCGACCGTGGGGCAGGGATCCCCCACGGTCGGTGTTGAGTAATATCAGCTCAAGAGCACGCCCAGAAACCAGCAGCCTTAGAATTTAAGCCGCAATGCCACTATGGCGTAATAACGCATCGACACTTGGCTCACGGCCACGGAAAGCTTCAAATAGCTCGGCCGCTGGGCGTGATCCGCCATTTGCTAATATGGTATCACGGAAGTGGGCACCGGTTTCAGTGTTGAAAATGCCATCTTCCTCGAATTTAGAGAAGGCATCCGCAGATAGCACTTCCGCCCATTTGTAGCTGTAATAACCCGCAGCGTAACCCCCAGCGAAAATATGCGAGAAGCTATTTTGGAAACGGTTAAACGCAGGCGGTACGGTCACAGCCACTTGGCTACGCACTTCGTCTAATACGTCTTGTGCCTTGATGCCGTCTTTATATTCACGGTGTAAGCGGAAGTCGAATAGAGAGAATTCCAACTGACGCACCATCTGCATCCCCGACTGGAAGTTCTTCGCCGCGAGCATCTTGTCTAATAGATCTTGTGGCAGTGGCTCACCGGTTTCAAAATGACCAGCGATATGCGCTAGGGCTTCAGGTTCCCAACACCAGTTTTCCATAAACTGACTTGGTAACTCGACTGCATCCCAAGCAACACCGTTGATACCTGACACAGACGACACTTCAACCTGCGTTAGCATATGGTGCAGGCCGTGACCGAATTCGTGGAACAGTGTTGTCACTTCATCGTGGGTCAAAAGCGCAGGCTTATCACCGATTGGCTGAGTGAAGTTACAAACAAGGTACGCCACAGGCAGTTGCAGACGGCCATCGTCTAAGCGACGACGGACACGGCATTCGTCCATCCACGCGCCACCACGTTTGCCTTCACGAGCGTAAGGGTCAAGGAAGAAACGCGCGATATCTTCGCCATTTTTCGAGATGGTAAATAGCTGAACGTCTTTGTGATAAGTATCGAAGCCTGACTCTTCACAGATATCCACACCAAACAGCGTCTGCGCAGTGTAGAACAAGCCTGATAATACCTTGTTGATCGGGAAGTAAGGGCGCAGCACTTCTTGTGAGATGGCGTATTTCTTCTCGCGCAGTTTCTCAGCGTAGTAGCCCACATCCCAAGAGTTTAGCTCTTCCACTCCATGCTCTTCTTTGGCGAAGGCTTTCAGATCGGCCAAGTCACTTTCCGCAGAAGGCTTAGACTTCACGGCAAGATCATTCAAGAAGTCCACCACTTGCTGACCACTTTCAGCCATTTTGGTTGCCACCGACAATTCTGCGTAGTCTTCAAAACCTAGGATCTGTGCCATTTCATGACGCAGCGCGAGAATTTCATCAATCAGTGGTGCGTTGTCGAACTTGCCTTCGCTGCTGAGTTCAGACGCGCGCGTGGCGTAGGCGGTGTACATCTCTTTGCGCAGTTCTTGGCTGTCGGCATAGCTCATCACTGGCAGGTACGATGGGATATCTAGCGTAAACAACCAACCTTCCTGCTCCTTCGCTTCGGCCATTTGTTTCGCTTGTGCCAAGGCCGACTCAGGCAAACCAGCAAGCTCTGCTTCTTCAGTGATTAGCTTGCTCCAAGCACGGGTAGAATCCAGTACGTTTTCACCAAACTGGCTACTTAGTTCTGACAAGCGTGAGCTGATTTCGCCGTAGCGTTTTTTCGCTTCGCCTTCTAGGCCAACACCAGACAGTTCGAAATCACGGATGGTTTGCGTCAGCGCTTCCGTTTGCGCAGGCGTCAGAGATTGCGCTTCATCGCTTTCCGCTAGAGCTTTGTAGGCTTCATACAAGGCTTTGTTTTGGCCCAGTTCCGTGTAGTAGTCGCTTAGCTTTGGCAAACTGCCATTGTAGGCTTCACGGATCTCTGGCGTATTTTGCACCGAGTTTAAGTGACTGATCGGCGACCAAAAATGGCCTAGGCGATCATGAATTTCATCCAATGGCGTTACGAGACTCGCCCAAGTTGGCTCAGCGTTCTTTTCAACCACGGCGGCGATGTCGGCACGGTTCTTCTCAAGTAATGCTTCCAAGTCGGCAACGATGTTGTTCGGCTCGACCTTGGAAAATTCTGGCAATGTCGTAGCGTCCCATACGGATTGTGTCATATCGTGATATCCTTTTTGGCGTTTGCAGGATGCAACGGCACCCTTGCAGAAATAGGTTTAGTTCTGACCTATAAGATATGTGGTCTTGGCGCTTTTTCAATGGGCAAACGCCGATCACGTCCATAGCTTTCATTAATACTGCACTGTATGTGCTAAGGAAGAGACAATGGCAATTAAGACATTTCGTGGCCATACGCCAAAATTGGGCGCCCGTGTTTGGGCCGACGACAGCGCTGTGATCATCGGTGATGTAGAAATCGGTGACGACAGTTCGGTTTGGCCATTGGTTGCCATTCGTGGTGATATGCACCGTATTCGTATCGGCCAACGCACCAGCATCCAAGACAACTCTTGTCTGCACATTACTCATGCCAGCACTTACAAGCCAGAAGGCCACCCCTTAGAAATCGGTGATGACGTCACCGTGGGTCATATGGCGATGCTGCATGGCTGCAAGATCGGTAACAAAGTCTTGGTCGGCATGGGCACTACTATCTTAGACGGTGCGGTGATTGAAGACGAAGTCATCATCGGCGCTGGCTCTTTGGTACCGCCAGGCAAACGCTTAGAATCTGGCTACCTGTACATGGGCTCACCGGTGAAACAAGCGCGTCCTTTGAGTGAAAAAGAAATCGAATACTTCCAGTATGCCGGCCTTAATTACGTCAAACTAAAAGACGAATACCTCGCTGAAGCAGAGGCTGCGGGAGACGCCTAATGAGTCGCTTAACCACCCCTTTCATCGGCGTAGCCTTGGTTGCAGGTGCGTTCTGGGTCGCGACCCAGTCGTACCAGAAAAACTTCTCAGGCCCAGCCCTAGATGACGCCCAGCAGGCCGAGCTCGGCATTCAGCTGATCGAATTCCCACGCCAAGTGCCACCACTTGAGCGCCTTGAACAAGGCCAATGGCATGCCATCCGTCTGCAGCCCAGTCTCTGTGATGCGGTCTGCCAAGGCCAAATGGTGCAACAAACTGCGGCCGGCATTCATGTGGTACCCCCTAGCCAAGCGGTATACCAAGATTTGCTGCAAGTGACCAGTGCTGAGAACTATGCCGCTCACCAAGGTCATGTCTTGCTGCTCAATAAAGAGGGCCGCTTCGCAGGCTCGCTGCTACCGCCTTATAACAAAGACCGTGTCAGCGCGGTGCTACAGACCCTCAATCACTAACTCTTTGCCACTTTTTCTGCAAAGAAGTGTAAGAAAACCTCGGCTTGTTCCGTCTAGTTGGCTACATTGCTAGTTAACCCTTTTTCGACAAGCCGAGATTTAATATGACACAAGCCTTATCTCGCTCCAGCGACGACGCATCAGGACAGATGTTTCACGACAATGTGTTTATGGAAGAGCTCCGTCGGCAAATGCTTAAGTTCGCCATCCTACAGGTGCGCAACGAAACCATCGCCGAAGACGCGGTACAAGAGGCCATGTTATCGGCTTACCAAAACATTGAGCGCTTCAATCGCCAAGCTGCCCTAAAAACTTGGGTGTTTGCCATCCTAAAAAACAAACTGATTGATATTCTGCGTAAGGAAAAGCGTTATACCAGCGCCAATCTACTCGAGGAAGGAGCTGGCCGTAACGACGAAGCACTACTAGAAGAGTTATTCAGCGAAAAAGGCCACTGGCAAAAAGAGCAGCGCCCACAAAAGTGGGACGAACCCGACCACGGCATTGAAAGTCAGCAGTTCTGGCGTACCTTTGATGTCTGCCTAGACGCTTTACCCGCCAAATACAGTCGCCTGTTTATGATGCGAGAATTCCTAGAACTGGACACCAATGAGATCTGTGACAACGAAGAAGTCAGCGTCAGCAATCTCAACACCACCCTGTTTCGTGCCCGCTTGCGCTTGCGCGAATGCCTTGAAGATAACTGGTTTCAAGGGGAGAAAACCACATGATGAAATGTACCGAAGCCACGCAACTTTTGTCAGAAAAGATGGATCGTCCGCTATCGAACAAGGAAAAGATTAACTTAGGCGTGCATACCGCCATGTGCCCAGCGTGTCGTCAGTTTGGTAAGCAGATGCTGAGTCTTAGAGAGATTTGCCAGCGCTATGTGAAGCAAGCTGACCAAGAACAGAATAAGTGAAGGGAAATGTGCGGCGGAGCCTTATGGGCTCCGCTACTAGAATGCTTGCTAACGCAGAGATTACTTCTTAGAAGCTTTCTTATCAGACGTTTTCTTCAGTGACTTCTTCAACTTAGAAATCTTAGCTTTCTGCTTCGCGACTTTTTCTTTGCGTGCTTTGATTTCAGATTTGATCGCTTTCACTTCTTTTTTAGACATATCCATAGTCTCCTATTTTTAAGTGTTTTCAATAAGTTGAGCCATTTACAATACGCCCCTTAAATCGGGAAGGATACCCAAAATGGCGCATTGTCATAAAAACTTAATACACAGATCATGAAAGCGCCATATTTAACCTAATTTTTCTGCGCGCAATTTTTTCAAGTTTTTCGCCCCCCCCGTGTAAGAAAGCGCAACCCTACTCCGTCCAAAGAGAGTCATTAACAAAATGTTCCTTTGGAGGATCCAAGTCATGTCTACTAAAAACACATCCCTAGCCCTAGCTCTTGGTACAGCCGTCGCCCTGTCAGCCGTCGCGGTTCCCGCTCAAGCAGCGGACAAAGAAAAATGCTACGGCGTTGCCCTAGCCGGTCAAAATGACTGTGCGGCTGGCCCAGGCACGTCGTGCGCTGGTACCTCAACCGTGGATTACCAAAGCAATGCTTGGAAGCTTGTCCCAGCCGGCACTTGTATGGACATGGAATCGCCAACATCGCCTACTGGTCACGGTAAACTGGAAGCCTTCTAAGGGGTTCCTTATGGATACCTACTTGAACCAGCAAACCGAGGATAGTCATCTATCCTCGGGCTTTGCTCAACGCACCGGCATCAGCCTAAAGCCCAGCTACTACGAGCAAATCTTGCGCGAGCAACCGGACGTGGGCTTTTTTGAAATCCATGCGGAAAATTATCTCAGTGCTGGTGGTCCTGCGCCCTACTACTTAGATCGTGTGTGCGAACAATACGATATCACGGTGCATGGGGTTGGTTTGTCTCTCGGCGGTGAAGGCAGCTTAGATGCAGAGCATCTAGAGCACGTCGCCCAGTTAGTAGAGCGGGTACAGCCCAAGGTATTTTCCGAGCACCTCGCTTGGTCGACCCACCAGCAAACCTTTCTTAACGACCTGTTGCCCGTGCCCTATACAGAGCAACGTTTAGCCTTGTTATGCGAACATGTGGATCAGGTGCAGAATCGTTTGCAGCGAAAAATCCTCATCGAGAACCCATCCACCTACTTCGAGTTCAACTCCAGCGCCATCAGTGAAACCGAGTTTATCGCCGAGTTAGTCAAGCGCACAGGGTGTGGTTTATTACTGGATGTAAATAACGTTGAAGTGTCTTGTTTCAATCATCAACGCAGTGCCGCGGAATACCTACATCAGTTTCCGATGCACGCAGTGGGACAAATTCATCTGGCTGGCTACAGCTTAGATGAAAATGCCCAACCCGCCCTCAAGATTGACTCCCACGATCAGGCGGTGGCGCACGAAGTTTGGCAACTCTATCAACACGTACTGCAGCTGATTGGCGATTGCCCCACCTTGATTGAGCGCGATGGCAATTTCCCTGCTCTATCTGTCTTGCTGCAAGAAGCGGAGCAGGCCAATCAGATACGACGTTTGGCAAAGGAAGAAGCCGATGCAAAGACAATTTAACCAAGCCCTGTTTTCCTCTACCCCAGAGGCACGCGACAGCCTGCTACAAGACATTCGCGGTGACAATATGCGCGAATGTAATCAACGTCTCAATGTCTACCGCAATAATGTCTTTGTGTCCCTAATGGATGCATTAGGGGAAGTCTTCCCTGTCTGTAAGCAGGTGGTCGGGGAAGCATTTTTCAATGCTATGGCACGGCAATACATCGAGCGCCACCCCCCAACTTCGCCGATCTTAAGTGGTTATGGCGATCAGTTCAGTGAATTTGTACAAAACTTCTTCCCTGCCCAATCACTGCTATACTTACCTTGCTTGTGCGATGTCGAGTACCGTTTGCTGCAACTCACCCATGCAGCAGAAGTCCCCACATTGAGTTTAGAGGCTGCCCAGCAGCGCTTAAGCCAAGTGCAAAATCCAGAGGCACTCAGGCTTCATCTAGACCCACAATGTGAGTTGCTCAGCGTGCCCTTTGCGGTCGGCTCCTTATACCTTGCCCACCAATCTGAGACGCCCAATCTTAACCAACTCGACATCGCTCAAAACGAATATTTGCTACTCGCCAAGGCGGGCTTATATGGCCGCATGTACTTGATCAGCGCCGCCGAGTTCGACTTTTTAAGTGCCCTACAAAGCGACCCAAGTTTGAGTCAAGCGTTACCCGATCAGGCAGACTTTGAGCTCGGGCAAACCTTAGCACGACTGATGACATGGCAAGTCTTTCATGACATTCAAGAATCCTAGGAGGTGACTATGTTGATCTTGCCAAACCGTACTACCGGACAAATGTGTCGAGACATTCCCGAGTCCTTGGTCTTGTTTATGGCACGCTTTGCGTTAGCGGCCGTGTTTTGGCTCTCAGGCCAAACCAAAATCGAAGGCCTTGCCCTCAACCCCTTTGCCGGCTTGTTTGAGGTCGGTTGGCCAAGCATCAAAGAGAGCACCTTTTACTTGTTTGAACACGAGTATGCACTGCCCATCATTCCCCCAGAAATGGCGGCCTATATGGCAACCTTTGCTGAGCACTTATTGCCACTTATGTTACTGTTTGGCATTTTCACGCGCCTTGGTGCGGCCGGTGTTTTGCTGATGACACTGGTCATTCAAACCTTTGTTTACCCAGAGGCCTATGCACTGCATGCCACTTGGGCAGCTCTAGCACTACTGCTGATAAAGAGTGGTGGCGGTAAATTCTCGTTGGACGCATTAATCACTCGACCTTATTAGCCGAGCCGCTCTGCGGCATAAAAAAAGCGCTGTCTTCGTGAGAAAACAGCGCTTTTTTATAATCAATTGGCTGGCGAAGGCGTTAGGCTGCCATTTTACGAGTGGGTAAGGTGTAGGCAAGCAAGAACAAAAACGCCGCACACACCACCACACTTGGGCCAGTGGGGGTATCCCAGTGGTAGGACGCCCACAGACCGCCACAGACAGACAAACAACCTAATACGCCGGCAATGGAAGCCATCTGCACCGGCGTTTGCGACAACTTACGGGAAGTCGCCGCAGGGATAATCATCAAGGAAGTAATCAGCAGCACGCCAACGATTTTCATTGCCACCGCGATCACTACAGCGACCAACAGCATCAGCAGTAGACGAATGGTTTCTACCGGATAGCCTTCGACCTTGGCCAACTCTTCGTTTACTGTGAGCGCCAGCAAAGGGCGCCAGAACGCCACCAGCAATGCCATCACAGCCAGGCCGCCGCCGTAAATCCAATACAAATCGGTTTGGCTAATCGCCAGCAGATCACCAAACAAATACGCCATCAAATCGATGCGCACATTGTCCAAAAAGCTCACCGCCACCAAGCCCAATGACAGTGACGAGTGCGCCAAGATCCCGAGCAAGGTATCCGTAGCGATGATCTGCTTTTTCTGCAACGTCACCAACACCAAAGCGAGGCCAACACACAGCACGACAATGGCAAGATTCAGGTTAATGTCCAATAAAAAACCCAACGCCACACCCAGTAGCGCCGAGTGCGCCAGGGTATCACCAAAGTAGGCCATACGACGCCATACCACAAACGCCCCTAACGGTCCCGCCACAGCGGCCACGCCTAGGCCGCCAATCAGCGCGCGCATTAACAGTTCTAACATGTTCTGGTTTCTCCGGATTAATGGGCGTGATGATTGCAGTTCGGACCGTGCACATGGCCTTCTTCGACCACCTCACCACTGTCATCATGGACATGATCATGCTGGTGCGAATAAATCGCTAAGGAAGTATCGGCGCCAGGAATACCAAACAGAGCCTGATAGGCCGGATGGTCTTTGACGTGTTGTGGGGACCCAGAGCAGCACACATGCTGGTTGATGCACACCACGGTATCGGTTTGCGCCATCACTAGGTGCAGATCGTGGGAGATCATCAACACGCCGCAATTTAACTCATTACGAATCACTTCAATCAGGTTATACAGTTCCACCTGACCGCTGACATCAACCCCCTGAACGGGCTCATCTAGCACTAATAAGTTCGGACGATTTAACAACGCGCGAGCTAATAACAAGCGCTGTGTTTCACCACCAGACAGTACATGCACTTGGGAGTTTTCCAAATGAGGAATGCCGACCTTGTTCAGGGTGGGACGGATGTCTTTCTTGTTGACACCTCGCACCAATCCCAAGAAGTGTTTCACCGTCAACGGCAATGTCGGATCGATGTGCAGCTTCTGCGGCATATAGCCAATGCGCAAGGTACTGTGACGAATTACCTGTCCCGATGTGGGCTCCTGCAGGCCCAGCAAAGTACGAATCAGAGTACTTTTACCACTGCCATTGGGGCCAATCAGGGTCACGATTTCCCCTTGGTGTAGGGTGACGTTAATGTTGCTTAACAACTGACGATCACCAAAACGAATGCCAATATCTTGCAGCTCTGCTAATCGTGTACTCATGATTCAGAGGATTCCTGTGCACGACACTCCGCACATAAACCGGTCAGTTCAATGGTTTCGGCACGCAGTTCAAAGCCCTGCTCAGCCGCTTTCTTAACCAGTGATTGGTGAATGTCTTGGTAGTCGAACTCCATCACATTCTGGCACTCGTCACAAATCAAGAAATAGCCCTTGTGTGGCTGATCCGCATGGGCACAGCCCAAGTAAGCGTTCATCGACTCCACTTTGTGGATCAAACCTGCCGCCAACAGAAAGTCCAGCGCACGATACACCGTCGGTGGCGCCGAGTTAAAGCCCTCTTCTGCCAGCTTTGCTAACAGTTGGTACGCCCCTAATGGACGATGGCTTTGCCAAATAAGCTCCAAGGCACGACGACGCACTTTCGTCAGACGTTGGCCCTGCTCAGAACACACAGCTTCCGCTGTTTCCAGTGCTTGCTCGATGCACACATCATGGTTGTGCGCGTGTTCATGAGAATTATGATGTTCGGTCATTAGAATGCCCGCCCTGCTACCTGTAGGTCACTGTAAATCATAGTGACGCTAATAAAAATTAAGGCACACGCCGCAACCACACCTAACGCTTGGGTCACACGGCGACGCCATGCACTGGGGCTTAAGGCAAAACTGCCGTCTCGCACCAACACGCTTAAAAGCGCCAAGGCCGAAACCGTAATGCCAGTACCAAGCGACATCACAAGTGTCGCCAGCATTCCCCATTGAAAGATTCCTGTACTGGTGGCAAATAATAACACCAGTACCGCCCCAGTACAGGGACGAATACCAATCGCCGACACCATCGCGATGGTACTGCGCTTGGCGGTTGTCACTTCTTGGCTAGAGTCATCCAGAGCTTTCTCAGCATGCCCTGGCAGAGATTCGTGGTGATGATCATGGCTACAGCTATGTCCATGCCCATGGTGATGGCCGGTGCAGGCATGACCATGCGGGTGCTCATGCACATGATCCCGACTGTGATCATGACCACAGCTCGACTTACCCCGTGCAATACGCCACAGCATCCACGCTCCAATCAAACCAATGGCGACGTAGGACGCTATTTCCAACACGCGCGTGGTTTCCGTGATCTGACTGGCTAAGTCTAGCACCTGCGCCAGCGACCAAACCAATGTAATGGCCACCACACCTTGCGCCAGCGCGGATAAAAAGGACAGCTGAATGCCTTTGCGTAACGGCGCTTTGGTGGCCAGCAAATAGGATGCGATCACCGCTTTACCATGGCCAGGGCCTGCAGCATGAAACACACCGTAGAGAAAGCTCGCCACCATCAGACTGCCCAACAAAGCGGGATTCTCTTCTCTGGCTAACATTTGCACTAGACGAGCAAGTTCGCGATGAAAATCGCGCTGCTGCTCCATCACCCAGCGACTGATTTCAAAGACCATCGTCTGCTCTGCTGCCCAAGCACCGCTCGACAACAGCAGACCAACCATGCCTAACCACTTTATATTGCGCACACTGAGCTCCACAAACGTCAAAACCAAAATGTTATAATATAACATTTTGGTTTAATAGGTAAATAAGACTGATTGCCACCTTAACTGGTAGCTGGCTGCAAGAAGCCCATTACACCACCCATAAAGATTTGCGCCGCCATCGCCGCCAAAATCAAACCAGTAATCTTTGACAGGATGTTTAGACCCGTACGCCCCAACAATTTCTCAATCAAAGAGCTGGAATACAACAATACCGCTAGGGTCAGCAAGGCGCCGACTAGGCCCATCACTCCGATCACTAGCTCCCAACCTTGGAACTCCGCACCGTACACCAGAATCGTACCTATGGTGGCAGGGCCGATAATGGTCGGTACCGCTAAAGGCACCACAGAGACATCATCCCGCTCTTCGTTCGGCATGCCAGTGGCGTGGTTACGGGTACCGTCTTTGACCAAACTGATGGCCGACATAAACAGCAAAATACCAGCGCCAATACGGAACGAATCTAAGGTAATGCCCAGCACATCAAACAAGGCCCCGCCGAAGAACATTAGCACCAGGGAGATCGCCAGCGCGGCGATGATCGACTTGTTCGCCACATGACGGCGCGCTGCTGGGGTTTCGCCTCGGGTCAGTGCCAAAAACATGGACAACACAAAGAACGGAGCAAACAGAAAGAAGAACTTAATCCAAGTGGAAATTAATAAACTCATGTTGGGGAATACCTAGAACGACGCCTGCCACACGATCAGCGTTGGGTCAGCGCCAATTTAATGCCAAAGCCCACCAGCAATACGCCGGTTAAGCTATCCAAGACTTGCGCCACTTTTGGTCGCGCCAGCCATACTCTTGCTCGGTGAACCATCACCGCAAGAAACGTTTGCCACACCATCGCTATGATAAAGTGAAGGGCGGCCATAAACAGAGATTGTGCGATTGCCGAGTGTTCTGGGTTAATGAACTGCGGCAAAAACGCCATATAAAACACGATGGTTTTGGGGTTTAAAATATTCGACAAAATGCCCTGACGAAACGCCATTTTCGCGCTCATTTGGCGACCTTCGGGCAGGTTTAACGTTAAACCTTTAGGTCGCCATGCGCTGCGCAGGGCTTGTATGCCGAGGTACACCAAATACAGCGCACCAGCAATTTTAAAAGCGGTAAATAAGGTCGCAGATCCCAGTAGAATCACCGACAAGCCTAGCGCTGAGATGGTGGCGTGGGCAAACAACCCCAAGCAAATTCCTAAGCTACAGACAAAACCGACACGCCAACCGGCCACTGCCGAGCTGCGCAATACCAACAAGGTGTCCACGCCCGGACTCATGGTCAGCACGGTGATCGCCAGTAAAAAGGGTAACCATTGAAAGTGTTCTAACATCTCGCGCCCCCGACAGTCGCAACTCGGACGCCCTCGCCCAGTTGCTAAAGTGATACGTTACGATGCATCGCAGCGCAGGTCGACCCAGCCTTCCATGTAAAACTCATCCGCGTCTTGTTCCATCGGCGTACAGGTTTCCGCCATCAGCCCCGTCAACTTAATTAAGCCCGCTTCGGGAATCACCAGGGCAAAGTAATTCTCAGGATCACCAAAGCCCAACGTCATGGTGCTGGTTTTCAGATCTACCGTTTCCGGTAGGACCACACCCAACTGCACCGTTAACGCTTGATCTTGAATGCCGATGTCGACAATTTCCACATGCGTCGGCTGCAACGCGCGGCCATCAACTTGGATTTTTAAGAAGTAATCGTATTGCGCCAAATTGGTCATGGCTTGGGCCGCATCGGCCTTCTCTAAACCATTTAACTGACCATCGGCGTCCTGATCAAAGGCCATCAACATATCAATACTGGAGAACACGTCGAACTTCCAGTACGCGTCCACTGTCTGCACCGCAGGCGTGGTTAAGTTGACCTGATAGTAGGAATCAATCCAAATGTGCGGATGCGCCAACGCCTGCCCTGCTCCCAGACACATCAAGGTCGCGGTACACAACTGACGCCAGCGCTTCATAGATTAGTTTTCCGTTAGGCTTGGTGCATGACGCACGCGAGACTCAAGAATACGTTGAAATTCCATTGGATCGTGCTGCTGTGCCAAACGCTCAGGATCGTCTTTGGCACCGTGCCACGCTTCTAGACGCGATAGCCAGAAACGCAGCGCGGCGATTTTCAGCATGTGCGGCCAAGACATAATTTCCGCCGCGCTTGGCTCACGCTCATGAATGTAAGCGTTGACCATGGCATGGTATTTATCCATATCCAGCTCGCCCGTAGTGATGTCAGAACACCAGTCGTTGACCACGATCGCTAGGTCGTACATCAACCAAGAGTAACAAGCGTTGTAGAAATCGATGATAGCCGACAGCTCGTCACCTTCAAATAGGGTGTTGTTGTAGAACAGATCCGCGTGCACCGTGCCTTTTGCTAATTGATCGTCGTATTGCTCAATAAACTTATCGAACTCACAAATTTGCTCTAGCAATAGATGCGCTTGTTCACCTTCCAGCTCTGGAGCAATTTCTTTCGCCGTAGCACGCCACCAGTCAATACCACGATGACTTGGACGGTGATCAGGAAAATCCATGCCCGCTGTGTGCAGCTGCGCCAACACTTGGCCCATCAAACGGCAAGACTCCACTGTGGTGCTTTCTAGCAGGCCGCCAGGGAAGCAATCGACAATGATCGCTGGACGGTTTTGCACCACGCGTAGGCGTTCGCCTTCGGCATCCACGAGTGCCGCCGGCACGTTAAAGCCTTTTTGTTGTAGGTGCGATACCACATCTAGGAAGTATGGCACTTCGTTAAATTCAAACTCTTCAAACAGGGTCAGTACGTACTTGCCCGTGGTCGTGGTGAGAAAGTAGTTGGTGTTTTCCACACCACCAGAAATGCCTTGAAAAGACACTAATTCACCTAAATTGTAATCGGCCACTAGGCCGCGCATATCAGAGTCCGAGAGAGAAGTGTAAACAGCCAAAATCTGTACCTAATAGTATTAAATTCGCGCAACATCGCATTCAACCGCTAATGCTCCACAATCAGAGCAAAAAGGTCAATTGGACGCCACGAAAAATGGGGCGATTATGTTAATCTTAGACGTAATTAACCAATGATTTGAATGTAAACTGCCGTCGCGGCCTCGACCAGCGACGCAAGAGGGAAATTATGTCGGCTCAAGACTCACTGACCAATGCAGCGCCAATGGTATTGGTAGACGGTTCTTCTTACCTGTACCGCGCCTTTCACGCCATTCCACCACTGACCACCAGCGACGGCCAACCGACCAACGCTGCCCGTGGCGTGATCAGCATGATCCGTAGCCTAATCGGCCGCTACCCGAACTCCCCAATCGTGGTCATTTTCGACGCCAAAGGCAAAACCTTCCGCGACGACATGTACAGCGAATACAAGGCACAACGTCCACCGATGCCGGATGACCTACGCCTGCAAATCGAACCGATTCACCGCATGATCGAAGCCATGGGCTTACCTTTGGTCATCATCGAAGGCGTGGAAGCAGACGACGTGATCGGCACCATCGCCAAACAAATTGGCGAAGAAGGCCGCGAAGTGGTGGTCTCTACCGGCGATAAAGATATGGCCCAGCTGGTGACCGACAAGGTTACGCTGGTGAACACCATGACCGACACCGTGATGGATGTGGAAGGTGTTAAAGAGAAATTCAAAATCCCACCTGAGTTGATCATCGACTTCCTAGCGCTGATGGGCGATAAGGTCGATAACATCCCAGGTGTACCGGGTGTCGGCGAGAAAACGGCTCTGGCCATGCTACAAGGCATTGGTAGTCTAGAAGAAATCTACGCACGCCTTGATGACATTGCACCACTTGGCTTCCGTGGTTCAAAAACCATGGCGAAGAAAATGGAAGAACACCGTGAGATGGCCGAGCTAAGCTACAAGCTTGCGACCATTAAATGCGATGTGGAACTGCCATTTGATCCGCACACATTGAAAAATGAAGAGATCAACAAAGAAGCGCTACGCGAGTGGTTCACTAAGCTGGAATTCAAAACGTGGCTACGTGATATCGATAAAGCCCCAGCTTCCGGCACAGCAGACGACACGGTCGACAACGATGATGAGCCAGCGCCTGCGGCCAACATCGATGTGGAATACGACACCGTTCTGGACAAAGACAGCTTCAACGCTTGGCTAAAGAAAATCGAAGAAGCCGAACTTGTGGCCTTTGATACCGAAACGACATCTCTTAACTACATGGCCGCTGAGCTGGTTGGCGTGAGCGTTTCGGTTGAGATCGGTAAAGCCGCTTACATTCCCGTGGCTCATGATTACGAAGGCGCGCCAGAGCAGCTTGACCGTGATTGGGTACTGGAACAGCTAAAACCTTGGCTGGAAGACGACAACCAGAAGAAAGTCGGTCAGCACCTAAAATACGATGCCAACGTATTGAACAACTACGGCATCACCCTGCGCGGTATCGCTTACGACACCATGTTGGAGTCTTACGTACTGAACTCCACGGCGACTCGTCACGATATGGACAGCCTAGCGTCGAAATTCCTTGGCCACACCACAGTGAGCTTTGAGGAAATCGCAGGTAAAGGCGCGAAGCAGAAAACCTTTAACCAGATCGACCTAGAGCAAGCCGCCTTCTACGCAGCAGAAGACGCAGACATTACCTTGCGTCTGCACCATGCGATCATGCCGAAGCTGGAAAAAGAAGGCGACTTGATTAACGTCCTAAAAGACATCGAACTGCCATTAGTGCCAGTCTTAGCAAAAATGGAACAAACCGGCGCTTTGATCGATCCAGACCTATTGCATGCACAAAGCTCTGAGATCGCTGCTAAATTGCAGGAGATCGAGATCAAAGCCCACGAAGAAGCGGGCCAAGCCTTTAACCTAAGCTCACCAAAACAGCTGCAAGAAATCCTGTTTGAAAAGCAAGGCTTACCGGTCATTAAGAAGACGCCAAAAGGCCAACCTTCAACCGCTGAGCCAATCCTGCAAGAACTGGCGGAGCAATACGAACTGCCACGGTTGATTATGGAACACCGCAGTATGTCGAAGCTTAAATCGACTTACACCGACAAGCTGCCAGAGATGCTGCAAAAGACCGGCCGTATTCATACCTCATACCATCAAGCGATCACGGCAACGGGACGTCTATCGTCGTCTGATCCAAACTTGCAGAACATCCCGATCCGTACCACCGAAGGTCGTCGTATTCGCCAAGCGTTTATCGCCCCAGAAGGCTACAAGCTGATCGCGGCCGACTACTCACAAATCGAGCTACGCATCATGGCGCACCTATCACAAGATAAAGGTCTATTAGATGCGTTCGCCCACGATGTAGACGTGCACAAAGCCACCGCCGCAGAAGTCTTCGACACCACGGTGGACGAGGTCACCACAGAGCAACGCCGCCGCGCCAAAGCCATCAACTTCGGCTTGATTTACGGCATGTCTGCCTTTGGTCTAGCGAAACAGCTTGGCATTGGCCGCCCAGAAGCACAGCAATACGTTCAGCGTTACTTTGAACGCTACCCAGGTGTACGCACCTACATGGACAACACCCGTGAAAGCGCCAAAGAAAAAGGCTATGTAGAAACCATCTTTGGTCGTCGTTTGTACCTACCAGAGATCAAAGCCCGTAACGCCATGATGCGCCAAGCCGCCGAGCGCACCGCGATCAACGCCCCGATGCAAGGCTCCGCCGCCGACATCATCAAACGCGCCATGATCAACATGCACAACTGGCTCGCAGAAACCGACCTAGACGTACGCATGATCATGCAAGTACACGATGAATTGATCTTTGAAGTGGCCGAGAAAGACCTAGATGCCGCGCAAGAGAAAATCGTCGATATTATGCAGACCAGCAGCGAAATCGACGTGCCGCTGTTGGTGGAAGCTGGGGTTGGAAACAACTGGGACGAGGCGCATTAAGCGCCTCTTACTTTCAAGGCTCGTACTCTCAGGGGTCAGATCCCTTATACACCGAATTTGGTTGAGACTAACACTTAGCCTTTACGTGAAAGGGATCTGACCCCTTTAGTATGGGATGCTATAACCTCATGGAGCATATATGGATATTAGAAGCAACAAAGAGCTATTTCTTGAGAATCTAGAACTAGATAATGATCAAAAACGTGCTGTCGAACTAGCAATTGACTGCATCATTGAGAATGAGTCTCGCGAAGAAGACTTACCTATTGTCTTAATAAGTACTACCTCATATTTGCTTGAACCGGCATTAGATGCTGTACAGGCTTTTTTCGAGCAAATCTATCCCAAAGCCGATGCAAACCTTTTTGTTCAAAGAAGGTTAACGATTTGGTCTTCTTCTTATGAAGATGCCTGCGTTGAACTAATAAAACAGCTAAGGGTCGATTCAGGGTTACTTTACTATGCCGAGAGCTACTCAAGTATATCTATGCTCCCTAGTGATATTTTCCATGTGGTTACTCTAGAGCGAGGAGACGTTACACGTGGCAAGAACCAGAGAGGTCAAGCTCCAGAACCAAGTTATATCACCTACAAGAAACATACTATCGAGGATGAGCTTTTCACTAACTTTCACCACTCTTCCTCGAACGAAATTACCACTGAAGATAAATTTTATCTTGAAGCTGACTCAAAAATATTGAGACCCATTCCAGCCCCAATGGGGGCTGAATTCGATAAAGAAATAACCATTAATTCACCCACTTGGCAGAAACATGCTTGTGTGGCTTTAAGAAGATACCAAGCAAAAGAGTGTCGAGATGGCATGCAATGGAACGTAGCTGATGAAGGGTGGCAAAATGTGATTGTCTACCCTGTTATTGATGTAGTTCAGAGCCTTGATAGATCTACAGTGAGAGAATGCTTAATAGGGTTAATCACTGTAAACACTGGTAATCCTGATCACCCATACCTTTCAACTGCGTGGATTCACCCCTTTTATCGTCGCCAAGGAAGAATGACAAAACTCTGGAAACAACTTACCGATAAATACGGGACACTTGATGTAGAAGGGCCAAACTCTGACATGCAATCATTTCTTAACAAGGTAAACAACCGCCCCTAATCCCAAGGGGTCAGATCCCTTATACACCGAACTTGTTTGAGACTATCATCAGGTCTTGATATGAAAGGGATCTGACCCTGAGGTATCCCCACAAAATTTCAATATAGATCAGAATGTTAGCGTAAGAAGGGAACGTTCATAGCTCTTGGCGATCAATAATTTCGCCAAAAACAACTCACCACCAGAGCCATGAACGCGACCGC
>NZ_FLOC01000006.1 GCF_900089755.1 Marinomonas aquimarina | reverse complement strand
ATTCCTGTTACCGCTCGACTTGCATGTGTTAAGCCTGCCGCCAGCGTTCAATCTGAGCCATGATCAAACTCTTCAGTTTAAAAAGCTTGCTCAAACTCATGAATCACGTCTGACTTTAACTATATTCTTCAACCCTAAGATTAAAGAACGTAAAGCGAATTGACATGGTCACTTGCTTAAGACTTCAAAGTTTTTGAGAAGTCTCCAGCGAGCGCCCACACAAATTATCTGATTATCTATTTTAAAGAGCGTTGACACATTTACTTACCGTTTCCAGTTCGCTTCGCAGTCCGTTGTGGTCTGCCGTGTCAGTGGGTGCGTATATTACCGTCGCGATTTTTTAATGCAAGCACTTTTTAAAAAAAGTTTTAATAAATTAAAAGTGCCTGCATTAGGGGTTATTGCACTTCAACAATACGCAGTTCTTTTGGCATCGAGAAAGAGACATTCTCTTCACGACCTTCTAGCTCACGCGGATCTTCACCGCCTTCAGCCTTGAGTCGCTCAATCACCTCGTTAACCAATACTTCTGGAGCTGAGGCCCCAGCGGTAATACCGACCGCTTTAATACCGTGCAACCATTCCGGTTTGATCTCACTGGCATTATCAATCAAGTAAGCATGTGTGCCCATGCGCCCCGCCAGTTCACGTAGACGGTTTGAGTTAGAACTGTTCACTGAACCAACCACTAGAACAAGGTCGCATTCCTGCGCCAAGGTTTTCACCGCGTCTTGGCGGTTTTGCGTGGCATAGCAGATATCGTCTTTCTTAGGACCACGAATATCTGGGAAGTGTTGACGCAGGGCGTCAATGACCACCGAGGTATCATCCATCGATAACGTTGTTTGCGTTACAAACGCTAAACGTGAAGGATCTTCTACCGTTAAAGACGCCACATCTTCAGGTGTTTCCACCAAGTAAATAGCGCCGCCTTTAGAAGCATCATATTGCCCCATGGTGCCTTCTACTTCTGGATGTCCATCGTGACCGATCAAGATACATTCCATGCCATCGCGGGAATAACGCACCACTTCCATATGGACTTTGGTCACCAATGGGCAAGTTGCATCAAACACTTTTAAGCCTCGACGATCCGCTTCATTACGCACCGCTTGAGAAACACCATGGGCACTGAAGATCACGATCTGATCGTCTGGCACTTGATCCAATTCATCAACAAAGACCGCACCGCGCTCTTTTAAGGATTCCACCACGAATTTGTTATGTACTACTTCATGACGTACATAAATCGGTGCTTCAAAAAGATCCAAGCAGCGCTTTACGATTTCAATAGCACGATCCACTCCGGCACAAAAACCGCGCGGATTGGCTAGATGAATAGCAAATGACATTACGCCTCCTCTACCGCGACGATTTTGACACGGTACGTTAAGGTATGGCCGGAAAGCGGATGATTAAAGTCGACCTCTACTTGGCTGTCGCCAATCGACTTAATCACACCAGGCAGTTCGTTCTTGGCCGAATCCGAGAACGACACCACCATGCCTTCCTCAATGTCCATGCCAAACTGGCTACGCGCCATGGTTTGAACATTGCTAGGATTGTGTGCGCCAAAGGCTTTTTCTGGCGGCATGGTGAAGGTTGCTTCTTCATTGGCGGATAGGCCTAGAAGCACAGCTTCAAAATCAGGCAATAGACTGCCGTCGCCGTAAGTGAATTGGGCCGCACTGCCATCGAAGTTTGAATCGATGACTTGGCCATCTTCTAGGGCCAATTCAAAGTGCAACGTAATACGGCTTTGTTCGTTAATCGTCATTCTGTTTACCCTCGGGACTTTTTTGAAACAGTCCCTCAACCAGCATTAACACGACACCAATGGTGATGGCACTGTCGGCTATGTTAAACGCAGGAAAATACCAAGTGGATTGCCAATGGACTTGTATAAAGTCAATCACATGCCCATACGCCAAGCGATCGTGCAAATTACCAATTGCACCCGCCATGATTAGAGTAAGGGATAGGGCTTCAAGTTTATGGGCATGGCCTATTTTGGATAAGCGCCAACTGATCCCCACAACTACCGCGATAGCAATCAAAGAAAAGAACCAACGCTGCCAACCACCCGCTTCCGCTAAAAAGCTAAAAGCCGCACCGGTGTTATAGCGCAACGTTAAATCAAAGAAGGGCAGCAGAGGAATCTCCTGCCCATAGTGTAAATTCGCCTCTACGCTCTGTTTGGTCACCCAATCCAGAGCGTAAACAGCGATTGCCAGCGCCCACCAGCGCTGGACTCGTTTTAGCATCGCTGTCATAAGCATTAAGCGAAGTGGCGTTGTTCGCCCTCGCCTTCCGGCAAGTTCGAGATACAACGATCACACAACTCTGGGTGTGCTTCACGCTTGCCTACTTCTTCACGGTGGTGCCAGCAACGCGTACATTTCTCGTACTCAGTGACAGCAACCGCTACCTTTAGGCCTTCCAGCTCAGTTTCTACTGCGTCAGCCGGTGCCTCCGCTAGAGAAGCCACTTTCGCTTCAGAAGAGATCAATACGAAACGCAGCTCATCGCCTAGCTTCGCCAATGTTTCTTGAAGAGCAGCATCCGCGTAAAGCGTGATCTCTGCACTTAGGCTGGCTTTGATCTTGCCGTCTTTACGAACCGCTTCTAGCACCTTGTTAGTCGCCATCTTCGCTTCTAGTACTTGCTTCCAGAAATCACGACCTAGGGCTTCATCACCACTTAGCTCGAACAGACCTTCATACCAAGTGTCTAGGAATACCGACTCACCACGCTCACCTGGTAGAGACTGCCAGATTTCGTCCGCAGTGAAGCTCAAGATTGGTGAGATCCAACGCGTGAAGGCTTCAGCAATATGGTACAACGCCGTTTGTGCAGAGCGACGCGCTAGGCTGTCTTCTTGCGTCGTGTACTGACGGTCTTTGATCACGTCTAAGTAGAAACCACCTAGGTCCAAAGAGCAGAAGTTTTGCACCTTCTGTACCACAGAGTGGAACTGGTACTCGTTGTACGCTTCATCAATTTCTTTCTGCAGCTGTGCTGCACGGTCAACGATCCAACGATCTAGCGCGATCATATTTTCAGGCGCCACTAGGTCTGTTGCTGGGTTGAAACCACTTAGGTTGGCCAACATGAAACGAGCCGTGTTACGGATACGACGGTAACCGTCCGCCACACGTTTTAGGATTTCATCAGATACGGTCATTTCGCCCGTGTAGTCGGTTGCCGCTACCCATAGACGGATAATATCGGCACCTAACGTTTCCATCACTTTTTGTGGTGATACCACGTTGCCAAGTGACTTAGACATCTTACGGCCGTCACCATCAACCGTGAAGCCGTGTGTTAGTACGCCTTTATATGGCGGTACACCACGGATCGCGATCGATGTTTTCAAAGACGATTGGAACCAACCACGGTGCTGATCCGAACCTTCTAGGTAAAGATCCGCAGGGAAGCTTAGTTCGTCACGCTGATCGATTACTGAGTAGTGCGTCACACCTGAGTCGAACCATACGTCTAATGTGTCGGTTACCTTGCTGTACTGGTCAGCTTCTTCACCTAGCAGTTCCGCTGCATCCAATTCGAACCACGCATCCATACCTTCTTTTTCGATACGCTGCGCCACTTCTTCGATTAGACGTGGCGTCTCTGGGTGAAGTTCTTGTGTTTCTTTATTGATGAACAGTGCAATTGGCACGCCCCATGTACGCTGACGTGACACACACCAGTCTGGGCTATTGTTCAACATACCTTCCATGCGGTTTTGACCCCAAGAAGGTGTCCACTTCACGCCCTTCACCGCCTCTTTGGCGTCGTCTAGTAGACCTTTCTCATCCATGCTGATGAACCACTGTGGTGTGGCACGGAAGATCAAAGGTGTTTTCGTACGCCAGCAGTGTGGGTAGCTATGGAAAAGTTTAGACTGGAACACCAGTGCATCGTTGCGACCTAGCGCTTCTAATACCGCGTCGTCTACCTTGTAAACGTGCATGCCTGCGAACTCGCCTGCCGCATCAGAGTAGACACCGTTATCTTGTACTAGGTTGATGGTGCCAATACCGTTAGCACGGCCAACATTAAAGTCGTCGACACCATGGTCAGGTGCGGTGTGTACACAGCCTGTACCGGCGTCCGCAGTAACGTGATCGCCTAGAAGAACAGGGATATCACGTTCCATAAATGGATGGTTAAGTACAAGACCAGCAAGATCTGCACCCACTGCACGGCCTACGATACGGTAGTCTTCATGACCGTAGCGTTGCATGATGCCTTCCACCATGTCTTCGGCAAACACCAGACGCTCTTTACCCGCACCCATGTCTACTTCCACTAGGGCGTAGTTGAATTCTGGATGAATCGATACCGCCTGGCTCGCTGGCAGTGTCCAAGGCGTGGTGGTCCAGATCACAACGGATACTTTGCCTTCGCCTGCTACGTCAGAGAATTTGCCAAGGAATGCCGCTTCGTCTTGTGGTGCGTAACGCACGTCTAGGGACAAAGACGTTTTGTCTTGGTATTCCACTTCCGCTTCCGCTAGTGCAGAACCACCCACCACACTCCAGTAAACTGGCTTGAAGCCTTTTACTAGGTGGCCGTTTTCAGCGATCTTGCCTAGTGAACGTACGATGTTGGCTTCGGTTACGAAGTTCATCGTTAGGTATGGGTTTTCCCAATCGCCCATCACGCCCAGACGGATAAAGTCTTTCTTCTGCTCTTCTACTTGCGAGTAAGCGTACTCACGGCATTTCGCGCGGAAATCTTTGAACGACACTTTGTCGCCCGCTTTACCGATCATTTGCTCAACTTTGTGCTCGATCGGGAGACCATGACAGTCCCAACCAGGAATGTACGGCGCATCGAATCCACTAACGGTTTTAGATTTAACAATAATGTCTTTGAGGATTTTGTTAACCGCGTGACCAATGTGAATACTGCCGTTGGCATATGGAGGGCCATCATGAAGAATGAAAGATTTACGGCCTTTGCTTACTGCTCGTACTTTGTTGTACAAGTCCATATCTTGCCAGCGTTTTAGCATCGCTGGTTCACGTTTTGCCAAGTCACCGCGCATAGGGAAAGCGGTTTCTGGCAAATTCAGCGTTGATTTATACTCACTCATGGTTATTCGATTTATCCTCAAAGATCATCGGTCACTGATTGGAGAAAAAGCGTAGCGCTTCTTCTTTATCACATTGAATTTGCTTTTCCAGTTCTTCCAGGCCGTTCATTTTGCGCTCTGGACGAATAAAGTGGCGGAATGTCACCTCTAAATAGCGGGTGTACAAGTCGCCACTGAAATTAAATAGGTGCACCTCAAGGATTGGCGTCTTGCCATCCACTGTAGGGCGGACTCCGATGTTGGCCACACCAGAGTATTCTCGACCATCCACTGGCACCGTCACGGCATAAACGCCTGATAAGGCAGGCGTCACACCTTTTAAAAATACATTCGCGGTAGGAAAACCTAAACGACGCGCTAACTGCTGCCCGCCGACCACACGACCACCCATAGTAATGGGATGCCCCAGCATGGCTTCAGCAGACACCATATCACCTTGATTTAGGCGTTGTCTCACCAGCGAGCTACTGATGCGCGAACCTTCCCCATTTAGAATGGACGAGGTACTTTCCACATCAAAACCGTGTTGCGAGCCGAAGGCTTCGAGGTAATCGAAGTTACCTTGGCGATCGCAGCCAAAGCGGAAGTCATCACCGACGACTAAATGTTTAACGGCCAAACCATCGTGCAGTACTTGCTGGCAAAAAGCGTTAGCGTCTAGATTGCGCAAGCGGCTGTTAAACGGCATGCACAACACATAGTCGATACCATGCTTGGACAACAAGGCAACTTTGTCACGCAAACGCGACAAACGCCCCGGCGCATCCTGCGGCGCAAAAAACTCACGCGGCTGCGGCTCAAAGATCATAATCCCAGACGGCGCCTGATAGTGCTCAGCCAACGACTTCACTCGGTCTAGGATCGCCTGATGACCAAGATGTACACCGTCAAAATTACCAATTGTGAGCACGCCATTACGTTGCGCTGCTTGGATATTGTGAATACCCCGAACCAGTTCCATATCACCTCGTACCGGCAAAAACCTATTAGCCGCTGAAAAAATAACCGCGATTATATAGCACTCCCCCACGCAAAGGTAGGGAGCAAGTTCATGACAACTTAATCTTGGGCACGCAAATGACGCATTCTAAGGCCCGCCAACAGCAAACCGAGGCCATAGACCAACACGCCGACACACACCACCAGCAACATATGCTGCACCCGTTGCCAGCTAGAAATCTCTGTCCAGACAATATTTAAACTGTCATAGAACCATAACCAGGCCAACAACAGTGCCGAGCCCAATAGCAACACTCTCAGCAGTAACCACCACTCTTTAGAGAAGCGATGGCTACCATCACGATGCAAACCAATCCATAACAGTAATGCATTCAATGCCGCAGACAAGCTGGTCGCCAGCGCCAAGCCCACGTGCCCGAACGGCCATACTAGGATCAAGTTAAACACCATATTGGCCACCATAGCGATCAGACCAATCTTCACCGGCGTCTTGGTATCTTGGCGCGAGTAATAACCTGGCGCCAACACCTTGATCAACATCATAAACACCAAACCAATGGAGTAGGCCTGCAAACTCATGGCTGCCATTTCCACATCGTAGGCCGTCAGCTCACCACGATAGAACACGGTCGCGATAATCGGCTTCGCCAAAATACACAACGCCAAGGCCGATGGCACGGCTATTAACAACAACAAGCGCAAGCCCCAATCAAGGGTATCGGCGAAACGCTCGCCCGACTGACTCGAGTGACTGCGCGACAAGGACGGCAAGATCACCGTACTGATGGCGATGGCAAAAATCCCCAGCGGCAATTCATAGAGACGGTCCGATAGATACAGCCAGGTAATGCTGCCGGTTTCCAGCAGCGAGGCCAGTACCGTATCCAACAGCAAGTTAATCTGCCCTACTGAGACACCAAATAATGCCGGCCCCATCAGTAACAAGATACGCTTCACCCCAGGATGGGAGAAACCAACGGTTGGGCGCGGCAATAGTTTCAAACGCGCTAAGAAGGGCACTTGGAACAGCAACTGTACGAGTCCTGCGGCAAACACCCCCCAAGCGATGCTTAGCTCCGCCTGACTGGCACTGGTGGCAAAACCTAAGGTTGCCACCAACAAGGAGATATTTAAGAAGATTGGCGTAATCGCTGGCACGCCGTATTCGCCATGGGCATTTAGAATGCCGCCCGCCAACGCCGTCAGAGAGATGAAGAGCAAATAAGGGAAGGTAATGGTCAGCAAACTGGATGCCAGCGCCAATTGCCCAGGGTTATCGGCGAAGCCTGGGGCAAACACATACACTACCCAAGGGGACGCGGCCATAAATACTGCCGTGACCGCCAGCAACACCAAACTCAGCGAGCCCGTCACCGCCGCGATCAATTCACGCACGGCGTCATGCCCCTCATTAACGCGGTAATCACTTAATACCGGCACAAAGGCTTGGGCAAACGCCCCTTCGGCAAACAACCGGCGGAAGAAGTTAGGAATCTTAAACGCCACATAAAACGCATCGGCGCCAGCACTGGCCCCCAATACAAAGGCCAATGCCGCATCTCGCGCCAAACCCAGAATACGCGAAGCGAATGTACACAAAGAAACCAGCAAACCAGAACGCAAAAGCGATCGAGATTTAATCGATTGGGAGTCTGACATAAGATCATGTTCTAGCGATAAATTTGGCCAAGAATAGCATTTAGCTGGTGACCAAACAGCCAAAAAATGTACTTTTCACTACTAATAATGTACGTTTGGGGTTGTAGCAACGCCAAAAGCTGGTAAAATCCGCCGCGAGATTTTCAAGTTTAAACTTGACATTCACAAGCGATTCAACAGCCCGTTGTGTCGTTTTAATTATTGAAAGATTGAAGGAGCCAGACTGTGGCAAACTCCGCCGGTTCAAAAAAACGTGCGCGCCAGGCGATCAAGCGTCGCGCTCACAATGGTAGCCTGCGCTCTATGGTGCGCACATACTTGAAAAAAGTAGATGCAGCTATTGAAGCAGGTAACAAAGAAGAAGCTCAAGCAGCATACGTTGTAGCGACATCTAAGCTAGACAAAGCTGCTGACAAAGGCCTATATCACAAAAACAAAGCAGCTCGTCATAAGAGCCGCTTGAGTGCTAAAATCAAAGCACTGGCCTAATCCCATAAAAAAACCGGCTTGCGCCGGTTTTTTTATGTCTGTTAACTGAGTGCCAGCACTCAGTTAAACAGTAAGAATAGCCACACCACGCCCGCCAAGCTTAAACTCAGCATCACCGCCGCTGACCCCAAATCCTTTGCACGACCAGACAACTCATGCTTCTCGTCACTGATGCGATCGACCACCGCCTCGATACTAGAGTTGATAGTTTCCACCACCAACACCAAACCGACCGAGAAAATCATCAGCGCTTTTTCTAGCGCCGTGTCCCCTAGCCACAAAGCCAATGGCAATGCGACTAAGAACAACCATACTTCTTGGCGAAAAGCCGCTTCATAGCGCCATTGTGCTCGCAATCCTTGATAAGAATAACGCGTCGCATCCAATACCCGCTCTAACCCAACTTTACCTGGCTTTGCCATGTTTACCGCTTCCTCTAATTAACCACTAAGTCATCGCGGTGAATCAGTTCTGGCTCGCCTTCATAACCTAGGATTGCAGCACGCTCAGTAGACGGTTTACCCAGCAGCTTGAGCGTTTCTGCAATGCTGTAGTTCACCAAACCTCGTGCCACAATGCGACCACCCTGATCCACACACATCACCATGTCACCACGAGAGAAGGCCCCTTCGGCATCTTTAACACCCACCGGCAATAGGCTGGTGCCAGACTGACGCAGTGCCCGCACCGCGCCATCGTCGATGATCAAAGTACCACGACTCTTCAGGTGACCCGCCAACCATTGTTTACGCGCTGACAGACGGTCATGCTCTGGCTGCAACCAAGTACCGATAATCTCACCATTGGCTACTCGCAGAATGACGCTGCCCTCACGACCCGATGCAATCACCGTATGCGCACCAGAACGCGCCGCTAAGCGTGCTGCGCGTACTTTGGTCAACATACCGCCAGTACCCAATACCCCAGCGCCACCGCTGGCCATTGCGTCTAAGCCCTCATCGCTAGCCGAAGCATGCGAGATTAATGTTGCATCTTTATGATCACGAGGATTTTTATCGTACAAACCTTTTTGGTCCGTTAAGATAATCAGGGCATCGGCTTCCACTAGGTTCGCCACTAGGGCCCCTAGCGTGTCGTTATCACCAAACCGAATCTCATCGGTTACAACCGTGTCATTCTCGTTAATAATAGGTACAGCACCCAGGCTTAGCAGGGTACGTAGGGAAGATCGAGCGTTAAGGTAACGGCGACGGTTTGACAAATCTTCATGGGTTAACAGGATTTGCGCCGTACACAAGCCATGCACTTCAAAGTGAGATTCGTAAACGCCCACCAGCTCACTTTGACCTACGGCCGCAGCAGCTTGCAGTTCGTTTACCTGGGTCGGTCGTGAGGAGAAGCCTAGGCGTTTCATACCAGCAGCGATGGACCCTGAAGACACCAACACCACTTCCTTGCCCTGAGCACGCAACTGCGCAATCTGAGCCACCCATAGGCCAATGTTTGCGACATCGAGGCCTTGGCCATCGTTGGTTAACAAAGCACTGCCTATCTTCACAACCACTCGCTGAGCGGATGCAATCTTCTCTCTCATTTCCATTTACTGCTTATCTCACTAAAAGTTAACGAACGTACTCTACGTCCACATCGTAATCGTCATCATCAAAGTCATCGTCGTCTTCTTGTGCAGCACGACGACGGTTAGCACGCAATAGACGAATACGCTCACGACCCTCTTCATCGATTAGGTCACGGATCGCTTTTTCTTCCGCTTGCGCCTCTTCGTCATTGGTCAAGGTTTCACGCATTTCATCCAATGCGGTCATTAGGTCAAGACACAAGACTTCTGTACCTTCTGCGGCAATCGCAGAAATACGGTAAGTTTTACCTTCCCAGCCCAGTGCATCGATCACGGCTTGGCAACGCTCTTCACGTTCCTCTTCTGGCACCATGTCCAGCTTGTTCAAGACCAACCAACGATCACGCTTCTCCGCCAAGGTTGGCGAGAATTCCTGCAATTCGTTTACAGCAATCACTGCAGCTTCCGCTGGGGTAATCTCATCCCACGGTGCCATATCAACGATGTGTAGCAAGATGCGGTTACGCACCAAGTGCTTCAAGAAACGAATACCAAGACCGGCACCCTCTGCCGCACCTTCGATGATTCCAGGAATATCGGCGATCACGAAGCTCTGGTGCTTCTTCACTTTGACCACACCTAGGTTTGGCACAAGCGTTGTAAACGGATAGTCCGCCACTTTTGGCTTGGCAGACGAAACTGAACGGATAAAGGTCGACTTACCTGCGTTTGGAAGACCTAGCAAACCAACGTCTGCCAATACCTTCATTTCAAGCTTAAGGTTACGCTCTTCACCTTCCGTACCTTTGGTCGTCTGACGTGGGGCACGGTTAGTACTCGACTTAAAGCGCGTGTTACCTAAACCTTTATGACCACCTTGAGCCACTTTCAGGCGCTGGCCGATCGAGACTAAATCACCTAGCGTTTCGCCGGTGTCTTCATCAATCACGGTCGTACCCACTGGCACTTTCACTTCAAGGTCTTCGCCTTTCGAGCCGGTCATATCGCGACCCATACCACCTTGGCCGTTTTCCGCGATATATTTCTTCGTAAAGCGGAAGTCGATCAGTGTGTTCAGCGAATCATCCGCCACCAAATACACACTACCACCATCACCGCCATCGCCACCGTCTGGGCCACCTTTCGCGACAAACTTTTCTCGCCAGAAGCTTAAAGCGCCGTTACCACCTTTACCTGCGCGAACGTAAATCGTGGCTTCATCAACAAATTTCACAAAATCACCTCTTAGGTGCGTTATCAGAACTCAGTGGCACTGATTATAGAATTTTTCCAAAAAAAAAGCCCCGCGTTGCGGAGCTCTTTTTGATAATTCGCTAAGCGATTAGGCAGCAGCTACGACAGAAACTGTACGACGCTTGAACTTACCTTTAACTTCGAATTTCACTTGACCTTCAGCAACAGCGAATAGAGTGTGGTCTTTACCAACACGTACGCCTTCACCAGCGTGGAATTCAGTACCACGTTGACGAACTAGAATGTTACCTGGTACAACAACTTGGCCGCCAAAGCGTTTAACACCTAAGCGTTTCGACTGACTGTCGCGACCGTTTTTAGTACTACCACCAGCTTTTTTGTGAGCCATGATTTACTCCTAAATATTGAATCTTTAAACGCTTAAATTACTTGATGCCAGTAATTTTAACTTCTGTGAACCACTGACGGTGACCCGCGCGTTTCATAGAGTGCTTACGACGACGGAATTTCAAGATCTTAACCTTGTCACCACGGCCGTGAGCAACAACTTCAGCTGTTACTTTAGCGCCTTCAACAACTGGCGCGCCAACTTTAACGTCGTCGCCGTTGCTTACAAGAAGAACGTCGTCGAACTCAACAGCAGAACCAGCTTCGATAGCTAGTTTTTCTACTTTAAGCGTTTGACCTTCTTGTACGCGGTATTGCTTACCGCCTGTTTTGATCACTGCAAACATTTTCTATCTCCAAATGAATTTGCCCGGCTACTGGATTGTATTTGACCTACTTCTAGTGGCTTACAAATGCAGGCCATTCAAAGACTTACACTTCACCATATGATAGGGAGCAAAAATATGGGCAAATCGGACGCCGAATTGTACAAAAGAGAACCAGCAAACACAACCCAAATCACACTGCTAGCAGTATTTTTACGGTTTTGGGTTGACCCCGTGTGGGAGCTTACCTAGCATGGACGCCTCTTGCTGTTCAGCTTGACTATATTTTAGCTTCGGAAGTTCCATGCAACCTACTAATTTTCATGACGTGGTGGCCGATGAATTCGGTCAGGTAAACGACTACATTGTTTCGCAACTTAAGAGCGAAATCCCTCTGATCGAACAAATTGGTTACTACATTATCAGCAATGGTGGCAAACGTTTGCGCCCATTGATGGTCTTGCTAGCCGCCCGTGCCGCACAGCCAGCTAATGGTCTCACCGAGACAACACTCAGCAACGCGGTAAAAATGGCCTCCATCATCGAGTTCATCCACACCGCGACATTGCTACATGATGATGTGGTCGATGAATCCGACATGCGTCGCGGCAAGAAAACCGCCAATGAAGAATGGGGCAATGCACCCAGTGTTCTAGTAGGTGACTTCCTTTACACTCGCGCGTTCCAAATCATGGTCGACGTGGGCAGCTTTCAATGCATGGAAATCTTGTCCGGCACCACCAACATCATTTCCGAAGGTGAAGTGCAGCAGTTGATCAACTGTGGCGATCCGGACACCACCGAAGATAACTACATCAAGGTGATTCAATACAAAACCGCAAAACTGTTCGAAGGCGCAGCCTTGTGTGGTGCGGTCGTTGCCGAAGCCAGCAGCGCACATCAAGAAGCCCTACGCCAATACGGCATGTACGTAGGCACCGCTTTCCAATTGATTGACGATGTCATGGACTATGTTTCAACCGCTGAAGAAATGGGCAAAAGCGTCGGCGACGACTTGGCCGAAGGTAAGCCTACGCTACCACTGATCTTCACCATGAAGCACGGTACCGACGAAGCCAAAGTACGCGTTCGCTCAGCGATCGAGACGGGTGGCCTTGAACAACTAGACGCTATCCTAGCCGATGTGCGTGACTGTGGTGCCATCGAATACACGGAAGATCAGGCCAAGCAACAATCTGAATTGGCCATTGCCGCGATCGCAGACCTACCAGACAGTGACTACAAGCAAGCGCTGATCAGCCTAGCCAACGCAGCGGTTAACCGCCGTAACTGATAATAAAGTCCGAGTGCGCCAGCGCTCGGACACCCTCTTCCCCGCGATCAATAATCGCTCGTACCAGTTCCGCCGTTTCCTTTGGGTACTGCATCATGAAGCAGTGGTCGCCCTGCACTTCAATAAAATGCAAATTTGGATTCAGTGTTTGTGCCAAGCGATAAGAGGTTTGGAACATCTCATGGGTCGCTGTGCCCCACAACACAAACGTAGGTGTGTTGATACTTTCTAAAGCAGGCCATAAGGAACGCGGCGAACTACCAAATAATGCCGCTTCCAGCCATGGCGGACAGTTTAACTCACGCTCTCCAGTCGCGTTGTCATGGGTCGAGGCAGACACATAATCCTGCAAACAGCGCTCTTGCCAACCGACAAAGGCACCACGACCACGTAAACTGTCGACCACTTCCTGAGCGTTTTGCCAATGGGTCCGACGACGCTCGGTTTGACGCACTAATAACGACTTACGCGACACCCCCTGCTGGGCTTGTGCCATCAACTGTTCAATCATCTCAGGCGGGTAGAAAGCAGGGTCTAGCAAAACATTTTTTTGGAACAGGTCTGGCTGCCGCGCACTCATCAGCAAAGTCATGCAACCACCAAAACTGTGCCCAAGCCCAATGACTTTCGACCAATCGTGCTCAGCGCGCTGTTGCATCAGTAACGATTGAAAACGCTCGGACGATCGCTCCCAGCCAACAAATGCTTCACCTGCCGGGGACAAGCCATGCCCCGCTGCGTCTTGCAACATAAGGTTATCCTGCGCCACGATGCCCTCTAGCAAGGCATCATAAGTGCGCACTGCGAAGCCGTTGCCGTGGAGAAAATGCAAAGTTTGCGAGGCGTCTTTAAGCAAATGTAGATGCACCGACAGTTGCCCATCTGTGACTGAAAAGTTTTGCTGTTGATAAGAAATTCTGCTCACTTTCGCTCCCATCGTATCGTGATACAGTTTAGAAAACTGCCTTAAGCTACCGACCTATATGCTAGCGGTTACTGCTCATGAGTGTAAATTTTGTCGTTTTGTAACGTAAATAGACAAAAAAAACGTACTTTTACCGACTCTCAATTGGTTTTTTTCCGCACAAACATTCATATTACTTCCCCGAACCGATATAATCTCATGGATTTTCATACTGCTAACTGGACCACGCGCTCAATTGCTTAAGTAAATAACTGGGCGGTGGAAATAGGACTATAATGACTACAGCTTCATCGTTTGAAAAAGACGAACTTTTAAAGTGCGGCTACGGCGAAATGTTTGGCGAAGGTAACGCTCAGCTACCTGTTGGCAACATGCTTATGCTAGACCGAATCACCAACATCTCTACTGAAGGCGGTGCATTCGGGAAAGGTGAAATCATTGCTGAATTGGATATCACCCCAGACCTTTGGTTCTTTGAATGCCACTTTCCTGGCGACCCAGTCATGCCTGGTTGTCTAGGTCTTGATGCTATGTGGCAGCTTGTTGGCTTCTTCCTAGGTTGGAAAGGCAACAAAGGTCGTGGCCGTGCATTGGGTTCTGGCGAAGTAAAATTCACTGGGCAGATTCTGCCAACCGCTAAAAAAGTAACGTTCCGTATTGACCTGAAGCGCGTGATCGAACGCAAGCTTGTAATGGGCATTGCTGACGGAAGTGTGTCTGTAGATGGTCGTGAAATTTACACGGCAAAAGACCTACGTGTAGGCTTGTTCACATCAACAGAAAACTTCTAAAAGATTAAGAGTATAAGAGGCACATTAGTTATGCGTCGTGTAGTTGTAACTGGCTTGGGCATTGTTAGCTGCCTTGGCAATGACAAACAGACAGTTCTTGAGTCCCTGCGTGAAGGCCGTTCAGGCATTCGTTTCGCGGAAGACTACCAAGAAAAAGGTTTCCGTAGTCACGTTTGTGGTCGTATCGACCTAGACGACACTGAAATCGACCGTAAAGTACGTCGTTTCATGGGGGACGCGGCAACTTACGCTTACGTATCTATGCAGCAAGCCATTGCTGACTCAGGTCTAGGCGAAGACCAAGTTTCTAACATCCGCACAGGTTTGATCGCTGGTTCTGGCGGCGCTTCGGCGAAAAACCTGGTGGAATCCGCTGACACACTGCGTGAAAAAGGCGTTAAGCGTGTTGGCCCATACCGTGTTACTCAAACGATGGGTAGCACCGTATCTGCGTGTCTTGCGACACCATTCAAAATCAAAGGCGTGAACTACTCGATCACATCGGCTTGTTCTACCAGTGCACACTGTATCGGTAACGCAATGGAGCTTATCCAATTAGGTAAGCAAGACGTTGTATTTGCAGGTGGCGGCGAAGAAGAAAGCTGGACACAAACGTGTATGTTTGACGCAATGGGCGCGTTGTCTTCTAAGTACAACGACACCCCTGAGAAAGCATCTCGTGCCTACGATGCCAAGCGTGACGGCTTCGTTATCGCAGGCGGCGGCGGCATTCTAGTTCTTGAAGAACTAGAACACGCTAAAGCTCGTGGCGCGAAAATCTACGCTGAAGTGGTAGGTTACGGTGCAACATCTGACGGCTACGACATGGTCGCACCATCAGGTGAAGGCGCAGTGCGTTGTATGCAAATGGCTATGAGCACTGTTGATGGCAAGATCGATTACATCAACACCCACGGTACCAGTACTCCTGCCGGTGACATGAAAGAACTACAAGCCGTTCGCGAAACATTCGGCTCTGAGATCCCAGTGATCAGCTCAACTAAGTCGCTATCGGGTCACTCTCTAGGTGCGGCCGGTGTACATGAAGCCATCTACAGCTTGCTAATGATGGAAAACAAATTCATCTGCGCTTCTGCCAATATCGAAGAACTTGATCCAGAAGCTGGTGACATCCCAGTGGCCGTGACACGTCAAGACGACGTTGAACTGACGCACGTTATGTCAAACAGCTTCGGTTTCGGCGGTACCAACGCCAGCCTAGTATTCAAAAAATACGAAGGCTAATCGTTCGCCAACGATTTCCAAATCAAAAAAACCGCACTTTAAAGTGCGGTTTTTTTATGTCTGCTATTTGATGTGTTTAATCTGATAGCAGGTGGATTAAGCAGCGCTTCATGGATACTGGCGCATCGCAGCGCGCATCCAAGTCTCCATTTCTTCATGAATCTGGTTAGTGTCTTTCCCTTCCACCTCAATCAAGGGACCAATCACTACCGTGATGGTACCAGGGTAACGGCGCCAAGTTCGACCAGGCCAAGCATGTCCTGCGTTATGCACAACCGGTAAGATCGGTGCTTTCGCCGAAGACGCTAACATCGCAGCCCCTTTGTTAAAGTCACGCTCTTTGCCAGGCAAAGTACGCGTTCCCTCGGGGAAAATCAGCACCGAGCGACCCGCTGCAATACGCTCCTTGCCTTGCTTCAAGATCTGCTTCAATGCCCCCGCACGTTTAGCACGGTCAATGGCAATCGGCTGCACCATACGCAAGCCCCAACCAAAGAAGGGGATCGACAACAGTTCTTTCTTCAACACCGTTGAAATCGGTGTCTTCAGCACCTGCAACAAGTAGGTTTCCCACTCACTCTGGTGGTTCGCTGCCAACACCACTGGACGGTCTTTCGCTGGCAGGTTCTCTCGGCCGATCACCTCAACTTTGACACCGACTACTTTGCGAAATATAAACAACAATAGGTGGTTGTGCACATTCAACACTGGCTGACGCCAGCTCGGTGGCAGCATCCAAGCGATCAACGGCGCCAACACGCCGGTAAAGCCAGTAAGCAGGCCATAGCACACCGCGAACAACAACGAGCCGATCAAAGCTCGCAACGAATTCCTAGGTTTCATAAAGCGCTTACTCCATATTGATTAAGCCAATTACAGGCCACGCTCTTGCTTTTGAATCAGTGGGTTGGCGTACATACGTAATACCGTCTCACGCAATTCTGCTGGGCAAGTCGCCATGTATTCATCAAATACAGAGTCACCACTTGGTTCGCCATTTAACACTTTCTGAGCCGCACTATTGGTCGACTGAATGGCGTAGGAACCAATGATTTGGCGATCCACTTCCGCCACCATCTCATCCGGAGTGGCACAGTTATGGTCAATCACATCACCAAAGGTGACGATGACTTTACCTTTACGGCCGACAATGCCCTTGCGAATGCTGTCGATGTCTTCAAACTCTGCTTTTTGATAAGAGCCTGTGGTCGACTTTTCGTGCAGTTCACGAGCCTTGTCAAAGGCACATGGATCGTATTCGTAGGAAATCGATACCGGTACGATCTTTAAGTTTTGCATGGCATCAGGAAAGGCGACTTTCTGCTTTTTCTGGCTCATGTAAAACATCTTGATGATCGCTGGATCGGTTTGATCAAGGCCATCTTTGGCGCGCCCTTCTTTCTGGGCGATCCAGATATTACAGTGCTCTTGCGTTAAGGAATGGGTGATGTAATCCGACAGCTGACCAAAGGCCGCCATCATTTCACGCACCCCATTCACCGAACGCTTAACAATAAAACTCTTATTCAAACGCATCAGGTCTGACACGAATGGACGACGCAACAAGTTATCACCAATGGCAATACGTACCGTATCCAACCCATTGAGATACAAGCCATAGTTCACAAATGCAGGATCCATAGCGATATCACGGTGGTTGGAAAGAAATAGATAGCCTTCGTTTTTGGCCAGCTTTTCAATACCACGGTACTCGACATTGCTGGTGGTGGTTTTAATCATACGTTCCATGTAATCGGCCACTTGCGTCTGGAAAGCGTGCACATCATTAATTTTGCGCACTTCCTTTTGCAAAACGTGCTTAACGACCATCGCTAAGAATCCACGTGTCCACTGTGGCCATTTAGTAAATTTGAAGCCGACAATCGTGTCGATAAAGTCGGGCGTATTTACCAAATTTTGTAACACCCCGGCGACCTCATCGTCGTTGTAAGGGCGTATGTCATGAAACTGATCCATTGAACTGTCCATTCAGGTTTAAGTTATCGTTATAGTGTACAAATCTCGAAGCCCGCTTCCTCTAACATGGCTTTGTTAGAAGCAGCTGTCACCACCGCTGTACTTTCATTCTCTTTTGTTAAGTAAAGCTTCGCCACGCGCTGTAGATCCTCGATGGTTACCGCCAAGACACCGGCACGGAATGCTTCACGGTAGGCTTGACTACGACGGTGCAGTTGCTGGAAGAAGTCACTTTGCGCTTCACCGGCTGGCGAGCTGGGTTTGTCCATCGAGCCGATCACACCCAACACAGCTTCTTCTAAAGCATCGTGTGAATGTTCGCTACTCAATAGCCACTCAATCGACGCATCAAAGTCTGCCAGCGTTTCTAACAAACGTGGGTCACGGTACGAGAAGAAGCGGAATGCGCCACAGCTGGCATCAAACGTTGCTCCACCGCCGTAGGCGCCACCTTGCTCACGAATCGCACGGTGTAAGTAACCGTTACGTAGGAAGCCGCCTAATACCGTTAGCACGGGGACGTCTGGGTGCTCACCAGAGACCGCTTTGAAAGCCTTGGCACAGAAACTCACTTGTGTCGCCGTGACCCAAGCTTGTTTCACGTTCTGGTCAATGGCAGGCAATGAGAAGTGTGAGACCTGCTCGTGGTTGCTGACAGTGTGCCAAACTGGCGTGATGGCTTCTAACAGAGACTCTTTATGATGCGGCTCCGCCACCAATAAAACTTGCTTCGCAGCGCCAGCAAGTTTGCTATGAATCGATTCTAGCGTGGTGCGCAAGGTGGTCATAGCGTTTGCATCAGCTTTTAGTGCATCATCTAAGGCAATCACATCACGAATACCAGTCATGCCGCCCCAAGCTTCTTGTTGCGCAGACAAACCAGACATGCCACTGGTTGCAGCACTCATGGCTAAAGCATGGCCTTGGCCTGTGATGGAACGCTCACGACGGGCACGGCGCTGAGCAATTAGTTCTTTAATACGCCCTGCTTCATCAAAACGCACATCATTGAAGGTCTGCGCCATCAACTCGGTCATGGCCGCAGCATTGGGTACCAAGGCCTTGGAACTCAGCACAAAGTAGCCCGCTACGCGTTGCTTATCGATCAGCTCGGGACGAATCGATGACGAAGCGCCTAGTCCACCACACACTTGCGCTTGGCGCGACTGGATTGCTAAGTAATCTTGCTCGCCAACTCCTAATTCCGTCACTAGGTAGCAGTACAGTGGCAGATGCTGGGTTTCTTGCTCTGTTAAGGCTGGTAACTCAGTCACCAACTGCTGATAGACCAAACCGTTGGTACCCTGTGGGTAGAAGGTAATCGGCAAACTCTCTGCCACTTTTTCGTTTTCGTATTCAGGTAAGCGCGCGGGCACATCTTCGAGGCCCACTTTTGGCAGAATACTCATATCATCAACCTGCTCTTGGCGCGCTTTCAGCGCTTGGCTACGCTCGATGATGTGTTGTTTTTTCTCGTCACTGAGTCCTGCTTTGATATGGCTAAGACGATCTTTTTCCGCTTGGTTACGGCGCGTTTCTAGGGCTTCATCAGGACTAAGTGTCAAGGTCACTCGGTGCGCATTCGACAACAGTAACTCACGTACCAAGGTCGGAATATAGTCTTCGTGCAGCACTTTCTCGCGCATGCTGTCGATCACTGGGTCTAGATCCAGCTGGGCAATCACATCGCCCTGGTGCACGGCCGTTGATAGCGCGGTTAGGATCAGCTGCAAGCCGTATGGGTAGCTGTCGCCACCGATTTCACGTTGACTCAACTCTAATTGGTGCAGCATGGCTTCCACCATGTCTTGGTCGACTCCATTTTCAGCGATGTCTTCTAGAGTTTGTAGAATCAGCGCTTCCACTTGTGGCGCGTTGTCACGTTTAACGCCTTCTAGACCACACATAAAGCTCATTTCTTTATTGCTGTCTTCAAGGCCACACATCGGCGATGGCGACGCCCCCAACTCAGAGTTTTCAAGGGCACGACGTAACGGTGATGCGGAGTTATCCAGCAGCACACTGGATAGCAACTGTGCTTCAAATTGTTGTGCAAGGTCGATGCTTTCACCTAGCAACCAACCCACCACCACATGGCTGCCATCTTCTTTGGCTTCGTCGGTGGCATAGCCTTCTTCCACACGTACTGGCGAGAAGTAACGCTTGGCATTGGGTACGCTCACTTGGTCGTCTAAACGCTCGAAGCGGCTCAGCACTTTGCTTTCGAATTCTGCCTGCAGCTCTTCTGCAGGAATGTCACCAAAGGTCATAAAGACGGCATTCGATGGGTGGTAATGCTTACGATAGAAGGCCATCAAATCGTCGTACGATAGATCTGGAATATCGCTAGGCTCACCGCCAGAGTTAAAGTGGTAGGTGTTGCTTGGGCATAGGTACTTGGTCAGTGCTTGCCATAAAACAGAGGTGGGCGAGCTCATCGCGCCTTTCATCTCGTTGAACACCACACCTTTAAAGGTCAGCTCCGACTCTGAATTGGTCGGCTCAGCAAACTCTAGGCGATGGCCTTCTTGAGAAAAGTCCAGTGGGTCCAGACGTGAAAAGAACACCGCGTCCAAGTAGACATCCAATAGGTTGCGGAAGTCTTTCTTGTTCTTACTGGCAAATGGGTAAGCGGTCCAATCGGATGAGGTGAAGGCGTTCATAAAGGTGTTCAAGGAACGACGAATCATCATAAAGAAGGGGTCACGCACTGGGAAACGCTCAGAGCCACAAAGTACCGTGTGCTCGAGAATGTGTGCGACACCAGTGGAATCCGTCGGTACGGTTTTTAGGCCAACTAAAAACACGTTCTCATCGTTGTCAGAGGCAATATGAAAATGCTTAGCGCCCGTTACCTTATGTTCGTACTCCTGCACCGTCACATTCAGTGCTTCAATAAATTCACTGCGAATGGCGCTAAATGCTGGGTGGTGTGCATTTGTCGTGGTCATAAATTACCCCTGTTAAAATCGTTTTCTATTACTAGAATCATTGGGCGTTATCGCCCTAATCTCAAGCAATAAAGCGTGTGAATTATATCAAGAATGTGACGTGATCGGCACAGACCGTGTGCTGCGCTGGACTAACGCTTTTGATGGCGTTCCCAGTTTTCTAGGCGTGCTTTCTCGCTTTTTCGGAACAACACGTACACCGCTCCCAAGCCGCCGTGATGACGCTGCGCTGTATGAAACGCCATGACATCATCCAAGTCACGTAACCATTTGTTAATAAAGCTTTTAATCGTCGCTTGCTCGAGTGGATCCGGGGTACGGTCGCCCTTGCCATGGACGATGATGCCGACGCGAATATCATGACGCATACAGTCTTCGACAAACTGAAACACCTCACGACGCGCCTGCTCAACGGTACGACGGTGCAAGTCTAAGCGCGACTCAATGCCATACTTACCTTGGCGCAGGCGTTTAAAGACACCATCTTGTACGCCATCTTTCTTGTATTCCAACATGTCGTCCGGATCAACACGCTCCACATAGTCCTTCGACAAGTGATTGCGGTCTTCGACCTTGGCGACTTGTGCCGCGATTTTGCGCTCAGTAAAGTCCACCCCACCCTGTTTCTTACCTAGGTAGACCTCGGTCTTCTTCATTGGTCGGATGCCCTGCACTTCTTGCGCGAACAAAGAGAAATCATCATCCTCTTGCATACGTTACCTCAAAACTCTGTCCCCTACAGTCTAGGACACATAAACACAGAAAAGGCTCCCGAAGGAGCCCAATCAAGCTGTAGGGTTAAGATAAAGCCCTGCTGCACGCCTAAGGTTTGGGTAACCAGCAAGGTTTAAACAATGATTACAGCTTCGCACTCAAATCTTAGAACGGAATATCGTCGTCGAAGTCGTCAAAGCTTGGTGCTGGTTGTTGTGGCTTAGCTGGCTCTGGCGCTTTTGGCTGCGCCGGTGCTTGCTGTGGTTGGTTACCCCAGCTACCGAACGATTGTGGTTGTGCCGGCTGTTGACCACCGAAACCACCACCTTGTTGTGGCGCTTGGCCGTAACCTTGGTGTGGTTCAGATGGTGCCGGTGATGCACCGTAGCTGCCTTGTTGTGGTTCAGACTGTTGTGGCGCATTGCCGTAACCGCCCTGCGCACCGTAGCCACCTTGTTGAGGGGCTTGTTGACCACCACCAAAACCGCCGCCTTGTGGGCCGTCAGCACGACCGTCCAGCAGTTGCATTTCGTTCGCTACAATTTCTGTTGTGTAACGTTTAATGCCGTCTTTTTCCCATTCACGGGTACGTAGCGAACCTTCTACGTACACTTTCGAGCCTTTCTTGATGAAATCACCGGCGATTTGACCAAGACGGTAGTTACCACGGTCCATAAAGGCCACACGGTGCCATTCTGTACGTTCTTGCATCTGACCGGTTTGACGGTCACGCCAGCTCTCTGTTGTCGCTAGGCTAACGTTGGCAACGGCTGCGCCAGATGGCATGTAGCGCACTTCTGCATCGCTACCAGCGTTACCAATGATGATGACTTTGTTGATTCCACGTGCCATGACGTTACTCCAATAAGTTCTATAAAGCGTTTACTTGACCTGCGGCGCGATACGCTGCAGCGCCTCTTTGTCGAGTTGTTTCTTGTTTACTTTTAGATAAGCGGTCTGCTCATCCGTAAAAATCTGTACATCTTCCACTCCTTGGATTTCCATAAGTTGCTGAGTCAGCTGTTGCACATCCTGCGCACTGTGCGCGGCAACACTAAACGCCATGCTCGATACTGGTTGCGGTGCTGGCTGCATGGCACTGACTAACGCCCAAGCTAACCAAACACAGCCGATCACAGTAAACAGCATGGCTACCGATGTGTGCTGCAGTAGCCAACCGCCACCAGCACCACCGATAAAGGCACCCATAAATTGGTGCGTTGAAAAGACGCCCATGGCCGTACCACGGTAACCAACCGGTGCCAGTTTACTGATCACCGACGGCAAAGTCGCTTCTAACGTGTTAAACGCGACGAAGAACAAACATACCGCCACGGCAAATAGCCACAGTTGCGATGACCATTCCATCAGGATAGTCGTCAGACCAATGATGGCAATCACCAAGGTCAACACCTGCTTCATCTTGCCTTTGCCTTCCGCTGCAATGATCAGTGGCAGCATCAAAATAAAGGCGCCGCCCATTACCAACAGGTACAAGATACTGTGTTTGCCTAACGACAACCCGTAACGATGAATCAAAAGACTCGGAATCGCAACAAACAATGCGGTCAGGCTAGCATGCAGTAGCAATATGCTGATGTTTAAGAAACGCAAACGGGCATCCTTTAAGACACCACCCAAAGCCGTCAAGCTGGGCGTGGTATCACGACGGAAAGCATGCTGCGTCTGATTTGGGACCACCCAAATAATCAATGCCATGCCAATAATGGAGAAGGCAAACGACAGGTAGAACAAGCCCGATAAGCCGAGCCATTCAAACAACACCGGCCCTAGGATTAAAGACAGCATGAACGACGCACCAATACTGATGCCGACACTAGCCATCGCTTTGGTACGGTTTTGCTCTTTGGTGACATCACTCAGTAAGGCCATTAAGGTACTGGCAATGGCACCAGCGCCTTGAATCGCACGACCGAAGATCAAACTCATGATGCTATCGGCGTTGGCACAAATCACACTGCCCAAGGCAAACAGCACTAAGCCAAAAATAATGACGCGCTTACGGCCCACTTTATCGGACATCATCCCCATCGGGATCTGCAACGTCGCTTGGGTAAAACCATAAATACCAATCGCGGCACCAATCAATGCGGCATCGGCGCCGTCTAGGCCATCTGCTGCAACACTGATAACAGGCATAATCAGAAACAAGCCCAACATACGGAACAGATAAACCATTGCGAGGGCTAAAACTGAGCGGCGTTCAATGACATCCATAGGTGCTACTACTTGCGTAATTTGAGGTGATTGTTAAAAGATCGCAGATTTTACTAAAAATACCGTTGAAGCTCTATTTTAACTACTGTAAAAATAGACAGTTATTCTATTTTGAATGACTTTTTCCTTGGTTGCATTACATTTTGGAGACTCATGGACACTATTACCCTTCGCGGCGCGCGGACCCACAATCTTAAAAACATCGATTTGGACATTCCTCGCGACAAGCTGGTGGTGATTACCGGACTCTCAGGGTCAGGCAAATCGTCACTCGCATTTGATACCCTCTACGCCGAAGGCCAACGTCGTTACGTCGAATCCCTATCGACCTACGCACGTCAGTTCTTGTCCATGATGGAAAAGCCCGATATTGATCATATCGAAGGCTTATCTCCGGCGATTTCCATCGAACAAAAGTCGACCTCACATAACCCACGCTCGACCGTCGGTACCATTACCGAAGTCTACGATTATCTGCGTTTATTGTTTGCTCGTGCGGGACAGCCGCGCTGTCCAGACCATGGCGAGCCCTTAGAAGCGCAGACCATCAGCCAAATGGTCGATAAAGTCTTAGCACTGCCAGAAGAAAGCAAAATGATGATGCTGGCGCCGATCATTAAAGATCGTAAGGGCGAGCATTTACATACCATCAGTGAATTGCTGTCAAAAGGCTTCGTACGTGCTCGTATTGACGGCATCGTGGTGGATCTGGACGATGCGCCGGCGTTGGAGAAAAACAAGAAACACACCATCGAGGTGGTGATTGACCGTTTTAAAGTCCGTCCAGACTTGCAACTGCGCCTAGCCGAATCCTTTGAAACCTGTTTGTCGCTGTCGGATGGCATCGCCAAAGTCATTAATATGGACGACGAGAACGATGAGCTCGTGTTCTCGAGCAAGTTCGCTTGTCCAGTGTGTGGCTACGCCATTACCGAGCTAGAACCGCGTTTGTTCTCGTTCAATAACCCAAATGGTGCCTGTCAAACCTGTGATGGCCTTGGCACACAACAAGCATTTGATGCCGATCGTGTGATTCAAGATGAAAGCCTGACCTTGGGTGAAGGCGCGATTCGTGGCTGGGGACGTCGCAGCATCTTCTACTTCCAACAGCTGAATGCGCTAGCGAACTTTTATGGCTTTGATATCAATTCGAAATTCAAAGACATCCCGGTGGCGTATCAGGACATCATCCTGAACGGTTCTGGCAAAGATAAAATCGATTTCGTCTACATCAACGAACGTGGCGACAAGATGACGCGCTCGCATGCCTTTGAAGGGGTGCTGCCGAACCTTAACCGTCGTTACCATGAAACCGAATCGGACAGTGTGCGCGATGACTTATCCCAGTACATCAGCACCAAACCTTGTTCATCCTGTCACGGCACCCGTTTAAACAAAGCCGCACGTAACGTCTTTATTGCCGACGAAACGCTGCCAGACATTGTGAAGAAGCCAATCGCTGAGTGCTTGCAATACTTTGAAACGTTGCAGCTTCAGGGGGCAAAGGCGGAAATCGCCGAGAAGATCCTCAAAGAAATCCGTGACCGTTTAAGCTTCCTAGTAAACGTTGGCCTCGACTACCTGACGCTGGATCGTAAAGCCGACTCGCTATCGGGTGGTGAAGCACAGCGTATTCGTTTGGCCAGCCAGATCGGTGCCGGCCTTGTCGGCGTTATGTATATTCTCGATGAGCCTTCAATTGGCCTACACCAACGTGATAACGAGCGTTTAATCGGTACCCTGACGCGTTTACGTGATCTGGGCAACACGGTAATCGTGGTAGAACACGACGAAGATGCGATTCGTGTCGCAGACCACCTGATTGATATCGGCCCAGGCGCTGGTGTGCATGGCGGCCAAGTGATTGCCTCTGGCACGCCACAAGACATCATGGACTGTGAAGCCTCCATCACTGGCCAATACCTAACCGGCAAACGTAAGATTGAAATACCAGCGTTACGTCACCAAGCGACACAAGGTAAACAGATCACGCTACACGGTGCCCAAGGCAATAACCTGAATGATGTCACCTTGAACATCCCTGTAGGCGTCATGACCTGTGTCACCGGCGTGTCCGGTTCAGGTAAGTCGACCTTAATCAATGGCACCTTGTACCCATTAGCCGCGACAGCGTTAAATGGTGCGACCACTCTGACCGCCGCTGAGCACAGCCACATCGAAGGGCTCGATCATTTTGATAAATGTGTCGACATCGATCAAAGCCCAATCGGCCGTACACCGCGCTCTAACCCAGCCACCTATACTGGCATTTTCACGCCGATGCGTGAGCTGTTTGCGGCCACGCAAGAAGCCCGTTCCCGTGGTTACAAACCAGGGCGATTCTCCTTTAACGTCAAAGGCGGCCGCTGTGAAGCCTGTCAGGGTGATGGCGTGATCAAGGTAGAGATGCACTTCTTGCCGGATGTGTACGTCCCCTGTGATGTCTGTAAAGGCCACCGTTACAATCGTGAAACCTTGGAAATCACTTACAAAGGCAAAAACATTCACGAATGTTTGGAAATGACCATCGAGGAAGCACGAGAGTTCTTCGATCCGGTGCCATCCATTGCCCGTAAGCTACAAACGCTGATCGATGTCGGCCTTGGCTATATTCGTCTCGGCCAAGCCGCCACCACTCTATCGGGTGGTGAAGCACAGCGCGTGAAGCTGGCCAAGGAACTATCAAAGCGCGATACCGGCAAAACGCTGTATATCTTAGATGAACCAACCACAGGCCTACACTTTGCCGACATCGAGTTATTACTATCGGTAC
The DNA here is from genome assembly GCF_900089755.1 of Marinomonas aquimarina. GTDB lineage: Bacteria > Pseudomonadota > Gammaproteobacteria > Pseudomonadales > Marinomonadaceae > Marinomonas > Marinomonas aquimarina. The sequence continues at coordinate 154,870 of NZ_FLOC01000006.1, read as the reverse complement.
TGCATCGCCTACGTGATCACGGCAATACCATTGTGGTGATCGAACATAACCTCGATGTGATTAAAACAGCGGACTGGATCGTCGACCTTGGCCCCGAAGGCGGCAGTGGTGGCGGTTACATTGTGGCCGAAGGCACCCCTGAGACAGTGGCTGAACATGAGACCTCTCACACTGCACGCTTCTTAAAACCAATGCTTTAATCAGTGCTATCAGTCATGAAATGAAAAAGGAGCCGCTGGCTCCTTTTTTATGTCTATCGATTAATTGCCACGGATGGCCGTATAACAAACCTTTAGACGCAAAAAAGCCGAGCTTGTGGCTCGGCTTTTTTTAAGCAAATGCTGTATTACTCAGCGTCTGCAGCTTCCGCAACTGGACGATCAACCAGTTCAACGTAAGCCATAGGTGCATTGTCACCTGCGCGGAAGCCGCATTTTAGAATGCGAACGTAACCACCAGGACGACCTTGGTAACGAGGACCAAGCTCAGAGAACAATTTACCTACTGCATCTTTGCTACGAGTACGTGCAAAGGCTAGGCGACGATTCGCAACCGAATCTTCTTTCGCCAATGTGATCAAAGGCTCAGCAACGCGACGAAGTTCTTTGGCTTTCGGCAACGTAGTTTTAATAACTTCGTGCTCGAATAGAGAAGCAGCCATGTTTTTGAACATCGCTTTGCGATGAGAGCTAGTACGGTTTAAGTGACGTCCACTCTTACGATGACGCATTATATATTCCTTACCAAACTACGGTGGTCAGGGAACAATGATCTAGCGAGCTAGAACTTTGCTATCGTCTTTCAAACTAGCTGGTGGCCAGTTTTCTAGACGCATTCCCAAAGACAGACCGCGCTGTGCTAAAACATCTTTAATTTCAGTTAATGATTTCTTACCTAGGTTAGGCGTTTTAAGTAGCTCAACCTCTGTACGCTGAATCAAATCACCAATGTAGTAGATGTTTTCTGCTTTCAGACAGTTAGCACTGCGAACGGTTAGCTCAAGATCATCAACCGGGCGTAGCAAAATCGGATCAATCTCATCCTCTTCTTCTTCTACAACCGTTTCGCTTTCGCTCTCAAGAGCGACAAATACAGCGATCTGTTGTTGTAGAATAGTCGCTGCACGACGAATTGCTTCTTCAGCGTCGATAGTACCGTTAGACTCGATGTCAATGACAAGTTTGTCTAGGTCAGTACGCTGCTCTACACGAGCATTCTCTACGCTGTACGCAACACGGCGAACAGGACTGAAAGAGGCATCCAGCTGCAAGCGACCGATTGGACGAGTCTCATCATCGCTAGCAACACGAGCGTCAGCAGGCTCATAACCACGACCACGTGCTACCTTGATCTGCATGTTTAGTTCAGCAGTGTCATCAAGGTGACAGATAACATGATCTGGGTTAGAAATCTCAGAGTCAGCAACAAGTTGGATATCTCCAGCTGTTACGACACCAGGACCTTTCTTACTTAGTGTTAGAGTTGCTTCATCTTGCCCGTGTAGAGCGATCGCAACTCCTTTTAGGTTAAGAAGAATTTCAATAACGTCTTCTTTTACCCCTTCAATCGCACTGTACTCATGCAATACACCGTCGATTTCTACTTCGACAATTGCACAACCAGGCATAGAAGACAAAAGGATACGGCGTAGTGCGTTACCAAGTGTATGACCGAAACCACGTTCTAGTGGTTGCAGAGTTACCTTGGCACGAGACTGGCCTAGCTCTTGTACTTCGATGTTGCGTGGGGTTAACAATTCGCTCACTGAACGCTGCATAGATCCACCTATTTCTTAATCCTAACCATCTAGCTATTACTTAGAGTAAAGCTCGACGATTAGGTTCTCATTAATTTCAGCTGATAAATCGGCACGCTCCGGAGCAGCTTTGTAAGTTGCTTCCAATTTAGTTGAATCAACTTCGATCCAGTGGATCGGTGCGCGATTTTTAGATAGCTCTAGTGCGTTTTGTACACGCAACTGCTTCTTAGCTTTTTCACGGATAGACACAACATCACCAGATTTAACCTGGAAAGATGCGATGTTAACCGCTTCGCCGTTTACTAGGATAGCCTTGTGGCCAACTAGCTGGCGAGCTTCCGCACGTGTAGAGCCGAAGCCTGCACGGTAAACTACGTTGTCTAGGCGAGACTCAAGAAGTTGCAGAAGGTTTTCACCAGTTGCACCTTTGATGCGAGCCGCTTCTTTGTAGTAGTTACGGAATTGTTTTTCAAGAATGCCGTAGATACGGCGAACTTTCTGTTTCTCACGTAGCTGTAGACCGTAATCAGAAAGACGACCACGACGTGCACCGTGCACACCTGGAACTGTTTCTGCTTTACATTTTGATTCTAGAGCGCGTGAGCCACTTTTAAGTTGTAAGTCTGTGCCTTCACGACGAGACAGTTTACAAGTAGGACCTAAATAACGAGCCATGTGTCTGTCTCCTCTTAAACGCGACGTTTCTTAGGCGGACGGCAACCGTTGTGCGGGATTGGCGTCACGTCTGTGATGTTATTGATGCGCAGACCTAGTGCATTCAATGCACGAACTGCGGATTCACGACCAGGACCAGGGCCCTTGATCAATACGTCAACGTTCTTAAGACCGAACTCTTGCGCAACCGCACCGGCACGTTCCGCAGCAACCTGTGCAGCGAAAGGAGTACTTTTACGAGAGCCACGGAAACCTGAACCACCCGCAGTCGCCCAAGACAAAGCGTTGCCTTGGCGATCAGTGATAGTCACGATCGTGTTGTTGAAAGACGCATGTACGTGAGCAACACCGTCGACGACCGTCTTTTTGACTTTTTTCTTGGTATTGCGCGTTGCTGGCTTAGCCATATTGCACTTTTCCTAAATCTAATGCTCAGCTCTAGCAGACTTAATGCACTAGAGCGAAACGCGTTGAATTACTTACGAATTGGCTTACGAGGGCCTTTTCGTGTACGAGCGTTCGTTTTGGTACGTTGACCACGAACTGGTAAGCTGCGGCGGTGACGGATGCCACGGTTACAGCCTAAGTCCATCAAACGTTTGATAGACATGCTGACTTCACGGCGGAGGTCACCCTCTACAGTAAACTTAGCAACTTCGCCACGTAGACGGTCTAGCACTTCATCGCTTAGAGAACCGATTTTAGCGGTTTCTTCGATACCTGCAGCTTGGCAGATTTCTTGTGAGCGAGTGCGACCGATCCCGAAGATGTAAGTTAGAGAAATGACCGCATGTTTATTGTCAGGAATATTGACACCGGCTATACGGGCCATTCACTTTACTCCGTTGTTATGGATGAAATACTTCATCACTTTGCTTTCATGAGGGTGGCAGATTATGCCAGCATAGCGGACAAAAATCAACCACCCTCCCATCATCGAATAATCCGGCTATTAACCTTGACGCTGTTTGTGTCGAGGTTCAGTACAGATCACTCGAACTGAGCCGTTACGACGAACGACTTTACAGTTACGACAGATTTTCTTTACAGATGCACGTACTTTCATGTTCAACTCCAACCTATGCTTAACGCATTAGGCCATTTGGACCATATCCAGTCAGATTAGACTTTTTCATTAATGATTCGTATTGATGACTCATTAAGTGACTTTGTACTTGAGACATAAAGTCCATTACTACAACGACTACGATTAACATCGAAGTACCACCGAAGTAGAAAGGAACGTTCCATGCTACGACAAAGAACTGAGGCATCAATGACACTAGCGTGATATACAAGGCACCGAATAGCGTCAAACGAGTCATAACACCGTCGATGTATCGAGCTGTATGGTCGCCTGGACGAATGCCCGGCAAAAACGCACCGGACTTTTTCAAGTTATCTGCCACATCTTTAGGGTTGAACACCAGCGCTGTATAAAAGAAGCAAAAGAAAACAATTGCTATCGCAAACAACAGCACATAGAGCGGTTGCCCAGGAGCTAGAGCCAAAGAAAGATTTTGCAACCATTCCATCCCTTCACCTTGACCGAACCATTGGCCGATCGAAGCTGGGAACAGAAGAATACTAGAAGCGAAGATTGGTGGAATTACACCCGCCATGTTCACTTTTAGTGGCAAATGACTCTTTTGTGCGGCAAACACCTTTTTGCCCTGCTGACGCTTGGCATAGTTGACAGTAATACGGCGCTGACCGCGTTCAATAAAGACTACGAACGCGATGGTAGCGATTGCCAAAATACCAATCAAAAGCAGTGCAAGGATATTGATATCACCTTGACGGGCCGATTCAAATGAACGACCTAGAGCAGAAGGAAGACCTGCCACGATACCAGCAAAGATAAGGATCGAAATACCATTACCAATGCCTTTCTCTGTTACCTGCTCACCTAACCACATCAAGAATACTGTACCAGCTACTAGAGTCACGACTGCAACAGCGTAGAACTCTAAACCTGAGCTGAACGAAATACCTTGGCTAGCTAGGCCGACTGCCATAGAAGCAGACTGAACAAGTGCAAGAAGAACCGTACCGTAACGAGTGTATTGGGTAATCTTACGACGACCCGCTTCACCTTCCTTCTTTAATTGCTCTAGTTGCGGACTCACTACTGTCAATAACTGCATAATGATCGAGGCAGAAATATAGGGCAGGATACCTAGAGCAAAAATACTCATACGCTCCAATGCGCCGCCTGAGAATACGTTAAATAAACTCAGGATTGTGCCTTCGTTCTGGTCAAACAGTGCTGACAGACGGTCTGGGTTAATGCCAGGTACCGGAATGTGCGCACCGATTCGATATACAATAATTGCTAAGAAAACAAAACGGATTCGAGCCCATAGCTCGCCAAGTCCGCTTTGCATACCTGCTGGTAGTGAGCCACGCTTTGTCATCTATTCCTCGATCTTTCCGCCAGCTGCTTCAATCGCGGCACGAGCACCTTTAGTAACTTTAAGGCCACGTACAGTTACGGCTTTCTCGATAGAACCAGAAAGGATAACTTTCGCTGACTTAATTTTGTCACCTAGGATGTCGGCAGCTTTAAGAGCAGCCAAATCTACAACTTCTGCATTCACTGCGGCTAGTTCGTTTAGACGAACTTCAGCTACATACTGAGCCTGACGTGAAGTGAAACCAAATTTTGGTAGACGACGCTGGATAGGCATCTGACCACCTTCAAAACCTGGTTTAACTGAGCCACCTGAACGAGACTTAAGACCTTTATGGCCACGACCGCCAGTTTTGCCCAAACCGCTACCAATACCGCGGCCTACACGTTTAGGAGCATGCTTGCTACCTTCGCCAGGGCGAATAGTATTTAGGAACATGTTACTCTCCTACCACTTTAACCATGTAATAAACTTTATTGATCATGCCACGAACTGAAGGAGTATCTTCTAGTTCACGTACTTGACCGATCTTTTTAAGACCCAAGCCTTTAACTGTTTCACGGTGCTTTGGAAGACGACCGATAGGGCTACGAGTCAGTTGTACTGAGATGGTTTTGTTAGCCATTTCACATTACCCCAAAATTTGATCGACAGACTTACCGCGTTTTGCAGCGATTTGCTCAGGTGCACGCATGTCAGCCAAACCTTTGATCGTTGCGCGAACAACGTTTACAGGGTTAGTTGAACCGTAGCATTTAGCTAGTACGTTGTGAACGCCAGCGATTTCTAGAACCGCACGCATTGCACCACCTGCGATAACACCAGTACCTTGAGAAGCTGGCTGCATGTACACTTTAGATGCACCGTGAACCGCTTTAACTGGGTATTGAAGTGTGTCGCCATCAAGAGCAACGTTTACCATGTTACGGCGAGCTTGTTCCATTGCTTTTTGGATAGCTTGAGGAACTTCACGTGCTTTACCACGACCGAAGCCTACTTTACCGTTACCATCACCAACGACTGTCAAAGCAGTGAAAGAGAAGATACGACCACCCTTAACTACTTTAGCAACGCGGTTTACTTGTACTAGCTTCTCTTGTAGATCGCTAGTTTGTTGTTCGTTAACTGCCATTTGCTACCCCTTAGAACTCTAGACCAGCTTCACGCGCAGCATCAGCTAGCGCTTGAACGCGACCGTGGTATTTGAAGCCAGAACGATCGAAAGCTACAGCAGTGATACCAGCTGCTTTAGCACGTTCAGCAATTAGTGCACCCACTTTAGCCGCTGCGTCTTTGTTACCAGTCGCAGAAGAACGTAGGCTCGCATCTAGAGTAGAAGCGCTTGCTAGCACTGTGCTACCACATGGCGAAATAACTTGCGCATACATGTGACGTGGTGTGCGATTTACAGTAAGACGGTTCGCACCTAGGTCACGAATATGCAAACGCGTGCGGCGAGCACGACGAATTCGAGATTGTTTCTTAGTGTTCATGAATGCTTACCTACTACTTTTTCTTAGCTTCTTTACGGCGAACAACTTCATCAGCATAACGAACACCTTTGCCTTTGTATGGCTCTGGTGGACGGAAGCCGCGAACTTCAGCAGCCGCTTGACCTAGCGCTTGCTTGTCGATACCGCGAAGAATAACTTCTGTTTGTGATGCACACTCAGCAGTAACGCCTTCAGGCAGTTCATAATCTACTGGGTGAGAGAAACCTAGTGCTAGGTTAAGAACGTTGCCTTTTACAGCAGCACGGTAACCAACACCTTGTAGTAGTAGACGTTTTTCAAAGCCTTGGCTTACACCAACAACCATGTTGTTGACTAGGGCACGAGTAGTACCAGCTAGTGCATTGCTTTGTTTTGCACCATCACGTGGAGCAAAAGTAAGAACGTTTTCTTCTTGCTTAACTTCAACGCTTGTGTGTACGTTTAGCTCTAAAGAACCTTTACTACCTTTAACGGCAACAGACTGTCCATTTAGAGTAACTTCTACACCACTAGGAAGCGTCACAGGGCTTTTCGCAACTCGAGACATACTAACTCCTAGAATACTGTGCAGATTACTTCGCCACCAATACCAGCAGCACGTGCTGCACGATCAGTCATAAGACCTTTAGAAGTAGAGATGATAGCAACGCCTAGGCCTGCTTCTACTTTTGGTAGGTCTGCTGATGCTTTGTATTGACGCAAACTTGGACGAGAGACACGTTTGATCTCTTCGATTACAGGCTTACCTTCGAAGTATTTTAGTTCGATAGTAAGAGTCGGCTTAGCGCCTTCTTCCACGCTGTAGTCAGTCACGTAACCTTCTTCGCGAAGAACGTTAGCAACAGATACCTTCATTTTTGATGAAGGCATAGACACAGTTGTTTTTGCAGCCAACTGTGCGTTACGGATACGAGTAATCATATCCGCAAGTGTATCTTGCATACTCATTTAAGAGCTCCTAATAGAAAAAACCATTGTGCAGCAAATAGAGCTCGCGCATAGTACACAGCAGCGAGCAGAATGTCCAGTATTTAGACACCCTCTCACTGCCATGTATTATGATCGTGCTCTACTTGCTTACCAACTAGCTTTCTTCAAGCCTGGTACGTCACCGCGCATCGCTGCTTCACGTAGCTTGATACGAGACAAGCCGAAGCGACGGAATACGCCGTGTGGACGACCAGTAACCTGACAACGGTTACGTTGGCGTGAAGAAGATGAATCGCGTGGAAGCGCTTGCAGTTTAAGCGTTGCTTCCCACTTTTCATCGTCCGATGCATTAACGTCGTTAATGATCGCTTTTAGAGCAGCACGCTTTTCAGCGTACTTAGCTACTAATTTTGTGCGCTTAGCTTCGCGTTGAATCATTGATACTTTAGCCATGATTCCTACCTCTTATTTCTTGAAAGGGAAACTAAAGGCGGCTAGCAAAGCACGACCTTCTTCGTCGGTACGAGCAGTAGTAGTAATGGTAATATCCATACCGCGTACACGGTCTACTTTATCGTAATCGATTTCTGGGAAGATGATCTGCTCTTTAACACCCATGCTGTAGTTACCGCGTCCGTCGAATGACTTCGGGTTTAGACCACGGAAGTCACGGATACGTGGGATAGCAACATCAACCAAACGGTCGAAGAAATCCCACATACGGTCGCCACGTAGAGTAACTTTACAACCGATCGGGTAACCGTCACGGATTTTAAAGCCTGCAACAGATTTGCGTGCTTTAGTTACTACCACTTTCTGGCCGCTAAGTGCTGTAAGATCATTTACCGCATTTTCAAGAAGTTTCTTGTCTGCGATAGCTTCACCAACACCCATGTTTAACGTAATTTTAGTGATTTTTGGCACTTCCATTACGTTTTGGTAGCCAAACTGTTCAGTCAGTTTTGCTACAACTTGATCTTTATAAACTTGCTTAAGTCTCGCCATGGCTATAATTCTCGCTCTTAGGCGTCGATCGCTTCACTGTTAGATTTGAAAACACGTACTTTAGTACCGTCTTCAGTCACTTTAAAGCCGACGCGATCCGCTTTACCAGTAGCATTGTTAAAAATGGCTACGTTTGAAACCTGGATAGGTGCTTCTTTTTCAACGATACCGCCAGTTGTACCCTTCATTGGGTTTGGCTTCTCATGTTTCTTGACCATATTGATACCAGAAACAATCACGCGGCTTTCGTCTACTACTTTAACAACTTTGCCGCGTTTGCCTTTGTCTTTACCAGCAATTACTACGACTTCATCGTCACGTTTGATTTTACGCATATTCGGTCCCCTACCTCTTACAGCACTTCTGGTGCAAGAGAAACAATTTTCATGAATTGCTCTGTACGCAACTCACGTGTCACAGGGCCAAAGATACGTGTACCAATCGGCGCGCCAGATGCGTTCAATAGAACCGCTGAGTTTACATCAAAACGGATCACTGAGCCATCAGGACGACGCACACCTTTCTTAGTTCGAACGACAACAGCGTTCATAACTTGGCCTTTCTTAACACGACCACGTGGGATCGCTTCTTTAACTGTGACTTTAATTACGTCACCAATTGTAGCATAACGACGATGTGAGCCACCCAGTACTTTAATACACTGAACGCGCTTTGCGCCGCTGTTATCTGCTACATCAAGCATCGATTCTGTTTGAATCATTTCTGCTCTCCAATCAAATTAGATAACAAGTCTCATGAAGGAAGGAGCTGCTTATACAGCAGCTGCTTTCTCAACAACCTGAACCAGTTTCCAAGTTTTAGTCTTAGAGTAAGGACGTGATTCCACTACCTTAACTGTATCACCAACTTGACACTCGTTGTTTTCATCATGAGCGTGTAGTTTAGTAGAACGACGAACGAACTTACCGTATAGAGGGTGACGTTCAGTACGCTCAACTAGTACCACGATGGATTTATCCATCTTATCGCTTACTACTTTACCAGTAGCTGTACGAGCTTGAGTTTCTACACTTGCCATCTTAGTTACCTGCCTTATCATTTAGCACGGTTTTAACACGTGCGATATTGCGGCGAACTTGCGAGAGCAAATGCGTTTGAGCCAACTGACCAGTGGCTTTCTGCATACGCAGAGTAAATTGCTCACGTAGTAGTTCGATCAAGGTCTGCTGTAGCTCAGCTACAGACTTTTCTTGCAATTCTTTTGCTTTCATCTACATCACCGTACGCGTTACGAAAGTTGTAGCTAGAGGAAGCTTAGCTGCTGCTAGCGCGAAAGCTTCGCGAGCTAGAGATTCAGATACGCCCTCAACTTCATAAAGCATCTTACCTGGTTGGATTTGAGCCACCCAGTATTCTACGCTACCTTTACCTTTACCCTGACGCACTTCTAGAGGCTTCTGAGTAATAGGCTTATCTGGGAATACACGGATCCAAATTTTACCACCACGCTTGATGTGACGAGTCATTGCACGACGCGCCGCTTCAATTTGACGAGCGGTGATTCGACCACGTTCAGTCGATTTCAATCCGAATTCACCAAAGCTAACTTGGTTGCCGCGAAGAGCAAGACCGCGGTTGCGACCTTTTTGCGTCTTACGGAACTTAGTACGTTTCGGCTGTAACATTGACTACCCCCTACTTAGACTTCTTCTTCTGTGCGCCTTTTTCAGCACGCACTTGTTCAATACCGCCCAAGATTTCGCCTTTGAAGATCCAAACTTTAACACCGATGATGCCGTAAGTTGTGTGAGCTTCATAAGTAGCGTAGTCGATGTCAGCGCGTAGAGTGTGTAGAGGCACACGACCTTCACGGTACCATTCTGCACGTGCGATTTCTGCACCGCCCAGACGACCACTTACCTGAACCTTGATACCTTTCGCGCCGGCACGCATAGCGTTTTGTACTGCACGCTTCATAGCACGACGGAACATAACACGACGCTCAAGTTGGCCAGCAATGTTTTGCGCAACCAATTTAGAGTCTAGTTCTGGTTTACGAATTTCTTCGATGTTGATGTGAACTGGCACGCCCATCATTGCAGATACTGCGTTGCGTAGTTTCTCAACATCTTCGCCTTTCTTACCAATCACGATGCCCGGACGAGCAGTGTGGATAGTAATACGAGCTGTTTGTGCAGGACGCTGGATCTCGATGCGAGAAACAGAAGCCTGTACAAGTTTGTCTTCTAGGTATTTACGTACCTGAAGATCGTTTAAAAGTTGCTTAGAGTAGTTTTGGTTGTTCGCATACCAAGTAGAAGTATGGTCTTTAACTATCCCTAGGCGAATTCCAGTTGGATGAACCTTCTGACCCATTGGGTATCTCCTAATTAGTCAGCGACTTTAACTGTAATATGGCAACCGCGTTTTAAAATACGATCAGCACGGCCTTTAGCACGAGCTTTGATACGTTTTAGAGTCATAGCCTCGTCAACGTAGATCGTAGAAACACGCAAGTCATCGATATCAGCACCTTCGTTATGCTCAGCGTTTGCTACAGCAGACTCTAGTACTTTCTTGACAATTGCTGCCGCCTTTTTAGGACTGAACGCCAAAATGTTCAGTGCTTCGCTTACAGATTTGCCGCGGATTTGATCTGCTACCAAACGGGCCTTCTGCGCTGAGAGGCGAGCACCCTTCAATGAAGCGCTTACTTCACTCATGATTAATACCCCTTAATTACCGTTTGGCTTTCTTGTCCGCAGCGTGACCCTTGTAGGTACGGGTCGGAGCGAACTCACCCAATTTATGACCGACCATATCCTCAGATACTAGAACTGGGACATGTTGGCGACCATTATGGACAGCGATAGTCAACCCTACAAATTCAGGGAAGATTGTAGAACGGCGCGACCAAGTTTTAATTGGACGACGGTCATTCTTTTCTACCGCAGCCTCTACCTTTTTCAACAAATGAAGGTCGATAAAAGGACCTTTTTTTAGTGAACGTGGCACAGTCGTTTCCTCTTATTACTTAGTACGACGACGTACAATAAGTTTATCAGTACGTTTGTTCTTACGAGTTTTGTAACCCTTCGTAGGAACACCCCAAGGAGTAACTGGGTGACGACCACCTGAGCTACGACCTTCACCACCACCGTGTGGGTGGTCAACCGGGTTCATTGCCGCACCGCGAACTGTAGGACGAACACCGCGCCAGCGCTTAGCACCAGCTTTACCTAGAACACGTAGAGTGTGCTCAGAGTTAGATACTTCACCTAGAGTTGCACGACACTCAGTAAGAACTTTACGCATTTCACCAGAACGTAGGCGAAGAGTTACGTAACGACCCTCACGAGCGACAAGCTGAGCAGAAGCACCAGCAGAACGTGCGATTTGCGCACCTTTACCTGGCTTAAGCTCGATACAGTGAACCACACTACCTACAGGGATGTTTTGCAAAGGCAAAGAGTTACCTGCTTTGATAGGGGCATTTACACCGTTGGAAACAACAGAACCAGCTTCCATACCTTTGGAAGCGATAATGTAACGACGCTCACCATCAGCATATTTAACTAATGCAATGTGTGCAGAACGGTTTGGATCATATTCCAAACGCTCAACTACCGCTGGGATACCGTCTTTGTTACGACGGAAATCTACGATACGGTAATGCTGCTTATGACCACCACCTACGTGACGCGTAGTGATGCGACCGTTGTTGTTACGACCACCAGACTTGCTCTTTTTGTCTAGCAAAGGAGCGTATGGCGCACCTTTATGCAAGTCAGTGTTAACAACTTTAACAACGTGACGACGGCCTGCAGACGTTGGCTTACTTTTTACAACAGCCATTGACCTATCTCCCCTTATTCAGCGCCCAAGAAATCAATTTCTTGGCCTTCTGCCAAACGTACGTACGCTTTTTTAACGTCGTTACGCTTGCCTAGACCACGAACCGTGCGCTTCGTTTTACCTTTGTGGTTCAACGTGCGAACTGATTCAACTTTGACTTCAAACAACGCTTCGATTGCTTGTTTAATCTCTGGTTTCGTCGCGTCATTTACTACGCGGAATACGTACTGACCGTTGCCTTCTGCTACGATCGTCGCTTTCTCAGAGATGTGTGGACCTAACAATACTTTATAAATGCGTTCGCCGATCATGCTAGTGCCTCCTCAACTTGTTTCAGAGCACCAACTGTCACCAACACTTTGTCGTATGCAATCAAGCTAACAGGGTCAACAGACGCTGCATCACGAACGTCAACGTTCGGAATGTTGCGAGCCGCTAGGAACAGGTTAGTGTCTAGCTCTTGCGCTACAACTAGCGCGTTCTCAACATTCAATTCAGCCATTTTAGCTTTGAAAAGCTTAGTTTTAGGAGCTTCGATAGAAAGCTCTTCTACTACAACAAGACGGTCTTGACGAGCAAGCTCAGACCAGATGGTGCGCATTGCTGCACGATACATCTTCTTGTTTACTTTCTGAGAGTGGTCTTGAGGTTTAGCAGCGAAAGTTACGCCACCAGTACGCCATAGAGGACTACGGATTGTACCAGCACGTGCGCGGCCAGAACCTTTTTGACGCCATGGCTTTTTACCGCCACCGGCTACTTCAGAGCGAGTTTTCTGAGCACGAGTACCTTGACGAGCACCAGCCAGGTAAGAACTAACAACCTGGTGAACTAGCGCTTCGTTGTATTCACGCGCAAAGGTCACGTCAGAAACTTCTACAGTTCCTTCAGCACCTGTTAGATTCAAGTTCATTGTCTACCCCTCTTAGCGAGCTTTAACTGCTGGTTGAACGATTACGTCACCATTAACAGCGCCAGGAACCGCACCTTTCACAAGGATTAGGTTACGTTCAGCATCAACGCGAACAACTTCTAGAGATTGAGTTGTTACTTGAGCTGCGCCCATGTGACCAGCCATCTTTTTGCCTTTCCAAACACGACCAGGTGTTTGACATTGACCGATGGAACCAGGAGCACGGTGAGACAATGAGTTACCGTGAGTAGCATCTTGCGTACGGAAGTTGTGACGTTTAACGCCACCTTGGAAACCTTTACCTTTAGATTGACCAGTTACGTCAACTTTAGTAATAGCTTCAAAATCCGCTACTGTTAGCTCGTCGCCAACATTGATTTCTTTTTCGTCACCTGAAAGGCGGAACTCCCACAAACCACGACCCGCTTCAACGTTAGCTTTTGCAAAGTGACCTGCAGCTGCTTTGTTTACACGGCTAGCACGGCGAGAACCAACAGTTACTTGAACAGCTGTGTAGCCGTCAGTTTCTGCGTTTTTCACCTGTGTTACACGGTTCGGTTCAACCTCGATAACGGTTACTGGCACGGATACACCATCTTCGTTGAAGATACGTGTCATTCCGGCTTTACGTCCGACTAATTGAATAGCCATTTTATACCTCAATTGCCAGTTGTGTACGGGGCTATCACCCGCTACGGCTGACCATTCCAGATCATTCCACTAATGTGCTTAGGCCAACAAATACTTGCTGGTTATCGCACCCCTAAAACTTTGGGGATTAGCCCAAAGAAATTTGTACTTCCACGCCTGCCGCAAGATCTAGCTTCATTAGAGCGTCAACAGTTTTTTCTGTTGGCTCAACGATGTCTAGAACACGTTTGTGTGTACGGATTTCGTATTGATCACGCGCATCTTTGTTTACGTGTGGTGAAACCAGTACTGTGTAACGTTCTTTGCGAGTAGGAAGTGGAATTGGACCACGTACTTGAGCACCAGTGCGCTTAGCAGTGTCCACAATCTCTTGCGTTGAAGCATCAATCAGACGGTGATCGAAAGCTTTCAAACGAATACGGATTTTTTGGCTTTGCATTTCCAACTCCAAATACTATGTTCAGATAAGTCATCTGTACAGAATTTGACTTACCATCCTTATTTAAGGACGGCGAATGTTAGCCGTTTAAAAATTGGTTGTCAAGTGACCAATTTCAAAAACAGCACTCATAAAAAAAGGCCGCTCAACGAGCGGCCTTTTTTACTCAGTTACTTATAACTTCTGCCGGGGCAAAAATTATTTAAGAACTTTCGCTACAACACCAGCACCTACTGTACGACCACCTTCACGGATCGCGAAACGTAGACCTTCGTCCATCGCGATTGGGTGAATTAGAGATACAGTCATTTGGATGTTATCGCCAGGCATAACCATTTCTACGCCTTCTGGAAGCTCACAAGAACCAGTTACGTCAGTTGTACGGAAGTAGAACTGTGGACGGTAGCCTTTGAAGAATGGAGTGTGACGACCACCTTCATCTTTAGAAAGTACGTATACTTCTGCTTCGAACTCAGTGTGAGGATTGATAGAACCTGGACGAGCTAGTACTTGACCACGTTGTACTTCATCACGCTTAGTACCACGAAGAAGGACACCACAGTTCTCGCCTGCACGACCTTCGTCTAGAAGCTTACGGAACATCTCAACGCCAGTACAAGTTGTTTTAGTAGTATCTTTGATACCAACGATTTCAACTTCTTCACCAACTTTGATGATACCGCGCTCAACACGACCAGTTACTACAGTACCACGACCCTGGATAGAGAATACGTCCTCGATAGGCATGATGAATGCACCGTCGATTGCACGCTCTGGCTCTGGGATGTAGCTGTCTAGAGCTTCAACTAGTTTAGTTACTGCAGTAGTACCCATTTCGTTGTCGTCTTCGCCGTTCAATGCCATTAGGGCAGAACCTGGGATGATTGGAGTGTCATCACCTGGGAAGTCGTACTCAGAAAGAAGGTCACGTAGTTCCATCTCTACAAGCTCTTGCATCTCTGCGTATTCTTCAGTGTCAGCACCGCCACAGTCTTCAGCTAGAAGGTCTGCTTTGTTTAGGAATACAACGATGTAAGGTACACCTACCTGACGAGAAAGAAGGATGTGCTCACGAGTTTGTGGCATAGGACCATCAGTCGCACCACATACTAGGATCGCGCCGTCCATTTGAGCAGCACCAGTGATCATGTTTTTAACATAATCGGCGTGTCCAGGACAGTCTACGTGTGCGTAGTGACGAGTTGGAGAATCGTACTCTACGTGAGAAGTTGCGATCGTGATACCACGCTCACGCTCTTCTGGAGCGTTATCGATACCGTCAAATGCAACAGCTTCACCGCCGAATACTTCTGCACATACACGAGTAAGTGCTGCTGTTAGAGTAGTTTTACCGTGGTCAACGTGACCGATAGTACCAACGTTAACGTGTGGTTTACTACGTTCGAACTTTTCTTTTGCCATGATACATACACCTTATAAATAGTAAGTATGATGATTAAATTTCATTTTTGATGATCGCGTCTGCCACACTAGCTGGCGCTTCAGCGTATTTTAGGAATTCCATTGCATAACTTGCACGCCCTTGCGACAAACTACGCACATCCGTTGCATACCCGAACATTTCGCCTAATGGCACTTCTGCGCGAATAATCTTACCGGATGGGGAATCTTCCATCCCCTGAACAAGTCCACGACGACGATTCAAGTCACCCATCACGTCACCCATGTACTCCTCAGGAGTTACAACTTCTACCTTCATTACAGGCTCAAGAACACAAGGATCTGCTTCCGCAGCACCTTTCTTCAAGCCTTGAGAAGCTGCAATTTTAAAGGCCATTTCGTTAGAGTCAACATCATGGTAAGAACCATCGAACAATACTACCTTCAATCCTAATAAAGGATAGCCGGCAACAACACCGTTCTTCATTTGCTCTGAAATACCCTTTTCGACAGCTGGGATGTATTCCTTCGGAATAACACCACCGACAATCTCATTCACGAACTCCAAACCTTCTTTTTCGGTCGGAACCAGCTTCATAACAACGTGACCGTACTGTCCTCGGCCACCAGATTGCCGCACAAATTTGTGGTTAACTTCCACTTCTTTGCGAATTTTTTCTCGGTACGATACCTGTGGTTTACCGATGTTAGCGTCAACTTTAAATTCACGCTTCATACGATCCACAAGAATGTCTAGGTGAAGCTCACCCATACCCGAGATAATTGTCTGACCTGTCTCTTCGTGCGTCTCAACGCGGAAAGATGGATCTTCCTGCGCAAGCTTACCAAGAGCCACAGCCATTTTATCTTGATCCGCTTGAGATTTAGGCTCAACTGCCACAGAAATTACTGGCTCTGGGAACTCCATACGCTCTAGGACAACAATTTGTTTGCCATCACATAACGTATCCCCAGTGGTAACGTCTTTCATCCCGATCAAAGCCGCGATATCGCCTGCGCGCACTTCTTTGATCTCTTCTCGGTTATTCGCATGCATCTGCACCATACGGCCGACACGCTCACGTTTATGTTTAACCGAGTTGTATACTGCGTCGCCTGAATTCAGGACGCCAGAGTATACACGAACGAAAGTCAAAGTACCTACGAACGGATCTGTCGCAATTTTAAATGCCAACGATGAGAACGGCGCCTCGTCATCTGCCTCACGCGTTACGACCGTCTCAGCATCTTCTAGAGTGCCTTCGATTGCCTTAACTTCTAATGGTGAAGGTAGATACTCAACCACTGCGTCCAATACTGCTTGTACGCCTTTGTTTTTAAACGCCGAGCCACAAGTAACCAGTACAATTTCGTTAGCCAGTGTACGTGCACGCAAGCCTACTTTGATGTCCTCAACAGACAAATCACCTTCTTCAAGGTACTTATCCATCAATTCTTCATTTGCTTCAGCTGCCGCCTCAACCATTTGTTCACGCCACTCTTGAGCAACGACAACCAAGTCTGCCGGAATGTCTTCCAGATCATAAGTCATACCCTGATCGGCTTCATTCCACATGATGGCTTTCATCAATAGCAAATCTACAACACCCGAGAAGTTCTCCTCGGTGCCGATGTTGATTTGAATTGGCACTGCATTCGCACCCAAGCGCTCTCCAAGCTGTCTTACGACACTGAAGTAATCGGCACCTGTACGGTCCATCTTATTGACGAACACCATACGTGGCACTTCATATTTGTTTGCTTGACGCCATACAGTTTCAGTTTGAGGCTGTACACCAGACGATCCACACAGCACCACGACAGCACCATCCAACACACGCAAAGAACGCTCTACCTCAATGGTAAAGTCTACGTGCCCAGGGGTGTCGATAATATTGATACGGTGTTGATCGAACTGCTGATTCATCCCACTCCAGAAGCAAGTTGTTGCCGCTGAAGTGATCGTGATACCACGCTCCTGTTCCTGTTCCATCCAGTCCATGGTGGCAGCACCATCATGGACTTCACCGATCTTATGAGAAAGACCGGTGTAGAACAGAACACGCTCAGTAGTTGTCGTCTTACCCGCATCAACGTGCGCACAAATACCAATATTGCGGTAACGATTGATGGGTGTCTTACGTGCCACTTAAGCTTCTCCGGATGATTAGAAACGGTAGTGAGAGAACGCTTTGTTCGCTTCAGCCATACGGTGAACGTCTTCACGTTTCTTAACAGCTGAACCTTTGTTCTCAGACGCATCTAGAATTTCGCCTGCAAGACGTAGCGCCATAGATTTTTCGCCACGCTTACGTGCAGCGTCTACCAACCAACGCATAGATAGCGCTGAGCGACGAGCTGGACGTACTTCAACAGGTACTTGGTAAGTTGCACCACCAACACGGCGAGATTTAACCTCAACCATTGGCTGGATAGATTCTAGTGCTTTTTCGAAGATCGCCATTGGCTCTTCAGATTTTGTGCGTTCTGCAACTGTGTCTAGGGCATCGTATACAATGCTTTCAGCTACAGATTTCTTGCCACTAACCATTACGTGGTTAATGAATTTTGCAAGAAGTTGGCTTCCGTGTTTCGGATCAGGAAGCACGTCACGCTTAGCGACTACGCGTCTTCTAGGCATGGATTATATCCTCTTCAGGTGAGTCCGAGACCATTTCTGTGCTCGGCCTTACTGTATTAAAAAATTATGTCTAAACGATTAAAGCAGCGATAAAGCTTACTTAGGACGCTTAGTACCGTATTTAGAACGGCCTTGCTTACGATTTTGTACGCCAGAAGTATCCAAGCTACCACGTACTGTGTGGTAACGAACACCTGGAAGGTCTTTTACACGACCGCCGCGAATCAGCACTACGCTGTGTTCTTGCAGGTTGTGACCTTCACCACCGATGTAGGAAGTAACTTCGAAGCCGTTCGTCAAGCGAACACGACATACTTTACGCAAAGCCGAGTTAGGCTTCTTAGGCGTAGTAGTGTATACACGTGTGCAGACGCCGCGGCGTTGCGGACAAGCTTGTAACGCAGGAACGTCACTTTTTGCCACTTTACGTTTACGTGGTTTACGAACCAACTGGTTAACGGTTGCCATTTAACAAGCTCCACATCCAATTCTATTGGCGGAAATCGCCAAAAATAAGGAGGCGCAAGTGTAATTTGCGCCTATAAAACAGTCAATAGGGAGGCGAACAAAAATTCACCTCCCTGACACTTCCAATGACTTCTAGTCTTTCAGTGCAGCACTTAATGCTTCTTCTACATCCGAAGCACTTACTGATGCACTACCTTCAGCCGTTGCTTGCGCAAGCTCTTTCTTAGCTTTGCGACCGCTGTGGTAAGCCAAACCTGTACCCGCTGGGATCAGACGACCTACAACAACGTTTTCTTTCAGACCACGTAGGTGGTCTTTCTTACCGGTTACCGCACCTTCTGTTAGTACTCGAGTCGTCTCTTGGAACGATGCCGCAGAGATGAATGACTCAGTTGCCAAAGAAGCTTTAGTAATACCAAGTAGTACGCGCTCGTATTTAGAAGGGAAACGACCTTCTGCTTCCGCAGCTTCGTTCGCTTCTTGCATTTGCGTGTATTCAACCTGGTCACCCTGAATTAGGTTCGTATCACCTGATTCAGTGATGTCTACTTTACGTAGCATCTGACGCACAATAACTTCGATGTGCTTATCGTTGATGCCTACACCCTGTAGACGGTAAACCTCTTGGATCTCGTTAGTGATGTAATCAGCAAGCGCTGCTACACCCTGAAGACGCAAGATGTCATGTGGGTTTAGAGGACCGTCGGCAATGATCTCACCCTTCTCAACTTCTTCACCATCGAAGATGTTGATTTGACGCCATTTAGGAATCAGAGTTTCGATTGGGTCACCACCATCTTGTGGTGTGATTACCAAACGGATCTTACCTTTTGTCTCTTTACCGAAACTTACTACACCCGTTGCTTCTGCCATCACAGCAGGATCTTTCGGACGACGTGCTTCGAACAAGTCAGCTACACGCGGTAGACCACCGGTGATGTCCTTGTTACCTTGAGATTCTTGTGGGATACGGGCCAATACTTCACCAGACTTGATGGTGGCACCGTGATCCAAGCTCAATAGAGCCTTCTCAGGAAGCATGTATTGTACCGGCATCTCCGTACCAGGAATCATCACTGGCGCGCCATTCTCGTCTACGACAGAGATCGTAGGACGGATGTCTTTACCAGATGAAGGACGGTCTTTCATTTCTAGTACTTCGATGGTCGTCAAGCCAGTAAGCTCATCAGACTGACGGCGAATGGTTACGCCTTCATCCATACCAGAGAATTCAAGTTTACCCTGCATCTCAGAAACGATTGGGTGAGTGTGCGGGTCCCAGTTAGCCAATACTTGGCCAGCCGTTACTTCGTCACCTTCACGAACGCTTAGTACGGCACCGTAAGGAAGCTTGTAACGCTCTTTCTCACGACCCGCTTCGTCCGCAATCGCCAATTCAGAAGAACGCGATGCCACAACCAACTGGCCTGTTTCACGCTCGATGCTCTTCATCTTGTGGAAACGTACAGTACCGGCGCTCTTCACTTGAACACTGTCTACTGCAGACGCTCGCGATGCCGCACCACCGATGTGGAAGGTACGCATGGTAAGCTGTGTACCCGGCTCACCGATCGACTGTGCTGCAACAACACCCACAGCTTCACCAATGTTCACCAAGTGACCACGCGCTAGGTCACGACCGTAACAAGTACCACATACACCGTGCTTCGTTTCACAGCTGATTACTGAGCGAACGATCATCTCGTCCACACCCGCTGCTTCGATCGCACGAACGTTGTGCTCATCAATCAGAACACCACGCTCAACAACGACATCGCCTTTAGAATCAATTACATCTTGTGCTACCACACGACCTAGTACACGCTGACCTAGCGGAACGACTACGTCACCACCCTCGATCAAAGCACTTACTAGAAGGCCGTTTTCAGCACCACAGTCTACTTCTGTGATTACCAAGTCTTGCGCTACGTCTACTAGACGACGCGTTAGGTAACCAGAGTTGGCTGTCTTCAAGGCGGTATCGGCAAGACCCTTACGAGCACCGTGAGTCGAGGTAAAGTACTGAAGTACTGATAGACCTTCACGGAAGTTCGCAGTGATCGGCGTTTCGATGATGGAACCATCCGGTTTCGCCATCAGACCACGCATACCACCTAGCTGACGCATCTGAGCCACACTACCACGGGCACCAGAGTCGGCCATCATGTAAACTGAGTTAAATGATTGCTGCTCAACTTCGTTACCTTCTTTGTCGATAACCGTCTCTTTTGCCAAGTTTTTCATCATGGCTTCAGTTACGGTTTCGTTGGTACGAGACCACAAGTCGATAACCTTGTTGTATTTCTCACCAGCTGTCACAAGACCGTCAGCGAATTGATATTCGATTTCTTTAACTTCTTCTTCTGCACGAGAAATGATATCTACTTTTTCTGGCGGAATTACGAAGTCATCAACACCTACAGAGGAACCCGACGCAGTTGCGTATTGGAAACCTGTGTACATCAATTGGTCAGCGAACACACATGTCTCTTTCAGACCAACTTTGCGGTAACACTCGTTGATTAGGTTCGAGATTGCTTTCTTCTTCATCGGTTGGTTGATAACCGAGAATGGAAGGCCATCAGGCACGATATCGAATAACAACGCACGACCAACTGTCGTGTCAACGATGAACGTTGAAGGTACTTTTTCACCTTCAAGCGTTGTATCAACTTGATTTACACGCACCTTAATTTTCGCGTGCAGTTCAACTTGTTTTGCACCATAGGCACGGTGTACTTCTTTGATATCAGCGAAGGCCATGCCCTCACCTTTCGCGTTGATTTTATCACGCGTCATGTAGTACAGACCCAATACAACGTCCTGAGAAGGAACGATGATCGGTTCACCGTTGGCAGGTGACAGGATGTTGTTGGTAGACATCATCAACGCACGAGCTTCAAGTTGAGCCTCGATCGTCAATGGTACGTGTACCGCCATCTGGTCACCGTCGAAGTCGGCGTTGTAGGCCGCACACACAAGTGGGTGCAACTGGATCGCTTTACCTTCGATTAGAATCGGTTCAAACGCTTGGATACCCAAACGGTGAAGCGTTGGTGCACGGTTAAGCATGACTGGGTGTTCGCGGATAACTTCATCAAGAATATCCCAAACCTCAGCGGTTTCACGCTCTACCATTTTCTTCGCAGCTTTGATGGTTGTTGCCATGCCACGAAGTTCTAGTTTAGAGAAGATGAATGGCTTGAATAGCTCAAGAGCCATCTTCTTCGGCAGACCACACTGGTGCAAACGTAGAGATGGACCTACTGTGATTACAGAACGGCCAGAGTAGTCTACACGTTTACCCAAAAGGTTCTGACGGAAACGACCTTGCTTACCTTTGATCATGTCGGCCAAAGATTTCAGAGGACGCTTGTTAGAGCCTGTGATCGCACGACCGCGACGACCGTTGTCTAGTAGCGCGTCAACAGACTCTTGTAGCATACGCTTTTCGTTGCGTACGATGATGTCTGGAGCAGCTAGCTCAAGAAGACGTTTTAGACGGTTGTTACGGTTGATAACGCGACGGTAAAGATCGTTCAAATCAGACGTTGCAAAACGACCACCTTCTAGCGGTACTAGAGGGCGAAGATCAGGTGGCAACACTGGTAGAACGTCTAACACCATCCACTCTGGGTTATTACCAGAATGGTGGAACGCTTCAATCAGTTTAAGACGCTTAGAAAGCTTCTTAATACGAGTCTCAGAGTTAGTAGCGTTTAGCTCTTCACGCATGGTGCTGATTTCTTCAGCAAGGTCCATGTCACGAAGCAAGCATTGAATCGCTTCCGCACCCATGCGCGCGTCGAATTCGTCACCGAACTCTTCTAATGCTTCGAAGTACTGCTCATCGTTCAGTAGCTGACCTTTTTCAAGCGTTGTCATGCCTGGGTCAATCACGATGAAAGATTCAAAGTAAAGAACACGCTCAATATCACGTAGGGTCATATCCATGATAAGACCGATACGAGATGGTAGAGACTTAAGGAACCAAATGTGAGCAACCGGTGAAGCTAGCTCGATGTGTCCCATGCGCTCACGACGCACTTTCGACAACGCAACTTCAACGCCACACTTCTCACAAATGACACCACGGTGTTTTAAACGCTTGTATTTACCACACAAACATTCGTAGTCCTTGATAGGACCAAAGATTTTGGCACAGAACAGGCCGTCACGCTCTGGTTTGAACGTACGGTAGTTGATGGTTTCTGGCTTTTTAACTTCACCATAAGACCATGAACGAATCATATCTGGAGAAGCTAAGCCAATGCGAATCGCATCAAACTCTTCTGATTGTCCCTGTGTTTTTAGAAGACCTAATAAGTCTTTCATGGATATTCGCCCCACTCGTAAGGCTGGGAGGGGCTAACCCTCCCAGCAGGTCAAATGTGATTCGTGCTTATTCGTTTTCTAGCTCGATGTCGATACCAAGAGAACGGATTTCTTTCACCAATACGTTGAAGGATTCAGGCATGCCTGGCTCCATACGGTGATCGCCGTCTACGATGTTTTTGTACATCTTAGTACGACCGTTCACGTCGTCCGACTTAACAGTCAACATTTCTTGTAGCGTGTAGGCGGCACCGTATGCTTCCAGTGCCCATACCTCCATCTCACCGAAACGCTGACCACCGAATTGCGCTTTACCACCCAGCGGCTGCTGAGTAACAAGGCTGTAAGAGCCAGTAGAACGAGCGTGCATCTTATCATCTACCAAGTGGTTCAACTTAAGCATGTACATGTAACCTACGGTTACAGGACGCTCAAACGCTTCACCAGTACGGCCGTTGAATAGCTTGATCTGACCACTCTCGTTGATGCCAGCTAGACGCAGCATACGCTTGATCTCAGCTTCTTTAGCACCGTCAAAGGCACCAGACGCCATTGGCACACCTTTCTTAAGGTTAGCTGCCAACACTAGAATCTCTTCATCAGAGAAGCTGTCTAGGTCTTCTGTACGAGCTGGACGAAGATCGCCTTCGTGACCGTTATAGATTTCATTTAGGAAAACACGAAGCTCTTTAACCGCTTCTGCTTTCTCACGCTCAACCTTAAGCATCTCGTCGATCTTACGACCCAAGCCTTTCGCTGCTGCACCCAAGTGGGTTTCTAGTACCTGACCTACGTTCATACGAGACGGTACACCCAGTGGGTTAAGTACGATATCAACTGGATCGCCGTTTTCGTCGTACGGCATATCTTCAACAGGCATGATCTTAGAGATTACACCCTTGTTACCGTGACGACCCGCCATCTTATCACCTGGCTGGATACGACGTTTCACAGCTACGTAAACCTTAACGATCTTCAACACGCCTGGTGCCAAGTCATCGCCAGTTTGTAGCTTGCGTTTTTTATCTTCGAATTTCGCGTCTAGCTCTTTGCGGCGTTCGATCAAAGCGGCTTGTGCTTTTTCAAGCTGTTCACTCGCTTCTTCGTTCGCTACGCGGATCTTGAACCACTCAGGGTGATCAAGGTTCGCTAGGAAGTCTTCAGTGATCACAGCGTTGCGCGCAAGACCCGGACCGCCTTCTGCCTGTTGGCCAACCAATGCTTCAGCTAGACGCTCAAACGTTGCTTTTTCAACAATGCGGAATTCTTCGTTCAAGTCTTTACGCACTTGGTCTAGTTGAGATTTCTCAATCGACTTCGCACGCTCGTCTTTCTCGATGCCGTCACGAGTGAATACCTGTACGTCGATAACTGTACCGCGAGTACCTGTTTTCACGCGTAGAGACGTATCTTTAACGTCAGACGCTTTCTCACCAAAGATTGCGCGTAGAAGTTTTTCCTCAGGTGTTAGTTGCGTCTCGCCTTTTGGCGTTACTTTACCAACTAGGATGTCACCTGGTTCTACTTCTGCACCGATGTAAACCACACCAGCATTATCAAGCTTAGATAGCGCACCTTCGCCTACGTTCGGGATGTCTGAAGTAATTTCTTCAGGCCCAAGCTTCGTATCACGAGCCACACATGTTAGCTCTTGGATGTGAATCGAAGTGAAACGATCTTCTTCAACTACGCGCTCAGATACTAGGATCGAGTCCTCGAAGTTAAAGCCGTTCCAAGGCATGAAGGCGATACGCATGTTTTGACCAAGCGCTAGGTCACCCATGTCAACAGAAGGACCGTCAGCCATGATGTCACCGCGTGCAACTTTGTCACCTTTCAGTACCAAAGTACGCTGGTTGATACATGTGTTCTGGTTCGAACGAACGTATTTCGTCAGGTTGTAGATATCTACACCCGCTTCACCTGCTTCGGTCTCTTCAGAGTTCACACGTACAACGATACGGCTGGCATCAACAGACTCGATTTCACCGCCGCGACGAGCAACGATACAAACACCAGAGTCTTTCGCTACGTTCTTCTCCATACCGGTACCAACCACTGGTTTCTCAGCGATTAGAGTCGGTACAGCCTGACGTTGCATGTTCGATCCCATCAAGGCACGGTTGGCGTCATCGTGTTCTAGGAATGGGATAAGCGACGCTGCTACCGAAACAACCTGACGTGGTGACACGTCCATTAGGTTTACTTTCTCTTTTGGTAGTAGAGTCGTTTCGTGCATGTGACGAACCTGAACAAGCTCGTCTACTAGACGACCTTCTTCATCAACGTTCACAGACGCTTGTGCGATAACGTATTTCGCTTCATCGATTGCCGAAACGTAAACCGTTTCGTCACTCATTTTGCCATCGATTACTTTACGGTAAGGCGTTTCTAGGAAGCCGTAGCTGTTAGTACGCGCGTAAGTAGATAGCGAGTTGATCAGACCGATGTTTGGACCTTCAGGTGTTTCGATTGGACACACACGACCGTAGTGGGTTGCGTGTACATCTCGCACCTCGAAGCCGGCACGTTCACGTGTTAGACCACCAGGGCCCAACGCCGAAACACGACGCTTGTGAGTAACCTCAGAAAGCGGGTTGTTTTGATCCATGAACTGAGACAATTGGCTAGAACCGAAGAATTCTTTGATCGCTGCCGCCACTGGCTTAGCGTTCAATAGATCTTGTGGCATTAGGCCATCCGCTTCTGCCATAGACAGACGCTCTTTCACGGCACGCTCTACACGCACTAAACCAACACGGAATTGGTTCTCGGCCATTTCGCCGACAGAACGAATACGACGGTTACCTAGGTGGTCGATATCGTCGACCATACCGTTACCGTTACGGATATCTAGCAATGTCTTAAGAACAGCGATGATGTCGTCGTTATCTAGGATACCTAGACCTTCGTCTTCATCACGTCCTAAACGACGGTTAAACTTCATACGACCAACGCCAGATAGATCGTAGCGATCTTCTGAGAAGAACAAGCCTTGGAACAACGCCTCAGCAGATTCTTTGGTTGGCGGCTCACCAGGGCGCATCATACGGTAGATTTCTACCAATGCTTCCAACTGGTTGTTAGTAGGGTCGATACGCAAGGTATCAGAGATAAACGGACCGTGATCAAGATCGTTCGTGTAAAGAACTTCAATCTCTTTAATACCAGCAGCAACCAGTGCTTCTAGTAGATCAACCGACATCTCCGTGTTCGCTTCAGCGATCAACTCACCCGTGCCTGGATGCACAAGGTTTTTAGCCGTTACTTTACCCAACAGGTACTCAAGAGGCACAGAGAGACGCTCTAGACCTACTTTTTCCATCTGGCGGATATGTTTCGCAGTAATACGGCGAGTCTCTTCAACGATGACATTGCCTTCTTGGTCAGTGATGTCAAAAGAAGCTGTCTCACCACGTAAGCGGCTTGCAATCAGCTCCATTTCTACGCCATCACGGCTCAAGTAGAAGCGAGTTGTATCGAAGAAAGTATCTAGAATTTGTTCAGTATCAAAACCTAGCGCACGTAACAAGATTGTTACAGGTAGTTTACGACGACGGTCGATACGAACGAACACGCAGTCTTTTGGATCGAACTCGAAGTCCAACCATGAACCACGGTAAGGAATTACACGAGCAGAGTGTAGCAGTTTACCTGATGAGTGAGTCTTACCACGATCGTGGTCGAAGAACACACCAGGAGAACGGTGTAACTGAGATACGATTACACGCTCAGTACCGTTAATTACAAACGTACCGTTTTCAGTCATTAATGGGATTTCACCCATGTAGACTTCTTGCTCACGAATGTCTTTGATTGCCTTGTTCGCTGACTCTTTATCATAAATGATAAGACGCACACGAACACGTAAAGGAGCGGCATACGTAACACCACGTAGCTGACACTCTTTTACATCAAATACTGGCTTGCCCAATCGGTAATCGACGTATTCTAGCGCCGCATTGCCGGAAAAGCTGACCATTGGAAAGACAGATTTAAAGGCCCCATGCAGACCCAGTTCCCCACGCTCTGCAGGAACTTTACCTTCCTGCAAGAAGTTACGGTAGGATTCAAGCTGAATTGCCAGCAAGTATGGCACATCCAAAACGGGCGGCAGTTTACCGAAATCCTTACGGATACGTTTTTTCTCAGTGTATGAGTAAGCCATCAGCATTCCCCAGCTTGTGCACATTGACGCAAAAGGCCTCTTAATCAGGCCTACCGAAATTGAGAGAGTATTCTCTCAAAAAAAGAATAATTTTTTAATCGGGTTTTAGAAACCCAAAAAGGCCGGTGGCAAAAAACCACCAGCCATTTCGACTAGATGCCGAACTTTTGCGAAGCAAGTAACATTATTACTTGATTTCGACAGAAGCACCTGCTTCTTCAAGAGCTTTCTTAAGCTCTTCTGCTTCTTCTTTAGAAGCAGCTTCTTTAACAGTCGCTGGAGCGCCGTCAACCATTGCTTTCGCTTCTTTAAGGCCAAGACCAGTTGCGCCACGAACAGCTTTGATAACGTTAACTTTCTTATCGCCAGCAGCAGTAAGAACTACGTCAAATTCTGTTTGTTCTTCAGCAGCTGCACCAGCATCGCCAGCAGCAGGAGCTGCAGCAGCAACAGCAGCAGTTACGCCGAATTTTTCTTCCATTGCTTCGATTAGTTCAACAACGTCCATTACAGACATTTCTGCTACTGCATTGATGATATCTTCTTTAGTTAGAGCCATGACTCAGATTTCCTAACATTTTGTAGTTGCCATAACAGGCAACAAAAACCAATTGATTTCAAGTAAGCGCGCTTTAAAGTTACGCTGCTTCTTGTTCTTTCTGATCGCGAATCGCTGCCAGTGTACGAGCAAGTTTGCTTGTCGCACCTTGGATAACGCTCATTAGTTTCGCGATTGCTTCGTCGTATGTTGGCAGTGTTGCCAAACGATCAATGTCGCCAGCTGCGATCAACTCACCGTTGAACGCTAATGCTTTAACTTCAAATTTGTCGTTCTCTTTCGCGAAAGTTTTCAACAAACGAGCGGCCGCACCTGGGTGCTCGTTAGAGAATGCGATAAGAGTTGGACCAACGAAGCTTTCTGTCAAGCATTCGAAGTCTGTGCCTTCAACTGCGCGGCGAGCTAGAGTGTTACGTACTACACGTACGTAAACGCCAGCTTCACGAGCCTGCTTACGTAGAGCTGTCATATCAGACACGGTAACACCGCGTGAATCAGCTACCACAGCAGACAAAGCGCCTTGAGCAACTTCGCTAACTTCGGCGACAATGGCTTTTTTGTCTTCTAGACCTAATGCCACTGGTTTTCTCCTGGATTAGCAGGGATAAATCCCCAAATTTACCAACTCTCCGAATATTCGGAGTACTTACTGGTGAGTTGGATCCAGTTTAATCTGAATCGGGCCACACCATCTGCGCAGGACAAACGTTTCGCAACGTTTTGATTAAATCGCAAGATTCCTGCGGTCTTTGACGGCCTATACAGCAAGCTGTACAGACCCCAAAGCTCTGACTTAGAAGCTTAGCGCACCTAAATCAATTGTTAGACCAGGTCCCATTGTAGAGGACAAAGTCACTTTCTTCATGTAGACACCTTTAGAAGATGCTGGTTTAGCACGACGTAGGTCGGCTAGAAGCGCTTCTAGGTTGCCTTTGATAGCATCAGCTGCGAAGTCGATAGAACCAACGCCAGCGTGGATGATACCATTTTTGTCAGTACGGTAACGAGCTTGACCAGACTTAGCGTTTTTAACCGCAGTCGCAACGTCAGGCGTTACAGTACCAACTTTAGGGTTTGGCATAAGACCACGAGGACCAAGTACCTGACCTAGTTGACCAACGATACGCATCGCGTCTGGAGAAGCGATAACTACGTCGAAGTCTAGGTTGCCAGCTTTAACTTGCTCAGCAAGGTCTTCGAAACCTACAACGTCTGCACCAGCTTCTTTAGCTGCTTCAGCGTTTGCACCTTGTGCGAATACAGCAACGCGAACGTCTTTACCTGTACCGTTAGGAAGCACTGTAGAGCCACGAACAACCTGATCAGATTTACGTGGGTCAACGCCTAGGTTAACAGATACGTCTACAGACTCTTTGAACTTAACAGTAGAAAGTTCAGAAAGAAGAGCTACTGCTTCTTCTACAGAGTAAAGTTTTGCTGCGTCTACTTTTTCAGCGATCAAGCGAGCGCGTTTAGTTAGCTTAGCCATTAGTTCACACCCTCAACATCTAGACCCATTGCACGTGCACTACCTGCGATAGTACGTACGGCAGCATCCATATCCGCTGCAGTCAAATCAGCCTGCTTAGCGTTAACGATCTCTTCTAGTTGCGCACGAGTTACTGTACCAACTTTCTGAGTGTTTGGACGTGGTGAACCACTCTTAAGGCCAGCAGCTTTCTTAAGAAGAACTGAAGCCGGAGTAGATTTTGTTTCGAACGTGAAGCTACGGTCACTGTATACAGTGATGATAACTGGTGTTGGAAGACCTGGTTCTACGCCTTGAGTTTTGGCGTTGAACGCTTTACAGAATTCCATGATGTTCACACCGTGTTGACCAAGAGCTGGACCAACTGGTGGACTTGGGTTCGCTTGACCCGCTTTAACTTGTAGCTTGATGTAAGCTTGGACTTTTTTAGCCATTTTTTACTCCAGATGGGTCAGCGCCCGAAGGCTACCCGTTTAATTACAATCAGGTCTTCTCAACCTGACTAAATTCCAAATCAACCGGCGTAGAGCGCCCAAAAATAAGCACTGCCACCTTGATTCGGCTTTTATCGTAATCCACCTCTTCCACAACACCGTTAAAGTCAGCGAATGGACCTTCGTTAACACGAACCACTTCACCCACTTCAAACAACGTCTTAGGACGAGGCTTATCCACACCATCATTAACACGTTGCAGAATCGCATCTGCTTCACGGTCCGTGATCGGTGATGGCTTGTCCGCTGTGCCGCCAATGAAGCCAAGCACACGCGCTGTACCTTTAACAAGGTGCCAAGAGTCGTCATTCATATCCATCTGAACTAATACATAGCCAGGGTAGAATTTACGCTCACTCTTGCGCTTCTTGCCATCGCGAATCTCAACCACTTCCTCAGTCGGAACTAGGATATCGCCAAAATAATCTTCCATGCCCATAATGCCCACTCGCTCTTTCAGCGAGCGCATCACGTGCTTTTCATAACCTGAGTACGCTTGTACCACATACCATCGTTTCGCCACGAGCAACTCCTAACCTATTACTGCGGAAACGATCCAACCAAGGAGTGAATCTACTCCCCACAGTACGAGAGACATAAAAATAACAACCGCCAAAACGATCAACGTTGTTTGAACCGTTTCCTGTCTCGTTGGCCATACAACACGACGAATTTCGGTTTTCGCCTCTTTTGCTAATTTCGCAAAAGAACGCCCTTTAGCCGTATTCAGCGCAACGAAGCCAGCAATACCAGCCAGAACCAAAACAGCAATCAAGCGATACAGCAATGACTCAGCAGAAAAATAGTTGTTTCCGACTACAGCCACAGCAATAAGAAGGACTACAACCGCCCACTTAAAAACGTCTCCGCGAGACTCTTGAGTTTCAGCACTCGAACTCATACTTCAGGTGATCCCTAGCTAAGAAATTGGATACGAAAGATGGCAGGCCAGGAGGGATTCGAACCCCCGACATTCGGTTTTGGAGACCGACGCTCTACCAGCTGAACTACTGGCCTACATTCGTATGGGCGGAGGATGATACCGACTTGTTTAAAATTTAGCAAGTGGTATTTGCCCAAAATTCAGACAAAAAACTAAGCGGTTGGATTTCGCTTGCTTTAGCATTGAGAAATGCTGGAGCTCATGAGCAGATTTGAACTGCCGACCTCACCCTTACCAAGGGTGTGCTCTACCAACTGAGCTACATGAGCAGAAAAACATTGGAGCGGGCAGCGGGAATCGAACCCGCCTCTTCAGCTTGGAAGGCTGAGGTAATAGCCACTATACCATGCCCGCAAATGGTGGAGGGAGGTGGATTCGAACCACCGAAACTTTCGTGGCAGATTTACAATCTGCTCCCTTTGGCCACTCGGGAACCCCTCCACGATTTTTAAAGCATTGCTCACAACGCCCCAAAAGGTGCAGCCCATTATATGAATCAGT
Organism: Marinomonas aquimarina; assembly: GCF_900089755.1. Lineage (GTDB taxonomy): Bacteria > Pseudomonadota > Gammaproteobacteria > Pseudomonadales > Marinomonadaceae > Marinomonas > Marinomonas aquimarina. The sequence continues at coordinate 123,776 of NZ_FLOC01000006.1, read as the reverse complement.
TTTTCAATTGCAAGCACTAGCAAGGATTTTTTTCTATTTTTATTAACAGCTTGGATAAATCCAGTTGTTGCAGGAATTGCGCCCAAGCATTCTCGCTAATGGGTTGATCTAAAAGCAGCTCATACAACTTCACCGTACGCTCATGCTCATAGATGCTGACACGCTTGCCAGAACGCTGGGCAATCATTGTTTGCGCTTGTTGCGCACGCTCTTGCGAAGAAAACAAACCTAAGGAAATGCGGTTCTTCATCTCGCCGCGAGCAATCACATAACTATCGATGCGTTTCAACTTCAGCTCAGCAACGATGTCTTGTGCTTGTGCCGTGGTCGCTGGAGCAGCGATATAGAGCCAATATTTATCACGTTTACCGGTGATTTCATTTTGGCTGAAAGCTAAATTATTGTTGCGCAAAGCGTCCGACACGGTACGACGGTCTGCGTCGCGTTCCAGCTCCAGCACAGGACACAACAAATTTTCACGGCGATCCTGCTCGGCAGCATTCTGCTGCACCGCATTGGCCACAGCTTGATTAAGCTCAGAGAGCACCTCTTCTACCGGCTCAGACTCAGGTTCCGGCTCAAGCGTCGCCTCAGGCAGGCTCTGCGCCAACAAATCCCCCTCCGGCCGTGCTTCCCCAATTAAATAGATACGCTCACTGACAGGCGGCGCGTAAACGGGCGCCTGTTGCGCTCCCGCATCGACGGCAGAGAATCCCTGCCAAGCCACAAATCCGGCATTGGCTAACACCAGCAGCAAAAAGACCCACTTCATTCTACTTCCCACCCTTCCAAGGCTTCTTCCAATACATATTTCGCGCCTTTGGCGACCAGATGCACATCCAGCTCACAATCAATCGCCAGGGCGGCCATTAACTTTTGACTCGAGCCACCGGTCGCAATCCAGCGCGCATCACAGTGCCGCTCATGCAAACGCTGCACAAACCCCAGCGCCATTTCTAGGCAGCCCTGCTGCACCGCATCCGCCGTACTGTGCGGTATACCATCACTGCCTAACGACTGCTCACTTTCCTGGTAGCGGATTTTAGCGGTTTTATCAATCAAGCTGCTGACCATAAGATCCAAGCCTGGCACGATATAGCCGCCTAGGTGCACCCCAGACTGATCAACAAAATCAGCTTTGATCGCAGTCCCGGCATCAATGATCACCACAGGACCGCCGTATTCTTTGTACGCAGCAATCGCGCCCAGCCAACGATCTACCCCCAGTCGATGGGGTTCAGCATAGGAATTTTGCACACCGCAAGCTTGGCGTTCTGAGTGCACCACGGTCAATGGCGTATTGGGCAAGGTCGCGCGAATCTCGGCCATCAAGCTTTCGTCTTCGGCAGCAGATCGTACACTGGCGAAGACTATCTGGCTTGGCGCCCCGCAGCGCGGCACATCCAGCGTATCTTGCGCCCATTTATCAAGGATCTCGCGTCCCTGAAACAAGGTCCACTTGATACGCGTATTGCCCGCATCAATCACCAGCGTGCTAGGCTTGTTTGCGCACACTGATTTCGCCTCCATGTAACAGTTCCATGCCATCGTTGGTTTCCAGCTTTAACGCACCACTGGTATCAACACCACGTGCGATCCCCGTCTGCTGGCGGTTACCACTGAACACCATTACTGGTTGATTGTAGAGCATATCAAACGCTTGCCATTGGGCATGATAATGGGCCAAGCCATTACCCTGTTCGAACACTTCACACACTTCGACCAAGCCCTGGGTAATTTGCGCAATGATCTCATTGCGATCTGGGGTAAAAGACAGTCTTGAGGTCAAATCCGTCCACGGCTGATCCACTCGCGCCTGCTGTTCTGGCGTCGATTCAACATTTAGACCAATGCCAATCACCACACGACAAACGTCCTGATCGGCGATCATTTCCAGCAAAATACCACAGATTTTCTGACCATCAATCAAGATATCATTGGGCCATTTTAAGCCTGGATTAGGCACCCCAAGGTTACGCAAGACTTGGGCGATCACCACACCGACCGCGAGACTAAGCCCTTCGACCACACTCGGGCCCTGCTCAAACTTCCACGCAAACGACATGGTAATGTTCTTCGCCACACCACTTTCCCAAATACGGCCACGGCGGCCTTTACCTTGGGTCTGATGCTCCGTCACCACTAAGGCGGGCAAGCGCGCGCCTAAGGCAATTTTTTGCTTTAGCACATCATTGGTCGACGGCGTATCAAACGGGATGTCGATGGCGATCTCAGACGCCACACCCGCGGCACGTAAGCGCCCTTCTTCCAGCAGGATCAGGCGTTCCGGTATACGGTAACCACGCCCTTTTACGGAATGCACGGTAATCCCTACGGTTTCAAGCTTCTTCAATCGCTTCCAAACAGCCGCTCGGGTTACCCCTAGCGCCTCCCCTAGCTCTTCACCAGAATGAAACTTACTATCACTCAGCAAGCTCAATACTTCTCTCATAGGGCCCTCACCATTTTCATTCCAGAGGCTTGTTGCAACTCAAACCCGTTAACGATGTTAAAACGACGACTCAGATGTCGTCGCAATAAACCCTGAGACACGTTGCATCAAATCATCAAAATAGGGATTCCAAGACAAACGCGCAGCTAACTCACTGCGCTCTGACAAGGCTTCTGAACGTTCACCATACCAATTATTCTGCGCTAAACGACATTCGTTATAACGCTCCCTGTCACCCAGATACCAGGCACAAATACGGTATTCGCCCTGTGCCCCGTAGTAAGGGTTGTGCGGCGCACCGTGGACGGCCATATGCGCCAAGCCAAAAATGCGCTGCTCTGGCAAATCCGTATTAACAATCTGCACCTGAGCCTTGGTTTGCTCAGCTTGGCTAACACTGTACAGCACCATAGCACTGTCAGGGTGTTGCGCTAACGAGTGCTCAAACACCTCTAAGGTGACACTGGAGTCAACCGTCGCATCCTCTTCTGACAACGCTAAAAACACGGGCGCTTGAGCTGGCGTGGCCAACACGGTCTGCTTCACTTCCTTGGCCAACTTATAAGCTTGCGCAATCGCTGGCACCGGAATGGACGCGTACTTGGCGTAGTCATCGCTCGGATGATGATCCAGCCAATCGATAAAGGGCGCTAAGATCGGTGCCAGCCAATCGATACGGCTGTTAATCTTAAATAACGGTGAAAACAGCACTACCCCCTGTATGTCGTCTGGGTACTGCCAAGCGTATTCGGTCACCAGCGCGCCACCCGTCGAGAAGCCCGCCAAATAGAGGGTATCCACTTCCCCTGAAAACTGCTCTACGGCGTTGCTGACTGCTAGGCGCCAATCCTCTCGGCTGACGCTTAATAGATCTTCAGCCTTGCTGCCATGCCCCGGCAACAGCATCACCCGCGTATGCAAACACTGCTCAGCAATGGCGCGCGCCGGATCTCGTAGCGAAAACGGCGAGTCGGACAGGCCATGAAACATCAACACACCGACACGCTCGTCGCTGCGACAGTGTTCCTGTGGACGATGCTCAAACGGCAGCACAGCCTCGACTTCCACACCCTGTGCACTTGGGTCAACCCAGGCTTTCCGTTCTAAGAAGTGCAGTCGCAGACGCTCACGATAGTCATCAAACGGCTCAGTGACACCCTGGACCAAGCTGCTAGCATGCAACCAGCAAGAGCCACCCAATACAAGCAGACTGATCAGCAGACGTGGTAAGCGCATTCGTTATTCCCGTTGAGCTATGGTGCAAAACGCTTATCATAGCGGATATCACATAAATCACTAGCATCTAGGCAGGAAATTGAGCCCTTCAGCGACCATCACCCAAGTCGAAGCCCTGTGGTTTCCTTTAGTCAAAAAGTTTTACCAAGCCTATTACCCGAGCGGCAAACCGAACAAATCTGAGCCACTGTGGGTGATCAAACAGGGGGCCACTATACTCGCCGCAGTGCGACTCAAACCGTTTCGCGATTGTCAGCTGCTCACAGGATTGGTCACCCACCCAGAGCATCGCCAGCAGGGTCATGCCAGCTGTCTATTACAGGCCTTAACCAGTGAGTTTCAGCGTACGCCCTGCTTCTGTTTAAACCAGCCTGAGTTAATTCCTTTCTATCAAAAGCACGATTTTGTCCTAGTGGAGGAGGAGCACAGCTTGCCAGATGATATCCAAGGGCGTTTACGCCGCTATCGCGTCAAACAGCCCGAGCTGGTCGCCATGGCCTATCACCCAACCACCCTATAAACAAAAAACGCCCCTAGTTAGGAGCGCTTTTATGGTTAGCCGAGCGGCTTATTTCAAATGACCTGCATTATGCAGTTCACGATCTTCAGGGGCTGGTGGATTCCACTGATACACCCAGCTCTCCGAAATCGGCTGACCATTGGCTTCCAGATGCACCTTAATATTAATCGGCTCAACGGACTCGTCTGGCACCAAATCAAACATGGCACGGTAACCAGCAATATGATGCTGCGGACGGGCTGAAGTGATTTCCACTCGACCACGGGACGCCTCGATCACTGGCTCTACTTTGGTGCTATGCCCCAACATTTGGAAAATATCGCCTTCAAAGTCGATGGCAAAACGCTTGCTGTAGTAGTCACGCTTTTTGCCGACAACACCACCGATACCAGTGTAAGTGCTTTGCACCGTCGCTTTACCTGATTGCACTGGTGCTTCACTGCCCCAGTACATGTTGTAGCTGTACAACAACTCTTGGCCTGGCACGATTGCTTGCGCAGGGTTCCAGAACGCGACAATGTTATCGAAAGTTTCGTCTAGGGTTGGAATTTCCACCAGCTGCACCGAACCTTCACCCCAGTTACCGATTGGCTCAATCCAAAGATGTGGACGTTTTTCATAGAACACACCGTCATCTAGGTAATGATCAAAGTTACGGTCACGCTGCATCAAACCAAAGCCTTTTGGATTGTTATCCATGTAAGCATTGAAACGCAGCTGCTCAGGGTTACCTAATGGACGCCAGAGCCACTCGCCATTACCGGTTAGCATTTCCAAACCATCGGAGTCATGGATCTCTGGCCGCCAGTCATAGTTGGTACGACGGTCGTTCTCACCAATCATGTACATACTGGTCAGCGGTGCCACACCCAAGCGCTCAATTTCCTTACGTGGATACAGGGCCGCATCGACACGCATGGTGAGCGGCTCGCCCGCTTTTACATCAAAGCGGTACGCACCGGTAATACTTTCCGAGTCCAGTAGCGCGTAGATAGTCACTTCCTCTGAGTTCGGTTTTGGCTTCTCAAACCAGAAATTGGTGAACACCGGGAATTCTTCCGGCTTATTCATCGCCGTATCAATGGCTAGACCACGGGCCGATAGACCGTATTGCATCTCTGCGCCGACAGCGCGGAAATAACTCGCCCCCAAGAACGCCACAATATCACGCTCCCAATCGGTCGCGAACTGCATACGGAAACCCGCAAAACCCAAATCCTGTGGTAGTGCCTTACCATTGACATGGGAATCACCGTAATCAAACATCTTCGATGAATAATCCACCGGTGTCGACTTACCGTCTTCCACCACATTGATATGTACTGGCGTGATAAAACCTTGGCCTAGGTGAAAGAAAGTCGCACGGTAAGCGGTATCCGCCTTCTGCCACAAACTCTGCTCGCGTTTAAAATGCAGCTGCTGATACTCATCCCAATCCAAGTTTGACAGCACATCCGGCACATCGCCCTTTGCACTGACAAATGGCTTCTCCGCCAAATTACGGGCATGGCCTTTCAACCAAGCGTAACTAAACGCCTCGCCCTTAGCGGGATTGACCGTTGGCTGGGACACCGCACAAGCGGTGACACTGGCCAAAGCACTGACCATCAAAACGGCTTTACTCATCAGACGCATGCTACTCTTTAGCAACGCTCGCAAGCCCCGAGATTCCGCTTGTGGGTACGGCAGGCTAATACGCATCGAATCTTCCTATAGTTATCTAACAATAACCAAGCATGCTACCCCTGTTCGAGATTTAGGGATACTTGACACTAGGTAAAGAATTTCAAATAACTGAGCATTAATCTTACAAAAGCGACAGCGTGTCATGGCTGGTGCCAGATCGCGGCATATCTGAGGAAATTCGTGTTCCCTCCCCTTAGCAAGGGTTAGGGAGGGGTTGAGATAGGGAGCTTAGTGATGGGGGTTGGGCTGCGTACGGCCCGATTTTATCGGGAAGGATATGTATCAGCCCTTACTTAAAGCTGAGCTGCCTTTGCACTGCTCTATTTGGCAGTTCCATGCTTTTCCTCATATACATTTTTTACTTTAAGTACTTCATTTTGAAGAACTTGGACATAACTTGGATCAAGCCATTCATCTCTCATTTCTCTCCTGTGAGACTCTTTCCAAGGTATTTCTAACAATGTACATGCGACCCTTTCTGCCAATACAGACAAATGAAAAGTGGCCACAGCTAGGCTCTGGTGATTTATGTAGTGAGCACCACCATGAGCTAACTTGTTTCTAATACCTATTAATCCTTTCTTTTTGCCTTCGATATCCCATAGGTCTTTAAAACTAACACTATGTGCATTCAGAAAATTGATTATTTTATCTGCTAAAGGTGAATCACCATTAGTAAGCATTTTAGCGAAACCTTTCATCCGTGAAGATGTATCTAATCCCATTTCTTCCATTGAGTCCGCAAGATCTTGAAGCATTTCAGCTGCGACTTTATTAGCATCAGTTGGGGCCTTTGGCTCATACGATTCACTTGAAATCTTCTCTAAGGTTCTAAATAACGACATAAATCTCTCTGCATCCTGTAACTGAATTGCAGGACTCAAGCCATAGCTTAAGAAAAATAGCCACTGCCGCCCTCTACCCTGCAATAGTTTATGCGTATGGATTGCCTTATTAACTACTTCTGAAAGATCATTGATTGAAGCGACATACTTTTTAGGCTCAAGACCTGCATAATGAGTTTCAGAAGGCTCAATGGGATAAATCCAATACCTTGTTCTTACTCCAGACTGCAATGACTGCCACCCCACTACAGAAACCCGTTGCCTGAAAATAATCGAGAGAATATCTAAAATAGGAGAGATCATCTGTAAAATTTGATTTGCTTCGTATTTGTGCATATCGGCAGATACTTCCAGCCAATATCCAGACTTCAAGGCATAGTCATTTGAAGAACTGACTCGTGACTTTACCCAATACCTCTGTAACTTAATTTCGCCAAGAGTCGAACAATGAAAGGATGTTAGTTCTTCAAGCATCTGAGAAGAATCTAATGAGGTATTATCAGAAAGGTAATCATTCGGGGTGATGCATATATAAAATTTGCTTTCACCATTTGGACATTGATCAACAATCTTCAAGTGAGCAACATGCGTAAGAATAATAGGAGATAAGCCAAATTTTCTAGCCTGATGGAGCCCAGTGGTTATTTTCCTATAGCACACCTCTCCCATTTCAACTCGATAATTCGGTGCATCTTGCAAACTAGAAAGCTGGCATGGGTTCTCGAAAACGTTAATTGGCATCTCCGAGTGAGGTATTCCAATATTGATCTCAACCTTTTCACCCCATATAGCTGGAAGCCTAAGGTTACAGTCGACAAGGACCTCCCTGCCTGACAAATCTAAAAGTTTCGCATCAAAGGAAACCTTTTCTCTATAGTAGCTATCCACAATTCCCGCCCTTTTACTTCATCAGGTTCACACTAGTTAGTCATCTAGCAATTACGCATATCAGGCACATCGGAAAAGAAATAAATTCTCAATGTCATCCATGACAGCAGTAAACCAAACTTAACTCATCCATTTAAGGTGATCCAATCGTTATCCCAGGCATTTAATTCGCGCTGACGGTCGAAGGGAGGCACGACCGAAGATGTGCGCAAGCGAATTGCCTGGAATGGCACAGCAAAGCGGTTGGTAAGCACCGAAGCTGATCAATCGCCAGAAACCAAATAAAATCGGGGTAAGGATACCCCTCCTACAAGAAGTCGCGGAACGGAGGCCGCTCGTACGTGGCTGCGTACTGAGGTTAAACGGCCTCGCTAAATGGTACGTTGTTTTCTTGGCACCATTCGATAATGGCATCGCGTAGCGCACGTTCTTCGTACGAGTACCAAGCTTCCAGCTTGTCAGAGGCATTGAGAAAATCTTTGAAGCGTCGGTAAGCGCCCTTTTTACTGAAGATTTCATAGGCCAGCTCAAGTTGAGCCGGTAAATTTTCGGCGACAAACTGGATAGCAGTGTTCTTATCCAAACCCAAATCATACTTGCCAGGAAGCGAGATGTATCGGCTATTCTCATAGAGATCCTCAGGCACTTCCTCTTCAACAACATCATCTACATAAAAAATGGCGCCGGTCTGAATATCTACATAGGCTTCAGACATTCCATCACCTGATGAAACAAACTCAACCGCCGATTCGATATCTGAAAATGTCGCCGTCATACAAGCCTCGCTTATCAAGTTAATGCCGCATAAACCAGTAATAGACAAACTTAGCTTATTTATTAGAGAGCGCCAACCGTAGATCAAACCGAAGCTGATCGCGGGTCGGAGACCGCTCGTACGTGGCTCGATCCGCGCGCAGCGCGGTCCTACGAAAGCGCATTAGCAGCATTCCATGCGTTTAATTCGCGCTGACGATCGATGGGGAGGAACGACCCGAAATTTGCGCAAGCGAATTGAATTGCATGGAATGGCGCAACAAAGAGGCTAATAAGCACCGAAACTGGATAGTTGGCAACCTAGAAAGATTACCTAGTTTGAAAATTGTTCCCTCGGAAGCCGAGGTCCTACCGCTTTGGGGCTTCGGTTTGCCTTAGGCGGTGTAGTTTTGGTCGCGGGGCGGAGACCGCTCGTACGAGAGCACCTTAGCGGTCTTCCATGCGTTTAATTCGCGCTGACGGTCGAAGGGAGGTACGACCGTAGATGTGCGCAAGCGAATTGAATTGCATGGTATAGCGCAGCAAAGCGGTTGGTAAGCACCGAAGCTGGAAGGCTGACAACCTAGAAAGATTACCTAGTTTGAAAATTGCTCCCTCGGGAACCGAGGTCCTACTGCTTTGGGACTTCGGTTTGCCTTAGGCGGTGCAGTTTTGGTCGCGGGTCGGAGACCGCTCCTACGAGCGGTTAGCCCAGTGGGCCGCCGAGGATGGTTTTGGATAAGCCGCTCATGATGCCGACGCCGGTCTCGGCACGTAGTTCGTCGTACCAGGCTTGGGTTTCGGCTGGATCAAAGCCGTGGGTGACTTCACAGCGTTTGCGGGCTTTAAGGACGAGGTCTTTGACGCGTTCCAGGCGTGAGTTGTTATAGCACTGCAATGCGCCTTCGATATCACAGCTGGCCGCAAAGCAGCGCCCTAGGACGACCGCGTCTTCGAGTGCAGCGCAGCCCCCTTGGCCGATATCCGGTGTGGTGCTGTGGCCCGCATCGCCAAGCAGTGCGACACGGCCTTTGACCAATGGGCTAAAGGGTTCCACATCATGAATTTCAATACGGTTGGTGGTGTCTGGGTTAATGGCATCGATCAAGCGCTGCACCGGCTCGGCCCAGCCTTCAAAATAACCTTTAAGATCATTTACAACGGTTGAACGATCCTCTGGTAAACCTTTAGGCAGTGGCACATCAAAGAAAAAGTAGAAACGGTTATCCGCAATCGGCATCACGGATACACGTTTGCCATCGGCGACAAACATAGTCCATTGATCCGCTGGGGCGATGGCTTCGTCGATTTCCACCAGGCCGTTCCAGTTCACGTAGCCAGCGTAGCGACGTTCGACTGTTTGCCCAAGCACATACTCACGGGCGATAGAGTGGGCGCCATCGGCAGCGATCATAAAGTCTCCATGGGCCATGGAACCATCGGTGAAGGTGGCGGTGACGCCGTTTTCATCTTGCGTGACGCATTCCAAGCGCTTGCCAAATCGCACTTTGTCGCGCCCCCACCAATCAATCATGCGTGATTGCAGGTCGGCACGGGACACAGGACATGGGCGTTCACCCACTTCTTCCACCAAAGGTTTCAAGCTAAAGCGTGTCATCTGGGCAGCGCTGAAGCCTTCGAGGTAAGCCATATTGTGCATCGGGCCACCGAGGTCATCCATGATTTGCCCCATACCTAGGTGATTCATGCATTTGACGCCATTCGACCAAATCGAGATTGCCGCACCGACGGGCTTCATTTCTTTAACGGCTTCGAACACCTCACAATCAATGCCTTGTTGATCCAGTGCCGCCGCAGCCGACATACCGCCAATGCCTGCGCCAATGATGATTGCTTTCATAACAAGCCCTCCACTCAGCTTATCCAGATAGAGCAAGGACCTTCAAAAAGCGTGCCCAACTTGCTGTGAACAGCTTGCCGCCTATGAAACAAGCGTTTCAGTCATAGTGAGCAGTACTTCCCCATCTGCAATACCACCCGAAACGCACCATGTCAGTGCAATCAATGCCTAGCTGCCACGATAAGTGCTGTAAGAATAGGGCGTCACCAACAGCGGCACATGGTAATGACTGTCTTGGTCGGCAATGCCAAAACGCAACACCACCACATCGAGGAAACGTGGCTCAGGCATCTCAATCCCCTGCCTGGCAAAGTAGTCGCCAATAGCAAACTCCAGTTCATAGCGCCCTATTTTGAACTGTTCGCCATCCAGTAGCGGCGCATCGCAGCGGCCATCGTCATTAGACATCGTTTTCTGCACCAAGCTGCGCGAGCCATCCTCGGCCAATTGATAAAGCTCAATGGTGACGCCAGCGGCCGCCACACCACGGGTTGTGTCCAAAATATGAGTGGTTAGATAACCCATCTGTCTCTCCTCTAAAACCAGCGATATCCAATATCGACTGAGAAAATTAGCACTTGCGGCGCACAGCGATTAGGATCAAAAGTGACTGTCAGCTAAGCACAATTACCCGTGAGACACCACTAAGGAGTCACCATGACATCCACAATATTACCGCTGCTTAAGCAGGATAAAGATAGCTTTATCAAACACTTAAAAGATATTTACGAGCATTCAAAATGGCTCGCAGAAGCGCTATACGAGCAACGAGATACGTTAGCCAATCACCCTGATGGCATCCAATCTGCCGTGACGGAGGCTATGCACGACATCATCGAAGCCGCCGACCACAGCACTCAGCTGGCCTTGCTTCGAGCACACCCAGACTTAGCTGGCAAAGCGGCTTTGGCGGGCGAGTTAACCGATGCCTCCAGCAACGAACAAGCGGGCGCTGGGCTAGATCAACTGACGCCGCCAGAGCTGAAAAACTTCCTCGCACTGAATATGAGCTATCGCGAAAAATTCGACTTCCCCTTCATCATGGCGGTGCAAGGCGCCACCAAGGCACAAATCGTCGAAGGCTTCGAAGCACGCTTGCCCAATGATGTGGAAACGGAGTTTCGTCGAGCACTCAATGAGGTACATAAGATCGCAGGCTTTCGTTTGGCAGCATTACCAAAGGAACTCTGGGGCGATTAAAGCGCAGATGACGGTTTAGCTAGATACCTCTGTCTACGACAGAGTTTGCCAGGGAAGAAGATGTCTCTTTTGTTTCATTTGACATTTTATAGAAACAATTGTTTCATAGCTAAAGATCAAAGGAGCGACTTATGAAACACGCAATCGTCCAAAACCCATTTTTACGCCTACCCGAACACTTCTCCCCGACGGTGGTGGCAGCCTCAGAGCAGCCGCTTGCAGGTATGCGTTTGGCGGTGAAAGATTTGTTTCATATGCAAGGTTTGCCGACCACAGCAGGCAACCCAACGTGGCTCGCGACTCATGATCAACCCACAGTAACCGCGTCTAGCGTTAACACCTTGCTGAGCGCTGGCGCACAGTTCGTTGGTAAAACCATTACCGATGAATTGGCCTACAGCTTAAACGGACAAAATATTCATTACGGCACACCCGAAAACCCAATCACCCCTGAGCGTTTGCCGGGTGGTTCGTCGTCAGGCTCAGCGGTAGCGGTGTCTGGCCATCTGGCTGAGATTGGTTTGGGTACCGACACCGGCGGTTCGATTCGCGTGCCATCAAGCTACAACGGCTTGTTTGGTTTGCGCCCTACTCATGGTGTGATCGCAATGGATAACATGGTGGCCTTAGCCCCTTCGTTTGACACCGTTGGCTTTATGACTCGTAGCCTTGATGAGTTGATCAAGGTTGCCCAAACACTGTTACCAGCACAGCGACCAGTGCTTGCTAAGACGCTGATTGCCAAACAATTAATCAATCAAGTTGAACATAAAGACGCGCTACTTAAGCAGCTAGACACATGGTCAGCGCAAGGTAAGCTCAGCATAGATAAGAGCCTTGAAATCGACCCTGTGTACTGGCAAACCGGCGCGACCTTTCGCACCCTACAAGGGGCGGAAATCTGGCAAACCCACGGTGACTGGATCACGCAAAATGATCCTGACTTTGCGCCGGATATTGCTAGCCGTGTTGAGTGGACGAAAACCATTAGCGCAGACGACGTCAGCGACGCCAAAGCGCAGCAAGCCAAGTTTCGAGAATGGATTGATGAGCAGCTTGAAGGTGCGGCATTAATACTGCCCACCACGCCGGGGCGTTCACCACTTTTGACAATGCAAGACAATGAGTTAGCCGAATACCGAAACCAGCTTTTGGAGCTCACAGCGATCGCTGGTCTATGCGGTTTACCGCAATTGCATTTACCGGTTTGTGACATTGACGGCGCACCCTGTGGCCTATCCCTAATTGGCCCGCGTGGTAGCGATTTAAGTTTGTTAGCCCTAGCCAAAGACCTAATGGAGTAACCCATGTCTTCGATTGCATTTACGGCGCCACATCACGAGGCGACCAAAGCCGGCCGAGCCATTCTCGAACAAGGCGGTACCGCGATTGAAGCCATGGTCGCTGCGGCCGCAACCATTGCGGTGGTCTATCCACATATGAACGGCTTAGGTGGTGACGGGTTTTGGCTAATCAGCGAACCAGGCAAAGCGCCAATTGGCATTGATGCATCCGGGAAAGCAGCGCAACTGGCGACATTAGACTTCTTTCAAGGCGAAGATGCGATCCCTGCTCGTGGCGGCAAAGCTACCGTAACTATGGCGGGCGCCGTGGCAGGTTGGCAAAAGGCGTTAGACATTAGTGCAATCTGGCAAGCGCCTAAGTCATTAAACGAATTGCTGCAAAATGCTATCGATCATGCAGAGAATGGCATCGAAATTACGGAAAGCTTGCAAGCAGCCAGCCAAAAAGTACATAACGATTTATCTGCACTGCCAGGCTTTGCGCAGTTCTTAGATCAAGGTGAAACACTGACTCACGGTAATCGCCTAACCCTAAGCGCTTTAGCGCAAACGCTAAAGCACCTAGCAGAAGTCGGTTTAGATGACTTCTACCACGGAACTGTGGCTGAAAAGCTGGCGGCTGATCTGGAAGCCGCAGGTTCACCGATTCGTTTAGCGGATTTCCATGATTACCGCGCTGAACAAGTGACGCCATTAAGTGTGGATACAGGTGTAGGCAAACTTTATAACCTGCCAGCGCCGACGCAAGGCATTGCCTCCTTGATCATCTTGGCGCTGTACGATCGCATTCATCAACTAGGCGATGGCGGTGACACCGATATGGCGCATCTATTGATCGAGGCAACAAAACAAGCCTTTATTGCGCGCAATGAATATGTCACCGATCCAGCGCGTTTAAGCGTTGAGCTACAAGACTTACTCAGTGATGAAAGCCTAGCGGCCATGGCGGACAAGATTGCCATCGACCAAGCTCAAGTGTGGCCACACCCAGCCAAACACGGCGATACCATTTGGATGGGCTGTTGTGACAACGAAGGTCGCATGGTGAGCTACATCCAAAGTCTGTACTGGGAATTTGGCAGCGGCATCGTCAGCCCAAGCACGGGCATTGTGTGGAATAACCGAGGTTCGTCGTTCAGCCTTGAAAAAGACCATTTGCAAGAACTTAAGCCGAATTTAAAGCCATTTCACACCCTAAACCCTGCTTTTGCAGAACTTATTGATGGTCGCCGAATTAGCTACGGCACCATGGGTGGCGAAGGCCAACCACAAACCCAAGCGGCGTTGTTCAGCCGTTACGTCTACCACAAGCAACCACTGGCACAGAGCATCGCCGCAGGCCGTTGGTTATTGGGCCGTACTTGGGGAGATGTGAGCCACAACTTAAAAGTGGAAAGCGATTTCGCGGCAGAAGCCGCAGATATATTGATTGCTCGCGGACACGACCTTGTGGAAGTACCAGCGTGCAATGAATTAATGGGCCATGCTGGCGCCGTCGTGTTGTTCCCTGAGGGCAATACCGATGCCGCCACCGACCCACGCAGTGATGGCTTAGCCGTTTCTTCGACTGAGTTGAGCAATTTGAAGTGAGTCGGAGTTGATTATGAAAGCGCCGGCTCGCAAATAGAAAGTTATTCAGACTGAGCCGCCAATTAGGTAATGGCCGCCGGCAGACAGACATCCCTGTCTGCGACAGCCTACCCAGCCCATCCATGGGCTGGTGCTTGCCATTACCTATTGGCTGTCTCATTGAGTGCAGTAAAGATCAATTAGCCAAAACATATTCCAGATAATCAGCGTTAAGCAGGGATTATCGATAGGAACAGACAACCCTTCAAAGACCAGCAATCAGGATGATTGCGTAGGCTTAGACGGCACATGGATGTGCCGTCTAAGCCAGGTCGTGAAGGCGTTGCTGTTACGATTACAAAAACATTTGAAGTAAGTATTCAATGAAATCAAACACAACAGTCCCTAAGCAGGAGTTAAAAAGTAGATGTCATTCATAATGGAAAACTATTCCATGATTTTAGCCATGATGGGCACGGGCGTAGTCGCGGGTATCTTGGCAGGTCTGTTAGGCGTTGGTGGCGGTATCGTAATCGTGCCGGTGCTGTTTTTCTTATACCAAGGCCTAGGCGTGAGCGCTGATACAGCCATGCTAGTGGCGACGGCTACGTCCCTTGCCACGATTATCCCAACGTCGATCAGCTCGATCCGCGCCCACAACGCGAAAGGCAATGTGGACTTCCAACTGCTGAAAGCATGGGGCTTCTTCATTTTCCTTGGCGTGTTGGTCGGTAGTTTCGTGGTGACGCGTGTAGAAGGCCAATGGCTAACGCTGCTATTCGGCGTCATTGCGACGCTATCGGCGATCAATATGCTGCTAGGCAAAAAAGACGCGCTGTTTAACTCGCTGCCAGGCAAAGGCGGCCAGAGCATCATCGCCACTTGTATCGGTTTCTTCAGCTCAATGGTGGGTATCGGTGGCGGTACGCTAACCGTGCCAACGCTCACCTTCTGTAACTACCCAGCCCACCGTGCTGTGGGTACGGCTGCAGCGGTCGGTCTGATCATCTCTCTACCAGCAGCGATCACTATGTTGGTCGTAGGTCAAACACCAGCGGATTCGCCATTCGGTACATTCGGATTGGTGAACCTAGTGGGTGCAGCCTGCATTATCCCGCTGACCGTATTGTTCGCGCCAGTGGGTGCGGGCCTTGCACACCGTTTAAACGCTGCCATGTTGAAAAAGGTGTTCGCCGTAACACTGATCTTCACTGGTCTTAGAATGCTTTACCAAGTTTTAGCGTAGGAGCTATTCATGCAACCTCTACAATTTCCACCACGTTTGCTAATGGGCCCAGGCCCAATCAACTGTTACCCAAGTGTGTTGCAAGCCATGTCAACGCAGCTAGTCGGTCAATACGACCCGACGATGACGGGTTACATGAATGAAGTGATGGCGCTGTACCGCCAAGTCTTCAATACGCAAAACGAACAAACTTTCCTCATCGACGGTACGTCTCGTGCAGGCATCGAAGCGTCTTTGGTATCCGTGCTAGAGCCTGGCGATAAAGTGCTTGTGCCAATCTTCGGTCGTTTCGGTCACCTGCTGACCGAAATCGCAGAACGCGCGGACGCGGAAGTGCACACCATTGAAGTGCCTTGGGGTGAAGTCTTCGATCCACAACAGATCGAAGAAGCGATCAAACGCGTACAGCCGAAAGTATTAGCCATCGTGCAAGGTGATACCTCGACTACCATGCTACAGCCATTAAATGACATCGGTGGCATCTGTCGCGCACACGATGTGTTGCTGTACACGGACGCGACGGCTTCGATCGGCGGTAACCCGTTTGATATGGACGCGTGGCAAATTGATGCAGTGTCTGTTGGTCTACAGAAGTGTCTTGGCGGCCCCTCTGGTAGCGCGCCAGTAAGCTACAGTGATCGTTTTGTTTCTGCGGTACGTAAGCGCCACCATGTAGAAGCCGGTATTCGTGACGCACACCATACTGAGTCTTCAGGTTCACGTATTCGCTCAAACTATTTTGATCTTGGCATGATCATGGATTACTGGGGCGAAGAGCGCCTAAATCACCACACTGAAGCAGCGACCATGCTGTTTGGCTCGCGCCAATGCGCCGTGGAACTGCTGCGTGAAGGCCAAGACACCGTGATCGCCCGCCACCAATTAGCAGGCAATGCCATGCTTCAAGGCATTCAAGCGATGGGCTTGAAACCATACGGTGACCTAAGCAACAAGATGAGCAACGTGGTCGGCGTTCATATCCCAGAAAATGTCGATGGCGAAAAAGTACGTCACGACATGCTGAACATCTTTAACATCGAAATCGGTACCAGCTTTGGCCCACTAAAAGGCAAGGTATGGCGTATCGGTACCATGGGCTACAACGCGCGCCAAGACGCTGTTTTGCATACGCTTCAATCCCTTGAAACCGTGCTTCGTGCTCAAGGTTTTGCGCTGCCAAATGGCGAAGGTGTCGACACAGCTATGGCAGTGTACTCTTCAGCAAAAGAAAGTGCGGCGCAAAAGGCTAGCCTATGATGGATTACAAACGCCTTGGCCAAGAGGTCATGGAGCGCTTGGAGACGCTTGGCAAGATCAGCCAAGCGTCCGAGCACCTCGACCGTCGCTACCTGACTGAGCAGCATAAAGTGGCTAACCAATTGGTGGGCAGCTGGATGGAAGCGGCAGGCATGCAAACTTGGCAAGACCAAGCAGGCAACCTGTGGGGCCGCTTTGCAGCCGAGGATGCCAATGCACCACGCTTTGTTATGGGCAGTCATTTGGACACAGTGCCAAACGGTGGTAAATACGACGGTATGCTTGGCGTGGTTGCGCCGGTGACCTTGATCGAAGCCTTCCAAGCGGAAGGTATTCGCCTGCCTTTACATTTGGATATTGTCGGCTTTGGTGACGAAGAAGGCACACGCTTTGGCTCTACGTTGCTGGGTAGCCGCGCGTTAACGGGACAATGGCCAGCAAGCTGGGCCGAGCTAAAAGACGATGACGGCATTAGCCTTGCTGAGGCGCTGAAAAACTTTGGTTTAAGCTTCGCTCAAGTCGCAGAAGCAGCCATCCCTACGGACAATCTAAAAGGCTACCTTGAGCTGCATATCGAACAAGGCCCTGTTTTAGAAGAGAAAAATCTTCCTGTGGGTGTGGTCAGCGCCATCGCTGGTGCCAAGCGTTTTGAATTTACCGTCACAGGTATGGCGGGTCATGCGGGCACTGTACCCATGCCAATGCGTTTGGACGCGCTAGCAGCCAGCAGTGAAATGATTTTAGCCGTCGAAGCCGTCGCCAAAGAACATGGTGTTGTAGCGACAGTCGGCCAGATCAGCAACCGCCCCAATGGCGTCAATGTAATCTCTGGCAAAACTGTTTTCTCATTGGATATTCGTAGCGAACACGATCAACAGCGTGATGACGCACTCGCCGATATCATGGATCGTTTGACGAATATCGCCGCAAAACGCAACGTGAGCTTAGAACATCAGCAAACTCATAGCGCCAATGCCGTGCACTGTGATGCCGAGCTGCAAAGCGTGTTGCGTGATGCCATCGCCGCGCAAAACATCGATGTGCACACCTTATTCTCAGGTGCTGGCCACGATGCCATGGCGATTGCCGATATTTGTCCTGTAGCCATGCTGTTTATGCGCTGTGATAAAGGCATTAGCCACCATCCGGCTGAAGCGATTATGACCGAGGATGTGGTCGCGACCTTGGCGGTGTTAAGCCATACATTGCAGAGCTTGAAATAAGCTCTGCAGACACGCATTTATACAAAATCATTAGGGGGAATTCCCAACCTCTTGTTGATGCACCCGTCTATGCAATTCAATTGGCTTGCGCAATTCTCGTCCCTCGACCGCGTCAGCGCCAATTAAACGCATAGACGTTTGCTAATAAGCCCCCAGTCTTATCTAGTGAGGATTACTTGATGCAATTTACTCGAATTTATAATGACGATCAGGGCAAAAGCCACTTCGGTGAAGTGAATATCAATGTCCGCGATGGCGGGCCGATCGGTATGTTGTCGGAGCGTTTTGCCGCGGGTGAGATGATCTTCCGTGAAACCCCAGCGGACTACGATTTCAAATGGCACCCAGCGCCACAGCGTCAGCTGTTGTTTATCATCAAAGGCAGCTGTGAGTTTAAAGTTTCCAACGGTGAAACGCGCCAATTCAAAGGCGGTGACGTGCTACTGCTCGAAGATACCGAAGGCGAAGGTCATTGCTCTAAAGCACTGAACAACGAAATCCGCCACTCAATTTTTGTCACCCTTCCAGAAGGGACAGTGTTGTAGGCTCGTCGCGCTTAGCAACGCCCTCCATACTTGTGCGTTTTATAACCATAAAATCATCACGATTCATTGGCAGACTGGTGGAGATAGGATATTGTCCATAAGGTTAACCACTACTTTGGCAAGGAGAGCTCTGCTGTCACTTGGCAGGTTCAATCACCGATGATGCTACGCTACTTACTACTCTTTATGATGGCATTACTCACGGGGCAGACTTCTGCAGCCTCTGGCCAAGTAGTGATTACGAACATCCATTATTACCAAGAACAAGCAGCATCCCCGCTTTCACTGACGCAAGCTCTGCAGCGCTTTGCACAAGGTGATTTTTCTCTTTTCGAGCCACCAACTTTAACCGTTGGCCAGCTTTCTCTCTTCGAGCATCCAGCATTGACCTTTGGTATCCGCGATCGAGGTGTCTGGGTGCGTTTAGCATTAGAGAATCAAACGGGAGCCATTCAGGCACGGCGTTTAACGGCAGGCATGACCTGGCTTGAGCAAGTCGATGTGTTTTACATCTCAAGTGGGCGCACCCAAACCTATACTGGTGGGGATGGTTTGGCGGCGAACGAACATTTGCTACCTGCGGTTGGCATCGTGTTTGCCTTAGACATCGCAGACGGCCAAAGTGAGGTATGGCTCAGGGTCCAATCTCTCGATCCCATTACGTTACCGATCCGCTTAGAGAGCCTTGAACAAGCGCAACAGACTGACAGTAAAGCACATCTTACTTCTGGGCTGCTGTATGGTATTTTGCTGGCCTTAGCGGCTTTTCAGCTGGTGCTGTATAGGATTTTAAAACACCGAAATGCGCTGTTTTATACCCTCTATGTGGGCACTTTTGTGGTCATGAACTTTGGCTACACGGGCTATGGTTTCGCTTGGATTTACCCACAAAACCCTGTGATTCAAAACTACAGCACTCTGTTTTTCATGGTGCTGCACGCCATTTTTGGTTTGCTATTTATGCGTAGCTTCTTAAAGGTGAGGAAAAACTTTCCCCGCCTAGATCGAGGGCTCAAACTCTACATGCTAGTAGGCTTGCTTGCCATCACCACCTGCACCTTAGCACAAACCCACTTACTCTCAGCGCTATGGGCCTTTGGCTACATCACGTTAACAACCTTGATTATGATTCTGACCAGTTTGATCAGTATTACCAAGGTGAAAGATGCGCGTTATTTCCTGTTAGCCGTTTGCTGTAGTATGGCTGGCCTTTGTGTCACCTCGTTATCGACTCTGGGACTGATGCCTTATAGCCAACTGGGTTACCACAGCGCCGAAATTGGCGTGGTTTGCGAAGCCTTCATCCTGGCCATCATAGTAACGAATCGCTTAAAGGTGATTGAAAATGAGCGTATCACCACTAAGTTCCTCGCGACCTATGATCCTCTCACGAAGCTGTTTAATCGTCACGCTTTTGAGCAAATGACCACCAAGTTATTGCAGCAAGCCGAGCATTATCATGCGCCATTAAGCATGGCCATATTAGATTTAGACCATTTCAAAGCCATCAATGACAACTATGGACACCATGTGGGAGATATGGCGTTGAAGCACATCGCTGATATTATGAAGCACGCCGCCCGTCCCAATGACATTGTGGCCCGCTGGGGAGGCGAAGAAATCGTGGTGCTGATGCCAAACACACGGCTAACCGACGCTCATACCTTATGCGAGGAGTTGCGTGAGACCATTTGTAACTCCCCTTTAGTCACCGCTGACGACGAGTCTATCGTTATTACGGCGAGCATAGGCCTTGCAAGTACGAAAGATTACCCGACCTTCTCATTACTGTTCCGGGCCGCCGATGAGCAACTCTATCTGGCGAAAAAACTCGGCCGTAACCTAGTCAAGTTTGTCCTACCATCCAAGCGAGGCAGCGATCTCAACGAAGCTTGATTTCATTCCGTCATGATTCAATGCTAGCCTGTGGGTACTGACAATGGACTGGCCGAGGTAGAGATAATGACAATTCAGGAACTATTGGGCATTCAACTGCCCATCATCCAAGCCCCCATGGCAGGCGTACAAGATCACAAGCTCGCCGCGGCGGTCAGTAACGCCGGAGGTTTAGGCTCGCTGCCTTGCGCCATGCTAGATTCAGAAGGGCTCAAACGCGAACTCACTGCCCTCAGCACGAAAACCAATAAGCCTTACAATGTGAATTTCTTTTGCCATACACCACCAGCACCTGACAGTGCGGTGGAAGGGAAATGGCGCGCGGCATTGTTGCCATATTTTGAAGAACTAGGTTTAGAACTCACTACCATCCAAGACGGCCCAGGTCGTGCGCCGTTTAACTCAGAAATGGCCGACATCCTAGAACAATTCAAACCGGCAGTGGTGAGCTTTCACTTTGGTTTGCCAGACCCGGTATTGCTGACTCGAATTAAGTCGTGGGGCACCAAGATTCTCTCCAGCGCCACCACAGTGGCGGAAGCGCAATGGCTAGAGCAACAGGGGGTGGATGCCATCATCGCCCAAGGCTTAGAAGCGGGTGGCCACCGCGGTTTTTTCCTTGATCAGAACATTGCCACACAGGTGGGCACCTTTGCTCTCGTGCCACAAATCGTCAACGCGGTGTCGATCCCCGTGATTGCCGCGGGCGGCATTGCCAACGCACAAGGGGTGGCGGCGGTGATGACACTTGGTGCGCTAGGCGTGCAGGTCGGCACCTCGTATTTGCTCTGCGATGAAGCCAAAACCAGTGCCATCCACCGTGCTGCGCTACAAAGCGGAGGCGCTGACTGTACCGCTCTCACCAACCTCTTTAGCGGTGGCGCAGCGCGTGGCATTGTCAATCGCGTGATGCAAGAGCTAGGGCCGCTCAGCCAGGTGGCACCGCCATTCCCATTGGCCTCTGCCGCCATGGCACCACTTCGCGCCGCCGCTGAAAAGCAGGGTTCGGGCGACTTTTCTCCCCTATGGGCCGGGCAAAACGTCAGCGGCTGCCGCGCTATCTCAGCCACCGAACTGACACTTGCTTTAGCGGGTTAATCAAAACGCAACGCTTTCCCGCGGGGCCTGCCCACGACCTGGCCGTTTTGCATCACCAGTTCTCCGGCCAGGATCGTCGCCACAGGGAAACCGACCACACGATCACCGTGGAAAGGTGTCCAGCCAGATTGGCTGGCCATGTCCGCGTCATCGAGCAGCTGTTCCTGCTGCATATCGACCAACACTAAATCCGCATCGTAACCCTTTTCAATGCGACCTTTGCCAGCGATTCCGAGCACTCGACAAGGCCCTTCACATACCAGTGACACGACCTTTTCAAGGGTCAGCTTACCCTGATGAACAAAGTTCAGCAGCAGGGGTAATAGGGTTTGCACGCCGGGCATACCACTAGGAGATTCTGGGTAAGGGCGCGCTTTCTCCGCTAACGTGTGGGGCGCATGATCCGTCGCAATCACATCTACGGTACCATCATGTACCGCATCCCACAGGGCGTGTTGATGATAGCGCTCACGAATCGGCGGATTCATCTGCACTCGTGTGCCCCGACGCTGATAACAGTCTGGCCCATGCAGATGTAAAAACTGCGGCAAGGTTTCCACTGTAACTTGTCCTTGTGGCATACGCTGCTTTTGTTGACGTAGGAAGTCCACCTCCTCGGCACTGGAGATGTGCAGAATATGCAATTTCGCGCCCGTCTCCTGCGCCAGACCGACGACTTTCTGGGTCGCCAGCAAGGCACTGGTGACATCTCGCCAGTCAGGGTGTGCACGAACATGCGCGACATGCGCAGCAATTTCCTTGCGCGCGCGTAATCGTTGTTCGTCTTCCGCATGAATCGCGATACGGCGCTGACAAACACTCAAGATATCACGCAATATCAACGTATCATCCACCAACAAGGAACCAAATGAGCTGCCCATAAACACCTTGATGCCGGCACAGCCCGGCAGCTGCTCTAACGCTGGTAATTGCTCGATGTTGTCCGCGCTTGCTCCGGCGTAAAAGGCATAATTGCTCCAAGCACTGCGTTCAGCAATATCCAACTTCTGCTGTAAAGCCGCCGCACTGGTCGTCGGTGGCGAGGTATTGGGCATTTCCACGATACTGGTGACACCGCCTAAGATAGCCGCTTTCGTACCAGTGGCGATGGTTTCTTTGTGCTCCAAACCTGGCTCACGAAAATGCACCTGTGAATCAATAATACCGGGCAGTAAATGCTTACCTGTAGCGTCAATTTCCTGAACCGCCACAAAGCCACTCAAGTCCTGGGTAATGGCTTCGATCTTACCGTCATGGCACACCACATGAATGGGCTGGGTACCACTAGGCAGCACCACCTGGGCATTTTTAATAATCAGATCAACGGATTTCGCTGTCATTTCATGGCCTCCCGGTCAAACTCGGCGGCACTGAAGTGGGTCTGCGCCACCGCATCGTGACCATGCAGGCTTTCCTGATGCTCGACCTTAAGATGTCCTTGGTAGCCCTGTTGCACCAAGGCTCGCACCAAACGACGGCTGGCGTCTTCAACAAACATAGGATTGGCGCCATTACGCAGGGCAAATTGCTGTTCATCGTCCCGTTTCACATAGGTCTGCACCGGTGTGCCTAAGGCCGCTTCACACAGTTCAATCAGTTCGCTGATCGGTAATTCAGCCTGCTCAATCGCTACCGTGACCGTTGCCACACTGCGCTGGCTATGAGGTATGGCTAAGGTGCCCTGCTGCTCTAACCATAGTGCTACTTGTTCATGGGACATGGGCTCTGACTGGCTCTGTGAGTGGGCTAAGAAGGCGTCTTTTAAGGCTTTTCGTGACAGCGCTGCCGATGCCGGGCAGCTGGAGGAATAGGTCACCTGGACCGTCAAACTCAAGGCAAAACCGGCCGCTTCGCTGTAGCTTGCCTGCAAGGTAAGCGGGTAGGCATTCCAACCCCAGCCCTGGCTGTTCAGCGCCGAACGCTTCTGCTGCACCGTGGTACTGAGTGAGAATTGCAAACTCGAAGCATTCACTTCTTGTTGTTGTGCAAGCGCCTGCTGCGCGCATTGTTGCAGACTGGAACGGCTCAAAGGCGCGTCACTGAGACCGAGTAAGGTGCTGTACATGCGTGACATATGCAGCCCTTTTTGACCGTTGCTGACATTGGCATAGATGGCAGCAGACGCGGCACACACCACCTCACCATCCGCCAACGCCAGCGTCACAGGTAAGGCAATGCCGGACATACCGACTTGATCGAGAGGAATCGCCGTGGCTAAGGTGCTGGCAACATCCGGTAGATTGGAAGCAGAGTTCATTAGGAAACAGAATCTCCGTTGTCGTAAGAATGGTACGCCGAATCAACAGCGCGCGTAGTTCAATCCACAATTTGTAATTGCGTGAAGGACTTTTCGAATAAAACGATTTTAATTTGTTATGTTATAACATTTTATGAATTTTAATCACGACAACAAAACAAGGATTCATCATGACAACGGTTTCTCAAAAAACAGCTCTCGTGGTCAGCGCACACTCAGCGGACTTTGTTTGGCGTGCCGGCGGTGCAATCGCCGCACACGTTAAGCAAGGTTGGAAAGTGAAAGTGATTTGTTTGTCCTACGGTGAGCGCGGCGAGTCAGCTAAGCTGTGGCGCCAGCCGAATATGACCCTAGAACGCGTTAAAGAAGTGCGCCAACAAGAAGCTCGCGCCGCAGCAGAAATCTTAGGTGCCGAGATCGAATTTTGGGACATTGGCGATTACCCCATGCGCATCAACGATGAGGTGCTACTGCGCCTAGTGGATGTTTATCGCGAGCTGCAGCCAGAATTTGTCTTAAGCCACTCCGAGAAAGACCCTTACAATTTCGACCACCAGCTGGCCATGCATGCGGCGCAAGAAGCCCGCATCATTGCCCAAGCCGAAGGTCACAACCCAGGTCAGCCGATTATCGGGGCACCGCCTGTATACGCCTTTGAGCCGCACCAAACCGAGCAATGCCAATGGCAGCCTAATACCTTTTTGGACATCACCGAGGTTTGGCAATTAAAACGCCAAGCCATTGAGTGCATGGCAGGACAAGAGCACCTTTGGGATTACTACACCCGTGTTGCACTCCAGCGTGGCGTGCAGGCGAAGCGTAATATTGGCATTACCGCGAAGCGTAATATTCAGTATGCAGAAGGCTATATGAAGCTGACGCCAACGGTCGTTGAGCAGCTTTAAATTGTGGGGTTAAAGGTAGGGGATCAGGGCATTGAGCCTTGCTCCCCTAATGGTAGAAAGCAGAGAATTAACCCAAAATCTGGCCAATATACGGCTTAATGGCATCTACTGTAGTGCAATGGTTCGGGATCGAAACGCTCTTGTAGCCATCGCCTTTAAAGGCACGGTCGATCTCCAACAAAACGCCCGTTTCGGCGCCATTGTCGACAAAGGTCACTTCAATCTCACGCACGCCGAATAGCGAAAACGAATCCGGTTTGAACTCGTATTCTTGATAACAGGGTAAGTGGGAGACAAAGCCCGGTGCTTTGACCTGGCCCTTTTCAATATCCGACTTAAACAAACGATAGCCGCTTTGGCTGATGTAATTCAGCACCGCCAACTGTGTGGGTGAGGGCAAGATCACCAGTGGATCTTTGTCCGAACCATCGATACCGTTTTTAATATCAATGCCTGTCTCTAACCAAATTTTGGCAATACCACGTCCCGCCAATTCGCTGGCAGGAACTTCTGGGTGCAAGTCCAAAGTAAAGGTCTTGGACAAGGTTTCCCCCGCTTGCACGGTCATATCCAAGTCCTGCCACCATTCCTGCAAGACCATACTGCGCTCCACTTCGCGGTCATGTTCCGCCGTGGAGACCGTGGTCTTAGCGCGCGCCATGATGGCAAAGGCCAGCCCTTGAATCTGCTGCTCAACCTCGCCCCCTTGAATCTCGACTTTGACCTGAAACGACTGGCCCGCTTGCAGACTGTCAGAAAGTAAAATCGCATCCACTTTGGCTTTACCAATGCCAACACTGGCCAATAATTTTTTAAGCATATTAATCGTCTCTATTAGGGTACTGGATGACCTTGGGACGCGACCCAAATGGCAAACCATTCATCATCGCTCAGGCTAATGGACAGCGCCTGTTGCGCCGCTTGCGCGCGCTCGATTTTGCCAGACCCTAATACAGGAACAATGCCTGACGGGTGACGTAATAACCATGCTAACGCGATCTGGTCAAAGCTGGCTTGATGGGCTTCCGCAACGTTGGCGATGGCATGGTGCAAGGTTGGATCGATGCCATCCAGTTTAAACAAATCCCCTCCAGCAAATGGCGACCACGCCATCGGTGTCACCGCATGCTGTTGGGCGTGCTCTAAGGTACCGTCTTTAAAATGTTTTAGCTCAATCGGAGACAGCTCCACTTGGTTGACCAGTAATGGCATGTCCAAGCGTGATTGCAATAAGTCGAATTGCTGCGCTGAGAAGTTCGACACACCAAAGTGCTTCACCTTACCTACCGTGTACAAATGCTCAAACGCCTCAGCGATGTGGTCTGGATCCATCAATGGACTAGGACGATGCAGCAACAGCATTTCGAGGCTTTCCACCTGAAGGTTTTTTAGCGATTGATCGACACTTTGAATAATATGTCCTGTGCTCTGATCGTAACGCTGGGAAGAAATCTCTGGGCGGTTCGCGCTGGGCAATAAAATCCCGCACTTGGTGATAATCTGCAGTTTATCGCGCAACTCTGGCTTCAATGCCAAGGCTTTGCCAAACAAGGTTTCACACTGGTAATCACCGTAGATGTCTGCATGGTCAACAGTGGTGATGCCCGCTTCAATGCTCTGCTCAATGAATCGCACCAGCTCTTGGTCACTCATACCCCATTCCGCTAGGCGCCAGTAACCTTGCGCCAATCGTGAGCCAGTGAAACCGAGTGGGTGGTATTGATGATTCATAAGACCGTGTCCTTTATTAAACATGTGCAACTACTGTAACAACTCACCTTGGCACTGCCTAGAGAGTTAGATCGATTGCAGCTGACGATTCAGTCCGGCTCCGCGGCCCTGTGGCAGCGCTCTAAAAGCCACATCACTCGTTTCTTTTTCCCTAAAAAGTAAGCATTTTCGAAGACATTGGTTGCAAAAGCCCTAATCTGCTTACACACTGCCAAAATAGCTTTTGCAAACTCAATAGGAGACTCTGCCATGTACAAGGAATACAAAGTGGAACTGGTAACCGAAGGCGGTTGCGGTACGATTTTACTGGGCTCATCTGGCTTACCGATCAAACGTCTAGAGGCCAAACTTAACGAAGCGGCTGCGGACGGCTGGGAGCTAGCATTCCAAGTCATTGAAAAGAAACGCTTTTGGCTATTCTGGACGCGCGAAACCGTGATTCTTACCCTAGGCCGAAAATAATCGAGTCGCGCTGTGAACGGGTTACAACGCTTTTGCCTGCGCTGCATTGAACGCTATCAACAACAGGGCGGTGGTAAAGCGCAGTTTCGCGTCGACTGTAATTTCACACCGACCTGTTCTGAATACACGCGTCAGGCCATTATCAAATACGGTGCGGTCAAAGGCTGCTGGCGTGGCTGGCGACGTATTCGGCGCTGCAACCAGCGCGATTTAGTCGACAAAATTCACGACCCTCTGCCATAAGGACGGCCTTATGTTTGAAGCTTGGACATTAAAGTCGGATCAGGTCGAAGCGCAAGAAGAAGCCTTGCGCCAAGCCCTACGCGGCTTATCTGACCCACAGCGCAGCGCTTTTTATAAAGCCTACAACCCACAGATCAAAGACCCCGATACTTACGCTACCCTCAATTGGTGCTTCGTCGCAGGCCTACACAATTTCTATTTAAAACAATGGGCGGCGGGCTTATTCGATTTAATACTGATGCTGGTGGGCGTGTTCATGCTGGTGGTCTTTTGGCCTGTGGGTGTTGCGCTATTAGTGTTCGTCACCCTCATTGAGCTACCCGCCCTATTTCGCAGTCAACTGATTGTCGCCGACTACAATAACCGACTCGGTTGGGAAGTTTTAAAAAGCGTCAACACACATCCTGCTCAGCCTTCTATAGAGCAAAAATAGGACTCGCGATGGAGAATGCATCGATTCTAAAAGTCCCCCTCCTCACCACGCTCGCCCTGATCGCCTTTGCCGCCAACTCCGTGCTGACGCGCATGGCGTTGGCCGAGCCGCTGTTGGATGCGGCGAGCTTTACCATCATCCGTTTGCTATCAGGCAGTGTGGTGCTGATGTTGATCTTGGCTTATCGATTTCGAGGCGCTTCTCCTGCCAAGGGCAGCTGGCTTTCCAGCCTGATGCTGTTCGTTTATGCGTTAGGCTTTTCGTACGCCTATTTGCTATTAGAAACTGGCACCGGTGCGCTGATCTTATTTGGTATGGTGCAAATCACCATGGTGCTGGCCTCGCTGATCAAAGGCCAGCGTTTGGCCAAACTTGAATGGTTGGGCATCACCATCGCCTTTACCGGCTTTGTCTATTTGGTCTGGCCAGAAGTTAGCACGCCCTCCCTTAGCGGCGTGTTACTCATGTCATTAGCGGGTATCGCTTGGGGCATTTATACCTTACGTGGTCGTGCTTCCAAATCGCCTTTAGCGGACACAGCCTATAACTTTACCCGCACCCTGCCATTGTTAATGATGCTGGCACTGTTAAGTCTCAGCCAATTAGAGCTATCCTATCAGGGGCTAATATTAGCGGTACTTTCAGGCGCGATTGCCTCTGGTTTAGGTTATACGGTTTGGTACAGCGTCCTCGCACACCTTAGTGCTACCCAAGCAGGCGTACTGCAACTCTTAGTGCCAGTGATCGCCGCGTTGGGTGGCGTGCTGTTTGTGGCCGAGCCCATCAGCTTAAGACTGATGCTTGCTGCGCTATTGATCCTCGGTGGGATTTATTTGGTGATTAAGGCGAAGCCTAACACCAATTAAACCCATCTGGGGACGGCGTTGCGGTACGCTGGGTACGTATCAGGAAACACCTGCGCTAGATGCTGCTCTTCGACCGTTACTTGGCGCAATATCGTGGTGACACCAACGACTAAACAGACCACAGAAAACACGGATGGCAAGGCAAGGACAAAGCCTACTTGGGACACCAAAATAGCGATAAAGATAGGATTTCGTGAATAGCGGTATAAGCCTGAAGTAATCAATTTACTTGGGCCACGCTGATTGACACCGGATGCCCAGACCTTGCCCATATAGAAATGAACCAAGATCGTACTGGCAAAACCAAAGGTGAGAACCAGATCGCCGATCA
The DNA here is from genome assembly GCF_900089755.1 of Marinomonas aquimarina. Taxonomy (GTDB): domain Bacteria; phylum Pseudomonadota; class Gammaproteobacteria; order Pseudomonadales; family Marinomonadaceae; genus Marinomonas; species Marinomonas aquimarina. The sequence continues at coordinate 94,969 of NZ_FLOC01000006.1, read as the reverse complement.
ACACAACTATCCCAGAAGAAGCCCCTGGAAGCAGCCCTAAATACCCGTCCATAGCTGGAAAGAAAAAGCGCAACACGCAGGTCAGCCAAATCAGTACGCGGAACACATCAAAAATCTGATGGTGCCACCAGTTGGCAGAGAACTTTTGGCCGTGATAGACACGTTCGACGCCTGTGGCGCGTTTTAAGGTAATGATACGCACGGTGTAGAAGGCGGCGACAAAGGTATAAAACAAGGCGAGGTAGAGCCGAGTAAACTCAATGATCTGGCTAGATGCTTCAGTAACGATCATAAACGAAATCCATATCGATAGACTGCGGTGTGCTCCTAATTAAAGTCCAATCATTGTTTCATACCAAGGAGCCAAGCAACAGCCTACACTCAGTGATTCCTGTTTGACCGCCCCTTAGCGCTCAATGAGCTCATAACCGTCAAATTGCTTACTTTCCAATAACGGTTGTAACGCATCGACTGTTAAAGGCTTGGCATATAAATAGCCTTGCCCCAAGTCGCAATGGAAGGAAGCTAGAAAATCAAGCTGAGCTTCTGTTTCTATGCCCTCTGCAATCACTCGTAAACCAAGCTTATGGGCCATACTAATAATGACTTCACAAAGCTCTTGAGCCGAGCGCCCTTTGCCTAAATCTCGGACGAAACTTTTATCAATTTTAATAAAGTCGATATCCAATTGATTGAGGTAAGCAAGAGAGGAATAGCCCGTGCCAAAATCATCTAGGGCGACATGAATGCCATGATCTCTAAAGCTGAGAAGTTGTTTACTTACGTTCTCATGCTGATGCATGAGCATACTTTCAGTAATTTCTAGAATAATGGCATGAAATGGTACACCCATCTGCTCTATATACTGGTACCAGTGTTCTAGATGTTTACCTGAATCATTGTACTGATAAGTAGAAGTATTAATGCTGACGGTTAAATCCGGCGCCACCGTGGCCCGCCAGTGCGCCAATTGTTTGACGGCTTCTTTAAAAACGAAATCACCTAAAACGATGATCAGTCCAGACTCCTCCGCCATAGGAATGAACACATCCGGGCCGATCAAACCACGGCTTTTATGCTGCCAACGGAGCAAGGCTTCCACCTTACAGATACGTCCAGTCGCTAACTCAACAATGGGCTGGTACACAACAAATAGCTCATTGTTATCAAGCGCCACACGCAGATCCTGCAACAATGTTTGGTGCTCTAATATGTCCTGATGGAGGGAAGACGAAAAACGCTGCAAGCGGCTCTTTCCCGCATTCTTAGCGCTATACATCGCCTCATCCGCAAACTGCAACAGATTCGAGGGTACGGTTGAATCTCTAGGTGATACCGTAATACCGATACTTGCGGAAATTTTGCACTGCCTTTTACCAATATAAAAAGGCTCTCTTAATACGTCTAAAATAGCGTGTGCAAGCTCGTCTAATAGCGCTTCTTGATCCAATGTTTTCACTATAACGGTGAACTCATCGCCCCCAATACGAGCTAGCTCACAGTAGTCAGGCAGTACGGATTGAATCCTCTGCGCAACGATCTTGAGTACGTTATCTCCTTCCTGGTGACCGTGCAGGTCATTAATTTCTTTAAAATTGTCTAGATCCACATAAAACAGGGCAAAAGAAGTTTTCTTATGAGCCGCTCGTTTACATAAGAATTCAAGCTGACGCTGGAAATATCGTCTATTCGATAGCTCAGTTAAAGAATCTAAGTCTGCTTGTTGATCCGCCTTCTCCCGTGCCTTGCGGCTATCCTTGAGAGCAGACTCTAATTTACGATTGGTTCGAGCAATGACCATGAGCATAATACCCAACAGCAAGACCACAGGAACAGCAATACCAGTCACTAACCAGACCTGTCGCCAGTCCGTTTTGGGTTCAGGAAGGTACAGCGCTTGCTGTAGGTCAAAGTTTGCACTGAGCTTTCCAAGTGCCTGATAAGACTTCACCACTTTGTGCCAGCGGGATTCATTTATGTAACCCACTTCGATCAAGTCCGGTTGAATCAAATCGTAAGTGGTTTCAGCTTCAAAGAACAAGAAATCCCTTGAGTAAGTACTGCGGTAGCGCGAGATGATCCAGTTAATCACTTGCTCAGGGTGCTTGAGCGCATATTCCCACCCCTCCAGGCTTGCTTGTCGGAAGGCCTCCACCCGTTCAGAGTGATGACTCAGCTCCTGCTCTGAAGTGAATAAGTTATCCCCTAGAAAATCAATGCCCTCGGTGCGGGGTGAAAAGACGCGAAAGGGAATACCAAGCTGCGCCAAAAAGAATGGCTCATTGGTACTGTATGCACTCATGATATCCACTTGATCGGTGGTCAAATCGATCGGATCAAATGAATGTGGTAAGAAATTCAGTGAGGCTAAGTCTAAACCCTGTTGTTCTAGGTAGAGTAATAATTCATCAGAGGACTCTTCCAACATGATGCCCTTCTTACTCCAATTGTGGAATGTAATGACATCATTTTTAGCAATAAAGACGGTGGGAGAATGCTGGAAAATAACCGCTAGAATGGTAAGAGGGAACCCTTTGTCCCTTTGGATCAATATCGAGCTGTTGCCTACCCCATATTGGGCTCTACCTGAGGTCACTTCCTCCACAACATTGGTAGATGGTGAGGCAGGAACAATCTCAACATTCAGTCCAGCTTGGTTATACAAACCTAACTCTTGAGCTGCATAGTAGCCTGCAAATTGATAAGCATGTTGCCATTTCAATTGCAGGCGCACCGTGTCTTGTGCAGCAAAAGCATGGGCGATTGTGAAGAGGCATAAAATACAACTCACTCCAATGCGCAACAATACTCCTCCTATTTCAACAACTTAGCTAATGAAAGACGGGATTCCATTCATTAGAATAGGCTAATCTTTATTCAATAAGCCAGCTATTTCGGGTAAAGAGAGGTTACCGTAATGTATCTTTATATTAAATCTATGGGGCAGGATGATGTGCCATCCAATGCTCAGCAATATCACAACGGCGCGTAATCCATACATCGTCATGAGACTGCACATAATCGAGGAACCTCTTCAGTGCCATAAAGCGCGCTGGTTTACCTAGGGTGCGACAGTGCATGCCGATCGACATCATCTTCGGTGCCGTTTCGCCTTCCGCGTATAAGCAATCGAAGCTGTCTTTCAGGTATTGGAAGAACTCATCGCCATGGCTAAAGCCATACGGAGAGGCAAAGCGCATATCGTTACAATCCAGCGTATACGGGATGATCAGATGCGGTTTGGTTCTGCTGTCGTCTTCGTGATGCGGCACTTCCACCCAGTAGGGTAGATCGTCGCCGTAGTTGTCGGAGTCGTATTTTAGCTGCGGCTGCTCTGCAACGAGCTTACGAGTGTTAGGCGAGTCACGCCCCGTGTACCAGCCCATTGGCATCACTCCGGTTTCATCTTGGATGATTTGCAGCGCTTGTTGCATATGCTGGCGCTCTTCTTCAATCGACATGTCTTGGTAGTGAATCCATTTCAGACCATGACACACCAGCTCATGACCGCCCTCTACAAAGGCTTTGGCCACTTCAGGGTTGCGCTGTAACGCCGTTGCGACAGCGAAGATCGACAACGGCAGACCACGCTTTTCAAATTCGTTCAGGATGCGCCAAACACCGTTACGGGAGCCGTACTCGTATAACGACTCCATACTCATATGACGGTCTTTAAATGGCTGTGCACCGAAGATTTCCGATAGGAAAGTTTCTGCATGCTCATCGCCGTGCAGCACACAGTTCTCGCCACCTTCTTCGAAGTTCAGTACAAATTGCAGCGCGATACGGGCTTTATTGGGCCATTCTACTTTTGGCAAGTTAGCGCGACCGTATCCGGCATAATCTCGTTCTAAGTAATGTTTCATGCTGTACTACCTTCTGCTCAAGATATTCATCTATAAAACTCTAGCAAACACCTTGCCAGCTTAAATAACACTAGTGCGCCACACAATTAGAGAGTCATAACAGGTATTTATCAATCACTTGTATCCATTTTTCATTTTTCAATCATATAAGAGGGCACAGATGCTTGGCGCCAGCAAAAGTTATGGATAAAAAAACGCCCCGCAGGTTTCCCTGTGGGGCGTTTTCGATTCTTCTAACGAAGGAGACTTAGTGTGACAGCATGACTAGGTAGTCAGGGGCTACCGCACGAAAGTCTAACGACATGGTAATACTGAGGGCCGTGACGGTGATGATGGAGAAGAAGAACACTTGGCGTGCCCAACGGTTCACATCAATGTCCGCACGGTAGCCTTTTACCGCCATGCTTAGCCACCAAAGGCTAGTGCACGCAGCAACGGCCATAAAGCCCACACCCACGTAGCCAGTCAGTGGCAACATAGCACTCGCTACTGCGAAGACAGCAATCCACAAAACAATGTGGTGCTTCGCTTTTTGAATGCCCTGTGCCACTGGCAATACAGGAATACCTGCCGCTGCGTAGTCTTTGTAGCGGAAGATGGCAATGGCGTAAGAATGAGGCATCTGCCAAATACTAAACATTACCAACAAAATCGCCGCACCTGCGTCGAACTGACCGGTGACCGCACAGTAACCCACCACTGGTGGGACTGCACCTGACAAACTACCGATCAACGTGCCGTAAACCGAATTGCGTTTAAAGTACAGGCTGTAAAGACCTACGTACACGAAGTAGCCAAATGCTGCGAAGAACACAGCAACGTCATTCGTGAAGTACGCAAGTAAACCAAACCCGACCACGCCTAGTACCAGTCCGTGTGCTAACGCCGCTTTCAGCGACATTTCACCGGTAACTGTTACGCGGTTGCGAGTACGTTGCATCTTGGCGTCAATGTCGCGGTCGATGCAGTTATTGATCGCACAACCAGAAGCCACTACTAGTGACAATCCAATGATTGTCACCAGCATTAGCAGCCAATCGATGTCACCGCGAGCGGCGAGGAAATATCCTCCCGCCACGGAGATCAAGTTGCCCATAATGATGCCCGGCTTGGTTACCTTCAGGTAACGGTCGAACACACTATGTTGCTCTGGTTTTTGCGACGATGAGATCCGCTTAAACATACGCTTCTTCGCCTAGTACATCATCATCAGAACAGATTCGTAGATAATCCATACAGATAGTGCTACGACCATTACGATAACGATGGCAGTAAAGATAAATGACAAAGTATCGATCTTGCCTTCTTTCGAGAAGTTAAGGTGCAAGAAGTACTTCAAGTGTACAAAGATCTGTACCACAGCTGTTACCACGATAATCGCGAACAAAGTGGCACGGTCGTATGCACTAGTCATTACTGCCCAGAATGGAATCACAGTCAGAATAACGGATAGTACGAAACCAATTACGTACGAGCTTACGCTACCGTGAGAATGTGCATCGTGATCATGTTGACTCATTTACATAGCTCCCATTAGGTAGACGAAAGAGAATACACAGATCCAGATTACGTCTAGGAAGTGCCAGAACAAGCTTAAGCAGCTTAAGCGAGTTACCGTGCGGTCTTTCAGACCACGTTTGGCAATATCGATAAATAGAACAATAATCCAAAGTAGACCTGCAGTTACGTGCAAGCCGTGAAGACCTACTAGCGAGAAGAACGCTGTTAGGAATGCACTAGAGCTTGGACCGTTACCCGCGTGGATCAAGTGATTGAACTCGTAAAGCTCGATGCCGATGAAGGCCAAGCCGAACAAGAACGTCACAAACAACCAAAGCAGCGTGCCGCCTTTGTTGTTTTTGTACGCAGAAATCATTGCGAAGCCGAATGTGATCGAGCTAAGCAATAGGGCAGCGGTGCCGCCTGCAATCAAGTTTAGGTCGAAGATGTCTTTACCTGATACGCCACCTGCAGTGTTCATAAACAACACTGCGTAGGTTGCGAAGAAGGATGCAAACAGGATGCAGTCCGTCATCAGGTAGATCCAGAAACCTAACGTAGTCATACGTCCAGTATCGTGGTGTTCTTCGTGGTGCGCATCGTGATGCGCTGCTGCATGAGTACCCATGATTACCCCTTAGCCACGTTATCTAGGTGTTCGTTTTCGATACGTGCTACTTCATCAGGCTGAACGTAGTAATCAGTGTTACTAGCGTAAGCACGGCAGATGAAGGCAACGATCAGACCGATGAAGCTTGCACCAGCCAACCACCAGATGTGCCAGACTAGGGCGAAGCCCATAGCCGTAGCAAGAAGACCCATGATTGGACCTGCATTGGTGTTGCTTGGCATGTGGATCGGCGCGTAGCTTTCATGACGCTGGTACGCAGTACCTTTCTCTTTCATGTCAGTGAAGGCATCGATGTCTTCAACTTGTGGCAATTTTGCGAAGTTGTAGAACTGTGGAGGAGACGCCAAAGACCATTCAAGAGTGTGACCGTTCCATGGATCGCCAGTTTTGTCCAAGTTCTTGTCTTTGTTTTTGAAGCCAAGGAACAATTGAATGAACTGAGCCGCGATACCAATTGCGATAACGAATGCACCTACAGCAGCGATGTATAGCCAAATGTTCCAGTCTGGGTTGTCCGTTTGGTTTAGACGACGAGTCATACCTAGGAAACCTAGAACGTAAAGTGGCATAAACGCTAGTAAGAAACCGATTGTCCAACACCAGAAAGAGATCTTTCCGTATTTTGGATCTAGGTGGAAGCCCATTGCTTTCGGGAACCAGAAAGCGAAGCCCGCTAGGTAACCGAATACTGCACCACCGATAATCGTGTTATGGAAGTGAGCGATTAGGAACAATGAGTTGTGTAGTACGTAGTTAGCACCCGGTACAGCAAGTAGTACACCTGTCATACCACCGATCGTGAAGATCACCATGAAGCCAAGAGTCCAAAGCATTGGAACTTCTAGACGTACACGGCCTTTGTACATAGTGAACAACCAGTTGAACAGTTTTACACCTGTCGGAATCGCGATGATCATCGTCATGATACCGAAGAAGGCGTTAACGTTCGCGCTCGCACCCATGGTAAAGAAGTGGTGCAACCATACGATGAAGCCAAGGATGGATATTGCGCCAGAAGCGTAAACCATTGACTTGTAACCGAATAGACGCTTGCCTGTGAACGTCGAAACGATCTCAGAGAAGATGCCGAACGCAGGTAGTACAAGGATGTATACTTCCGGGTGACCCCAAGCCCAGAACAAGTTGATGTACATCATCGAGTTCCCGCCAGCGTCGTTAGTGAAGAAGTGGAAGTCCAAGTAACGGTCAAGCGTTAGCATTGCAAGTGCAGCAGTCAGGATTGGGAAAGATGCTACGATCAATACGTTGGCCCAAGTACAAGTCCAAGTAAAGATAGGCATATCCATCAACTTCATGCCAGGTGCACGCATCTTAAGTACAGTAACCAAGAAGTTAACACCTGTTAGTGTTGTACCGATACCCGATATCTGCAGTGCCCAAATGTAGTAATCAACCCCTACTCCTGGGCTGAATTCAAGACCTGACAACGGTGGGTAAGCTACCCAACCAGTCATAGCGAATTCACCTAGACCTAGAGAGATGTTAACTAGCAATGCGCCCGATACTGCCAACCAGAAAGAAAGGTTGTTTAGGAACGGGAAGGCAACGTCGCGTGCACCGATCTGCAATGGCAGGATGATGTTCATCAAACCGATCATAAATGGCATCGCCATAAAGATGATCATGATGACACCGTGTGCCGTAAAGATCTGGTCGTAGTGTTCCGGAGGGAGGTAACCTTCCGAGCCATTGGTTGCCACAGCGAGCTGTGTACGCATCATAATCGCATCCGCGAAACCACGGATAAGCATTACGAATGCTAAGATAATGTACATGATACCCAAGCGTTTGTGGTCAACAGATGTCAACCATTCACGCCATAGCCAGCCCCATTTCTTTGCTAGTGTCATGAACACGAACAACGCCGCGCCGCCGACAGCAACAACTGCTAGGGTGCCTAGGACAATTGGGTCATATGGGATCGCGTCCCAAGACAATTTACCTAGAAGATTCATTAGTGAGATGCCTCCTCAGACTCATGGGTAGTGCTTGTGCGCTCACGCTTAGGCAGAATTACGCCTTCAGGTAGCTCAGCACCGTATTCTGGCTTACCGTAGAACTCGATACGGCCCATGTCGCCCATGTATTCCCAGATGATGTCAAAGAACAGACCTTCTTTAACGGTTCCGAAGTACTCAACTGGGTGGTATTCAGTTGGCTCAACAAGTGCTTCATAACGCTCAGTAGTAAGCGCTTCGCCACTTGCTTTCACACCGTCAACCCACTCTTGGAAGTCTTCACGAGTTGGTGTCGCGATCGCTTCGAACTTCATGCCTGTAAAGCCATGACCTGAGTAGTTTGCAGAGATGCCATCAAATGTGCCTGGCTCATCAGCAATCAAGTGAAGTTTCGTTTCCATGCCCGCCATTGAGTAGATTTGACTACCTAATTGAGGGATGAAGAATGAGTTCATTGTGCCTGCTGATGTGATGCGGAAGTTCACAGGAACATTCGCAGGGAATGCCAACTCATTTACCGTCGCGATACCAAGATCTGGGTAAATGAACAACCATTTCCAGTTAAGAGAAACCACCTCGACAGTGATCGCCTCTTCTTCAGATTCGATAGGCTTGTATGGACTCAGCGCATGCGTTGATTTGTAAGTAATTACACCAAGAATCGCGATAATGATAATTGGAATAATCCATACAACGGCTTCAATTTTTGTGGAGTGTGACCACTTTGGCTCATATGCTTCGCCACGACCTTCGCGATATTTCCACGCGAAGTAAAGTGTCATGAGAATCACCGGAACCACAACAATCAGCATCAGGATCGTAGCTGTAATAATCAGCTCCTTCTCCATCACACCGATTTGTCCTTTCGGGTCAAGCACACCACCCTGACAACCAGCTAGTAGAGCTACTAGTGCTGCCAAAGCGACTTTACTTAAGTTACGAGTTAACAAGAGATTCATCCTCTAACCCTAGATTGACGTAGGCTGACATCGAAACGATGACAGGATTTCAGACCGGCTCAGGCCGGTAACTTTTCCGCGGGGGAGTTTTGCGCGTGCCCAAAGAGCACATGAACACTAAGTTCATTCCAAGGAATGAATTTAACGCTCAACAAAACTCTTTAAGCAGAAACTGGGGGTGCACGACAAGCCGATACCGTACGGTAATGAACTTGTCGAATAACCACCTGACGGGGTGGTTTTATGTTGCGGCGATTTCTCTCCGGCAACACAAATTGCCCACTTGGCATAAGAAGCCAGTAGACAAACACAAAGAGGCTGATAATGCCAAAGAAGGCATACAGGGAGATAAGCGGGAGGTCTTTAAAGACCGTTTGGAAAAAGTCGCTCGGATCGTAAGCGCCACCTAGCGGGAAGATGATTAAGTTCACCGCAACCACAGCCAAAACAAACGCGTTCAGACGAGCCGCCCACTTCAGAGACTGAAGAGGCTGGCGTAGCTCGCCAAAGTTGCCCATCATGTTGTTCGTTTGCTTCACATCCACACTCGGATACCTACGTAATTGACCTGCGACAGAACAAAAATGATCACTAAATAATCAGTTTTGACGTAAATCAGAATTTCGACCGAAAATTGTACACACTAGTTCACCATCTCTCCACCCAAAATTTCAGCTATTTCAGGCCAACGTGCCTCTGATTCATAAATAAGTCGTTTTTAGTAATAAAAGCTACTAATAACCCCGAACCAAGATGAAAATCTTTCACGTTTAATCGACATGAAATTCATTCTCAAAAGAAACGTTATACCATAACATATGCGCATATATGTTATTAAAACTAAGGGTCTACAAGACATGAAATTGATCAAAGCGACCGCATTGGGCGCCCTCACCGTTCTCGCCTGCTCAAGCACACTTTCAAGCGCAGCTCCAACCGAGCAAAACACTGTCAAAATCAATGCGCCATTTGAGTTCTCAAGCATTGATCCGTCCCGCAGTGGCTACGTTTTCACACGTTTACAGGTGATCGAAACACTGCTCAATGTAGACACGCAAGGTAACTTGATTCCAGGCCTTGCCACAGACTGGCAAATCCTAGAGCAAGGCACGCGCTGGAGGTTGTCACTACGCGACGGAGTTGTTTTTCATAACGACAAGCCTATGACACCAGCAAACGTGGTCGCGGCGCTAAAAATTGCCCTGCAGAAACCAGGGGCATGGCAAGGCGTCCCAGTGAAAGATATTCATGTCATTAATGATCATCAGATCGATATTGAACTGAACACAGCTTACCAACCACTAGGGGCCGTCTTAGCGAACTACGCCAGCGCCATTCTTGCCCCAGAAGCTTATGCTGAAGACGGTCTAGCGCAGCAATTGATTGGTACCGGTCCATTCAGCGTTTATGAGTTAGCGGTTCCGCACCGTGCGGTAGTAGAAAAGTTCGACCAATATTGGGGCCAAAAAGCGCATGTTGAGTATGCCCGCTACCTGACCGGCCACCGCGCGGAAGCTCGTGTGTTACAAGCACGCAGCGGCCAAGCAGACATCGTTTTTGGCTTAGATCCTGCGGCGGTACCAACGCTTAAGCGCTTACCAAATCTAGAAGTCGTACGCTCTGACCTACCGCGTACCCTAGTGGTCAAAGTAAACGCTAGCCAAGCCTTCCTCGACAGCGTCGAGGCACGCCAAGCCTTGAGTTACGCACTAAACCGTCAAGGCATTGCCATGGCGGTGTTACGCTCTCCAGAAGCCGCTTCGGCACAAATCCTACCGCCGTACATGAGCGATTGGTACGTAGCCGACAGCGACAGTTCCCAGAACCTTGCCAAAGCTAACAAACTGATGGCAAGCCTAGGTTGGCAGAAAAACAGCGAAGGCTGGTTAGAACAAGACGGCCAACGTTTTGAGATCGAGATGATCACCTACGCCGATCGCCCCGAGCTGACCACAGTGGCGACCGCGATCCAAGACCAGTGGAAGCAAATTGGCGTCAAGCTTAACGTCAACATCACCAACTCCAGCGCCATCCCTGCCGGGCATGCGGATGATTCGCTTGATACCGCTTTGATTGCCCGCAACTACGGCGTCATCGCCGACCCATTGGGTACCCTAATCAAAGATATCGGCCAAGAAAAAGGCGGCGACTGGGGCACTATGAACTGGTCAAACAGTTATGTAAAAACCACGCTGACAGAACTGTTAAGCGAGACCGACCCGAGTGTTTACAGACAAAAGGCGCAGCGCATTGCCCAAGCCATCTACGATGAAAAACCGCTGATCCCAGTGGCCTACTACGTACAACAAACGGCGGTCAGTAAGCGCCTCCAAGGCTTCCGCTTTGACCCCTACGAGCGCAGTTTCTTCCTCAACGAATTAACTTGGGTGAAATAATGCGACAACTGTTGTTAAAACGCCTACTACAGCTCATCGCTGTGTCATGGGGCGTCGGCACACTGACCTTCATTTTGATGCGTTCTTTGCCGGGCGACATGGCCTACCGCATTGCCGCCAGTCGCTATGGTATGGATGCCGTGGACAACCGTGCCGCGGAACTGGTTCGTCAAGAGTTAGGCCTCGATCAAGGGGCCTTAGCGGCTTACTGGCAGTGGTTTACCGACCTTTTGAGCTGGAACCTTGGTAATTCGCTGGTCAGTGGGACACCTGTGTCTGAATCCCTTTGGCATATGCTGGGGCACTCTTTGTTGCTGGCGGGTGCAGGTATGTTGATTGCTCTGTTGATCGCCATCCCCCTAGGCCTAGCCAGCGCTTATTGGGGCGGCTGGCTGGATCGTACCTTGCTCACGGTCTCCACGGCCATGCGTGCGGTGCCAGTGTTTGTCATTGGTTTGTTAGCCGTGATCCTGTTTGCCTTGGAGTGGAACCTGCTTCCGGTGGCCGGCTTTGGCACGCCGGCCCACTTGGTGCTACCCGCCTTAACCTTGGCATTAAGCCTGGCGGCGATCTCTAACCGTGTGATTCATACGGAAGCCCAACGTGTGTTCGGCTCGTCGTTTTATGAGTTTGCCCGCCTCAAAGGTTTATCCCCTTGGCAAGCCTTCCAACACCACGGCATCCGCAACATTGCCGTGCCCGTGGTTGCTTTCTTAGGCATCCAGTTAATCACCGTCATTGAAGGCGTGGTGATGATCGAATCGCTGTTTTCTTGGCCGGGCATCGGTCATGGCTTGGCACACGCTATCTTCGCCCGCGACATTCCGGTGATTCAAGGCGCAGCATTGATGATGGGCATGATGTTCGTTGTGTTAAATACTTTGGTGGACATCGCCTGCCATTACCTTGATCCACGTGGAGGACGCATCGCCTAATGCTTCGTTTATCCTTTACTCAAAAATCAGGGCTGCTGATATTAGCCCTGCTGCTGGCTTACGCCCTGGGCGCACCGTTACTTCAGTCTGGTGATGCCACAACCCAAAACTTAAGCCAAATATTAACCGCGCCGAATGCCGACTACTGGATGGGCACAGACCATTTCGGTCGCAATATGTGGCTGCGTTTGGCAGAAGCCTTACAGCTGTCGCTGATGATGGCGGCTCTGTGTGTATTGACCTCAGCACTGATTGGCGTCACCGCAGGGGTACTGGCGGCGACGCGAGCACCTTGGTTTGACCGCCTTATGGACGGCGTTGTGACCATGATCTTGGCGCTACCAGGCCTGGTCTTGGTGCTGATCTTTGCCGCCATTGTACCGGGCTCATTCTGGATGCTGTATGTGGCCATTTCCTTGATCCAATGGATCGAGTATTTCCGCATCAGCCGCGCTATTACTCAGCGTTTGACCCAGTCGCCAGCGGTGCAGTCGTCTCAGTTAATGGGCTTTGGTGAATGGTATATTTTCCGCCGTCACTACTGGCCAGCCATCGCCCCACAATTGTTTACCATTGCCGCATTTGGTGCCGCCAATGCGATTCTGATGATGGCCTCATTAGGCTTTGTTTATGTCGGTATCCAGCCACCGCTGGCGGAGCTTGGTTTGATGATTGTCGAGCATTTTTCGTACTACAGTGACGCCCCTTGGCTGTTGGCTCAGCCACTTATCGCGCTGGCGCTGGTGGTGCTAGCGTGTCAATTAATGGGCCGAGGTAAGTCACTATGAGTTTGATTCATATCGAGAATTTGTCGATCTACGCGGGCATGATTGAACTGCTGGCACCGATCAGCCTAACGGTTGAGAAAGGCGAGCGTTTAACCATCTTAGGTCAAACGGGCTCAGGCAAAAGCCTGCTCGCACAGGCCATTATGGGCAACTTACCTCGCAGTCTGCATAGCCAAGGCCAAGTGTCTCTGTTTGGCCGTATGGTTGATAATGCTGAACGCCAAGCATTTTGGGGCACACAAATCAGCATGCTGCCGCAGGAGCCTTGGAACTCTCTGGACCCCTTGATGGGGGCCAAGCAGCAGTTGGAGCAAACCTACCGTATGGTGGCGGGTGAGTCACCTGCAGAAGCTCGACAACAAGCCGCTTACACCCTTGCCTTACAAGGCTTGCAGGACAGCGGTCATAAACGCGTCGATCAGCTGTCGGGCGGCATGGCACAGCGTGTGGCTATTGCTTGCGCCATGGCCGGTGGAGCACAAGTACTGTTAGCCGACGAGCCCACCAAAGGCTTGGACGTCTCACGCCGTGACCAAGTCGTACAACAACTGCTAAGTCAGTCAGAACAAGGCGCACTGATTACCATCACCCACGATGTGGCAGTGGCGCGTCAGATTGGTGGACGTATGATGGTGATTAAATCTGGTGAATTGGTCGAGCAAGGTCAGGCCAACGACATTCTGACCGCACCAAAACATCCGTTTACCCAAGCACTCATCGAAGCCGATCCAAAAAACTGGAACGAAGCGGAGGGGGATACTCGCCATGGTGAAGCGCTGATTTCCGCGCAAGACTTGACCATTGGAAGAGGTGACACAGCTCTCTCCAAACACCTCAACTTTACCCTACACCAAGGGGAAGTGGTCGGAGTGGTGGGCGACAGTGGCTGCGGTAAAAGCACCCTTGGCGATACCCTTTTAGGTGTGCATAACGCCATGGGGGGACAGGTCAAACGTCATAGCAAGGCACCACGACATCAATGGCAAAAACTTTATCAAGACCCGACTGCAGCAGTGAGTCCAGCGGTCTCCTTGCGCACCTTGCTCAATGATATGGTGGCATTGCATAAGATTGATCGCTCACGCATCGCCCCTCTTATGCAGCAGCTGGGGCTCGCTGAAGACCTGCTCGAGCGAAATTCGGAAGGTGTCTCAGGTGGTGAACTGCAACGTTTCTGTATGTTACGCGCCTTGTTACTCAATCCGGTCTTTCTGTTTGCCGATGAGCCAACTTCGCGTCTAGACCCCATCACGCAACGGGAAGTGAGCCAGCTACTCGTGGATGTGGCCAAGCAAAATGGCTGCGCGGTGATGCTGGTCAGCCATGACCCAGATCTGATTGAGAAACGCTGCGACCGGGTGATTCGTCTCAGCGCTTAAACTCAGTCAATGCCTGCATCCCTACCCTAAACCCCCGCCCTTGTGCTGGGGTTTATTTTTATCGCGACTTTTTTAATCAGACGGGTTGAAATTCATACAAAATGTTATAGTATAACATTTCAAGTTAATTAATGAGTTGCCCATCAGATACGTGAAACAAGTGAACTTCGTTATCTGCTGGCCACGCCTTAATTAACTGCTACTCCCAGCGCTCCGGGGATTGGTTTCTGTGTCGAGGCTCCTGCCCTTTCATACGTTCGAATTGCACGTATGAGGAAACCATAACCGAGTCGGCGCATTGCACCCGAATATCACGCGCCGTGGTATTCGGGTTATTTTTTACTTAGCGAATACTGGCGCATCAAAGTCGATCGGCTCATCCGTGTAGATACACACGTTCCAATCCGCCGCTAGACCGTCTTCTGCCTGGCAGTACTTGGCAAAAAAGTCCGCGATTTCTTTACGCTGACAGTGCGCTTCAAACGCCGCCATATCGGCCCATTGCTCATGGAAGGCAATCGGAAAGCTTTTGCCTTCAGCAAATGGGCTGGTGATATGACGCGTGACGCGGTATTGAATACAACCGTCTTCACGCAGCGTGTTCGGCTCAAGACTTTGGAGCACTTCAAATAGGGCCTGTTCTTGACCTTCTTTCGGTAAAAATTGTGCGACACAGTAGACTTTACTAGACATAAATAACCCTTATAAAACAATGAAATTACAGTGACGCCCAGTCACTCAGTTGCAGCTTACGACGACGTATCGCATAGAAGGCCGCCATGCCCACCCCGTAGACAACACCCCATACTGCCGCTTTATCCATCGCCGTTTGCAGGGTGTCTTGATTACCAAGTAAGCCGAAGTACATCACCAAGAAAATGATGATGGCGAAGTACCAAAAGGCAATGATGGCGTTCAAATGGAAGCCTAGATAGTACGGTGGTGGTACCTTGATGCCCAGCATACGCAGCAAACTAAACATGGGTGGTTTGTAGTTAGACAGCCAAACACCCTGAGCTTGCAGCTCCGCATGGGCTTTCATTAATTTATCTTCAAATGACACGTCATGTTCCTTTTTCAGTCGCTCGCTAGGAAGCGCGAGCGTTTTTAAGCAGTTGAGTGACCGAGAAGCCCGTCACCCAGGAAGTGCCCGCAAGCACCAGCAGTGTTCCTATGAACGTATTCCAGCCCACAGGTTCCCCTAAAAACAGATGGCCCCATAGAATACCAAACACCGGCACCAAGAAGGTCACTGACAAAGCGGACGCGGCACCAATCTCATCAATCAAACGGAAATAGAGTATATACGCCAAGCCAGTACAAAAAATCCCTAACATGATGACCGCAAAGCCCACTTCTAGAGTCATCGGCTCACGTGCGGGCATCAGTATCGCGAGCGGTAACAGCAAGATGCTCGCGCCCCACATGCTGCCATGGGCATTATTAAAAGAGGACACTTTCGGCGCAATTTTCGTGTAGTTAGTGGCAATGCCATAGCAAAATGCCGCCGACACGCTGCATAACATTGGTATGGCGGCATCCCAGCCCACCAGACTTGCCTCTTTGCCAACTAGGACAAATACACCCAATACCCCGAGTCCTAAGCCCACCATAAACTTCTTGGTTAAACGGTTGCCACCCCACACCACCGAGATCAAAGCGCCCCAGATCGGCGCCGTGGAATTCAAAATCGACAAGGTGGAGGCATTGAGCGTTTGCGCCGCATAGGCAATCAAGACAAAGGGTAACGCAGTACTGAACAAGCCCAGAATCAGGTAGTGTTTAGGATGGGACAGAAATGCTAAACGCTTACGCAACAGTAAGGCAATCAGCAACAGCGTGATGGCAGCTAACAGGATGCGGGCTTCAATCATCAACGCCGGTCCCATAGGATTGGCGGCAATGCGCATAAACAGGAATGAGCTACCCCATAAGGCAGCCAAGACAAACAGGCTAAGCAAGCTGGCCATTTTAGACATCCTAAAAGACCCTACTTTGCTATAAGTATTCCGGTAGGACAACCCGAAACTTGCGCAAGGCAATCACAGGTTGTCCAGGTATCCGGGAGGCGCAATTCGGCAGAAAAAACGCGGCGCTAGGCGCCAGAAAAAACGTCTAACGATTTACTTGCAACGACGGCACATAACATAGCTGGTCGCGATCCACACCACCACCATTAGTGGCGCTACCATAATCAGCGGTAGGCTTGGGTAATCTGCGAAGCAAGTTAGGAAGCCGTAAGCGAACGTCAGCAGGCCAACCACAACGAAGCTTGTTGCGAAGTTCACCAACAATTTCACTTGTTGCGCTGTTTCTAACAGCGTGACTAAACGGACAGTCGTACGCACTGCCCAGATCGCAGGGATCAACGGCAATAAGGCAACGATGGTAGACCAACCACTTTCTGGACAAAAGTGAATGAAGATTGCGCTAAATAGCAGCAATAAGATGAATGCAGCAATGGGAAGAAATAAATCTTTTGCGCATTGGTATTTGCTTAATAAGCTAAACATAGAGTACCTCTAATATGCCAAATTGACTTAGCGCAAATTACGCCTAGGTAAGCTATTTCACTATCCTGTTTGCGACGAATTAATGCCCACTTGCGTTGGAGAACAGATTAATCACAATTACTCCCAATAAGATCAGCCCCATGCCCAGCAGCGCCGCCAAATCGAGCTTTTGCTCGAACAAGAACCAGCCGATGATGGCCGTTAACACGATCCCAAGCCCAGCCCAAATGGCGTAAGCAATGCCGACTGACATCACTTTCAAGGTCAGCGACAGAAAGTAAAATGCCAACGCATAGCCAACCACCACCAGCACACTGGGTCCCAGCTTGGTAAAGCCGTCACTGGCCTTGAGTGCAGACGTGGCAATCACTTCCGAAACGATCGCCACCAACAAAATAATCCATGTTTTCATCGCGCCTACCTTCTATCTCCACAAGACATCGAAAAAACGAATAGCTGTTATTTAAAAATGTAAATTTATGAATAACCAAGAATCCCTATTATAAGCCTTACCTTCTCGCTGGCCGACTTCTTTTACTTCGCCAGCCATACGATTACTTACTAGGAGCAGACCCAATGGCTCAGCTGTTTACGCCCTTTACCTTGAAAAGCATTACCCTAAAAAACCGCATCGGCATTCCGCCCATGTGCCAGTACAGTGCCGCTGAAGACGGTGTGGCGAACAATTGGCATAAGCAACACTACGCTGAGCTGGCCCGTGGCGGAGCTGGTCTAGTGGTGGTCGAAGCCACAGCCGCCTCCCCAGAAGGGCGTATCTCGCCCAACGATCTCGGCCTTTGGAACGATGAACAAGCCGCTGAACTGGCTAAGGTGGCGACTTTGATCAAAGACAATGGCAGTGTAGCCGGTATTCAAATCGCTCACGCAGGTCGTAAAGCCAGCGCTAACCGCCCTTGGGAGGGTGATGATCACCTAACAGAAGACGACCCACGCGGTTGGGACACCATCGCACCGTCAGCGATTGCATTTGGTGCCAATCTACCCAAAACACCTAAAGCCATGACACAGTCAGACATTGACCGTGTGCAGCAGGATTTTGTCGCGGCGGCACAGCGCGCCCTAGACGCAGGCTTTGAGTGGCTAGAATTGCACTTTGCTCACGGTTACTTGGCTCAATCTTTCTTCAACCGTGACGCCAACCAGCGTACTGACGAATACGGCGGTAGCAAAGAAGGTCGCGCTAAATTCCTACTCGACACATTAAAAGCCGTGCGTGAGGTATGGCCAGAGGAGCTGCCACTGACCGCGCGTTTTGGCGTGATCGAATACGATGGCCGCGATGAAGAAACCTTGGCGGAGTCGATTTGGCTCGCCCAACAATTCAAAGCACATGGGTTGGACTTCCTCAGCGTCAGCTTTGGTTTCTCTACACCCAACGTGGACATCCCTTGGGGGCCATCTATGCTGGCGCAAACGGCTGAGAAAGTACGCCGCGAATCTGGTCTACCGATCGCCTCAGCCTGGGGCTTTGATCAGCCACAGGACGCGGAACGCGCCATCCTAGAGGGCCAAATGGACCAAGTCCTGATTGGCCGTGCCTACCTCGCTAACCCACGCTACACCTACCAATTGGCGAAAGCACTAGAGCTAGATGACGCGTCCTGGGTTTTGCCAGCACCGTACGCACACTGGATTGGTCGTTATTAAGGCCTAGGCAAGCTACACTTACTCTACTCTCTTAAATTGAGAACTTAGAGACACAACACGGGCACTGGCCCGTGTTGTGCGTTTACAAGGTTCTGTTATGAATATCTTTCGTCGCGATTTAAATCTGTTACTGCTGTTTCATGTGCTTTACCAAGAGCGCAATGCCTCGCGTGCCGCCCAGCTGTTATCCATCAGCCAACCGGCGTTAAGTCATAAGCTCAACAAGCTACGCGATGAATGGGGTGACCCCTTGTTTATCAAAGCGCCGCGCGGCTTAACGCCAACCCCTAAAGCCCACGAATTGGCACAACAAATTGGCGATTTGATGCCGAATTTGGAAGCCTTTTACGCGACTCAAGTGGAGCCAGACTTTCGCAAACGTGACGATAAAATCGTGATTTATACCCATGATTACTTCGAAATGTGCTCGTTATCGTACCTTTTGAAGGTCATGCGCGAGCAAGCCCCGAATGTGCGCTTTGTGATTCGTAATACCCGCGGCGAGCTGCCTCGAGCAGAATTAGAAAATGGTCAATGTGACCTCGCCATTGCTGGCTTTTACAAAGATCTACCGGACACCATGCGCCAGCAGTTTGTTGGCGAGCGTAGCTACATGGTGCTCGCGTCAGCAGACAACCCCTACATCAAAGGCGACGCCCTCGATTTGGAGGCCTATCTACAATGCGAGCATTTGGTGGTCTCGGTCTCCGGCGACTTGATTGGTGAAGTGGATCGTGAGCTGGAACGCATGGGCAAAAAGCGTAATGTGGTGGCCGGCATTTCCAGCCATTTAGCGCCGATCCATATCATTCAAGAAAATCCAGAGATCATCACCACTTGCTTTGAGAGCGTCGCACAAAGCGCAGTGCGCAATAACCCTACACTGCGCGCCTATCCCGTACCGGTTGAGATCGCTAGCGTACGCTTACATCAGGTGTGGCACGAGCGCACTCACTCCGATCCACTGCGTCGCTGGGTGCGCCAGCTGATTTATGACTTTACTCACTGTTAACCTGACAAATAACAATCCCTTATAGAGACTTTTCCGCTAGGCTAAAAGCGAAACATTAGATTTCGCAAATATTGCGCCATACAAGGAATAGGTCATGTTTGAAGTCTTTACACGCTTTGCTGATTGGTTGGCATACGAGGTGATGTCCTTGTCGCCAGCCAGCAAAGTGGGCGATGCGGTTCATTTCTTTATCGAAGACGTGAGCAAGATTTATGTACTGCTGCTGGTGATGATCTACCTCATCGCGCTACTGCGTGCGTCTCTTAATGTGGAGCGAGTGCGTAACTATCTGGCGGGCAAAAACCGCGCCGCAGGCTATGTACTGGGCTCTGGTTTCGGGGCCATTACGCCGTTCTGTTCCTGCTCTAGCATTCCGGTGTTCCTTGGCTTTACCTCGGCGGGTATTCCGGTGGGCATTACCATGTCTTTCCTACTCACCTCGCCCTTGATTAACGAGGTGGCCGTACTGCTTTTGATGAGCCTGTTGGGCTGGAAATTCACCCTGCTGTATATCGTCGTTGGCATGACCGTGGGGATTCTTGGCGGTGCTTTCCTTGATGCCATCAAGGCCGAACGTTGGTTGCAGTCCTTTGCCCAAAAAGCACTCGCCGCAGGCCAAAACGCTCAGTTGCCAGAACAACAAGACACCGAAACACTGTCTATGGCGGAGCGCCATCGCTTTGCCAAAGACGAGACCTTGGACATTTTCAGTCGTGTTTGGAAATGGGTCATTATCGGCGTCGGCCTAGGGGCAGCGCTGCATGGTTTTGTACCGGATGGCTGGATCGAACAATATCTAGGTGATGGTCAATGGTGGACCGTGCCTGCGGCCGTGGTGCTCGGCATTCCACTCTATTCCAATGCCACTGGGGTGATCCCAGTGATGGAAAGCCTGATTCAAAACGGCTTACCGATCGGCACCACGCTGGCTTTTTGTATGAGCACGGTGGCGGCCAGCTTCCCAGAATTTATCTTACTTAAACAAGTGATGCAGTGGCGTTTGCTGGCGACTGTCTTTGTTATGTTGTTGCTGTCTTTCACCTTGGTGGGATGGCTCTTTAATGGATTTTCATCCTTCTTATGAGGTGCCCTATGAAACAAGTCAAAGTGTTAGGAAGTGGTTGTACTAAATGTCAGAAAACTGCAGAGCTGATCGAGCGCATTGCCGCCGAACAAGGCGTTGAGGTGAGCGTCAGCAAAGAAACCGATGCGCAGACGTTTCTACAATACGGCGTCATGAGCACCCCTGCCGTCGTCATTGATGAGGAATTAAAGCACTCGGGCTCCATCCCGCATACGGATCAAGTCAAAGCCTGGCTGTCATAGCCTTGGCACAGGTCTTACAGAAGCCAGATAAATATTTCTTATCTGGCACTTTTAAATATTCGTTTTTCCATATATCCTCTTATTCATATATATGAATAAACAGATATGGTTAAAATCTCGTCATGCCGACAACCCCAGAAATGGACATCAGTCCGATCCAATTTTACAAATGCCTCGCCGATGACACGCGCCTACGCTGCATGTTGCTGATTCAGCTGGAAGGCGAGCTGTGCGTCTGTGAATTGACGGAAGCCATCGACGAAAGTCAGCCAAAGGTTTCCCGTCACCTTGCCCAACTGCGCGGCTGCGGCCTGCTGACCGACCGCCGCCAAGGCCAATGGGTGTTCTACAGCATCAGTGACGCTTTACCTGATTGGGCAAAGTTAGTGCTACAAATCACCGCCTCTGAAAACTTGGACACCATTGCCGCGGATATGGCGCGCCTCGAAATGATGGGCGATCGACCAGAGCGCGCTAACACCTGCTGTAACTGATCAAGGACGCATAGAATGGGCATTTTTGAGCGTTATTTAACTGTTTGGGTGGCTTTAGCCATCATTGCTGGCATTGTCTTGGGGCATGTGGATCCTCACGCGTTCGCTGTCATTGCCAGTCTAGAATACGCCCACGTCAATCTAGTGATCGCGGTGCTGATTTGGCTAATGATTTACCCGATGATGGTGCAGGTGGACTTCGGCGCCATTAAGCATATTGGCGATAAGCCGAAAGGCTTGATTCTGACACTGTGCATCAACTGGCTGGTCAAACCCTTCACCATGGCGTTACTCGGCTGGCTGTTTTTTAAAGGTATTTTTGCCGACTGGGTCGACCCACAAACCGCCAGCGAATACATCGCCGGCATGATCCTGCTGGGGGTGGCGCCTTGTACCGCGATGGTGTTTGTCTGGAGCCAATTAACCAAGGGCGATCCTAACTACACCCTGGTACAGGTCTCCGTCAACGACCTAATTATGATCTTTGCCTTTGCGCCGATTGCAGGGTTCTTGCTGGGGGTCACCGACATCAGCGTGCCTTGGGACACACTCACCTTGTCGGTGGTGTTGTATGTGGTCATTCCTCTGATCGCCGGTGCGTTAACACGCCAAGCCCTTAGCCGTGGCAGTGATGAGCAACGCTTACATGACTTATTAGCTAAGCTAAAACCTTGGTCGGTGATCGGCTTACTCAGCACCGTGGTGCTGCTGTTTGGCTTCCAGGCGGAAACCATTTCCTCCAATCCGCAGGCGATTGTACTGATTGCCATCCCGCTGCTGATTCAAAGCTATGCCATTTTCGCAGTGGCCTACTACTTTGCGCACAGGTTGCGCTTAAGCCATAACATTGCCGCCCCTGCCTGCATGATTGGCACCTCTAATTTCTTTGAACTGGCGGTGGCGGTCGCCATTTCATTATTTGGTTTGCACTCTGGCGCGGCGCTGGCAACTGTCGTTGGAGTATTGGTAGAAGTGCCGGTGATGTTAAGTTTGGTGTGGTTTGCGAACCGCACACGTCACTGGTTTAAAGCGGTTTAATGGGGATTTGAGCCCTTTATGGAGCAGAATATGACACACCCTTTTGACGTGCTTGCCTTGGACAATGGCGCAAGCTTTATCTTTACCCCATGCCCTGGAACACAAGAGGTGTCCCTAGCAGACTCGGTTGCGACGCTTAAAGCACAACAGGCGGATGCTGTGATCAGCCTATTGTCCGATCATGAGCTGGATGAACTTGGGGTGCCAACTTTAGGTCAACAAATTACCGCCCAAGGCATGGCTTGGTATCAGTTGCCTATCGAAGATTTCCAAGCGCCGGAGCAACCTTTCTTCGATGCCTTTTTGCCAGTGAAAGATGAACTCCTTGAACGTTTATCCACACAACAAACCATTGTGATTCACTGCCGTGGCGGCTCAGGTCGTACAGGCTTGATGGCAGCCATTTTGCTTTTGGAATCCGGCCAGTCATGGGCACAGGTGAAGCCTTTGATTCAAGGCATACGCCCGAAAGCGCTCACGCTCGAGCCACACGTTAATTTCTTTATTCAACAGTATTCAATTTGAGGCCACTATGACAATTAAAGTAGGTATTAATGGTTTTGGTCGCATGGGCCGTTTGTCGTTCCGTGCCGCATTCGATTGGGATGATGTAGAGTTTGTACAGATTAATGACCCTGCAGGTGATGCAGAAACCCTAGCCCACCTGATCACGTTCGACTCCGTTCACGGCCGTTGGCACCACGAAGCCAGCGCTGAAGGCAACGAGATGATCATCAATGGTCAGCGCATTGCCTGCACACAGAACAAATCGATTGCTGAAACGGACTGGTCTGGCTGTGATGTGGTGATCGAAGCCAGCGGCAAGATGAAAACCAAAGCGTTACTACAAGCCTACCTTGATCAAGGCGTAAAACGCGTCGTAGTGACGGCTCCGGTGAAAGAAGACGGCGTACTGAACGTGGTTATGGGTGTGAACCATGACCTATACGATCCAGAGCAACACCCTATCGTTACCGCAGCGTCTTGTACGACCAACTGCCTCGCGCCTGTGGTGAAAGTGATTCACGAGAAACTGGGCATTGAGCACGGCTCCATGACCACGATTCACGATATCACCAACACGCAGACCATCTTGGACGCGCCCCACAAAGACCTACGTCGTGCCCGCGCTTGCGGTGCCAGCCTAATCCCAACGACGACAGGCTCAGCGACAGCGATTACGCATATTTTCCCTGAGCTAAAAGGCAAGCTAAACGGTCATGCAGTGCGTGTGCCATTGGCCAACGCTTCCCTAACCGACTGTGTGTTTGAAGTGAGCCGCCCAACGACCGAAGCAGAAGTAAACGGCTTCCTAAAAGAAGCGGCCGAAGGCGAGTTAAAAGACATCTTAGGTTACGAAGAGCGCCCATTGGTATCGGTGGATTACAAAACCGATCCACGCTCGAGTACCATCGACGCCCTTTCGACCATGGTCATCAATGGTACACAGGTGAAGCTGTATGCTTGGTATGACAATGAATGGGGCTACGCCAACCGTACTGCAGAGCTAATGCGTATGGTCGGGCGTTTGGATCAGGATTAGTTTTTTCATACTACGATAAATCCAGCCTGCGATCCGGCTCAAACAGCGCGTCCTTGCGCTGGATGAGCCTTGCCATCATCCTGATGGCCGATCTTAAGGCTTAGGATTTATCTTACCAGTGCACTTGCTCAGCTTAGCTTGAAGATGACAAGCACTTAGCCCATGGATGGGCGACCCGACCGTCGCGCACAAGGATGTGCGTCGGTCGGTGCTGTCATCATCAAGCGAGGCGTTAACCACTTACTTTGCTCATAAACGGAATCAAGATCTCATGGGAGCACTAGCCAATCTTTCGCCAGCGATCCGCCAATATATGGTGGTGACGGGTAATTACTGGGCATTTACCTTAACCGACGGCGCGTTGCGGATGTTGGTGGTGTTGTATTTCCACGGTTTGGGTTACAGCCCACTGGAAATCGCTATGCTGTTCTTGTTCTACGAGATTTTTGGTGTCGTGACGAACTTGGTCGGCGGCTGGTTGGGGGCGCGTCTTGGTTTAAATCGCACTATGAATATTGGTCTGTTTCTACAGATTGTAGCCCTCGCTATGCTGCTCGTCCCAGCGAGCTTATTAACCGTGCCTTGGGTAATGGGCGCACAGGCGTTGTCGGGCATTGCCAAAGATTTAAACAAGATGAGCGCCAAAAGCTCGATCAAGCTTCTCGTACCCAGCGATGCCCAAGGTCAGCTGTATAAATGGGTGGCGTTGCTGACGGGCTCAAAGAATGCTTTGAAAGGTGTGGGCTTCTTCCTGGGTGGGGCGTTGCTAAGCGTATTTGGCTTTAAAGGCGCGATTCTGGGGATGGCGGTGGCCCTCACCTTGGTATGGATCGCGAGCCTGTTAACCCTTAAGAAAGACCTAGGTAAAGCGAAGAACAAGCCAAAGTTTGGCGATATCTTCTCAAAAAGTGCCGCGGTGAACTACCTTTCTGCGGCGCGTCTATTCCTCTTTGGCGCCCGCGATGTGTGGTTTGTGGTGGCCTTGCCTGTGTTCCTTGCCAGCACCTTTGGTTGGGATCATTGGTACGTGGGCGGCTTCCTCGCCCTTTGGATTATCGGCTATGGCATTGTGCAAGGCTTTGCGCCACGTTTTACTGGCAAAGCGCAAGGCAAGGTTCCCGATGGACGCCAAGCCTTAGCATGGGCCCTTACGCTCGGCGTGATCCCTGTCGCCATCGCCTTAGCACTGAGTTTTGATTGGCAGATTGAATTTGCCATTATTGCCGGCCTGCTGGCCTTTGGCGCCGTGTTTGCCATCAACTCATCCCTGCACAGTTACCTGATCGTCAGCTACGCCGGCCAAGACGGCGTGTCTCTTGATGTGGGCTTTTACTATATGGCCAATGCCATGGGCCGCCTCATCGGCACCCTGCTCTCCGGCTGGTTGTATCAAGAATATGGCCTAGCGGTGTGTTTATGGGTATCGGCAGGATTTATTGGCTTAACGGCGTTGATTTCGGTGAGATTGCCGAGGCATGAAGCTGGCGAATAATTCGCCAGCTTCCGTTCACTAACGTATACTAATAAAAACATTCAAACTAGGTTCATCTTTATGAATATCAATCACCTTTCCACTAAAGAGAAAGTTCAGCTTGCTGAAGAACTTTGGGAAAGTGCTTATAAAGAGCAATCTTCAGCACCGATCAGTGATGAGCAAAAAGCGATTCTAGATGCGCGATCCGCTGAATTTGAGAAAGACCAAAACATAGGCACAGAGTGGCACTTACTTAAGAAACAGTTTACGGAAGATTAATGCCTTACAGAATTTTTGTTCGCAAGGAAGCAGAGCAAGATATTCGTGATTCTCTCGACTACTACAAACGAATAACCCCAAAACTTGGCCATGATTTTATATCTCGAATGGATGTAACCATCGCTCAAGTCGCTCTCAATCCATTTCTATACCAACTCGTTCATCGAGATATTCGTCGTGCTTTGCTGAAGCAATTTCCAATTGGTCTTTACTACAAAGTGCTTGGCGACAAGGTAGTCACTCTTGCGGTTATGGACAGCCGAAGATCACCGCAGAACTGGAGAAAGCGGAATTAGCCCCAAGGACAAGGTCAGGCTGAGACAGCCTTCCTACTACTCTAGTGCTGATAGATATTCGTAAAACGCCGCCTGATCCATTGGGCGGGCGATAAAGTAGCCCTGTGCTTCATCACAATGGTAGCTGCGTAACAACTCTAAAGTGGCGGGGTCTTCTATGCCCTCGGCGATGGTTTTCAAGCCAAGGTTGTGCGCCATTTGGATAATGGTGCGAACGATCACGTCATCGTCTTGGTTGTGCTGCATATCTTTAATAAAGGCCTGATCGATCTTCAATTTATTGACAGCAAAGCGCTTTAAGTAGGCCAAGCTTGAGTAGCCTGTGCCAAAGTCATCAATCGACAATCGACAGCCCATCTGTTTCAGGTTATGCACCTTTTCTAGCACGTTATCCGCATCTTTAAGGATGATCGACTCAGTGAGTTCTAATTCAATCATCTTGGCCGAAACCCCCGCTTGCTTTAAGGCATCCCGCACGGTTTGTTCAATATTACCCGAGGTAAACTGAACCGCCGACAGATTCACGCCAATGACACTGTCGCTGAAGCCCATCTCATGCCAGATTTTGACTTGTCGGCAAGCTTCTTCCAATACCCATTTGCCGATGGCGACGATCATGCCAACTTCTTCGGCGACGGGAATAAACTGACTCGGAGAGATCAAACCCAACTCGGGATGACGCCAGCGAATCAGTGACTCAGCCCCGATTAGCTTGCCCGTCTTCAGGTCAATTTGTGGCTGATAATGCAGTTCAAATTGCTGCAACTCCAATGCTTTACTCAAGCCCAACTCAATGACCAAGGTCTCATTCGCCGCCTCGTTCATAGCCTCGTTAAAATAACGGTAGGTATTTCGACCTGAGGCTTTCGCTTCGAACAGGGCCATGCCCGAGCGCTTCAGCAGATTATCGAAGTCTTCACCATCTTGCGGGTAGATGGCGACGCCCATTGAGCAGGTTAAGGACAATTCTTGCTGCGCAGCAAAGAATGGCTTCATCAACGCCGCATGAATACGATTCAGTAAAGGTAAGCAGGACTCAGCGCTACTCAGGCTTGGCAATAATACGGTAAATTCATCCCCCCCTTGGCGCGATACTATCCCCGCACGGCCGATATACTGTTGTAGACGCTGACCTATCCTAACCAACAGTTGATTGGATTCGGTATAGCCCAATAGATCGTTAACGTTTTTAAAACGATCCAGGTCCAGCGAGACAATAGCCATCATGTGGTTATTCGCTAAATCATTGCTATAGCGGATAAATTCTTGCTGCAGTTTGTTATGGTTAGGCAATTCTGTAAGCGGATCATGCAAGGCAAGGAATTCGGCTTTCTCTTGGTTGAGCATATGCTCGTGCACATCGGAAAAGATCCACACACTGCCCTCATCCGGCGCATTAGGGTTAATCGCATTCCCAGTCAATTCACACCAAATAGCGGCCCCATCTTGGCGAATCATTTTGACGCGCCCAGTGAACTTATGGCCGTTGGCCAGCTCTTTGTAAGCTTCATCACCAAACGCCTGGTAAGCGTAGGCATTCTCATAGAAATCATGAGTAGAGCGGCCATTCACTTGGCCTGGCTCACAACCCAGCATCTGTTCAAATTTCCGGTTACAGGTTTGGATGGTTCGATTTTTAATCCACGCCAGGCCTACTAACGCATTATCAAGCAAGGCTTCCTTTTCATTTAGAAGGCGCTGCAAGCTCTGCTGATGTTGCTTGCGCTCGGTCATGTCGCGGCCCACTACGGTAATAAAGCTTTGCCCCTCAAACTTGGCCAAGCGACAGGTCAGTTCTAAGCAAATTTGTGTCCCCTTATGCTCGATCCAAAACTCACTGCTGATCCCTTCATTATCGTCATGATGCTTGGTCAGTTGCTTTAAATGATGCATCAACTCGCAGAAAGACGACTCAGGATCTTGGCGCATCAGATCTCGGTGGCGACCATTGCTAATGTCTTTGGCAGTTAAGGAAAAGAACTGGCAAACGACTGCGTTCACATCACAAATCTGAAACGGTTGCAGTGACAGTAAAATAATCCAGTCGGAGGCAAAATCCAGCAGAGCGCGAAAACGTTTCACCTGCTCTGCATTTTCACGCAGTTGCGGATAATAGTTTTTACGCACCGAGCGCTCACCTAAACCGATGATTTGCTCTAACCGCGACTGCGCATCTTGCGGTTTACATGGCTTCGCCATAAAGAACCTTTAAATCCGCCATAGAGGCCATACGTGGGTTAGTGACTAGGCAAGCATCGTTGTAAGCATGGGCGGCCAGCTCAGGAATATCCGAACTGTTCACGCCCACTAATGATAGCCGGTCGGCAATCCCCAAGCGGTTACGCAGCGCGATAATTTGTTGGGTGACGCGCTTGGTGCACTCCGCGATCATCATGCCGCGGGTATCAATCCCCATGGCCGCAGCAATGGCATAGTAGCGTTTACCACCCGCCTGCATATTAAAACGCAAGACGTGATCAAGCAGCAGCGCATTACATTCACCGTGCGCCAGATTCAAATAGCCTCCTAGGGAGTGGGCCATGGCATGCACAGCCCCCAAGCTGGCATTGGAAAAAGCCAAGCCCGCTTGCAGAGTGCCCAACAGCATATTCTCACGGGCTTCGATGTACTCTGGGTGATTGACCGCGATTTCAAGGTTAAACCAAATTAAGCTAATGGCCTTCAGCGCGTGGATTTCAACGATCGGCGACGACGCCGTCGACACATAGGCCTCAATAGCATGGGTCAGCGCATCCATCCCGGTACAGGCGGTGAGGTACTTATCCAGTGTGGTGGTGGTTTCAGGATCGATCAGCGCCACATCCGGCACCATGGTTTTACTAATGATCGCCGCTTTATAACGCTCTTCTGAGTTCATGATGATACAGAACTGGGAAATATCAGCGGCTGTGCCCGCTGTGGTCGGAATACAAATCAGAGGCGGCCCAGGAAGATCGACTTGATCAATGCCCTCAAAGCCCAATATATGGCGGCCGTTGGCGTGCACTATGCCAATGGCCTTAGCGCAATCAATCACACTGCCACCGCCAATGGCGATAATCACATCACAGTCGTGCTCAGCATAAAATGCGGCCCCGGCCATGACTTCGTAGTCTTTCGGGTTCGGTGTGATATCTGAAAACACCACGGACGCCACACCGACCTGATTCAAGTCGTCAACCGCATCCTTCACCCAACCGGCTTCGATCACGCCCTTATCACTGACAATCAATACGCGTTTCGCCGCCATGTTTTTCGCGTAATTCGCCACGCGATGGCGTGCACCAACGCCAAAAATAAACTCCGGAGCAACGAACTTTCGCATTTCGTACAGCGCCATGGAATACCTCACAATATCATTGTTACTAATCCCTCAGACGTTGTCGGTCCTAATGCTCTAGCATAGCCTAGTCTTTTGAAAACTTATTCAGGGCTATTGTTACATTTGGTATATGCGCCCCAGCTGATATTGTGTCGTGACTGACACGCGTAACCGTATCGAGATCTAGGCCATAAAAAAGGCCCCTATTTAGGAGCCTTCTTCACATCAAGTTGCTGTTCGATCAGTCGCTTAAGCTTTCTTAACAAACTGAGATTTCAGCATCATGTCACCGGCGCCGTCGACTTTACAATCGATGTCGTGGTCGCCGTCTACGAAGCGTTTGATAGTGGCTTTGGTACCCACTTTCAGTACTTGAGAAGAACCTTTCACTTTTAGGTCTTTGATCAAAGTCACCTTGTCGCCTTCCGCTAGAAAATTACCAACCGCATCTTTTAGGATCAGCGCGTCTTCGTCTACGATCTCTTCGTTTGGGTTCCACTCGTAGGCACACTCAGGGCAGATCAGCATAGATTGATCTTCATAAACGTATTCAGAGTTGCACTGTGGGCAAGCTGGAAGACTCATACTTCAATAACCTCAATAGGAATAGGGAAAATTTGCATCGCATTATAACGCAATGACAATAACATGATAATGTTTTTGACAGGATTAACCTTTTTTAGGTGCTTCTTCTAACACCTCTTTGGTGAAGTCCACCTCGTGATCTTCTAAATAACCACGAATCAGCTGGCGCACTACCTGGGATGGAGTCAGATCTTGTTCGGCACACAATTTCTCAAACGCCTTCTTTTTACGAGGGTCGAGCAATACAGTAAAACGGGCAGTTTTGCTTTCCATAAGGCATCCTTAGTGGGTCGATTTATTATCATTTGATTATAATTACTGCCTCACTTAATTGCGACACATTCCTTAATCTAAACGCATTTCAAAGGGCTCAAAGCCAGAGCTCATCTATAACCCAAAGCCAATTTGTTATAATATAACCTTTATAAAAATACATCCGATTGAGGTGCTTATGTGATGCACAAAAGCACCTAAGAGAGCACCATGAAAGACATCAAAAAGGTATTTCGTAACGTCGAGCAAGCGCTAAAAAAGACCAGCTGGCTCCAAGACGGTTGGGAGATTTACAACCGCGGCCCTTACATTCAGTTATACAAAGACACTTGGCACAACCATAACCAAGGTGGTGTGCATTTCGAGACCTATATCGAAGGCCCGCAAATTAAGCAAAAAGCCTTTCCTATCTGCCTTCATGCCGAGGAAGACTGTCCTAACCAACAGCGTTTTATCGACGCCTTTTTAGCCTTGGAAGGCGAGCGTATTAACAGCTGGAAAGACTACAGTGTGATTGGGACGGGCCATAATATCTGCCAACGCACCCTGCCCCTCAATTTCAAAAACCTAGAGCAGCGTTTAATGGAAGAATTCAACCGCCTGCGCCAATTAGAAGCCAACATCGATCTGGCATTAGCTCAAGTTGAATGATCAAATAACGCAAAGCATGTCGGAATATGGCTAGCCTATGCCGTGAAAACGCTGCAGACTAGCCACCCAGTTAAACCTTTATCACCGGCTTTCTGATTCGACCATTGAAGGGTGATCAGCAACTGCCAACAGCCGTACCAAAACGAAGAGACACTATGAACGAGCAAGCCAAAGCCATCCCCACCAACATCATCACAGGGTTCTTGGGTGTTGGTAAAACCACGTCGATCAATGGACTGCTAGCGAATAAGCCAGAAGGCGAAATCTGGGCCGTGCTAGTGAACGAATTTGGCCAAGTGGGAATCGACCAAGAAATGATGCCGGACCAAGACGGCCTGCACGTCAAAGAGCTCTCTGGCGGTTGTATTTGCTGTGCCTTAGGCCCTTCTCTACACAAAACCGTTAAAGGTTTAATCGAGCAAGCTAAGCCGGATCGTCTGATTATCGAACCAACTGGCATCGGTCATCCCGAAGGTATTATCGATACGCTTATGGGGCCGGCGTTTAAAGACAAACTCGACCTGCGCGCCACCATCTGTTTGCTCGACCCGCGCTCTTTGGGCGATGAAAACGTGATCAACAATGAAACCTTCCACGACCAACTTAACCTGGCTGACGTGGTACTGATCAACAAGTGCGACCTAGCAGAACCTGAACAGGTAGAGGTGGTGGAAGAAAGCCTTGGCAACATGTTCCCACCGAAACAACATGTAGGCCGCACCACACGCGCACAAATCGACCCAGCCTTGCTGGACTTGGTGCGCAATGGCCAACTACAGGCGCAATTTCCAGAAGCGCATACTCACGAGCACCACGATCATGATCACAGCCATGACCATCATCACGACCATGGGCATGATCACCATGAGCACGAAGCTGTGGCGGAGCCCGGTAAACCGATCCGCAAGATCGGTAATGGCAGCGGTCTATTTAGCTGTGGCTGGATCTTCCACCGCGATGATTGCTTCGATTACTGGGAATTGGAAGAAATCCTAAACGGCTTAGAAGGCATTCACCGCATCAAAGGCGTGATTCGCATTGGCCATGCCTGGGTGTTCTACAACCGCGTCAACGATGAACATGACTTCGACAAGGTGGCCTACCGCCGCGACTCACGTATCGAAATCATCAGCCCACGTGAGCTAGATTGGCAAGCACTCGAGCAGCAAATGCTAGGCTGTTTGCAGAAGTAACACGCTCAACAGCAGATTCAGGGGTCAGATCCCTTTAACGCCGAATCCAAAGAGTTGCCTGCCCATCTTGATGTATAAGGGATCTGACCCCTTAACTACGATGGGCAATTTTATTAACTCAACATCTCACGCTTAGGGGTCAGACCCCTTCACCACCCTAGCCTAATTTCACCGCCACACCCCGTCCTTTGGGCAGTTTCATCTCACTGACTGCCACACCTAACAAGATCACCACCGCAGCTATGCTTTGTGCCGCATCTAAACTTTCCCCAAAGAACAAGTAACCGCCGATTAGGGCAAATACCGGTACCAGCAAGGTCATGGGCGCGACGCTTGAGACGGAGTATTTGACGATCATTTTATTCCAGAACCAGTAGCCCAGCAGTGTGGTTGGGTAAGCTTGGAAGGCGGCAGAAAACAGCACTGAAGCGTTCATCTCGGTGAAGGACTGCATCACCGAGTCTGGGCCGCTGACGCTCAGCGCTAATAACAGTAATGGCAGCGGCGCGAAGGCCATGCCCCAGATATTAAAGGCGAAGATTTCGCGGGTGCCAGAGCGTTTGACGATTAAGCCATTAATGCTCCAAAACACCGAGGCACAGAGCACCAGCACTAAGCCTAACGCCGTTACGGTGCCTTCTTGGTTCCAGATAATAATGCCTAAGCCCAACAGTGCCAGCGCTGAGCCGAGTACCTTGCTGACGGTGACTTGCTCCTTGAGTAAGTAACGACCCACTAACAAGCTGCTGATAACGCTCATATCCAGCAGCAAGGATGCCAAGCCAGAGGAAACACCCGCGCCCACTGACAAGGTCGTCAGCCCCCATACGCCGACACCAAAGGTTAAGCCATAAGCCATCAGATAACGCCATGGCACATTCGGCCGGCGCACAAAGAAAATCAGCGGCAGCACCGCCAGCGTAAAGCGCAAAGCGGTCAGTAGAAATGGGTCGATATTGTTGACCCCTAGTTTGATCACACTGAAGTTAAACCCCCACAGCGCCATCAATAACACCAACAACAAGCTATCCTTTTGCGTCATGATTTGTCCTCCTCTGTCGTCGCAGTTGCCAATAAGTCAGGACTGAGTATGGTGCTGGGCTTGCTAAGAGAGCAGATTCAATTTTTAATAAAAATAAGAGTACAATTTAAAAGACTGTCTTTTGTAAGAGAACAGATCAACGCCATGACCCTTTACGAATCCTTAGCGCAAAGCTTTATCGACGACATTGTCAGCGAGCGTTTACCAGTGGGCGCACGTCTGCCTGCTCTGCGCCAATTGGCACAGCAACACGGTGTGAGTTTGACCACCGCCGGCAAAGCCTATGGCTATTTGGAAGATCGTGGCTGGATCTATGCTCGACCTCAAGCGGGCTATTTTGTCGCCAATCGCAGCCAGATTGCCGAATTTCCGCCCTTATCGAGTCATTCACTCACGCCGCGGGATCCTAGCCGCTTTGCCCCGAAAAAGGGTTATGACAGTGGTTTAAGCGGCTTTGCACCCTTGGGTACTTCCCTGCTCGCGCCAGCTTTATTGCCGGAAATGGAGCTTACGCGCACCATTAAACGAGTGACTCAACGCGCTAGCCAAAGCATGTTTAGCTACCCAGAAGCACAAGGGCTGGCTAGCTTACGCCAAGCGCTAGCGGGCCACTTTCGTGACAATCATTTTCCGTTTAATGCGGATGAATTGGTGATAACTAACTCAAGCTTGGATTCCGTGCGTAGCGCCCTTGAGTGTTTGAGCGAGCCACAGGATACGATCGCGGTGTGCTCGCCCTGTTTTAGCGGCTTATTGGATTTATTGACCACATTAAAGCGTCACATTATCGAGATCCCAGTGACCCACGCAGGCATTGACCTTGAAGCGCTAGAAACGTGTTTTGCACAGCAAAAAGTCTCTGCGGCCTTGCTTAGCACGACTCATTTGAACCCTCTTGGCATTACCCTTCCAGCGGAGCAAAAACAAGCCATCGCCCGCCTAGCCGCCAAATATCAGCTGCCGATTATTGAAGACGATGTTTACTTCGAGTTAAGCCATCAAAAGGACAAGCCACTGCCAGCGAAGTATTGGGACAAGGACGGTTACATCCTCTGGTGTAGCTCCATATCCAAGACCTTAGCCCCAGGCTTGCGACTAGGTTGGTGTTTACCAGGACGCTACTTTGACCAGTTTTACGGCCACCATAGCCACACCAGCATGGGCATCAATAGCTTGGTGCAAGCCTGCATTGCGGAGTTTATCCTGTGCGGTGATTATCGTAACCATATCAATAAGGTGCGCCCTATTCTGCAGTCCCAAGCACATCAATATCGACAGTTGTTGGCGGAGCATTTACCCGCTTCTGCCCAGATCAGCGCGCCTCAAGGAGGCTTGGTACTCTGGATCAGAATCCCAGGCTTGGAGACCGATCAACTGGCCGATGAAGCTCAGAAAATCGGCGTCGATATTCGTCGCGGTAGCTGCTTCAGCACCCACCCTGATTATAATGACTGCTTGCGGATTAACTGCGGCTGGCCCCTCTACCTAGAGATAGATAGCGATAGTGCACAGGCGCAATTACTGCGCCTGTGCCAATTGATTAATCACTAAGGGGGCTGACCCCATACCTAAAGCAGGTTACGTAAACTTAGTCATTGATGGGGTCAGCCCCCCGAACTAGCCGCCGTAAGCACCATACGGCGATACTGCAAAATCACCAACAAAATCAAACAACCGGCCGCCAGTGAAAAGGGGAACAATACCGTAGTCACCGAGTAAGCTTCTAACGCCACCACTGAACAGGCATTACGTAGAATGAGAATAATAAAGAACAGTCGGCTCTCTTCAAACGGGCGATGATACGCCTTGCGGAAGGTTGGCCCAAAACCAAACATATCCACCGTGGTTAGAATAATCACGGTCCACAGGGGATCATTGGTGATGTACCAGAGTGGCAAAGACGCCAAGGCAATGATCAGAAACCACCAATCGGATCGAGTGATGGTCGAATCGCCGCGTTTTACATACGCCAAGACCGCCACCAAGATGGTAACAAAGCCCGATAAACCAATCGGCCACGCCCCCACACCGCCTTCAGCTTCCAGCTGCGCAAAGAAGATAATGGTGGTGGTAATGCCCCAGATCACCCAAGAGAACACATGCGGCTTCACTTGGCCACGCAAGATCGCCACGATATAAGGCACAAAGCCCGCCATGGCTAAGATAATCGCGATGCCGCTAAAGAGTAGTTTTACGTTGCCGTCCATGTGCCCTCCTATCTGATGGGGTAAAAACTTGATTCTACCGAGATGATCATTAAACGGTCGGACAAAACACGCCAGATTTGCACCAAAATAGGTCGTTTTACTGGTTTCTTAGGTTACTCGCCAGCGCAGTAACATTATAAGTGAGATTAATGGGCAGGCGCACTGAACAGCGCTTGGCAGCGGATGAGCGCTGACGAAGCAATACTGGAAAACAATAGATAAGATATCGAAGTGGGCTAGTTTGCCCACTTTTCGATGCTATTAACGGCAGGTTTGAAGGGGTTCCGCTAATAATCGCTTACACAGGACTACGCTTGGAAGCGTATAAAATATCGTAGGCGTACACTTTGGTCAGGTTAATAAACTCTTGTTTCACGCTATTCAGCGCTTGCGTCACAATGCTGGTGATCGGGTTGCTTGGGGCAAAGCAGCATTGGAATCGACGCAACTCCAAACTTAGGGTGGAGTAGGTGTCGATTGCTTCTTCAAAACGCTCCAAGCGGCATTGAACTTCCGCTACTTTTAAATCGCTCAACACTAATGCGGACAACACCGCTTGGGTGTCATACCAGTGACCAAGTTGCTGTCGCGCCCGCGTTGACGCTTGTTGGTAGCAGGTGATCGCGACTAGATTGTCGCCCTGTTGAAAGGCTTGATTGCCCGCTACAATGTATTGCTTCCAGTTTTCCATCGGATACCTCCACGAAATTCAGCGCAAACAAATAATAACAATTCTCATTTAGATTTGTCCACACAAAGCTCGAATAATCCTTACAACTTCTCAGAGAGTGACTGGCACACCTCTGCGATACGTTTTATCCAAGCTTGTAACTGCTCTTCGGTCGGAGCCGAAAAGCCTAACACCAGTCCTTTTGGGGCCGTCTCCTGTTCAGCATAATGCTGCTGAAGCCAGGATAATCTTAGACCGCTCTGCAAACAGCCCCCGTTCAATTCACGACACCATTGCTCACTAGAAAATTCTTCTTTGACATAAGTCACTATGTGCAGGCCGCCATTTGGCTTGTGCCAAACGAACCAAGGATGGAGGTGTGCCGCCAGCAGCTGCAATAGATAATCGCGTTTCGCACGATAGTGACGCCGCATGCGGTTCAAGTGACGATAAAAAGCGCCATTGACCATAAAGTCTGCGACGACGGGCTGCAGCGTTTGCGAGGCAAATAGACCCAATTCCTTTTGGCTGTGGCGCAAGGCAGAAACTTGGCTTAAGGGCGCAACAATGAATCCTAAACGCAGCCCGCGGAACAATACCTTGGAGAAGCTGCCGATATAAAACACGCGCTCACAGGTGCCGGGGCGATGTTGCGCCGCCTGAAACCAAGGCTTAGAGAGGCCGCCTTGATATAAAAATTCGTTATCGTAATCGTCCTCTATGACAAAATTGTGACCGTCTGCCAGGGCATTTAACCAAGCGTCGCGGGTGGTCGGATTAGCACAAATACCCAATGGATATTGTCGGTTAGGCGTTAACACCGCAGCCCAAGCAAGCCTTGTGGTTGGCGGAGCACAGCCTTGCTCGGAAACGGGCAATACTTGGCACGTTTGTGCGGCAAAGCTTTCTCGAAGAGGAGGGTAAGTGGGGTTTTCCAGCAGCCATTGTTCAACATCGTCGGCTAAC
This sequence comes from Marinomonas aquimarina, assembly GCF_900089755.1. Classification (GTDB taxonomy): domain Bacteria; phylum Pseudomonadota; class Gammaproteobacteria; order Pseudomonadales; family Marinomonadaceae; genus Marinomonas; species Marinomonas aquimarina. Next base: position 57,984 of record NZ_FLOC01000006.1, on the reverse strand, counting down.
GTGTGCTGCAGTAGCGTTAAAGCATCATGGTTTCCCGCCACCAATAGAACTTGCTCCGGCACGCATTCCAGTCCGCGTAACGCGTACAGGTAATCACAAATGGCCCGCTGCAGGGGCGGATAGCCCGCTTCGTATTCGCCTTTTAACAACTTAGGATCTGGATTTAACCAAGCGCGACGCATACTGGCCGCCCATTTCTTGTTGGGAAACACGCTAACATCAACGCCGGAATCAAAACGCTCGTAGGAGGCATCCGCCGCTGTCTTGACGGCACGAGATCTCGGCGCTTGCAACAAGGTATGCTGGGCCACAAACACACCGCGTTTGGGCTGTGTGGTCAAAACCCCTTCGGCAATCAATTCTTCGTAGGCTTGCACCACCACACTGCGGGACACCCCCAGCATTTGCGCCAACGCCCGACTGGAGGGCAGCTGGTCGCCTTCCTGTAAACGCCCCTGATCCATCGCCATCAGCAACTGCTGACGCAGTTGCTGATAACGCGGCGTGCCGTTTTCCTCAAGGCTAAGAGAGAGGCTAGCGATCATCTGGTCTGGTCCTTATTAACCCTTTCCTATAAATATGTGCGCCAGAAGACTAACGAGCACTATCTATACACATTAATGACAAAAGATTGACATTAATATTCTGCTTGTGGGACAGTCATCCCGTTTGGCGTGCTATGGATAGCAGTATGATAGGATTTTCATCGCCAAATGGCTCCCGCCTACCCCTTTCATACTGCACATACCTAATCATGGAGCATTAAGGATATGAAAGGTAATATTTTAGAATTCAATGAAACGAGCCGCATTGCGGTTATCTCTGGCGCTGATGGCAACCGCTACAATATGGAGATCAGTGAGTGGAAAGGAAGTTCATTGCCAAAGTCTGGCATGGACGTCGATTTCACCGGTAGCGAAACGAACGCCTCTGCAGTATACCCACAAAGCAGTGCTTCTAGTGGTGAAAAACGCATTCCTGCGGCGATTTTAGCGTTTTTCTTAGGCACTTTTGGCGTACATAAGTTTTATCTAGGCTACAAAAAACAAGGCCTAATCATGCTACTGGTTGCGATCTTCGGAATTATTCTTGCGGGCATCCCAACATTGGTTATCGGTATCATTGCGTTCGTAGAGTTCATTATTTACCTACTTAAAAGCAATGAAGAATTTGACCGTACCTACGTAGAAGGCCAAAAAGGTTGGTTCTAATATCTGAGCCGTAGCGCACGGAAAAGTGCGCTACTTTAGCCTCAAGCACAGCGCTTAACATAAGCTTTGCTGGTGTAACCAATCCCTAAATTGACACACAATGCTGTTGTCTTCGCGGGCCACCGGCACCACGCTATAGTAACCATTAGAGGAATGGGTGACGAACTGTGGGAAGGCCAGCAGTAGCTCTGCCTCAAGCATATCATCCAGCAAAGAGCCCCAGCCTAACGCCACCCCTTGGCCCGCAATCGCGGCTTGCACCAGTAGGGTGTAATTATCGAATTCCATGACCGTTTGTGACGGCGACCAGAGCATATTGTGCTGCTCGAACAACTTCTCCCACACCATCCACTTTTCTTCTGGCTCCGCGTGCAGTTTTAACAACGGTGCACGGGTGATGTCTTCTAGCGAATCAAAGGGGCCATACTCTTCCAATAACTTCGGGCTACAGACCGGAAAGGCGACCTCATCAAACAGCTTTTGCGAGACAAAGCCTTTTTGTCCGCCATCGCTAAAAAGAATCGCTAGATCAATGTCTTGTAAAGCAACATCGGCGGTGCGTTGGGACGTATGTAGGCGAATGTCCACATCAGGGAATTGCTTACGAAACTCCGGCAAGCGCGGCATCAGCCAATAGGCGGCAAACGCAAAGTCAGTGGCCACATTAATGCGCGGCTTTTTCTGTTTGTTGCGAATAAAACTGATGACTTTGCGTATCTCGGTGAAACTCGACTGCGTCGTTTTAAGCAAGATATGCCCCTCATCGGTGAGCTCCACACCACGATAGACGCGACGAAATAAAGGCGTCTGCAAAAACGCTTCTAATGCTTTGACCTGCTGGCTAATGGCTGGCTGCGTCGTGCCCAGCTCACGGGCCGCGGCGGTAAAGCTTAAATGGCGCGCCGAGGATTCAAACACCACCAGCATTTGCAATGGCGGCATGTCGTTTTCTGAATACATAAGCTCAACTTATCCTACTCATAAAATTTCAGTCAGTTTACAGCATAAAAAATAAGGTTCAATCTAGTGTTCATAACGGATTCAGCACCAAAGGAAACATTAATCCAACTTATTTAATTGCGTTATTGGAGTGTGACACAATGTCTAACAAACAACCCAACATTTTATTTATTATGGCCGACCAAATGGCCGCTTCCGCGCTACCATTCTACGGCGGTAAAACAGCAAAAGTGCCGCACCTAGCCTCTTTAGCGGAACGTGGCGTGGTCTTCGACTCGGCCTACACCAACAGTCCTTTGTGTGCCCCTTCACGCTATGTACTTATGACCGGCCAATTGCCAACACGCATCGGCGCTTGGGATAACGCAGCAGATTTCCCTGCAGACATCCCAACGTTCCCTTACTACATGCGTGAGAAGGGCTATCAGACAGCGCTGTCAGGTAAAATGCACTTCTGTGGCCCAGACCAATTACACGGTTTTGAGCAGCGCCTAACGACAGACATTTACCCAGCAGATTACGGTTGGTTCCCAAACTGGGACGATCCAGACACACGCCCAACTTGGTACCACAACATGTCATCGGTGACCGATGCCGGCAAATGTGTGCGCAGTAACCAACTAGACTTCGACGATGAAGTGGTATTCCACGCCGAGCGCTACCTATACGACTACGCACGCGGCAAACAAGAGCGTCCATTCTGCCTAACCGTATCCATGACGCACCCACACGACCCATATGCGATCACGCAAGAGTACTGGGATCGTTACGAACACGATGAAATCGATCTACCGAAAGTACGCATCCCTGAAGCCGAGCAAGATCCGCATTCTCGCCGTCTACAGGACGTGTTTGCCTACTACGATCAAGAAATTACCGACGAAGACATCCGTAATGCGCGTCACGCCTACTACGGCGCCTGCAGCTACGTCGACGATCAGGTGGGCCGCCTATTGAAAGCCCTAAAAGACTGTAACCTAGATGAAGACACCATCATTGTCTTCTCAGGTGACCACGGCGATATGCTGGGTGAGCGTAACCTATGGTTTAAGATGTCTTACTTTGAAGGCTCCGCACGTGTGCCACTGATCGTGTCTGCGCCAAACCGCTTCCAGCCAAAACGCGTCAAAGAATCGGTGTCCACCATGGACTTGCTACCAACCTTCGTCGATTGGGCAACGGATGGTGCTGGCACAGAGTACGCCATGCCAATCGATGGTCGCACTCTAACACCTCACGTTGAAGGTAAAGAGGGCGGTCACGACGAAGTCATCGGTGAGTACTGTGGTGAAGGTGCCATTTCTCCATTGTTCATGATCCGTCGTGGTCAATACAAATACGTGCACTGTGCCATCGACCCAGACCAGTTATACGACCTTAACAAAGACCCACTTGAGCTAAACAACTTGGCCAAAGATGACAGTTACGCTGACGTGGTCAAAGCCTTCCGCGATGAAGCACTGCAACGTTGGGATTCGGATGCCATTACCGAGGCCGTGAAAATCAGCCAACGTCGCCGTCGTCTCATCGTTCGCGCCATGGGCGAAGGCGAAACCAATATCGCTTGGGATCACCAGCCATACTTCCCAGCGACAGAAATGTATATGCGTAACCATATTGATTTGGACGATTTGGAAGCGAAGTCTCGCTACCCACGAGTTGTCTAATGTCTAACAAGACGCGCCCTTTGGGCGCGTCTTTGCGTTAAATCGTTCGACCCAAAATAGTAGAAAAATCGATGTAAGACAGTCACAGCATTCACATCACGAGGAAACGATAAATGAAAACACTGAGCTTTAAAAAAACCATGCTCGCAACCCTTGTTTCAGTCACCGCTTCTGGCGCTTTTGCCGCTGTACCAGAGCAATGCCAAACCGTGACCATGACCGATCCAGGCTGGACCGATATTGGCGCCACCAATGGCTTAGCCACCACAGTGCTTGAAGCCCTAGGTTACCAGACGGATATCAAACTACTGGCGGTTCCAATTGGTTTTGAGAGCATCAAAAATGGTGAAATCGATGTCTTCCTCGGCAACTGGATGCCGGCACAAAGTGCCTTTATCGACCAATACCAAGACAACCTCGACATCGTTCGCACCAACCTAACCGGCGTTAAATTCACGCTGGCTGTACCACAATACATGTACGATAAAGGTGTGCATGACTTTAAAGACCTACAAGCCCACGCGAAGGACTTCGGTGAGCGTATCTACGGTATTGGAGCAGGCTCGCCAGCCAACCAAAACCTAATGAAAATGGTCGACACGAACGACTTTGGTTTAGGCGATTGGCGTATTGTCGAATCGGGTGAGCAAGCCATGCTGGCACAGGTAGCCCGTGCCGTGAAACGCGAGAAGGGCATTGTCTTCCTAGCCTGGGAACCGCACCCAATGAACGTTAACTTTGATCTGAAATACCTCTCTGGCGGCGATGAGTATTTTGGTCCAAATTACGGCGGTGCGACCATTCATACTGTGACCCGTAAAGGCTACGCCGCTGAGTGTGGCAATGTGGCTAAACTCCTGCAGAACATGGAATTTACGCTGGACATGGAGAACACCGTAATCTCTATGACGGACGAAGGCCTATCGGCTAATGAAGCGGCCAGCACATGGCTCAAAAACAATCCTACTGTGCTGGATACTTGGCTCGAGGGCGTCTCGACAACGTCTGGCCAACCGGGTCTAGCGGCCGTCAAAGGCGCGTTAGGCTTGTAACACAGCACACCTCTGAAACGCGAACATCTGTACCTATGTTGCCCATCTTCGGATGGGCTTTTTTAGAGTTCTAATGGTCAGAGCTGTTACCTTATTTTACTCACCCAAACCCTCTAATCTTTTGCCATTGAACAACCTTAGCAAACAAAGGTCACTCGCACCAACCCCCAATTAAATCACGCTAAATGCCATTAAAATCGGCAAAAAGCGCAGCATAAGCCGACATAAAAACTTCCAGCATCGCGCACTTTCTATGACAAAAACTATTTGTACTTGCCAATCGATGGTTAAAAACTGTTATGGTATTTGCATACAGTTCAAAATGTTCTCAACGTCTTCACTAAAAACATAACTCACAAGGACGGTGAAAATGTTTTGCCAACCCAGTCAAAACAGCACATTCAAAAGGAACACTATGAAGATGCCAGCACTGAAACACACTCTACTTGCCACCATTGTCACTGCGGCTGCAGGCAGCAGCTTGGCAGCCGTTCCAGAACAATGCCAGACCGTCACATTGAGTGACCCGGGATGGACTGACATCACCGCCACCAATGGCATCGCTAGCACCGTTTTGAACGCCCTCGGTTACCAAACCGATATCAAGTTACTGGCGGTCCCGATCACTTTTGAAGGGCTAAAAAACGATGAAATTGATGTCTTTTTAGGCAATTGGATGCCCGCTCACCAAGCGTTTCGCGAGCAATACCAAGATGACTTAGATGTGGTTCGTAAAAACCTAGAAGGCGTTAAGTTTACACTCGCCGTGCCAGAGTATGTCTATGACGCCGGCGTGCAGTCATTTGCCGACTTGAACCGCTTTGCCAAGGAATTTGGCGAACGTTTTTACGGCATCGACGCTGGCTCGCCCGCCAATCAGATTCTCACCAGCATGATAGAGGACAACGCCTTTGATTTAGCCAATTGGCGGGTCGTGGAGTCCGGCGAGCAGGGCATGCTGTCACAAGTGGCACGCTCAGTAAGACGGGAGAAGTTCATTGTCTTCCTAGGTTGGGAGCCACACCCAATGAACGTCAATTTTGATTTGAAATACCTACCAGGTGGCGACGAATACTTTGGCCCAGATTATGGCAGCGCCACCATCTATACCATTACCCGTCAGGGCTATGGGGAAGAGTGTACTAACGTCGCTCAGCTGCTGGAAAATATGCAGTTCACCCTAGATATGGAAAACACCGTTATCGCGATGACGGATGAAGGCAGAACACCAGTCGAAGCCGCCAATGAGTGGCTCGGCGAACACCCAGAGATTCTGGATAGTTGGCTAGAAGGGGTAACAACCACCTCGGGCGAGCCTGGCTTAGCAGCGGTGAAACAAGCGCTGAGCATGTAATTGTTTTAGCCACCATTTTCCTAAAAGCCCATCCTCCGCGATGGGCTTTTTGCGTTTTACGACGCTTTCAGCCAGCAAATCATCTGGACTGGTTAAAAAGTTTAAAACTGGTCATTTTTAAACAACCCAATAGCCCCTACGCTTAGTTTAAATCGTCTTCGCGCTTTCCTATGAAGACGACACCAAGACAAGGATTTAGACATGAGTGACTCGTTGCAAACACCCACTAGCACCGTCAAAAGAGGTCCTAAAAGAGCCCAATACGATGTTGCAACCGCTTATCAAATCATAGATGAAACACTACTGTGCCACATTGGTCAGCAGGTCAATGGCCAAGTGTTCGTCACACCCACTTTTCACTGGCGTGAAGGGGAATACCTGTATTGGCATGGACACAGCAAAGCCCGCAACACCCACGGCGCGGTGAAAGAAGCACAAAAGGTCTGCATCAATATCTGTGAATTGGATGGCTTAGTCTTGGCACGTTCGGCCTTCCATCACTCCGTCAATTACCGCTCGATGACCTTATTTGGCACTCCAGAAGTAATTGATGATTACGCCGAAAAAGTGCGCCATTTCGAGCTTTTTATCGACAAGGTTTCGCCTAATCGTTGGTCTCAGCTACGCCCCGTGACTGAACAGGAAGTACTCGCCACCGGCCTAGTTCGGATCAAAATCGACGAAGCTAGCGTCAAATTGCGTGCCGAAGGCGTAATTGACGATGAAGCGGATATGGACTGGCCAGTCTGGGCTGGCGTGATGCCCGTAGCGAAACAGTGGCAGCCACTGGAACAAGACATGGCACAAACCACAGATTACCCAGAACCCGAAGCACCTCTAGCTAATTAAATAGGACAGTAAACAGATGGATATGATTCAAGCCAGCCTTAATGAATTAAACGAAACCGCGGCGTTATTCGATGCTTATCGCCAGTTTTATGATCAAGCTGCTGACCTAAGCGCAGCCACCACCTTCATCGAGCAACGTCTTACGCAGCGGGACTCTGTCATTTTTCTCGCTCGAGATACCGCGGGGGAAGCCGTTGCTTTTGTGCAGCTTTACCCGTCCTTTTCATCGGTGGCAATGAAGCGAACATGGATCCTCAACGATCTGTTTGTCAAACCGAGCAGTCGTCAGCAAGGAGTCGCGAAAGCGCTGTTACTGCATGCCGAACAGTTTGCCAAAGCCAGCTCGGCCCAAAGCATCCGTTTGGCCACGGCCGTTTCCAATCAGCCAGCCAAAGCGCTGTATGAAGCGTTGGGCTATGCCAAGATGTCAGCGTTCGATCATTATTCGAAAAGCCTTGGCTAAGATCACTGTTACAGATGGCGGCTGCGCCTCAGTCTGTTTGCGACGGCCCCATCGCCCCCCCTTAAATAGGGAAATCAGTGCGATTTCATTTCTCCGCACTTTGAACTTTGCAGCAGTTTTCATAGACTGAAAGTCTATGCCTAGGACATAAAGTCAGCGGCGATCAGTGACGGAATCAAGCGCCTATGACCATCGAAATCTCTAGCCAATATATCTTCCTCGCTGGGGGGGTGGCACTGCTCAGCATCCTCGCCAGTGTGCTGTCCCGTCGTCTTGGTGCCCCCTTGCTTCTGGTCTTCCTACTCGTGGGCATGTTGGCCGGAGAAGATGGCATCGGCGGCATTGAATTTCATAACGCGGGGCTCGCGTTTCTGTTCGGTAACCTCGCCTTAGCCACCATTTTGCTGGACGGTGGTTTGGGCACGCGGCGTGAGTCCTTTGCCATCAGTTTACGACCAGCATTTCTGCTGGCCACGGTGGGCGTACTGCTGACCGCCGGAATCACTGGGGCAGCGGCCTATTGGCTGCTGAATTTGCCCTGGCAAGAAAGTCTACTGCTCGGTGCCATCATTGGCTCCACGGACGCGGCCGCAGTATTTGGCTTGATCCGTAATGCCGGCCTGCGCATCAAGGAACGTACTGGCGCCACCCTTGAAGTGGAGTCCGGTGCCAACGACCCGATGGCGATCTTCTTAACCATCACCTTAGTCAGCTTGATTTCCTTTCCTAATCAAGGGCTTGGCTGGCCATTACTGACCGAACTGATACAGCAAATGGGCTTGGGCCTGACGCTGGGTATCCTTGGCGGTCAATTACTGAAGTATTTGTTACCTAGGTTACAACTGGCTAGCTCCCTGTACCCGCTATTGGTGACCAGTGCTGGCCTAAGTATCTTTGGCATCACCAACCTCTGGGGCGGCAGCGGCTTCTTAGCCATCTATATCGTCGGGGTCATCCTAGGTAATGCCCATAACATGCCCTACAAACGCGATGTGCACCGTTTCCATGATGGCATGGCGTGGCTCAGCCAAATAGGCATGTTCTTGATGCTGGGCTTACTCGTCACCCCAAGCGAGATTGGTCCTGTGATTTTACCAGCGCTGGCCATCGGTGCCGTGCTGATCTTTATCGCCCGCCCGATTGCCGTCTTGGTTTCCTTGCTGCCATTTCACTTCCCATGGCGTGAACAGGTGTTTATCAGTTGGTGTGGCCTGCGCGGTGCCGTGCCGATCATTCTCGCCATGTACCCCTCTTTATCGGGCATCGAGCAGACTCAGATTTACTTCAATCTGGTGTTTGTCGTGGTGATCATGTCCTTGGTACTGCAAGGCTGGAGCATTCCACAAATGGCCCGTTGGCTGAAGGTCGAACTGCCCGACAAAGAGGCCACCCCTAAGACCTTTAGTCTCAGCTTTGAGGATTATCACAACCGCCATATTTTGGTGTATGAAGTGCCGTCTGACGGCGACCTGATCGGCTGCTCGGTGGAGTCGTTACCCTCAACGCCTTTCTCGCGCCCCATGGGCGTGATGCGTGGAGGCGAACTATTAGCCGACATCAGTGAAAAACTCTGTGCCAGCGATAAAGCCGCGTACTTCTCGCAGTTGGAAAATGACTCTGAGCTCAACAGCTATTTCACCCCTGGGCAGAAAATGCAGCGCACGTCGATGAGCGAGTTCTATGGCGACTTTGTGGTCAACAGCGATGCGAAAATGAAAGATTTGGCGTACATCTACTTCTTTAAAGTGGAAGACGCCTATCTGGACTTTAGTGTCCGAGAGCTGTTCTTAGACAAGTTCCATGGCCGTGTGGTGATCGGTGACCGCTTGCGCTTTGGCGAGATCGAGCTCACGGTGCGAGAGTTTGAAGGCCATGACATCAGCAAGTTTGGTTTGAAAATCGTACGTCCCAAGCATTCGACTTAAGCCTAAAACAGCCCGCATAGAGCGGGCTGTTTTCTTTCGAACGTTAAACATTAAGCAACAGATGCTCACGCTCCCAAGAGCTGATCACACGGTTGAAGGTTTCGAATTCACTGCGTTTGACCCCCATGTAAGCGCGTACAAAATGCTCGCCCATGATTTCGCATAGCGGCGCGCATTCTTCTAATAGGCGCAGGCCTTCTTCCAGAGTACGCGCGATTTCTACCTCTTGGTTCTCTGGCGATTCATTGCCTTGGATCGGATCGGTTGGGTAGAGCTCTTCTTTCATGCCCAAGTAGCCACAGGCCAAGGTGGCCGCAATGGCAAGATAAGGGTTGCAGTCCGCGCCCGGGAAACGGTTCTCTATACGTGTTGCTTCGGGCACAGAATAGGGCACACGCAGCCCCGCCACACGATTATCAAAGCCCCATTGCATATTAATCGGCGCGGCCATTTCGGGCGAGAAGCGGCGATAGGAATTCACATTCGGCGCAAAGAAACTGATCGCATTCGGGGTGTATTTCTGTAGACCGCCCAAATAGTGATAGAAGCGTTCGCTGGGCTTACCCTGGTTGTTAAACACGTTCTCACCGGTTTCTGCGTCCAGCAAACTTTGGTGAATGTGCATGGCGCTGCCCGGTTCGTCTTTCATAGGTTTGGCCATAAAGGTGGCATAGACCCCATGTTTCATGGCCGCTTCGCGCAAGGTGCGCTTGAAAACGAATACCTGATCCGCCAAATCCAAGGGATCACCATGAATAAAGTTAATCTCCATCTGCGCCGCACCGGACTCATGGATCAAGGTGTCCACATCCAAATCCTGCGCTTCACAGTAGGCGTAGAGGGTATCAATGATGGAATTGAACTCATTGACCGCATCAATACTGTAAGAGCGGCGTGAGGTCTCACGCTTGCCAGAACGGCCTGCCGCAGGCTTAAGTTCGTAATCTGGGTCGGTATTCGGGTGAATCAAATAGAATTCGACTTCCGGCGCAATCACCGGTTTCAAGCCTTCAGCTTCGTACAAGGCCAAGATATGGCGTAAAATGGTACGACTCGCCAACGGATGCAGATCCCCGTCTGTGGTGTAGCAGTCGTTGATCACCTGCGCCGTCGGTTCATCTGCCCAAGGCACCATGCGTAAGGTCTTAGGATCCGGCTTTAACATCATGTCACGGTCACTGGCATCAACAATTTCATAGTGGTTATCGGCCCAATCACCGGTGACGCTTTGCACCAGCACGGTTTCCGGGATACGGCCTGTTTGCTCCGCTAAAAACTTAAACGTCGGGTAAAACTTCCCCCGCGCATTGCCCGTCATATCCGCGAGGGTCGACTCCACCTCTGTGATGGCATGCTGTTTTAAAAACGCTTCTAGTTCGGTCATAACTCACCTGCACCTTGCTGTCTGACAGACGACCTGCGCGACAGTAAATTTCCATTGCGATCTTGCTTGATTCGATTATGCTTTGCTCATAAACCGAACAATACGTCGGTTTGAAAGTATTTTAGTTTAGTCGCGAAAGCAATACTTTGTGAAACCGCTTTGCATCGATTTAGCGCCAGGAGGCCCATGTGAGCCAAGCGACATCGTCCTATTACGACGCCACGGCCAAAGGCCGTAACACCTTTGCGCAACTGGTCGGTGAACAGCAAACGGATGTTTGCATCATCGGCGGCGGCTATACCGGCACCTCGGCGGCACTGCATCTGGCCGAAGCAGGCTTTAGCGTCACCTTACTGGAAGCCAATGACATCGGCTGGGGCGCCTCAGGCCGCAACGGCGGGCAAGTGTGCCAAGGCCATAATATGAGCCACCAAGAGATGCAACAACAGCTGGGTAAAGCAGCTGCGGACGCCTTATGGCAAGCGTCCATCGACTCAGTTGACTTAGTTAAAGACCTAGTACAGCGTTTGCAAATCGATTGTGATCTTACCCCGGGGGTGTTGCACGTCGCTTACAAGAAACGCCACTTAGAGCACATCAAACAAGCGGTCGACTACAAACAAACTGCTCTGCAATACGATAAGGTAAGCTTTCTCTCGGCCCAACAAGTGGCCGATAAGCTGGGCACCGAGCGCTACTTTGGTGGCGAATGGTATGCCGAGGGTGCCCATCTGCATCCGCTCAACTTTGTGCTTGGACTCGCCAATGCCGCACATGAGCAGGGCGCCAAGCTGTATCAGCAGTCGCGCGTCACCTCTTATCAAACAGGTCGCCAGTGCCTAGTAAAGACCGATCACGGCCAAGTCCGCTGCCGCTATCTGGTGTTTGCCTGCAATGGCTACTTGGGCCATTTAAATGAGCCCGCGGCGCGTAAAATCATGCCGATTAACAACTTTATTATCGCCACCGAGCCGTTACCGGAAGCGCTTACAGAACGCATCAACCCTGAACGCATTGCCGTGGCAGACTCCAAGTTCGTAGTCAATTATTACCGTCTATCGCATGATAGGCGGATGCTCTGGGGGGGTGGTGAGAACTACAGCCCACGCTTCCCAAAAGACATCGCAGGCTTTGTGAAAAAGCATATGCTGGAAACCTACCCCGAGATAGGGAGCTTTAACATTGATTACGCGTGGGGCGGTACACTGGCGATCACCCTCAACCGCATGCCCTATATCGCCCGCCAGCAAGACAACGTCTTTGTCGCACAGGGCTACTCTGGCCACGGCGTCGCGCTCGCCACCTATGCTGGCGCCAGCATCGCCAAGGCGATAGAAGGGCAAGAAACTGATCTACAAACCTTTGAACGCCTGCCGTGCAAAGACTTCCCAGGGGGCACCTTACTGCGCTGGCCGGGGCAAGTTGCAGGTATGCTGTATTACGCGATGCTCGACCGCTTGCCCTAACGTATTAGTACTTTAAAGCGATATAATGTGAATATTCACCAACCTGTTACTCAAGGAATCTATTGATCATCATGGCCAAAACCAGCAACGCCCAAAAAGCCATGCAACCGGTCTCGCCACGTAGCGAGCCGATGCAATCGCGCTCGATCAAACGCACGCAGCAGATCCTTGAAGTGACCAGCGAACTGCTGGAAAGCGTCGGCTTAAACGACCTCAACACCGCCTTGATTGCTCAGGAAGTGGGTATTTCCGTCGGCTCTTTGTACCACTATTTCCCCAATAAACAGGCGATCCTCTACGCCATGGGGCAATCTTGGCTCGACAGCATCGAAGAGGTGCTGAAGGAAATTCAGGACTGGCCTTTAGAGCAAATGCCCTTAGCAGAGTTTATCGATCAAGTGATAGACACCAACTTACAGACCTATCGCAAACAGAAAGCGGTACTGCCTTTGGTGCAAGCCATGTTCTCCGTGCCCGAGCTACGCGCCCTCGATGAGCGCCATGATGAAATGGTCATCGCGCAGATGTCGAAAGTGTTTAAACGCATTGGTTTGAAGAAACATATCCGCGAGCGGGAACGTATTGCCCGTCACTTCTTAGAAGTCACCCATAGCAGCTATCTAGTGGTGGTGAATCAAAATCCACAGCGCGCCGCGCGTACTTTGGCGGATTTGAAACTGATGCTGAATTGTTTGTTAAAGCATCATTTGGGTGGGTTGGGCGAGTAGTAGCTTTTCGAGTTTTTTAGGTTTGCGAGGCTTGGGGATTGAAGAGGTTGCAAGATCGTGAGGATGCAAGGCCGTTGGGGCGCTAGACCATGCAATTCAATTGGCTTGCGCAATTCTCGTACCTCGACCGCGTCTGCGCCAATTAAACGCATGGTATAGCGGTGGTGGGGATTTTTATGATCCTCCAATGAATTCATCAAAAGAAATAGCCTCTTCTTTTGTTAACCCCTCATCAACCATTTCACTAAACCAAGCTTTCTGGGCTTGCTTCATATCTGACATAGAAGACTTCCAGACAGGCTTCATGTGTTTTATCCACAGCTCAATTTCTTTTGTTTCATATTTCCGACCTGTACAAAGAATACGCGCTACCTTTAGAAGGTTTGCCGCTGCTACATGATCAATTATTTGAGAAGGTACTGACCAATGCTTCTCCCCTAGGCAGTCTGTATAAAAACCTATTTGCTTTAGGTCATCTAAAAGGGCAGGCATCTCATTTGCCTCAGAAAACAATTCAGAAAACTCACTAAGTTTTTCATGGCCTTGAGCTACTAAGAAAGGAAATGAATACAGCACATTCTTTTGTGTGTGAGTCCGATAGGCCTTCCATGAATCTTTAACATCTTTCCCATCTCTAGCTACAGCAAGCCCTCGTAAAATCGATACTTTCCCTGCTTCTTCAATAGCTAGTATGGCTAAGGAATGTGCCGTCGGATAACTCCCAATATCAAAGAGTGTTTCTGCATCATGAAGTAAACGAATTGCATTTTCTTGCGCGTAATTCATGCCATCACAAATTTCTTTAGCACTAAGCGTATTTTTCCATTGCTTCAGATTCTTACTCAAAATTACTCCTTTAAAGGCTATATCCCCATCAATTAAAACTACTATACAGCAGGTTCAAATAACTTAATTGAGACAATTTTTATACTAAGCTGTCTATAGCTTCCCGCGCGCAGAGCGTTCCTACAAGGCAATCATGCTTAGAGATTCCATGCGTTTAATCCGCGCTGACGTGTCGAAGCAAAGGCGTTGCGCAAGCGAATTGAATTGCATGGAAGCTCATGCCTACAAAAGCTGGGATAGCAGCTAATTGTCGCTGAGGATGCTGACTCGCTCCCCGAACGGAGTCGGGTCGTACATGATCCTCAATTATCTAGAAACTGCTTTTATTAATTCGCTCTAGGCTGAAAATCGACGTATGCTTTCTGTGTAATTAGAAGAGGGCTTTCTTCATGAGAACGATGACGGTTAAAGAAGCTCAAAACTCACTTCCTGAGTTGATTGATCAGCTGAACCAAGACAATGAAATTATCGAAATTCAGCATGAAGCTGACAATGTCGTGATGATGTCGAGCCGACACTATGAAAGCTTACAAGAATCTCTGTATTTACTGTCTCAGCCGGGCTTTAAAAGCGATTTTGAGCGATCAGTGAAGGAAGCAAACGCGGGAATCACGAATAGCTTTGAAGACGTTTTCGGGAAGTCCTGAGCCTCATATCATTCCTCTTTATTGCTTCAGAGACTGCAAGCTCGCTCCCCGAACGGAGTCGGGTCGTACGAAGAGCAACACATAGATCCGAATTAGCGGTCTTATCCAGAGATTCCATGCGTTTGATTCGCGCTGACGTGTCGAAGCTGAGGAACGAAGCAAAGACGTTGCGCAAGCGAATTGAATTGCATGGAAGCTCCAACCAGCAGAAATGAGGCGAAGCTCCAACGAGAAGAAATTAGGCGAAGCTCAGCTGATTCAAACTGCTTACCATCTAGGATTCTGACTCGCTCCCCGAGCGGAGTCGGGTCGTACATTCCCGCGCACAGCGCGGTCCTACCAATTGAAATCGGGTCGTACGAGTGGTTTAGCCCGCTAGGATCCAGCGTTTCATGGCACGACGTAGGTTGCTGGTGTCGTAGAAGTTCAGCAATTCGGCCACTTGCTCGGTGCTGTAGCCGAGCTTTTGCGTGTAGTGATAACTGACTAAGCTGCGCAGCTGATCCACTTGTTTTTGGTAGCTGGTGCCGTGGGATTTGAGCTTACGTTTGAGAGTGGCAGGGCTGATGTTCATTTCATCGGCGAGTGTTTCAAGTGATGGCAAACGCTGTAAATCTCGCTGTAACCGTTGCTGAATAAAGCCTAAAAAGCTGACAGGCAAATGTGACACCTGCTGCTGGCTAAATTGAAACAGGCTCATGGAGGCCTGTGGCAGCGGTTGCGATAGCATCGCTTTGGGAATGCTCAAACACCAGCGAGGGCGATCGCTGATTACCTGACTACGTGCTCAACGACTTTGGCATTCTGCCAACATGGACTCAGGCAAGGCCGGTACCTCAAATTGCCAGAGGCTATCACCCAAGCTAGGATCCAGCCAAAGCAGTACCGAACGCAGTGCTTCCAACACACCAATCGCCGCCAGATTAAACTCCATCGGCGCTAATGCCGAGCCACTATCGAAACAGTACAGATGCCAATGATGGCCGCTGGACAAGGCTTGCAAATGCAATAGCGGCGACCACAAGCTTTGGCTAGCAAGCAAGTAATTCAGCGCTTGCTCAACCGTCGGTGCATAGACCAGACCGATTCCGTGTTGCTGCAAACTGCTGGGCAAAAGCTGCTGCCCCAATAACAGGGGTAAATCGGGGCGTGAAATAAACAGGCTGGCATTGCGGTACAGCTGAGCCAGCTGCCATGGTGCCAGCTGTGTTGTGGGACAATATAGATCCTCAGAAAACAGCTTAGTCTTGCGTAGCAGCACATCCATAGGGCACGCCTGCTGCACTGCCAAGTCCGCTAACTGTAGCGCTCCAGCCTGTAATGGCACCGTGACGTCTTGCTGTTCACACCAGCCTTTTGCCATGGTTAAACCACATGTACCGTGGTGATTGACTGGCGACTTTCGATATCGTCCGTAAGGCTCGCCAGATCAGATTGAACCTCTCGCACTTTTTGGCGCAAAGCGGCGTCAGATAACGTATTTTCCAAGATAAGCGTTTGCGAAGTCACTGCCAACATCGTCGCCTGTTCATGGCCCTGACCACGAAAACGCATCGCTCTCAGCAAGAGCACCACATCATTAATCTGCTCTTGGGCAATCGGCGTCGGTGATAGCAGGGCATAACCCTCACCCGTCAGATGAAACGCTTGGAAGGTGCTGGGCACGTTCCACAATAAAACCTCTGCGACAAGGAAACGTAATTTGCTCAAATCGCTAGCAGATAAAGGCAGCTGGTTACGGTTTTCTGGCGTGATGCGCAGCAATACTAACGTCGCCTCCTGTTGTGAGCTGTCTTGAATGTGCTTAGTTAAACAGGGCCATTGCGGCAAAAAGCTGTCTTGATGCAGGGAAAAGTTGTTTTGCAGTGTGTTGGCACGTTTTTCCAGAAACACGCTTAACTGGCGCTGCTCGCGGTACCACAGGCACAAGCCGATCACCAACGAGAGTAAACCAATCGGCGCTGACTCGATCCATTTATCCCACAGCACAACGGACGGCAGCGTCACGATTTCATCCAACATATCTTGGAAGCTTGAGGCACACAGTCCCAAAAAGCCAAACGCGAGCCAGTTGGTAATAAAGCCCGGTTCACGGGTGGCTAGCACAATCAACATCCAGACCACCATAAACAACGCCAAACCGCCTTCACCCATGATGTCTAACCACACCCAATCCGCTTTTGGGATCACACTGCCCGACGCTACGTTAGCGGCGACAATGCCCAGCATCATCAAAGGTAGCAGCAACAGCCAGGGCCAATGACGACCTAATAGCTTGGCAAAGATAAAGGTGTGGACGGTGAAATAATTCAAATAGCGGTACATGGAACTCTCCTTCGGATGGCCAGTTTGTACGCGCCTCCTGTGACACTTATATGACAAGCAAAGTCCGATCAGCTCACTGAAGAGCGTTTCTTGGTTATAAAAAGCGCCAACCGTTTAGAAAAGTACCGATAAAACAAGGATAAAAGCCGATAAATAGCCGCCAAAAAGCTCAAATCCCTTAAAAAACGCCAAATTAGACAGCCTGCAAAGGCCACTAAAAATTCTTGTCATAAATTTGCCATACAGGTGGCCTACAGTGCCGCTCATTCTTGTTTTACAACCACGTTTATTCAACTGGAGCTTATATGCCTCGTTTTCAACACACCCTGTTAGCCACCGCACTGATCAGTGCCAGTGCCGCGCACGCCACCATCACTTCGACCAGCTACGAGGACATTGCTGACAGTGCGGTATGGCAGTCTAAAGATGCCAAACAGTCACTACTCATCAGCACCCTTGAAGGCGATGGTATCGCCGTGTACGACGCCTCAGGCCAAGAGGTTCAGCATATTGAGGGTATCGAAGCACTGGGGGCAGACGTGCGTTATGGGCTGCGCTCAAAAGACGGCCAGAAGATCGACCTCGTAGCGGTAGGCCTACCAGATGAAGACGTAATTGCGTTCTACCAAATTAATGGCAAGGCAAAAGCGCCTCTGACAGAAGTAGGGCGCTTGCCGCTTGAAATCACGCCAGAAGGCGTCTGTTTAGGGAAAAACGCCACATCAGGTGACATGTTCGTCGCAAGTTACGACGAAGACGGCAACCTAGTGCAATACAAGCTTAAGTTTGATGGCAAACAAGTCAGCAGCGCGATTCAACATGACGGCAAGCCGACGTTTGTCCGTGCGATGAATGTCGGTGGCGAACTGAGTGGCTGTGCCATGGACGATGAAACCAACACCTTGTACGTGGCAGAGCAGAATGTCGGCGTTTGGGTCTACGGTGCCGATCCAGAGAACGTCAAAGACCGCGCCTTGCTTGATGTGGTTGCGCCACATGGTCAGTTAGAAGAAATTGAAAACCTCGACATCGTTTATCAAGCACATGGCAAAGGCGCCATCGTGATCGCCGATGAAGGCCAAGGCTTTGTGCTATACGATCGAGTGAGCCATGAATTCCTTGGTAAGTTTGATATTGAAGGGGTTGAAGAAGGTAAACTAGTCAGCGCGTCCTCTCAGCAGCTTTGGATCGGTAATACCGAGCTAGATGAACCGGTTTATCAAACTCTGTCTTGGGCCGAACTTGAAACGCTATCAGGTTACAAAGCGGAAAATACCTTGTCGCCACGCGAGCTTGAAATCAAAGGCGTGGAATTGGTTCGCGCCCATGGCGAAACCAAAGCGGTCGACAACGATGGCGACGCAGCGGACGATCCAGCACTTTGGTACAACGCCGAATCCCCAAAAGACAGCCTGATCATCGCCACCAATAAAAAGGGTGGTTTAATGGCTTATGACTTACAAGGTAATGAAATCCAATACCTAGAAGGCGGCAAACCAAACAACGTCGATATTCGCCAAGATGTGGCAGACTCTGAAGGCAATACAATCGCACTAGCAGCCGCGTCAAACCGTAAAAAGAACACCGTCACGCTGTACACCATTGACGGCTCAAGCACACCGATCAAACCACTACCAGCGACTCAAGGTACGGTTCATCCTGAAGCATCAGAGCTGCTTTCCAGCGTCGATGAAGTCTACGGTCTATGTATGTCTCGCGGCGAAGACGGCACGCCTTATGTCTTTGTGAATGGCAAAGACGGTCACATCGAACAATGGCGTATCAGCGTTCACAATGGCGAAGCCCTCGGTAAGGTCGTACGTACGCTCAACGTACCATCACAGCCAGAAGGTTGTGTTGTGGATGATCGCACGCAAACGTTATATGTGGGCGAAGAAGATCACGCGATCTGGGCGTTTGATGCCCGAGAAGACGGCAGCATAGAAGGTAAAATCTTTGCCAAAGTAGACGGCCAACATCTAGTAGATGACATCGAAGGTCTGACGCTTTACCAAACAAACGAGCAAAACCTGCTGATCGCCTCAAGCCAAGGTAACAACACCTATGCGGCGTTTGATCTAAATGACCAAGGCAAGTTCGTGAAAAGCTTCGCCATCATTGGTGATGACGAGCGCGGCACCGATGGCGCAACAGACACGGACGGCATCCACGCCGTGTCACAAAACCTAGGTGACGAATTCCCTCGCGGTTTGTTCTTAGCGCAAGATTGGAACAACATTGATCGCCAATACAAAAGCGAGAACCAGAACTTCAAAATCGTCGACTGGCGCGATATTCAAGCGGTTTTGAAATAAACCTGATTTAAATGATAAAAAGCCGCTAGTTCTAAGGAATTAGCGGCTTTTGGGTTCCCGCGCACAGCGCAGTCCTACAAAAATGACGTTGCCATTTAGGCTGCTAGCTTCATTCCCGAATGGAAAGCGGGTCGTACGAATCGCGGTCTTCCTAAGAGATTCCATGCGTTTGATGCGCGCTGACGATCGAGGGAGGCACGACCGAAGATGTGCGCAAGCGAATTGAATTGCATGGAAGCTCATGCCCACTGGAGCTGGGGTAGCAGCTAATTGTCGCTGAGAATGCTGACTCGCTCCCCGAATAGAATCGGGTCGTACGTATCGCAGTTTCCCGCGCACAGCGCGGTCCTACAAGGCACTATCTCGGTCTTCCTAAGAGATTCCTTGCGTTTGATTCGCGCTGACGGTCAAGGGAGGAACGACCGCAGATGTGCGCAAGCGAATTGAATTGCATGGAAGCTCCAACCCGCAGCAATCAGGCGGAGCTCATTGCTGCTGAGGATGCTAGTTTCTCCCCGATGGAATCGGGTCGTACAGGTGTTTTAAGCGTTTTTCTGAAGCGCTAGGTAGTTTTCAATGCCTGCGATTTGGTCTTCTGCATGGTGGTTCACGTACAGCACCGTGGTTTCTTTGCCGGCACAGATCTTCTCAATCAACGCCAACACTAACTGGCGGTTCATATCGTCCAAGCCCAAGCACGGCTCGTCTAAGATCAATAGCGGCGGGTGTTTGACCATGGCACGGGCAATCAATAGCAAACGCTGATCACCATAAGACAGCTTGTTAAACGGCTGATCGGCACGGTCACTCATGCCCAACAAGGCTAACCATTCATCGGCGATCTTTTTCTGGCTGTCAGTTGATTTGGTGTACATACCGATACTGTCGTAGAAGCCAGAAATAATGACATTTTTACAGCTCACGCTAACGCGGTATTCCCACTGCAATGACGTTGAGACATAACCGATAAACTGTTTAATCTGCCAAATGCTTTCGCCGTTACCACGTTGGAAGCCAAACACGAAGATATCGTTCACGTAACACTGTGGGTGATCGCCAGTAATCAGCGACAACACGCCCGTTTTACCGCTGCCGTTGGGGCCGCTTAGTTGCCAATGCTTTCCAGGCTCAATGGTCCAATTGAGCTTATCTACGATCACCGTATCGTCGTATTTGATCGTCGCATCGGTGAGTTTTACCAAGGGCTGTTGTGGGTCTAGTGCTGGCAGTTTGCTGGCTGGATCGGTCTCAGGGACTTGTAGATCCGTGGTTTTCAAATGCAGCAGCTGGTACAGCTCGGCAAAGGCCGATTCGTCTTTGCGATCGACTTTAAACGCCAGCTTGCCGCCGTCGTGACCGTCTTTTTCCAAGTAGGCCACATGGGTAATAAAGCTCGGCATTTCATCAAAGCGGTTCAACACCATCACCATAGGCGTGGTATCGATGATCGACGCTAAGTGCTGTTGCAGCATTGCTAGGGTATCCGCGTCTAAGCCATCAAATGGCTCGTCTAGGATCAATAAATCCGGCTTGCTCGATAGCGCACGGATCAACATTACCTTGCGCGTTTCGCCGGTCGAGAGCTTACGAAACGCACGGTCTAGCAAGTGGCTTAGACCAAACTTTTCCACCAACTCTGCGGCCAATTCAGGGTCCGCACAGTTTTCAAAAATCATCTCTTGCACCGGCGTACCGATGGCAATGACATCCATGATGTCAGCGTCGTCTTTCTTCAGCTCTTTGGCGATTAGCTCCGCTTGCGCTTCAAACGAGACTAAACCTACGCGGCTCGGCAGGCCTGAAATCTGACCTGATTCCATCTCACCCACACCTGCAAGCACCGCAGCAAGGGCTGACTTACCCGACCCGTTCGTACCCGTGATCACCCAATGCTGGCTTGGCTCAATCGTCCAATCAATGTTGTTCAGATGAAAGCGTTCATCAAAGTTCACGCTGAAATTTTCTAGGCAAATACGAGAGTCCATAAGTTGATTCCTTACCGATATTGAGCCAAATGCAAAAAAGAAAGCGACAAAAAAGCCGAGTGCTCTTTCGAACTACTCGGCTTCTGTAGAGACGATGTTGCGAGCGATACTAGGGCTAGGCAAAACTTGGTGAGAAAGCGCAGTGTATAAGCATACATGAGCATTTCGAGCCAAGTTTTAACACCGCCCTAGTAAGCGCAGTAATCGTCTTAAACGATTTTCTTCATGTCAGCCATGTAACCACGTAGACGTGAACCTACCGCTTCAACTGGGTGAGCACGTAGCGCAGCGTTTACTTCGATTAGACGAGCGTTGTCTACGCCGTTGTCTTCTACAGATAGGCCTTTACCGATTACGTCAGTTTTGATGCCTTTCATGAAGTCAGCTAGTAGAGGTACACAAGCGTGGTTGTATAGGTAACAACCGTACTCAGCTGTATCAGAGATAGTCGCGTTCATTTCGTAAAGTTTCTTACGAGCGATAGTGTTCGCGATTAGTGGAGTTTCGTGTAGAGACTCGTAGTAAGCAGATTCAGCGATGATGCCTGCAGCAGTCATCGTTTCGAATGCTAGCTCAACGCCCGCTTTAACCATTGCTACCATCAAGATACCGTTGTCGAAGAACTCTTGCTCAGAGATTTCTACGTCGCCTGCTGGAGTTTTCTCGAAGTTAGTCTCAGCAGTTTCTGCACGCCATTTTAGAAGGTTAGCGTCGTCGTTCGCCCAGTCTTCCATCATCACGCGAGAGAAAGTACCGTCGATGATGTCATCTTGGTGCTTGTTGTATAGAGGGCGCATGATCACTTTCAACTCTTCAGCAAGATCGAATGCTTTGATCTTAGCTGGGTTAGAAAGACGATCTAGCATGTTAGTCACGCCGCCGTACTTAAGTGCTTCAGTGATTGTTTCCCAACCGTACTGGATCAACTTAGATGCGTAACCTGCGTCGATACCTTCTTCAACCATTTTGTCGAAGCAAAGGATCGAACCAGTTTGCAACATACCACAAAGGATAGTTTGCTCACCCATCAAGTCAGACTTAACTTCAGCGATGAAAGAAGACATTAGAACGCCTGCTTTGTGACCGCCAGTACCTACTGCGTAAGCTTTCGCTAGTGCAAGACCTTCGCCTTTAGGATCGTTGTCTTCGTGAACAGCGATAAGCGTTGGTACACCGAAGCCACGAACGTATTCTGCACGTACTTCAGAACCAGGACACTTAGGAGCAACCATGATTACTGTTAGGTCGTCACGGATTTTCATGCCTTCTTCAACGATGTTGAAACCGTGAGAGTAAGATAGGCAAGCGCCTTCTTTCATAAGAGGCATAACCGCTTCAACTACAGAAGAGTGTTGCTTATCTGGAGTTAGGTTAAGAACAACGTCAGCCGTTGGGATTAGTTCTTCGTAAGTGCCTACAACGAAACCGTTTTCAGTCGCGTTTTTCCAAGATTGACGCTTCTGCTCGATCGCTTCTGGACGTAGCGCGTATGCAACGTCTAGGCCAGAGTCACGTAGGTTAAGACCTTGGTTAAGACCTTGTGCACCACAACCTACTACAACCATTTTTTTGCCTTTAAGCGCTTCAACGCCATCAGCAAATTCTGACATATCCATAAAACGACATTTTGCTAGCTCAGCTAGCTGCTCGCGTAGCGGCAAAGTATTGAAGTAGTTGTTACCCATGGTTAACACATCCTAAATTTTTATGATTACAGTACCGACATCTAAACATGTCGATATTAAAAAAGAGTGACACAAACACGGCCGTAAACAATGAGGCGGTGCTGTGAAGTAGGTCCAATGTATAGAAGAGCGATCCTTTCGTAAATTGATATATTTGCAATATAACGTCCCATTTTTTGCAAAACAGAGCTATCATGGGAAATATGAATACAAAAGCCCTCAAACAATTCCTCGCATTAGCCGAAACACTGCACTTTGGCCGCGCCAGCGACGAGTGCAACATCAGTGTTTCCGCGCTCTCACGCAACATTCGCCATTTGGAAGAAGAAGTGGGGGTGGAACTATTCAGCCGCGACAACCGTACCGTGGTACTGACCCGCGAAGGGCAACGTTTTGTGAAATACGCCCGCGAAACCACCAGCCAGTGGAACCTGATTCGCCATGAATTGACCGACCACTCGGATCAACTTAGCGGTGAAATCAGTATTTACTGCTCCGTCACCGCCAGCTACAGTTTCTTGTTTGAGCTGCTCAACCGCTTTCGCCAAGTGCACCCGCACATCGAAATCAAGCTGCACACTGGTGACCCGGACAAAGCCATCACTCGCATCTTGGACGGCATTGAAGAAATCACCATCGCCGCCAAACCCGTGTCGATGAACAAAGGCTTAGCGTTCACTCCAATCACCAAATCACCGTTGGTCTTTATCGCACCGGTCGAGCAACAACCCAACGTGCCGACCACATCGCCGGATTCAAAAAGTGACTGGGAGCAAGTGCCGATGATCCTGTCCGAGGGCGGTGTTTCAAGGATCCGCGTCGACGACTGGTTTAGCGAGCAAAACATCACCCCAAATATCTACGCACAGGTTGCTGGTAACGAAGCCATCGTCAGTATGGTGAGCTTGGGATTTGGCATCGGTGTGGTGCCCAAGATCGTACTCGATAACAGCCCATTGATGGATCGCGTACAGATCCTCGATGTCCAGCCAGAGCTAGAGCCATACGATATTGGCTTGTTTACCTTGAAGAAGAGCTTGAAAAACCCACTTGTTGAGGCGTTTTGGGCGCTGGTTTAAGCCCTTGTAGGACCGCGCTGCGCGCGGGAGTCTTTCAGGTTTGCGAGGCTTTGGTTTTGTGGAGGTTGCAAGATCGTTGGGGCACTCTTCCATGCAATTCAATTGGCTTGCGCACATCTCCGGTCGTTCCTCCCTTCGACCGTCAGCGCCAATTAAACGCATGGAATAGAGCTAATGGGATTATTTAAATCTAACGCCCACCTAAACGGCGCGAACGCAGTGACGTTCCGGCGGAGTGAAACGGAGCGAATTTGAGCCGTTTGTTAGGAGTTGACTGCACGAACCAACCCACCTTTGTGTTCTTTGCACCAATTATTTACAACCTTTGCGCAGTTGAGCATAGCCTCTGGAGGAAAATGCGTCACAACCTCACCATAGCGTATTTCGTTAGGATATACAGAACCACCAGCGAGACTAGAGTCTAGCAGTGTGCCTACGGTTCCATTTGCAGTGTTTGGGACAACCTCCTTGCTACGAATAGAGGTTGCCCTTTTATCAGTACCTATGAATTTGCAAGTACCGATAACATTAAGTAGCTTATCAAGTTTATGTGAGTGCCTTTTTAGCTCACTTGGGCTATAGCCACAACTTTCAAGTAGAGCTTTTAAGCTTATCTCACACGAAAGGCAGCTTAGATATAATATGGCTCTTCCGGCCTCATTTTTCACAGGCGAAACATGAAAAAGCGCATCAGCTGATTCGATAAGTCTCTCTGAAAACTCTAAGCTGTATTCCATGCCCATAAAACTCCTAACACCCAAATAAGGGGCTTAATTTGATTGTTATGTGACTTAGCCGAAAAAACAACCATACTGGTCTTCAGTAACCACCTTGAAAACTTGTTCTATTGTTTTTACTTGGCTTTTGGGTTCATAGCTATGCCACTTTAGATCTCGCTTCATCCAGTATATTTTCCATACTCCATGCTTCAAAACAAAAGTTGCTTTGGCAATGTCCAAGTCATGATACTGGGATGGCTCATTCCAAATTGGGCGCGTCTCGAAAATATAAACTGATTGATTCTCTAAACGCCAACCGATGTCAAGCTTAGACCTTATTTCTGGCGGTGGTCGATGCTCAGAAAGAAAAACTGTTCCGGCCTTTTCTATCCTCTTAATCTCGAATTCACTTAAAGCCATATATCCTCAATTTATAGTGGCACATAACGCCTCAAACACCGGCTTGGCGGAGATGGCGACTTTTTTGGAACAAAAAAGGTGACAGCTCTGCCAAGTCCGCGTGCTTTGACTTGTTATAGGGCTTCACTGACGAAACTTCCTTTTTAGAGTCTCAATTATTGGAGCATTACTTACCCCCTCTGGAATTAGAGGGTCATCATCTGAATGAATGGCCATCACTTCTATATCATTTGGCCCTATCTTCCATGCTTCCAAAACATTAATGTCAAACTTTCGGATTGATTTTTTCTTCGCTGATGAGTTCTCTATAATCCGTTCATTCTTAACTACTGAATAGCTCAACAAATAGCTTTTTCGCTCGTCAAATGCAGATAGAAATCTATCAAGGTTTTCAGGTGTCGAAGGGTTCATTGTGTTTATTCTGGCAATCATCTGTACAGTTTTGTTAGAGTCAAAAGCGAAGTTTTCACTAATACAAACTCTGTAATGTGCAGGATTTTTTCGGTCAATATTTCTAATAATTGATATTCTTAAACGATCTTCTCTGTCTTCATTACCAATTTCATTTTCTAAATCTGCGAAAATAGCTTCTGCAGCTTGCCCATTTTCAAAAAGTAAAGTTAACTCAATATCTCCATTGGGATAAAGAGCATATCCAGTTCCACGCCATACAGTTCTATCCCACAACCTTATTTTGATAAGATCCTGTACCTTCATATCTTTATGGGACAAGCTTTCACCATCAATCAACCCTTCGGGTGGCTTTCCGTTACCAGGCTTCAAATCGGTCAATGGTTTGGTCGCCGGTTTAGACTTTGGGAAGCTAGAATCCCATGGAAAAGTACGGAGCATGTCGTAATTTCTGTATTCAGGATCACGCAATAGAGACTTAATACGACTAACGGCATCATTACCCATTATGTTTTGTAAACCAACAAAGCATGACCCAAATGATACGGAACGCTCTAGAGCCCTGTCTTCACCAAGCATAGAATCCATAGTCCTCTCTGTATCTTTGGGCCTAACCATGCGTGAAAATACGTCAATTACAAAATTATGAAGCCATTCTTGAATAATTTTTTGCCCAGAAACGTTCAACATATCAGGGGTGAATGATGAACACAGAACATTCATTTTCAGAGTTCCACTTGCATCATCTACTTCATGTGATATTTCAATTTCATCATCGTCATCTGCGGTAATTTCAATTTCAAGGCGAGACTCGTATACAAATACTTGATCAACCAACCCTGTTGATAAAAAACTTTCTATGACAGAAAGTAGTGTTTCCGCTAGTTCCACCAAAGGACTTCTAAACGGAAAAGAAACTCCAATTTCACAACCCATAACGTAACTTTTCAAGTTGCCATACCTTCCTTCACAATCAATTAGATCTGGTATGGGCGCACCTAAGTCTGTATCTCTAACCATTTTTAGATAATCTATATACTCGTTGTCTATATTCAGTTCATACTCTTTTTTTACAAGATCTTCATGACCCAGTGAATATAACAACATAGATCTGCTCACGAATAATTGCGCTTTATCCAAAAGATCGGGTAATCGTTGAATAGAACGTAGCCCATCGATAGGGGTATTGAGTATGCATTGAGACAGATATGCATCGACAGAAAGGTATTCCGTTTCTGATATGGTTTCTTCTTCAACTTGAGACGAGACAACAGATGCTAGCTTCCACCATGCGAGAGCGTAATTTACGCGGCCTAACTGAAGTTCAACTTTAGCAAGCCGTACATAGGCATATACTTGAGCAGATAGAATGTCACCGCTACGCCAAAATTCATCTGTAGCTATTGATGCAGCGAGCAATAAATTCGCACGCGATGCCCAAAGCAAACCAACTTCCCTGTAAGCGGCTGAAAGAATATTTAGTGCAGCATAAAGATCTTTCTTGGACTCCTTTTTGTATAGCGCAGCAAGAGATTTACCAATTAACTTTATTGATTGATATGGTTCATTAGATTCAAGCCGCCTTGCGCCCCTTTTTAGCCAGAGAACAGCACCCCTAACCTCGCCCTCACGACGTGAAGTGCACTCTGTGATATAGTCAAGTAAATTTTCATAACTTTCTAATTCACCAAACAAACTATCCAACTCGGTAACCAAATCGGATACTTCATTAAATGAGAAGCCTACTAACTTCTCACCTTCTTTCATAATTTCATGCATTGATGAAAATATGGCTGAAGCTTGGTCTATATTTTTGATGGAATGCAAATTTAGCAATTCAATATAGATCCGAGTCATCAGAGAATTACTAGGTCGTTCATCCTTTTTTGCAAGCTTATTGAGTTCGCCGTTTGCCTCTAACAGAAGCGATGCGATATCCAAATCACTTTCATCTTCACTACCTCGATAGTAGCTCGAATAGAGGCCAAGAAGCGATACTGTATCTCCCCATTGAGCCGATTGCTCAATTCCTTTCGCTATCTGCAAACATAACGAAAGCTGCTCGCCAAGTATCACAATGTCTTCAAACCACCAATAGGCAGCCCAAGCATACTGATAATGAGCATTAAATCGATGGAAATTAGTGCCAAATTTTTCAGCCGCTTTAATGGCTCTTAGAAAAAGACCCTGTGTTTCAATTGAGGGCTTTTCGAGTTCCTTTGACAATACCGCGACCTCTAGCAACCAATCCAATTGGTGAGGGAGCACTTTACTAGTGTCTATTTCATTTTTTATTAATTCTTCGAGCTCATTTAGCCTTACATTTCTAGCGTAGTCATTAACACCGATTTCTATTTCTCGGCGCCAGTCTATGTCAATTGACAAACTATCAATCGCCAATTGCTCGTAGCCATTGGAAAAGATTTGATCTAGTATCCAAGAGATATCTAAAATTCTTACATCAATTCCAGTTTCTTCCCTTAACGAGTCTTCCAACTCACTTCGCTGATTAGCTTTTGCATACATATTTGTTACACAAAATGCTTTTTTGTAATCTCGGTCAGTGGCTTTTATTTTTCGAACATCTTTCCTGCACTTAGCTTTCCAATCTTCTTGTGTGCTTACTGCAAAAGCCCAACGTTCGTTGTTTGAATTTTCATCAACTCCAATATACCAAAGAACTTTAGATTGCTCTGATACGGGAAAGGTTTGTGTATCTACCTTTCCATCACCACCCGCAACCGGACCTGTTTGCTCTAGAAGATTTGGACAAATGACTTTTTCACAGAGTCTTTTAGCGAAATCTTCGAATGCCAACTCCATATTTCTTCTATTAAGCGTAGACAACTGAAATTCCAAAACAGAACGATCTAGTCTACCCACATCCTTTGTTATTGAATCGGAAAAACGCTCTGGTCTTCTAGCTTTTAGAAATGTTTTTGGTGAAATACTTGAAGTACTTGCTATCTCTGCTTCCATTTTTCACCCCTTTTTACTGTGAATATTTAAAGCCATTCTTTTAAAGGTTCAACGTTTAGTAGGCCCCTAAACCATCAATAAGCCCTATAACATTTTATTAATGCGCATGCGCGTTTATCCAGTAGAGCTGCGTGCGCGTTATTCTGTTACAGCCTTGTGATAGAAAGGCCATAATCAATTGAAATTAATAGCTATTTTTTACAATAACGAGCATCTCAGGCATGTATAAACACGCATGCTCATTTTGGTAAATAACCATGCCGTTCAAGGAGAAGGTAAGAAAGGTGTGTTCTGGTCATCCTTGACTGCGATGGTTAGAGATTAAGTGATTTCTAATGCTGTTGCCAATGTTCTGAGATCAAAGTGTTGGCGATTTATCATCTAGGCTGAGGGCTTGCTCCCCGAATACAATCGGGTCGTACGAATACACAGAGACCTTGCCCAGAGATTCCATGCGTTTAATTCGCGCTGACGTGTCGAAGCTGAGGAACGAAGCAAAGACGTTGCGCAAGCGAATTGAATTGCATGGAAGCTCCAACCAGAAGAAATGAGGCGGAGTTCAGCTGCTTCAAGCTGATTATCATCTAGGATGCTAAGCTTTCCCGCGCACAGCGCAGTCCTACAAGATACGATATAACGGTTTTCCTCAGAGATTCCATGCGTTTAATTCACGCGCTCTTCACAAAGAAAAGTCGAGGCGAAGCACGACCGAAGATGTGCGCAAGCGAATTGAATTGCATGGAAGCTCCTGACAGCAGAAGTTAGGCGGAGCCCAACTGATTCAAGCTGATTCAAGCTGATTATCATCTAGGGTGCTAGGTTTTCCCGCGCACAGCGCAGTCCTACAAGAGCACGTGTTACCACTGAGTGTCGCGGAAGAATCTTACAGGCTCCAACCATCAGAAATAAAGGGAGCCCAATGGTCTATTAGCCCTGTAGGAATTTGCCGATCCAAGCCATCATGGCGGCAGATTGGATGTTTTCGCGCTCCACGCTTTGGCGGGCTTTTTGCGCAACGTCGGTAGTCAAGTTACCACCATCGTGCAAGCTGATTAGATCCTGCTCGTAAGCTTTGGAGAACTCTGGGTGGGCTTGGAAGGTCAGAATTTTATCTTCGTAGATTAAACCCGCATATTGGCAGAAGTCGCTGCTTAGGAAGGTCGTCATTTTCTCTGGCTTTTCAATCACTTGGTCTTGGTGAAAAGCACACAGCGCGATGTCATTCAGCTTTGGCAAAGTAGGGATGTCGCCAGTTACTTGGTAGTGATGCACACCAACGCCCCAGCCACCTGAGTATTTCGCCACGGTGCCGCCGAGGGCGCGGGCGATGACTTGGTGGCCAAAGCAGATGCCGACTAAAACTTGGCCTTTGGCATCGATTTCACGGATCAATTCGCACAGTTTTAAGATCCATGGCTCGTCGGCGTAGGCATCGAATTTAGAGCCGGTGATTAGCCAGGCATCACACTCGTCAGAGCTTGCTGGAAACTCGTCCAAACGCACGTCATAGGTAACAAAGCTTAACTCTGGTTCTAAGGTGCCGATCTGCTCGGCGAACATTTCAGCGTAGGTTGGATACTCTCCACGTAATGCATCGGGGGTGATCCCCGCCGCAAGAATACCTATTTTCATTGTGTCTTCCTCTCCCTTCTATTAGCCACAGGGCTTATAGATACGCCTCGTATTCTACATTGGAAATACGGCCGTAGATTTTCTGTTGCTCTTGATCTTTGGCGGCGGCGTACACGCGCACAAACTCTTCGCCTAGGTATTCCATCATAAACGGACTGTCGCGGAAGGTCTCGCTGGCCGCTTCCCAACGGTTCGGTAACGCCTCGAACAGTTCGCTTTGCGAGTAAGCGTCCCCCTCAATGGCTTCAGGTGGCAACATATTGGTTTCAATACCATGCAATGCAGCGCCTAAAACTGTGGCCAAAACAAGGTAAGGGTTCGCATCTGCACCCGAAACACGGTGTTCGATGCGGCGCGCTTCAGGTTCGCTTTCAGGGATGCGCACCGCTACGGTACGGTTTTCATAACCCCAGCTGGCGTAGGTTGGCGCGTGAGCACCGGCTTGGAAACGGCGATACGAGTTTAAGTGCGGTGCAAACACCAGCATGGAGTCGGACATGTGAGCGAGCATGCCTGCCACGGCGTTGCGCAGTAGGCGTGTGCCTTCCTCGGTGCCGTCATCAAATACGTTATTGCCTTGTTCGTCTAACAAGCTGAAATGCACATGGAAGCCGTTACCGCTTTTATCGGCGTAAGGTTTCGCCATGAAGCTGGCGCCAAAGTCATGTTGGCGCGCCACGCCCTTGATCAAGCGCTTGAACATGATCGCATGATCGGCCGCTTGCACCGCATCATCGGTGTGCTTCATATTGATTTCAAATTGGCCGGGGCCGAGCTCAGAGATAATGGTGTCCGCTGGAATGCCTTGGATCTCACAGTCACGACGCACTTCGGCAAAGAAGCCTTCGAGGCCGTCCATTTCTTCAATGGAGTAACAGTCGGTTTTGCTCAGGCGACAGCCATTGCCATCGACAATCACCGGTGGAGAAGGACGGCGCTTGGCTTCCGAAGCACCGTCTAATAGGTAAAATTCTAGCTCGGTGGCCACCACCGGGGTGTAACCTAGCGCTTTATAACGCTCAACAATGCGCGTCAGGATCTGGCGTGGATCCGGAAAAAAAGGCGTACCGTCAGGGTTGTACATCATCGCGAGAATTTGATCACGGGCAGACTCCGCCCAAGGCACAGGAATCGGTTTTGGGTGCACTGGCAGACAGATACCATCGCTGTCGCCGGTTTCAAACACCAAACCGTTTTCCAATACATCATCGCCCCAGTGATCAAAGCCGATCACTGATTGTGGCAGTTTAACGCCATTGGCCATGACGCCTTTTAAACCACTGGCGGGGATGCGTTTGCCACGCAGATTACCGTTTAAGTCAGTAATAAACAGGTCAAACTCATGATCTTCGATAAAGTTAATATCTGACATACACATTACTCTTCATCTGTCTCAACTCGAATAACCCATAAAAATTGAGCTTTATTCGAGTTGGACAAGAAATCAGTGCTGACTGTCGTCAGCCGAACTCTGGATGTGCTGTTTTAATAGGATTTTTTGTCCAAGATGTCTTGCATTGGTGACAGGGGATTTGCATCGTATTAAAACATTCACTTTTGCCTTTAATCCGAACTATTATTCGGTTTATTGATTTTAGTTGTACTCCTGTCGAATACAAAAGTCGATCAAATTTATTCAGCCAATTTTTCAGGTATCAGCATGGTGCAGCGGGCACATTTAGGACAACAAGACAGCGCCGAATTGATCAAGGATTTAAGCCTGCTGACCAACCACATTCGTCTACCAAATTTCCCAGCCGTACTGCAGCAGGTACTGGGCAAACTGTGCTATTTCGATACCTTGATTATGGTGGCCTACAAGCAGGCTTTGAAGCCGCTTCTGATTCACCCCCGTGACCCCGCTGAGCAAAGCGCTACGCTGCGTTTTTACTTAAACCAAGCCTATTTGCTCGATCCCTTGTTTAACGCCATTCAGCAAGATGTTGCTTCGGGCGTCTATCGCCTAGCTGACATGGCACCGGATTCGTTTCAAGACACTGAATATTTTCAGACCTGTTATCAGGAGTTTGGCTTAGAAGATGAGATCAATCTGATCGTGGAGTTGGATAAGGACACCCGCTGCGCCATTTCATTGGGGCGTAAGCAAAGCGCTGGGGAGATTCAGCATAACGAGTTAAAGCAGCTGAAATTGGTCTTTCCCATGTTGGAAGCGCTGATGCGCCAATTTTGGTGGCTGCAAGCAGGGGAGTTTACGCAACAAACGCCGCCCTCCGCACCCATGCAGCAAGCGCTCAAATCGTTTGCTCAAGGGGTGCTCACGGACCGTGAGCAAGAGGTACTGGGCTTGTTATTGAAAGGTCACTCGTCGAAGTCCATCGGCGAGGATTTGGGAATCAGTGCTGGCACGGTGAAGGTACATCGTAAGAACATTCACGCCAAGCTCAACACCTCTTCCCAGTCGGAGATTTTTACCTTGTTTCTGAGCCACTTAGAGCATATGGAACATTCGCCTAAGTAGCGAATACGGGCCTTATAACACCGTTAGAATTTGCTCACGAGCGAGACGCGATTTTGGAATCGTAGCGTTGTAGTCTTCTTCCTGATGACGGTAACCCATGGCTAAGCCAACCTCACATTTGTAGCCAGCTAGCTCATCTTTAAAGAGTTCACTTAGCATTTCAGGATCTACCCCTTCTAGCGGTGTAGAGTCGATGCCCAGACGCGCTAAGGTGTGCAGCAGGTTGCCTAATGCAAGGTACGTTTGGGCTTTGGTCCACGCTTCTGTGTTGCCGTCCGCTTTGGTATTCAGTTCAGCAAAGGCGAATCCGCCAAAGGCACTTTCTCGGTCTGCTGGCGCGGTACGGCCATCTTCGATGCCTTTATCCACGACTTTGGCGTAATCATCACGCTTGTAGTGGGTTTTGTGGGCAAACAAAATGATGTGCGACGCGGCTTTAGCATGCTTTTGGTTGAACTGATGTTTGTTGACAAAGCTATCGTGAAAACGCTGTTTCGCTTCGTCACTTTCAATCACGACAAACTTCCAAGGCTGTGAGTTGATCGAAGACGCCGATAGGCGCAAAGCTTCGTAGATCACTTCTAGGTCTGCGGTAGGAATACGCTGGGTCGCATCGTAGTTCTTAGTGGTATAGCGTTTTTCTAAATCAGTAATAATCGGGTGAGACATGATGGTTCCTCAAATAGGTATCGCGGCCATTAGCAGGCGTTATAGATTGGAACGCATATTAACGGGCGCCTTTACTCGAAAAAACCGTCTTGCCGTTGATTCATTATCAATATATTTTTGGTAATCCATAGTGCATTCACAATTAATAGAGTAGGCAACCTCCGTGCAAATTGAAGATTTAGCAGTGGTGATGAAGGTCGCGGAGCTGGGTAGCATTACCGCGGCAGCCACCCATTTGGATATGCAGCCAGCGACCGCCAGTGCAGCTTTAAAGCGAGTGGAAGCCTTGCTTGGTGCGGAGCTATTTATTCGCTCGACCCGCCAGCTACGAGTGTCCAAAGCGGGGGAGCGCTTTTTACCGCTGTGTGCGCAGTCATTAGAGCAATGGCAACTGGCACAACAAGCGGTGCAACAAGACAGCGAAAGCATTGCGGGGGAGATGCGCATCGCCGTGTCGTCGGATCTGGGCCGTAATATTCTTGCGCCCTTGCTTGATACCTTTATGACGCAGCACCCCGACCTGACCCTGCGTATGCATTTGAGCGACAGCAATATCGACTTTTATCGTGATGCGATTGATATGGCACTGCGCTACGGCGCGCCGAATGACTCGTCCATGTATGGCTTTAAGATTTGCAATGTGCCGCGCTTGCTGTGCGCCAGCCCTGACTATCTAGCGAATCACGCAAAGATCGAACATCCAAATGACTTATTGCAACATAATGCGCTTTTCTATCAGCTTCGTGACATTTTAAACGACGTTTGGTTCTTTCAGGACGAGCAACAACGCCAATATAAAATCAAACCAACGGCAAACCGTGCTGCCAACGATGGCGATATGGTGCGCCGCTGGTGTTTGGCAGGACAGGGGGTGGCACTGAAATCCGCCCTGGATGTGGCGGAAGATGTCTTAGCAGGACGCTTGAGGTCATTGTTGCCAGACTATACCGTGCCCTGCGGCGAGCTCTGGTTGATTTGCCCCAGTCGTCACTCCATTACCCCAAGTATGCGCTTATTACGTGATGAGTTACGCGAACACACCCAGCAAAAGCTGGAACGGTTACGAGCAGCAGGCGTGCTGTCTAAAAAGCAGGTTAATCGTTTAGAACAAGACGAAAAGTCGCCACGTTAACGGCATTTCGTCTATTTTAGTGACTATTTTATGTTAAATACCTAACTTATCGCGCAGGCTATAATACACCGCTCCGAGCGCTGTGTAGGGTACACGAAGCATTCGGCCTCCTGGAAATGGGTACTGTGGCATGCTGGCAAACACATCAAAGCGCTCGGTATCGCCATCCATCGCATCGGAGAGGATTTCTCCCATCAAATGGGCATTGGTTACGCCATGACCGGAATAGCCTTGGGCGTAATACAGGTTCTCGCCGATCTTACCTACTTGGGGCATACGCATCATGGTCAGTAGGAAATTACCGGTCCAGGCGTAGTCGATCTTCACGTCTTTCAAATAGGGGAAGGTGGTCAGCATCTTGGGTACGACGATGGCTTCGATCTTACCCGGATCCCGCGCGCCATAGGTGGTCCCGCCACCATAGATCAAACGACCGTCCCCAGACAGGCGGTAATAATCCAATAAATAGTTACAGTCTTCTACACAGCGATCGGTTGGTAACAGTTGTTTTTGCAGCTCCTTCGATAAAGGTTCGGTGGCGATCACCTGCGTGCCGCAAGGCATGGCTTTCTTTTCCACTTCGGGAATCAAGCCAAAGACATAGGCGTTACCGGCGACGACAATCTTGTCAGCAACCACAACCCCTTGTTCAGTAATGACTTTTCCCGGTACGCCATGCTCTAAACGCAGCACCTTGGAGTCTTCAAAGATCTGACCTCCTAACGCCTCAAAGGCATTGGCTTGGCCTAGCACCAAGTTCAAAGGCTGAATATGGCCACCTTTACGATCCAATAAGCCGCCCACATAACGCTCCGAACCAATATGCTCTTGGATGCTGTTGCTATCAAGCAGCTCTAATTCGTTATGACCATGGGCTTCCCACAGGGCTTTCTTGGCTTTGAGCTCCTCAAATTGCTTGTTATTGCAGGCGGCAAATAGGTTACCGTGTTTTAGGTCACAGTCGATCTGGTACTTCTCAACACGGTGGCGAATCAGTTCCGAGCCAGCAAAAGCCATTTTCGCCATTTTTTGGCCGATCTTGTCGCCATAATTCGCGAAAATATAGTCAATATCGCGATTAAAGCTGTTCACGATCTGCCCGCCATTACGCCCCGACGCACCAAAACCAATGCGTGAGCCCTCAAGGACGATGACCTTTTTGCCCTTTTCGGCAAGGCTTAGCGCGGTCGAAATACCGGTAAAACCCGCGCCGACGATGCATACATCACAGCGGTGCTCGCCGGTAAGCGTAGGGCGTAGGGCTTTGTCATTGGCCGACGCCGCGTAGTAAGAATTCACATGACTTGGTGATGACATAGAGCACCTCCCAGCAGACTACAATCGAATCCAGGTATTTTTCACTTCGGTGTATTTCTCCAGCGCATGCCATGACTTATCACGGCCATTGCCCGACGCTTTGACGCCACCAAATGGCACCGTGGTATCGCCATCCCCCCACGTATTGACCCACACCATGCCGGATTCTAGCTTGCGGCTAACGCGGTGGGCACGGGACAAGTCTGCCGTCCAGATCGCGGCACCTAAGCCATATTTCGAGTCATTTGCCAGCGTGATCGCTTCTTCTTCCGTATCAAAAGTCATCATGGCGAGCACTGGGCCAAAGATTTCTTCTTGGACAAATTCCATCTCATGATTGGCGTCGGAGAAAATGGTCGGATGGGCATAGAAACCTTTGCCGTCTTCATATTTGGGTACACCACCAAGCTCCAATGTCGCCCCATCAGCGATGGCACTTTCAATAAAACCTGTAATGCGCTCAAACTGTGCTTTATCCACTAATGGCCCCATTTTCGTAGCGGGATCGAGTGGGTCGCCCGGCACATACTGGCGCGCCGCTTCGAGCAGGTGCTTAAGGAATTCGTCTTTAATGCTCTGGTGCACGTACAAGCGCGAGCAAGCAATACACACTTCCCCTTGGTTGGTGAAGATCGCCACCGCTGCGCCTTGTGCCGCCGCTTGGATGTCTTTGCAGTCTGCAAACACGATACAAGGGGACTTACCACCAGCTTCCAGCCAGACACGCTTCATATTCGATTGACCTGCGTATTGCATCAGCATGCCCGCAACACGGCTTGAGCCTGTGAAGGCAAGGGTGCTAACCCCATGATGCAACGCTAACGCTTTACCTGCCGTGTGACCAAAACCCGGTAGCACGTTAAATACACCGTCTGGCACCCCTGCTTGCGTCGCGAGTTCAGCGATACGCAGGGCGCTCAAGGGCGACTTTTCCGAGGGTTTTAGAATCACACTATTACCCGCCGCCAACGCTGGGGCAATTTTCCACATCACCATCATCAGCGGGTAGTTCCAAGGCGTGATGATGGCCACCACACCTAGTGGTTCATGACTAATCAGGGCTAAGTTTTGCGAGTTAGTCGGGGCGATTTCACCATAGAGCTTGTCGATACACTCGGCGGACCAGCGTAAACAATCAATCGAGTCTGGCATGTCGATATTGACCATCTCAGAAATGGATTTGCCCATATCCAAGGTATCGGTCAATGCTAGTTCGTCGAAATGCTGCTCTAGTAGATCGGCCCACTTTTGCAGAATACGCTTACGCTGCCCCGGCGCCATTTCCGACCAAACGCCACTGCGAAAGACTTTCTTCGCCGCCGCAACGGCAATGTCGACATCCGCTTCGTCACAGCTGGCCACATTGGCTAATACCGTCTCGTCGGCAGGGTTGATGCACTCAAAGGTGGTACCCTTTTTTTTCGCGGGCGTAAACTGGCCATTGATGTAGGCTTCTGAACGCACATTAAGCGTCTCGCGCAGCGCTTGCCATTCTTGATAGGTTTTCATAGCGGATTCCTTCTAACATGCCCAGCAGCACCGACTGCTGAGAGCGTTACTATGAGCCTAGATTACCCAAGCCATTTGTCTAAACACCATATCCCCTAGGGGGTAGAGCGTGCCACGGTTAAAGATGAAAAAAGCCCTTTGATGGACCATCAAAGGGCTTTTTCAATATAGCTTAAGGTATTGTCTTTGCTATATTTTATTAGCTATTTTGTGAGCTAATTGATGCAAGAATGGGGCGAAGATAAACGAAATCACGCCTGCTGCTGGCCACGCGTAGATCCAAGCATGCATCCAAAAAGACACAAACTCTGGATGCGCACCAATGTTCATAAAAGTGATCCAAGCCGACATCAGTAATGACAGAACAAAAGACATTAACGCGGCGAATATGATGCGATGTTTCATGGGGCTTCCTAAATCGTCAAAGGTAAGAGGGGAAACTATGCATTAAGCATAGCAAGCCGCTATATTTGTAAAAATAGCTAGTTTTAATAACCCTTTTTACAGATTTGCAAAATGCTCGATGACCTGAAAATCTTTATCGTTGCCGCCGACACCAAAAGCCTGACCGCCACGGCGGAAAAGCTCGGTATGACCATCGCCACGGTTTCGCGGCGTATTGCCAGCCTAGAAAGCACGCTAGGATCCGTGCTGCTACACCGCTCTACCAAGGGCTTAACGCTCACCACCGTGGGTGAATCCTACTATCGCGAATGCGCCGAATTTATCGAAGCGCTGGATCAGCGTATTTCCGACCTCGACCACACCCTGAACAGCTTAGAAGGGGAAGTCAAAATTCTCGCCCCCACCAATCTGGGTGCTGGGCCATTAGACGACTTTTGGGCACAATTTGTTGCTCAATACCCACAGATCACCCTACGAATTGAGCTCAGTAACCAGTATGAAAGCCTGCAAGATACGCAAGCAGATTTAGCGCTGCGCTCCGGCCAATCCCCTAATTTGTCACTGATTCAACGCAAAATCGGCGAAATTCATGGTGTTTTAGTCGCCTCCCCCGATTTAACCCCATTTCCTGAAACCATTGAGCAACTGGAACAAGGCAAGAGCGTCGCAGGGCAACTGTTTACCGACTGGGATATCGTGCACAACACCACCGGTGAGGAATACAGCGTCTTCAAGCACCATCGCCACACCAGCAACGATATGCGCATCGCCGTCAACCTCGCCAAACACGGGCAGGGGGTGACCTTGCTGCCGGAGA
This sequence comes from Marinomonas aquimarina, assembly GCF_900089755.1. Classification (GTDB taxonomy): domain Bacteria; phylum Pseudomonadota; class Gammaproteobacteria; order Pseudomonadales; family Marinomonadaceae; genus Marinomonas; species Marinomonas aquimarina. Next base: position 19,554 of record NZ_FLOC01000006.1, on the reverse strand, counting down.
GCTTGGTTTATCAAGACATCCAACAGGGGCACCTGAAACGGGTACTGCCCGAATGGCGCGGCCGCAACCGCGAGATCTATCTAGTGTGGGCCTATCGCCGTAGCTTATCGGTCAGAGCTAAGTTATTAAGGGATGAATTGATTAGCTTTTTGCAGCAACAGGAGTGGTTTCATAGGGTGTAGCCTAAATGTCTAATAATATAAATTGCACCTCTTAATGTTCATGACTATATTTTGTTCATGAATCATGAACAATTATCTAATCGTGAACAAAATGGATCGTAACTCTAAAGAAAACTTAATCACGAGCGCTATTGCTATGCTGCCTACTCATATTAAGGCCAATGTAGTCATGGATAGCATTCATAAATCAGGGCCATTTTGCGATGCTGAAATAGAGCTGACATCCGGCCGGAAAAACGTCCATTTTTATGTAGAAGCTAAAAGAATTCACCGCAAAGAAAGCTTAAAACCTCTGTTTGAGCATGCAGGCCCAAATACCTTACTTATCTGTAACGGTCTTTCTGAATTTCTTTTGGAACAATGCCAGCGGCATAACCTCAATGTCATTGACACCTTCGGCAATATTTCTATTCAAGCTGATAATTTGATGATTTGGGTGCAACGAACGAAGGTTATCGAAAGCGCTCCTCAGCCAACAGACATAAACAGAAACTCACTTATGTCAGAAGGCGTCAGTAAGCTTCTCTTTATACTTGCTGCAGAGCCAAACAGCATAAAATCTACTTATCGAGAACTCGCTGAGATGGCAAACATCTCTCTTGGCATGGTCAGCAAGGCCTTAAAGCTTTTGCAAGAAGAAAGAGTGGTTAGCATTAAGCCAAAGAGAGTCTTGGATGAGGAACGCTTAATACAACTTTGGCTAGACTCTTACCGAGTGGCTCTACGTAAATCTCTGGGCGGTATTCGAGTTAAGTATCCCGAATCATGGAGCGAGATATCGCTAGAGCAAGATGATAAATGGGGCGGAGAAGTCGCCGCAGAGCAACTTACTGCCTATTTGTATGCCCATGACTGGCAGCTATTCACGCACCTTCCCCTACAAAAAAAGCTCGCTCAACTGAAATGTCGGCCAGATGCAGAGGGGAATCTTTGGTTAGTGCCTGCATTTTGGGGCAAAAGCCTCAAATGGAGCGATCGCACACAAGCATTGCTCGCCATCGCTGAACTAGAGGCTAGTTTGGACAGTCGAAATCATGAAACAGCAAGGATGCTACATGAACAATACCTATCAACTAAAGAAACCAATTAACCAAGCTTTTAAGCCTGTTCTTAAAATAATCGTAGATGCAAGCAATGCTCTTGATATTCCCATCTTTATCGCAGGGGCTACAGCGCGAGACTTGGTGCTGCACCATGTTTTTGAACGAAATATTGGTCGTAAGACCTACGATATTGATACTGCAATAATGATTTCTAACTGGGATGCATATGATGAGCTACGAAAACAGCTCATCTGGGCGGGGCTCAAGGAAACCCCCATAGCTCATAGGTTGCTCCACCAAGACACAGGCTTACCTGTTGATATCATTCCGTTTGGAGAGATCACCGGGGCTAATAATCAGATAGAGTGGCCACCTGAGTATGCGATCAGTATGTCCGTGGCAGGCTTTATAGAGGCTTATAATCATGCTCTTAATATCGAGATAGCGCCTAATTACATCATCAAAGTCTCGTCACTTGCAGGGCTGGCTTTGCTCAAACTCATTGCCTGGGGAGAGCGACGTCACGAAAGTAATAAAGATGCTCAAGATTTCCTGACCATTTTAAAAGAATACTCAAATATCGAGCTAGATCGCCTTTACGAGGAGTATGTGCCTGGCGACGCTTTAGAGTTCAATCCTGAAAGACTAGGGGCATTTTTACTAGGCTATGATATCGGTCTACTTTTTGCTGCGCAAAAGCCCACGAATACACTGGACTCCTTGAAGACCGTTTTAATCACACAGAAAGAACCACTGCTCAACAGTCTACTCAAAGAGTCGAATAGCCACGATTCCAGTAAGATTGAACAGTGGCTAAACGACCTTCAGCTTGGATTAAATAGGAGTGTTAACGACTAAGCTGATCCACTAGGTACACAATCGACTGATACTCTATCCCCGAGTGCTCGGTGAGGCCGATCTCGCAGGTACGCGAGTTGGAGTAGCCGACGTCACAGTCTTGCACGGCGTTTTTCAGCGTTTTCAAGGCACTTTGGTTTAGCTCAGGTGTACTGAAGCCTTTGTCGCCAGCGAAACCACAGCAGGTGATATCCGGCGGTATCACGACTTCTTCAGCCAGTTGTTCTGCCAGCTTCACAAAGGTATTGCCTAAGCCCATGCGTGTGGTGCTACAGGTGATATGCAGCGCCATTTTCGGGATTTTGCGCTCGATGGTGAGGTTCGCCATGGCGTGATCGGCCAAGAATTGCACTTGCTCGTATAAGTTCAATGCTGGATCAAGCGTGTCTTTCATGGTCAATAAACACGGGCTGGTGTCACAAACCACTGGCAGCTCGCCTTGTTGGCTCGCTTGCATCAGTAAAGTATTGAGATCGTTAGCTTTTTGCTCGGCAGCGGCGAATTGTCCTTTGGATTGGAAGGCCATACCGCAGCATTGGCTCTCGATACCATTAGGTACAATTACGTTATAACCCGCTTTTTCCAGTACAGAAAGCATCACCTCCATCACGGGGCGTTTGTCCGCAGCATTGGGGCCTGCGCCCATGACACGAGTCGCACAGCTTGGCACATAGACCACGCTTGGACGGCCCTCTTGGGTGATGGCGATACGATGGTTTGGCATGGCAGCAGCGCGTGGCATTTGTGGGTGCCATTTCGGCACTATACCACCTGTTAGGCTGTTGGCTGCGCTGGTCACAGCTTTCATACCACTGTTGCCAAGGATATTACGCATACCACCAGCCACCGCGAGGCCAGCACGAGCCGTCTTAGTGACGCCTTCGAAGTGATCCGCTACCCAGTAGCCCACTTTGGTGTCATGGTAACGGTCGTGACGCAGTTCGCGGGTCAGGTCGCCAGTATTAATACCGACTGGACATTGCATCGAACAGAGGCCACAGGCAGCACAAGTGTCCACGCCCTCGTAGGCGTATTCTTTGCGCAGCTCCGCTAAACGCTCTGGCGACTCACCTGAACGCTCTAAGCGCTGAATTTCCCGCCACAGCACGATACGCTGACGCGGAGTTAAGGTCAGTGCTCGAGAAGGACACACCGACTCACAAAAGCCACATTCGATGCAGGTATCCACCTTATCGTTGGCCTGTGGCAGGGGTTTTAGATTCTCAACGTGAATATTGGCGTTATGGGTCAAGATCACATCAGGGTTAAGCAAGCCTTTGGGATCAAAGGCTTTTTTCAGCTGCCACATGATGTCGTAGGCCTGCTGGCCCCATTCCAGTAAAACGTAAGGGGCCATATTACGGCCGGTACCGTGCTCGGCTTTTAATGAGCCGTTGTACTTCACTGCAACAAGTTGTGCCACTTCGTCCATCAAGGCTTCATAGCGCTTTACCTCAGCTGGATCGTCAAAGCCTTGGGTAAAGACAAAGTGCAGATTGCCTTCTAGGGCATGACCAAACAGGATCGCCTCACTGTAGCCGTATTTTTGAAAGACACCTTGCAGCTCTAATACGCCTTCGGCTAATTGTTCCACGGGAAACGCCACATCTTCGATGATCACCGTGGTACCCACTTTACGCACTGCGCCGACGGCAGGGAACATGCCTTTGCGGATCTTCCAATAGGTCTCGTAAAGTTCTTTTTCTTGAGTAAATTCAATCTCATACAGAGCGTTCATACCCTGTAGTGATTGGGTGACTTGCGCCACCTTCTGTTCCAGTTCCGCGGCAGTGGTGCCACGCACGTCGACCAACAAGCTGGCCACGTCCGCACCTAGGTCATTGAGCATCTCTGGCATACCCGGTTTGCCCGCCACCGTGCGCAGGCCTGCGCGGTCGATCAACTCTACCGCGGACACCGGCGTGCTTTTTAGCACGGTCACAGCACGACAAGTGGTTTCCATATCAGGGAAGTAGATCAAGGCGGCCGCTTTAATCGGATGCTCTTCCACCGTGTGGTAAGTCACTTCACTGATAAAGCCCAAAGTACCTTCTGAGCCGATCATAAGGTGCATCAGAATGTCGAATGGGTCGTCAAAGTCCACCAAACTGTTAAGACTGTACCCAGTGGTGTTTTTCAACCTATATTTGTGCCTAATTTTATCCGCTAAATCGCTGTTATTCTGTACCCCATAGGCCAATGCCTCGAGGGTCGATAGCAGCTCGGCATGACTTTCTTTGAACGCGGCACGGCTGTGCTCATCGGCCGTATCCAGTAAAGTGCCATCTTCAAAGATGATGCGCATGCTTTTGACCGTGTGGTAACTGTTTTGCGCCGTACCACAGCACATGCCACTGGCGTTGTTGGCCGCGATGCCGCCAATCATACAGGCATTGATCGACGCTGGATCTGGGCCGATCTTACGCTGGTAGGGTGCCAGCAATTGATTGGCACGAGCGCCGATAATCCCAGGCTGTAACGACACTGTATGGCCGTGATCGTGGATGCGGTAGCCTTTCCATTGGTCTGATAATTGAATCAGCACCGAATCCGTCACCGCTTGTCCCGACAAACTGGTCCCACCGGCACGGAAGGTCACCGGAATATCAAGCGCTCGAGTACAGCGCAGCACAAAACGCACTTCGCCTTCATCATGCACACGCACCACCAATTGTGGCACCATGCGGTAAAAGCTGGCATCCGTACCGTAAGCTAGGGTACGCAACGGATCATGAATTAAACGCTGTTCGTCGATGCGTTGCGCTAACTGTGTGTAGAGCGCCTGATATTGCGGTTTCATATCGCTTTCTAATCCTCTTTACTAACTGCCGTAGGCTAAGGCTGGAAGCCAAAGAACCAATTGTGGCCAGATAACAATGATCGCCAATGCTAGCAATTGCAGCAGAATAAATGGCATCACCCCTTTGTAGATATGGGATAGCTTCACATCCGGTGGGCATACGCCTTTTAAGTAGAACAATGAGAAGCCCATGGGCGGTGTCAGGAAGGAGGTCTGCAGCGCCATCGCCACCAACATCACAAACCACACCAATTCAGGGTTGTCGATCACACCGTAGCCATTGATGTTCAAATCCAAAGCCGAAATCACGGGTGCCAATAACGGTAGCACAATCAGAGTGATCTCAATCCAATCTAAGAAGAAACCTAGAAGGAAGATGATCAACAGCACACAAACAATGATGCCGTAATCGCCAAACGGCAGGGCATGCAACCAAGATTCGATCAGCTCATCACCGCCTAGCTCACGTAGGACTAGGGCAAAACAAGTCGCGCCCAAGAAGACGGCAAAGATGTACGCAGTGGTGTTGTACGAGCCATGCAGCACTTCTTTGAATACCTTGAAGTTTAGCTTTTTATTCCACCAAGCGAGCAAGGTCGCGCCGAACGCACCGACACCCGAGGCCTCCGTAGCAGTGGCCACACCGGCGAAAATAGAGCCCAATACCGCGAAGATCAACGCCACTGGCGGCAGAATGCTCTTAAAGACGTTCCAAATCACCGGCCAATCGACCTTCTGTACGTTCTCCGGTAACGGGAACATGCTTGGGCGAATAAAGCCCACCGCGAGAATAAAGACAATGTACATGGTCCCCAGCAAAATCCCCGGAGCTACCGCGCCCATAAACAAGTCACCCACAGACAAGGCTAACTGATCGGCCATGATCACCAGCATGATCGACGGTGGGATCAAGATGCCAAGGGTTCCGGCACTGGCAATAGTGCCCAACGCCAAAGGCTTGTTGTAATTTTGGGCCCGCATCGCAGGCAAAGACATCAAGCCTAACAAGACCACCGACGCGCCGACGATTCCAGTGGACGCCGCCAAAATAATACCAATCAGAGTGACCGTGATCGCCAGACCACCGCGCACGCGGCCGAACAGCTGCTGAATCGAGTGCATCAGCTTTTCCGCCACACCGGAGCGATCCAACATGATGCCCATAAAGATAAACATCGGTAAGGCCACCATGACCCAGTTATCCATCACCTTATAGATGCGGTTGACCACCAAACTGAGGGTCAGATAGTCCAGGCCGGTAAAGGTATCTAGATAGATATCCGAGAGGTAACCGATAAACGCAAATGCGACCCCGACACCACCTAAAACAAAGGCGACCGGAAAGCCGGTAAATAACAGTGCGATGAAGGTAAGGAACATCGCAATGACTAGAATTTCATTCATTTCCATAGGGTTAACCTCGACGCAGGGCCGCAACAGTACGGATCAAACGCGCCAAACTCGCTAGGAACAAGAGCGCAAAACTCAAAGGAATCACAGACTTAATCAACCAGCGGTAGGGTAAACCGGTCGGCGAAGCCGAGGTTTCACCGATACGCCAGGCGTCGTAGACAAATGGCAGGCTGGAATCAAATACCACGTAGATAAAGGGAAACAGCAAAAAAACGATGCCAAAGATTTCCCAACGGTGGCGGGCACGCTCGGACAGCGTGGCATGGAATAAGTCCACACGGATGTGGGAATTGGTCACTTGGGCGTATGACACGCCAAACATCACACCAATGGCGTACAAGTGCCACTGCAGCTCTTCCAGCAATACCATGCCGTGGTTAAAGCCATAGCGCAGCACCACTTGAGCTAGAATGACGATGATCAGCGCCACATAAGCCCACGCAAATAGGCGACCACTGGCCAATACAATTTTCTCTAAGAAGCTTGCAAAGGGTACAGTTGGTAAAGCGTTAGAATCAGAATGAGACACGCTACACTCCTGCTAAATCGGTCAGAAAAGCCAGCAAGTTCATAGACTTACTGGCTTGAAAGGATCAAACGTAAGGTTTATCGAGGTAGGAAGGCGTTTTCGCCCCATACTTTGTAACCATCACGGAACTCAGATAGGTCCTGCCATACTTTGGCAAAGAATGGGTCTTGCGCCGTTTCTTCTGCGACCACTTCGTCCCATGCTGTTTTGAAGGTACTGAGCATTTCTGGGCTCCATTGCTTGATGATGACGCCACGCTTCTCAACGTTCTCTTTCATCACCGCAAACTGCTCGGCTTCACCCTGTGCCAAGGAATCCGCCACCGAAGCTTTACACACCTGGTTCAACTGGGCTTGCTGGCTGTCAGACATGTCATTCCAAGTGTCCTTGTTGATCAGCAGCTCCGCCAAGGTCGCTTGTTGGTGCCAGCCAGGGAAGTAGTTGTATTTAACGATTTTGTGGAAGCCAATGTTCTTATCCACGGCCGGAATAGAGAATTCTGTTGCGTCAATGGCACCTTTCTCAAGTGCTGGGAAGATTTCCGAACCCGGTAGCAAAGAGGTCGATACGCCTAGTTTCTCCATCACTTTGCCGCCCAGACCGAAGAAGCGCATACGCAGGCCTTCTAGGTCTTCCGGTTTCTCGATCGGTTTAGAAAACCAGCCAGAGGTTTCTGGCGGTGTGATACCACATGGCACAACGTGTACGTTGTAACCCGCTTGATCGTACATTTCTTGGTACAGTTTGAGACCGTTGCCGTAGTAAATCCAGGCTAGATATTCGGACGCTTCAGGACCAAATGGCACCGAAGAGAAAATCGGAGATGCTGGAATTTTACCGGCCCAGTAGCCTGCTAATGTGAAGCCGGCGTTGACTTTACCGCGCGATACCGAGTCGAGGATTTCAAACGGTGCCACCAGTTTGCCAGGCTCGTACACCTTCATACGCAATGTGTTGTTGGATACCAACTGCAACTGATCCGCTACTTTCAGGATCGGTGAGCCTAAGCTTGGTAAGTTAGTCGAGAAGGCAACAGGGACCTTAAGCATCACTTTTTTATCCGCCGCCAACGCTGCTTGTGGGGCCAGTGAAGCAAGAGAAACAGCCAAGGCTGTACCGGTAAGCAAAGTTTTAACCGCTGTGTTCATTTGTCAGACCTTTTTTGGATATGGTTATTTTTATCGTTCCCCCTAACAACACTCCCAGTCATTGTTAGGGTTCATCCAAGATCAAATAAATTGGTCTTACCAATTTACCCAATCAAAGTATGGCAAAGATAAGAACAAGCTACAATTTTGTCAACTGGCTAAATTTAATACTTTTGTCTACAAAATTAGCGATTTTATAATTGGTTTTACCACTTTTTCATTTATCCACACAAATTGAAAAGTGCCGTATGCTGTGTTAAAAACCATATTATTGGTCATACCAAATCATTTATTTACTATTAAACCAATTAAGTAGCGTGTTCAGAGAAGGTATCAAGACGTGGAAAAGCGCAGTTTTGGACGAGTCAAACAGCCGAAGATCTCCGACATCATCATGCAGGAGTTAGAAAGTATGATTTTGGAAGGAACCTTTAAAGCGGGGCAAAAATTACCGCCAGAGCGTGAATTAGCCGAGCGTTTTGAAGTATCACGTCCTTCTTTGCGTGAAGCGATTCAAAAGCTTGCTGCACGTGGGATAGTACATTCCAAACATGGCGGCGGAACCTATGTATCAGAGCAAGTTGGTTCGTCTTTCAAAGATCCATTGTTGGAGCTGCTCAGCGCCCACGATGAGTTCTTGTATGATCAGCTAGAGTTTCGCGATGCGCTAGAAGGTTTATCCGCCTACTATGCCGCATTACGCGCCACCGATGCCGATAAAGCCAAGCTTACCCAATGTTACGAGGCTCTGGTGGAGGCGAACCTTAGCCAAGATGCCAGCCTAGAGTCGAAGCTTGATACTGAGTTTCATATGGTCATTGCCGAATGCGCTCACAATGTCGTGCTGCTGCACACGTTACGCAGCTTGTTCTCGACCCTTGAGAAAAGCATTTCCGCCAATCTGACCAATCTATTTGAAAAGAAAGATGCCCGCGGCCATGTGATGGCGCAGCATAAAGCGTTATACGACGCCATCATGGCGAGCAAACCAGATGAAGCCCGCGCCGCGGTGCACGCACATCTGGTATTTGTCGAAGACAACTTGCTGAAAATGCGTCGCGAGGAGTCGCGTATTCAGCGCTCCCTGCGACGCAGTGAGAATGGTGATTGGTAAGCCATTGCCTTAGGGGGCAAACCACACGTCTCGTTGCAAGTTCCGGCGATAGCACCACCAAAGGGTGATCGCTCGGGCGATGAAGAACAGCGCCATGCTCAGCCAAAGACCATGATTGTCCAACCCTTGAGTGATAAACCACAACGGGAAGAAGACGCCTAACACACTGATAATCATGGTGTTTTGCATCTGTTTTACACTAGTGGTGCCAATAAAAATGCCATCGAGCATATAAGACCAAATACCCAACAGAGGAAAGGCAATTAACCAAGGTAGGTACAGTTTGGCTTCGGCACGAACCGACTCGACACTGGTCAGTAGGTCAATGATCAAGCCACCAAAGAGGCTGAAGATCATCACCAGTAGCAAGGCCGCCACGACCGCCCAGTAAGTCGATAAACGAATCACTTTTTCGAACAACTCGCGATTTTTACGTCCCAGATACTCGCCACATAAGGCTTCCACGGAAAACGCAAAGCCGTCCAGCGCGTTAGAGATAATCATCAGAAAGGTCAGCAATACCGCATTGGCCGCGAGGATGGCATCCCCTTGGCGTGCCCCTTGGGCGGTAAAGAAGGTCATCACGGTTAGCAAAAGAATCGTGCGCACAAACAGGTAGCGGTTCACCTGCACCAACTCGATGTAGGTATGCCATTTTGACAGATCGATCAGCGGCACATGACCGTCAAAGCGTTGTAACTGCTTGGCAGCCAACACGAGCGCAAAGACTACGCCCAGATAGTGTGATGCCACCGTCGCCCAAGCGACGCCGACACTGGCCATATCCCACTGATACACCGCCACATAGTCGAGCACCATATTGGCCAAGTTAATCAGTAGCAGCATCCACAGCGGTCCTTTCGAATACTGCACGCCGAAGAACCAGCCGATTAAAGCATAGCCAGCCAACACCGCTGGGGCGCTGTAGATACGCGCTTCGCAATAGGCCCTTGCCCACGGCTCCAACTCGGCACTGGGTGCCATAAAATAGATCGCCAGCTCGATAATCGGTGTTTGGAATAGAATCAGCAGCAGGCCAATGCCAATGCCCATGGCGAGGGATTGCAACAACAGCGCGCGCACTTGGCGGCCATCTTCGCGACCCAGAGCCTGAGCCGTCAGGCCGGTAGAACCCATACGTAAGAAGCCAAACGCCCAAAATAAGAAACTAAAGATACTGGCGCCAATGGCCACTGCGCCCAAATGCACAGCGGTACCTAAATGTCCTACTACGGCGGTGTCGACCAAACCCAACAGAGGGGTGGTGATGTTAGACAGCATGGGGGGCCATGCCATATGCCAAATTCTGCGGTTTAACACCGCGTCATTCTGAAAGCGCTTTAAAAGCTGTTGAAAACTCAAGCTAAGCCTCGAAAATCCATAATCTGTGGATATCCATTCTATGTGGATAACTAAACTTACTGTGCACACCAAGCCATCAAACAGCGCCTGTGGACATAACAGGACTTTATACACAAAACTGCAAGTTTTAGACAGTTTTCAACTGTACACAGGGCAAATTTGCACTGTTTATATCCACAATTGGCATTATGAATTTGTTTATCCACATAATTCGATTATGTCTCGGAGTTAGTCTCTAAGCGTATTGACATCTGGATAACTGGGCGTTTTTTCCACAATTTGCTTTAAACTGGGTGGTATTTTGCTAAAATCAGCGGCGAAAATTTCGGGGAATCGTTATGAAAAAAACATTAAAGCCAGTTTTAGAAGGCCTAGCCGTAGGCTGTGTCTTCATCAGTATTACCATGTTGTTTGAAATTCCACTGTACATGAGTTTTATCATTGGCGGTTTGGCCGCCGTGGGTGGTATCCATAACTCGATCAAGATGGACAGAGCCAAGGCCGAAAAAGCCGCTGCAGCGGAAAAGAAAGATGACTGAGACGACTTCAACCCGAGCATACGGTGATGGCGATGCCACATTGCAAGCCGTAGGAGGAATGGAAGGACTGACCAAGCTGGTCCATAACTTCTACCGTATTATGGCCGAAGTGCCAGCTTATCGACCTCTGTATGACATGCATCCGCAGCCGATTGATACCTCGATCGATAAACTGATCCTGTTTTTACACGGTTGGCTGGGGGGTGAGCGTATGTACGCCAAGAAATACGGTCAGATCGCTTTGCCTCGTGCCCATGCCCACCTTAAAGTGAACGATCACGAGCGCTTAATGTGGCTTAACTGCATGTCCGATGCCATCAGTGACCTAGGTTACCCAGAAGACCTACGCGAGTACCTAGTCGCGGCGTTCAGTGTGCCAGCAGGGCGCATTCAGCAAGTGAGCCAAGCCACGCACAGCCAAGAGTCGTAGCCAGCCCTGCAGTACGACCTTGCCTAGCTGCGCTGCTTAGTGACTTCAATACCTAAGCGTTTCGCTAAGCGTACCAAGTTCGCACGATCCATCCCCAATGATCGTGCCGCTTGGGCCCAATTCAACTGCGCTTGATCCAACGCCTGTTCAATACAGCGACGCTGAAATACTTCTGTTGCTTGTTTTAAATCTTGTATCTCAACTGTATCTAACAAAGCCACTGTCGAAGACTCTATTTCAACGCCTTCAGGCTGCTGGAAAGCGTCTACCAAACCGCTGAGATGGATGGGGTCGATTCGAGTAATCCCTTGATTTGTTTCACTTTTTGCCAACAGTGCAGCACGCGATAAGACATGCTCTAACTCACGCACATTGCCCGGCCAACGATAGGCTTTAAGCCAGTCACTGGCTTGCGGTGACAGGGTTAATTGCTGCAAACCAAACTTACGTCGTAGCTGTTCGGCAAAGAATCCTGCCAATAACAGCACATCACCATTGCGCTCACGTAGGGGCGGTACGGCAATCGGGAACACACTTAAACGATGGTACAGATCGGCGCGAAAGCGCTTCTCGGCGACTTCTTGTTTTAAATCGCGGTTAGTCGCGGCGATGATACGTACGTCCACGTATTCAATTTGATCCTTGCCCACCGCTTGGATTTCTTGGTTCTGAATCGCCCGCAACAAAGTGCCTTGGGCTTCTAAGGGCAGCTCGCCAATTTCATCGAGAAATAAGGTGCCACCGTGGGCGAGGGTGAATTTCCCCACGCGATCACGGTCCGCGCCCGTAAAAGCACCCTTAACATGGCCAAACAGCTCACTTTCGATCAGGTTTTCAGGAATCGCAGCACAGTTCACATACACCATAGGCGCGTCTGCACGCTTGGAAGAACGATGTAGCGTACGCGCCACTAACTCCTTACCGACGCCCGTTTCGCCTTCAATTAACACAGCCAAATCCGCTGGTGCCACCAGTTCTAAATGCTGCTTTAGGGTTTGCATGGCCTGACTTTGACCCACCATTTCCGTGGCTTCTTTGTTAAGCGCTTCTTCGCTGAGCTCCACCAGCAACTCTTGCGCGTGTTTCGACTTTTGCTCCAAGCGTGCCAGTAACATCGCGGTATTCAAACTCATGGCGGCCATAGTGCCAACAATGTCCAAAGCACGGGAATCCAGCGTGTCGAATACCCCAGGCGTCATGCTGTCTAGGGTAACGACTCCCAGCATCTCACCCTGCACATACAAAGGAATGCCCATACAGGCATGCACCGGCAAACCATCGTCATGCCCCGCCACCATGCCATCGTAAGGATCTGGTAGGGTACAACCGGTTGAAAAGCGTACCGGCTGATAGGAGGCACAGATTTCCGTGAAGCGTGGGTGTTCAGTGATCGCGAAGCGACGTCCCATGACATCATCCATTAAGCCCTGCTGGGCAAGGGGCAGCAGCGTTTCTCCCTTGCGCTCTAATAACACCACCGCATCGCAATCAACGGTTGCACGGATGGCGCGAATTAGGCGCTCAAAACGATCTTCAAGGGTCACGGCGCTGGCCAGATCCAAGGCAAAACGCAGTAGGGTGTCGGTCGAAATCATGGCAGCAACTCAGCGATTCAAGGGTTAGGTCATTTTGACTCATAGAATTCATAATGACACCTTATAAAACAAGTCAAATTGACATAAATCAGTTTTATTGAATTTATTAAATTACTGATTTTAAAGGGTTTTATAAATTGGCATTAAATTCGCAATAGCTAGGGTAACTGGCTCAGGTTATCGAGCGACTTAAACACCTAAAATTATCGCGGAGACACTCTATGCTATCGCAAACTCATATCGACACTGTAAAAGCGACTATCCCTGTTCTAGCGTCTGCTGGCACAGCCATTACGGAACACTTTTACAATCGTATGTTTACTCATAACCCTGAGCTTAAAGACGTGTTTAACATGTCCCACCAAGCTACAGGTCGTCAGCCAGCCGCGCTGTTTAACGCAATCGCCGCGTACGCGACGCACATTGATAATCTTGAAGTGTTGACTGGCGCCGTGATGCGCATCGCTCACAAACACACCAGCTTTAATATCCAAGCGGATCAGTATGCAATCGTCGGCCATCACTTAATCGAAACCCTGCGTGAACTACTCGGCGAAGCCTTCACCCCAGCCATTGAAGAAGCATGGGGCGCTGCGTACCAGCAACTGGCAGACATCTTTATCAAGATCGAAGGCGACTTGTACAAAGCCAACGCTGAGAAGAACGGCGGCTGGGAAGGGTTCCGTAAATTCCGCGTTGCGAAAAAACAAGCCGAGTCTGAATTGGTCACTAGCTTTACCTTTGTCCCAGCAGACGGCGGCAAAGTCGTGGACCATCTACCAGGTCAGTACCTAGGTATTAAAGTGCATCCAAGCAATCATGAATTCGATGAAATCCGTCAATACAGTATCTCGACTGCGGCGAACGGCGACAGCTACCGTATCAGTGTTAAACGTGAACTAAGCGACGTGAAAAATGGTGTTGTGTCTAACTACCTACACAACAGCATCGAAGAGGGTGATGAAGTAGAGTTGATGCCACCAGCAGGTGATTTCCACTACCAGGAACGCGAGCGCCCAGTGGTCTTGATCTCAGCGGGTGTGGGCTTAACGCCAATGAACGCCATGCTGGATACCCTAGCGCAGAAAGCTAGTCGTAACCCGATCTTCTACCTACACGCGTGCCGTAATGCCCAGCAACACTCGTTTGCCGAGCATGTAGCGGGTCTAACTGAGACATTGAACCTAACTCACTACACTTGGTTGGAAAACGGCGCACCAGAGAATGCTGAGCGTGTCTTGGCTGGCCAAATGCAGCTAGGGCAAGTCTCTGAAATCCTGCCGCTAGCAGAGGGTGATTTCTACTTATGTGGTCCTGTGGGCTTTATGATGTTTATCAAAGAGCAGCTACTAGGCCTTGGTGTAGCGGAAGATCGTATTCATTACGAAGTGTTTGGCCCACATCAGAGTTTTTAAGCTTAACCCCATCCTAACCTTCCCCTTAAAGAAACAAGGGGAAGGAACGCGAGATGCCGCAGAGCTAGAGAACTAAAGCTCCTCCCCCTTACCAAGGGGGAGGCTGGGAGGGGGTTTTAAGCCTGCTTAAACGGCAATAACTCGTGGGTATCTTGATGGTAGCCACGCACTGCTTCGGCTTCTTCCTGACAGAAGTTACCGATCGCATCGCGAAAGCCTGGGTTCTCGATGTAATGCACGCTGTGGCTAAACACAGGTTCAAAACCACGGGCGATTTTGTGTTCCCCTTGGGTGCCTGGATCAAAATGCTGTAACCCTTTTTCGATACAGAATTCGATGCCTTGGTAGTAGCAGGCTTCAAAGTGCAGGCAGTCAAATTCTTCGATACAGCCCCAATAACGGCCATAAAGTGAGTGATCGTCGAAGAAACACCAAGATGCGCCGACTGGCTGATCGCCTTTATAAGCCAACACCAAGAGAATCTGCTCGGCCATGCTTTTCACCAGCTGTTGGAAGAAGGCTTCGCTGAGATAACCGGTCTGGCCGCGTTTGCCGTAGGTGCTCTGGTAGCAAGTGTAGAAGAATGTTACCTCTTCTGGCGTTAACTCAGATCCAAGCTTACGTTCTAAATGCAGGCCTTGCTGAGCGATCTTGTCGCGCTCTTTGCGGGCGCTTTTACGCTTACGGCTGGAGAAGTGACTAAAGTAGTCCTCCATGGACTGATAGCCTTTGTTAAACCAATGGAACTGGCAGGAAATTCGGTGCAGATACTCATCGGAACGACCTAGATGCTCGGCCAGGTGTTCGCGGCAGAACAGTAGATGCCAGCTGGAAAACTGACGCTCTTGGTTGGCTTGAGTCAACACGGGGGCGAGCGCTGCGTAGATCGCCACGTATTCTTCTGAGTCCCCCATTGGATCAATATGGGTAAACAGACGCGGGCCAGTAACAGGGGAATAGGGCACCGCCCAGACGCGCTTGGGATAGTACTGATAGCCATAACGCTGATAAGCATCGGCCCAAGACCAGTCAAACACAAATTCCCCATGGGAATGGGTTTTCAAGAAGGTTGGAGCGATGGCCAGAGGCGTCTCATCGTCTTCCATCACCAGCAGATATTCAGGATACCAACCGGTACCATCGCCAAGGCAATTATGCTCTTCTAAGGCTTGGTAAAAGGCGTATTGCGCAAAGGGGTAGGAGGTCTCACCAATGGCTTCTTGCCAACGCTCGTAGCCAATATCCGCTACCGATGCAAACCATTGTGCTTTCATGGAACCTCCCTAGAACAAGATTGTTAAAGGGCATAAGTTATCGTCTTCGAGTCGGCTCAACAGCACATCCCTGTGCTGATTAGCCGATGCCGTCATCCTGACGGCGGCTCTTAGACTGATAACTCATGCCCAAGAAGTATGTTTGATCACGTAAAACCGCCTCACAAAGATCAACCACTCATCTGAATACAGTCATCTGATTCAAGCAGCGCTGATGTGAGTATCGATAAGAATCCGACGTAGGCCAGCCTAACAAAGATCATAAATTCATCTGAGTACAGTCGTTTGGCTCAAGCAGCACTGATGTGAGCATCGATAAGAATCGAACGTAGGTCAGCCATCAGGATGATGGCGAAGGCTCAATCAGCACATGGATGTGCCGTCTGAGCCTGACCGAAGACGATTCTTATCGAATCAAAGTAACAACCGAATCACATCTCAGAGCGCAATTGCTCAATCACGGGTGCTTGTTGTGGGCGTACATGTTGCCATAGGAAGAAGGCTTCCGCCGCTTGCCCCACTAACATACCGAGGCCATCTGAGCCTTTCGCGCCATGAGTAAAGGCCCACTGCATAAATACGGTCGGTTCTTTGCCGTAGACCATATCGTAGACCCAAGTATTTTCGCCCACGAGCTCGTCTTTTAGCGGTGGCAGATCACCACCAAGGCTTGCCGAAGAACCATTGATAATGACATCAAACGGGCCTTCCAGTTCATCAAAGCCAGCGTAATCGCAGCCAAAGACTTCGGCTAATTCTTGGGCTCTCGATACCGTTCGGTTGGCGATCGTTAATGAGGCAGGATGGCGTGCCAAAATCGGCCCAATCACACCTCGTACCGCACCACCGGCGCCGATCAGCAACACTCGCTTGCCTTCAAGTGGCTGACCTAACACTTCAACAATATCACGTACCATGCCCGTACCGTCTGTGTTATCACCGTATAGCTCACCGTTTTTGCCCATAATTAGGGTGTTCACCGCACCCGCTTCTTGAGCACGCTTGCTAAGCTTATCGCACATATCATAAGCACGTTGTTTAAACGGTACCGTCACATTTAAACCTTTGCCCCCCGCGGCAAAGAAGTCACGTACTTGTTGTTCAAAGCCTTCAAGATCGCCAAGGATCTTTTCATAATTCACATCTCGACCGGTTTGTTGGCCAAAGGCGTGATGAATCTCTGGTGATCGACTGTGTGCAATCGGATTTCCGATGACGGCGAACTGTTCCACTATAAACCTCTAAAACTAGTACTTAAGGCCCGATGGGCTTACTTATTGTTATGTTATGACGTCTGGCGACCCAGCCAATCACGGCCGGTTAGGTAGTAATCCGTGAGCGCTGCTTCTGGGCTGCCCGCTTCGGGCTCGTAGCCATAAGTCCATTTTACTTCCGGTGGTAGTGACATCAGGATAGATTCGGTACGACCGGCGCCGCTTTGCAAACCAAAGTGGGTGCCACGGTCAAATACCAAATTAAACTCTACGTAGCGACCACGACGGTGTAATTGGAAATCGCGCTCGCGCTCACCAAAGGGCGTATCTTTGTGTTTCGCTAGGATTGGCTCGTAAGCTTCGATGTAGCCGTTACCTACTGCTTGCATCAATGCAAAGCTTTCCTCGAACGGTAACTCATTGAAATCATCAAAGAAAACGCCACCTATACCACGGTGTTCTTGACGGTGCTTCAAGAAGAAATACTCGTCACACCAGGCCTTAAAGCGGTCGTAATAGTCTTCGCCAAACGGTGCAAGAGAATCCAATGCCTGTTGGTGCCATTGGATACAGTCGGCATCGTCACCGTAATATGGAGTCAGATCGAAACCGCCACCAAACCACCACACTGGGTCGAGGCCTTCTTTGTGTACCACGAACAAACGCACGTTGGCGTGAGACGTGGGTGCATAAGGGTTACGCGGGTGAATCACTAGAGAAACGCCCATGGCTTCGAAGCTACCACCAGCAAGCTCTGGACGATCCGCTGTCGCCGATGGAGGTAGCTTATCACCACGTACGTGAGAGAAGTTCACGCCGCCTTTCTCAATCACATCCCCCGCTAGAACGCGGGTGCGGCCCATACCGCCGTTATCTCGTTGCCATGCGTCTTCATGAAAGCGCGCACTTGGCTCAAACGCTTCAAGACGCTGGCAAATACGGTCTTGTAGGCCCATCAAGAATTCTTTGACGGCATGGATGTTTTGCTCAGTTACTGCGCTCACAATCGGCTCCAATCCTTACGACATAATTGGCGCCATTCTAACATTGTTCAGCGCGTACACTGAATGATCTAGCGAGGATAAGGGCTAAATACGGTCAACTAAGTTACGCCAAGGGGCAACCGCTTGCTCAAAGCACTCTTTATTTCCGGTCGAACGCACCAACACTGAAGCACCGTGCAGGCTGGCAAGAATTTGACTGGCGTAGGCGCGCGCTTCCTCGCTTGGCATCCAATCTTTTTTCATATAGGACACGACCGTCGCCAACCAGTCAGATTTCAGATCATAGAAGTCTGCGATCGCTTGTGACGTGGCCGAATTGAGCAAGCTTTTTTCCGCTGCGAGTACGGTGCACAGGCTCACGTGGCCTTGATCCACCACCTTGGTTTTGAAGTCATCGATAAATTTGTTTAAGGCTTTCTGTGCCGCTTGGCGCTTTTTCTTCGGCAACAGCAAACGTTCCGCATAATCTTCGCTGTAGCGCTGCATAACGGCGTAACAAAGATCGTCTTTGGTGGGGAAGTGATAGTGCACACTGGCACTTTTGATACCGACTTCTGCTGCCAAATCACGAAAACTCATGGCTTTGTAGCCATGCGCCAACATGGCGTTTAAAGCGGCATCTAGGATCGCCACCTTGGTTGGGTTTTCAACTTTTGTCGCCGACTCTAACTTTGACTTCATATCCATAGTGCGTATCCGTGTAAAAACCAATCAATTGATAGGTTCTTTTTTAACCTATCGCTCAGTCAGAGGCTATAGTGAAATAGTATGAAATCTGACAAATCTTAATTTTTTACATATTTATCAAAAGCTTAAATTAAAAGCGACGCGCTAAAGAAAAACATTGTCGCAAAGCGTGTTGACGACTTCACGAAAGTGAATGTATTTTGTATCCAAAATACATAAACAAGCATTCCAAGGAGAACTCCTATGAATACGCAAGTCTTCTACGGTGTGATGCCGGCGCTGATGACCCCATGCACAGCCGATCGCACGCCAGACTTCGATGCACTGGTAAAGAAAGGCCATGAAATGATCGAAGCAGGCATGTCTGCTGTAGTCTATTGCGGTTCCATGGGGGATTGGCCGTTACTGAGCGATGCGGAGCGTATGGAAGGCACCGAGCGGCTCGTGAACGCAGGCATTCCCGTGGTGGTGGGTACTGGGGCTATCAATACCAAATCCGCAGTCGCCATTGCCGCCCACACGGAAAAAGTCGGTGCGGCAGGTTTGATGGTGATTCCACGGGTCTTATCCCGTGGCAGTGTGATCGCCGCGCAACGTCATCATTTCAAAGCCATTCTAGAGGCAGCACCGAGCTTGCCAGCGATTATCTATAACAGCCCTGTGTATGGCTTTGCCACGCGTGCGGATTTGTTCTTTAGTTTACGTGCTGAACACCCGAATTTAGTGGGCTTTAAGGAATTTGGTGGGGGTGCCGACTTACGCTATGCGGCGGAAAACATTACCTCTCAAGATAACGATGTGCTCTTGATGGTGGGCGTGGTGTAGTGGTCTAATAAAACCGGACACCATTTAAGGTGGTAATATAGCCACATCAAAAGAGGTGTCCAATGACAAAACAACGTCGTACATTTTCAACAGAGTTTAAGCATGAAGCAGCCTGCTTAGTG
>NZ_FLOC01000005.1 GCF_900089755.1 Marinomonas aquimarina | reverse complement strand
CACTAAGCAGGCTGCTTCATGCTTAAACTCTGTTGAAAATGTACGACGTTGTTTTGTCATTGGACACCTCTTTTGATGTGGCTATATTACCACCTTAAATGGTGTCCGGTTTTATTAGACCACTACAGGACGCCTGAGATACCGCAACACAACCGCGATGTGTGGGAGGGGGCTCACCCCGATATGATATCCCGGTAGAATCGGGTCGTACGAGCTATCCTCTGACAGTGACATTTTCCCGCGGGAACCGCGGTCCTACAATGTGGTGCAGGCTTCGTAGGACTTCGCTGTGTGAAGTAAATTACCCCATGATAAAGCCTTTGCTCCTCGAACGGAGTCGGGTCGTACAAGTGGGGTAATGATGTCATTTCGATCCCCCCTTAACAGCGACTCAGGTTTGAAGGGAAAGAATCTGATCTCTGAAAATCCAGCGAATCCCATTTCGAATTCAAACGTTGGTGGCTGTTTCTGTTATAGCGCTCCTAATGCACGTATTTTGCATAATGATAAGTATTTAGGAACGCATCTTTGTCATGTATATCTAGGTTTGGAAATTGCTTAACATTAGCTTAATAAAAGTGTGTTAGGTGATCTAATGTTTATTTTGCGTGGTTTAATCTACTTATTGGCATTAGCAGG
This sequence comes from Marinomonas aquimarina, assembly GCF_900089755.1. Taxonomy (GTDB): domain Bacteria; phylum Pseudomonadota; class Gammaproteobacteria; order Pseudomonadales; family Marinomonadaceae; genus Marinomonas; species Marinomonas aquimarina. Next base: position 184,371 of record NZ_FLOC01000005.1, on the reverse strand, counting down.
GATTGCACAGTGCATCGCTTTAGAGGCATTTCAATTCGGCACGGCTGCTGAGTATGGTGAGTCGTCTTTGGTGGAGCATCTGCAAGACCTATTTACCTTCTCGAGTGCGTTAACCTTTATGGTGTGTGCTTATCTGTCAAAGCCTTTGCGTCAAGCTTGTATTCTGCTTGGGGCACTCATGTTTATGATGTTTGTCCGTGAGTCGGACTCTCTGTTAGACGCTCAAGTCTTTGACGGCGCATGGCAGCTCATTGTCGGTGCAGTGATTATTGCCACTGTGTATGGCCTGCGTAATCAAGTAAAGGACAGCTACGACTCGTTAAAGCGTTTCTCTCAGACCTCAAGTTTTGGTTTTGTGGTCGCAGGCTTGGTGGTTGTGCTGGCATTCTCTCGCATGTTTGGTCGTACCAGCTTTTGGCAAAGTGTGATGGGCGATGCCTATGTTCGTACGGTAAAAAACATTGTCGAAGAAGGGACTGAGTTGCTTGGTTACAGTATTGTGATGATTGCTGCCACCGAGTTGTTGTTCTTTGTCTTGGCGGTAGCAAAAGAGCGCAAACATGTGCAGGCATCTGCCAAGGCCAGCTATGCTAAGGCAGAGTTAGCTCGTTAAGTTCATTGCGTAGCCAGCTTCTTAATTGAGTTAAAGCTGGTTCATGTCGTCTACTGTGCTTGTAGGCAATATAGAAGCTGTCTTGTGCATTGTGTATGGTGCAAGGCAGCTTAACCAAGCCATCCTCTGGCGTAGTTTCATTAAACATATAGTCATTCACTAGGGCGATGCCTAATGAATGCGCTGCGGCTTCATGGGCCAACATCAAGTGACTAAAGCGATGGAAGTTAATTCCTTCTGGTAGTGCTCTCTCTTGTTCTAAATACCACCTTCTCCAGTCCTCTGCATAACGCTCATACATACTGTAAGAAGTGATTAGTGGAAACTTTGCTAGCACTTCCGGTTGTTGTTTAAGAAGAGCTTCCAGTTCTTCCGTGGTGTCGATACCAAGTTCCGAGAGAAGGTCTTGATAGAAGCTTTGGCTACAGACAGGGAATAGTCGCTCGGTATAAAACCAATCAAACTCAAAGCCACGCTTATCGTTTTCAACCGTGATAAAACAGTCAGCAATACGGTCGGAGAGTTCTGGTTCTGAAAAAGTCATTTCAATGGTGAGATCGAGGTTGGGGTGTTGGCGCTTCAGCTTAGGTAACCTTGGGATGAGCCAATATACGGCAAAAGAGCTGTACACCGCTAAGCGAAGTTTGGTTTCTGTAATGCCTCTGACGTTTTCGGTGGCTCGCGCGATTTGGTTGAGGGAGCCGGTAATGTTGTCTAAGTATTGTCTTCCTTCCACCGTTAACTCGAGCTTTCTCCCAGAGCGGATAAACAGCTGCTCACCTAGGTAATCTTCTAGTCCTTTGATGTGGTGTGAGACTGCACTTTGGGTGATGTGTAGTTCATTGGCAGCCAAAGAGAAACTGTTTAAACGTGCCACAGCCTCAAACACAGGCAGGGATTTTAGTGGAGGTAGGTTCATATTTTTTGATCTAAAAAACTAATACTGAATAAAATTATATCATTTTATTGGATTTTAGACCGGCTCTATACTTCGCGCCAGTTGCAAATATGGGTGAGGAAGTTTTGCCATGTCTGGAAAGACGGTTAGTAGTGCTATTTTGGTGTTGGTACTGGGAAATTTGATGGCCACCATCTGTGATGTGTTCATTAAGTTAGCGGGGGCTGGTGAAGCGGTATTTCAGTTTACCTTTTACCGTGTTTTGTTTATGTGTCTGGTGTTGGCACCATTTGTGTTATGGCAACGTGCGGAGCAGCCTTTTGCGGGTCTTAAGCTGCATGTACTGCGTGGCAATCTATGGGTATTGACGTCAGTGCTGTTGGTGGTTTCTCTATCGCAGTTACCCTTGGCAACCGCCAATGCCATTTTCTATACCGCGCCTATTTTTATTATTTTACTCGCGGTGGTGTTTTATCGTGAAAAGTTAACCAAGACCGTGCTATTCGCAGCGTTGTCTGGCTTTCTTGGTGTGCTGGTGATCCTTAAGCCAAGTTATATTGGTTGGGGGATGGTGAGTGCGTTAGGGTTTGCGTTTGTACTGGCGGTCAATAGTTTGCTGGTGCGCAAGCTGCCACAAGGGCAGGGCGCGATGCATGGTCTATTTGTTGCCCAAGTATGTGCCTTACCTGTTGCCGCAGGGTTGGCTGTTTGGGAAGGTGGTGCGCTCTCTTGGGAGCAGCTCGGCTTGGCTTTTGGTTCATCGATCTGTTCCGTGTTATATAGCTTGGGATGCTTGGTGGGCTATCGCTATGTAGCGTCAAGCCAAGTGAGTTCGGCGGAATACTCAGGGCTGTTGTTTGCCATCTTAGCGGGTTTTGTGATGTTTGGTGAAACGATCGATATGAGCTTAATGCTTGGTGCAGCATTGATTGTGGTACCACTGCTTTACATTGGGCGAAAGGATATTTTGGCGGAACGCGCAAAGAATCGAGAACGTATGTCGGTGGAAGCAGCGGTAGAAGCGTAAGCGATGCCGACTAAAAAAGCCCGATCACGGATCGGGCTTTTTTTATGGGCTAGTGGTGGACTGTGCGGGCACGCTGGTGGAAGAAGCGGGTGGCTCGCCCGTTTTTAAGAGATTGAGTAGGGTGGTGCGCTCCATACTGGCCTTCAGAGCAATATCCATTTGATATTGATAGGTGGTTTCCCAGTCGCTGCTTCTTGGAACGAGTTCCCCTAAGTCACCAATTGCTTGTCGCATGACGGATAGATAGGCTTGGATGTTCTCTTCTTGATTGATCAAGATGTTCTTTAAAGCGGTAGCGCTGCTGTGGCGTAGATAGGTTTTAAGGGTTTCGTTTTCGGCGTTAATAGCACTTAAGGTGGCATTTTGCTGCTCTATACTCTGGCGCATGGCGGCAAGCTGTGTTTCGACTTCTGACTGCTGCTCAGTGATCAGTTGTGTCGGGTTGTTGGAGGTGACCAAAGAGTAGGTGATGCCAGCTGACGCGGCGACACTGAGCAAAAAGCAAATTAAAAAGCCCACGATAAGGCCGATTGGCAGGTTGCGTTTTGCCTTCTCAGTGCTGTCAGAGTTTTCTGTTTGTTCTTTATTTTCCGCTAACTTACTCATGGCGGCTCCTTAGTCGCTGGAAAGTTGGTTACTTATTATACGTATCGGACAAAACCATAAAGATATAACAACAAATATGCCGGAATTTATTCAGTTTTAGCATGGTTGCCCTTAAAATACCGCATAATCTAGGTAAGGGCTAATAACCTACTAACTTAGTCGGGTAAATACTTGATCAAAATAGTAGGTTTTTGTATGATCAAGGTTACCCAATAGCATGTAAGTGGAAAGTTTATGCGCTTAACAACAAAAGGTCGTTACGCGGTAACTGCAATGCTTGATCTGGCTCTGCACACTGATAATGGGCCTGTGTCGCTCTCAGATATTTCCAGTCGCCAAGGTATCTCGTTATCTTACTTGGAACAACTGTTTGCGAAGTTGCGAAAGCGTCAACTTGTGATCAGTGTCAGAGGACCAGGTGGCGGTTATCGTCTAAGTCGCGACCGAAGCGAAATCTTTGTCGCACAGATTGTTGATGCGGTAAATGAATCCGTGGATGCAACTGGTTGCCAAGGCCGCAGTGATTGCCAAGGTGGACATACGTGTCTGACTCACCATTTATGGTGCGACTTGAGTAATCAGATCCATGATTTTCTAAGTCAAATTAGTCTGGAAAATCTGGTCAAGCGCCAAGATGTTCGGCTGGTAGCCGAACGACAAAATAATGACAGCAAGATGTCGGCTTCAGCTTCTCAAGAGAAGATCTCTGCAGCCCTCATCGGTTAACGAACACAACTAGCAGGGTGTTACCCTGGAAGAATGAGTGAGTTTCTAATATGACTGAGCAGATTGATAAGGCGTTAGCTCGAGAGTACGAAGCGGGCTTCGTTTCTGCAGTGGAATCAGAAACCTTCGAGCCTGGTCTCGATGAAGACGTGATTCGCCGAATCTCTGAAGTCAAAGGTGAACCTGAGTGGATGCTCGAGTGGCGTCTCAATGCGTTTCGTGTTTGGCAAGAAATGGAAGAGCCTGACTGGGCTCACGTGTCCTACCCTAAGATCGACTACCAGGCGGTGTCATACTACTCTGCTCCAAAGAGTATGAAAGACAAACCTAAGTCGCTTGATGAAGTGGATCCAGAGCTTCTGCGTACCTACGAAAAGCTAGGTATCCCACTGGTTGAGCAACAAATGCTAGCGGGTGTGGCGGTGGACGCAGTCTTTGACTCGGTTTCAGTTGTAACCACTTTCCGTGAGAAGCTAGAAGAAGCCGGCGTTATCTTCTGCCCGATTTCTGAAGCACTTCACAAATACCCTGATCTAGTTAAAAAGTACATCGGTAGCGTTGTTCCGACTAAGGACAACTACTTCGCGGCATTGAACTGTGCGGTATTTACAGACGGTTCATTTGTTTACATTCCAAAAGGCACACGTTGCCCAATGGAGCTGTCGACTTACTTCCGTATTAACGAGCAGAACACTGGTCAGTTTGAACGTACCCTAATCATTGCTGATGAAGGTTCGTATGTAAGCTACCTAGAAGGTTGTACCGCGCCGCAACGTGATGAAAACCAATTGCACGCCGCAGTGGTTGAGCTTGTTGCCCTAGACGATGCTGAGATCAAGTACTCAACGGTACAGAACTGGTACCCAGGTGACGAAGAAGGTAAAGGTGGTATTTATAACTTCGTAACTAAGCGTGGTGTGTGTCACACCAATGCTAAGATCTCTTGGACTCAAGTTGAGACGGGTTCTGCAGTAACTTGGAAATACCCAAGCTGTGTCCTAAAAGGTGATAACAGTGTTGGTGAATTCTACTCTGTTGCCCTAACCCGTGGCCGTCAGCAAGCGGACACCGGTACGAAGATGATCCACATCGGTAAGAACACTAAGTCGACGATCATCTCTAAGGGTATTTCTGCCGGTAAAAGTAACAACTCTTACCGTGGCCTAGTGCGTATGAACCCAGGTGCAGAAGGGGCGCGTAACTTCACACAATGTGATTCCTTGCTGATCGGTGATCAGTGTGGTGCACACACATTCCCATACGTAGAAAGTCGTAATCCATCGGCGATCGTAGAGCACGAAGCGACCACGTCTAAAGTAAGCGATGACCAGATGTTCTTGTGTCGTCAGCGTGGCGTAGATCCTGAAAAAGCAGTCTCTATGATTGTAAACGGCTTCTGTAAAGAAGTATTTAAAGAACTCCCTATGGAGTTTGCCGTTGAAGCAGGCAAACTTCTCGAAATTAGCCTTGAAGGCTCTGTTGGTTAGGTTGAGGAACCCATTGAACATGTCAAACGAAAACACTTTGTTATCGATCAAAGATTTGCACGCGAGTGTAGAAGAAAAAAACATTCTCAAAGGTCTCAACCTAGACATTAAACCAGGTGAAGTTCATGCCATAATGGGCCCGAACGGTGCTGGTAAATCGACTACAGGCTATGTTCTGTCTGGTCGTGATGGCTATGAAGTAGACAGCGGTTCTGCCACTCTAGATGGTGAAGATCTACTTGAGATGGAAGTAGAGGATCGTGCCCGTGCAGGTCTTTTCCTAGCGTTCCAATACCCAGTTGAAATTCCTGGCGTGAGCAACCTTGAGTTCTTGAAAGTAGCGGTTGATGCGCAGCGTGAAGCACGCGGTGAAGAAGCATTGACGTCTGCTGAATTCCTGAAAATTGCCAAAGAAGCGTGTAAGCAAGTGAACTTGCCAGTGTCATTCCTTAAACGTGGTGTGAACGAAGGCTTCTCCGGTGGTGAGAAGAAACGTAACGAAATCATGCAGATGATTTTGCTACAACCAAAGCTTTGTATCCTAGATGAAACCGATTCAGGTCTAGATATCGACGCCATGCAAGTGGTCGCAAACGGTGTTAACAGCCAGCGTTCTCCTGAGCGTAGCTTCATCGTTGTGACGCACTACCAGCGTCTACTGGACTACATCAAGCCTGACTTTGTACACGTGCTTGCAGACGGCAAAATCGTGAAAAGCGGTGATGCGTCACTGGCGAAAGAGCTGGAAGCACAAGGTTACTCTTGGTTGCAAGCTGAGCCTACAGAAGACGAGCTAGAGGATTAATCATGAGTGAATGGTTACAACAAGCCATCGCTCGTGCCGACAGCATTCAAGATGGTTTTGAAGACCAGCGAGCGACGTCGCTTGCGCTATTAAAAGACATTAAATGGCCAACCCGTAAAACGGAAGCATGGAAGTACACACCACTTCGTGCAGTAGAGCGCAGTGCGGCCATTTTTAAAGAAGAATCTCCTGAGCTTGAACCGGTAGCGGTTGAAGGTCTTGAATTCCTTGAGTTGACGTTTGTGGACGGTCAGCTGGTATCGCTACCAGAAGATCTACCTGAAGGTCTGACGATTGAAATGCAAGAGTCGAGCTTGTTCGCAGAGATCAAGCCCGAGCGTCATGTATTCGGTCTAGTCAATGATGTGCTAGCCGCTGACGTTGCTGTGGTAACGGTTGCGGAAGGCGTAGCAATTGAGCAATTGCTACGTATCAACAACTTGCTAAGCAATGGTGCCCAAGGCCACATTCGTGTGATCGTTGACATCAAAGCCGGTGCTTCCCTTAAAGTAGTGGAAAACGCTGAAGGTCAGGGTGCGTCCCTAACCACAGCTTACACCGAATACCAAATCGGTGCTGAAGCAACGCTTGAGCATTACCGTTTTGCGTTGCAGGCTGCAGACAATGTGGCCATCGGTGGGTGTCACTTTAAACTGCTAGAAAGTGCGTCTTTGAACAGCAGCATCATTGGCTTTGGTAGCGATTTACAGCGTATTGATACAGATATCATTCACGCGGGTGAAAAAGCGGACGCTAAGCTGAATGCCATCTACCTGCTAGACGGTAAAGAGTTGTTCGACTTGCACGCTAACGTTGAGCACGCGGTGCCAAACTGTACCACGGAAGAAAATATTCGTGGTATTGCTGGCGATAGCAGCCGTGCGGTATTCAACGGCCGTATCCATATTCACCGTGATGCGCAGAAGACCTTGGCTGAGCTAAATAACCGCAACTTGTTGATGTCTGACAAGGCGGAAATCAATACTAAGCCTGAGCTGGAAATCTACGCTGACGATGTGCGTTGTGCCCACGGCGCGACCATCGCAGAGATCGATAAGAAGGCCTTGTACTACCTGCAAACACGCGGTGTTAGTCGTTCCCAAGCACAGCTAATGTTGAGCTTTGGTTTTATTAATGAGTTGATCGACCAGATGCCAACTGCAGAGTTGGCGGAATGGGTGCGTCCGATTATTCGTGACCGATTTTCTCAGATGGAAGTGAAATAAGCGAGAAGTCCATGAGTCTTGATGTCGCTGCTATTCGCGAGCAGTTTCCCATTTTAAAACGCGAAATCGATGGCAATCCTCTTATCTATCTTGATAACGCGGCGACGACCCAGAAGCCGCAGTGTGTCATTGATGCGCTGGTGGAGTATTACTCTCACTATAACTCGAACGTACACCGTGGCGCGCACCGTCTAGCGGATGAAGCGACGCGTAAGTTTGAGAATGCACGCGACATCATTAAAGACTTCATTAACGCGCCTAAGCGTGAAGAAGTAATTTGGACGTCTGGTACGACTGAAGGCATCAATATGATTGCCAACGGTTTGTCGAAACTGCTTACAAGCTCTGATGAAGTAATCGTGACGGGCATGGAACACCATGCCAACATTGTTACTTGGCAGCAAGCTTGTAAAGCAGCAGGTGCGACGCTTCGTACTGTGCCAGTAACCGATAAAGGCGAGCTGGACCTAGACGCGTACGTTTCATTGCTAAATGAAAATACCAAGCTGGTGGCTTTCCCGCATGTATCCAACTCGCTGGGTACGGTAAACCCGGTTAAATGGTTGACGGAGCAAGCGAAGCAATTTGATGCTTGGGTGTTCATCGACGGTGCTCAAGGTATTGCCCACGGTAATGTCGACGTACAAGACATTGGTTGCGATTTTTATGCCTTTTCAGGACATAAAATCTACGGTCCGATGGGCATTGGTGCGTTATGGGGCAAAGAAGAGTTGTTGGCTGAATGGCCTGTATGGCAAACCGGTGGCGAGATGATTTCTGTCGTGACGCTACAAGACGCGACTTGGAATGTGTTGCCTTATCGCCTTGAAGCGGGCACGCCAAATGTTGGTGATGCCATTGCCATGGGTGAGGCTATCCGTTGGTTCAGTTCATTTGACTATGCTGAGGTGGCGGCGCATGAAAAAGCTCTGATGGCGCGTGCAACCGAGCTTGCCAAAGAGTTTGATGGTTTGCGCATGATCGGTGAAGCGGAAGACAAAGTTGGTGCGTTCAGTTTTGTATTGGACCAAGGTCACCCTGCGGACATTGGTTTCTTGCTAGACCGTCAAGGTATTGCGATTCGTACCGGTGATCACTGTGCCCAGCCTTTGATGGCTCGTTTTGGCGTGCCAGGTACGGCACGTATGTCGTTCTCGATTTACACTACGATTGAAGAAGTCGAGCAATTCTTTAAAGCTTTGAAAAAAGTGTACATGATGTTGGCCTAGGAGGCATTATGTCGACAGAAACATTCGATCCGAATCAGTCGGTCACCATGACCGATGCTGCACGTAAGTTTTTTGCATCCAAGCTTACGTCGCAAAATGAAGGTAGCCTTGTCCGCCTGAGCACCAAAGAGAGTGGCTGTACAGGTTACGCTTATGTACTTGATATCGTTGACGCGGCGCAAGAGGGTGATGCCATCATAGATTTTGATGGTGTGAAGCTCGCGATTAACGATGAGTCTTTGACCTTGTTAAAAGGTACGGAGATTGACTTGGTGCGCGAAGGCATTAACCAAGTGGTAAAATTTAATAACCCCAATGTGGTTGCGGAATGCGGCTGCGGCGAAAGCTTTAGTGTGAATTAACAGCATGCAGAAAATGGTCGTAACTCAGCGCGAGTGTCCCGCTCGCCGAGTCCCAAGCGGTGAACCCACCACCATTCCAGAAGGTCAGTTTATTACCATCAACCAAGCGTTGGGTGGTAATTACACGGTGACTTTTCAAGGCAACATGCTACGTATTGATGGCACTGATGCGGATGCTATCGGTCAGGAGCCAGAAGTACTGAGCTTCGCGGACGATGGCTCAGGTCAGATTGTTGAAGAGCAAGTATGGCAAGCATTGGACAGTGTCTATGACCCAGAGATTCCCATCAGTTTGGTGTCCCTAGGTTTGGTTTATAAGGTAGCGGTTGATCAAGCAGACAAGGGCGTTGCTATTCAAATGACGCTAACGGCTCCAGGCTGTGGCATGGGACCTGTACTGGTAAGCGATGTGAAATATCGTGTGGCAAAAGTACCAAATGTTGCCAATGTGAATGTTGAGCTTGTATTTGATCCACCATGGTCACGTGAAATGATGAGTGAAGAAGCACAGCTTGAAGCTGGCTTGTTCTTCTAACGCATACAGTTCCAGCGTAAAATCGACTACAATAGCGACGGCCAATGACTTCAACCATTGGCCGTTTCTTTTTGTGCCATTCAATCTATCGCACTATTTAATTCAGAGACTCAATTTAGCGAGGCGTTATGTCTTTACCGACACCAGAAGAGATTATTGATGACATTTCTTTCTTTGATGATTGGGAAGAGAAGTACAAATACATTATCGACTTAGGCAAGTCTCTGCCTGAGTTCGACGACGCTTGGCGTACCCCAGAGCGCTTAGTGAAAGGTTGTCAGAGTAATGTCTGGATTCAACCTGGCAGTGCGCAAGATGCGACCAAAGGAGAGGTGTTAACCTTTTCTGTCGATAGCGATGCGGTGATTGTGCGTGGCTTGTTGGGGTTAGTGATGGCGGCTTACAACGAGAGAACGCCGGCCGACATTTTAGCATTCGACATTGATGGCTATTTCTCTGAGTTGGATCTTGAAAGTCACTTGAGTCCTACTCGTGGTAACGGCCTACGCTCGATTGTGGGGCGTGTACAAGCCATTGCCCAAGCATCTGTTTAACCTGCGTTACCTCGGAGAGTTCTAATGCAAACACCTGTTTACCTCGACAACTCAGCGACGACACCGGTAGATCCACGTGTTGCCGAAAAAATGATGCAATGTCTGACCCAAGACGGCAACTTTGGCAACCCTGCTTCGCGCTCGCACCTATTTGGCTGGCGTGCAGAAGAGGCTGTGGAAGATGCGCGTTTGCAGGTGGCGGAGCTAATCGAGGCGGATGCCCGTGAAATCGTTTGGACGTCCGGTGCAACAGAAGCGAACAATCTGGCGATCAAAGGTGTGGCGCAAGCGAATAAGCTGAAGGGGCGCCATATTGTGACCTCAATGATTGAGCACAAAGCCGTACTGGACCCTTGCCGCCAGCTTGAGAAAGAAGGCTTTGAAGTGACCTATTTACAGCCTAATGCTCATGGCGAAGTTGCCGTGGACAGCGTTGTTGCAGCGCTGCGTGACGATACGATTTTAGTATCGTTAATGCACGGCAATAATGAGTTAGGCGTCGTGACGGATATTGCGGCCATCGGCAAAGAGACTCGTGCCCGTGGTATTTATCTGCACGTGGATGCAGCACAAACGACTGGCAAAGTTGCGATTGATGTCAATGCAATGAACGTTGACTTGATGTCGTTGACGGCCCATAAAACCTATGGCCCGAAAGGCATTGGTGCCTTGTATGTACGCCGCTCGCCGAAAGTGAAGCTGGAAGCACAGATTCATGGTGGTGGCCATGAGCGTGGCATGCGTTCAGGTACATTGGCGACCCACCAAATCGTGGGCATGGGCGAAGCCTTTGCTATTGCCAAAGCGGACATGGCAAGCGACTGCGAGCGCATCACGGCATTACGTGAAAAGCTGTGGCAGGGTTTGTCGGAAATGCCTGGCGTACACCTAAATGGCGATTCAGAAAATCGTGTCGCTGGCGTGATCAATGTTGGCTTTGATGGTGTTGAAGGGGAAGTGCTGTTGATGTCGTTAGCCGACGTGGCGCTTTCATCTGGTTCGGCGTGTACTTCTGCCAGCCTAGAGCCTTCCTATGTGCTGCGTGCCATTGGTTTATCAGACGAATTGGCCCATGCATCACTGCGTATGTCGGTGGGGCGCTTTACCACAGCAGAAGAGATCGATTTCGTTATCGAAACCGTGAAAAACGCCGTATCTCAGTTGCGTGGCGCATAAATTGTTTAAAAACGCGTATTTTCGCGTTTTACCCTAAAAAAAAACGCTGTGGATACATACAAATTTCATAAAGACATGCGTATAATCCGCACGCTAAAACTTATTAGTCGGCCCCACAATATCGTGTGGCCATTGAAATTCAAATTTGGAGTTTAACATGGCGCTAGAACGCACTCTATCTATCATCAAGCCAGATGCTGTTGCTAAAAACGTAATCGGTGAAATCTACACTCGTTTCGAGCGTGCTGGTCTGAAAATCGTTGAAGCGAAAATGATTCAACTAGACGACGAGCTAGCTGGTGGTTTCTACGCTGAGCACAAAGAGCGTCCATTCTACAACGACCTAGTTGCATTCATGACTTCTGGTCCTGTTGTTGTTTCTGTTCTTGAAGGCGAAGGCGCTGTTCTACGTCACCGCGAGCTAATGGGTGCAACTAACCCTAAAGAAGCTGCTGCTGGTACTCTACGTGCAGATTACGCTGAGTCTATCGATGCGAACGCTGTTCACGGTTCTGACTCTGTTGAGTCTGCTGCACGTGAAGTTGCTTACTTTTTCGGTAAGTAATTGATTTAAGACCTACCTTTTCAATTTAGAAAAGCAGGTTTAAGAGGAAGCGGGCCTATGGCCCGCTTCTTTGCAGAGGCTTCTGAAAAGCGTAATCCCTTTTCAGAAGCTTTTTTGTCTACACTTAACGCTTTAGAGCGAATGATTGATACCTATGACTGACACCCCAAAAGTTAATTTACTTGGCCTTTCACCTGATAAACTCATCGAGTTCTTTGAGTCGATCGGCGAAAAGAAATTCCGTGCAACCCAAGTGATGAAATGGATTCATCAAAAGGGCGCTGAGTCCTTTGAAGAAATGACGGATGTTAGTAAGAAGTTGCGCGCTAAGTTGGAAAACATCTGTGAGATCCGTGCACCGGAAATTGTTTCACAGAACATTTCTACCGATGGTACGCGCAAGTGGATCATTCGCACTGAAGGTGGCCAGAATAACTGTGTTGAAGCGGTTCTGATTCCGGATGGTGATCGTGCGACCTTATGTGTGTCTTCACAGGTTGGTTGTTCTTTGGATTGTAGTTTCTGTTCGACCGGTAAGCAGGGCTTTAACCGTAACCTAACGCCTGCAGAAATCATTGGTCAGGTGTGGATCGCGATCAAATCTTTTGGTCCGATGGATCCAAACGGCCCGCGTCGCGTCACTAACGTGGTCATGATGGGCATGGGCGAACCGCTGATGAACTTTGAACCAGTGGTGGATGCCATGACGCTGATGATGCATGACAATGCTTACGGTTTGTCTAAGCGTCGCGTGACACTGAGTACTTCTGGTGTGGTGCCACGTATTTACGATTTGGTTAAGCGTACCGATGTATCCTTGGCGATCTCTTTGCACGCACCAAATAACGCGCTGCGTAATGAATTGGTGCCGATCAACAAAAAGTACCCAATCGAAGATCTGCTAGAAGCCTGCCAGCATTATTTGGACAACCTGCCAGACAAGCGTCATATCACCATCGAGTACACGGTCATGGCCGGTGTGAACGATCAGGAAGAGCATGCGCGTCAACTGTCGAAGTTGCTTGAAAACTTAGAATGTAAGATCAACTTGATTCCATTTAACCCGTTCCCGCATTCCGGTTACGAAAAGCCATCGAATAACCAAACGCGTCGTTACCAAAAAATCTTGGCCGACGACGGTTACACGGTAACGGTACGTACTACCCGTGGTGATGATATTGATGCAGCGTGTGGTCAGCTGGTGGGTGATTTCCTTGATAAAACTCGCCGTTCACAGAAATACATTGAACTGCGTGAAGTGACGGAATAAGCCCGTTATTGTAGGAAAAGAGTCTGATGTGGACGCCTGTTGTCAGTAACACGTCAGATTCACTCAAAAACCTGCCGTTGATAGAAAAGATTTTCATCATTTTCGCGTGATTGGTTTGATGGGCGGCCGCAATCTTGATTTAATACAAAGCGAATAAAAGAAAGTGCTTTTTATTAATATTCAGGCATTGGTTGGTCCGCTACATTGGACTGGTTACGCTACCGTTTTGTCAGTCCTGCGCGTCATTGCAGGGGGGGGCCTACATTTGGGTAGCTAAGCACTTTCCGCCTGCTTTACCAAGGTAAGATCATGACAACCGAATTAGAGATGGATATTGCTCCTGAGCAAGGCAAACAGGCTTTGGATATTGGTCAGACCCTCAGAGCGAAACGTCTAAGCCTGGCGCTGGATGAGCGACAGGTGGCTACCGAATTAAAGCTGTCCATTGACAGTGTCTATGCCCTAGAAAATGGTGCCTTTGAGCGCTTTCGTTCCGCTACTTTTGCCCGTGGCTATCTAAAAAGCTACTGCCGTCTATTAGGCCTAGATCATCATCAAGTGTTGGCTGCTTTTGATGAGCAGCAGTCTGTGAAAGAAAGCCATTTACGCCCAGTGGATAATGTTCAAGCGCAATCCTCTGGTCGTGACCCCATCTTTGTGATCGTTTCCGCGATCATTATTGCCATCATCGCTTTTGTAGTGTTTTGGTGGCCGTCGCAATCCTCAGAACCAGAAGAGAGCTCTGCTGTAGCACAAGAGCAAGTGAGCGACGAAATGACGCAAGCAGCGGAAGATGAAAACACCTCTAATATGGATACGATTGAAGCGCCTGCGGCAGCCACTCAAACTGATTCTGAAGTAACCGATGCTGAGATTGACTTTGCAGCGCTAACTGAGAGCCTAAGTGATACCACAGAAGAGGCGGCTGACGAGGTAGTGACAGGGTTGTCTGCTGAGACCATTGCCTTATTAGAAGATGCTGGGGTCGATACAGAACAAGTCGCCGAAGCGGCCCGTGAACCAGAAAACGTTGCCGAGCCTGCTACGGTAGCGCCTGAGCCCGTCGTCGCAAGTCATGACATTGTGCTGCAGTTTTCAGCCGATTGTTGGACTGAAATTCGTGATAGCAGCGGCCGAATTCTTTTTTCTGGCGTAAAATCTGCTGGCAGTAGCCTTGAATTAGATGGCCAAGCACCATACCGAGTAACTCTAGGTTATGCGCCTGGTGTGTCTGAATTTATTTACCAGGGAGAGCAGTTCGACTTCTCTTCTTACGTACGCAAAGATCTAGCTCGATTTGAGCTTGAGTAGAGAGAAACATGCATTTCGAATCACCTATTAAACGCCGTCAATCACGTCAAATCATGGTGGGCAATGTGCCGGTTGGTGGTGGTGCCCCAATCAGTGTGCAAAGTATGACCAACACAGAAACCTGTGATGTGGCGGCTACGGTTGCGCAAATTCGTGCGATCCAAGATGCTGGCGCGGACATTGTTCGCGTATCTGTGCCTTCTATGGACGCAGCGGAAGCTTTTAAGGCGATCCGTGAGCAGGTATCTGTGCCATTGGTAGCAGACATTCACTTTGACTATAAAATCGCTTTGAAAGTCGCTGAATATGGCGTCGATTGTTTGCGTATTAACCCCGGCAACATCGGTAACAAAGACCGTGTTCGTGCTGTGGTGGATTGCGCACGCGACAAGAATATCCCGATTCGCATCGGTGTGAACGCGGGTTCTCTGGAAAAAGATCTACAGAAAAAGTATGGCGAGCCAACACCTGACGCTCTAGTAGAGTCGGCCTTCCGTCAAATTGAGTACTTTGATGCGCTCGACTTCCAAGAGTTTAAGTTGAGCTTAAAAGCCTCTGATATCTTCATGACGGTGGACGCTTACCGTAAAATTGCCTCGCAAATTGATAACCCGCTGCATTTGGGGATCACCGAAGCCGGTGGCTTACGTTCTGGTACAGTGAAATCCTCGATCGGTCTTGGTTTGCTATTAATGGATGGCATTGGCGACACCTTGCGAGTGTCGTTGGCGGCGGATCCGGTACAAGAGGTAAAAGTCGGTTGGGATATGCTACGCAGTTTGAAATTGCGTAACCGTGGCATCAATTTTATTGCCTGCCCAAGTTGCTCGCGTCAGAACTTTGACGTGGTCAAAACCATGAATGAGTTAGAAGAGCGCCTAGAAGACATCAAGGTGTCGATGGACGTGGCCGTGATTGGCTGTGTCGTCAATGGTCCAGGTGAAGCTAAAGAAGCGGATCTTGGTCTAGCCGGTGGCTCACCAAATAACTTGGTTTACCTAGACGGTAAGCCCAACACAAAAGTTAAAAATGAAACTTTGGTAGACGATCTTGAACGAATGATTCGAGAAAAAGCAGATGCCAAAGAGAAAGAAGAATCCAATCTTATCGCTAAGTCATAAGGGCACGAATAGTGGGTCGTAAAGTACAAGCAATTCGCGGAATGAATGACATTCTGCCGGGCCAATCATCAGTTTGGCAGTACCTAGAAAAAACAGTTACTGAAGTGGTTAGTGGCTACGGTTATCAACAGATCCGTTTCCCAATCGTTGAACATACAGAATTGTTCAAACGTGGCGTGGGTGAAACAACGGACATTGTTGAAAAAGAAATGTACACCTTTGATGATCGTAATGGTGAGTCCCTAACCCTACGTCCTGAAGGTACCGCAAGCTGTGTTCGTGCAGCCGATCAAGCGGGCTTACTGTTCAATCAAACTCAGCGCCTTTGGTATGTTGGTCCGATGTTCCGTTACGAGCGCCCACAAAAAGGCCGTTACCGTCAATTCCACCAAATCGGTGTCGAATCATTCGGTATGTCGACCCCTGATATTGACGCTGAGCTGATTATTTTAAGCGCGCGTCTATGGAAAAAACTTGGCCTGCTAGAACACGTTGAACTGCAGCTAAACACCATCGGTGTGGCGGCTGCCCGTGAAGCCTTTAAAGCGGCATTGGTAGAATACCTAACCGAATTTAAAGATCAGCTAGACGAAGACAGTCAGCGTCGTCTTTCAACCAACCCACTGCGTATTTTGGATTCGAAAGATGAAGCAACGCAGAAAGTGTTGGCCAATGCGCCAAGCCTTGAAGACTTCATTGATGAAGAATCGCAACAGCACTTTGAGCGTTTACAAGCGATCTTGAAAGCCAACGATGTGCCATTCGTGATCAACCGTAAACTAGTTCGTGGTTTGGACTACTACGGTAAAACGGTATTTGAGTGGGTGACGTCTCACTTAGGTGCTCAGGCGACGGTTTGTGCCGGTGGTCGTTACGATGGTCTGGTTGAACAACTCGGTGGCCGTGCCACTCCTGCAGTGGGCTTTGCTATGGGCGTTGAGCGTCTCGTACTGTTGCTGGAAACGTTAGAGTTGATCCCAGCAGAAGCCAAAGACACGACTGACATTTTTGTGGTGAGCTTTGGTGACGCAGCGGAACTTCAATCATTTGTTGTGGCCGAAGCTCTGCGTAATGCTGGTCAAGGCTGGACCGTGCTACGTCATTGTGGTGGTGGTAACTTCAAGAACCAAATGAAGAAAGCCGATAAATCTGGCGCACGTTTTACCCTCATTCTAGGTGAAACGGAAGTCGCAGAAGGCGTGGTACAAGTAAAAGACATGCAGACAGGTGAACAGACGTCTTGCGCAAATGATGCGCTGGTCGCAAGCTTGTTGGAAAAGCTTAACGGTTAATATTGAGCACAGCCGTTCGCAATAGGATTATGAGGAACACAGTGTGTCTGAAGTAAAAACTGAAGAAGAACAAATCGAAGCGTTTAAAGCGTGGTGGAAGAAAAACGGTACCTCTCTGGTATTAGCGGTAGCTGTCGGTGTCGGTGGCTACTTTGGTTTCCAAGCATGGCAGACCAGCCAAGCTAACCATCTAGCGGAAGCCTCTTCGCTGTACCAAAATCTGACCGAAGCAGCGTCAGATCTGGATAAGGAAGAAAACCAGAAAACGGTACGTTTTATCGCTCAGCAATTAGCGGACGATTACGATGACACAGGCTATGCCATGTTTAGTCAGCTGTTCGTGGCGCGTATCGATGCCCAAGCAGGCAATTACGATGCTGCTGTGACGGCACTATCGACCGTGGTTGAACAGTCCGAAGATGCGGCGTTTGATGCGGTGGCGAATATTCGTATCGCTCGCTTACAAGCTGAGCAAGAACAATACGATTCAGCACTTGCAACATTGAATGCGGTACAACAGTCAGAGTTTGCTGGTCAGGTTGAAGAGTTACGCGGTGACATTCTGTTAGCGCAGGGCAAGCGAGACCAAGCTCGTGAAGCCTACGAAAGTGCCTCGGCAGCCATGGGCGAAGGTGCACAGCACCCTCTATTAGAGATCAAACTAAAAGATCTGGTGAAGGGCTAGTTAACTATGTGGAAGCCAATGATCGCGGCAGCCGTTGTCAGTGCTGCATTACTACAGGGTTGTTCAACTCGATTGTTACCGCCGCCAGCGGGTATTGATCAGCAAGTGTACTTCGATGCTCATTGGCGTACCAAGGTCAACGGCCAAGCGGGCGAGCAAACGGAAACCTACAACATGGTTGCCCAAGGCGACACCTTAGCGCTAGTCACCAATCGTGGTGATGTCTACGAGCTAGAGCAGTCTTCCGGTGGTCAAATCGTTCACGTTGCAACAGGCTTTCGTCCAAGTGCCGGCGTTTCTCGCTACGGTGATGACGTCTTCTTTGGTACCTACGATGGCGAGTTAGTCGCAGTTTCCTTAGCCGAGTCGAAAGTGCTGTGGACGAAATCGTTAACCTCTGAAATTTTATCAGAAACGGGTAACGGTCAAGGCCGTGTGGCCGTCTTAACCGGCGACGGTTGGCTAACAGTGATGGACGCAGAGACGGGCAATACCCTGTGGCGCGACAAAGAAGATTTGCCTGCCTTGACAGTGCGTGGCAACACGGCGCCGGTGATTGCCGATGGCAAAGTCATTGCTGGTTTTGCTACGGGTAAAGTGAAAGCTTACAACCTGCAAACGGGCGACCAGATTTGGGAATATGCAGTCGGCAAACCGGAAGGTCGTTATGAAATTGAACGCCTTTCTGATATTCGTGGTCGCTTTGTCGTGAGCAATGGCCTGCTTTATTCCGTGGCTTACAACGGCACGGTGACGGCGCTTGCACTGCAAACCGGTCGTCCTGTTTGGCAGCGTAGTATTTCCAGTGCGGTAGGGGTTGCGGTCAATGGCAGCGAGTTAGCGGTGATTGATCAAAATAACGTAGTGCACAGCTTAAATGCACGTAACGGCTCAACCCTGTGGGAAAACGATAGCTTAAAAGATCGTGATCTAGCATCACCGGTTTTTTATAAAGATTATGTAGCGGTGTTGGACCGCGGCGGCTGGATCCACTTGCTGAATCGCTCCACTGGAGAGGCAGAGGCTTGGACCTTAGCCGATTCTCGTCGTCCGGCTGGCAGTCGCATGGTGTCGAATGATGAACAATTGTTTATACTTACGCCAACTGCAAATGTGACAGCTTTACACTATTGGTAGTAGACGTTGTCTAGAGCGAAAGCTCAAAGCAATTTTTGAAGAGGCTGCTTCGCTCAAAAGGCGTAGCAGCCACTTTGTATTTTTATAGGTTGAAAAAATGATCCCAGTTATTGCATTGGTCGGTCGACCCAATGTTGGAAAATCTACCCTGTTTAACCAGCTGACACGCTCACGTGATGCGTTGGTAGCGGACTATCCTGGCCTGACGCGTGACCGAAAATACGGTGACGGTAAAGCAGGGGAACACGAATTTATTGTTATTGATACGGGTGGTATCAGTGGTGATGAGCAGGGTATTGATGAGCATATGGCGCGTCAGTCGTTGCTTGCGATTGAAGAAGCGGATGTGGTGCTATTCCTAGTGGACGGTCGTCATGGTCTGAACCCTGCCGACGAAATGATTGCCAATCACCTACGCCGTTCTGAAAAGCCGGTTTACCTAGTGGTCAACAAAACCGATGGTATCAATGAAGACATCGCACTAGCAGACTTCTACGCATTGGGCATGGGCGAACTTTACCCATTGGCTGCGGCCCATGGCAAAGGTGTTCGTTCACTGATCGATACGGTTATGCTGCCTTTCGCAGAACGTATCGCGGAAATGCGCGATCAGATCGAGTTTAATGCCAAAGGTATTCGTATCGGTGTGGTAGGTCGTCCTAACGTTGGCAAATCAACACTGGTGAACCGCATGCTGGGTGAAGAGCGTGTGGTGGTGTATGACATGCCGGGAACGACGCGTGACAGTGTCTACATTCCGTACAAACGCCATGACAAAGATTACACCCTAATCGATACTGCAGGTGTGCGTCGTCGTAAGCATGTTAAGGAAGCGGTTGAGAAGTTCTCCATCGTTAAAACTTTGCAGGCGATCCAAGACGCTAACGTGGTAATCTGTGTGATCGACTCCCATGAAGACCTGGTAGAGCAAGACCTGCACATGATTGGTTACGTTCTAGACGCGGGCCGTGGTTTGGTGATTGCCATCAACAAGTGGGATGGCTTGAAGAAAGAGGATCGTGAGCACATTAAGAAGGAAGTCGAGCGTCGCCTTGGCTTCGTACCCTACGCTAAGGTGCATTACATCTCAGCGCTACACGGTACCGGTGTGGGTGACCTGTATGACACCATCGAAGAGACTTACGAGTCTTGTTACGCTAAGTGGTCAACGAACCGTCTAACGCGTATTTTGGAAGATGCGGTAGCCGAGCACCAGCCGCCAATGGTCAGAGGTCGTCGTATCAAACTACGTTACGCCCACCAAGGTGGCTCTAACCCACCGCGTATTGTGGTACACGGTAACCAGACGGATGCTTTGCCAGGCAGTTACAAACGTTACCTCGAGAACAAATTCCGTACCGTATTGAACATTACAGGTACGCCGATTTCGTTTGAATTTAAGTCGTCTGATAACCCTTTTGCGCCGAAGCGCTAAGTCAGGTGATTGGTTCTTTTCAAAAGCCCCGTTTGAGTGACATCAAACGGGGCTTTTTTGCCTCTGCTCGACATTAGTCTTAAAACTATTGTTCCGCTCGCCCAGTTCCGCTACTTTGAAACAACAATAGGACGAAATAGACCAAGAAAAATAATAACGGAGCGCTTATGTCTCACTCGGTGGAATTCTCATCTCTGCCTTTTGCCAGCCATTTTAAGCTGGGTCGCATTCGGCTGAATTCAGCCAGAACTCTAAATGCCTTGTCGTTAGACATGATTAAAACCATGCAACAACAGTTGCAGGCTTGGCAAGACGATCCTTATATTGTCGCTGTTTTGCTGGAAGGGGAGGGCGAAAAAGCTTTCTGTGCCGGCGGTAATGTGGTCGATGTCTATCGCGCCATTGCCGAACAAGGGGACCAAGGCGCCTTTAGTCAGCACTATTTTGGCCACGAATATCAATTAGACCAACTGATTCAAGAGTATCGTAAGCCCATTATTTGCTGGGGCCACGGTTATGTGATGGGCGGTGGTATGGGGCTCTTTATGGGAGCACGCTATCGTTTGGTGATGCCCTCCAGTCGCCTAGCGATGCCGGAAATCAAGATTGGCCTGTATCCAGATGTCGGGGCCAGCTACTTTCTTAATCAGCTGCCTGAACATTTCGCCCGCTTTCTTGCTTTAACGGCTTACCAAGTCAATGCCACAGACGCCTGTGAGCTGGGGCTGGCCACTCATTATATTTGCGATGAAGCCTATCAAGAGCTGCTGGATCAGTTGGCCGCAGGTACCTTGGAAGACAACAGTCATGAGCATGTGGCGCAGCATATTGAGCGTGTGTTGCATGGCTTTACTTTGTCAGATGACTTGCCGTTGTTAAAACCTGAACTGATCGCCCATGAGAAAGAGCTGGAAAAGCTTATGAGTGGCGACATCGTCAATATCTACCACTCGTTTAAGCACTTTGATAATGACAGCCCAACCCTAATGGCGGCGCGTCATAATTTCCTAAAAGGGAGTCCTTTATCTGCCTGTTTGATTCTAGAGCAGCTAAACTGGGGGAAAGGACAGAGTTTAGCGGCGGTGTTTGAACGAGAAACCATTTTATCGGTCAATATCAGTGTGCATGGTGATTTCTGTGAAGGGGTGAGAGCCCTATTAGTGGATAAGGATCAAGCACCTATTTGGCAGCATCACTCTGTGATTGAGGCCGCCAAACAGCCTTTGGCGACGTTTTTTAATCCGCCGTCGATGATGGCGGAGCGGCCGTCGTATGAGGCGAGCTAGCGGCTTTTTGTTGGTAGTCTTGTAAGACAATTTTTAAGGCTGCAATGGCAGTATCGTTCGGGATTTCATTCTCTTCTAGCAGGGCGATCAAATCGACGGCTAGCTTGATATGGTCTGGAGCGGAATCTAATGACATGGATTTATTCTGCATATTTGCTGTCATGTTATTGGTATAAGCTTTTTATACAATGGTGTTATCCAACGTATTAAGCAAAATGTTAACACATCCTAGAGGTGCACGTGGTTACAAATGAATTTTGGTTAGAGCGCTGGCAGTCTGGACGCATTGGCTTCCATCGCGATGAAGTGAATCCATGGTTGGTACAATACTGGCCCCAAGTGGCCCGTGGTGCCAAAGTGCTGGTGCCTTTGTGTGGCAAATCAGCGGATTTATTGTGGTTGGCTAATCAAGGCTATAACGTAACGGGTGTGGAGCTGTCGCCAATGGCGGTAGTGGAGTTTTTCGGTGATAACGATTTAACCTATCACACTGAGCATGTGGGCAGCCTCAAAATCCACACGGCCAATGATCTACCTTTGCGTATCATCGAAGGCGACTACTTCGATTTTGAAGAAACTGGCTTTGATGCTTGTTACGACCGTGCCGCATTAGTGGCCATGCCGGAAGAAAAGCGTGAAGAATATGTCTTGCACACCAAGCAGCGCTTATCACCTCAAGCCTCTCTACTATTGATTACCTTGAGCTACGATGGGGATCAAATGGGGCCGCCGTTCTCGGTGTTGGATTTTGAAGTGACCGAGCTTTGGGGCGAGTGGATTCGAAAAGTGGCGAGCGAGGATCTACTGCAAGTCGATGAGCGCTACCAAGGGGAAGATCGCACCTTTTATGAAGAAACGGTGTGGCGCATTACCAGTCAATAATATCCCTATATACCTGACTAATTTTCTGGGATAATAGTGACCTCAACGCTTCCAGATTCACCAATCTCCCAAGCGATCATCGCTTGGGATAGAGTTCATATGATCAAACGACACAAAACCGCTCCAGATATTTTCTCTTATTCGCCTTACTGGGCAGAATGTTATGGCGTTGCGCCATTTTTACCGACTAGCCGTGAAGAAATGGATGCCCTAGGTTGGGACAGCTGTGACGTCATTATTGTCACTGGCGACGCTTACGTCGACCATCCAAGTTTTGGTATGGCGGTGATGGGGCGCGTGTTGGAAGCCCAAGGTTTCCGTGTCGGTATTATTGATCAGCCCGATTGGCGCAGCCCTGATGACTTTATGCGTCTTGGCCGTCCGAATTTATATTTCGGTGTCACGGCGGGGAACATGGACTCTATGATTAACCGCTACACGGCGGATCTTAAAGTACGTAATGACGATGCTTACACGCCCTATGGCGAAGGCGGTAAACGACCTGATCGTGCTGTCATCGTATACTCGCAGCGCTGTAAGCAAGCCTACCATGATGTGCCTGTAATGATTGGTGGCATCGAGGCGAGTCTACGTCGTATTGCCCAGTACGATTACTGGAGTGACGAAGTGCGCCGTTCAGTGTTGGTGGACTCGACTGCCGACATCCTGCTGTACGGTAACGCTGAGCGTGCCATCATTGATGTGACCCATGCGATTGCCAATGGCAAGAGTATTGACGACATCGTTAATGTGCGGGGTACCACCATTATTCGTGATCTGCCGCCAGGTGGTTACACTGAAATTGACTCTACCCGTGTCGA
This sequence comes from Marinomonas aquimarina, assembly GCF_900089755.1. GTDB lineage: Bacteria > Pseudomonadota > Gammaproteobacteria > Pseudomonadales > Marinomonadaceae > Marinomonas > Marinomonas aquimarina. The sequence goes on along the minus strand of NZ_FLOC01000005.1, from coordinate 161,322 downwards.
CTGGCCAGGTAAGGTTGATCAAATCTACAGCCCTTATGAGTACATTCCTGAGGGCAAGTGCCAAACCGGTGAAGAAGACAAAGACGATGATGTGATGCCGATTCGAGTCATCCCGGCGCCGCTGCGCAAAGGGGAAAAACTCGACCCTGAGAAAACTTATATCCGTCTACCATCGTTTGAAAAAGTCTCCAAAGACCCTGTGTTGTACGCTCACACTTCGCGTATTTTGCACTTAGAGTCGAATCCGCATAATGCCCGTGCTTTGATTCAAAAACACGGCAAGAAAGAGATTTGGGTCAATCCGCCACCAATCCCATTGGAAACACCGGAAATGGATGGTGTGTTTGATTTACCTTATGCGCGCATTCCGCACCCAAAGTATAAAAAAGCCCGTATTCCGGCCTACGATATGATCAAAACCTCGATCAATATCATGCGTGGTTGTTTTGGCGGCTGTACTTTCTGTTCCATCACCGAACACGAAGGGCGCGTGATTCAGTCGCGCTCCCATGAGTCGATCTTGAACGAGATCGAAGACATTAAGCGCAAGGTACCAGGGTTTACCGGCCATATTTCTGACCTAGGTGGTCCGACTTCGAACATGTACCACCTCAACTGTAAGGACGATGAAATTCAAGCATCGTGCCGTAAGTTATCGTGTGTCTATCCGACGATCTGTTCGAACCTTAAGACCGATCACAGCCCGACCACAGAGCTGTATCGTAAAGCTCGTGCGGTAGAAGGCATTCATAAGGTATCGATTGCATCGGGTTTGCGTTATGACTTGGCGGTGGAAGACCCTGAGTATGTACGTGAGTTGGTGACTTACCATGTTGGTGGCTTATTAAAGATCGCGCCAGAGCACTCGGAAGAGGGCACCTTGTCGAAGATGATGAAGCCGGGCATGGGCACCTATGACCGCTTTAAGAAGATGTTTGATAAGTTCTCCAAAGAAGCGGGTAAGAAACAACACTTGATCCCATACTTTATCGCAGCGCACCCAGGCAGCAGCGATGAGGATATGATGAACCTTGCGGTGTGGTTGAAGAAAAATGACTTTAAACCAGATCAGGTACAGACCTTCTACCCATCGCCGATGTCATTAGCGACGGCCATGTACCACTCCGGTAAGAACCCGCTTCATGGTGTGACGTACAAGAGTGAAAACGTGCACACGCCAAAAGATTACAAAGAGCGTACCGTACAAAAAGGCTTCTTGCGCTACCACGATCCGAAAAACTGGCCAGCGCTGCGTGAAACCTTACGTGTGATGGGCCGTGCCGATCTGATTGGTAACGCGAAGCATCAGTTGGTACCGGACGAAGAGAAAGACCAGCGTACGCCACGTCGTCCAAGTAAGGCTAAGCCAGGTCAGAAGACCGGGGCATCTCATACCAGCAACCGCCCAACCATGGAGAAAAACGCTGAGAACGAGCGTAATCAGCGTAAATCGAATAAAGCATCCGGCAATGGTGCTGGAGCAAATCGACCAACCAGTCCCCGTCCTGCAGGTTCGAAACCAGCCGGTAAGGGCGGCGCCAATCGCTCGAAGAGTAAAGGCTCACCTGCACGCCGCACTCGTTAATGGGTAGAGAAACTAAAAGCCCCAATCGGCTCCTGCCGGTTGGGGCTTTTTTATAGCTGCTCTGTATTGAGGCGAATCGCCAGTGAATGTCTCGAAAAGGGTGCAAAAGTGACGAAAATCTCGCATAATCGGCCCTTATAGGTGGTACAAAATCTGCATCGCAACACATAACTCGGTGCAAACCCCGCGTTAACACCTCCACAAGAGGTGCGCGTTATTAACCTGCGCTCCACCAAAAGTGAGCGTATAGCTTGGGATCACATTATGAAACTCACACACCAATGGCTTTCTATTCTAGAAGGCTGCATGCTCGTGGCGCTTGGCCTACACCTGCTCAACTCAGTCGGATTGTTAATCAGTGGGACCGCCGGTATCGGTATGATCCTACTCAAGCTAACCAGCTTAACCTTCGGACAATTGTTTTTCGTGTTAAACCTACCGTTTTATATTTTGGCCTGGCGTGCCTTGGGTAAAGAGTTTGCCTTTCGCACCTTTGCTGCGGTCAGTATTCTCTCGCTACTCTCCGAAGTCTTCCGACACTACATCCACATCGATATTCACCCGATTGCCTCAGCTATTTTAGGCGGTATGTTGGTCGGTTTTGGCTTGATCATCCTATTTCGCCATAATGCCTCTTTAGGAGGCTTGAATATCCTGGCCGTGTATCTAGAGCGCCGTTTTAATATCCATGCCAGCAGAACTACCCTAATCGCCGATTTAGGGGTACTAAGCGCTGCAGTATTGGTATTGGATAGTTGGAGTCTGTTGTATTCTTTACTGGCATTTTTGCTATTGAGTTCTGTCGTTGGACGTTATCACCGCCCACCAAAATGGGCGCAAAACAATGAGACAAAACACGCTTAATGAATCCTAATACCGTAATTATCGAACCCTTTACTAGCCAAACTATGAATGTTCGCGAGCTGCTGGATGTATTTCACCGCAGTGTGCATGCCGTCCCGGATGCCATTTACTCAGCCGAGCAAAAGTCTGCGTGGGCACCTGACTGTGTTGATGCTGGGGCTTGGAACGAGCGACTGGCACAGCATCAAGTGTGGGTGGCACGAGATGAGAAGAACCGTGAATGTTTGGGGTTTATTGAGTTAGACCTTAGTGGTGATCTGGAATGTCTCTACATATGTCCAAGGGCGCAGCGACAAGGTATCGCCAAGCGCTTAGTGATCACAGCATTTGAGAATATGAGCCAGCAATTTCCCGAGAAAACCAACTGGCAAGTGCAGGCCTCGGACACGGCTTATGAATTCTTCCTAAAGCTAGGCTTTCTGCCCACCAAACGTAATCAGATTGAGCGTTTTGGTATCTTGCTGGAAAACACGACAATGGCGAAAGACATCTGCTAACCTTAATCGATAAGTGTGAATTGAGGTGTTAATGATGGACAGTTTGGAGTTAAAAGTACCACCGGCGTTGTCATTTTTGGCCACCGCTTTGCTCATGTGGCTCAGTGCCGATTGTCTGCCTGCACGGCACATCGGCTGGTTTTTGTGTTCGCTGGCATGGCTGGTGTTTATTGCAGGTGGCATATGCTGTCTGTTTGGGCTACTTGAGTTTCTCGCCCATAAAACTACCCCTGATCCACGAGATCCCCATCAATCAAGCTCCTTGGTGTGTCGCGGTATTTACGCCTACTCGCGCAACCCAATGTACTTAGGCTTTGTGCTGTTTCTGGCTAGCCTCATGTTATGGCTTGGCTCACCCTTGTTGGTGTTTTACATCCTAGCATTTGTTTGGTTCCTGACCCGTTTTCAAATTGAGCCAGAAGAACGCATCCTGCGTTACCGTTTTGGCCAAGCTTATCAGGACTATCTCTACCGCGTGCCACGCTGGTTCTAAGCGTCTCGAGCGACAAAGGTTAGCGCCACACCATTGATACAGTGGCGCAGCCCAGTTGGCGCTGGACCATCTTCAAAAATATGCCCCAAATGGCTGCCACAGCGACGACAGTGCACTTCGGTGCGTGTGACAAACCAGCTACGGTCTTCTTTTGTGGCCACAGCGTTAGGCAAACTGTCGTAAAAACTTGGCCAGCCGGTGCCACTGTCGTATTTGGTGTTTGAATCATACAGTGCCAAATCACAGCCTTTACAATGGAATATACCTTCGCGCTTTTCGTCATTGAGGGGGCTCGAGTAGGCTCGCTCGGTCGCTTCCTCGCGCATGACTTCGTATTCAAAGTCGCTCAGAAGGGCGCGCCATTCGGCTTCCGTGCGAGTGATTTCATATTGCGCTTCGGCGACGCCTGCTGCAATGGCCGTTAAGCCACGACTCATCAACAGCAGGGCAAGACCACCTTGGATAAAGCTTCTACGTTTCATTTTTTGACTCCGGTTGGCGACAAGCATGTCGTCTCTAGTTTTAAAATTAGACGAAGATGGCCGCCTTTTCTTACACCAGGTGTATTAATTAGTGGCACAAAATGGCTAACTCGCTTAGCATCAGCAGCTGCGACGAAGGGCTCGCGAAGAACCTTGGTTAAATTTTTTGTTTAGGACAATTGAAAATGCCAAAAGCCAGTGAAATCAAACGTAATAACGCCGTTGAATACGATGGTAAAACTTATATTGTGCGTGATATCGAACGTTCGGTACCACAAGGCCGTGCCGGCGGTAGCTTGTACCGTATGCGTATGTACGACGTCGTCACTGGACGTAAAATCGATGAAACCTTCAAAGATTCTGATATGTTGAATCTTGCTGATTTGATCCGCCGTCCAGCGAACTTCTCATACCTAGACGGTGATGAGTATGTGTTCATGGATCAAGAAGACTACACACCTTACAACCTACACAAAGATGCGATTGCGGATGAAGTGGCATTCTTTAACGAAGATACCACTGGGATTCAAGTGGTGTTGGTAAGCGATGCCCCAGTGGCTCTTGAGCTACCACAAGTGGTGGAATTGACCGTTACGGAAACGGACCCATCGATCAAGGGGGCCTCAGCAACGTCGCGTACTAAGCCAGCTGTGCTATCTACTGGTGCAACCATTCAAGTGCCTGAGTACATCGCCACGGGCGACCGTATCCGAGTTAACGTGGAAGAGCGTAAATTCTCTGGTCGTGCGGAAAAATAAGCACACCAGCTAATGCTCTGTTGAACAGTAAAAAGGGGCTGTGAATGTACTTTCACAGCCCCTTTTTTCATCAGAGTATGGTGGCTATTGATAACCCTTGGCTTGCAGGTTAAATAAATGAGCGTAGCGACCATCCACTGCTAATAGCTGTTCATGGTCACCGCGTTCGATAATCTGGCCATGCTCCATCACGATAATTTCATTGGCGAGGCGCACGGTAGAAAAGCGATGCGAGATCAGGATCGCCATTTTGCTAGCAGTATGCTCTTGGAAGTGGGCAAAGATTTCCGCCTCGGCGCCAGCATCCATCGCGGCTGTCGGTTCATCTAACACGAGAATATCTGCCTTCTCGCGCATAAACGCACGCGCTAGAGCAATCTTTTGCCATTGTCCCCCAGACAGTTCTTGGCCGCCTTTAAACCAACGACCCAGTTGGGTGTGGTAGCCGCTACTCAGTTGGTTAATAAAATCGGTGGCTTTGCCCAGCTCCGCTGCGTGATGCCAGCCCCCTTCATCCTGGAAACGTGAGTCATCGCCGACACCAATGTTTTCACCGACAATAAATTGATAGCGCACGAAGTCCTGAAAGATGACGCCAATCCGTTCCAGTAGGGCGCTTTCATTCCAGTCGTTAAGGTCTAAGCCGTCTAACAGAATACGTCCATGGGATGGCGTATAGAGGCGTGTTAACAGCTTGATCAGAGTGGTTTTCCCCGAGCCGTTTTCCCCGACAATGGCCAAACTGTTGCCCGGTTTAATATGTAAGGTGATGTCTTTTAAGGCATAGGCGTCACTGCCTGGGTACTGAAAAGACACATTCTCAAAACGAATACCATCGCCCATTAACGGCCCTTTATTGGCGCCTTTTTGTTGCGCTAAGGTGTCTTGTTCGAGGTATTCGTACAAGTTTGACAGGTACAAGTTGTCTTCATACATGCCACTGATGCTGGTAAGCGAAGACGCCACGGCGGCTTGTCCCTGTTTGAACAGCAACAGGTACATGGTCATTTGTCCTAGGGTAATGGCGCCGATTACGGTGGAAGTCACGATCCAGCCATAGGCGCCATAAAAGACTAGAGTACTGATAATGCCCAGCACAAAACCCCAGAACTCGCGGCGGACAATGAGGCGTTTATTTTCCTTGAACAGCTTCACGAAAATATCGCGATAGCGATTAATAAAGCGCTTACTCAATTGAAACAGGCGCACTTCTTTGATGTTGTCTTCCCGAGCCAGTAGGGTTTCTAAGTAGTTTTGCTGGCGTACTTCTGGGGAGCGCCAGCGTGCTAACAGAAAGGCATCGCCGCTAAACTTGGCTTCGGCGATAAAGGACGGTAGAGCTCCGATGACCAACACCAACAGCGCCCAAGGGGAAAACTGCCACAACAACACGGAAAAGCTGACCAAAGAAATAGCATTTTGCAGCAAGGAAAAGGTTTTATTGACCAGCGCTAGAGGGCGGCTGGAGGCTTCACGGCGGGCGCGTACTAACTTGTCGTAAAATTCCGAGTCCTCGAACTGGGACAAGCTAAGTTGCTGGGCCTTTTCCAAAATCATCATATTGACGCGCTGGCCAAGCAAAGCACGCAAGATGGCTTGTAGGGCGGCAAGCCCCCGTTGGCTGGCGCTGAGCCCTAATACCAGCACGCCTTCTAGGAGTACGTAATACATCGCCGGGAAGTAATGCAGCTCACCCGTTTCTTGATAGGTGTCCATCGCGGCAACCACGGCATCGACGATCAGCTGCCCGACATAAGCCATGGCGGCGGGCAAGACCCCGGCAAATAGGGTAAGAATGGCCAAGCCCAAGGTCAGCTTTGAAGACGTTTGCCATACCAAATGCAAGGCGCGTTTACTGTAGCGAAACACGCCCAACATATTCATGTCCACCGCGTTGGCATTCGGCATAGCTCGTTTCATACGATTTAGGTCCTTAATAGAGTCACTCTATTTTAACGGCATTTGCTTCTGTATCGAAGTGGTTCATGTGCAATGTGGGCTTTTCAATTTGACTTGGTTAGAGGGCACCGATAAGGTTCGGGATTAGATTATAGAAAGGTTTCAAGAACGAAACCTTCGGTAGGTACGCATGGCAGACGCTTCTTTTCACAACTTTCCTTTTACCGCCGTGGCGGGGCAAGAGTCCCTTAAATTGGCATTGATATTGACGGCCATTAACCCACGTATTGGTGGCGTCTTGATTGCTGGTCCCCGTGGCAGTGCCAAATCAACCCTAGCTCGAGGCCTAGCTGGGGTCATGCCCTTGCAGCAAGACCAGGAAACAGCCTTTGTCACACTGCCTCTGGGGGCAACGGAAGATCGTTTGCTCGGCTCTTTGGACATAGAGGCAGTGCTGAATGATAAGCAGGTGAAATTCCATCCTGGCTTACTGGCTCAAGCGGATCAAGGCGTGTTGTATGTGGACGAAGTGAATCTGCTGGCCGATAGCTTAGTTGACGTGTTGCTGGACGTCAGTGCCAGTGGTGTCAACCGTGTCGAGCGCGATGGGGTGAGTCATGTGCATGAGGCACGTTTTATCCTTGTCGGCACCATGAACCCAGAGGAAGGGGAGTTACGGCCGCAACTCCAAGATCGCTTTGGTCTGATGGTGTCTTTGTCCAATGACTATAGCTTGGAAGAGCGGGTGCAAATTGTGCGTCTACGCGATGAGTATGATCAGGACCCCAAAGGTTTCTGCGATGCCTTTAAGTACAAACAACGCAATTTGCGCCAAAGTATCAGCCAAGCCAAAGCGCGACTGTCCAGCATCAAATGTGCCGATGCCATTCGCATGGACATTGCCAGTCGTTGCCAAGATGCCATGGTCGACGGTGTGCGTGCCGACATTGTCTGGGTACGTGCCGCCGTTGCGCATGCGGCATGGCGTGGTGCACAAACCGTATCCGTGGAAGATGTACAAGCAGTCGAATCTTTTGTCTTAGCGCATCGTCGCCAAGCCTCGTCACCCTCTAAGCCGTCAGCACCACCGAGCTCACCACCGCCTTCACGACGACCACAAGATTCCCTCCCACAAGAAGAGGGCCCTGCGCCGGGAAAGTCTTTACCTTCACCACAGAGTGAATCTGCTGGTGAACTGTCTGTCGGTGAATGGGGCTCGATGCCGCCAGAGCGACAGCTAGCGGTCGAAGCCATAGGTTTGGGTTCCAGCTTATTTAGTGAAGCGTTTGTGCCGCCAGAGCGAAGTGTCACAAACGTATTGGCAGGCAAACAGCGAGGCATCAGCCAAGGCGGTGCGAATCTCGGTAAACAGCCAGCGGGTGCCATCGACGTCGCTCAGGCTTTGAGAAGCAGTGCTGGTGCCTGGCCACCACAGCAGTTAGTGCGCCGCAAAGCCCGTTCAGGCAAAGCGGTATTGCATTGCATCCTACTGGATACCTCTGGCTCGACGTTATCTGAGCAAACCTTTGCGAAGACCAAAGGGATGATTTTAGAGATTGCCTCGCGGGCGTATTTGCAACGGGAGCAGATCAGCATTTTAGGCTTTGGTGGCGACCAAGTGGATTGGCTATTGCCGCAAGTGCGTGCGCCCCAGAATATTCGTACACAATTAGACGAGTTTGGCGCCGGCGGTGGCACACCGATTCACCAAGCCCTAGACGATGCCGAACGTTATTTAGTGCAAGTCTCTCGTCAGCAACCAGAGCTGGAGCTGTACAGCTATATTCTGACCGATGGTCGGGTGACGGGCGAGTTTGCCACCAAACGTTGGCCGGGGAAACGGGTGGTAGTGGATACCGAACTAGCTGCCATTAAGCGCGGCCGTGCTCGAGATCTGGCTCAGGCGCTTCAAGCTGATTACATGACGCTGAGCCAGTTATTGACGTAAATCGAGCTGAAACACAATTTCAAACAAATTTAAGATAAGTAAACAAGATGACAACCAATGTGGTCCATTGCCCAGCCTTATTCCTAACCGCACCGGCCTCTAACCAAGGTAAGACGACTATTACGGCGGCTTTAGCACGCTATTTTACCGAGCAAGATAAGGTTGTGCGCGTATTCAAAACCGGCCCAGACTACCTTGATCCACAGATCTTGGCGCAGGCCTCTAAGCAGCCAGTAGAGCAGCTCGATATATGGATGGCTGGGGATGAGTACTGTCAAAAAATGCTGTTTGACGCCGCCCAAGAAGCGGACTTAATTTTGGTTGAAGGCGCCATGGGCATGTTCGATGGTGATCCTTCCAGTGCTGACTTAGCCGCTCGCTTTAATATCCCAGCGGCGATTGTCATGGACGTGCAAGGTATGGCACAAACCGCCGCGGCGCTGGCCACGGGCTTGGCGAACTTTCGGGGTGATGTAAAGATCGCAGGGTTAATTGCCAATCGTTGTGGCAGTGAACGTCACGCACAACTGATTCGCGATGCCTTGCCAGAAGATTTACCTCTGTTGATCAGCTTAAAGCGTGATGAAGAAGTGACCTTGCCGGAGCGTCATTTGGGCTTGGTACAAGCCTCTGAAGTAGGTGATGAGTTAGAAGAATGTTTTACGGCGGCGGTGCGCTGGCTCAGTGAAACCGAAGACAAAACGTTACTTAGCTTACCTGACGCCGTGGCGTTTTATGCGCCAGAACAGGACGTCACGTTACCAGACATTGGCACGCCCCTAGCGGGCAAAACCATCGCCATCGCTAAAGATGAAGCCTTTAGCTTTATCTACGATGCGAACCTGCGCGTGTTGGCTAAATTGGGCGCACAGGTGACCTTCTTTTCTCCGCTGCACGATCAGTATTTGCCTGTGGCAGATGCGTTGTGGCTGCCGGGCGGCTACCCGGAATTACATGCACAAAAACTGTCGCAAAACACAGCTATGCTCGACCAAATTCAGACCTTCTTTGCGGCGCATAAGCCCATCTTGGCGGAATGTGGTGGCATGCTCTATAGCCTTGAAACATTGACTGACCTTGAGTCCAATACCTATCCCATGCTGGGGCTTTTAAAAGGGGCGGGGGCCATGCGCGGCAAACGGGGTTGCCAAGGTATGCAAACCGCACCGTTGCCAGAGGGCGATATCCGTGGCCATGCCCATCATCGTTCCCTAAGTGAAAATACGCCAGAGCCATTAAGCCATGGCCGTCGCCAGCGTCACCCGGCACCGGGTGAGGCGATTTATCGTGAGAAAGGCTTAACAGCAAGTTACCTACATCTGTTTTTCGCCTCTAACTTCGCGGCCACCGCGGCCCTGTTTAATGGCGCTTAACTACCTATGTGGCCGGAAAGCAGTGACAGCCAGCGACCGCTTAGGTCGGGACTGACCACAGGTACCTGTGCCACCGCTTGTTCGGTGGCGGCAGCGCAGGCGCTACTGACCCAAGAACAAGCCAAACAGGTGTTTGTCACCTTGCCCAAAGGCCAAGAAGTAGCCCTTGATATTATTTCCTATGAGATAAGCGCTGATTCTGTGAAGGCGGCGACCACCAAGGATGCGGGCGATGACCCAGATGTCACCCATGGGGCAACCGTTTGGGTAGAGCTTTCGTTAACGCCAGAACACGGCATCGAATTTGTCGCTGGGCAAGGTGTTGGTACCGTGACGCGCACAGGGCTTTTGCTCGATGTTGGCGAGCCGGCGATCAATCCGGTACCGCGCAAAATGATCAGCGAGCACCTCATGGCCATTGCTCAAGAACAGGAATATACCGGGGGCTTTCGGGTCATGGTTGGTGTTAAAAACGGCGAGCAATTAGCGCTGAAAACTATGAATCCGCGCTTGGGGATTCTCGGTGGTATTTCCATTTTAGGCACCACTGGCATTGTGCGGCCATTTTCCTGTGGCGCTTACATTGCGTCGATCCAACAAGGGCTTGATGTGGCCCGTGCCAACGGCCATCGTTATATTGCTGCCACCACAGGCAACGCCAGTGAAACCGCTATTCGCGAGCGTGATGCTTTGCATGAGATGGCGTTGATTGAGATGGGTGACTTTGTTGGGGCACTGTTAAAACATGTGAGGCGCTTAGAAAGCCAAGCGCCGCAATTGGAGAAGCTCACTATTTGTGGTGGCTTTGGCAAGATCAGTAAACTGGCCCAGCAGCACATGGATTTAAACTCCCGTGCCTCCTCGATTAACCTAGAGGCGCTGGCGGAGTTGGCCCGAACGCTGGGCGCGTCAGAGGCGTTAGCGCGACAGATGTGCCAAGCTAATACCAGTGTCGAAGCGCTGCAATTGGCGCAACAGGAAGGCGTCGCGCTGGCCGATGCAGTGTGTCAGCAGGCGCTCGAATTTTGCCGCGGTTTTGTGCCAGCGCATATGGCATTAGAAGTGTTGGCCATTGATCGTAAAGGGCTGTTTGTCGGGCAAGCGTTGCAGCACAAGGCTGCAAATTAAGGATAGCTATGAAAATTCTCGTATTGGGCGGTACCGCTGACGGTCGGCATTTAGCCGAGCGCTTAAGTCAGCTTGGTGTTGAAGTACTGTACTCCATTGCAGGGTTGGTGCGCGTACCGACCTTACCCTGTGAAGTCCTAGTCGGTGGCTTTAGCCAATTTGGTGGCTTGGCCACATTTCTCAAACAGCGTCAGATTGATTTAGTGATCGATGCCACTCACCCCTATGCCGCGACCATGAGCAATACAGCGGTAGCGGCGGGCCAAGAAACCGGTATTCCTGTATGGCGCTTTTTACGTCCAGCGTGGCAGCCGCAAGCCGCTGATGATTGGCGTAACTACCAAAACGATGATGACTTGTTAGAGCAGCTGAAAGATTTTAAACGCCCTTTATTGAGTGCTGGGCAAATGACGCGAGAGCAACTATTAGCCATCACTCAGTCAGAAGGTTTTGAACAAGGTGTTTGGCGCACCGCAGTCTTACCCAAATTTGACGTGCCCGAAACCATCACTTGGCTTAAGGCCATTGGGCCGTTTGACTTGGATAGTGAGCGTGACTTACTTAAGCGCTATCAAATCGATGTCATCGTCAGCAAAAATAGTGGTGGTGATTCTACCTCCGCCAAACTGGATGCGGCCCGTGAGTTGGGCATTCGTGTCTTATTGCATCAGCGCCCACAAGTGAATAAGGCGGTGCGCACCTTTTCCGAATATTCTCAGCTTATCGAAGCGGTGCAGGCTTTTAGCGCCTCAGCATCTAGCACTCAGGAACCTCAGCAACAGTGACATATCAGTACGATCCGACGCCGCAAGGCATTGAAAACGAGAGCTTTCGTCAAATCCGTGAGCTGACTCAGCTCGATCATTTATCCCATGATGCCCAGCAAGTGGTGATGCGCGTGGTGCACAGTCTAGGTTTACCAGACGTGGCGCAACAGGTTCGTTTTAGCGACAACGCCTGTGAAGCAGGACGCGCAGCGTTAGCGCAACACAGTCCTATCCTATGCGACGTGGAAATGGTCAAGCAGGGCGTTACCAAACGTATGATTGAGCGTGAGCCACTGTGTTTCTTAAACGATCCTCGTACCGCAGACCTGGCTAAGTCAAACGGCGAGACACGTTCTATGGCGGCCTTAAGTCTCTGGCAAGAACAACTAGAAGGCAGTGTGGTGTTGATCGGTAATGCGCCGACCGCCTTGTTTCGTTTATTAGAAATGATTCGTGCTGGCGCGCCTAAGCCAGCACTGGTGATCGCTATGCCGGTGGGCTTTGTCGGCGCGGCCGAGTCTAAGCAAGCTCTTTGGGATGACCACAAAGCATTGGGCATTGAGTGTATTACCATGCTCGGTCGTATGGGGGGCAGTGCGGTGACCTCGGCCAGCTGTAACGCGTTGCTGCGTTGTAATATTGGTGAATACTATTAATTAAGCGGTAAGGGAAAACGGTGAAGATTCACGTTATTGGATTGGGGATCAACGAGCAGGCACAACTGCCGAAAGAAGCGCAAGATGTGCTCGTGAAGCTCACAGAAAACGATAAGCTGGTGGGCAGTGAACGCCAGTTATCCATGGTGCATGCTTATGGTACCAAGGCGCAAACCCATGTGCTGCCAAAGCTGAATGACCTGAAACACCATATGGATGAATGGGCTTCGTTAGGCGTCGAACGGGTGGCGATTTTGGCCTCAGGGGACCCGCTTTACTATGGCATTGGCGCCTGGGTGCACCGCTCGTTTGCCGAGCAAGAAGTGCGTTTTTACCCAAATGTGTCCAGTATTCAAGCTGCTTGTCACCGTTTAGGAATTTCCCTACAGAACGCCCAAGTGTTCAGTGTTCATGGTCGTCCTTTAGCGTCGATCCGTACCCAGTTGCACCCCTCGAAAACCCTGCTGTTGTTAACCGATAAAAGCAACAACCCGCAAGCCATTGCCAAGGAATGTGTTGAGATGGGCCTTGGCTTAAGTGAGTTGTTTGTGTGTGAACGTTTAGGCTATGAGCATGAGCGTGTCACGCGCTATACGGCGAATAGCTTGGCTCATGTGGAAGATAGCTTTGATCCGCTTAACGTAGTGATCATTAACACCAGTGCTCAGCCAGGTCGCTTACCGTCCACGCCGGGCTTTAAAGATAGCCTCTTCATCACTGACAAAGGTGACGGCCAAGGCATGATCACCAAGCGCGAGGTACGTTTGGCGGTATTGTCCTATCTAGGTGTCGAAGCCAAAGAAGTGGTGTGGGACATTGGTGCAGGCTGCGGTGGCGTCAGTGTGGAATTGGCCTACTGGAACCCAGAAACAGAGGTATATGGCATTGAGCATCATGAAGCGCGGCTAGCTTGTCTTGAAGCCAATCGTGAGCACTTTGGTGTGGTGAAGAATCTGCATGTGGTGCATGGTCGTGCCCCAGAGGCCTTTGCCAATTTGCCCACTCCTAAGCGTGTCTTTATCGGCGGTAGTGATGGGGAAATGGCGCAATTATTAGATGAGGTTTGGCAACGTTTGCCACTTGGTGGCGTTCTTCTAGTCAATGCAGTGACCGATGCGACCATGATGGAGGCCATGGCCTTTCTTGCTAAGCGCGATGCGGCGCAAGACGCTTACGATGAAAGCTCGACCATTCAAGTTTATCGCAGTGAGCGTTTGGCGGGTAAGCGTATTCGTCGACCGCATTTGCCAGTGAGTCTTTGGCGCTTTGAAAAGTGTTTACCAGGAGAGCAGGCATGAGCGGTACGTTTTTCGGCATAGGTGTGGGGCCAGGCGATCCTGAGTTATTGACGCTTAAAGCGGTACGTTTGATTCAACAAGCGGATGTATTGGCTTACTTGGTTGGCGAGTCGGGTCAATCACAAGCCAAGCAAATCGCTGTGTTAGCTCTGGAGGGCCGTATTGCAAAACACCAGGATATTGTCATCCCAATGCCTATGTCGACGCGTCGAGAGGCGGCTAATCAGGCTTACGATGAAGGGGCGCAAGCCATTCGCGAGGCATTGTCTCAAGGCCTCAATGTGGCGTTCTTATGTGAAGGAGACCCTCTGTTCTTTGGCTCCTTTACTTATCTAATGGAGCGCTTAGCGGGTGAGTGCTCGATTCAAGTGGTGCCGGGGATTTCCAGTATTCATGCAGCGGCGGCGGAACTACGGCATCCGTTAACCATGTTAAAGGAATCCTTTTGTGTGGTCAGTGGTCGTCACACAGAAGAGCAATTAGTAGAAGCGCTACGACAGCATGATTCGATCGTGATTATGAAAGCAGGGCGTGCACGGCCAAGCATTCTAAAGGCGTTGTATCTTACTGAGCGAGTGGATGACGCCAAGTATGTGGAATACGTCGGACGTGACAATCAGTTGGTCGAGAACGATGTGCGCCAGTTAAAGAGTGAGCAGGGGCCTTACTTTTCCTTATTTATTGTTTCGCGTAAAGAGCGCTGCACACGATGATTCGTATTATTGCTCTGACCGACGCGGGTCAAGTGCTTGGGAAACGCTTACAGACCCTAGTGCCGAATAGTGAGTTACATTTTAAGCCCAAGCCGTTTGCCGAAACCGTACAGGACTTTTTCCGAGAGGGGGACGCGCTGCTATTTATCTGTGCCACCGGCATTGTCATGCGTACCTTAGCACCTGTGATAGAAAGCAAGTTACAAGACCCACCCGTACTGGTGTTAGATGAGTTAGGTCGTTTTGTCATTCCGCTGTTATCAGGCCATGAAGGCGGCGCCAATCAGTGGGGCAGTGACGTGGCTAAAGTGCTTAACGCTGAGCTGGTGATGACCACTGCCAATGCCTACTTAAATCCAGTCTACACGTTGGGCATGGGCTGTGAGCGCAATTGTCCATTAGAGTATTTGGAAAGCTTAATGCTAGAGGGACTTGAGAGAGTAGGCTTAGCGCCTGAGCAGATTTCTGGGCTGTACAGCATTGATATCAAAGCCGATGAAACCCATTTGATTGAGCTGGCTAAAAAGTACCAGTGGCCGTTTATGACCTATTCTGCAGAGGCGCTAAAAGCCGTCGAGCCGTTGTTAAGTACGCGTTCTGACTATGTGTTTAACACGGTTGGGGTGTATGGCGTGGCGGAGTCTGCAGCCTTGCTCGGAGCGCAGAGGTTGACCAACGCTAGCCCAGAATTGCGCCTAAACAAGATCAAAAACCCCAAAGCCACCTGTGCGGTGGCGCGGGCGTATCAGATATAAACGCAGTCTAAAGTGTGATTAGATTCTGTGCGGCAGCGCTTAAAGTGCTGGCTTGTTTGGCAAAACAGAAGCGCACTAAACGCATGTCTTCTGGCGGTGTTTGATAAAACACCGAGATCGGAATCGCCGCGACACCAGCGGCTTCAATTAACCATAAGGCAAATTCCGTATCAGGGATATCTTTGATAGCACTGTAATCCATTAATTGAAAATAGGTGCCGGGCGACGGGGTGAAGGTAAAGCAACTCTCGCCCATGGCTTTGTTGAAGAAATCACGTTTTTGCTGATAGAAGCTGGGCAATACCTCATCGTGCTCAGGGTGAGTGCTTAAAAAGTCCGCTAACGCCAACTGCATCGGTGTGCTGGTACTAAAGGTTAGGTATTGGTGCACTTTGCGGATTTCTGTCATGAGTGGTGCAGGGGCAACACAGTAGCCAATTTTCCAGCCAGTGGTGTGGTAGGTTTTACCAAAGGAGGAGACCACGACACTGCGCTTCGCTAGTTCCTTATGGCGCAACACACTTTGATGGTCAGCCCATTCAAAGACAATGTGTTCGTACACCTCATCGGACAACACCAATAGATCGTGCTGCTCAGCAATCTCATACAATGCGTCTAAATCATTGGCGGAAAACACTGTACCCGTTGGGTTATGGGGCGAGTTGACGATAATAGCTTTGGTGTTGTCGGTGATCGCATTGGCAACGGTTTGCCAGTTAATAGCAAAGGTCGGTGGTAGCAACGCGATGTGCACAGGCGTACCGCCGTTGAGGCGAATCGCTGGGTCGTAGGAGTCATACGCCGGATCAAACACAATCACTTCATCACCAGGACGCACAAAGGCTGAGATGGTGGCGAAGATGGCTTCCGTCGCACCAGATGTCACCGTAATGTCGCTATCCACATTGGCTTGGAAATCGTAACAGCGCTTAAGTTTGCTCTGGATGGCTTGGCGTAAAGAGGGCACGCCCGTCATGGGCGCATATTGGTTAGCGCCCTGTTGGATGTAATGATTGACTCGATCTAACAGCTCGCTTGGGCCGTCGAAGTCGGGAAAGCCTTGCGACAGGTTAATGGCTTGATGTTTGGCGGCCAGTTCAGACATTTGCGTAAAAATGGTGGTGCCGGTACTGGGAAGTTTGCTGTCGAATTGGCGCATGGCGTGTTCCTTTGTGCAACGAATCAAAATCGAAGCGCTCATGCTAATCCAGCTTTTGCAGCAGATAAAGCGCAGATTGCACAGGCTTAGTGAAATCTTGGCCGTAAAATGGCGTCGCTACATTCTTTTTACTGAATATCTTGTGAAGCTTTGTTATAACAGTGCCCATAATCGGAACGAAGGAGTGCAGTCATGTCCGAAGAGTCAATGCAAACGAAGGGGCGTTTAACGACCCGTACTGTGGCCATGCCAGGGGATACCAACCCTGCTGGCGATATTTTTGGTGGATGGGTGGTGTCTCAAATGGACATCGCCGCGGGTATTTGTGCTGGTCAGCGTGCTCAGTCCCGTGTGGTCACCGTGGCGCTAGATGGTATGAGCTTTATACGTCCAGTGAAAGTGGGTGACATTCTAGGGGTATATACCGATGTGAAATCGGTGGGTACCACTTCTATGAACATTCATGTGGAAGCTTGGGTGCGTCGTGGCCGAATCGGTATCCGCGAAAAGGTCACCGAGGGGACGTTTAAGTTTGTCGCCATTGATGAAAACGGTAAGTCGAAGCCGATCCCTGCTGAAGAAGATTTGCCAGATTACGTGAATGAATCGATGCATGAGTGGTAGCACAGGCGTGCACTGTTGCGTAACCAAAAAAAGCAGCCTATGGCTGCTTTTTTACTTTTCGATGTCAGCGTGTCTCGCTGATTAGATCATTGAGCCAATCGCTAGTTGTTCATTGTCGGCATCGATCATTTTATTTAGGTCCAATAGAATCACCAGTTCTTCATCTTTCTGGTAAACCCCTTGGATAAACATCAAGGCTTCGTCATTACCAACGCTTGGGCTCTGCTCAATCTCACCTTGGTATAGGTAGAATACTTCTTGAACCGCATCCACAAGCATACCGATTTGCTCGCCATCGTGCTCAATGATGATAATACGAGTGTCATCGGTGATGGTGCATTCTGGCAAACTAAAACGCACACGCGTATCAATCACGGTGACCACGTTACCACGTAGGTTAACGATACCAAGCACATAAGACTGAGCGCCAGGAACGGGAGCAATCTCACTGTAACGCAGTACTTCTTTAATCTGCATTACGTTAATGCCGTAAGTTTCATCCAATAGCTTAAAAGTAAGGTATTGCAATAACTCGCCTTTCTTACTTTCAGCGGGCAAATTTCCTGCTTCTTTGATAGTCGCTAATTCAGACATGGTTTCTAAACCTATTATCAATCCGGTGATACGCGCAAATGCGCTGCTCGATCATTCTGGCAAGAATAGACGAAATGCAGCGCATTAGCTTGAGAAATTAAGTAACAATTAGTTGTCTTGTTGGATACCAACAATGGTCCAATTGCCACGTGCATCTTCTAGGTTTTTCTCTAAGTGCCATACTTCGTTGGTTTCGCTGGTCTGATCGCCTTCTTTGATCCAGCCAGTAAAACGCAATGAAATAGACGCTGTTGAGCCGATAAACTCACCGCGAACCAAGTCGACCATTAGGGAAACGACTTCCGTACGTGGTTTATCTGCACCGTATTTCGCACGTTCTTGACGCAACATATCACAAAGATCTTGACTAAAGTAGTCACTGATCTCATTGAAATCGTTTTCGTCCCATGCTTTTTGTAGCGTCACATAGTGATTTTTCGCTTCCGCAATAAAGGCTTGCTCGTTAAAGCCTGGTGGCAATTGGATTTCTGGCTGTGCGCCAAAGCCTGACATGCCCGCCATTGGCGAAGGTTGTACGTTGTCGCGCGTTGAGTGCGGCATCTCACGGTACATGCCCTGCGCGCCTGCAGCTTGCGCCGCTTGACGTTTTTTCGCAAAGAAGAGTTTGTAAATCAAGAAACCGATCACTGCGAACAATAGAATGTCGCCGAATGCTAAGCCGTCAAAGGCACCACTGCCCATCAGCGCAGCAAATAGACCGCCTGCTAACAAACCACCAAGAAGACCACCTGCTAGACCACCAAAAAGACCTGACTTTTTAGTGGTACCTGCAGCGGCTGCTGTGTTTGTCTTAGAGGTACCACTGGTTGCACTAGAGCTGGTTGGGCTTTTACTAATAGAGTAGCTTTTGCCGAAGCTTTTGCTGCCGCCAAGTTTCTTGGCATGGGCATCCGCGGCAAAGCCACCGCCACCAATTACTAAAACAAATGCCATTAAAAAGGCATAAACTGCTGATTTCACGTCGTTTCTCCAGAAGTTAGACGAAGTTAACCAAACCTACTGCGTTACGAAGGTCAGCGATTAGGGCTCGTGCTCGAGCACGGGCTTTATCAGCACCGGCCTGTAAAACTGCTTCGATTTCGGCAGGGTTCGCCATAAGCTCAAGGTATTTTTCTCTTGGCTCGGCTAGTTGACCATTGATCAGTTCAAAAAGTTCCTTCTTGGCTTCGCCCCAAGCAATACCATCAGCAAATTTCTGACGCATTTCTGCGGTTTGCTCCGCTGTGGCGAAGGCTTTGTAGATATCAAATACGGTTGAGCCGTTTGGATCTTTTGGCTCACCTGGCTCTAGCAGGTTCGTAACGATCTTATTGATGCCTTTTTTCAACTTTTTCTCAGTGTCAAAAAGTGGGATCGTGTTGTTGTAACTCTTACTCATCTTGCGGCCATCAAGACCTTTGAGAATCGCACTGTCGTCTTCTGCGACTACGGCTTCTGGCAACACAAAGTGGTGGCCAAACAGGTGATTAAAGCGCGCCGCAATATCACGGGCCATTTCAATGTGTTGGATTTGATCACGGCCCACCGGTACCTTGTTGGCATTGAAGGCTAAGATGTCTGCGGCCATCAACACTGGGTAGCAGAATAGCCCCATGGTGACGCCATAGTCAGGGTCTTGGCCATTGGCCACATTCTCATCGACACTGGCTTTGTAAGCGTGTGCGCGGTTCATTAAACCTTTGCCAGTGACACAGGTCAGTAGCCAGTTAAGTTCAGTGATCTCTGGGATATCCGATTGGCGGTAGAAAGTTGCTTTGTCAGTATCTAAGCCACAAGCAAGCCAAGTAGCGGCGATTTCAAGACGAGACTGTTTAACACGCTCTGGATCTTGGCATTTGATCAATGCGTGGTAGTCAGCCAAAAAGAAGAAAGACTCAGTGTCTTCACGGTGGCTAGCTTCGATAGCTGGGCGGATGGCACCGACATAGTTACCTAGGTGAGGTGTGCCTGAGGTCGTGATACCCGTTAAAACAATTTCTTTACCCATTTTCCCTTACTCAATCATATAAAAAGGTGTGTGTACCCTACCACAAAAAATGGGGCAGACGTAGCCAAAAGCCGCCGCAAATTTGCAGTAAATGTACTACTAGGCTGATACGGTGCGAATCTGGCGAAAAGTCAGATTGATTCTCGAGGTATGGACTTTTTTAGTGGTAGGAAGGGAGTGCAACCAGTGGCTTTGGGTGGCATCTTGCATGACCAATAAGCTGCCGTGTTCTAATAGGACAGAACGTGTTTCTTTGCTGTTTTTGTGTTTGAAGGAAAACTTGCGCTCAGCACCCAAGCTTAGCGAAGCAATGCTACCGTTTTCCTGCAGTTCTTTTTCTGCATCACTGTGCCACGCCATGCCTTCAGAGCCATCGTGATACAGGTTGAGTAAGCACGAATTGAAACTTGTCTGAGTATGCGACTCAACCAGCTGTTTCAATTCCAATAAAAGTGGTGTCCAAAGTCGAGCGGTCTTGGTGGTTTTCGAGTAGGTGTATTGAAAGGGCTGGTCTGCGTACCAAGCGACCTTGCGTTTGGTAACGATACGTTTGCCATAAATGACAGCTTCATCGTGTTGCCAAGCAATACAGTGCCACAGTTGCTCAAAGTAGTCGTCGGCTTGCTCATGAGTGAGGATGGCACCGTGATACCGTACTGAGCCGTCGTAAGGTAGCAACTCTAAGTTCTCCGTTTGTTCGGCAAATAAATCATTCATCATGGTTTCGTTCGCTTTCTAGTTGTGCCGCTTCCCAGCCAATGATGGCGTTTTTCCTCAGACTCCCCCAACGATAGTTACCCAGCTCGCCAGTATTTCGGATCACTCGATGGCAGGGAATAATATAGGCGATCGGGTTTTTAGCAATGGCACTGCCGACCGCGCGGGCCGCTGTCGGCTGATCGATGGCGTGAGCGATCTGTGCGTAATTCGAGAGTCCCCCGAGCGGGATGCTGAGTAAGCTTTGCCAGACTTTTATTTGGAAGGGCGTGCCAGCGAGATGCAATGAGATAGCGTAGGGGCCATCGTCGGATGCGCTAAAAATGCTCAGACCATCGTCATGGTGTGGGTGTGGTCGTTGGCTCAGGGTGGCATGATCGAAAAAGGTGTTGAGCTCCGCTAGCGCCTTTGTTTGATCATCGCAAAAGGCCATATGACAGATACCTAGGTCAGTGGCGGCGATCAGCACCGTGCCAAACGGTGTACTGTAAAACTGGTAATCGATGTGTAGGCCAGCGCCACCCGATTTGTATTGCCCAGGCGTCATGCCTTCAATCGAGACAAACAGGTCATGTAAACGGCCTGTGCTTGATAAGCCGACCTCCAAAGACGTTTGTTGCAGTGTTTTGTTACTTCCAAGCAGGGTTTTGGCGTGTTCAACACTTAGAAATTGCATGAACTTTTTAGGGGAGACGCCAGCCCAGTGTTGAAACATGCGCTGAAAGTGGAATGGGCTTAAATGCACAGATTGAGCAATCGCTTCTAAGGACGGTTGCTCGGTTTTGTGGGCGACGATAAATTCGATCGCTTGCTGAATGCGCTGATAATCTCGAGAGTCTGACATAGGCGGTACACATTACACGGCTTGAATACGCATCATGTTAGCGCAACTCAATCAAAGGTCGACCCGAAACTTGCGCAGTGTCTAGAAATGTCTTGGATGTTAGAGGATTGGTGGAGCCTAGCGGGATCGAACCGCTGACCTGTTCGCTGCCAGCGAACCGCTCTCCCAGCTGAGCTAAGGCCCCATAAATGGCTGAATAAAAGCCTAGGATGTAACAAGATTGAAGAAATTCGCTGGTACCCTTGAATTTCGAGCGCTATTTTATTGAGCGCCTATTCGCCTGTCAACGAACTTTTTATAGATGTGAACTTTTTTTCCATAATTTGTTTCTTCTTCAAAGAAGCACTGATATAAAAAGGCTTCTGTGAGCGTTAAGTAGGGATGCTGTAACGAAAGCATTAGCAATCACTGGCAGGTCGTCGGTGTTATCCTAGGGTAAAAAAATGGATTTAGAAAAATATACTAACTATGACGAATTGATGATGGCGCAACAGCCTATCTACGATCGTCATAAAAAACTGTTTGGCTATGAGCTTTTGTTTCGGGGAGAGCATGAAGACCGAGCAGTGGTCGACAATCCTGAAGTGGCGACCAGTCAAGTGCTGGTCAACTTATGCATTGGCATCAGTGAACTGGAAGTACAAACCAGGCGGCCCTTTTTTATCAATATGACCAGCGATCTGGTGTTGTCGGATGCCTTCTTCCCGATTTCCCCAGAAACGGTGTACATCGAAATTCTTGAAGATCAACCCATCACGCCCGCATTTGTCGAAGCGGTAAAAGGCTGGTTTGAGAAAGGCTTTCGTTTTGTCTTAGATGACTACCAGTTTAGCGCTGAATATGCGCCGCTTTTGCCATATGTATCCATGGTGAAGGTCGATGTGCTCAGCACCCCGCCGCATACTGTTTTAGGCGAAATTGAAGCGTTAAAACAACGTAAGATCCAACTGATCGCCGAGAAAGTTGAGAACCAAGAGATGTTTCAAGTGTGCTCGGAGTTAGGCTTTGAATATTACCAAGGCTACTTTTTGAGTCGTCCAGAAATCGTCAAAGGTAAGAGAATAGAAGCGGATGTGCAAAGTGCCTTGCGTTTGCTTAATACACTACAAAATGAAGCTGTCAGTATGACTGCTGTGGCACAGTTGGTGGGGCAAAGCCCAACGTTGTCCTATCAAATGCTGCGCTTGCTTAACAGTCCTGTGGTTGGGCTGACCAAGAATGTTGAGTCGATTAAAGAAGCGGTGGTCTACATCGGCTTAGAGCAACTAAAACGCTGGTCAATGTTAATCACGCTCAGCTCGCAAAAGTTAAATGACCCTGAAGTATTGAAAATGCTGCTGATTCGAGCGCGTTGCTGTGAACTGCTGGCAGCGCAATCAAAATCCATTTCCACTGATCAAGCTTTTACCGTGGGGATGATTTCCGGCATGGACCGTATTTTACAGATCTCAAAGCAAGAGCTGCTCAGTCAAGTGGCGCTTAATCGTGAACTACAAAGTGCGATTTTGGAGTTTGAAGGGCCCTTGGGGCGTATTTTATTCAGTGCCACCAGTATTGAAGAGGAACGCTGGGATCGAATTGCTCAATTACCGACCAAAGTACGTGGCTATTTAAACGCGGCTTTCTTTGATGCCTTGCAATGGGCCAATAAAATTACCGTCGCATTAAAATAATTTTAACTAAACCATTGACAGTAAAGTTAAAAACACTAAAATGTGCCTCACAATTTCAAAGCCAGTGTGGTGGAATTGGTAGACACGATGGATTCAAAATCCATTGCCTATAAAGCGTGCCGGTTCGAGTCCGGCCACTGGTACCATATAAAGAAGCCGACTTATCTAAGTCGGCTTTTTTTATTTCTATCTTGCCCAATAGGCTTGTTCTAAGCTGTCTTCTTTCTCGGGTAACCCTTTCGATAATCTTGGCGAATGCTGGCTTAAAATCTCATAGCTGACACGGTTGGCGTATTTACAGATTTGTGCAAACGACGAATACGCTAAATGCTGGGTCGTATGCTTACTGCTGTGGGGGACTTGTTGTTGATGGTAGTGGTTAGCCGCTATATCGTGGAGTAACGCCGAGAGTGCCCCATCACCTGCGCCATTGGTATTATGAATCTGTGCTGGGCCGCCCAGATAGGGATCAATGTGTGAGTACACCTTGATCGGAGTGTCGCAATCTGATGGTCGCTGTGGTCGAGAGAACTCCCATTGGTTAAAGTCGCTAATGGCTTGGGATTTAAGCGCATGTGTGGTGCCCCGCTTGGATTGATCGTCCGTATAGCCACATAAGTACAGTCCCTCTGCCCCCGCTGTCAGTAGCACCATATCACACCATTGCAATGCTTTTTCGGCGGCTAATAGTGTTTGCGCTTCGCCAGTGAGGGCCTCAGCCTCTTGCTCGTTCATCGCCACCACGGAAGCGTATTGTTCGATAATGGATTGAATCTCATCGCGATATTCTTCAACCAGGTGCTGTGTCCCTAGGGTGATAATGACGGGGACTTGATGCTGTTTAGCCAGTGCTAAGCACTTCATTAAAGTGTCTTTGATCGGCTTGCCTGCGTGGCGTAATGGGTAAGCGCAGGTAACAAAGGCTGCGGCGTTAGCAATAACGTCTTCGTTAACACTTTCTGGTGCAATATCGTCCATGGCATTGGGGGCGATGGCAAAGGTGCGTTCGCCGTCTGCGGTGATCAGAGTGATGCCACGGCCAATGTCGCCTGCGACACCTTGTAGGTGATGCATATCGACCTTGCTACTGGTAGCACAAAGATAATGATATTCAGGAGAGTTGAGGGCGATGTGCTGTGACATCACGCCGAGCAAGACGGACTTATCATCCGCTAACACCGAATAGTTATGCAGTGTGTTGCCAATCGTGCCGCCGGCGAAGTGATCCGAGATGCGTTGCTCGATAACCAGTTCTTGATAGATGGCGCTGGCTTGCTCTGGGGTGACTAGGTTTGAGAGGCCTTTTCGGATACCATGTCGCGCCAGAAATTCCTCATCAACCGTCGCAATGACATCCACAATGGTTTCATCTAAGCCGACAATATAGGTGTCTTGGTTGGGTTGAACTTCCGATTTGGGTAAGCTGCTGTTGCTTTGAGTAACAGGGAAATAATGCTTTATCTTTCTGCGGCCGGGAAATTTCATCTTTTTATTCCAGTAAAACAATGCGTACATATTAGCAAAACACTGACCGAACAGGCAGGAATAGCTCCATGAATGAACAATCGCTACTGCGCTACAGTCGCCAGTTGCTTCTCACCAACTTTGATATTGACGGCCAGATGAATCTCTCTGGTAAGCAGGCGGTCGTGATCGGCGCGGGTGGCCTTGGCAATATTGCGGCCACTTATTTGGTCGGTGCTGGGGTTGGCTCGCTCACTTTGATCGATGACGATGAGATTGAATTGAGCAATTTGCCGCGCCAAGTGCTTTACACCGAGCAAGATGTACAAAAGCCTAAGGTGCTAGCGGCACTAGAGCAACTGCAAGCGCGTAATGCAGAGGTTCAAATTCGCACCCATCAGCTGCGCCTAAACGAAGACAATATCGATCAATGCTTGGCGGCATGCGATGTGATCTTGGATTGCTGTGATAACTTTGCCACGCGTCAGATGGTGCACCGTTGGGCGCAGACCCACAAGGTTCCACTGGTCAGTGGCGCTGCCATTCGCTGGGAAGGGCAGTTGGTGGTGTTTCGCTATGATGAGCAGTGCTCGCCTTGCTATGAGTGTTTGTACCCAGACTTGTCAGATCAGCAGCTAAGCTGCAATAGCAATGGCATTATTGGGCCTGTGGTGGGCACGATCGGCGTGCAACAGGCGCTTTCGGCGATCAAATTACTGAGCGGTAAAGGCACAGTGAAACACGGTGTGTTGCAGTTGTTTGATGGTCTAAGTGGGGACTGGCGCAGTATGCGTCTGTCGCAAGACCCTGAGTGCCCTTGTTGTGGCGCGCAAAATTCATAGAATACCTCTATTTTCGTAATTAATTTTCTTCGGTGTCTATTTGTTAACGGTTTCTTTATCCTATGCCCACATAACGAAGCCGTGTTACACCTCGGCTAGGATATCTAATTTAAGGAGCATTCCAAATGAGCGATGTTAAGCACGCTAAATTAATGATCTTGGGCTCAGGCCCTGCAGGCTACACTGCAGCGGTATATGCCGCACGTGCCAACCTAAATCCAGTGATGGTTACTGGTATGCAAATGGGTGGTCAGCTGACAACGACGACTGAAGTCGATAACTGGCCAGGTGATGTGGAAGGTCTGCAAGGTCCAGATTTGATGGAGCGTATGCGTCAGCACGCTGAGCGTTTTGAAACAGAAATCGTATTCGACCACATTAATAAAGTCGATCTACAAAACCGTCCGTTCCGCCTAGAAGGTGACAGCGGCGTGTACACTTGTGATGCATTGATCATTGCCACGGGTGCCAGCGCTCAATACCTAGGTATGGAAAGTGAACAAAAATTCATGGGTCAAGGTGTATCCGCTTGTGCAACCTGTGACGGTTTCTTCTACCGTAACCAAGATGTGGCGGTGATCGGTGGTGGTAACACGGCCGTGGAAGAAGCGCTTTACCTAGCGAACATCGCTAAGTCTGTGACTGTGATTCACCGTCGTGACAAGTTCCGCTCTGAGAAAATTCTTGCTGACAAGTTGCTGGATAAAGCTGAGAACGGCAATGTTAAAATCGAGTGGCACAGCGAACTAGACGAAGTACTTGGTGATGACGCGGGTGTTACCGGTGTTCGTATCAAGAACAACCAAACTGGCGAAACCAAAGAACTAGCTGTGGCAGGTCTATTCGTAGCGATCGGTCACAAGCCAAATACAGACATCTTTGCTGGCCAGCTAGACATGAAAGACGGCTACCTAACGGTTCAGTCTGGTACACAAGGTAATGCGACTCAAACAAGTGTTGAAGGTGTGTTCGCAGCAGGTGACGTAAGTGATCACATTTACCGTCAAGCGATCACATCTGCGGGCACTGGCTGTATGGCTGCCCTAGACGCAGAGCGTTTCCTAGATGGTCTAGAAGGCTAATCTAGCCTTGTTCTAGAGCATGAAAAAAGCCGATCCAATGGATCGGCTTTTTTGTGTTCAGAGTAATTCAAAGATTACTGAGCGTTGTAAGCTTCTACGCCTTCAACTAGGGCTTTGCGAGCTTCTTCAGCGTTCGCCCAGCCTTCCACTTTCACCCATTTACCTTTTTCAAGCTTCTTGTAGTTTTCGAAGAAGTGCTCGATTTGGTCGCGTAGCAATTGTGGAATGTCGTTCACGTCTTGGATGTGACCGTATTCTTTGCTTAGTTTCTCGTGTGGTACCGCTACAAGCTTAGCGTCCATACCTGCTTCGTCAGACATGTTTAGTACGCCAACTGGACGGCAACGAATCACAGAACCAGGAACCACTGGGTAAGGAGTGATAACCAAAACGTCAACTGGGTCGCCGTCGTCTGCAAGAGTGTTGTTTACGTAACCGTAGTTTGCTGGGTAGAACATAGGCGCCGTCATGAAACGGTCTACTACTAGAGCGTCCATGTCTTTGTCTACTTCGTACTTAACTGGGTTTGCCTCAGCAGGGATTTCGATGATTACGTTGATATCGTTTGGCACATCGCGGCCAGCAGGAATGTCTTTGAAGCTCATTGTTTTATATCCACTTGTGTTAAGTAATGGCGGCAATTATAGAAGTTAGACCCGTAGGATGCTAGTCATCGCAAAGTGTTCACAGAAATAATCGTTATCGAAAGCCGAAAAAAGCGGGATTTTTCCGCTAAATCAACGTTAAGTTATTGCTTTCTTTCTAAATTTAGCTAGTCTAAGGGTGTGATCAAAATATAGTCGAGAGGACACTGATGACAAAATCTGAGCTGATAGAAATGCTAATTGACCAGCAGCCTCATCTACCAGTAAAAGATGTTGAGTTGGCGGTTAAGGCAATGCTTGAGCATATGTCCGAGGCGTTGGCGAACGGCGAGCGTATTGAAATTCGTGGTTTTGGTAGCTTCTCTCTCCATTATCGAGCTCCGCGCGTGGGCCGTAACCCGAAAACGGGTGAATCAGTCGAGCTGGGATCTAAGTACGTTCCACACTTCAAGCCTGGTAAAGAATTGCGTGAATTGGTCAACTCTGTCGCAGATACGAAAGAGTTGAGCTAATTTTCTATCGAATTTTTCACTGCTCAACGGCATAATAAGCCGAATAACGCAGGATATGGGTGTTTTATGCTTAAGTGGCTGAAGCGAGTGGTGCTAGTAGTAGCCCTAGCTTTTTTCTTATTTATCGGTCTTTTCTTCGCAATCCGTAACGGTCAAGTCATTAGCTTGGATCTTGTGCTGTGGCAATCGCCAGAGCTGAGTGTAGCCTTGTATATGATCATTGCCTTTGCCGTGGGTATCGTTTTAGCGCTTGCTTCTTCTAGTGCTTTGCTGTTCCGTTTGGAGCGCAATGTACGTAAGAAATCTAAGCAGCTGGTTAGCCTGCAATCTGAAATCGACAATCTACGCAAAGCGTCCCTATCTTCAGAATTGTCGGAGCGGGAGTAGTCCCTTGACCGAGTGGGGCTTATTTGTTGTTCTCTTTGTCGCTTTATTCATCGGCTGGATGTTAGGGCGGCGCCGCGACAAAGAAACCCAAAAACAAGAGTTAAAAAAAGTCCCGAATGATTACTTTCGGGGCTTAAACCACCTTCTCAATGGCCAACAATCGGAAGCCATTGACGCCTTTGTTGATTCCCTAGAAGTCAATTCTGACACCTTTGATATCCACCTGACTTTGGGCAATCTGTTCCGCAAAAAAGGTGAGATTCAAAAAGCCATCAATATTCATCAAAGCCTGCTGGCACGCCCAGATATTTCCCCTCGAGATACCCGCTTGGTGCAGCTGGAATTGGCCAGTGACTTTATGTCGGCAGGTTTATTGGATCGCGCCGAACGACTGCTGCTTAATATCGCCGCTCGCAAAACCGAATTTCAAAAAGAAATCTATACTCTGCTGGTGGATTTGTACGAGTTTGAGCAGAGTTGGGATAAGGCCATCCGTATTGCCCATCAATTGCAATTAGACTTTCCTAGTCGCAGGCAAGCCCAGCGTTTGGCACACTTTTACTGCGAGGTAGCAGAAGAAGCCATTGCCAAAGAACAGTGGACCCAAGCATTCCAGAAATACAAAGCCGCCATTGAGGTGGATATCGACTGTGTCCGTGCCAGCATTGGCCTAGCCGATATCTACATCAGCCAAAAGCGTTACCGAGATGCGATCAAAGAACTCAAAAACGTTTCCGATCAAGACCACGAGTTTCTGCCCATTGTTATCCCTAAACTGCGCGAGTGTTTTTTGCAGGTATGGGGTGGCGGTGGCTACATTAAGTTCTTGCAAGAGCAGTTGAAAAAGCACCCATCGGCCACTTTAATTCGTGCTTTGACAGAACATTACGCTCAGGATGACAAAGAGTTCGCAGAACAGTTTATAATAGAGCAATTACGTGCCCACCCAACCATTAAGGGGTTCCAAGAGCTGATTGATATGCAGCGCGCTGACTCCGAGGGGCACGACCAAGAAAACCTAAGTGTTTTGTACGAACTTATCGAGCAATTAACCTCTTCTAAACCGAAGCATCGCTGTCGACAGTGTGGCTTTTCGGGACACCAACTGCACTGGCAATGTCCAAGTTGCAAGAGTTGGGGGACTGTTAAGCCAATTCATGGCTTAGAAGGGGAGTAGACTTTATATCAGAGGAATTTTCATGACTTGCCAATCTCCAATCGTTGTAGCATTAGACTATCCGACAATCGAACAAGCTACGGCGATGGCAAAACGCTTAGATCCAGCATTGTGTCGCGTAAAAGTCGGTAAAGAGCTGTTTACCAAAGCAGGTCCAGCGATCTTGGAAGAACTTCACAAGCTAGACTTTGATGTTTTTCTAGATCTTAAATTCCACGATATTCCAAACACTGTCGCGAACGCGGTATCCGTCGCTGCAAAAGAAGGCGTTTGGATGGTGAACGTACACGCTAGTGGTGGTCGTCGAATGATGGAAGCCTCTGCCAATGCGCTGGCACAAATTCATGATCACAATACGTTGTTGATTGCGGTAACTGTATTAACCAGTATGGATGAAACGGATTTATCTGAAATTGGTATCGACCTATCGCCACGTGATCACGTTATGCGTCTAGCGAAATTGGCGCAATCGTCTGGCATGGACGGTGTGGTGTGTTCGGCGCAAGAATCACAAATGTTGTCAGAGACCTTGGGCAAGGATTTTGTCTTGGTGACACCAGGGATTCGCCCTGCAGGGGCTGATCAAGGCGATCAGAAACGCATCATGACGCCGAGTGAGGCAATGCAAGCGGGCAGCCATTACTTGGTGATGGGTCGTCCCATTACACAAGCAGCGGATCCGATTGCAGTCTTAACCCAAGTCAATAATGAGTTAGGTGTGGCAGGTTAAAGCTTGTACAGTTGATTTGTTGTGCTACTCTAAAAACCGATCCCTCCAGATCGGTTTTTTATTTTTGGCATGAAGCCATTATTCAGCATAAGGAGTATGCAAATGAAGCTTTCAATTAAGCGCCTATTGGCGTTATCTCTGTGTGTTTTTCCTATGGCGACCTTTGCGGCTGAGCCGCTAGATTTGAATAGCGCCACCGCTGACCAATTAGCCCTCGCGCTCAATGGGGTAGGAGAGAGTAAAGCGGACGCCATTATTGCCTATCGTGATCAAAATGGTCCGTTTGTCACGGTGGATGACTTGACCAAGGTGAAAGGCATTGGTCCTGCATTACTGGATAAGAATCGCATGATTCTGCAGATCAAAACGCCAGAGTAATCTAGACCCTCATTAATGGAAGTTGACAAAAGAAGGGTGATCTTAGGATCACCCTTCTTTCTGGCAGAGCTCTTCAAACGCTTGGTTCTGAGTCAGATAAATATTGCCACTGAGATGGGAAATCAAACTAGAGCCTTTTAAGCGGTCCATCACCGGCCCTTTTACCTCTGATAAATGCAAACGAATACCGGTGGAGTGCAAACGTTCGCAAATCATTTCAAGACTTTCTAAGGCGCTGGCATCGACCATATTCACCGCCGTACACATTAACACCACCTCTTTGACGTCTTTATTGTTAGCGATTAGCTGGGTGATTCTGTCTTCCAGGACACGAGCGTTGGCAAAGAATAAGCTTTCATCAATGCGTACGGTTAACACTTCTTTGTTGGTTTCTACTTGGAAGCGCTCCACATTGCGAAAGTGTTCGGTACCTGCAACGCGACCGACCACCGCAATATGAGGGTGGCTGGCATGCCATAGGAACAGCAGCAAAGATAAGCTTACGCCCGTGATGATGCCGGCTTCTACACCCACTAATAGCACCACTAAAAAGGTGGCAATCAAGGCACTGGCGTCTTGTTTTGAATAGCGCCACACTTCAACAAAGCCTTTTAAGTCGATCAGTTGCACGACGGCGACGATGATGGTGGCTGCTAACACCGCTTTGGGTAAGTAATAAAATGCCCCCGTTAAAAAGCTCAGGGTTAATAAGATTAAAATAGCGGTAAACACACCGGTCATGGGGGTTTGGGCACCGGCATCAAAGCTCACCACTGAGCGTGAAAATCCACCAGTGACTGGGAAGCCACCACTGAAAGCCGAGCTCAGGTTAGCGGCCCCTAGGCCAACGAGCTCTTGGTTTGGGTCAATGCTTTGACGACGTTTAGCAGCAAAGGATTGGGCCACGGAAACCGATTCCACAAAACCAACAATGCTGATCAAAATGGCCGCAGGCAGTAACTCCACAGCCAAGTGGAAATCCATGTTTGGCAAAGCCAAAGGCGGAAAGCCGCTGGGGACATCGCCGACGACGTTAACACCAGCTTGGTCCAGTTGCAGTAGAGCAACGACCAGAGTTGCCATCACCACGACTAAAACAGGGCCGGCTTTAGAGGCCAGTTGCGCGTGCTGATTGGACAGTCCAAACGTTATTAAGATGGCTTTGAAATATTTGCGTAGTAGCTGCAGCGCAATAATAGCGCCGACACCAATCACAACGGTGGTTATGTTGGTGCTAGACAAGTTGTGCCACATGGTTTCCAGCATTTCGACTAGGTTGTGTCCCGAAGCCTTGATGCCAAGAATATGCTTTACCTGACCTAATGCAATTAAAATGGCTGAAGCGCTGATAAAGCCAGAAATCACCGGATGGCTTAATAAGTTGGCCAAAAAACCTAACTTAAATAAGCCAAGCAATAACAAAAACAAGCCAGAAATAGCGGCTAGCAGAATCACCACCGTGAGATATTCCGCTGTGTTAGGGGCGGCAAACTGCAGTGCTGCCGTCCCTGTCATCATCGATACCACCGCAACCGGTCCCACGGCCAACGTTCTACTTGAACCAAATAGAGCGTAAGCCACCAACGGCAGAATACTGGCATACAAACCTACCGCTGGCGGAAGGCCGGCGAGCATAGCATAGGCCAAGCTTTGCGGGATCAACATGATGGTGACAATAAGACTGGCCATCATATCGGTTTGCATGTCGCTGCGAGTATAGTCTTTCAACCAGACGCTGGCAGGCAAATAGCGGTGTAATCGATTCATGGTGCGCCTTATACCAAGTTAATCGGGGTTTTAAGGTAGCGGGTACCATTTTCTTCTGCAGGTGGAAGATCCCCCGCGCGCATATTGACTTGAACCGATGGCCAAATCAGGCGCGGCATCGCCAAGGTGGCATCTTTGCTGGTACGCATCTGGCAAAAGTCGTCTTCACTGATGCCTTGATGAATATGCACGTTGTTGGCTTGTTGTTCGGCGACGGTGGTTTGCCATACGTATTCTTCACGCCCTGGGGCCTTATAGTCATGGCACATAAATAGACGAGTAGCTTCAGGTAAGGCAAAAATCTTCTGGATTGAACGGTAAAGCGTTGCTGCGTCACCGCCAGGGAAATCACAGCGTGCGGTGCCGTAATCGGGCATAAACAAGGTGTCGCCAACAAAGGTTGCATCACCGATAACATAGGTTACACAAGCAGGGGTATGACCAGGGGTGTGTAATACCTCAACACGTTGTTCACCAAAGGCTAGCGTATCACCTTCGTGCACTAGGTGATCAAACTGAGAGCCATCTCGTGCAAATTGTGGTTCAGCGTTTAGTAGCTTGGCAAACGTATTTTGCACTGTGGTGATGTTGTCTCCAATCACGATTTTGCCGCCAAGGGCGCTTTTTAGATAGGGCGCGGCCGATAAGTGATCAGCGTGCACATGGGTCTCTAAGATCCATTCAACGGTCAATGATTCATTCTTCACGTAGTCAATGATGTCGTCAGCTGAAGCGGTAGAGGTGTTGCCAGAGGCATGATCGTAATCTAAAACAGAGTCGATAATGACACAGGCTTTAGTCGCCTTATCGCTGACGACATAGGAGACCGTAAAAGTGGCTTCATCAAAAAATGCTTGGACAAGTGGTTGGCTAGACATGCTGTTACCTCTTTAAAGGTTATAAGGATATTCCTTTATGGTATATAAATCGTTTTATATTAGCAATATTGAAGATAGAGCGATTTGGACTAGCTGTTTGGGCTTTTATATTGTTTCTTTCTAATGTCATCTTCTAGTTAAGACGTATGTCAGTAAATTTGGTAGTCTTGGGGTCGTTCGGAATAAATAGGATAGGGCGTAAAAGTGTCGCAAGAGTTTCAAGTTGTTTCGCAATATCAACCGGCTGGTGATCAACCAGGGGCTATCAAGAAACTGGTGCAAGGGGTGGATGCAGGCTTAGCGCATCAAACGCTTCTGGGGGTAACTGGATCGGGTAAAACTTTTACCGTTGCCAATGTGATTGCTGAGGTGAAGCGGCCAACCATTATTATGGCGCACAACAAAACCTTGGCGGCACAGCTGTATGGTGAGTTCAAAGAGTTCTTTCCAAACAACGCCGTTGAATACTTTGTATCCTACTATGACTATTACCAACCGGAAGCCTATGTTGCTGCATCGGATACTTTCATAGAGAAAGACGCCTCGGTGAATGAGCACATTGAGCAGATGCGCTTGTCGGCGACTAAGGCTTTGCTTGAACGGGAAGACGTTATCATTGTCGCGACCGTGTCGGCGATCTACGGCCTAGGTGATCCACAGTCCTATTTGAAAATGATGTTGCACCTTGATCGCGGTGATCGTATTGATCAACGCTCGGTATTGCGTCGTTTAGCAGAGTTACAATACACCCGTAACGATATGGTGTTTGAGCGTGGTAATTTCCGCGTCCGCGGTGATGTGATCGATATCTTTCCTGCGGATTCCGAGGATGAAGCGATTCGTATCGAGCTGTTTGATGATGAAGTGGATAACCTAGCGGTGTTTGATCCGTTGACTAACCGTACTATCCGCAAAGTACCTCGTATTACCATTTATCCGAAGACCCACTATGTCACGCCCCGTGAAACCATTCTAGAAGCAATTGAAAAGATCAAAAAAGAGTTGGATGTTCGCCTTGAGCAATTGAAGTCGTTAAACAAGTTGGTGGAGATGCAGCGTTTAGAGCAGCGCACTAACTATGACTTAGAAATGATGCAGGAGCTGGGCTATTGTTCGGGCGTTGAGAACTACTCGCGCTATTTATCAGGGCGTCCTGAAGGTGCGCCACCACCAACGCTGTTTGATTACCTTCCCGATAATGCGTTGTTAGTGATTGATGAATCTCACGTCACCGTGCCGCAAATTGGTGCCATGTACAAAGGTGACCGTTCCCGTAAAGAAAACCTAGTGGAATATGGCTTCCGTTTACCTTCGGCGTTAGATAACCGCCCCATGCGTTTTGAAGAATGGGAGCAGATTAAACCGCAAACCATCTTTGTCTCGGCGACACCTGGCAAGTATGAAGAAGAACACCAAGACTGGGTGGTGGAACAGATTGTCCGTCCGACAGGTCTGATTGATCCTGAGCTTGAAGTACGTCCAGTAGCGACTCAGGTCGATGACTTGTTATCAGAAATCAATCTGCGCTTGCCAAAAGGGGAGCGTGTGCTAGTGACGACGCTAACCAAGCGCATGGCAGAAGATTTAACCGATTACTTGCATGAGCATGGTATTCGTGTGCGTTACTTGCACTCCGACATCGATACGGTGGAGCGTGTGGAAATCATCCGTGATTTGCGTCTTGGGGAGTTTGATGTACTGGTGGGGATCAACCTGTTGCGAGAAGGTTTGGATATTCCGGAAGTCAGCTTGGTGGCGATATTGGATGCCGATAAAGAAGGCTTCCTACGCTCGGATCGTTCATTGATTCAGACCATTGGTCGTGCCGCCCGTAACGTCAACGGTAAGGCGATTTTGTACGCCGATAAGATTACTGGCTCCATGCAGCGCGCGATGGATGAAACCATTCGTCGTCGCGCCAAGCAAGAAGCCTTTAACGAAGAGCATGGCATTGTGCCGCAAGGGATTAACAAATCGGTCGAGGACATTCTTGAAGGGGCGTACAACCCTGGTGCCGGTGGTCGCAACAAGGGCAAGCAAACCCGAAAAGTGGCTGAGAAGGTGAAAGATTATCAAATTGAAAACATGGACGATGTGGCCGAAGTGCGTAAAGCCATGGTGCAGCTGCAGAAGGAAATGGCCATTGCAGCAGAGAACCTTCAGTTTGAATTAGCCGCTGGCTATCGTGATCAAATACGTACCTTACAGAAGAAATTAAAAGATGTAGGTGAGGCTTGATGAATCGAAAATTCATTAAGTAAAAACAAACACTTAAAATTTTTCTTAAAGTGCTTGAACTGGTTTAATCACTGCGTATAATAATCAGCACTTTCTAGGTCTATAGCTCAGTTGGTTAGAGCGCTACCTTGACATGGTAGAGGTCAGCAGTTCGAATCTGCTTAGACCTACCAGAATTTAAAGTGTGGTTTTAAATCAAAAATCATACAACAGAAGCCGAGCCACAAGCTCGGCTTTTCTGTTTCTAGCGCAGCTGTTTTATGCCTTAAAACAGTGCTCTGTGTCCTCCTTGTGATCTTCCAATAACCCTCTACATTGCCATGACAATGTCAGAGTCCAGCCCTCTTTATGTCTCGTGTTCAAAAAGTGCAGAGCTTTTATCTCATTAATATAAATGACTTAATCAGTCGCTTATTATTTGAAATAACGATGGATGTACTATAGTTCAATAGATAGATCGTAATGCAATGTTGAACAAATCAAAGCTGCTTGGGTCGAGGTGGAAGGCTTTTTTATGTGCTAAAACCTTGAAATGGCTCGCAAGCGCAATGCTAAGGGATATGGCCGAATGGAACGACTACGACGACTTATCGTACTGTCAGTGCTGTTGATGCTCGCTGGAACCAGTCTCGCCAGTGAGAATAAAGTGCTAAGAGTTGGGCTAGCGGAAGACTTTGCCCCTTTCTACTATCAAGATCAGCAAGGCCTTTTTCATGGCGCGTCCTACGAAATACTTTTGGCGGTGACTGAAAAGCTTGGTTACCAGTTGAAGGTACGCCGCTATCCCAGCATGCAATTGTTGTTAGCAGAAATGAGACAGGGCAAGGTCGATATTAACCCAAACCTTAGCAACACACCTCAGCGAGCAGAAGTCGCGCTCTTCACTCAAACTCCCCATATCTTCGAAACACAGGACATCATTACCCGCGCCGACCACTCAATCAACTTTTCAGGGCATATGCTGCAATTAGCACCTTACCGAATCGGTGTTAATTTCGGCTGGACCTACGGTAAAGCCTTTGATTCTGCGGATTATCTTAATAAAGCCTACAAAGCAGACTCGGTGGCTCAGTTAAAAGGGTTGTTAGCGGGGGAGTACGATGTAGCGATCAATAACCGTCAGTTTTTTATGGAGACGGCCGCCAAATTAAAAGCCAGTCAGGCGTTTGAAGTAGTGGCTACCCCCGTATATCGCTTACCAGTCACCATTGCCATCGCTAAGTCCTATAACAACGCCAGCGTCCTAAGAGATCAATTGGAGGTTGAGATCGTTAAGTTCAAAGTAACGGACGAATATAAAGACATCTTGACCCGTTATGGCTTTCAATCACAGCTTGCAGAAGAGGGAGAGGCTTTATGATGATTGCCTTAATCCGGTTGGTACGCGGTGGGTTGTTGGTTTTGTTAATGCTTTCTTGCGGCCTTGGCAGAGTGGCTTGGGCGCTAGAGGAGCGCAATTCAACCGATGAGCTTTTGCAACTGTTAGAGCTAACACAAGAATTAACGCTTCAAGATGAGATTTTAACCAGTTCAATTACCACTTACAGCTACTCAGGCGATCAACAATGGCTGTCTCGATATCAAGAGGCAGCACAGATGTTCGATGACACCTTGTTTGCTATTAAAGAAAATTATCAGGGAGGTGATCGTCTTATTTCACTGATTCATGGAGCCAATGAATCATTGTTGGCGATCGAAGAACGAGTTCGAGTTGAAGTGGGGCGAAGAGATCTTAGTACCGCGATCGCGCTTCTGCAATCGACAGACTATTTGGAAAATAAAAGCCAGTTAATAGAGGCGATAGACAGTCTTAGCAACCTTATTGATGAAGAACTATCTGGTGTGATTGAAAACTCTGAACAGAGTAGCTTAATGACGCTGGATAGGGTTGTGACAAGTGGTATCGGTTTGACCGAGGCTGAGCAAGCTTGGATTGCTGCAAACCCTACTGTGCTAGTGGGTAAAGAAGTAGATTGGCCACCCTTTAATTTCATTAATCAAGCAGGCGATCACGTTGGTATTACCATTGATATTTTAGAGTTAATCGCTAAGAAAACTGGACTACGCTTCCGTTTTTCAGAGCCCGCAGCATACGCGCAGCTCCATGAGCAACTCAAAAGTGGGGACATCGATGTGATCGGCGCGGCGTATTTTTCGGAGGATAGAAGTGAGTATGCTCTTCATACGCCTAGCTACATTTTATTGAGAGAGTTTGTTTTTACTCGTTCTGGTTCCGATATAGCTACCATGTCGGACTTAAAAGGACGAAGTCTAGCCATCCCATCAGGCTATTCGACGATCGGCATCATCCAAGAAACGATGCCAGAAGTTAATATTGTGGAAACTTCTTCCATTATTGAAGCCATCGAGCAAGTGCTGGCAGGGCAAGTGGATGCCACCATCGACTCGCAAAGTGTGGTTGAGTACTACTTACGAGAAAATGCCTTATCTGGCCTTCGTTCCTTCCCCAGTGAACTCGGGAGCAGCCCCCTTAGAATGCTAGTAAATGGTGATAGGCCAATGCTGCATAAAATTCTGACCAAGGCGATTGTCTCCATTACTCGTGATGAACGGGTCTCTATTTTATCGAATTGGCTCAAGCCCGAGCAGAGCGGAGCCCGGGG
Source organism: Marinomonas aquimarina (assembly GCF_900089755.1). Classification (GTDB taxonomy): domain Bacteria; phylum Pseudomonadota; class Gammaproteobacteria; order Pseudomonadales; family Marinomonadaceae; genus Marinomonas; species Marinomonas aquimarina. Next base: position 123,803 of record NZ_FLOC01000005.1, on the reverse strand, counting down.
ACAGTCAACTTCCCGTGCCAACTTAAGCAACGAACAGCTCATGTGGCTTAATAATCATCCGGTTATCAGCTTTGGTGCCGATAATGATTGGCGCCCCTTCGAGTTCCTTGATGAAAATGGCCATCACAAAGGTATGATTGCGGATTACCTAAAGCTGCTCGGTGCTCAGCTTGGAGTCGAGTTCCAGCTGAAGTCTGAAGAAAATTGGTCCGCGATGATTGCTCAAGCAAAGTCGGGTGAAATCGATATTTTGCCAGGGCTGACACCGACGCCTAGTCGAGAAGATGACTTTCTCTTTACCGACTCTTACCTATCGCTGCCAACTGTCATCATTACGCGCAAAGAAACGCCTAAAGCGACTTCGATCGAGGATATCCAAGACTTTAAATTTGGTGCCATTACAGGGTATGCCAGTTCTCAATGGCTTAAAGAAAATTACCCAGAGTTAGAGATTATTCCAGTGGCCAATCTTACTGAAGGGCTGGAACAAGTAGCCAATGGAACATTGGATGCCATGTTGGCAAATCAGTTTAGTGCCCTCGATCGCGTTGCGGCATTAGGGCTGACAAACTTAAAAAACAACTTTAGAACCGAATTTAGTTACGATCTCGCCATCGGGGTTCGAAAGGATTGGCCCGAATTAGTTGAGATTTTTAACCGTGCTTTTCAAGCCATTACTCCTGCGCAACGAGATCGTATTCGCTCCAAATGGATCAGTGTTGGCTTGGATGTTGAAACAGAGCAGGTTGTTGAGGCTTCTACAGTCGGTATCCCGATTATCCGCGTGATTTTGATTACCGTAGGTTTAGCTGCGATATTTTTATTGGCCGCCTGGTGGCTGAGTCGTAAAGGTGGTGATGCGTTATTGCTTTATCAGTCGGGGCGCTTTCGTGCTCTAGGCATGCTAGGTCTCTGTGTCATTCTTGTGCTGATTTGGGCTCTTAGTTGGAGTGCACTGACAAGAGAGGAAGCCATAGCAAGAGAGCGTGCGGGACAATCTTTGCAGACTGTACTCCATGCCACCCATGAATCGTTGCGTTTCTGGGTACAAAGTAGATTACAGCTAGTCACAGTCATTGCTAATGAAGCCGGCCTCAATACTATGTTTGCTGAGGCGCGACGGCAAGCGGAGTGGACGGCCAATAATGAAGGGCTGGAATCCTTAATGCAGCGCTCTAATGTTAGCGGCGAAGATTGGCAATATTATATGGTGCTGTCAGATGGTACCCCTGTGTTTGATAATACCCCATCTTTGGAGCACATCTTAAGTGAGGTCAAGAGCCGTGTGTTTGCAGGTGAATCGCTGTTTATCCCCCCTGTTAAACGCTCTGCCACAGAAGCCGCTGAGGTATTTATTGCGGCCCCTGTGGTGGATTATTCCGGCAATGTGATTGCGGCGATTATTGCGGCCATTGATGCTGACAGCGTGCTCAATGCCATACTCAGGAAGGGGCGTATTGGTGACACGGGTGAAACCTACATGTTTGACGGTGCTGGGGTATTGTTGACTCAGTCTCGTTTCATAAGAGAACTGGAGCAATTACTTCCGCAAACTGAGCCCGGTTATATTCAATTAACGTCCCCGGCCTCTTTTCAGCCAGAGCGGCCTGAAGCCTTGGCAAGCCTTATTCAACCTGTGGCCAATGCAATCGAAGGTGATAGTGGCTTAAATACCAACGGCGCTTTGGGGTATTTAGAGACACGAGTCATCAGTTCATGGACTTGGGATCCAGTATTAGGTGTCGGCTTAGCAACAGAAATTTCCGAGGCGGAGGCCTTGCGTGGATTCTATATTTCTCGAGCGACATTGTACTTAGTGTTAGGGGCAGCTTTACTGCTGTCGTTAAGCCTGATGGCCATCAATACTTGGATTGGTGCCCGTGCGACAAGGTCATTGATTCGCGCCCGAGACGATTTAGAGATCAAAGTGGCAGAGCGGACAACAGAGTTAAGCCAGAGCAAAGATCAGTTTATGAATTTGCTAGAGTCGGCACCGGATCCGATGGTGATCACTGATAAAGACGGTCGAATCACCATCTTGAACCGTCGGGCACAGCAACTGTTTGGCTATGAGAAAGAAGAAATTCTCGGCCAACATGTCGAAATGTTAATGCCTGAATCCGCTCGCAAGCGTCATGTGCGGCACCGATACAACTATATGACCAAACCCAAGGTGCTCTCAATGGGGGAGGAAGTGGAGCTCACAGCCTTGTCCAAAGCTGGCAAACACATTCCGGTTGAGGTCAGTCTTAGTCCAATAGAAACCTCGAATGGCTTACTGGTGGCGACTTCTCTGCGTGACATTACACAGCGCAAGGAGTCGGAGCGGGCGCTGGCTGAGTCCAGAAAGTTGCTGCAATCGGTGTTGGATAATTCGCCAGCTCTCACCTATATGAAAGATATCGAGGGACGCTACATTTTGGTCAACAAAGTGTGGGAGTCGGTGGTAAATCTTAAATTTGATTCGGCGATCGGCAAAACGGACTTTGAAATCTTGCCAAAGGAGGTCGCAGAAGAGTTTGCCTTAAACGACCGACAAGTGGCGGAAACGGGAGAAACGTTAAGGTTTGAAGAAACCATTAAGTTTGCAGATGGCTCTGATCATATCTTCGTCTCGTTCAAGTTTCCGGTTTACGATACCGATGGCAAGCTATATGCCATCGGTGGTATTTCCACAGACATTTCTGAACTGGTAGAAGCGCGTGAAGAAGCGTTCGAGGCAAATAAAGCCAAGGGTGAATTCTTGGCCAATATGTCCCATGAGATTCGTACCCCTATGAATGCCGTCATCGGCATGAGTTATCTCGCTCTGCAGACGGAGCTAACGCCTCGGCAAGAAGACTACCTCAACAAAATACATTCGGCGGCTAATGCCTTGCTGGGGATTATCAATGACATCTTAGATTTCTCGAAAATAGAGGCGGGTAAGTTGGAGTTGGAAAATATATCTTTCAACTTAGATGAAACGCTGAGCAACCTTACCAATATGATGTTGGTGAAAGCGCAAGAGAAAGATTTGCAGTTGCTGCTGTCGGTGGAGTCCGATGTGCCTAAGGGCTTGATCGGCGATCCGCTGCGGATTGGTCAGATTCTGATTAACTTGGTCAACAATGCCGTGAAGTTTACCGAGACTGGCGAAATTGTGCTGAATATCTCTGTCGACGACCTCAAAGATGACCATGTGAAACTGCTCATCAGTGTCGCGGATACAGGCATTGGGATGACGCCAGAACAGTGCGCGGGTTTGTTCCAGTCTTTCAGTCAGGCTGACGCTTCAACCACGCGAAAATATGGCGGTACAGGTCTAGGTCTCAGCATTTGTAAGAATCTTACTCAGATGATGAATGGTGATATTTGGGTGGAGAGTGTATCTGGCCAAGGCAGTACCTTCTTCTTTACCGTTGAACTTGGGCTGGATGCAAACGCTGAACAGTTGGAAATCTTGCCGGACCCGGATTTACGCGGCTTGCCGGTATTAATTGTTGATGACAGTGCAGTGGCGCGACAAATACTGGAGCAGACTGCTGAGTCTTTAACTTTTGAGCCCATGCTAGTGGCTTCAGGAGCGGAAGCGCTGGAATTGATCGCGAAGAACGATCAAGCCGGTTGCCCATTTAGTATTGTATTCGTTGACTGGAAAATGCCAGGAATGGATGGGCTAGAATTCAACAAACGGCTCAGAAGCATGACGGAATTAGCATCGCCGCCAAAAGTGGTCGTGGTCACCTCTTACGACACCAATGAAGTGCTACGTCGTGTGGGCGATACGGTATCAAGTGTGCTGAGTAAGCCTGTTACGGCATCGGCGCTTTTGGATGCATCGATGTATGCCCTAGGGCGTGACGCACAACCTAACTCATCGTTTGCTAAAGCCAGCGACGAGACGATTGCCTCGTCTGTGTCTGGTGCCAACATTTTGTTAGTGGAAGACAATGAGATCAATCAGCAAGTGGCGACCGAGCTACTTGAGCGCGCGGGCATGCGGGTGGACATTGCCAGCGATGGCGAATTAGCGTTAAACCGTATTAAAGAAAAGCCCTATGACATTGTTCTAATGGACCTTCAGATGCCTGTTATGGATGGCTTTGAGGCGACTAGGGCAATTCGTAATGATTCCCACTATAAGGATTTACCTATTGTCGCCATGACAGCGAACGCTATGTCAGGCGATAAAGAGCGCTGTTTAGAAGCAGGGATGCAAGATCATATAGCTAAGCCCATCGACCCCGTTGAGCTTTATAAAGCCTTAGTTAAATGGATCACCCCCCGAGAAGGGCTAGGTGAGGCGCAGCGAGCGGCTCCATTGGCGCAACAAGATGGCATGGACTATGCACTACCTAATTTAGAGGAGCTGAACATCGAGGCAGGCCTGATGAGGCTAGGTGGCAATCGTAAGCTCTATCGGGAGTTGATACAGCGCTTTATTAAAGATCAAGCCGAGTCTGCAGAAGAGATTGACGCCGCTATTGCTGCAGGGGATCTTGCTTTGGCCGAACGATTGGCGCACACCGTCAAAGGGGTTGCTGGCAACCTTGGCGCAGAGGGGATTCAGTCCATTGCCAAGCGGCTTGAAACCGCCATCGCAGAGCAACAGCTTGACTCCGTTGCACCCGTTTTAAGCGATTTCTCACAGCAAATGGCGACCTTGATTGCGGGGCTGCTGGAGTTTGAGTCTGAGCACGAATTAGTCGCTTCGTCCGCGCCTTCATCATCAGCGTCTCAACAGCAGTGTGTGACTGTCCTCACGCAGTTAAGGCGCTACTTAGAGCAAGATGATGGGGATGCGGAAGACTGCTTTATTGAAAACCGGAAAATGATCAATGCAGTGGTTGCTACAGACCTTGTCACTCAGCTTGCTGAGAAAATCGAAAATTTTGATTATGAGGGGGCTTTAGCAGTGCTATCAAAAATCGAGTCTGAATTGCCTGTGTCAGACATTCATGCGGGCATTCAGGAGCTGCTGGCACTGCTAGACAACGATGATGGCGATGCCTTAGATAAGTTTGCAGGGCTGAGTGATGAATTGGCCTTACAAATGGACGCTGAGGTATTTGAGGCACTGCGCAATGCCATTGATGATTTTGAGTTTGGGCGTGCCGCAGAGATTTTGCGGTCGGCAAGCTGAAATGTGCCAGTAAAGGAGAGTTGAGATGAGTGATGGCGATCAAAAAACGATCCTGCTATTAGACGATTCCCCTGCGAATATCAAAGTGCTGAATTCGGCTTTAAAAGACCACTACCGAACTAAAATTGCGACGAACGGTATCAAAGCGCTCGAAATAGCCAGTCGAGATCCACAGCCGGATTTGATCTTGTTAGACATTATGATGCCGGAAATGAACGGTTTTGAAGTGTGTTCACGCTTGAAAGAAAGGCCTGAGACAAACGCTATCCCAGTGATTTTTTTGACTGGCAAAACATCTGATGAGGACAGGGAGAAAGGGTTGTCTCTTGGCGCAGTTGGTTTTCTGGATAAGCCAATTAATGTGAGCCTGGTCGTCGAATGTTTACAGGAACAGCTCGGCACAAAAACCTAAACTAAGCTTAGGTTAGTAACAGTGATGGAGTACGAAATGAGTGATAAAAAAACAGTATTGATTGTTGATGACACTCCGGCGAATGTGTCACTCCTGTATAGCGTTCTCAAGGACAGTTACAAAACGAAGATTGCGACCAATGGTGATAAAGCGCTGCAGCTGGCATTTGCTGATAATGCCCCAGACCTTATACTGCTCGATATTATGATGCCTGGTATGGATGGCTATGAAGTGTGTGAGCGTTTAAAAGCCGATCCGCGCACAAAAGACATTCCTGTGGTGTTTTTAACCGCTAAGGTGGCAGTGGAGGATGAAACACGTGGCTTAGCTATGGGAGCCGTTGATTACATTACCAAACCCATTAGTCCGCCTATTGTGCTGGAGCGTGTTAAAAATCATCTAATCTTGAAAGAGGCCCGCGATTTATTGCAACGGCAAAATGAGGTGCTCGAAGAAAAGGTGCTGGATCGGACCAAGAAGCTGGACGAGTTACAAGATGTGGTGATGGAAGCCATGGGCGCATTAGCCGAGTCCCGTGACCCAGAAACGGGGAATCATATACGACGCACGCAACTCTACGTAAAACTACTGGCCGAAAAGCTTCGCGAAAAAGACGCTTTCAAAGACTATCTTACTCCCGAACGTATTACGTTACTTTATAAAGCAGCCCCCTTGCATGATATTGGTAAAGTGGGGGTGCCGGATGCCATTTTGCTTAAGCCTGGAAAGTTGACGCCGGAAGAGTTTGAGCGCATGAAGTTGCATACGGTCTATGGCCGAGAAGCCATCGAAGCGGCTGAGAAAAAATTATCAGAGCCTAATGAGCTGCTTACCTTAGCGAAAGAAATTGCCTACTCGCACCAAGAGAAATGGGATGGCTCCGGTTACCCAGATGCTCTGTCGCGGGAAGATATTCCTATTTCGGCTCGCTTAATGGCCATTGCCGATGTTTACGATGCCTTGATTAGTCGACGGGTGTATAAACCGCCATTCACACATGAAAAAGCCATATCCATCATGGTCGAGGGGAAGGGCAGTCATTTTGACCCAGTGATGCTGGAGGCTTTCTTGGAAATTTCGAACGAGTTTTATCGCGTAGCAGAGCGTTATCAAGATTCTGAAGATGATGTGCAAAGTGCTCATCAATAATGACTCAAAAAATGTAAAACTGACCATCCAAATTATGAGTACGCTTTGCTCGTATTTAAAGGCGAAGTGGACAGTGTTTGAGCAGGTTTGCTGGCATAGAAATATGGATCTATAACAAAATTTTATAATTTCTGGATAAGTTGATCTGCATCAACTCTTTAAGGGCGCAAATATTTTTCGTCGCTATCTAAACCGCGGCGACGATATTACACTAGCCTTATTCTCTAAAACGCGGCTTCGAAAGTGTTTTTATGTATACTTTGGATTGCCACAGAGTAGTTTTTTGTAGCGCTAGGCTTGTGTTTTATAGAAAACTGATCCAAATTAATTACTTAGCAAATGTAATGTTTCGTTAGCCAAGGATGCACTGAAACAACTTTGCCTTATAATCGCTCTATGAGTGCATTAACGAATGCCGTCGGCGCGAGTTGCAAGATGCACTAGGCGCTGTTAAAAGGTTACTAAGGATTGTCTCTATGCTGAAGTTGTCTCTGATACATATATTCGCAGTGGTTGTGGCGGGTGTGCTTGGTTTTTCCGGTTATTTCTGGCCTGCATTGTTGGTGCTAGTGTTATCGGGCACCTTACTCGTTTTTCTTGCGCGGCATGATTCAAACGACCGTTCAAACGACCTTTCTAATAGCGATGTGCTTAACGCTGAAGCAAATAATCTGGTGGATAAAAAAGAAGCGCAAAAGCTATTCCACGATGAATTGGTCCCTATCTTAGATGTGTGTAACGACGATCTTGAAAATGTCCTAACAACGCAACACAGTGCGATTGTGTTGTTAAGCGAATCGTTTGACGATACCCACCGCCTGATCCGACAACAAGAAGAGTGCATTCGCTCCTTGATCAATGATAGCCACGACGATTGTCGCAGTCACAGTGAAGTGATGCAAAGTTTTGCCGATCAAACGGCGAAAACACTGGACCGCTTTATCAATACTACAGTTGAAATGTCCGCGGAATCGATGGATTTGCTAAGTAAAGTAAATGAAATCCATGAAGAAATGCCGGTCGTGACAAAAGCCTTGAAAGATATCGACGATATTGCTGAGCAAACCAACCTATTGGCATTAAATGCCGCCATTGAAGCAGCACGAGCTGGCGAAGCCGGTCGTGGTTTTGCGGTAGTGGCTGACGAAGTACGAACACTTTCGAATCGCTCAGCAGGCTTCAGTGTCGCCATCCAATCGCAATTGCAAAAGATTCAGGAGCAGGTGTCAGCACTAACGACTTCTATGGAAAGTTTGGCGGCGCATGACGTAACCTACATTATGGAATCGAAGCGTAAAATGCAGCAAGTGCTGGAGCACATTGTTGAAAAAGCAGAAAGCGATGCCAAGGTTACAAATCAGCTAGACGAACTAGCAGGTGCGATTGAGAATGCCATCTTTGCCGCGACCCGTGGTCTTCAGTTCGATGACATTAACCGCCAAAATATTGAGTACACCATCGATACGTTGAAGTTTATCGGTGAGCACTTAGAAAGTATCAAAAACACGTCTTTTGAAGATCTTGAACAGGTCATGAAAGACAAACTCCAAAAGATTAAAACACGCAGCCAAGAACGTCATAACCCTGTTTCACAGCAGGATGTGGGCAGTGGTGACATCGATTTATTTTAAAGTTTTTAGGAAGCAATATGTCTCAGCAACCGTCAGTAGTTATCAGTATTCCGGAACGATTCGATTTTAGTACGCATAAATGGTTCACAGAGAGCTATGAGCAGGCGCTAGAGAAAACCAATAATATTGTTTTGGATTTTTCCCGTGTCACTTATGTGGATTCCTCTGCGTTGGGCATGATGGTGTTATTACGTCGTAAGATTAGTGCAGTGGGCGGAAAAGGCTACGTTCGAAATGTGACTGGTACAGCAAAAGACATTTTAGAAATGGCTAACTTCCAAACCTTATTCGAATACGAATAGGCGACTTATTATGTCATCAGGAAGCAGTGTTTTAATTCTGGAAGATGATATCAGTACGCGTTTGATTGTATCCAAGTCGTTATCGGCGCAAGGCATTCAAACCGTTACGGCCACCACGATATCAGAAGCGGAAAATCTTATTCCCGAGCACGATATTTCGCTGTTTCTGTTGGATGTTCATTTGCCTGATGGCGATTCAACGGCTTTAGTTAGAAAACTGCGTGTCAGTCACCCCTTGATCCCTATTCTTGTTATGACCGGGGATTATGAGCAGAATCGTGTGGCCGAGTTCTTTGATTTAGGGGTGCGGGATTTTATCAATAAGCCTGTACATCCTATTTTATTGGCCAGTCGGGTGCGCAGTTTTATTCGAAACTCTATTACCGAGCGTGCACTGTTTGATGCCAATGAAATGTATCAGCGCATTGCTCATGAAAAAGAGCAAGAAGAAGAGCTGGCTCATTACGTCTATGATCACATCTTAAAAGTTCATACCAGCAAGATGGATGGCTTGGATACGGTGATACGTTCATCCGGTAAGTTTTGTGGCGACATGCTGCTGTCTGCCAAAGCCCCTAACGGTAATTTGATTGTCTTATTAGCGGACGCAACTGGACACGGTATGGCCGCCGCACTGACGATTTATCCGATGGTATCGACCTTTGCGGCCATGGTGGCGAAAGGCTTGTCATTAGGTGCAATTCTGAAAGAGCTTAGTGCCAAACACAGTCAGTGTATTCCGCAGAACCGCTTTGTTGCTGCCATATTGCTTGAGCTGTCTTTGGTCGATAATACCATCAGGGTATGGAATGGTGGCATGCCTGCCGTACTCATGTTTGATAACGAGGGCAACCTAAGTAAAGTTACCTCGAAGCATGTGGCGATCGGTATCATGCCTGACGACATGGTTAGCACGAAAATGGAAGTGTTCGAGCTCGATCAAGTCAGCAAAATGGCCTTGTTCAGTGATGGTCTGATCGAAAATAAAGTCATGGATGGACGCACTTTAGCGTTTAACGAAGTGTATGACATGATTGCTACGAATTTGGATGATCCGAAAGGTCTGCTGGATACCATGCATGGCTATGAAAATTTCACTGATGACTTAAACGATCACGATGATATGACCCTAGCGGTGTTGGACCTGCACCGGTTAACGGAAGAGCTCAAGCAAGTCGAAGAAGACAATAAGCCTCTTCCAGGATCCTTTAGCTTTGATTTTGAATTAACGGGCAGTGCGCTAAACAATGAGAAGTTTGCCTACAACTTAATCGAGTTACTGGGCACTTATGGCTTTCATAAAGACTTTTGTCAGAAAGTGTTTACCGTGATGACAGAGTTGTTTGTTAACGCGGTCGATCATGGGATTTTTAATATTCCATCGAAATTAAAAGAAGATGACTTTATTGCTTACTTGTCCATGAGAGAAGAGAGGCAAGCGACACTTAGCGCGACTGATAAAGTAAAGATCACGCTAGCTTGGGATCAGGCATCCCATCAATTAACGATTATCTTAGGCGATAGCGGAACGGGCTACGCGACAGATAAATTAAAAGATCTGGGTGATGAGGTGGCATACGGAAGAGGCTTGAAGCTGATTGCTTCGCTTTGCCACTCCTTTACCTATGATCAAATAACTAACACTACCCATGTGACTTTGGAATACTAGAGGGCTTTATGAGCAAGAAACTGCTTATCGTTGATGATTCACCATCTGTTCGTCAAATGGTTGAAATGACTTTAAAAGGGGCTGGGTACACGGTAAAAGCCGCTAAGGATGGTCAAGAGGCGTTAAATTTCTGTAAGACAGAGCGTTACGACTTTGTTTTAACCGACCAGAACATGCCAAATATGGATGGTATTACGCTGATTAAATCCCTACGTGCCATGCCGGCCTACGCACGCACGCCACTGATTGTATTGACAACAGAGGCGAGCGACATGATGAAACAAAAAGGCAAAGCCGCAGGTGCAACGGGCTGGATGGTCAAACCTTTTGATCCTAAGAAATTGCTAGAAGTGGTATCAAAAGTATTGCGTTAACGATCAAAGCCAATCTAGTCCTGCACGGAGAGTTTGATGGATAACTTAAGCCAGTTCAATGAAGCCTTTTTTGAAGAGGCGCAAGAGCACTTAGAGACAATGGAAACCCTGTTGTTAGATTACGACGTGGTTGAACCAGATATTGAAGTGCTTAACAGTGTCTTTCGTGCTGCCCATTCGATTAAGGGCGGCAGCGCCATCTTTGGTTTCACGGCAATGACTGGCTTAACGCACGTGATGGAGAACATGCTTGACCGTGCGCGCAACGAAGAGCTTGAGTTAACCAATGAATTGATCACCGTATTGCTTGAAACGGTCGATGTGTTAAAGGACATCCTGCATAACTATCGTCATGATGAAGAGATTGATTGGGACACCATTGAATCCAGCAAAGCTCGATTAGAGTCTGAGTTAGCGCAAGCCATGAATCAACAAGGCAGCACTCAGGGGGCTGCTGATGCCGCTTCTCAGCAGACTGAGGAAGAGGACGGTTTTGGCTTTTTTGACGAGCCAGGGGACAGCGGTGATGATGAAGGCTTTGGTTTTTTTGATGAAGAGATTGCGGCGTCGGGTGAATCAGAAGACGAGCAGGGTTTTGGCTTCTTTGACGAAAACATTGCCAATGATGACGAGCAGGACGCAGGTTTTGGCTTTTTTGAGGATGCTCCAGGCATTTCAGAAAACGAAGAAAACGAGCCTTCTACCACCGATGAGATAGAGGGCTTTGGCCTCTTCGATCACTCAGACGAAGACAGTACAGAACAAGTCACTTCTGCAGAGGGGGATGAGCAAGCCCCCCCTGCTGAAGCGGCTAAACAAGAAGACAATCCTGAAGCTTCTGCGGAAAAAGCCCCAGAGGCAGAAGGCTATGGCTTCTTTGATGAGGCCATGAAAGCGCGCCACGAGCAGGATAAGATTGATAATGTCAAAGGCTATGGCATTTATCCTAAAGAGGAAACGGCCGCCGCAGAAGTGTCTTCTAAGACATCTAGGAGCACGGCAAAAGCGCCTACTAAAGCGGGTGGCGATGCGAAAAATACTGAAGCGAGCAGTATTCGTGTTGAAACCGTCAAAATCGACAAGCTGGTAAATTTAGTCGGCGAGCTGGTGATCACCCAGTCTATGTTGAATTTGATTGGCAACGAAGTTCAGGAAAGTGTTGCCGAGAAAATGATGGGCGCTTTGGCTGAGCTGGAGCGCAATACGCGTGAGATACAAGAAGCGGTCATGTCAGTGCGCATGCTGCCTATTTCATTTGTCTTTAACCGTTTCCCGCGTTTGGTGCGTGATTTATCGGTGAAGATGGATAAACAAATCGAGTTAGTGATTGAGGGTGCCAGCACTGAAATCGATAAGAATTTAGTGGAGAAAATTTCTGACCCACTGACCCACTGACCCACTTGATCCGCAACAGTGTTGATCATGGCATTGAAAATGCCGACGTGCGCAGAGCAGCAGGCAAAGTTGAAAAAGGCACTGTACGTTTGTCTGCTATGCAAAAAGGCGGCGAAATTGTTATCTCTATTCTAGATGATGGTGCTGGATTAAATCGTGATCGTATCCTTGCTAAGGCCGAAGAGAAGGGCATTGAATTGCCTAATCCATTGACCGATGAGGCGGTGTGGCAATTGATCTTTGCACCAGGATTCTCAACCGCAGCGGAAGTCACGGATATCTCAGGTCGTGGCGTGGGCATGGACGTGGTACGTCGTAATATCGAATCCTTAGGTGGTCGTGTTGAAATCAACTCATCGCAGGGGATTGGCACTGAATTTGTGATCAGTTTACCGCTCACGTTAGCCATTCTCGATGGCATGTGTGTGGAAGCGGAAGAGCAAATATTTGTTGTGCCTTTGATGAATATTATTGAAAGTATTCAGCCTATGGCAGAGCAAATCCGAGTGATTAAAGGCAGTAAAATTCTTTGGGCACGCGATGAATACTGGCCTTTAGTCGATATCGGGCGTGTGCTTGGTGGTCGAGAGGAAAGCATCGACAACATCGATTTATCGCAATACATCATCGTCTTGGTGGAAACCGCGAAGAATCGATTTGGCTTGGTAGTGGATACATTGGTGGGCCAGCAGCAAGTAGTGATTAAAAGTTTAGAACGCCATTACCGTCGTGTGGACGGTGTGGCAGGGGCAACCATCATGGGTGATGGTGGGGTTGCACTTATTCTCGATGTCGATTCATTGACTCAGTTTATTAGTTCAGATTTAGGAGGCCCATCTTATGCCGTCAGAGCAGCAGGGTAACGTTTCATCTATGCCAACTCGTGAATTTCTGACCTTTGTTTTAGGCGATGAAACCTATGCACTGGACATCATGACTGTGAAAGAGATTCGTGGTTATGAAGCCACGACCAAAATTGCCAATGCGCCAAGTTTTATCAAAGGGGTGATTAACCTTCGTGGTGATATCGTGCCGATTATCGATCTACGTATTAAATTTGGTATTGGCGAAGCCACCTATAACGAGTGGACCATCGTCATCATGCTAAATATCCATGATCGTATCGTGGGTATAGTGGTGGATGGCGTATCGGATGTAATGAATTTGGAAGATGAAGAAATCCGACCCGCACCAGAGTTTGGTGTGGCATTTGATAGCCAGTACTTGCATGGCTTGGCGGCCCTGGAAGACAGTATGGTCATTATTGTTGATATCGAAGCGCTGATTTCCAGTGATGAGCTGGGCATTTTTGAAGCTGTTTAATGACGAACAGGGTGGTGATGTGGCGAAGACCGCAACAGCAGCTTAGATAACGGACGAACCAAGGTAAGAAGGCGAAAATTATGTTTAAAGGCTTATTTGCTAAACCCTTACAAGAGGGACAAGTGATTGTCTCGCAAAGCGAGCTGACCAATCTTCGCGGCCAGCTTGATGCGTTATCTAAGTCCCAAGCTGTGATTGAATTTGATGTAAAGGGCAATATTTTATCTGCCAACGATAACTTCTTAAACGCTGTGGGTTATACGCTTGATGAAGTGGTTGGTAAACACCACTCTTTGTTCGTCGATGATGCGACCCGCAACAGTAACGAGTACCGTGCTTTTTGGTCGAAGCTTGCTGCGGGTGAGTTTCAGTCAGGTGAATTTTGTCGCATTACTAAGCAAGGTAAACGCATTTGGATTGAGGCAAGTTACAACCCGATTTTCGATGAATATGGTAAGCCTTTTAAAGTCGTTAAATTTGCCTCGGATGTGACACAAAAGAAAAATCAAAATGCAGATTATGCGAGTCAGCTAGAGGCGATTTCTAAGGCGCAAGCCGTGATCTCATTTGACCTGGAAGGCGTGATTTATGAAGCCAACGATAACTTCTTAAATGCGCTGGGGTATACCTTACATGAGGTACGCGGCCAGCATCACAGTATGTTTGTCGACAAAGAGTATGCGCAATCTGAAGAGTACCGCGATTTCTGGCGTAAGTTAAAAGCGGGCGAGCACTTTGTCGGTCGTTTCCCAAGGGTGCGCAAGGATGGCAAGGTTATCTGGATTCAAGCGATCTACAGCCCGATTCGTGACGCGTTAGGCAAGATATACAAAGTGACTAAGTACGCGACCGATATTACCGCTCAAGTGGAAGCTGAGCAGCAACTGCAAAATGCGGTTGAGCAGGTCAACGAAGCCATCGAAGCGGCGATTTCTAACGACTTAACCAAGCGAGTATCGCTGGATGGAAAAACCGGTTCCTTATTGAGTTTGTGTCAAGGTGTGAATGGCTTGCTAGTCACCATGACCGATGTGATTACGCAAATTAAAAGTGCATCCGATGCGGTGTATTTAGGGGCCCGTGAGATCTCTAATGGCAATACCGACTTGTCCCGTCGTACCGAGCAGCAAGCGGCGAACTTGCAAGAAACCGCCTCGAGTATGGAACAGTTAACCAGTACTGTGCGCCAAAACTCCAGCAATGCTCTACAAGGTTCGGGCTTGGCTTCCAATGCCGTGTCCGTGGCCACTGACGGCGGTGAGTTGATCGGGCAGGTGGTCGCAACCATGGCCTCGATAAACGAATCTTCACAAAAGATTTCAGACATTATTGGTATGATCGATGGCATTGCCTTTCAGACCAATATTTTAGCGCTGAATGCGGCGGTGGAAGCGGCACGAGCAGGTGAGCAAGGTCGAGGCTTTGCCGTGGTAGCATCCGAAGTGCGAACGCTAGCTCAGCGCTCTGCCAATGCCGCGAAAGATATTAAAGGGCTTATTTCCGAATCGGCTTCTAAGATTTCCGTGGGCAATGATTTGGTGGGCAAATCTGGTGCCACCATGCAGGAAATTGTCGAGGCGATTAAGCAAGTTAGTAGCATCATGGATGACATCTCGTCGGCATCGTCTGAGCAGTCTTCCGGCTTAGATGAAATCGGTAAAGCGGTGTCACAGATGGATGAAATGACACAGCAGAATGCAGCCTTGGTAGAAGAAGCTGCTGCGGCATCAGAAAGCCTGCTCAATCAAGCCGATCAGCTGGCCACTAACATGAGTCATTTTGTGATCGATGAAGGGCCGATGAGTGCATCGTTTAAGCCTAAACCGGCTTTAACGGCGCCCAAACCAGCGCTTTCTCCTGCCAAGCCTGCGCTGAAAAAGCCTGAGCCTTCGCTGAAGTCAGAGCCGAAAGCTAAGCCAGCAGTACCTAAGCCGACGGCTCCTAAAGCTTCAGCCCCGAGTAAACCAGTTTCAAAACCCATGCCAAGTAAGCCAGTGCCAAAGCCAGAGGTACAGGATGATGACGGTTGGGAAGAGTTCTAGCTATTAAAATAGACGGAACGTTAAATTCGTAAAATAGCCTTCCTTAGTGTGGCAAACTGTTAATCGAATGGACCTTTAAAGGACTTTCTATGAATATCAAACTATCAATAAAATTTGTTATTTTGGCGGTGTTAGTGGTCATTGCCATCGGGGTGCCGACAAAGTTTTTCTTCGAAACAGAGTCATCACTAATTAAGACAACTGAGATGGAACTTGGGGGGATTGATCCCACCGCGAAGTTAGTTTTATCCATGTCGGCTATGCAAGACTACCGCGATATGGCGATCGTACAGGTGAGTCAAGGTAGAATCGATAAAGGCCGATTACAGCAGGCTTGGCAAACGGCTAACGCGGCGCTGAAATCGATGCAAAGCTCGTTAGCAGAGACTTACCCAGAATCTGATTCGAATATGCATTTGGCGAATGCCGTCAATAATTTTAATGCAGCCCACAGTCAAATTATCAGTCGTGAGATTTCCGCAGCAGACATATACGTGTCTTTTGAGCAAGTGTCTGATGAGCTGCTGTATGAGGTGATTCCTCATATTATGGAAGAGTCAGGTTTAAGCTATGACCCAACGGCTGCCACCTACCATTTGATTATTGCGAATAATCAAAATCTACCGCCAGTGCTTGAAAGTATTTCTCTACTTCGTGCGAAAGGGACTGAGATTTTGGCGAACAATGTGATGGCTCAAGCGCAGCATATTAACAGTCTGAATCTGATTATGGCGGAAGTGAAAGTGCCGCTGGAAAACTTGGTTCACAACCTAGAGTCTGCCTCAGAGTCTACTAATGATCCTCGTGTGGCAGCACAGCTGCAGCAGGCGCGTGTGATTCAGAATGAAATCGAAGTGCTGTTTGACCTGACTAAACGAAACATCATTGATGCTTCCGTCCTGAATTATGAAGCACAGGCATTCTTCCAAGATGTCACCACTCAACTAGGTGCGCTAAATGCGTTTTTCACTAGCAGCGAAGAGGTTTTAGCGTCGATGCTGGAAGCGCGTATTGAAGAATCCAATGCCGCCATGATGAGTAGTCTAGTGATCATCGCAGTGGTGCTGATTGCTTTGGTGCTGATTTGTGTATTGGTAGTTCGTGGTCTAAATCGTTCCTTGAAAGCCGTTGCGGATGCCGCGAATTCGATTGCTAATGGTAATTTCAACATTGTGTTAGACGTCAATCGTAACGATGAATTTGGCCCAATTAACCAGGGCATCGTTGCCATGGCGAAGCGTCTGGGTGAAGCGCAACAAGAAGCCGAAACTCAGGTAGAAGAAGCACAGCAAAGACTGGTTGAGTCGACACGTATTGAAGAAGCGTTAAATGCAACATCGACCAACGTGATGATTGCGGATGCTGAGCGCAACATCGTTTACATGAACCGTTCTGTAGAATCTATGCTGCGCGGCGTGGAAAGTGAGCTACAAAAAGTACTACCGCATTTTAAAGTGGATTCTATTGTGGGCTCGAAAATGGATATCTTCCATAAGAATCCATCTCATCAAGCGGATCTATTAGCTTCGCTTGAGAAAGTTCACCAAGCTCAGATTAAAGTTGCGGACTTGCACTTCCGTCTGATTGCCAACCCAATCTTTGATAAGAATGGGCAGCGTATCGGCTCCGTTGTTGAGTGGGCCGATCGCACCAGTGAAATTCAAGCAGAACAAGAGATCAGTCACCTTGTAGAAGAGGCGGTTGCAGGTAACTTTACGATTCGTGCCAAAGAGGAGAATAAGCAGGGCTTTATGCTGTTTATGGCGAAGTCTCTGAATGAGCTAATGTCGACCGCGGATCATGGCTTGTCCGATGTGGCTCGAGTATTGATGGCCATGTCAGAAGGGGATTTGACACAGCGTATCACTGAAGATTATGAAGGTCAGTTTGAGAATCTAAAACGCTTCTGTAATGAAACCTGTGAAAATCTAACCGGTATGGTGCGTGAGATCCAAGAAGCCGCTGAAACCATTAACCATGCGGCCTCTGAAATTGCACAGGGGAACTCGGATCTTTCTGCACGTACGGAAAGCCAGGCCTCAAGCCTAGAAGAGACTGCTTCCAGCATGGACTTGATGACTGGTAACGTGCGTCAAACGTCAGAAAACGTTCGTAGTGCTAGCAGTCTAGCGAACGATGCGTCGAAAGTAGCGAAACAAGGTGGCGAACAGGTACAACAAGTGGTTAGCACTATGTCGTCTATTAATGAGGCGTCTCGTCAGATCGCGGACATCATCAGCATCATCGATGGCATTGCCTTCCAGACCAATATTCTGGCCCTTAACGCAGCGGTGGAAGCTGCACGTGCAGGTGAACAAGGTCGTGGTTTTGCCGTGGTCGCTTCAGAAGTTCGTACCCTAGCACAACGTTCTGCGAATGCCGCGAAAGACATTAAAGAGTTGATCAATGATTCTGTGTCTAAAGTCGAAGATGGTAACAAGCTGGTGAATCAGTCTGGTCAAATTATGGAGCAGATCGAGTCGTCTATCAGCCGTGTCAACGAGTTGATGTCGCAAGTAGCGTCTGCGTCGACAGAACAAGCCACTGGCTTGGATGAGATTAACCAGGCGGTTGTGCGTATGGACGAGATGACGCAACAAAACGCTGCTCTAGTAGAAGAGGCGGCTGCGGCGGCCGACAGCATGCGTTCACAAGCGTTTAACTTGCAGCAAAACGTACAACGCTTCAATGTTGAAGGTGGTGGCGGCGCGACACCGACATTACGTTTGACTCAGGGACACTGATCGCTTTTAACTTAACATAGGTTGTAGAGGGTATGAGCCGTGAGTTTGGCTACACTGATGCGGACTTTAATAAAGTCCGCTCAGAGCTTCGGGCTTTAGCAGGGATCAACCTTGCCGACAGTAAGGTATCGTTAGTTTACAGTCGGCTTGCGCCTCGCGTGCGAAAATTAGGCTTGAAGGAAGTTAAGCAATATTTAAACTACCTAGAAACACATCCAGATGAGCAAGAGCATTTTATTAATGCTTTAACCACTAATCTGACGTCGTTTTTTCGTGAACCGCATCACTTTGATATGCTGCAAGAGTTTATTCAGTCAGGGGAACGTTGTGAGCGTCTTTGGTGTGCCGCGTCGAGTACTGGTGAGGAACCTTACTCAATCGCCATGACCTTGGTGAAAGCCTTTGGCCGATTTGATATTTCCAGTCGTTTGGTGGCATCGGACATCGATAGCAGTGTGCTGAATAAAGCCAGCTCGGGGGTTTACCCGCTTGATAAAGTCGACCCGATAGAAAATAAGAAGAGCTTTTTCCTACGCGGCAAAGACGCTAATTTGGGGTACGCCAAAGTCGTGCCACAGCTGCGTAACTTGATTGAGTTCAGAAAGGTTAACTTATTAGATAATAGCTACCCAATCCAGGCAGGATTGGACGTGATTTTCTGTCGTAATGTGATGATCTATTTCGATAAGGAAACACAGGTACAGATTCTTGAGAAGTTACTTGAGAAATTGCGCCCAGGCGGACTATACATCGCCGGCCATTCAGAGAACTTCAACCATTTGGGGCATCTAATGACGCCAATTGGTCGTACCGCATACAGGAAGGTTTAACAGGAGGTGGCGCAGTATGCCATTAAAAGAAGCTGCACAAGAGCATTTAGCAACCAGACGATACTTTGATCGTCAATTTGAAAGCGATGCAATGAAGGTGCTGCCGGGGGAGTATTATGCGACCTCCGAAGATATGATGATTACCACCTTGTTGGGGTCTTGTGTCGCCGTTTGCCTGTATGACCCGATTTCAAAAGTCGGGGGGATGAATCACTTCTTGCTTCCAGAAGGTGACCCGAATGATTTACTGTCTGCCTCGGGCCGCTATGGTGTATACGCCATGGAACTGCTGATTAACCACCTGGTGAAATTGGGGGCTCGTCGAGATCGCTTTCGTGCCAAAATTTTTGGCGGAGGCGCCGTTATCCGAGGCATGGTGCACAACAATGTCGGTAAAAATAATGCCGAGTTTATTCAGGCTTACCTACACAATGAGCTGATTCCCATTGATGCGTCGGATTTACTGGATATCTACCCTAGGCGGGTTAACTTCTTTCCCGCTTCTGGTAGAGCGTTAATGAAAAAGTTGAAGAATCATTATGATCATGAGTTAATCGATAACGAGCTGCGCTACAAAAAAGCTGTGGTGGAAAGTCAGATTGATTCCGGTGAAATTGATCTATTTTGATTAAGGTAGCAAGCTGTATGTCACACCAACCCATTCGCGTATTGGTCGTCGATGACTCTGAAATCATTCGAAGATTATTAACCGAAGTACTCAACTCGGACCCAGACATTTCTGTTGTGGGGACGGCAAAAGATGCCTATGAGGCGAAGAAGCTGGTCAATCAACTGGCGCCTGACGTTATTACGCTCGACGTTGAAATGCCAGAAGTTGACGGTATTCGATTTCTCGAAGTCTTAATGAAAGCCAAACCGACGCCTGTGATCATGATTTCCACTCTGACACGTTCTAAAGCAGAGGTGACCCTGAAGGCCCTAGAGCTTGGCGCGGTGGATTATATCGCTAAGCCTGTAATTGATGATCTATCAATGTTTCAACGATATAGCACCACGGTTACCAGTAAAGTCAAAATGGCAGCTCGCAGCCGCGTTGGCCATGCTAAGCAAATGTCGAAAAAGCCGGTTATGACGTCTACAGGTGTCAATCGGGTGATTGCGATTGGTGCGTCTACTGGCGGTACCGAAGCAATTAACAATGTGCTGCAACAGCTGCCGGCTCATAACTTCGCCGTAGTGATGACTCAGCATATGCCCGCGGGGTTTACCACAACCTACGCGGATCGGCTCAGTCGTACTACGGATTTTACGGTGATTGAGGCCAAGGGTGGTGAACAGCTGCGCCCAGGCTATGCTTATCTGGCGCCTGGCGGCTATCATTTACGCGTGATTCGTAAAGGAAACCTGCTATACACCGATGTGTTTAAAGGGGAAAAGGTCAGTGGTCATTGTCCTTCGGTGGACGTGTTATTTGACTCCGTAGCCAAAGAGGTTGGTAAGTTTGCCCTCGCCGCGTTATTAACGGGGATGGGCAAAGACGGTGCTCAAGGGTTGAAAAAAATCCATGACAATGGTGGCTTCACTGTGGCGCAAGATGAACAAAGTTGCGTAGTGTTTGGTATGCCAAGAGCGGCGATTACCTTAGGGGCAGTGACGCAAGTGGCCTCCCTTGAGGACATTGGTGCGACCTTGGTGGCTGGGCTAAAACAGCAGAAAAGCGCCGTTTCCTCCATTTAATTTTCATCAGCTTGACCCCCATTTATCTATGACTGTTATGGTTTCACCTAGTGCTCTTTATTATCAGCGTGTTGAACAAGGTGAGGTCGCCACCGATGTCCATCAACTCGAGGCGTTAGCGGCGTTAGATCAGCTATGGCATAGACTCTCTGCTGAGGTAGACAATGACGCTGATGCTGCGTTAGGCGTGTACCTATGGGGCAGTGTGGGGCGCGGCAAGACCATGTTGATGGATCTGTTTTTTGAAGCCCTGCCTGAGGGGATGGGGCGGCGACAACATTTCCATCATTTTATGCGTGCGCTGCATCGCGAGTTAAACACCACTTTTGGGGTCGCCAACCCGTTACAAGGTATTGCTGCGAGAATGGCTCGTGAGGTCAAAGTTATTTGCTTTGATGAGTTCTTCGTATCCGATATTGCCGATGCCATGCTACTGGGTAACCTGATTCAGGCGTTGTTCCAGGAGGGCTGTTATTTGGTGGCGACCTCCAATATCCCAATCTTTGGATTATTCCAAACTCAAATACAAAAAGACCGTTTTGCTCCGGCCATTGCAGTACTGGAGTCTCGCTTATTGAGCTTTCATTTTGCTGGTGACAAGGATCATCGCTTTCGCTTACCCGTCAATCAGCCGATCTTTTTTACCTCAGAAGCTGATTTTGATGACTCAGTGCACGCCCTATTTGATGATCAAGCCACACTGCAGGGGGCGCTCACGGTCAATCATCGAGCACTGCCTTTTATCAAAGTGTCAGAGTCTGTGCTCTGGTGTGAGTTTGACGATTTGTGTGTCAGTCCGCGTTCTGCACACGACTATATCCATCTCGCTCAGTGCTACCAATGCATCATTGTGTCCAATATTCCTGAATTAAGCAGTACACCCTATGAGCACATCAAGGCCCGGGGCACAGAAGATGGCGCACTGGGGTCAGGGCAAACTGGAGAGCGGCAAGTATCCCTCGGTATTCACGATGATGCCGTGAGGCGTTTTATTAGCCTGGTGGATGAGTGCTATGACCAACGCATCAGCATGTTGTTTTTGGCCGATGTGGCGCTGGCAGAGTTATACACAAATGGCATTTTGTTGTTTGAGTTTCAGCGAACCTTTAGCCGGATTTCTGAAATGCAAACCTCCGGATACATAAAAAAACAGCAACAGCACTGAAATCTATCGCGAGGTATGATTTATTGAGGCCAGCATGGGCTGGGGAGGTATCGAATTTAATGATATCTGCGCTTGAATTCAAATAGGCTAGCGCATGATTTGAATGTGTTACCCGAGCGTTATTCGCTACACTGGCGCCACGGCTTTTACTTAGGGATTGGTGAGGTCAGTCGTTTTTACCGAATAGACAGTATATTCGCTGTGTTTGAGAGGCAACGAATATATGCAACTGTGAGTTTGAAATGCCACTTATACGATTTGTTGTTCGTACAGACTTGCGTCGATTGATATTGATGCTGACGGTAGCCAGTGTTTTGGTCACGTTAGGTAACAGCTACTTCGCGGTTTACAATGTGCAGCGCCAGCTCTTGGTCGAGAATACCTTAGAAGCTAACCAACGTTATGCGGCCAAAGTGGCTGAATCAGCACAGATGATGTTGAACAGTGCGCAGCATACCATTGCTTTTAGCGCCACCTTATTGGCCGGTAGTGGGCGCAGTGAAGCCAGTGCCGAGGATGAAGTATTCCGCTTGGTGAATCAATCGGAGCTGTTTAACTCGGCTATTGTGGTGAATAACCAAGCACAAGTGGTAGCGGCTTACCCTGAAGGGACAGTCAGCAAAGGTTATGTTTTGCCTGAAAATACCCGCCAGTCGTTCTACGAGCGCGCGCCCTTAATTACCAATCCTTTCCACTCGGTTTCCGGTCATACCATTGTCAGTATTTCGCACCCTATTTGGGGGGAGCATGGCAATTATTTGGGCTACATCTCTGGCACCATTTATTTAGATGAAAATGGCTCCCTTTCGCGCTTAATGCGCGAGCACTTTTTTACCGATCACACCTATCTGTACGTGGTTGATGAATATGGCGAGCTGCTGTTCCATATTGATCCAAAGCGTGTCGGCGAAAACGTAGCGCAGATGCCGTTAGTGCAAAAGGCTATGTCGAGAACCGAAGGCAGTGAAGAAGGGCGTAACTCGAAAGGCATCGATATGATTGCTGGCTATGCCCCCGTGCATGCAGCGAATTGGGGGGTGGTCGTGCAGCGTCCTAAAGAGCAGGTAATGGCGTCCTTAAACGAACAGATGAGCCAGGTATTTTGGCGTAGCTTACCCATAGTATTGCTAACCTTGGTGGTCATCTGGTTTATGGCATTGCTGATCTCTAGGCCTTTGCGACAGTTGGCCCGACATGCCGAAAACGTCAATGATAAAGACGTGCAACAACAGATCGTCACTGTGCGTTCTTGGTACTATGAAGCGGCTCAGCTAAAGATGGCAGTATTAAATGCCATCGGTTTATTAAATGATAAGATTCATCAGCTGGATGCCGACAGTCAAACTGACCCCTTGACCAGTCTGGTGAATCGCCGAGGTATGCAACGTTTATTGGATACATTTGAGGCGAACAAACAGCCGTTTGCGATACTGGCTTTGGACATCGACCACTTTAAAAACGTAAACGATCGTTATGGCCATGATGTAGGGGACTTGGTGATCCAGCATTTGGCCCTGCGTATGAAAGCCTTTTTACGTGATCAGGATGTCGCCTGTCGTGTGGGGGGGGAAGAGTTTTTGATCTTCTTGCCCAACACCAGTGCGGAGAGCGCCATGTGTATGGCGCAGTCGCTTTGTGAGCACATTGCCAGCAGTGAGATGCCGAAGGTGAAGCGTATTACGGTCTCTATTGGGGTCAGCTGCCTAGTGGATCATGTCTCTACGCAAGATATGGATAGGGCGATCAAACAAGCTGACACGGCACTCTATGAAGCGAAGAACGCCGGCCGCAATTGTGTCCGCAGTGTGGCGCTCAAGGATCCTCTAAGCGTTGCTGAGACTGAGGTTTAATTGTAATAACGCGGCTCAGCTCGTCTTGGAATATGGATCAGATGCAGGCCATACTGTTTGGCTTGTGCTACCGCTAGGGTGCTAGGGGAGGCGAGATGTCCGAGGCTAGCCACTTTCGCGCGCACCGCTTTTAGAATCAACTCGGTGCTACAGCGGCTACTCATTAAAATATGACTGTCTGCAAGCGTTGTTTGCTCAAGCAGAGCTTTACCAATCAGTTTGTCCAGCGCATTGTGGCGGCCGATGTCTTCTGCAAAGCAAAGGAATTGTCCTGCGCTGTCCATTAGCATCGCACCGTGAATGGCCCCCGAGATACCGCCCACTTCTTGATAGTCGGAGAAATGTTGCTTAGCTGCTAACCATTGCGACGCTGTCAAAGAGTCTGCTGCTGTTAGAGGCTCCAGTTGAGGGAAGCTTTGCTCGATGGCTTCAATGCCGCACAGTCCACAGCCGCTGGTGCCTTTTCGTTGGCGCATGATACCAGAAGAACGGTGCTGCGCTCGGCCTGTCAATTTGAGATTAGCATCGATATGCGTCGGTACATCGTCGTGTTCGGTTTTCACTTCTTCGATCTCTATGTCTAGAATTTCATTGGCTTGGACGATTAAGCCTTCAGAAAAAGCAAAGCCGACGATAAAGGCTTCTACGTCCACAGGGGTAATCATAATGACGGCGTAGTTCAGGTCGTTAATGCTGATGGCGATGGGAACTTCTTGTACCAGTTCGATATCAAATTGACCATCTTCATTGGTATAGGACTGGGTTTGGGTGCCAAGTTGGTTCATAGAGGATGCAAAGCCTAACAAGAAAGAGGGTGATAGCGTTCAATGTATCTTAAAATGGGACGCCAGAACAGTTACTGCGCTCAGACTACTTTTACGATGTGTGTGAAGCGTTTACGAAACCAATGGAATCATAATAAATATAGCGGATTTTGAGTATCAAGATCATGTAATGGATTAGATTTCATGGGCTTGCATGATCTGATGGACTTTCATTTTTATTGCGACTCAGGCAAGATGTGACAATCTTTTAACAACTGCAGGTATCTTACCTGATTAACATGGCATCAATTGTCTATTATGGCAGCGGAGAGCTGCCCCGGAAAGAAGTTTACTCTCTATGGTTCAACCGAAAAGGAAACTAGCTTGGCTGCCACGTGGCCCGCGGCTTTGGGCACTGGTACTGGTCTCAGTCTTTGTACTGTTTTTAATGGTTTATGAAGGCGCTGTAGAGGACGATCAGCGTGCGGCCAATTTCGATGCTTTACCCAACAGTCGAATTGCTCTGAGTCCCATTAAAACACAGGTCCCAGAGGCACCATTACCGCCTGCACTTGATTCATTAGCGCCGCCAGAAGGCATAGGTATGCGAGAGCCGCAAGACGGCTCCCTAGTTGATCAAGTGACACAGTCGGTGCCAAAACCTCGTAAGGTTGAGCACTTGATCAAATCGGGAGATACCCTAGAAGGGATTTTCCAACAGTACGGCTTTCCGATTAAAACCCTCTACAGTGTGCTAGAAGCGGATCAGGAATACTTGGTTTTAGAGCCATTGCAAGTGGGTGATCGCTTGCGTTTTGAAACCAATGAGCAAGATGAATTGGCGTCGATTTCTCGAAAAATTGACCCGAGTAAAACGATTGCCTTTGTTAAGCATGAGGATGGAGGCTTCGTCTACAAAGAAGATCTCAAACCTATTTCATGGAGCCAGCTAACCAAGCATGGCGAGATTGAAGGCAGCTTCTATTTGTCGGCAAAACGAGCAGGTTTATCGGACGCCAATGTCATGGTTATCAGCGACTTGCTTAAAGGCCGCCTAGACTTTCGCCGTGATGTGCGTGCCGGCGACCCGTTTGATGTGGTCTTAAAGCAGGGCGATGTTGACGGTGAATTGGTTGGTGGAGAGCTAGTGGAAGCGGTGCGTGTCAAAGTACGTGGTCAGTATTACCAAGCGTTTCTTAACCAAACCGACGGCCGTTTTTACGACGAAGATGGCAACAGCTTAACACCCGCTCTGCGTCGTTGGCCAACCGCTGTCAGCTATCGTATCAGTTCGCCATATAACCCAAATCGATTGCATCCTGTAACCGGGCGCACATCGCCCCATAACGGTACCGATCTTGCGACGCCGACGGGGACCAAAATCCTGGCGACAGGGGATGGTATCGTGACTCGTACCGCCAATCATCGTTATGCAGGTAAGTACATTGATATCGATAATATCGGCAAGTACAGCACGCGATTTTTGCATTTGAGCAAGATTATGGTTAGGAAAGGACAACGCGTAAAGCGCGGCCAAGTGATTGCCTTATCGGGGGCGACTGGTCGTATCACAGGCCCACATTTGCATTATGAGCTGCATGTTAATGGTCGTCCTGTGAACCCGATGACGGCGAGGATCCCGACCTTGCAATCCATTCCTAAGGGAGAGCGGGCGCAGTTTGACCAAGCGATAGCCTCTTGGACCGAGATGATGGATGCCAAAGACGTGTTATAAGACTTTGGCGTGGTAAGACAGACGAAAAAAAAACCTGCATTTGCAGGTTTTTTTTGTTTGTCGCTTACTCGGTGAGGCTGTGCTTTCTGGCCCGGGCATCGGAATGGGCACTACGATGGAACTTATCATGTGGCTTTGATCTGGCCGCACTGTCGTCGTCATAGGAGAAGTTGGCACGTTTGAAGGCCTGTACTCGTTGCTCTTCCAGTTCACCCTCATCAATGGCTTTTCTCACGGCACAACCTGGCTCATTGGTGTGTGTGCAGTCGTTAAAGCGGCATTTTTCAGCCAGTTTGGCAACCATCTCAAAGCCAGATACTGAGCTCATGGCTTCATTTGCCTGTAACTCACGCAGTGCTGGGGAATCCAGTAATACCGAGCCATTGGGCAGCCGGAATAGAGAGTCTTGCGCGACATTGAAGTTGGTATGAGCGTTATCAAGGTCGATTAGACTGCGTACAAGGCGTGACTTTCCGGCACCTGGTGCCCCCAGAATGGCAATGGTTTTGCCTTTCTTAAAGAAGCCTTTTAGCGCATCTAAAGACGCTTCAGATTTGCTGTTAACCGTTTCTATCATCAGCAGAGGGTTGAGACGCTGGACCATGTCTCGTTTTACTTCCACTTCTGCCTCATCGCACAAATCTGCTTTTGTCAGCACGACGATGGCGTCAGCTTCAGCATCATGTACTAATTCTAGATAGCGCTTGATTAACTCGATATTAAAATTGTCATCAAGTGCACTTACTATCAGCACCGTATCCATATTTGAGGCAATCAACTGTTGCTCTTGATTGAATAGGGCACTGCGATCAAGTTTACGAACGAATTGATTATCAGAATTCACAATCACCCAGTCACCGATGGTCATTTTCGGCTGCGATGATTGTATTGCTAAGCTAATGAGACCTTGCTCAGAAAGTAAGGCGTAATTGGACGGTTCTACTTGGCAAACACGTGCAATTTTATGCGCTTCTAGGTCATCCAATGACAATTGTTGTTGGAAGTAGGTTTGCCATCCTAATTCGAACAAAGAGATAGATGCATCCATTAAGATAACTCCAGGTGTAAAAAGCACCAACGAACGTGATAAAGAAAAGCCACTAGAATGCAAAAGTCGCCCTTCCCGTGAACTATTGACTATGGTTAGAAAGTGATCAATAACATTTAGTCAACTCTTTTCGAGATTAGCATAGTGTTTAATCAGGAAAAATGTATTTTTAGGGTTTTTATCGCCTTTATTAGTGTCTCGTGAAATGCACTAAAATAGGCATATCCTCAACAAAGGTTTACGAATAAATAGCTTATGGTTAAGGTGAAGACAGTGACATGAGCTTTGGTAAACGTATAACGGATTTAGTTCGCGCAGTAGAGGAGCCAATATGCATTTGCATACGAATGTCTATTTATTTTTTGCGTTGGTGTTTGTGCTGTTAGGGATCACCACCGCGGACCTGTACTTTCGCAGTGCTTGGGCATGGGCGGCGCTGTCATTCTTTGTGGTCAGTTTGGCGTATATTTTTAACAACCCATCTATTTTTAGAAAGCGCTCAAACGGCACCATCCCCGTGGCGATTCGCTGGACATTATGGCCATTTCTATGGGCGACACAGGTGTATAACGTGATTGCGCGCAGCCGTGATAAAGTGCCCGCCATCCAAGAGATTGAGCCCGGGCTTTTTCTAGCGCGAAGATTGTTCCCATCGGACATACATTTCTTAAAGTATCATGATATTTGTGCCGTACTGGACGTTACCGCAGAGTTTAACTCCCTCAACTGGACCCTACTTGGGGAAGAGATTGACTACTTAAATGTGCCGATTCTAGATCATGCAACACCGTCAGAAATGCAGGTCACGCGTGCTTTAAACTGGATTCATACTCACCGTAAGGGCGGCCGCAGCGTGGTGGTGCACTGTGCCTTAGGGCGTGGCCGTTCAGTGTTTATGATGGCCGCCTACTTATTAAGTCAGCATGCGGAAAAGACCACGGCGGGGGTGATTAAGCAAATCAAAGCTGTGCGTAAAAGTGCTCATCTTAATAAGCGTCAGTTCCATAAGCTCACAACCATGCACCACAAGGGCTTGTTGCGGGTACGCAACAGTGCTTGGTTAATCGCCAATCCTGTGGCGGGCACACGGCAATGGAAAGAAAGCAAAGAGCAGATTCTAGAGCAGCTAGCGCCGTATTATGATTTAACCATTCGCACCACGTCAGAAACCCATAATGGTAGCTATTGGGCACAAAAAGCACTGCGTCAGCACCCTGATGTCATCATTGCTTGCGGTGGTGATGGTACGGTGGCTGAAGTGGCCCAAGAGTTGGTCAATACGCAAGTCAAATTGGGCATCATTCCCTTGGGGACCGCGAATGCTTTAAGTCATGCCCTATGTGGTATTGGCGTTAAGATCAATCCGATTCAAACCGCCTGTATGACGTTGATTGAAGGCGTTGAAAGTCGTATTGATACGGCCTGTTGTAATGATGAAGTGATGTTGCTGCTGTGTGGCGTAGGCTTTGAGCAGCAAATGATCGAAAAGGCCGATCGTGCTAAGAAGAACAGCAGCGGCCAGTTGGCTTACCTACAAGGGTTGTCAGAGGCGGTGGGCGATAACAAAAGTACTGTGTATGAGGTGCAGATCAATGATCAAAAGGCAATCGCGATTGATACGCCAAGTTTGACCATTGCCAATGCCGCTCCAGTGACGACACTGCTGGCTCAAGGTCGCGGGGCGCCGGACTTGACCGATGGGGAGTTGGACTTAACTTGGCTGTCACCTGAGCGTCCGCAGATACTCAATTTGTTGGAGCTGGTCGGCCATGGCTTAACCAATCGCTTTGAAGATCATGAGTACGAAGGTGTCCATCATGCCACCGCGTATCGAGTGAGTTTGAGTGCGTCGGATGGCGGCCTAGTGTCTTATGTATTAGATGGGGAAAACCGAGAAGCTGAGAAGTTGGTGATTGAGGCGATACCAAAATCACTATCGGTGATGGTGCCTGCCAAGCCCCATGCAGAGCAAGAGAAAGAAGCTGAGGAAGCCGAGCAGGCTTCCTCAGCGGCAGCACATTAATCGGGGATACGGATTTTTAATGTGCCGACAATTTGGCCTGCTTGGTCGGCAGTCGGCGCATCGAATTCCAGTTCGTACTTACTACGGTTCGGGCCAAAAGTACCAATCAATTTTTCATTGATGATGATTTGGTAGGTTTCCGTGTAAGTAAGATTCAGGGGCTCAGAGGTGCCATTTTCCATTAGGAAGTTTTCATTTAAACGCACCACACGGGATTCACCACGAATCCAATTGCCCACTAAAGGCTGTGCTTTAAACGATGTCTGGTGATCGACTTCAAGTGCTGATAGATGCACTTGCAACAGATCGCCTTTATTAGGTTGGTCGCGACGCTCAACGACACGTTTGTCGAGTGCTAAAATTTGGCTCGACAAATCACTGGTGTAATCTTGCAGTTGTGCCACTTTGCTCTTCAATAAGCCCATATCATCGGTCGATGGGATCGATAGGCTCATCTTACTAATAGAGTAGCCAAGACGGGTTTCCAATTCTTCAATATTCTGCTCAGCCAATGTTTGCAAGGATTGGTATTTTGCTAACAATTCTTGGTGAGAAAGTTCTGCTGTTTCTACCTCATTCCCCTGGGCGGTGTTCGCGTCAGTTGCTGGTTCAACCTTTACGTGACCGAGTGTATCGGCTTGGTTGGTGCTAGAGTCAGAGGAAAAGGGTTTGGTCGGGAAGGAACACGCCGCTAATAAAAGGGGAAGTACAACAAAACCTGCGCGTAAGATCCTCATGGTCGAAATGTTTCCTAGTGTAAATGAGATGTGCGCCAAGTATGCGGTAATGGGGCGAGGATGTCGAGTAAGGGAATGCGCAACAAATCGAGGGCTTCGTAAAGAGCCCCCGAAGTTATTGGAAGGTTACTGCTGAGTGTTCCAGCTAATGCAGTCATCAAGGGTAACACCATGGCCACCAAAGATGTCCAGAGCACTGCCAATGGTTAAATCTACTTGGCCATTTGATAGCTCGTGAACACGCTTTAAATCCGCCAAAGAACGAGCGCCACCCGCGTAAGTGACATCGATCGGGCAGCCTTGGCCTAACAGTGTTACGAGTTTTTCATCGATGCCAGCTTGTAGACCTTCAACGTCCGCGGCATGGATCAGAAACTCATCACAGTGGTTGGCCAGCTCGACTAAGTTTTCCATGTTCACCTCCGTGGAAGTGATGGTTTGCCAGCGATCGGTGGCGATAAACCAACTTTCGCCAACACGACGGCAGCTTAAATCAAGCACTAAGCGCTCAGTACCGGTTTCGCGTTTGATTTGATCCAAACGATCCCAAGAGAATTCGCCATTTTCAAATAGGTAAGACGTGACAATGACGTGGGAAGCGCCGGCTTTTAAGTAGTCTGCGGCGTTTTTGACCGTGACACCGCCACCGTATTGCAAACCATTTGGGTAAGCGCGTAGAGCACTTAAGGCTTCCAGTTTGTTTTCTGGATCTTTACCCAGCGCAATCACGTGACCGCCCGTTAAAGCATGTTCACGGTAAAGATTGGCGTAATAGGCAGCGTCATAGTCGCTAATAAAGTTTTCTTTAGCGCCAGTGTCATTCAAGCTCCCCCCTACAATCTGTTTCACTTTGCCTTGGTGTAGGTCGATGCATGGACGAAATAGTGTCACTGATAGCTCCAGTCTCAAATCAAAAAGGACAGTGATTGTAACGAACTTGTCAAAAGATGCGAAGTAACATTATGAAACCAAAGTGCCCTGTTACAATATGGTTTGACTACTAAGCAGTGAGCACAGACATGGCATTAAAGATCTCCAACACCGTCGAAATACCAGATTATGAAATCGAAATGAGCGCGATCCGAGCTCAGGGGGCGGGCGGTCAGAACGTTAACAAGGTCTCCAGTGCGATCCATTTACGCTTTGATATTCTGCAGTCGTCGTTGCCAGAACGGATTAAAGAGCAACTTATGTTGTTAAAAGACAGCCGCATTTCCAAAGAGGGGGTGTTAGTCATTAAAGCGCAGCAATACCGTACTCAAGAAGCGAATCGTGAAGATGCTTTGCTGCGTTTACAGCAGTTGATTCAAGAAACCTGTCGACCACAAAAAGTGCGACGCCCGACCAAACCTAGCAAAAGCTCTCAGCGTAAACGCGTCGATGCCAAGAAACAGCGCGGCGCCATTAAGAGTCAACGACAAGCAAAATGGTAAGCAGGCTAACAAGTTATCACGCTCCGTTATATTAAAGTTCTGTATATTTCACATTGATCTAAGCTTATATCTTTTTGTGTTGACTCGGTTAGATAATAAGAATCTAATATGCGCCGTAGTACTGCTTATGGTGATATGCCGCTTAGTGTTGAACGTTATTAACTTAGATGTTTCCTGTAAGGATTGTGTAAGTTGGACGAGAGTTGAGCTATTAGTGTCATTTATTGATCTATCGCAATGCCCCATAAGCAATGCTAATAAATAATTCACGTGTATGCCTGCCATACATTTTGTGAATGATTAGGCATTTGTTGGCGACCAAAAGAAATAAGAGCATTGAAGTGCCTTGGAAGCGCCGCCGTTTTCTTACGTTAGACATGGGTTAAGATCATGATTAATGAAGCAGTTGTAGAACTCTCGCGGTTCCAGTTTGCGCTAACGGCCATGTACCACTTTTTGTTTGTACCTCTGACCCTCGGCCTTTCTTTTTTACTTGCGATAATGGAGTCCGTGTACGTCATTACTGGCAAGCAAGTGTACAAGGACATGGTGCGCTTTTGGGGTAAGTTGTTTGGTATCAACTTCGCCCTAGGTGTTACAACCGGTTTGACTATGGAGTTCCAATTCGGAACCAACTGGTCTTACTACTCGCATTACGTAGGGGATATCTTCGGTGCGCCCTTGGCGATCGAAGGTTTGATGGCCTTCTTCCTTGAATCCACATTAGTGGGTTTATTCTTCTTCGGCTGGGACCGTCTAAGCAAAGTTAAACACTTAATGGTGACTTGGCTGGTGGCATTGGGTTCTAACTTATCCGCATTGTGGATCTTGATCGCCAACGGCTGGATGCAAAACCCTGTCGGTTCTGAATTTAACTACCAAACCATGCGTATGGAGTTAGTGGACTTCGGTGCCTTGCTGCTTAACCCAGTGGCGCAGGTGAAGTTCGTTCACACTGTATCCGCTGGTTATGTCACAGGCGCGATCTTTGTATTGGTGATCTCAAGCTACTACCTGCTTAAAAACCGTGACCTGGCGTTTGCCCGTCGCTCTTTCGCCATTGCTTCGGCGTTTGGTCTAGCGGCGACGTTAAGTGTGATCATCCTAGGGGATGAGTCGGGTTATGAGCTAGGTGAAGTGCAGCGTGTGAAGTTGGCTGCTGTGGAAGCTGAGTGGGAAACCCATGAGCCGCCAGCACCTTTCACCGTGATTGGTTTCCCTAATCAAGAGCTAGAAGAAACAGAATATGCTTTGCGTATCCCAGGGTTGATGGGCTTGATTGCGACGCGCTCTTTAGATGAAGAAGTCATTGGTCTTAAAGAGCTAAAAGAATACCACCGCCAACGCATCATCAACGGTATCTACGCCAACCAGCTATTGGCTGAGCTACGTTCTGGTAACGAAGACCCTCAACTGATCGAAAACTTTGACAAAGTTAAAGATGACCTAGGCTACGGTCTACTGGTGACGGCGTTTACAGAAGATCTAAATAACGTGACGCCTGAACAATTAGATATGGCGGTCGAGTACTCGATTCCTAAAGTGGCACCACTGTTCTGGTCATTCCGTATTATGGTGGCATGTGGCTTCCTAATGTTGGTGACTTTTGCGGTGGCTTTTTATCAAAACGCTCGACGTCGTATTGGTCAGAACCGCCTATTCCTAAAAGCCATTATGTTTACGCTACCGTTGCCATGGATTGCCTGTGAAACAGGTTGGTTCGTTGCCGAATACGGCCGTCAGCCTTGGGCGATCGGTGAGGTGTTGCCAGTACACGTGGCGGTATCCAATTTAACAACTGGCCAAATTTGGTTGTCACTCGGTCTAATGACTGCTTTGTACACTGTGTTCTTGATTGCAGAAATGTACTTGATGATCCGTTTCGCGAAGAAAGGGCCTTCAAGTCTGCATACTGGTCGCTATGCGCTAGAGAAAGAAACAGACCAGCTTAAAGCGCAGGAGGTTTAAGATGGATTACGAAATGCTGAAAGTCATCTGGTGGGTATTGGTTGGCGTATTGCTAATCGGCTTCGCCATCACGGACGGCTTTGATATGGGCGTTGGCTCGCTTTTGAATGTCATTTCAAAGGACGACTCAGAGCGCCGTATTATGATCAACTCGATTGCCCCTCACTGGGACGGTAACCAAGTATGGTTTATCACCGCAGGCGGTGCCTTGTTCGCGGCGTGGCCAGTGGTGTACGCGACATCCTTCTCGGGCTTTTACTTTGCAATGATCTTAACCTTGGCGGCGTTGTTCTTCCGTCCGATTGGTTTTGACTACCGTTCGAAGCTTGAAGGCACTAAGTGGCGTAAAAACTGGGACTGGGGCATTGGCTTTGGCTCTGCGGTGCCACCCATCATTTTCGGTGTGGCGTTTGGTAACCTGTTGCAGGGCGTACCCTTCCAGTTTGATGAGTTCCTGCGGGTAACTTACACCGGCTCATTCTTTGCGCTGCTTAATCCGTTTGCGATCCTATGTGGTTTGGTGAGCTTGCTAATGCTTGTGACACAGGGTGGTGCTTGGTTGCTATTGAAAACCGAGGGCAACTTATTTGCCAAAGTGCGTAAAGCAACCATGGTGTCAGGTGTTTTAACGGCGGTGTTGTTTGCGCTAGCCGGTGTTTGGCTGGCTTACGGTATTGATGGCTATGTGATCACCAGCGAATTCAATGGTAACGCTGCCATGACACCGCTAATGAAAACAGCAGAAGTGCAAGCGGGTGCTTGGTTGGCTAACTACAGTGTCTTTCCAGCTCTGATTTTGGCACCAATTGTTGGTATTGGCGGTATGTTGCTAGCTGGCCTGATGGGTGCAGCGGGCCGTGGTGGCATGGCCTTCCTACTATCATCGCTGGGTATTGCTGGCATCATCATGACTGCGGGTGGCTCTATGTTCCCATTCCTAATGCCGTCTTCTACTTTCCCAAGTATGAGCCTGACGATGTGGGATGCGACCTCCAGTGAAACCACACTGATGATCATGTTTGTGGTGGCCTGTATCTTTGTGCCAATCGTATTGTCCTACACTGTATGGAGTTACTTTGTGATGTTTGGTCGCTTGTCCAAAGAGCACATTGCGAAAAACTCTCATTCACTTTACTAAGATGCGTAGGGGTAGGGAAACCTACCCCGTTATAAGGAGTCATTATGTGGTATTTTGCTTGGGTGTTGGGTGTGCTACTTGCGTGTTCATTCGGCATCATTAATGCGGTCTGGTTAGAGTTCTCTGGCTACGATGGCGAATCTCCAGAAGATTCAATGTAAGACTTAAAGGTTAATCACCTTAAATGATGAAAGGCTATTGCGATGCGCAAACCGGTTAAGACGCCAGAACAGCAATTTCTTTTCGACTTGCAACAGGCCGAAAAGGGACGCTTTCAAGCAGTAAAATGGTTAGGGGTCTTAATCGCGTTAGCGATCGTGGCGCAAGCCTTAGGTTTGGCAACGGTGTTTGCCGAGCTGGTTCTTGAGGGGCGCTTCCCCCTCGAGGCCGCTGCCTTAGCGGGCGGTGCTTTTGTATTAAAGGCGGTGTTGCAGTTCTGTCGTGAACAAATCTGCGCCACCGCCAGTCGTAATATTCGTTTTTCTCTGCGCCAACGACTGATCGATCATCTAACCTTCTTAGGGCCGAAGCGTCTTGAGTTGGATGAAGACGCAGGCTTGTCGACCCGTGTCTATGAACAAGTGGATGCATTGGACGATTATTTCAGTCGTTATGTACCGCAAGTTTTTCTCGTGACATTCGTGCCACTGACCATACTGTTTTCTGTATTACCCGTGTCATGGATAGCGTTTGCTATTTTTGCCTTCACAGCGCCCTTAGTGGTCTTCTTTATGATCCTAGTGGGTCATAAAGCGGCCAACGCCAACCGTAAACAGTTCCAGGTACTGTCGCTGTTATCCAATCAGTTTATGGACTTAAACCAAGGTTTAGCAGAGCTTAAACGACTCGAACAGACGGACAGCGCACGCGAGCGCCTAGCATTGACGGCCAGTGAATATCAGAGAACCACCATGGGAGTGTTGCGCTTGGCCTTCTTGTCCACCGCGACCCTCGAACTTTTTTCTTCTGTCGCCATTGCCATGGTGGCGTTGTATCTCGGTCTGGGCCTGTTAGAGCAACTGCCTTGGCAGGTCGGTGTCGCACCTGTCAGTTTGTTAGCGGCTTTTTACTTATTATTGTTGGCCCCTGAGTTCTATTTGCCATTGCGACAATTGGGCAACGATTACCATGCTAAACAAAAAGCCGAAGCCGCGGCCACGCAAATCGCCGAGGTGTTAGCGCTGACCCATGCAGACAGTTGTGACCTGGCTGCCACAAACGATCCTGCTGCATCCGCTGCACAAGCCTTGCCTTTGATCGAATTCAAAGCGTTGCATTGGTCTAATGGCGGGCGGGTACGTTTGGCAAATCTGTCAGCTCAGATTAACCCGCGAGACCGAGTTTGGTTAAGAGGCCACTCAGGTGTTGGTAAGTCCAGTTTGATGGCCATTTTGCTGGGCTTTGAACAGCATTTTCAAGGGCAATTCCTCATTGAAGGTCAGCCGCTACGGCCGACTGAAATGGCGGCCTGGCGACGTCGTTTAGCCTGGTTGCCGCAAACCCCAGAATGGGTGCAAGGCACGATTCGTCAAAATCTGGAATTAGGGGTGGGGCACTGTACCGATGACGCCTTAAGAAATGCCTTGATCAAGGCGCAATGCTGGGATTTTGTCGGCAGTTTACGTTTTGGTTGGGATACCGCGATCAGTGAGGCGGGCACTGGGTTATCGGGTGGGCAAATGCAGCGTTTGTCCATTGCGCGAGCGTTATTAAGCCAAGCTGACATTTGGTTACTGGATGAGCCGTGTTCCAGCTTAGACAGCGAGACCGCAGAGCAGGTCTTGAATACACTTGATGAAGCCAGTTATGGCAAAACCGTATTAATCATCAGCCATGACACGCACCCTGTGATCTGGGCGAATCAGCAATGGCTTATGACTGAGGAAGGTGTGCATGTCGAAGCGCAAACCCCCATTACTTACGTTTAAATCCCTATTGCTGGAAAACCCGTTTGGGTTATTAGTGGCGACCCTGATCGGTATCGTTGCCAGCTTGGCGGCAGTAGCGTTATTAGGCATCTCCGGCTGGTTCCTCTCGGCGGCTGGATTGGCGGCTGCCAGCGGCGCCGCATTGAGCTTTAACTATTTTACGCCGGGGGCGTTGGTGCGTCTGATGGCGATATTACGCACCGCTGGACGTTATGGCGAACAAGTCTTTTCCCATGATCATTTATTAGGCCTGTT
Source organism: Marinomonas aquimarina (assembly GCF_900089755.1). Taxonomy (GTDB): domain Bacteria; phylum Pseudomonadota; class Gammaproteobacteria; order Pseudomonadales; family Marinomonadaceae; genus Marinomonas; species Marinomonas aquimarina. The sequence goes on along the minus strand of NZ_FLOC01000005.1, from coordinate 87,065 downwards.
ACGCAGTTTGCGCTTGTGGATTTGGGATCAACGGGTCAAAACACCGCTGAATTCGGTTTATCGTCAGACTCGTGGGGATCTGTTACAGCGCCTAGTGGGCGATCTAGACATGATTATTAAGTGGCCGTTAGCCGTGATCATGCCGTGGTTGTATGGGCTGCTGGGGTGTCTAGCCTTGTTGGCTTTGGCGTCTTTCGTAGAATGGCAACTTGCTGCGCCAGTGCTGGTATACAGCGTGCTGCAGCTGGGGCTGGTGTTATGGCTGGCGAATCGCAAAGCTCTGCCTAGCGTATATCGCATGCAGGCGTTGTCGGTGCATCGTCGCAGCCGCTTTATGTCGGTATTCTCTGCTCTGATTACCTTGACGATTCGGGGCCATTGGCAGCATTACAGTGATCGCTTAGCGGTGTTGGATACGCGACAAAAGACGCTGCAGCAAGGTTTGCAGCGCGTCATCTCCATGCAGAAGCTCATTAGCCAAGGCTTATCAGGCGCTTTGATCGTGGCTGTGTTGGCGCTGTGCTTGGTGTGGACGGAGCAGGGCGTGGTATTAGCCGCTGAGGTAGAGGCGACTTGGTTAGTCGCCCTAGTGCTAGCAGTGCTTGGTGTGAATGAGTTAATGCAGCCCCTTGCGAACTCGGTTCTCTCTCAAGGTCAGTCTAAAGTGGGGCTAAAGCGTTTAAATCAATTGGCCGTAAACCAGCCAACAGACACGCTTGAGTTCGGTCCGTTGCCCAGTGCCGAGACGCTAGAGTTGCGCAAGTTTGTCGGTTTCCATGATCATTTGTCTTTGCTACATTTGCCGAAACTGTCGCTACAGATCCAAGCTGGGCAGCGCCTGCGTTTGACAGGACCGAGCGGCGTCGGCAAGAGTACTTGCCTAGCTGCGCTAGCGGGAGATTTACCCTACCGTGGTGAAGTGTTGCTAAATGGGCACTGTGTGAGCCTTACGGATCATCCTAAATGGCGCAGTCAAATAGCTTACTTAGCCCAGCAGTCAGTGATATTTCAACAAAGTCTGGCGTCGAATTTACGCCTTGGTAATCGCCAGGCCAGCGATGAGCAATTGTGGGAAATCTTGCAGTTATTGGGCTTAAAAGAGTGGGCGGAGGCGTTGCCGAATGGCTTGGATACATTGTTGGGCGCTCAGGGACGGGATATCTCCGGTGGCCAAGCGCGTCGCATTTGTTTGGCAAGGGTGATGTTGCGCGGCGCCCAAGTGATGATTTTAGATGAACCGTTCGATGGCTTAGACAGCACTAGTATTCAACGTATTTGCGACGCTCTGGAGCGCTACACATTCCGCCCCAAACTGCTTATTTACGTCAGCCACATCGATACACCGCTGGATTTGCAGTCGCGTCATCTAGAGCTTATTTAGAGCGGGGCAGCGCCGACAAAAAAGCCCACTTTAAATAGTGGGCTTTGCTATCTGGATAGTAGCACTAGTGCTTAAGCGGTCGCTTCAGAGTCCTTGGCTTTACGCAGCATGTCAAACATAGTGTCTTTCAAGTGCAAACGTCGCTTTTTGAACTCTTCTTCTTCCATTGTGCTGGCGAGCACAATCTCTTTTTCGATGTTTTCAATTTCATGAGTGAGGAAGTGGTACTCCTCGAACAAACGACGGAAGTTCTCATCGTTCATTTTCAGTTCGTGAATCTGATCTTTGTACTCAGGCAGTTCATTAACTAGACTATGGTTTTCAATTGGCATGGTCGTTCTCCTTGTTTGTCCTCTATACCCTTAGAGTACGCTTCTTGCGATTGAGGTAAATTGATTTTAGTCACTTGTGGATTAAATGCATTATTTTGACGTTTTTAGTCTGGTTGTAGATTAAATGCATAATTTTGCCGTTTTCAGGTAACTATTACCCATTTAAACAATATTAAACTGAATGACTAGTTCATGTATTGAATTGATGTACGGCATTCTCATAAGGCGAGCATCTGTTAGATTTGAGAGCGTTGGAGCAATCGAAGTAGTTTGTTTCAGCGAAAAGCCAACGAGCTATTGAACTGACAGAACAAAATAATACGCCAGTACGTATGCATTTTAACTATCTTGCAGGTAACACGTTTATGACTTCTATTGAGCAAATTAAAGCCGCTCGCGAAAGTGCGCTTTCTCTAACTCAAAACGGCGCTCCACAGGCCACTAGCAACCAATTCTTTGGTGTAGGCCCTATCACAGACATGACATTGAACGAAGTTGATGCTCGTCAGCTACGTTTTGAATTCGATGCATGGTTAGAAGAGAACTACCCGAAACTGGACGATAAAGGCAACCGCATTGGTAGCTTCACAACTGCTGAAATCGGCCGTGGTATGCACCGTGGTTACCCAGCAGATAAAGTCCTAAACGACATGATGCGTGAAATCCACCGTTACTTCGGCTTCCCTAAAGCGAACAGCATGGCTGTTGGTCTAGGTGGTGGTCACAGCGGTTTCACAGCAGCAGCTCTACACCTAATGACTGCAAACGATCCGTCTCAGATCGTATTTGTTGATACACCAAAGCCTGAATCAGAAGAAGGCAAAGCTGGTGGTTTCTTCCGTCAGTCTTGGGGTACTCAGCTAACAGAGCTTCAGCGTTACGCTGCGAACGGTGACGAAAACCGTATCCTTTTCGCAGAAGGCGAAGGCGCGATCCCAAGCGCTTCTTTCCTACTAGAGAAAGGCGTTAAACTATTCTTCGGTGTAGGCCACGAGACAACTGGTGCGACTACTTACACTGAACAAGAAATCCGCAACCTACTTGAGTGGGTTGATGCGAACCCAGAAGAACACCACGCGGTAATCGACGCGACTTCTCTTCTAGGCGCTATGCCTTGGTCAAAAGAGCTAGTAGATGGCGTGTTGACGAAATGTAACATGTTCATGCCGTTCCAAAAGGCAATCGGTGGTATCTCTGGTTACTTCATCGTATCTCTAACTAAGCCAGCACTTGCGCGCATCAATGCGAACCAAAAAGATCCAGCATGGGCGATCCCACGTCAGCTAAAAATTGCTGTGCCACGCGATGCAAAAGCACCGCTATCAAGCGAAAAAACCACTGATCTTGGTCCGATCTACGACGCTGAAAAAGATCAAATGTTGGGTGGTATCATCAACACATTCAGTACGCTTGCGTTCGCAGAAACAACATTCGCTGTGCTACGTAACGAGCGCATGATCGGTGATGTTTACACACTAAACGAACGTTCTGCTGCAAACCGTGTGATCGTTAACGAATGGATCGCTAACAGCGACCTATTTGAATTGGGTGTAGAGAATTCTGATTCTCGTGGTGCTGCAGTTACACTTCTTAAAGTAACTGACAAAGACATCACTGATGCAGACGTGCACAACCGTATCATCGTGAAATCTAAGCAAATGCTAGGTTACGAAGGTATCACTCACACAGATGGTACGCATGAGAAAGGCCTAGACGTTGCACGTTACGTGAACGCATTCCCAGGTTCTCCAGGTGACTACCGTGCATGGATCGGTGGTATCCGTCCAAACGAAGACATCACAGCACTACTAGAAAACATCCAGTACTGCTACCTACGTGCGAAAAACGCTGTGCTAGAAGAAATCCTAGCTGAGAAAGGTGAGTCTTTCGAAAGCGCTGTGTCTGCCTCTTCTTCTGCAGACGTACGTGTAGACGACGCTAACCGTGCTTACAAAGTACTGATCGCTGACCTAGTTGGCATGGTATTCGACGCTGACGGCAACGCTGACTGCTCTGAAGTGGCTGCTTACATCAAGTCTCAAGGCGGTGAGTTCCACTTCGGTTCTGTTGCTGAAGCAGGCGAGCTAGAAACTGGTAAAGTACACTTCTTCTACCAGCCAAGCCTAAGCCGTGAAGACGAGCTACTAGCGGAAACTGGCGAAGGTCAATACGACGCTGTGATCGCTGCTGCGACATTCTTCCCAGCTGAATCTAAATTCGAGCTAGGTGGCGTACGTATCGGTGCAGGTACTGGTAACATGGGTTCTGCTAGCTGGGGCGGCGGTAACGGTGAAGGTGGTGTAGCACCACTGATGAACACACCAAGCTTCAACTCTCGTGCCACTGCACAAGCAGCCATGAAAGCGCTTCTTAAAGTTCTTCCAGATCTACAAGTTTCTGCAATGCACGATCGCGTTGTTGCAGGTGACTTCGACACAGGTAAGAACCTAGCTGAATTCCCAACGACTAAGCTTGAAGGTAAGAAGCTAGCAGTTGTTGGTTACGGCAACATTGGTCGTGAAGTAGCGAAACTAGGTGCTGCATTCGGCATGAACGTTTCTATCTACGCTCGTCCTGCTCACCAACAGTGGATCGAGTCTGAAGGCTTCACTTACGCTGCAAGCATCGTTGAAGCAGCGAAAGACGCTGATGTTCTTAGCCCACACACTGGTCTAGGTGCATTCAACGCTGAAACAGGTAAGTTCGCTAACTCTGACATCATCAACGCAGAAGTATTCGCTGCGATGAACCAAGGTGCAGTACTAGTAAACTACGACCGTGGTGAAGTAGTTGACATCGAAGCTCTTGACGCTGCACTAGCAAGCGGTCAAATCAGCTACGCTGCAATCGACGCTGACCTATTCAAAGATCCAGAGACTGGTGAATTGTCTGGTCCAATGGTTCCATACCGTAACATCTACGAAAAACACGTAGGTAAGATGGAGCTTCTACCACACGCTGCAGCAGACACTGAGCACGTATCTCGTGTAGAAGGTGCTAAGCAAGCAGTTGACCAAATTCTATCTGTTATCAAGTTCCGCAAAGTAGTTAACCTAAAAGGTGATCTACCAGCTGGTTACACTGATGGCGGTGCGAAGACAGTTAACGGTGTGGGCAAAGTAAACTCTAGCTCTGTTGCGAACCTATCTGACGAGCAAGTTAAACAACTTGCTGACAGTGCGACTCAATTGGCTGCATACTGGGGTGCGATCAACGCTACTCAAGACGCAGACAAGCGTGCAGCGCTAATTGCTGAGTACACTGAAATGATGGTGTTGAACTCAAATATCTACGGTACACTACTAGCTCAGAACGGTCTTCAAGGTCCATTCGGCAAATAATAGTTAGTATCTAGTTACATAGATATCTCGATAAGCCGCATCAACGCCGTGACGTAAGTCCTGTTGATGCGGCTTTTTTATGTACTATGCCGGTAGGTAAATAAGGAGAATAGGTTTGAGTTCACTTGATAAAGAATCAGCCATTAAAATTTTTGAGTCTGCCATCGATGCTGTGGCTGGATACAACGCGACGCATCGTGCGGTATCAGCGTTTGACGGATTCCAACCAGATCAAATCATCGCCGTGGGTAAAGCGGCAAGCGGCATGTGCGCTGGTGCCTTGGCGGCGCTAGGTACGGATTGTCCAGCATTATTGGTGACTAAGTACGACCACACCGAACAAGCCATGTGGGATGCGGAAAACGTAACCGTGATTGAATCGGCACACCCAGTGCCAGATCAGCATTCTTTGGATGCTGGTAAACAAATGCTTGCGACGGTAGACGCGATGCCGTCAGGCAGCCAACTGCTATTGTTGGTGTCAGGTGGTGCTTCAGCACTGTCAGAGGCTTTGCCTGATGATGTGACGCTTGAAGACTGGCAGCAGCTGACGGATCAAATGTTGGCGGCTGGTTACAACATTGGTCAAATCAATACGCGCCGTAAAGAAACATCGCAAATCAAAGATGGCAAACTGCTGGAAAACTTCAAAGGCGCAGAAGTACGTGTGTTGGCGATTTCTGACGTTGAAGGCGATAGCATTGGTACCATCGGCTCGGGTACCGGTGATACCAAGCGTTGCCCATCTAAGTCGAGCATCGATTTGATTGCCACTAACGAAGTGGCACGTATGGCGGCCGCAGCGAAAGCGAAGGCGCTAGGTTACACGGTCAACGATAACCAAGAATGCCTATACGACGACGTCGCTGTACTGTCTGATCGTATCGGTCAAGAGCTTGCCAAAGCCGCGCCAGGTGTTTACATCTACGGTGGTGAGCCAACCGTGAAACTGCCTGAGAACCCAGGTAGCGGTGGTCGTAACCAAGCGCTTGCTTTGGGCTTAGCACAGCATATTGTCGGTCGTGATGATGTCTTGGTGCTGGTGGCAGGTACAGACGGCAGTGACGGTCCAACTGACGCTGCGGGTGGTATCGTTGATGGTTCAACGGCTGCTGATATTGAGGGTGCGAGTGACGCGCTAAAACGTGCCGATGCGGGGACTTACTTGCGTGAGCACGGTGCTATCTTTATCACAGGCCCAACCAACACTAACGTGATGGATATTGTGGTTGCAATCGTGCGTTAAGCACGAGTGGTCAAACACTAAAAAGCCTCGACCCTTTGCAGGGTCGAGGCTTTTTTTATGCTTTGCCGTATCTGTCTAAGCAGGCTTAGAAAGTAAAGGTCACATGAGGTAAGGCGTTCTTGTCTTCATCGATTGATGGTGTGCATAAGAATACCCGTGACGAGGCAATGCCGTTATCCACCAAATAGCGCTTCAGTGACTCAGCACGACGATTCGCCAATGCCAGCAAGTCGGCACGGTCTGCTTCACTTAGTAGTTGGTAGGTGATCTCATCATTGATATCACGTACCACAGAGACACCACAGGCTTTTAATTCCGCATCTTTACGATCTTTCATCAACTTAATCATCTGATCCAAGAAAGCTTCTTGCTCAGGTGCGGTAATGTCTTCCTCGTCCAAGGCAAATTGCAGGGGCTCCACACGCAAACGCAGCACTTGTTCTCCGGCAAATTGCACCAGCGTTATGACGTTTGCATAAGGAATAAAGGTTTGCATTAAGTAAGTGCTGGAGGCTTTAAATAAGCCTTGGCGAATCGGCAGCATGAAAAAGTTTTGCCAATGGAAATTGGGGTTTTCAATGTCACCTTTCATGGGCAGGTCTAAGACAATGTTGTTATCACGATTCTTTAGGGTGTCTACGGCAAGGTTTAGCGGGATGGCGCCGGCTTTAAGAACGGCATTGCTGTCTGTCTTGCCGCCAAGGTCGAACTGACGCAAGACGATGTGTGAATTGCCGTCTAACACCCCTTGATTGGATTTAAGGTTTAAGTCCATGTTCAGTTGACCGGCGTTGATATCGTAGCCTAACGCACTGGCCACATAGGGGGATATAGGAGGCAGTTCCACTTCGCGAATAGTGGCTTGCGCTTCCATGGTTAAGCGGTTGGCGGCAGGTGTCATTTTAATATCGCTATCAATGGTCGCGTATTCGCCATCTTTCGCTCTTAAAACCACATGCATTTGTTCGTTCAGGTCACGAGTATTGAGGTTTTCAATGGTTAATTGCTCAATGTCTAAAACTCGGCTAAGAGGCGGTTTGATACCGTGATCAGAGAAGATAAATTGAGACTCGGGGGATACCTGTATCTGATGTACCACGGCATAGAAAGCGGCCTCTTGCTCGGGTGTGTCAGGTTTTCCAGCTTTGGGCTCGGTTTTGTTTTCTTGCTCTGATGCTGGTGTAGTTTGCAGATAGTCAGGTAGCACCAAATTGGCAATGGAACGGTCCTCTGCGAGGGCAATCCCAGACAGTAATTTATCCAAGCTGACCTTATCAATGGTCACGCCGTTTGGCGCTAACTGAATGTTACTGGCGTTCAATTGATCAAATGCCGCCAGTGCCGGTTGAGGTTGTTCGCTATTCGGTTTCGAGGCGAGGAATTCCTGTACCTGAAACGACTCGATCTGCGCAGTGATGCCTGCATCAATCATGGCGATGTTCGAGCTATTGATCGACACATCTTTCCAGTTCAATAGGGCAGAGCCATCGCTAAGGGTAGAAGCTAGGGCCCCCAAATGGAGCTGGTTGTTTTGCACTGCCAGTTGCTCCAAGCCATTATTGTTCAGCCCTAAGCGAATCTGATCACTGTTCAGCTGCAGGGTTTGAAGTAAACCCGTTAGCGTGTTCGCCTGTTCAACGCCAAGGTTTGAAAGGGTTAAACTGTTTTGACTTGCGGCGAGCGTGCTTTGTTCATTGTTCTGCTGCCATTCGATATCACTGCTAACGGTTAACTGGTTGTAATTAACGCTGGTTGGAGGCTGCTGTTCTGCAATTTGGTTGAGTAATACACGAACGTTATCCGAGTTAAGTTGGCTCTGAGTGGAGAGTGATAGAGAGCTGTTGTCTTGCTTAATCTGCGTGTTTTCCAATGCAAGGGTCAATGTGTCTAATTGCGCGACAAGGTCGTTGCCCGAAAATTGGCCATTATTTAACGACACTTTAAATTGAGGGGCGACAAGGCTGCGATCCTCTTGCTCAAGAGTCAGCTGTATTGGTGAGCTAATGCTTAATGCCTGAAGGTCAAAGTCTTGCCCTTGCGCCAATTGCCCCACCACAGTATTGGCTGCCAGCGTGATATTGCCCGCGGTGCTGCCTGTGAAGTCACTTAATAATAATGTGGCCGTGACGTCGTTCAGTTGAGTTGTAAATTGAGCAAGTTGGACACTATTAGCACCACTTTTAAGGTGACTCTGTTCCAATGTTAGCTGTGTATCGGCTTGTTCAAGTTGTAGCGTATCAGCTGTTTTGCTTAGCTTTAGATTGTTGTTAAGGCGGAGGTTGCCAAAGTCCAAACGTTGCTCTTCGCTCTCCATACGTAGGTCATCTAATGATAGAGCGCTATTGGACTCTATTTGCAGAGTATCTGTGTCAATCATATCAACAGATAAGTCAGCAAAGCTTGTGTTTAATGATTGCCAAGTAATTGTTTGCTGTGCCTCTTCAAGGGTGAAGTCCTGGCTATCAATTGTTATCAGTGGTGCCGTAAAACTTAGCATCGGACTGTCGTTAAAACGATAGATGGTTTGAGTTTGGCCTTCTAGCTGCAAGCCATTGGCGGACAAACGCCCCAAACCGGCCGGTAAAAAGTGTGCCACATCCGTACTCGACAGTTGTAGGTTGCCCAAATTCACATCCGCGTTGACTTGCTCTTTATCAGCGCGAATATCACCTGCCAGCACAGCAGTGCCGTTATTAATAGAGGCTTCAATGTCGAAAATACCGCGCCAAATAGATGTGTCATGGGACACTTCTGTGATGTTTAGGTTGTCGATGGCGAAGCGATCATCTCCCTTCTCTGTCGTCAGATTCACTGAGGTGTCTTTGATCGAAGCATTACGAACAAAGAAGGTAGGGGGGACGCTGCCGGCTTGATCTTCTTCTGCGGTCACTTCTTCTTGCTGCGCAGAATCAGACGAATAGGTTGGGATGCCCGCTACAACCCAGCCTTCTGGTCGTTGCTCGACTTGCATGTTAAAGCCATCAATTAAGATGTGGTTGACATGAAAGGCACCCGTGAACAGGGGCCAAAAATCTAAGCCAATGCTGAGTTGTTCTAGGGTAAAGGTGGTTTGGTCCTGCTGTGAGATAGCCACATTGAATAGGCTTAAACCAATCGGAAACAGATCTGGGTTGATTTCAGCTGCGCTAAACTCTGCTTGATGCGGCTCTAGATATCGATTAGCCAACCACTTAGTGATCGTAGGGATCAGGGCCCAAAGCACAGTTAGAGTGATCAGCAACGCCACGGTCGTGATAAGTGTCTTCTTTTGCCATGGTTTTAACTGTGTGAACAACTTCGTCATAACCTACTCCTTGCTGTCTGCTCTGACAGACCTAGCCAAAGCGATGCTGATTATTAAATTGTACTTAGATGTATAGGGTGCGCTACATTCAATACTCGGTAAGTATTGTTAAAGAAATGTACTCAGATAGCGCAACCTAGAGAGCGTGTGGCCGAGCGGCATCATCAGAGCTCTTTTTCTTCGTTGCGTAATGGCATGCGTAAGAGATGAAAGCTTACCGCAGTGCCGATGAAAAACAGACCAAGTGTCGCCCAAAAGCGCCAGACAATAAACATGGACAGCAACATGCCCGCCCACATAAATAATAGTGCACGATTGCGCGCTTTTCTCGGGATACCTTGATCCGATTGCCAGTCGGAAACAATCGGCCCAAAGTATTTATGATTGAGCAGCCAAAGGTGAAAACGCTCGGAGGACTTGGAAAAACACCAAGCGGAAAGCAAAACCAGAGGAGTGGTGGGAAGTAATGGTAAAAAGATGCCGATAATGCCTGTAATCAGGGATACCCATCCTAGGATTATTAATGCCAGTCGTTTACCCGTCATAACAAGGCTCTATATTCGAATGATGTCATTACTAGCGCGCTGCACGATGGCGGCAGCGCGTTCAATCATAGCGAACCAGCAAACTTAAATGCCAGCTCTGCACAGTAGCTGAAATGCTAAAGGCCTAATTTGCTGCCCCAAATAGGGACTCCATGGTGTCGCCTTCAGAATCGGCTACCAGACTCCAGCCGCCTAAGCGTTTCCAGCGGTTAACGATTTCACAGAACAACTCGGCGGTTTTTTCGGTGTCGTACTCCGCTGAGTGCGCTTGCGAATTGCTAAAGGCAATGCCAGCCACTTGGCAGGCTTTGGCTAATACTGTTTGACCAAACGCCAATCCTGATAGGGAGGCGGTGTCAAAACTGGAAAATGGGTGGAACGGGTTACGCTTAATGTCGTTGCGATCAATGGCGGCGTTCAGGAAGCCGTGATCGAACGCTGCGTTGTGGCCAACCAAAATGGCGCGTTTACAACCTGTGGATTTCAGCTCTTTACGCACCTTGCTGAACATCTGGGTTAAGGCTTCTTTCTCAGGAAGGTCATCGCGACCCGGTGCAAATGGGTCAATACCAGTAAAATCAAGCGCTTCTTTTTCGAGGTTGGCACCTTCAAACGGCTGGATATGAAACGACATAGTTTCATGAATATACAACTCGCCATTTTCATCCATTCGTAGAATGCTAGCGGCTAATTCAAGTAATGCATCGGTTTTTGCATTAAAGCCTGCCGTTTCTACGTCGATAACAATGGGTAGGAAGCCGCGGAATCGATCTTTGATTTCGTGAGTAGACAAAAGAGAATCCTTAATTCTGCCATTACGATCAGAAATTTAATGAGTAGTTGATGGAAGATGATAACATACAAGCTAAGTCGAGAACGAGAACTCTTACCGTGATAGCCAAACCTTTCCTCAACAGCGCATGGATATTAGTCGGATGTCTTTTTGCCATGCACAGCAGCGCTTTGACACGCTATGAGTCCAGCATTGAAGAGTCAAAATGGTCATTGTCCGGTGATATTTTTGCTTGCACCTTAGCGCACCCCATTCCCCATTTCGGCACAGGTGAGTTCACTAAGGAAGCTGGTGAACCGATGAAATTCGTGTTGCATCCTGAGAATGAAAAGATTGGTCCTGGGCAGGTGTATATTATTTCCCAAGCGCCTAGCTGGATACCGGGTATTTCTCCCGAAACCCTCGAAGTCATGCCTTACCCAGGCTATGGTTTGACCGTGGAAGTAGGGGGGCAAGTTGCCGAGCAAATGCTGACTTCTCTTGATCGTGGCCGTCATCCTGTGGTGGCGGGCTCCGCTTGGGAGAATGGTCGAGAGAGCGTCGAAGTGGCCCTCAGTAATATCAATTTTAACCCAGCTTACGATGAATTCCGTCGCTGCATGGCCAGCTTATTACCGGTGAACTTTGAGCAAATTGCCCGTACCGCGGCCTTGTTCCCGAATAATGGCACCGAGCTGACCGATCGTATCCGACGACGTTTGGATCTGGTGGCCATGTATGTGGAAGCCGATCCGACCATAGAATACATCTACATTGATGGTCATACAGACATCATTGGCTCACGCCGTGATAACCGTGAATTGTCCAAGTTACGGGCTGAGCGCGTGACCGAATACTTACTGCAAAAGGGTATTGCGCCAGAGAAAATTGTCTCCCGTTACCATGGTGAGCGTTACCCGGCGGCAGATAACCGCAGTATTGATGGCCGCGAGCGTAACCGTCGTGTAACCATTCGTCTGGAACGTACGAGCAATAATGCCCAGTCACTATCTGAGCCAAGTCCATAAAGTCTTGCTTTGAGCCGATCAAAAGCGTCTATTTTCCGGTACGCCCCTTGCTAAGCAGGGGGCGAAATTTTACACTTAGCGCCTATTTTATATTAACTACGCGTAGTCCGTCTGTTGGGCTGCGCTGAGTCTCGTTGAGGAGAAAGAAAAGAATGTCTGACGTGAAGAAGGTAGTGCTAGCCTACTCGGGCGGCCTAGACACTTCAGTAATCGTGAAGTGGCTTCAAGAAGAGTATCAGTGTGAAGTGGTAACTTTTACCGCTGACTTGGGTCAGGGCGAAGAAGTAGAGCCAGCACGCGCGAAAGCTCAAGCGTTGGGCGTTAAAGAAATCTACATCGAAGACCTACGTGAAGAATTCGTTCGTGACTTCGTATTCCCAATGTTCCGTGCGAACACTGTGTACGAAGGTGAGTACCTACTAGGTACGTCTATCGCTCGTCCACTAATCGCTAAGCGTTTGATCGAAATCGCTAACGAAACCGGTGCTGACGCGATCTCTCACGGCGCAACAGGTAAAGGTAACGACCAAGTTCGTTTCGAGCTAGGTGCATACGCGCTTAAACCAGGTGTACAAGTGATTGCACCATGGCGTGAGTGGGACCTAACGTCTCGTGAAACGCTAATGGCTTACTGTGAGAAGCACGACATCCCAGTGGATTTCTCTAACGCTAAGAAGAAATCTCCATACTCAATGGATGCCAACCTTCTTCACATCTCTTACGAAGGTGACCTACTAGAAGATCCTTGGGCGAGCGCTGAAGAAGACATGTGGCGTTGGTCTGTATCGCCTGAGCAAGCACCAGATGAGCCGACTATCATCGAGCTTGGCTTCGAAAAAGGTGATGCAGTTTCTATCAACGGCGAAGCAATGTCTCCAGCGACAATCCTTGAGACACTGAACAAAATCGGTGGCGCAAACGGTATCGGTCGTGACGACCTAGTTGAAAACCGTTTCGTAGGCATGAAGTCTCGTGGTTGTTACGAAACTCCAGGGGGCACTATCCTTCTGAAAGCACACCGCGCAATGGAATCTATCACGCTAGACCGTGAAGCAGCTCACCTGAAAGATGAGATCATGCCTAAGTACGCGAAAGTGATCTACAACGGTTTCTGGTGGTCTGAAGAACGCCGTATGCTGCAAGCATTGATCGACGCTTCTCAAGAGTTCGTTTCTGGTACGGTTCGTCTGAAACTGTACAAAGGCAACGTAATTGTTGAAGGTCGTGAGTCGCCATACAGCCTATTCGACAGCACAATCGCTACTTTCGAAGACGACGCTGGTGCATACGATCAGAAAGACGCAGCAGGCTTCATCAAGCTAAACGCGCTACGTATGCGTATCGCTGCTCAAAAAGGTCGTACTTTCCTAGATCGCGACTAAACCATTTCGCTGCGGCGAATGTGATAAATACGAAACGCCCGCTCTGCAAAGAGCGGGCGTTTTTTTATGCCTATTGACGTTTCGCTGGGGCAGGCTATGTTAATCACAATGAAATCATGTTTTTATTGACTGTTTGGTTAGAATAATAAAACAAGGTGACCTATGACCGTTTTTAACATCGGTTCGATCAATATCGATCACTTATACGAAGTGGAGCATTTTGTGCGTCCAGGTGAAACCCTGAGTTCCACCAGCTACCAACAAGTGCTCGGTGGCAAAGGGGCAAACCAATCGGTGGCGCTTGCCAAGGCGCAGGCCGAGGTAAAGCACGTTGGCGCTGTCTGTCGTGCCGACCAGCATATTCTGCAACAGCTACAAGAATACGGTGTGAACACGGACAATATTGCCCAAGTAGAGCAAGTATCAGGGCATGCCATCATCCAGCTGACGCCAAGTGCAGAGAACAGTATCATCCTGCATGCGGGCGCTAACCATCAGTTATCACAGGTACAGATTCAAAACGTCCTCGAGTCCCTTTCTGAAGGGGACTGGGTGCTGCTGCAAAATGAGACCAATCTCGTGGCAGAAACCCTCGAGTGGGCGCAACAAGCGGGTGCTAAGGTAGCGTTTAACCCTGCGCCCATGGATGCTGAGCTAACCCATCAAGTATTACCCTTTATTGACCTGTTGATCGTTAACGAAGTAGAAGCGATGGATTTGGCGGATACGGACTCGATTGAAAAAGCGACGCAGATTTTACCCAAGCAGTACCCTGAGCTGGCGGTGATGATGACCCTAGGTAAAGACGGTGTACGCTATTTTTCTCAGCAAGAAGATATCCAAGTGGCGGCGTTTACAGTAGCAGCCAAAGACACTACTGCCGCAGGGGACACTTTTATTGGCTTTTGCTTAGCAGAGTTGGAGCGTGGCTCAGATTACGCCACTGCCATGCGCACCGCCTGTGCTGCGTCAGCGATTGCTGTGACGCGTATGGGGGCTGCACCTTCGATTCCAAGCCTAGTGGAAGTCCAAGAGTTTTTAGCACAACAGCCTTAAGAAATAACGAGAGAACCATGACACGTAAAATTATTATCGATACGGATCCTGGCATTGACGATGCGATGGCGATCTTCTTTGCCTTCCAAGCCAAAGAGCTTGAGGTATTGGGCTTAACGACCACTTACGGCAATGTGCCGGTGGAAATGGCTACTCAGAATGCCCTGACGCTGACGGAAATTGCTGGCGTGGATGTGCCCGTTGCCGCTGGTGTCGCTGTGCCATCTCAGCAGGCGCCACGTCCATTCCCTGATTTTGTCCATGGCGCAGATGGCTTTGGTAACATTGATTACCCTGCGCCAGCGAAACAGGCACTAGAGCAAAGTGCAGCCGAATTTATCATCGAACAAGTACGTAAATACCCAGGTGAAGTGACGCTTGTGGCGCTAGGGCCTTTAGGTAACTTAGGCAAAGTATTGGAACTTGATCCAGAAGTAGCCAATCTGGTCGATGAGGTGGTTCTAATGGGCGGCACGGCCATCGAATACGGTAACGTGTCACCGGTCGCCGAAGCGAATATTATTAACGAGCCCCATGCCGCAGATGCGGTGTTTACCGCCCCTTGGCAGGTGACCATGGTGGGCTTAGATGTGACTCACCAAGTGCTACTTGATAACAGTGTGCTAGAGCGTATCAAAGCCAAGAACCCAGAGCAGGGGACTTTCCTTTACGACTGCGCCCAGTTCTACATTAACTTCTACAGCGACCGCTTCGGTGTCAATGGCTGCTACTTCCACGATGCCTCGACCATTGCTTACTTATTGGACCCAAGTATCTTTGCAGTGGAGCTGGGGGCGATTCGTGTGGTCACTGAGGGTATTGCTGTAGGCCAGACCATCTTTGCCCCGCAAGGGATGGAATATCCAGAACCCCATTGGGATGGCGTACCGATGACACAAGTCTGCATGGAAGTCGATGGCGAGCGTATGTTGAAACTCTATGAAGAGGTGATGGTTGGCGCGCTTTAATCGTTGACTTAACGCCATCAAAAAAGGCGCCGCGGCGCCTTTTTTGTTAGCTATGAGCTTTGACAAATTTATCAATAAAGTCCCGCTCAGCGGCAGAAATAGTGCCAAAACTCATCTTGATGTAGTGCTTATCGTGTTCGTTGAGAATGTCTGCCGAAGGTAGGCAAATGGTTTTGATTAGGATCTGCTTGCCTTCGTGAATGGCATTTAACTCAAGTTTGACTTTCTTAGAACCTTGTAGGCCAATAGGGGATTCTATTTCCACCAGATCATGGGAAATATGAGTGCAGTGGATATCGGTAATCTGACCGTTGGTCAGGAACATCTTACCAGTCCAGAAACAGCGTACGTAAGGGGATGAATGAGACTTAACCACGTTTTGTTATCCGTTATATCGCTAAAACTAAATCGCCAATGATTATAGTGTTTTATTGCCTCTATAGCAGCTTATATATGCTGGACTGGGCGCGATTTAGGTGGACGTCTTTTCTTTAAACTCGCACAAATCTTCAATGATGCAGGCGTCGCACTTGGGCTTTCGTGCAGTGCAAATATAGCGTCCATGTAGGATGAGCCAGTGGTGTGCATCGAGCAGGAATTCTTTTGGCACAAAACGAAGCAGTTTCTCTTCCACTTCGAGCACGTTTTTACCTGGGGCAATCTTGGTACGGTTAGAGACACGGAAGATATGGGTATCCACGGCCATAGCAACTTGGCGAAAGGCGGTATTCAGTACCACGTTAGCGGTTTTACGACCGACCCCAGGTAAGGCTTCTAGCGCTTCACGGGTCTGCGGCACTTCACTATTGTGCTTTTCAATCAGCATTTGGCAGGTCTTGATGGCGTTTTCCGCTTTGGCGTTAAACAGACCAATGGTTTTGATGTATTCCTTAAGGCCATCCACACCTAGGGCGTACATTTTCTCTGGTGTGTTGGCGACGGGGAATAAGTGGCGCGTGGCCTTGTTGACGCTGACGTCGGTGGCTTGGGCTGAGAACAGTACCGCAATCAGCAGTTCAAATGGGGAGCTGTATTCAAGCTCGGTGACAGGGTTAGGATTCTCATCGCGTAGGCGCGTAAAAATCTCATGTCGCTTAGCTTTGTTCACAGCAGCCCCTTTTGAATATCAATTAGTCAGTGATACGAACACGACGAGACACTTTCTCTTGGCCTGCTTGCTCGGCCGCAATGCGTTGTTTCTCTTTTTCGTCGTAGTAGTTCTTAATGGCGATCAAGATACCAAGGCCGATAAAGGCGCCTGGTGGCAAGATGGCGAACAAAACATTGGGGTAATCACTGAAAAGTGTCAGCTTCCAGCTTGTCGCCATATCGCCAAACAACAGATGCATGTCTGCGAATAGCGTCCCTTGACCGATCAGCTCACGCATGCCGCCCAGCAGCATCAAGACGATGGTGAAGCCCACCCCCATCCATAAACCATCGACCGCAGAGGGCAGTACTGGGTTACGGCTTGCAAAGGCGTCAGCGCGGCCCAAAATCGCACAGTTGGTCACGATCAGTGGGATAAAGATACCTAGGATTTGGTACAGCTCATAGGTGTAAGCTTGCATGATCAACTCGATACAGGTGGTAAACGAGGCAATGATCATCACAAATGCAGGCAGGCGCACCGCTTCCGATACGTAGTTACGAATCAAAGAGACGGCAATGTTCGAGCCCAGTAACACCACCGTAGTGGCCAAGCCCAGGCCAATGGCGTTTACCACAGTGCTGGTGACGGCGAGCAAAGGACATAGGCCCAATAGTTGAACCAAAGCCGGGTTATTCTTCCAAATACCGTTGTACAGAATTTCACGGTAGTTGGGGCCAGTGGCAGCGGGTGTTTCTTCCACTGGTGTGTCGGGTGCAAGAGTATCTTGAGCGCTCATAGCTAATCCTAACGCGACAACAGCGCGTCTTTGTTCTCATTAAAGTAAAGTAACGTGTTTTTCACTGCGCGAACCACGGCGCGAGGGGTGATGGTCGCCCCGGTAAATTGGTCAAATTGGCCGCCATCTTTTTTCACGTTCCACTGCTTCATGGTGGTGTTTTCAAATGACTTATCACTGAAAGATAAGATCCATTTTGACTTTTGTAGATCGACTTTGTCGCCCAGCCCTGGTGTTTCTTTGTGGCTGATCACACGAGAGCCAGTCACCACACCATTGCGGTCTACCGCCACCAATAAGTCTAGGTTGCCGTTGTAGCCACCTGGCGCGATGGTTTCAAAAATGATGGCGCTGACTTCGCCGTCTTTACGCGCTACGAATGCTGGTACTGGCTCCGCTGAGCCAAGCAGCGGGTCGGCTGGCAACATAATGTTGGCTTCCGCTAGATTGTTATCATAGCGATCGCTTGGCAAAATTTCGTTAAACGCAGACAGCTGTGCGTGCACGATGTTGTCTTCGATCGTGTGTTCCGTGAGCTGGTGCGTTAGCGCAATCAAGCCAGCGGTCAGCACCGCAAATAAGCCCAAACCAATGCTGTTTTGGCGAATAGAGCTGATGATATTCATTACTTCTCTCCTCCAATGGTTAGGCCTTTCTTCGCTTTCTTGTGACCGTAAGCGCGTGGTTGTGTGTAGTAGTCGATCAGTGGTGCGGCAAAGTTCATTAGCAGTACACCAAAGGCGATACCATCAGGGTAGCCGCCCCAAGTACGAATCACATAAACCAAGATACCAATGCCGGCACCGTACACCAATTTGCCGCGGTTACTGGTACAAGAACTCACCGGGTCCGTGGCAATAAAGAAAGCCCCCAGCATCGCCGCACCTGAGGTTAGGTGGAACAATGGCGTTGCCGCATTGCTTGGGTCGATGGCATAAAAAATACCCGACATCAGCGCTAGCCCCGCCAACAGTGCAACGGGCGTGTGCCAAGTGATGATACGCAGTGCAATCAGCACTAGACCGCCTGCTAGGTAAGCAAGGTTAACCCACATCCAGCTAGAAAGGCTGGCAGCTTGTAGGCCAGGAACACTGGCAAAGGCTTCGCTCGCCATCAAACCATCTTTGTGTTTGAACGCATCCAACGGCGTTGCCATGGTGTAGGAGTCGATCGTTGGCAGTGTGCCAAAGATGGCCGCTAAACTGTCACTAAAGCTCGGTGTCATGCCTGCTTGAATCAGTTCTGACGCACCAATCCACTGGGTCATTGGCACCGGGAAAGACACAAGACAGATGGCATAGCCAACCATGGCAGGGTTGAATGGGTTATTGCCCAAACCACCATAGACCTGCTTAGCAAAAATAACGGAGAACGCCACCGCGGTGACGGTTAGCCACCAAGGCACAGTAGGCGGTAGGGCTAATGCCAACAAGACCGCCGTGAGAAGGGCGCTGTAGTCTTTTAGGAAAAAGCCAATCGGACGATTGCGAAGCTTTAGGATAATCGCTTCGCTGACCAGTGCAGTGATACCGGCGATCACTAGATTGATCAAGGTGCCGTAACCAAATAGCCAAGTCTGTACCAATAGCCCTGGTACCGTGGCTAATATCACCATTTGCATGACCCACGATGTACGTTGGCCCGCGCGATGTGTATGTGGTGAGGTGATACGCAATAATGCCATTTAACGATTCTCTTGCGTGTTAGTTAACTGTTCTAGTTTTGCTTCTTCTTCCTGCTGCTTTTGTTCTGCAGCCGAAAGCTCCTGTTGCAGAGATTCTGCCGTGGGATCCGCATCTAGTTGACGTTTAAGTTTGTTGACCTGCGCCTTTGCTAGGGCAGCCGCTACTTTTTGCTTTTTCAGGCGCTCTTTGAATGCCGCATCCTCTGCAGCATTAGCGCTATCGGCTGGAGCCTGCGCGCTCACTTGACCACCGTTTTGCAATGCTTTCTCAATCTCTTCAGCATGGGCCTTCGCTTTAGTGACTTGCTGCTCGAGGCTGTCTTTGTCATCTGAGCCCAGCTCAATGGCTTTGGTTAAGGCTTTCTCGGCCTTTTTAACCGCCGCTTTGGCAATCGCTGCATCGATTTTTAGCTTGCGTAGCGTCTCTTCATCCGCTGCAGGCGCAGCTTGAACGGGAGCCTCGGTAACAGCAGGTGCTGCGGTCGGTGCTTCAAGGGCCGCTAAGCGTGCTTCGGCGTCTTTAAGAGCTTTTTTAAACTCTACCACCTTACCTTGGAGTTCACTGTTTTGCGCATCGTCTGCTAACTGCTTTTGCAGTTTTTTCAGCTTGGTGCTAGCGAGCGCAACGTCCACTTTGGCCTTTTTGTACTCATCCGACATCGCAGGCTTGGCTGCAGGCGTCGCTGCTGCTGGGGCAGAGTCTAGTTCAGCAAGGCGCGCTTCGGCTTCTTTGAGTGACTTCTCAAAGTCAGCGGCTTTCGCTTTTAACTCGTCGTTATCCGGCTCATCGGCGAGCTGTTTCTGAACTTTCTTCAGCTTGGTGCTAGCCAGTGCTACGTCGACTTTGGCTTTCTTTGCTTCGTCACTCAGCGCAGGTTTCGCTGCTGGAGCCGCTTGCGCGCTAGGTGCTGAGTCAAGTTTGGCAAAGCGTGCTTCTGCCTCTTTTAGATCGTTTTCAAAACCTTCGACTTTGGCTTTTAGTTCAGCGTTGTCAGGATCTTCCGCCAATTGCTTTTGCGCTTTCTTAAGCTTGGTGCTGGCTAACGCCACATCCACTTTGGCTTTCTTCGCTTCGTCGCTCAGCGCTGGTTTTGCGGCCGTCGCAGGGGCTGCTTTGACATCGCCGCCAAGTTTATCGAATGTCTCTTGAGCGGCTTTTAGGTCTGCAGTAAAGCCTGCAACCTTGTCTTTCAACTCTTGGTTGTCAGGGTCTTCAGCAAGCTGTTTTTCAGCTTTCTTAAGCTTGGTGCTGGCAAGGGCCACATCGACTTTGGCTTTTTTCGCCTCGTCGTTTAGGGCTGGTGCGGCGGCTTTCTTCGCAGGTGCCGCTGCTGGTGCACTTGCCACCAATTTATCTAGTTCAGCAATGTCTTTCTTGGCTTCGTCTACTTGAGTTTGCAGTGCACTGATTTCTTCAGTGTGCTCTTTCTCTTGGGCTTCCAGGAGCGCTTTCTCAAGTTTCTTAAGCTTCGCCTTAGCAATGGCTAGATCCACCTTAGCTTTCTTGGCTGCTTCGTCTGCGACCGGGGCAGCAGGTGCTGCATCTGCTTTTTCTGGTGCCGGTTTCGCTGGTTTCTTCGCCGCTGGCTTGGCTGCGCCTTGGCGTGCCAAGCGTTTCGCTTCTTTTTCCGCCGCTTCCGCTTCGTGACGGGCTTTACGGGCTTCGAAACGTTGCTTAGCGATATCCGATTTCACCGCGGCTTCGCGGGTATCGCGAATCTCGGCTTTGGTATGACGGTAGTACTGCACCAAAGGAATGCTACTTGGGCAGACATAAGAACAAGCACCACATTCGATACAATCGAATAGGTTGTAGTGTTCGGCTTTTTCCAGTTCTTGGCTTTTTGAGAACCAGAGTAACTGCTGTGGTAGCAAGCTGGCAGGACACGCCTGTTCACACATACCACAACGAATACACGCTTGTTCAGGGTAGGGGGCCGGTAATTCTTTCTTAGTTGCAGCTAGGACACAGTTGGTAGTTTTTACCACTGGCACATTGCCTGAATCTAAGGTGAAGCCCATCATAGGTCCGCCCATGACTAGACGGCTCAGCTTTTTGTCTTGCAGGTCAGCGTATTCCAACAAATGATCAATTGGCGTACCTAATAGCACTTCCACGTTTTGTGGCGCTTTTAGGGCATCCCCTGTCAATGTTGTATAGCGTGAAATTAATGGGCGACCTTGTTGAATCGCTTCGTATACCGCGACACAAGTACCGACGTTTTGACACAGAATGCCGATGTCAGCAGGGTATTGGCCACTGGGGACTTCTTTGTCCGTGAGTAGCTTAATCAGCTGTTTCTCACCGCCTGAAGGGTATTTGGTTGGCACCACAGCCACTTGAATCGAGCTTTGACGCTCACGCAGTAGCTGCTGTAGGGCGTTAATCGCGGTTGGCTTGTTGTCTTCAATACCAATGACCACGTTTTCCGCTTCAACAATGTGCTGCAGAATTTCGATCCCCAATACCAATTCCAGCGTTTTCTCGCGGATTAGCATATCGTCAGCGGTGATGTATGGCTCACACTCTGCCGCATTGATAATAAAGTGAGTTAGCGGGTGCTTGTGGGCACCTTGTAGCTTCACTTGTGTCGGGAAGCCGGCACCGCCCATACCGATGATGCCTTTCTCAGAAAGGAACGCCAATACGTCGGTTTTGCCGATCTCTTTCCAGTTCGCTAACGGCTCAAGCTCGGTCCATTCATCGGCACCATCTGGTGTTAAGATGATGCTCATATCGCTCAAACCCGATGGGTGAGCAATTGGACGAGACTCAATCGCGCTGATAGTGCCGGATGTTGGCGCGTGCAAGAAGCTCGACAAGAAGCCGTTGTTCATGGCAATTGCTTCGCCTTTCTTAACCTTAGCGCCCACTTCCACTAATGGACGTGATGCTTGGCCGATATGCTGACCTAACGGCAAAATCAATTCACGCGGCAAGCTTGGTTTACCTAAAGGCAACTGCAAGGACTGCGCTTTGTTCTCTGGTGGGTGAATACCGCCGTGGAATGAGTAAACAGGAGGTGTTTGCATTACTGAGCTGCCTCCGTCTGGCGATCTGTTGCAATGATGTGTGCAGATTGCACTCCCACACCTTGTGGTTTTTCCCACGACCAAGTACGTGATGTCACACCAACTTCAACCATATCAATACAATCTACCGGACATGGCTCGACACAAAGGTCACAGCCAGTACATTCATCTGAAATAACTGTGTGCATTTGTTTTGCGGCACCCAAAATGGCATCAATCGGGCACGCCTGAATGCACTTAGTACAACCGATACATTCGTCTTCGCGAATCACGGCAACTTTTTGCACAGGTTCTTCTTCACCGCCGTCTAGAGGGATGGCTTCCACATCCAGAAGATCCGCTAGCGCTTGCACAGTGGCTTGACCACCAGGAGGACAGCGGTTAATCGCTTCACCATTAGAAATGGCTTCCGCGTAGGGGCGACAGCCCGGGTGGCCACACTGACCACACTGTGTTTGCGGCAAAATAGCATCGATCTGATCGACAATTGGGTCACCTTCCACATGAAAACGCACGTTGGCATAACCCAAGATCGCACCAAAGACGAGGGCGAGGGCAACTAGGATTCCGATAGCAAGTAAAACAGTAAACATAAAAGGCTCCTAGATTTGCACCAGACCAGTGAAGCCCATGAACGCTAGGGCCATCAAGCCGGCGGTCACCATGCCGATTGCTGAGCCTTTGAAAACCACTGGCACATCGGCCACGTTAATGCGTTCACGCATCGCTGAGAATAGAACCAAGACAAACGAGAATCCCACTGCAGCACCAAAGCCATACAGGATGGACTCAACAAAGCCGTTCTGCTTTGAGGTATTTTGCAGTGCGACACCAAGCACGGCGCAGTTGGTTGTGATCAGAGGCAGGAAAATACCTAACACGCGATACAATAGTGGGCTGGTTTTGTGAACCACCATTTCTGTGAACTGCACCACAACGGCGATCACCAAGATGAAGGAAATGGTTTTCAGATATTCAAGCCCAAACGGCTCAAGAATAAACTCGAACGTGAGGTAACTACATAAGCTCGAAAGTGTCAGTACGAAGGTGGTCGCCATGGCCATACCAATCGAGGTTTCCAGTTTGCTAGAAACCCCCATGAATGGGCAAAGGCCAAGAAATTGTACCAATACAAAGTTGTTTACTAGTATGGTACTGACGAGTATTAAGAGATATTCGGTCATCTCGCGTCCAATAAATACAGTGGTGTCTACGGATAAAATAAGAACAGCCGAGCAAACAGGTTCGGCAAGCGTAACTATATCAAGCTGCTTATAACTAACAAGACTAAAGCGCTATGCATTCTAGTTTATTTTAGAATATGGATAGCACGCAGCAAGTATAAGGTTTCGTAATCGTTTTCTAAAACAACACCGCCTACAAAAGTAGGCGGTGGGTCTAATTTTACGCTGATGCGTTGATTACATCACGCGCTGGCCAGGCTTGGCGCCGTCATGTGGCTCAAGCAGGTAAATCTCTTCACCGCCAGGGCCAGCTGCCAATACCATGCCTTCTGATAAGCCAAACTTCATCTTGCGTGGTGCCAAGTTGGCCACCATCACGGTTAGCTTACCTTCCAGGTCTTCTGGGTTGTACGCGGACTTAATACCAGAGAATACCGTACGTGTTTCGCCACCTAAATCTAAGGTAAGTTTTAAAAGCTTATTGGCTTTCTCAACGTGCTCAGCTTTGGCGATTTTAGCGATGCGTAGGTCGACTTTGGCAAAGTCGTCGAAGTTGATTTCTTCCGCGATCGGCTCTTTGCTTAGCTCAGTTTCCTGTGCGGCGCTGGCCTGTTCTTTCGCTTGTGCTTCCGCCTCAGCTTCCACTTTACCTTCTTCGATCATAGCGTCGATTTGTGGTGCTTCAATACGTGCCATCAAGGCTTTAAATTTGTTTACTGATTTGCCAAACAGTAATTCGCTACGGTTATCCCACGTTAGCTCTTTGTTTAGGAAGGCTTCCGCGTCCGCCACCATGTTTGGCAGAACTGGTTTCAAGTAAGTCGCAAGAATCGCGAACAGGTTAAGAGAAACTGTACAGATCTCTTGTACTTGTGGCAGCGTCTCTTCGTTCTTCGCTTTCACCCATGGCTCTTCGTCAGCGATGTAAGTATTGGCGATGTCCGCAAGACGCATGATTTCACGCATGGCTTTGCCGTATTCGCGTGTTTCGTAGAGCTCAGCGATTAGATCGCCGGCATCGACGAACTCTTGAATCATGGCTTCTTGAGCGGGCGTCGTTTGTAGCTGACCATCGAACTTCTTATTGATGAAGCTTGCGGTACGGCTAGCGATATTCACCACCTTGCCGACCACGTCCGAGTTTACGCGCTGTACAAAGTCACCTAGGTTCAAGTCGATGTCATCGACGCGAGAATTTAGTTTCGCCGCGAAGTAGTAGCGTAGGTACTGTGGATCAAGGTGGTTTAGATAAGTACGAGCCTTGATAAAGGTGCCGCGCGATTTCGACATCTTCTCACCGTCTACGGTGACGTAACCGTGTGCGTTCACGGCAGTAGGTGTGCGGTAACCGGCGCAGTCCAACATCGCTGGCCAGAACAGAGCGTGGAAGTTGATGATGTCTTTACCGATGAAGTGGTAAAGCTCCGCTTCAGAGTCTTTGTTCCAGTACTCGTCGAAGTCTAGGCCTTCAGTACGGTCACATAGGTTTTTGAAACTTGCCATGTAGCCGATCGGGGCATCTAGCCATACGTAGAAGTATTTGCCTGGCGCATCAGGGATTTCAAAGCCGAAGTAAGGCGCATCACGGCTGATGTCCCATTCGTGCAATTCTGAATCTAGCCACTCAGCCAGTTTGTTGGCCACTTGGTCTTGTAGGGTGCCGCTACGAGTCCACTGTTTTAGGAAA
This sequence comes from Marinomonas aquimarina, assembly GCF_900089755.1. Taxonomy (GTDB): domain Bacteria; phylum Pseudomonadota; class Gammaproteobacteria; order Pseudomonadales; family Marinomonadaceae; genus Marinomonas; species Marinomonas aquimarina. The sequence goes on along the minus strand of NZ_FLOC01000005.1, from coordinate 62,233 downwards.
TCTTGGAACTCTGGCAGTTTGAAGAAGTAGTGTTCAGATTCTTTTTCGATCGGTGTTGCGCCTGAGTAAACTGAGCGCGGGTTGATCATTTCCATTGGCGTGTAAGTCGCAGAGCACACTTCACAGTTGTCGCCGTATTGATCTTCGGCTTTACACTTAGGGCACGTACCTTTGATGAAACGATCCGCTAGGAACATTTCTTTCTCAGGGTCATACGCTTGCGTAATCGAGCGTACCGAGATTTTGCCATTGTCACGACACGCTTTGTAGATTGCTTCAGAAAACTCGCGGTTTTCTGGCGAATGTGTCGAGTAGTAGTTGTCGTAGCCGATGCCAAAGTCATTGAAGTCGGCCATGTGTTCTTGGCGTACACCGTCGATCAACTGTTCAGGTGTAATACCGTTTTGCTCAGCTTTAATCATGATCGCTGTGCCGTGGGCATCGTCCGCACACACTGCTGTACATAGGTGACCGCGTAGCTTTTGGAAACGCACCCAAATGTCAGTTTGAATATGCTCCAGCATGTGACCTAAGTGAATAGAGCCGTTGGCATAGGGAAGGGCACTGGTAACTAGAATTTTACGTTGCGGTTGAGCCATTATAATTAAGCCTGCTGGATTGTGATTTTAAACGGATAAACGACGCCCTATGTCGTTGAAAGGTAAACAGGGCGATTTGTCTGTATTAATATAAGCGCGACATTATAAGTGGCCGTGCATATCGTGCAAGCTTCGGGCTTGCTTTTCCGCATTTTGCCCCCACAAACCGCATCATCGAAGTGAACACATGACAAATAGCGCCATCGAGTTGCTATTTTTAGGAGAGAACATGTCTGTAAATCCACAGCTACTTTCACAACTGGCGGCGTTGGTCGACCTTAACACCAACCAACCTTATGGTGATGTATGGCAGGTGCAAGAAGATGCAGCCGGCCTTTCGGTAATCGTAACCCTGCCATACGCAGCGCAAACTGAGCGTGATGCTCTTAAAGCGCGCGTTGAAGAAGTGGCGGGTCAAACGGTGACCTTGGTCTTGCAACAAGACATCAAAGCCGCTTCCACGCAAGGTGCGGCATCGAGCATGAAAGGTGTGAAAAACATCATTGCGGTAGCGTCTGGTAAAGGCGGTGTGGGTAAATCAACGACCACAGTCAACCTTGCCCTAGCGATGGCACGCGAAGGCGCGAAAGTGGGTATCTTGGATGCGGACATTTATGGTCCAAGCCAAGGTCTACTATTAGGTTTTGCTGGCGATACGCGTCCAGGTGTACGCGGTGAGCAATTTTTTGTGCCGCCAATCGCCCATGGCATCCAAGTGATGTCGATGGCTTTCCTAACGACGAAAGACACGCCCATGGCATGGCGTGGTCCAATGGCGACCGGCGCCTTGATGCAGATCCTAACGCAAACTGAGTGGCAAGATCTGGATTACCTATTTATCGACATGCCGCCGGGTACGGGTGATATTCAGCTAACCCTGTCTCAGAAAGTACCGGTTTCAGGTTCTGTTGTAGTGACTACCCCTCAAGACATTGCACTGTTAGATGCGCGTCGTGGTATTGAGATGTTTAACAAAGTAAACATTCCGGTATTAGGTGTGGTTGAAAACATGTCGACACACATCTGTTCAAACTGTGGTCACGCGGAAGCCATCTTTGGTGAAGAAGGCGGTAAAGCTTTGGCGGCGGAATACGGTGTGGAAGAGTTAGGTAAGTTACCGCTTAGCCTAAGCATTCGTCAGCAGGCTGACGCAGGCAAACCAACGATTCTAAGTGAGCCGGATTCAGACGTGGCGGCAATTTACCAGTCGATTGCACGTAAGGTTGGTGCTACTCTTGCGTCCCGTTCTGAACAGTTCTCTATGCCGGTGATCGGCATGAGTGATGATTGAGGTAAACCATGCGACTGTGTGACCGTGACATTATCCAAGCCCTAGACGATGGTGTCATTGCTATTGACCCACGCCCTGACAACAGTGTGATCAGCGGCGTGTCTTGTGATTTGCGCCTTGGCAACTCGTTTCGAGTGTTCCAGGGCCATCCTGCGCCTTACTTAGACTTAAGCGGCCCCAAAGCAGATTTGAATGTGGCGATTGAGTCGGTCATGAGTGAAGAGATTGTGGTCGATGACGACAAGCAATTCTTTATTCACCCAGGGGAGTTGGTGCTTGGGGTGACAATGGAATCGGTCACACTGCCAGATAATCTTGTTGGTTGGTTAGATGGACGTTCTTCGTTAGCTCGACTAGGCTTGATGGTGCACGTTACTGCGCACCGAATTGATCCTGGTTGGAGTGGTGCGATCGTGTTGGAATTTTTAAATGGTGGCAAGTTGCCGATCGCGCTGCGTCCAGGTATGACAATTGGTGCGATTAACTTTGAAACCATGTCAGGCTCTGCTGATCGTCCTTATAACAAACGTGACAATGCTAAATACCGTGGTCAAAACTCTGCGGTAGGTAGTCGTATTAGTGGCGATCAGTAAGGTATTTATAGGTCGTTTTTTGTTCTGAATTGCCCAAAATTGCCTAAAAACTAAGCGGATGTCGTAAATGTGCAGCTTAACGGCGTTATTCGACATCTGTTTTTGTTGATTGAGGTCTACCTTCTCCGATGCAATTCATAGAATAAAAACCACAACACAGTTAAGGAGTACTTCTATGTCTCAACCGTCTAACCGTGGCGTCGTATACAAGGGCCCAGGCAAAGTCGCAGTAGAGTCTATCCCTTTCCCGGAGCTAGCACTTGGTGATCGTAAATGTAACCACGGTGTTATCCTGAAAGTTCTTACAACTAACATTTGTGGTAGTGACCAACACATGGTTCGTGGTCGTACTACTGCACCTGAAGGTTTGGTTCTTGGTCACGAAATCACAGGTATCGTCCTTGAAAAAGGTAACGATGTAGAATTCCTAGAAGTAGGTGATATCGTATCTGTACCATTTAACATCGCTTGTGGTCGTTGCCGTAACTGTAAAGCTGGCATGACTGGTATCTGTCTAAACGTAAACGGCGACCGTCCAGGTGCTGCATACGGTTACGTTGACATGGGTGGCTGGGTAGGTGGTCAATCTGACTACGTAATGGTGCCATACGCAGACTTCAACCTATTGAAGTTCCCAGACAAAGATCAAGCTAAAGAGAAGATCGCAGACCTTACTCTTCTATCTGATATCTTCCCAACTGGTTTCCACGGCTGTGTAACTGCAGGTGTAGGTCCAGGCTCAACTGTATACGTCGCAGGTGCAGGCCCAGTAGGTCTAGCGGCAGCAGTTTCAGCTCAGCTTCTAGGTGCTGCGTGTGTAATCGTTGGTGATATGATCGAAGATCGTCTTGAGCAAGCTCGTAGCTTCGGTTGTGAAACAATCGACCTACGTCAAGAAGGCGATATGGAAGATAAGATCGAAGCAATCATCGGTGAGCGTGAAGTTGACGCTTTCGTTGACTGTGTAGGTTTCGAAGCACACGGCTGTGGCTGTAACGCTGGTAAAGAAGCGCCAGCAACAGTTCTTAACTCTGCGATGCAAGTAACTCGCGCGGGTGGCCAAATCGGTATCCCAGGTCTATACGTAACTGACGATCCAGGTGCGGAAGACGAAGCTGCGAAAGAGGGTGCTCTAAGCATGCGCTTCGGTCTAGGTTGGGCGAAATCTCACTCGTTCCACACTGGTCAGTGTCCAGTTATGAAATACCACCGTGCGCTAATGCAAGCGATCCTTTTCGACAAAGTTAAGATTGCTGATGCAGTAAACGTTCAAATGATCTCTCTAGATCAAGCTCCTCAAGGTTACGCTGACTTTGATGGCGGCGCTGCGAAGAAATTCGTAATGGACCCACACGGTGAATTCGTAGCGTAATTAATCGCTTCGTTTTGATTGTTAAAAAGCCACGCTTAGCGTGGCTTTTTTTATGGGCGCAAATCCGCTATCAAGCTCTTTGTGGGTGTGATTCATAGCAAGTTGAGTACTTTTTATTGTTACACTATAACGTCAAGCGTTACTCTAAGCGCTTAATCAATCTATACAGGTGTCGATGTGCAGTTTCAAAACATCAAAGTAAACGTGATCACAGGCTTTTTAGGGTCAGGCAAGACAACGCTTATCAAGCGTCTGTTGGAGCAGGCACCCAATGATGAGCGCTGGGCGATACTGGTTAATGAATTTGGTGAAGTCGGTATCGATGGCGAGCTGATTCACGATGGCGCGGTAGCCATTAAGCAAGTCCCAGGAGGGTGCTTGTGCTGCGTCTCTTCAGCGGCGTTTAGTGTGGGTTTGAATGATCTGATTAAAACGGCCAAGCCTGATCGCATAATCATTGAGCCGACGGGTATTGGTCATCCCCATCAAATTGTCGAACAGCTTAGCGCTGAACATTATCAAGGTGTGCTGGAGGTGTGTGGCACAGTTTGTATGATGGATGTGCGTAATCTCTCTGACCCGCGTTACCTTGGCCATCCGGCTTTCTTTGATCAAATTGATGATGCCGACATCCTAATCGGTAGCAAAGCGGATCTGTATGATGCCGATCTTGAACAGCGCTTTTTAGAGTTTGCGAAACAGTTTGAGCCGGCCAAAACGTTGATCGCATTGAGTGCAAATGGCGAGTTTGATGGTGCTTGGCTTGATTTGCCGCGCGCGACCTCCAACGCTGACCACGACCACGACCACGACCACGACCACGACCACGACCACGACCACGACCACGACCACGACCACGACCACGACCACGACCACGACCACGACCATCATAGTCATGTGCAGAGCAGTCAGCCCGCTGCCGGGGTGGTCTGTTATCAGAAACGCGATCAGGGAATGGCCAGTATTGGCTGGGTAACCAATGCGTCATGGCAAATCTCTGCTGAACGATTTGAACAGTTACTGACGACATTAAAGCAACAGCCTGGTTTTTGGCGTTTTAAGGGCATCCTGCAGATTGATGGGCGTTATGAACAACTTAATATGACCGCTACAGAGCTACAGCGAGAGACAGATGAGAGCTCTGCAAGCTCAAGATTTGAATGCATTTTTGCAGATGATGAACAACTAAACAGTGTGTTGGATATGCTTCAAAAGCAGCTGTTCTAGTATTGAAATTACCAAGTTCAAGTGACCAAACGCGCCACTCGTTGATTCGAGCTGGCGCGTTTTGTTAGGTAACTTGCGTCGATATGTTATTGAGGGAAAGACGCACTTCGACAAAGCTTAAGACAAGTGGTTAAACAAACGTCCATAACCAATAGTTTCTTATAAAAATAATGTCGAGGTGAGTTATGCCTGATTACAAAGCACCCTTACGTGACCTGAAATTCATTACCGATGAAGTGTTAGGGATTCACCAGCATTATGCTTCTTTAGCGGGCGCAGAAGACGCAACACCGGATATGGTGGAAGCGATTCTCGAAGAAGGGGCGAAGTTTGCTGAGCGTGTGTTGGTGCCGTTAAATCAAGTGGGTGACCAACAAGGTTGTCAGTTCGACAATGGCGTCGTCACCACGCCAGAAGGCTTTAAAGAAGCCTACCAACAATATGTTGAGGGTGGTTGGCCATCTCTGTCCCATGATGTCGCAATGGGTGGTCAGGGCTTACCTGAGTCCCTTGGTATGATGGTGACGGAGCTGATTGCCACCGCCAACTGGGCTTGGGGGATGTACCCAGGGCTTAGCCACGGTGCCATGAATACGCTTGAGCTGCACGGTACAGATGAGCAAAAACAAGCCTACCTAACCAAGCTGGTCAGCGGCGAGTGGACCGGTACCATGTGTTTAACCGAACCACACTGTGGTACGGACCTTGGTATGCTAAAAACCAAAGCCACCCCGAATGAGGATGGCAGTTACACCATTACGGGGACAAAAATCTTTATTTCCGCGGGTGAGCACGATATGGCTGAAAATATCGTACATATCGTATTGGCCCGTCTGCCTGATGCTCCGGCTGGAACCAAAGGCATTTCTTTGTTTATTGTGCCTAAGTTTAATGTCACCGATGCGGGTGAGGTGGATGAGCGCAATGCCGTTCATTGTGGTTCTATCGAGCACAAGATGGGGATTCATGGTAATGCTACCTGTGTGATGAACTTTGATGGTGCCAAGGGCTTCTTGATCGGTCCACCACATAAGGGTCTAAATTGTATGTTTACCTTTATGAATACGGCGCGCCTAGGTACAGCCTTACAAGGCCTTGCGCATTCAGAATGGGCTTATCAAAACTCGTTAGCTTACGCCAAAGACCGTCTGCAGATGCGTGCTTTGTCAGGGCCAAAAGCGCCGGATAAAGCCGCTGACCCAATCATAGTTCACCCCGATGTCCGTCGCATGCTACTGACGCAAAAAGCCTTTGCAGAGGGCGGTCGAGCGTTGATTCATTATTGTTCTATGTTAGTGGATAGCGTCAAAGCGGGCCCCGAAGAGGATAAGGCCGAAGCGGAAACCTTACTGTCTTTATTGACGCCAATTGCCAAAGCATTCTTGACTGAAACGGGCTTTGAAGCAGCGAACCATGGTTTGCAGGTATTTGGTGGTCATGGCTACATCGCGGATTGGGGGATGGAGCAAAACGTGCGTGATAGCCGTATTTCTATGCTTTATGAGGGCACCACGGGCATTCAAGCATTAGATCTGCTCGGCCGAAAAGTGTTGATGACTCAAGGTGAAACCCTAAAAGCCTTCACTAAGGTCATCCATAAGTTTTGTCAGGCGAATGATGCTGATAAAGCGCTTGAACACCTTATTAAACCGCTTGCTGAACTGAATAAAGAGTGGGGTGAGGTGACCCTAAAAGTGGGTATGAAAGCCATGAAGGACCGCGAGGAAGTGGGCGCCGCTTCGGTGGATTACTGTATGTACTCAGGCTACATCACGCTGGCTTACCTATGGGCGCGTATGGCGCAGGTGGCGCAGCAAAAATTAACTGAGGGCACAGATGAAGAAGCCTTCTACCAAGCCAAATTGCATACCGCGACCTTTTATTTTGAGCGCATTTTACCGCGCACCAAAGCCCATGCTGAGATGATGTTGGCCGGTGCAAGTAGCTTGATGGCGATGGATGAAGCGCAATTCTTTTTACGTTAATGCACACCATAATAGTTAAACAGAATGAGAGGGTAGCAATATGGGTACAGCAAAAGACATCTTCGATACTATGATTAATCGCTTCGATCCCATCGCTGCAAGCGAGATGGATGCTATATTTCAGTTTGAGCTAGACGATGCTGAGCCCTACTTTGTCACCATCAGTGATGGCAGTGCGGTGGCAGAGCAAGGTGAGCACGACGACGCAACGGTGACCTTAGGCATGGACACAGCAACACTGTCTGAGGTGATGACTGGCGAATTAGACGGCATGCAGGCATTTATGCAGGGCAGAATCCGTGCCGATGGTGATATTATGTTGGCTACAAAACTGACGCAAATATTCCCAGTGTGATGAACTTTGCCAGTTATATGGCATCACAGAATTAGACATTTGTAATCTCTCCATATAACGACAATAACGGAGACTTTTTTATGCAGAACAACGATGTAGCAGTATCCATGGATTATGAACCGGGCACCTATATACCTGACCAGCTTAACCCTAAAGGGTTTGAATCCGTTATTGATGTATTGACGGAGGCTTGTCAGAAGTTTGCCGACTTGCCAGCTTTTACCAGCGTTGGGCGAACCATTAGCTACGCTGAGCTAAAGCAAAAAGCCGATGCTTTTACCGCGTATTTGCAACGGCACACCGATTTAAAACCAGGGGATCGCATCGCGGTTCAGCTGCCGAACGTCGTGCAGTTTCCGGTGGTGGTATTTGGCGCCATGCAGGCTGGGTTGGTTGTGGTGAACACCAACCCCCTGTATACCCCCCATGAGCTTGAGCACCAATTTAATGATGCGGGCGTCAAGGCCGTTGTGGTGTTTGCCAATATGGCTGCCAATGTCGAAAAAATTCTCTCAAAGACATCGATAGAGCATGTCATTGTCACGGAAATCGCGGACTTTCATGCGCCGGTTAAACGCCTATTGATTAACTCGGTGGTGAAATACGTTAAGAAAATGGTGCCGGCTTATCATTTGCCGCAAGCGAAATCACTGAATGAGGCGCTGGCGCTAGGAGCTCAGCATGCGCCTGATATTGTTGCGTTAAAACGTACCGACTTAGCTGTGTTGCAATACACAGGCGGTACAACAGGGGTCGCGAAGGGTGCCATGTTGACCCACGCTAACCTGATTGCCAATATGCACCAGCTGAAAATTCGCTTAGATTACCTGCTTAAAGATGGTCAAGAGATCTTTATCGCGCCCTTACCTCTGTATCATATCTACGCCTTTCTGATACACGCCATGACGCTGGTTGAGTATGGCGCCCATTCTATTTTGATACCAAACCCACGAGATCTGCCAAACTTTGTTAAAGAGCTGAAAAAGTGGCGCTTTACCGGTTTTATCGGCCTAAATACCCTGTTTGCAGGCCTGTGCAACCGTGAAGACTTTAAAGAAGTGGATTTCTCAGCGTTAAAATTGACGGCTTCAGGTGGTATGCCACTGACTCATGCGGCAGCCGATCGCTGGTTTGAGGCAACCGGCTGTAGTGTCTCAGAAGGCTATGGTCTGACCGAAACATCGCCAGTAGTGGCTTTTAACCCGATCGGCAAAGAGCAGATTGGCACCATTGGCTTGGCGGTGGATTGCACCGAAGTGAAAATCATCGATGATCAGGGCAATAAGGTAGCACTCGGTGAACCTGGCATGTTGTGTGTCAAAGGGCCGCAGGTGATGCGTGGTTATTGGCAACGGGAGCAAGCGACCAAAGAAGTGATGACAGATGATGGCTATCTCATTACTGGGGACATTGCGACGCAGCAAGAAGATGGCTATTTAAGTATCGTTGATCGAGCAAAAGATCTGATTATTGTGTCAGGTTTTAATGTCTACCCGACTGAAGTCGAAGATGTGATCACGCAACACCCAAGTGTGTTGGAAGCCGCCGCCATTGGCGTTGACGATGACAAAACCGGTGAAGCAGTGAAGGTGTTTCTAGTGCTTCGAGAGGGGGCAACACTTGATGAGAAAGCCATGCACGATCTCTGTAAAGAGAATCTGGCTGCTTATAAGGTTCCCAAGCAATACGAAGTCCGTCAGGAGTTACCAAAAACCAATGTTGGTAAGATTCTGCGCCGCGCACTGCGTGAGCCAGAGCAGTAAAAAGTTATCTTGGCGCAATCAGAGCGTTTGATACCTTAGCAAACAAGATACTATCCAAGGGTAGTCATCATCAGGCAACGATTTATTGTGGAGAGCAGCATGACGGAGCACATCAGCGAAAAGGTAGAACAGGGAATTCAGATCCTTTCGTTAAACCGTCCGGAAAAGAAAAATGCGATCACCGTGGATATGTATCAGGCTCTTAGCGATGCGCTGCATCACGCCGAGCTGGATGATGACATTAAGGTGACTATCTTGACGGGGGTGGGGCCGGACTTTTCTTCTGGCAATGACATCAATGACTTTTTGGAAATCTCCCATACGCCGGAAAAAATGGCGCCAGTGATGTCGTTTCTACAAGCCCTGACGAGCTATAAAAAACCACTGATCGGCTGTGTAGAAGGCTGGGCAGTGGGGGTGGCCGCGACCATGATGTTGCATTGCGATATGGTGTTTACTGCCCGCAATACCCAGTTCGTGTTTCCCTTTGTGCAACTAGGTTTGGTGCCCGAAGCCGCGTCAAGCTTTCTACTGCCGAGAATTGTAGGCCACCAAAAAGCGTTTGAAATGCTGATGTTTGGTGAGCCCATCGATGCGGAGATGGCCTATCAACTGGGGATGGTGAATCATCTATGTGAGCCCAAGGAGTCATTGTGCTTAGCACAAAAATACGCAGAGCGGCTGTCTGAGCTGCCGAGCGAGGCGGTGTTGCTGTCTAAGGACTTACTAAAATGTCGCACCATTGATGATATTCAGATGGCGCTGATGCGTGAAGGTCGTATCTTCAAAGACCGTCTTGTTTCGAGTGAAGCTCAGGATCAGTTTCGCCGCTTCCTCAGCAAAGAGGCTTAAGCTGGTATTCTTGGAAATCTGAACTAGACTGTTAATTGTATGTAATCGTACTCCTTAATCCACCTTGGTTTTTCGACCATTTTGCGCCCTAACTTACCTTAGGGCGTTTTTGTATCTGTAACCGGTGGATGAAGGGGAGCATGGTACAAAATGTCACTAAACAGAGTCTTTTTTGTTATTGAGGAAAGACGCCATCTCTCTAAGCTTAAAGTACCTAACAGGATATCCGCGCGCATGGCGCGATCACGTGCTCATGCTAGAAAAATAAAAGGTGGAGGCGATTATGAAGTTCGAAGGAAACACACTTCGGGTAGCATCTAATGACGCAGGGATTGCAACCCTGACGTTGGATCTAAAAGACAGTTCGGTCAATAAATTTGGTGCTCAAGCACTCTCCGAGCTGGCTCAAGTGGTGACGCAATTAGGTCAAGATCAAAGCGTGAAAGGTTTGCTGATCTGCAGTGCCAAAGACGCCTTTGTAGTTGGAGCTGACATAACAGAGTTTTTGACCTGGTTCCAACTTGATGACGAGGCCTTGGCGCAGAAGTTAAGAGAAGCCCACGACATCTTTACTAACATTAGCAATCTGCCTTTTCCAACCGTCGCCGCGATCAATGGTCTAGCATTAGGGGGCGGTTTTGAGCTTTGTTTAGCCTGTGATTATCGTGTCATGGCGGACTCGGCTAAGGTGGGCTTACCGGAAACTCAATTGGGGATTTACCCTGGCTGGGGTGGCACGGTACGTTTGCCCCGTTTAATTGGTGTCGACACGGCCTGTGAATGGATTTGTGGCGGTCAGCAAAAACGCAGTGCTGATGCCCTTAAAGAAGGCGCGGTAGATGCGGTGGTGGCAGCGGCTGACGTGGTCGATTCTGCTCAGCACCTACTTGAACAGGTGTTAGCGGGGAAACTGGATTATCAAGCGCGTCGAGACGCCTTACAGGCACCGATGCAGTTCTCTCCAATTGAAAAAATGATGGTGTTTGAATCTGTACGAGCGGTGGTCGGGGCCAAAGCGGGCAAACATTATCCTGCGCCCATGGAAGCCATCAAAACCATTGAGAAGGGCATCTTTCAAGCGCTCGATAAAGCCATTGAAACAGAGATTAAAGGCTTTGTGAAAATGGCCAAATCGGATGTGGCACGCTCTCTGGTCGGCCTATTCTTAAACGATCAACAGGTGAAAAAGGCGGCCTCACAGTACCGACAACATGCCACTGACATTAAGCATGGGGCGGTCTTAGGGGCGGGCATCATGGGCGGCGGTATTGCCTACCAGTCGGCTTCCAAAGGTACGCCGATCGTAATGAAAGACATTCGTCATGAAGCACTTGATTTGGGCATGAGTGAGGCGAGCAAACTGTTCGCTAAGCAAGTCGAGCGAGGTAAATTGACCACCGATCAAGCCATGCAAGGCCTCGCGAAAATCACGCCAGTGCTTAGCTATGGTGAAATGAACGATGTCGACATCGTCGTTGAAGCCGTGGTGGAAAACCCCAATATTAAGCAATCTGTGTTGGCGGAAGCCGAAGCCCAATTACGTGACGACGCGATTTTAGCGTCCAACACTTCCACCATCTCTATCTCCCATTTGGCCTCAGCATTAAAACGACCAGAGAACTTCTGTGGTATGCACTTCTTTAACCCTGTGCATCGTATGCCCTTGGTGGAAGTTATCCGCGCTGAAAAAACCTCGGATGAGACGATTGCCAAAACCGTTGCCTATGCTCAAGCGTTAGGGAAAACCCCAATAGTCGTTAACGACTGCCCTGGCTTCCTTGTGAATCGTGTGCTGTTTCCTTACTTCTCCGGTTTTTCTGCGCTGCTAAAAGATGGCGCTGACTATCAGGTCGTGGACAAGGTGATGGAGCGCTTTGGTTGGCCTATGGGGCCTGCGTATTTATTGGACGTGGTGGGCATTGATACCGCGTTCCACGCCGATCAAGTGATGGCGCAGGGCTTTCCTGATCGCATGGGGCACGAGGGCGAAAACGCCATTGATCTGTTTTATGAGTTGAAGCGCTTCGGTCAAAAGTCTGGCATGGGCTTCTATCTCTACGAGCAAGACAAAAAAGGTAAACCTAAGAAACTAAAATCAGAAGAGTCTGTGAAGTTGTTACAAGGCTTGCATGGCGAGACGAATGATCTCGCTGAAGAGGAGATCATTGCTCGTATGATGATTCCACTGTGCATCGAAACCTCTCGTTGTTTGGAAGAAAATATTGTCGCGACGGCGGCAGAAGCAGACATGGGCTTGGTGTATGGCATTGGCTTTCCTCCTTATCTAGGAGGGGCGCTGCATTATATGGATGAAATGGGGGTAGCCGCATTTTGTGACTTGGCGGATCAATATCAGCACCTTGGCAAGTTGTATCAACCGACTGACAAGATGCGCGAGATGGCTGCTCAGCAACGTCGTTATCACCCATATTAATCCCAAAGGAAGAGAGGAGTTTGATTATGAAGTTCCATCCAAATGATGCTGTTATTGTCGATGCCGTTCGCTCTCCAATGGGGAAATCTAAAAATGGCGCGTTTCGCCATGTGCGTTCAGAAAATTTGTCGGCCAATCTAGTTCGCGCTTTGCTGACACGTAATCCTGAGGTCGATCCTGCTACGATCGAAGACTTGATCTGGGGTTGTGTTAATCAAACCCTAGAGCAAGGCTTTAATATGGCGCGTGCGGTGGCCTTGCTTGCCGGTATGCCTGTCACAACCTCTGCACAAACGGTTAACCGTCTGTGTGGCTCGTCCATGTCCGCTATTCACACGGCGGCACAAGCCATTATGCTAGGGCAAGGAGACACCTTTATCGTCGGCGGGGTTGAGCATATGGGGCATGTGCCCATGATGCATGGTGTAGACGTTAACCCTGAGTTGTCAAAATACATGGCAAAGGCTTCTATGATGATGGGCGTAACGGCAGAAATGCTGGGTAAAATGCATGGTATTTCCCGTGAGGCGCAAGATGAGTTTGCGTTACGTTCCCATCAAAAAGCGCACGATGCCACGCTTAATGGCCGTTTTGCCAAAGAGCTCATTCCAATGGAAGGGCATGACAGTGCTGGTAATAAAATTCTATTGGAAATAGACGAAGTGATACGTCCTGAAACGTCATTGGAAGGCTTAGCTAGTTTGCCAACGGTGTTTATGCCCAAAGGTGGGACCGTGACAGCAGGTTCCTCGTCGGCGTTGTCTGACGGAGCCTCGGCGTTACTGATGATGTCTGCAGCGAAAGCCGATGAGCTTGGTTTGACGCCGATCGCGCGGGTGAAAAGCATGGCGGTTGCTGGCTGTGATCCGGCTATTATGGGCTATGGTCCAGTACCGGCGACCAAGAAAGCTTTGAAACGTGCGGGGTTGTCGATTGAAGACATGGGCCTAGTGGAGGTAAATGAAGCATTTGCTGCGCAATCGCTTCCCGTGTTAAAAGATCTAAAGTTACTGGACCTTGTGGACGATAAGGTAAACTTAAATGGTGGTGCCATCGCCTTAGGTCACCCATTAGGGTGCTCAGGGGCCCGAATCGCCACCACCTTATTGAACCAAATGCTGGCCAAAGACGTACAATTTGGTTTGGCGACCATGTGTATCGGCATGGGGCAGGGGATCGCAACCGTCTTTGAGAGAGTGTAATGTAAAGGGGTTGCCGAAAGTTAGTTGATCGCTAAAAATCAGGGCGCGTTAGGCGTGTCCTGATTTTATTATTAAAAGGACTTCCCAATCATGAAAGCCATCGTAGTGTTCTGTTGTATCGGGCTAATGGCTTTAAGCAGTCATGTTTTTGCATTAACGCTGGTCAATGGTAAACAGCAAGTTGATATCAGTACCTCGCAACTATTGGCAGATGCCAATGTTAGTCATGAAATGTACGCTCCGTTTCGGCGACAAAATGTTCTTTTTGAGGGCTACATGCTGTCCGATTTCTTACAGCAAGCACTGGGGGCGCAAGTGACAGCAGCGCGTTTTATCGCCATTGATGGCTATGACCTGAGCTTACAGAATATTGATGAGCGTAGCCTAATGCTGGTGGTCAAAGAGAATGGTGAGGCGCTCACGATTCGTAATCACGGCCCGTTACGCTTAATTGAAACGGACTTAGGCGGTCGCGACCCTAAAAATATTTCTTTGTTTGATGACTGGGTATGGATGATAAAGCAAATTGAGGTCGTGGATGAATAAACCGTCACGAACCCTTAGCTTTATCAGTCTTACGTTATTATCCGTTGTCTTTACCCTCACCTTAGCACTGTTAAATACGGTGCGTTTTGATGACTCACTGCGAGCCATTTTTAATCGTGACCATGGTCTTTATGATCAGGCCTTGTCGGAACGTTCACAAAGCTATCTGTTAAACGTTTTGCCACTGATGGAACCCTTGCAGTCTGAGCCGAGTGACCGCGATGACTTACGCGCCAGGGCCTTGGAGCAGCTGGATCTTGCCTATGCTTACTTAAATGTCGGCCGTTACCTAGAGCGTTATGCCTGTGTCTCCATCAGTCTTGAGCAAATTTTGCTGCTACGAGAGCGGGTGGCAGAGGGCGGTAATCAGCCGTTTTTGTTTGATGAGTTGTCGCAAGTGCTGAGTTGCTACAGTCTTATTAACCGCAATCAAAATGAACTAAAAGCCAATATGATTGAGCGGGCCTTGGTGGCCTCAAGAAGCAATCAATTCTGGATGAACGTTGGCATCATCGTGGTCTATGCGTTGGCAATTATGTTGTGGTTCCTGTTAGAGCTACAGCATCGTCGTGGGCATAAGAGCGAAACGGAAAAGAAAGCCTGGCAAAACCGTGCTATGACGGATCACCTGACGTCCACCTACAACCGTATGGCCTTGCATGAGAGCTTAGAGAACCTAGTCAGTGAGTGGCCGGATAGTCAAAACACGGTAGGCTTGGTGTTTTACGACATTGATCACTTTAAGCAGTTTAACGATACCTTTGGCCATGTCGCCGGTGATGATGCCCTACGAGATGTCACTGCGGCAGTCAATGCATTATTACCGGGTCATACTGAGCATTTTCGTTTTGGTGGTGAAGAATTTTTTATCGTCAATCACGGTCAAAGCCACGCCGAAGTGGTGAAGTTAGCTGAGCAAATGCTGGCCGCCGTGCAGGATTTAAATATCCATCACCCCAAAAGCACCACAGGCATACTCACGGTCAGCGTGGGGGTGTATATGTTGGAGCAACGCGAGTATTCAGTGGATGAGTTGATCAAAAAAGTAGATCAACTGCTATATGTTGCCAAACAACATGGCCGCAACCGCGTCGTCGACGAATTTGTGAGTCATGAAGAAGCCTAGCTGATGTGATGTTTCAGCTTTAAGGCTTCGCGGTCAGCGTGGTGTTGCTGCTTCAGCTTAGTGAGCAGGCATTGCGCACTTTTCTTAGCCTGTTGTAGTAGTTGGGCGGTTTTTACGTTTTGCTCGTATTCATCGAGCACGTCGTCGACCTTGTCTTGATAGTCTTCTTCCAGCGCATGTAAGGCCAGATAATACTCGTTAAAGGCCTTTGAAATGTCAGTTTTGTAAGCGACATGCTGCATGTCTGAAGACTGGGGATGAAGTGCACCTGAGGTGTGCCAATGCACTTTTAGGGCGGTCGTATCGCGATCAAGCTGAATTTCGTTGGCTGAATGTACTGCATAAGAAGGAGCATTACGCGCAGCATTGTTATCGGTTTCAGCACTGGCTGAGGGGTGAAACAGCGAGAGCATGAGCAGCGATGACAAAGAGCCTAAGTGCTTTTTGCGAATGATGATCTTCATAAAGGCTCCTGTTTAATCTGATGCTGTTTTATTCGAGAATAATGGAAAGGCTTGGCATTGAGCAATGACCAATATTTGTTTTGCACACTGTTGTGCAAATTGCCTATTAAGCAGTCAAATACTAGGGGAAAGTAGGCATCGGGTTCCTTAAACGCTGTTTGTTTCCAGCGCTACATTAATGTGTGTTTCACTTGTAGAGGTATAGTCTGTTATGCAATATCCAATCTCTGGTAGCTGCCAATGCGGTGGTGTCACTTATCGCCTGTTGGCAGCCCCGAAAATGGTGGTGGCCTGTCACTGTAAGGAGTGTCAAAAACTCTCAACCAGCGCATTTAGTATTACGGCCATGGTGGACGCCGCAGATCTAGATATCCAAGGGGCGTTGCAAGATTGGTCGCGTAAAGCTGAAAGTGGTAACACTTCGGCCGCCAAATTTTGTCCAACCTGTGGCAATCGTATTTACCATTATGACCCAGCTAACCCTTCTGCGATCAAGCTTAAGCCCTCAAACCTCAGTGATACTCGTATCATTCAGCCGACGGCTCATGTATGGGTCAGTGAAAAGCAGGATTGGTATCAAATTCCTGAAGGCGTGAAGGTGTTTGACAAGCAGCCGTAAATAACAGGTTCAGCGCTTGCTTGAGCAGCACTGAACCTGCACCATTAGGCCGCTTCGTTATCGTCTAAATCTTGGCGCTTTTCGACTTTGTGCTGGTCTTCATTCAAGCCATGTTTCCAGTAGCTTGAGACATAAAGATTGCCTTTACTGACCTCATCACGCCCTTTGAAGTAAGCACGTAGGGCACGCATTGAGCTGAATTCACAGGCGGCCCAAATCGCCACATCGCCTTCCAGCCAAGACAAGGCTTTAACGTGTTCAAGTAGCGATTGGCTGTCTGCTCCAGGGTGGGCATTAACAATCCAGCGTAGTTCGACACCTTCAGGCTTAGACAGCGTTTGGATATCATCGTCACTTTGCACTTCTAAAATAGCGTAACCGCGCGTATCACTTGGCAGCTGCGCCAAGTTAACGCTGATCGCAGGCAGCGATGTCATGTCACCAACAAAAATCATCCAATCGGCGTCTTCAGAGATCAGCTTCTTAGGACCTGGCCCTCCCACTAAGATTTCATCGCCCGCTTGTGCGTGTAGGGCCCAATGACATGCCACACCTGAATCACCATGAATGGCAAAATCAATGTCCAGCTCATCAGAGCGTTGTTGGCGGATGGTGTAGGTGCGCATCAAGTGTTTGCCATCGGTAGTGGGAAACATCAGTTTGACGTAACCACTTTCTTGATGTTCAGGGAAGTCGGCTAAGCCATCGCCACCCAGTGTGACTCGAAGCATATTAGTGGTGACAAATTCTTTGCGCAGAACCTTAAGTAGGCGTGGTGTGGGCTTGGCCATGTCCTCTCCTGTGTGTTGTATTTGTTAAGTGAGAATGGCTATCAATGTATATTAGAGGGTGCTCAAAAGCAATGAAACGCACTGTTGCATTTTAGTGCCTTAATACCATGTTAGGGCACTAAATGAGGTGGTGTATGCCTTCTGTTCTAGCCTTCCCACTGGATAAGGTGGACATTGTGGCCGTTATGATTCTTCTTCGCCTGATACATGGCTTTGTCGGCTTTTGAGATAATTTTAGTGGTATTGGACTGTTTACCTGTAAAGGTGGTGATGCCGATGCTGGCATCAATATAGAGGATCTCACTGCCCACATAGTAGGGCGCCTTTAAGGATTCAACCAAGTATTCCGCCTTGGCGATAGCGCTTTCTTCATCGCGTATATTTTGCAGCAGTAGAATGAACTCATCGCCACCGTAACGGGCAATGTGGAAGCTGTCGCTGACAAATTGCTTCAAGCGAAAGCCTACTTCTCGAAGGATCATGTCGCCCTTATTGTGACCAAACGTATCGTTGATTTGCTTGAAGTTATTCAAATCTAGAAACATTAAAGCGTATAAGTGATCGCTGCACGCAAGCTGATTTTGCTGGTTGAAATGCTCTTCAAACGCCATACGGTTGTCTAAGCCTGTGAGAGGGTCTTTATAGGCAAGGCTAGACAGCTGCTCGCGCTCGGCAAAGTCTTCACTGACATCTTCGATGCGCCATACTATCAAGTGCTTGTCGTCTTGATAGGCGCTGGTTTTCTCGACTTTCACAATGGCGCGATGGGTGGCCAGAAAAGACAACTGCCAGATGCCTTGCTTATCGGGGTAGGGAATGATCAGGTCTTCTATCTTATGTTGTGCCGCGCTGTCTAAATCCAAGCCTAGCAGTGCGGTAAACTTAGGGTTGGCTTGAATAAGATGGCCTTGATCATCAGTGAACACCATCGCCGAAGGCATGCTGTTCAATAACGAGTCGATCAAAGACTGTTCCTGTTCCAACGCTTGTAGACGCAGGCGGTATAACCAAAACGCGGCAACGAAATTGAGCATGCCCAAAATAAGTGCAATGGTCTGTAGTAAGCGGATTTGCCCGGTTTCATAACGGGCTTGGGTTTCAATCGCCAGCGCCAGCTCATTCATGTAATTCAACAGTAGAGTGCTTTGTGCATCCAGTCGTTGGTTGATACGTAAAAACAGCTCAGCCGTTGGTGTCTTGGTATAGTTGTTTAAATCCTGCCGCATCGGCACCCAAGTGCCCCACGCTTTTTCAACAAGCTCAAAATAATGACGGTTGTTAAACGTGTTGAGAGTAACAAGGTTGCCATCGGTATCAAGGGTGGTGCCCCCCATGCGAAATGCATTCAAGGTGCGATCAAACAAATTGACTGTTTGACTCAGTTTTTCGCGTAAGTCAGGTGTCGCAGCCCCTGGTGGTGCGTAAAGAAATTCCTTGACCATTTTCTGGGATAGCATGCGTTGGCGGCCCGCTAGGTTGAGTTCTATGGTCTGGTTTTGGACCCGTTGCGTGAGCCAAATATTGAGACCCAATGCGGTGCCATCAAAGATGAAAAACAGTATCACAGCATAGGTTAAATAAGGGTTGGTTTTATTGTTTCGCCAGCTCATCCTAATTCTCCGATCGACAGTCCTGCTTATATAGTGTCGATTCAACTGCGGCTTGATAAAAACGAATAGTCGCTACTTAACTAATGGTTAAACGAAAAGTCAGTATTATATTAGAGGCAACGCAATAATTTAGCCAAGTTATAGTGGCTATTCCTGATGGGATAAAAAAAGGGGGACCAAAGGTCCCCCGAACGAACAACACACTTTAAGTTAGTGTGGAACTATCTCGATGAGGGTTTCACCCGGTGTGACACGGTCCCCCTTCGCCACATGAACGCCAGCCACTTTGCCGGCGATCGGCGCTTGAATTTCTGTTTCCATCTTCATCGCTTCGGTGATCAATACCGCTTGGCCGGCGCTCACTTCGTCGCCGACATTGACCAGTACATCGACGATATTGCCTGGCATCGCCGTGGTGATGTCGCCCGGGCCCGATGCCTTGCCGCGTTTACCACCTGACGCTGCGCCGCCGTCGTACTCGTTCAAGGATTCGAACAAGACTTCTTCTGGCATGCCATCAAGGGTTAGGTAGATGTGGCGCTTACCTGAGTTATCGCCACCGACGCCAGTGATTTCCACTTGGTAGGTTTCACCGTGTACGTCGATCTTGAATTCAGTCGACACTGGCCCTGCCGCTTTGGCTGCCCCTGCAGTAGCGATGGGCTCAAGGGCTTCTGGCACTAGGGTGCCGGCTTCACGCTGCTCGAGGAACTGTTTACCAATGTCTTGAAACATAGCGTAGGTTAGAACGTCTTCTTCGCTCTTCGCCAAAGCGCCGATGTCTTTACGTAAACGGTCCATTTCGGCGCCTAGTGCGTCCGCAGGGCGGCCTTCGATCGGCTGCTCATGACCAATGGCTTTGGTGCGAACGTTTTCGTTTACCGCTGCTGGTGGCTGACCGTAGCCGCCTTGTAGGTAGCGTTTCACTTCATTAGTGATGGTTTTGTAACGCTCACCTGCTAATACGTTTAGCACCGCTTGCGTGCCCACGATCTGTGACGTTGGTGTCACCAGAGGAGGGAAACCAAGGTCTTCACGCACACGTGGGATCTCAGCAAACACTTCGCGGATACGATCCAGCGCATGTTGCTCTTTTAGCTGGTTCGCTAGGTTTGACATCATGCCGCCCGGTACTTGGTTGATCTGTACCGATACGTCTTCTTTGGTGAATTCGCTTTCAAATTGGTGGTATTTCTTACGCACTTCTTTGAAGTAGTCGGCGATCTCCGTTAGCAATTCAAGATCCAGACCTGTGTCCCATTGCGTACCTTTCAGGGCCGCAACCTGCGACTCGGTCGCAGGGTGACTGGTACCGGATGCGAACGATGAAATCGCGGTATCAATGTGTTCAGCACCGGCTTCGATGGCTTTCAATTGACACAGTGGCGCCAGACCCGCTGTCGAATGGCTGTGCACGAACAGTGGCAAATCCACATTGTCTTTGATGGCTTTGACTAGGTCGTAAGTCGCGTAAGGCGTCAGTAGTCCAGCCATATCTTTGATGGCGATCGAGTCTGCGCCCATGTCTTTTAATGCTTGTGCCTGTTCCACAAATAGGTCCAGAGTATGAACTGGGCTCGTGGTGTAACAGATCGTACCCTGTGCGTGTTTACCGGCTTTCTTAACCGCTTTGATCGCTGTCTCAAGGTTGCGAAGGTCGTTCAGTGCGTCGAAGACACGGAAGACATCGATACCGTTTTCCGCAGCTTTAGCAACGAAGGCTTCAACCACATCGTCCGCGTAGTGGCGGTAACCAAGTAGGTTTTGGCCACGTAGAAGCATTTGTAGGCGAGTGTTTGGCAGTGCCTGGCGCAATTGGCGCAGACGCTCCCACGGGTCTTCTTTCAAGAAGCGAACGCAGGCATCAAAAGTCGCGCCACCCCAAACTTCCAAAGACCAAAAACCCACAGCATCAAGCTTGTCGCAGATAGGAAGCATATCTTCAGTACGCATGCGCGTTGCAATCAAAGACTGGTGTGCATCACGCAAGATAACGTCTGTAACCTGTACTTTGCTCATTCGGTGTTCTCCTCGTTCTCTTCCTAAACTGCCGCGTGTGCCGCAATGGCTGCAGCGATCGCCAAGGCAATTTCACTTGGTGCGCGTTTGTCAGAGTAATTCAATAGCTCAGGGTGATTCGGTACGAAGCTGGTATTAAAGAAGCCGCTTCTAAACTCATCGTTTTTCAAAATTTCTTGGTAGTAGTTGGCCGTGGTCTTAACACCCTGTACGCGCATGTCTGCGAGCGCACGAGCCCCACGATCCAACGCATCTTCCCAATTCAGTGCCCACACCACTAACTTCAGACACATGGAGTCGAAGTAGGGCGGGATGGTGTAACCAGTGTAAATTGCCGTGTCGGTACGCACGCCTGGGCCACCGGGTGCGTAGTAACGGGTAATACGACCAAAGCTTGGCAAGAAGTTATTTTTAGGGTCTTCGGCGTTGATACGAAACTGCAACGCATAGCCACGGAACGAAATGTCTTCTTGGCGGTAGCTCAATGGCAAGCCAGAGGCGACGCGAATCTGTTCACGGACAATATCGACACCGGTGATCTGCTCGGTAATGGTGTGCTCAACCTGTACCCGGGTGTTCATCTCCATAAAGTAGATGTCATTGCCCGTGACAAGGAACTCAACCGTGCCCGCGTTTTCGTAGCCCACCGCTTTCGCGGCTTTGACCGCTAGCTCGCCCACGTAAGAGCGTTGCTCTGGGGTGAGCTGAGGGCTGGGTGCGATCTCGATCAACTTCTGGTTGCGACGCTGAATCGAACAATCACGCTCGTAAAGGTGAATGGCATCGCCTTGGCTGTCGGCCAAGATCTGTACCTCGATATGTTTCGGGTCGACGATACATTTTTCTAAGAAGACTTCGGCTGAGCCGAACGCTTTCGTGGCTTCTGAGATCACCCGTGGGTATTGATCGCGTAGCTCCTGTTCGCTGTCACAGCGACGAATACCTCGACCGCCACCACCGGATGTCGCCTTCAGCATCACTGGGTAACCAATGCTATTGGCTAGTACCACGGCTTCTTCGATGTCAGCAAGGTTGTCTTCAGAGCCTGGTGTGACAGGGACACCCGCGGCAATCATGCTCTTACGTGCTTGGGTTTTATCGCCCATCTTGGCGATGACGTCTGCTTTTGGGCCAATAAAGGTAATTCCGCGCTCTTGGCAGATGCGAGCAAATTCTGAGTTTTCCGATAGAAAACCATAACCTGGGTGAATCGCGTCACAGCCGGTTTCGACCGCAAGGTTCACAATACGGCGCGCATCGAGGTAGCCCGCTAGCGGGTCTTCACCCATGCTGTAAGCTTCGTCGGCACGCTTAACATGTAGCGCGTGACGATCCGGCTCTGTGAAAATTGCCACCGAGCGAATGCCCATTTCGGCGCATGCACGAACGATACGAACGGCAATCTCTCCACGGTTAGCAATCAATATTTTCTTCAGCATTATTCTCTCCATCTGCTCACATCAAGCATGGGATTTACAGTATTCGAAAGTCACATAAATAAAAAATTGATATTTTTTTGGTATACCATAAGTAATAGATTATACTTGATTTAAATGATTTATATTTCAGTAGGTTAGATAATGATTTACACGCTAGGTCAGCTTTTAAATCGCCTCACTTTTCGTCAATTGCAGGTGTTTCAGGTGGTGTTTCAAAAGCTAAGTTACTCCAAAGCGGCAGAAGAGTTGGGTTTAACGCAACCGGCGGTGAGTGCGCAGATGAAGCAATTGGAAACCGCCCTTGGTCAGCCTATGTTTGATTACGTGGGTAAGCAGCTTTATGTCACCCCAGCGGGGGCGCAACTTGAGCGCGTGGTGCGTGAGATTTTCAGTGACTTGGAAACCTTGCAAATGGACTTGTATCAGCTCGAAGGACAATTGCGTGGGGAGTTACGCCTCTGTGTGGTCAGTTCGGCCGAGATCATAGTGCCGTATTTGCTAAAGGGTTTCTTAGAAAAGTACCCGCAAGTGGAGGTGCGCTTAAATGTGTTTAACCGTACTAACGCCACCGACCGTTTGCTGCAAAACCAAGACGACATTGTCATTACAGGCATTGTGCCGGATACCCGTTTACTCAGTCGTCAGCCGTTTTTTGATAACTTACTGGTGCCAGTGGTAAAGGCCGATCATCCGATTTTGACAGCGGAAAATATCACGCCACAGCGGTTTTTTGACGCGGGCTTTTTGCAACGGGAGCAGGGCTCTGGCTCCCGTGGTGCGATTGAAGGCTTTTGCAAAGACCTTAGATTGCAGTTAAAACCCGTATTGGAGTTAGGCTCCAATGAATCCATTAAACATGCCATTTTAGCGGGCTTAGGGGTGTCCCTGTTACCGCTGGCCAACGTCATCACCGAGCTGAAGATGGGCTCATTGGTGAAGCCTACGATTAAAGGCTTTCCGATCAAACGCAGCTGGTGTGCGGTCTACCCCAGTAGTAAACAGCCCACTCCCGTGATGCAGGCCTTTTTAGAATATCTACGCGATGAAGGTGACGCCTGCTTAAAACAAGAGTTTAGCTTTGTTTAAAAGACACCTTCGCCGAAAAAGGCCTCTTCTTCTGCTTCTAGGTCGGTAAACGTCCAGAAGTTAATGCTGTATGGGGCGACCAGATCCAGTTTGGGTAATTTGGGAAAGTCTTTTAGACGTACTTTGCCTTTACGAAACTTTGGAATAATGCCGTTGATCAAGACCTTCTTACTGGTTAACGAGTCGGCGGTGATTTCGTAGCGCTTCTTTGGTGTACCAAAGGATTGAAACTTCAATCGGTGTGGCTTGTTGGTCATATTGATGATCAACAGGGTCATGCGATTCTGTTTGTGGCCGCCGTGGCAATAGACGATCAAATCAGGATTTTGGCAGCTTACTTGATAGACCTGTTGCCCCATCAAACGCTTCCAGAGCCAGCTGACCCAAAAATCAGGGTTAGGTTTTAAGCTTTCCCGTTGAATCAAACCGTAGTCACCGCCGATCAGCGACTGACGTACCATCACCTTTTGCCCAAGCTTGGCGCCGCGGCCGAGTTGATCCGCCCACCAGAAGCTCGATGCAAAGCGATCGGACAGTTTCGGTTGGCCACCGCATTGGGCTGAGCCGGATTCGCCGGTCCACAGCTCGGCCTGCGGCTGAAAGCGTTGGCGATAAGCTTCCAATTTGTTGGAAAACTGCTCGAAGTCTTGCAAAGAGCGTTGGTCCAATAGCTTCTCAATGCGCGCAGTGCGCGTACGAATCGGCGAACGTTGGCTTTGAAATGGGTAATAATGCCAATCGACGATGTCCAGTTGACCTTCTAATTGTTCCAAAAAGCCCGGGGTAATATTGGAAAGATACTTAATGGTTTCGCCTAAATAGGGCCAAAAGGCACTGCCGGGGCCAGCGATGCGGCTATCTGGGCTTAGCAAGCGTACCTGATTAATAAAGCGCTGGTAGTCGAGCACCAGCTGTTTGGTGCGCGGTTGCGCCGATAGGCCATGAAAGGCCCAATAGGCATTCAGTTCGTTGCCCAATTCACACACATCAATCGTGACGCCGCGATCTAAAGCATGCTGCAGCAGGGCGGCACTGTCAGCGCCGTTCCATTTACCGTGCTGTTTACGATCGAAGGCGCCGTATTTGAAGGTAAACATAAACTTCAGTTGATGCTGTTTGATAAAGTCCAGCAAGCGGTTCCAAATGGCTTCACTGAGTTCCGGCTCTTTCTCGTGGGGCAATTCATGAGAACAGAAATAGTGGATGGTGTCCGCTTCTGAGCCACCCACACGCAAATAGGCTGGCTTAAGATGCTCCACATATTGGCTGAGCTTTGGGTGATTCAGCTCCAATGGCGGTACGCGGTTGGTGCCTAGTCCTCGGCTTGACGCGTTACTGCCTTCCCACCATTGGCCGCCGATGATCAAGGAAATATCAATCGAAAAAGACAAGTAGCAGGGATCCACTTGGTGAATGGGTTGTTCTTGTTCGAGCTTGATCAAATTGATCGACTGCGTGCGCGGGGTGATTAAGCGACGAAACGGGTTCAGGGCCATAGCGATCTCCATTCTGATCCATCAGTTTGCCAAGGAAATATGACACTCAGGTGAAGTTGATAAGCTTAACTAATCGGAACGATTCCACGTCACATGGGCCAATTTGGTCTTGTTAGCGACCTCAAGAGTTGCAATGAAATTCAATCCAGCCAATGATTTAGCTAAGTTTAATAACAAAGAATAAGAGAGCTGCCTGTGAATTCTGCTGCCAACCCTTACGGATTGACCATGCACGAACAGCGAGACGACTTGTACGCCGAGTTGCATTCGCGTCCCTTCCATGTGATCAAAAGCCCTGCTCGCATAAGCTACCTAGCGGTGATGCTGGACGTCACGCGCAAGCAGGCAGACTTTGAGCACTTCTGTGAGCTTTATGGGTATTTTGGTCAAACGCCACCGAGTCATGATTCTGTTTGCTTGGAGGTGGATTTTGGCGATTGGCGCATTCGCCGTGAGACGCATTTAGAGTTCGTGTCATATACCATCCTTAACCAAGGTGTGCCTTTCCTAGACGATCCATTTGCCAATACTGGCGTCAGCCGATTGCCAAAAGAATGGCTGCAAAGTCTTGGCGGGACGGTGGTGTCAGCGTTTCATGTGGCGATTGAAGATGCGCGTCATCAACCAGAGCCTGAATTGGCACAAGTGAGATCCTACTTTGAAGGCATGCGCTTGGTGGGCAGTCTGCCACAAAATGGCGATGCGCAAGTGTGGACCACGTTCAAAATTCACAGTGATGGCTTTGGCCGTATGGCAGTCTATAACCGCGGCATGAGCAGCAGTCAGCTGGGCCGCATGGTGCAGCGCTTGATTGAAGTGGAATCCTACCGTTTGTTAGCGCAGCTAGGCTTGCCGTTAGCACGTCATTACAATCAACACCTGGCGCAAATGGATCAGCAGTTGGTGGGGCTGACCCAGCAGCTCTCTGGCTCCAAAGATGAGTTGGATGAGCAGGCGGTGCTGACCAAAATCATTGATATGGCGGCTTGGGTGGAATCTGCGCGCGCCGCCACCACTTTCCGTTTTAATGCCACCGCGGCTTATCATGACTTGATACTTAAACGTCTCAGTGACCTGAAAGAAGATGAAGTCTCTGGGCACTTAACCATCAGCGAATTTATCACGCGCCGCTTAACGCCCGCGGTACGTACCTGTAAAACCGCTGGTGAAAACCTAGAGAACTTGTCCCGTCGTATCGACCGCGTGTCCGATATGATGCGTACCCGTGTGGACATGTCGATTCAATCGCAAAACCAGCATCTGTTAGCCTCAATGGATCGCCGTTCGAAGATTCAGTTAGCTATGCAGCACACGGTCGAAGGCCTATCAGTGGCGGCGATCTCTTACTACAGCATTGGCTTAATCAAATATCTGATCGAAGCGGCCTACGAAAAAGGTGCACCGATTGATAAAAGCTTGGCTGTGGGTCTTGCGGTACCGCTGGTAATTGGCGGTGTGTGGTGGGCCACACGACGTATTCATAAACGCTTCTTAAAGCTCGCGAAAGAGCAAATGGATATTGGCGAAGGGGAGCATTAAGAGTCGGCTTTGTCCTGAGATATTTGTTAAGGTATTCCATGCGTTTAATTGGCGCCGACGATCGAAGGGAGGAACGACCGGAGATGTGCGCAAGCCAATTGAATGGCATGGAATGCTATGAACCGTTTGAGCTAAGAGATGCGGGTTAATGATTAAAACCATTGCTATAGAAAACTACCGCTCGATTATCCGTTTAACCATCCCGCTAGGGCAGTTAAATCTGGTGACGGGTGAGAATGGCAGTGGTAAGTCCAACCTCTACAAAGCCCTGCGCTTGCTCGCCAAAGTCGGTGAGGGCGGTATTGTGCGTTCTTTGGCGGAAGACGGTGGCTTAGAGTCGGTGTTTTGGGCGGGGCCCGAGAAGATCTCCAAGCGCATGCGCTCTGGTGAAGTGCCTGTGCAAGGTGGCCCAAGGCAAACTAAACGTCAGCTAAAGCTAGGTTTTGCTGGGGAAGACTACGGTTACTCGGTGGCGCTGGGGTTGCCCAAGTTTGGCGTGTCCATGCCCACCACAACCCCCACCTTGTTTAAACTCGATCCTGGCATTATGCGAGAAACCATTTGGCACGGGGAGTATTACCGTCCTGCGGCGGCCTTGGTGGATCGTCAAGATAACGCCATTAAACGTCGCGCTGGGCGCAGCTGGGAGGTGGTGTCTTACCATGCGTCGAGCTTCGATTCCATGTTTGACCTCGCCGCCGATGCCCAACAAGCCCCTGAAGTGTTCTTTATGCGCGATCGCATTCGTAAATGGCGTTTCTACGATCACTTTCGTACCGACCAAGGTGCGCCAGCCCGTCAGCACCATTTAGGAACCTTTACGCCGGTGTTACATCATGATGGCCGTGATGTGGCTGCTGCGCTGCAAACCATTATTGAAATTGGTGATGCGGATGCCTTGCATGAGGCGATTAATTTTGCCTTTCCTGGCGCGCGTCTTGAGGTCCTGCGAACCGATGAAGGTCGCTTTATGCTGCAGTTTTATCAGCATGGCTTGCTACGTCCACTGACCGCCGCAGAGCTGTCCGATGGCACCTTGCGTTATATTCTGTGGGTCGCGGCTTTGTTAACCCCAAGACCACCAGAGTTAATGGTGCTTAACGAACCGGAGACCAGCTTACATCCCGACCTATTGCCCGCCTTAGCAAGGCTGATTATCTTTGCTGCCGAGCATAGCCAAGTATGGGTGGTGTCCCATGCGCCGCGTTTAATTGCCGCGCTTGAACAGTCTGAATGGTGTCACTCGATTCGCTTGGAAAAAGACTTTGGGGAAACGCAAATCCCCAGCTTTGGCATGCTCGATTTGCCCCCTTGGCACTGGCCCGCTTAATTGCGAAGAATGGGCTTTTACGTTACGATGAAACTATCCTTTGATGGCCCTGTTGGAGCTTAACCACGCATGAAAGCCGCCAAGAAAAAAGTCACGCAGCAGATGATTTATCGCTCAGTTGCCAGCTCTACTGCCATCGAAACGGGCGCTGCGATTCGCGGCATTGAGCGTAAGCTTGCGCAAAACAAAAAGAAGTACAGTGCTTTAACTCTCGCCGTCTAAAATATCCCTTACCAAACGCTCAATGTATTGGTAATCACCGCCAACCCCCGCTTGTATCGAGCGAAAATAAAACGCTTTGTGGGTATCCCATAAGCTGTAATCGAGCAACCCATAGCCTGCTTGCCAGCTCATATAGTCCATTAATAAACGACTGATGCGCCCATTACCCTCCCGAAAGGGGTGAATCAAAATAAATTCCACATGGGTTTGCGCCAACAAGGATACCAACTCATCTTTGCTAAGCTGTGAAATCTGCGGGATTTTGGCTAAGTAGGCCTGTTCAAATTGATGAATCAATTTGACGATCTGTGGTGGGGCGGCAAATTCAAAGCCTTGCTTGGACATCCGTACATTACGAATGCGCCCCGCCCAATAATAGACATTGCCCAGCCACTGGCGATGCCATGAAATGATGTCTTGAAAGGTAAAGGCCTCGAGCTCGGTGGGGTGGGAAAACACTTTGGTATACAGTAAAAACAGCAACTGTGCTTCAATATCATGCATCTCCTCAAGATCCGTCACATTGAGCTTATTCAGCAGCACCTGATGATTGGATCCGGGCTGATATTTCGCTTCGGCGGTGTCTAATTGATAACGTGACATGATGATGCACTCTGCTGTTTAAGAGTGTTCAAAGTGTAGGTGTTGTGGGCGAAATCGTCCAAGTAGGGAACAGCATGAAGGAAACAGAACCTATGTACGCCGTGATTTTTAAAGCGAAAACCAAAACCCCTGACGCCCACTATTCACAAACGGTAAAAGTCATGCGTGAGCTGGCCTTTAGCCAATACAACTGCCAAGACTTTATTGCCGTCACCGTAAGGCGACGAAGAGATCGCCATTTCCTATTGGGAAAGCGAAGCCGATATCCAGAATTGGCACCGAGACAGCCAGCATGCCCTGGCCCAACAGTTTGGCCGCGAGAAATGGTATGAGTCCTATGAGGTGGAAGTGGTCAAGGTTGAAAGGCGTTACACATTTACAGGCTAGTGAACGCTTAAATCCTTTTTGCTGCGGTGACTATCGTTCTGCTCATATCCTCCACATTACGCCAAACACCAAGTAAGTCGCTAACGGCGCTCAATTTTTCCGTCATTTTGCGTTAGAATGTCGGCGAATTTTCAATGGGTGCATGACGTCGTGGTAGAACAAGCGCAATTCTCTAAAGCATTGCTTCATCCCAAACACTGGGGACTTTGGTTCGGTCTAGGTTTAGGCCGTCTGTTATCTATGCTGCCGCTACATTGGCAGATGAGGCTGGGTAAAGCCATTGGTCGCTTTATGATGAAGTTTGCCAAGGGGCGTGTAAAAACCGCCAAGCGTAACCTTGAGCTTTGCTTCCCTGAGATGAGTGACGCTGAGCGCCAAGACTTATTAAAGCGTAACTTTGAAGCCACTGGCACAGCGATTTTCGATACCGTCTGTGCTTGGTGGTGGTCAGACAAGCGCGTGCAAAACCATATGAACATCAAAGGGCAAGAGCACGTACAAACGACGCTGGATAATGGCCAAGGCGTGATTTTGTTTGCCGTACACTGTTTACCGCTGGAAATGGGCGCACGTATTTTCGGTCAGTTTAACCCAGGTGTTGGTGTGTATCGCCCACACAATAATCCTGTCATGGAATACCTGCAGGTGAAAGGTCGTCTACGTTCTAACAAAGCCTTGATCCCGAAAAAAGACATGCGCCAAATGGTGCGTAGCCTACGTGCCCCAGATGTGATCTGGTACACCGCTGACCAAGATTTTGGTCGTTCTAGTGCAGTGTTTATTCCATTCTTTGGTGTGCAGGAAGCGGCGACCATTACCGGTGGTACGACGCTGGCCAAGCTGGGTAAAGCCAAAGTCTTGCCGTTCTTTGTTGAGCGTAATGCTGATGACAAAGGGTACAGCATTGAGATTGGAGCACCATTGGAAGACTTCCCTGGGGAAAACGAATTAGCGGACGCGCTTCGCGGTAATAAGATTATCGAACAGCTAATTAGCCGTAATATGGCCCAATATATGTGGTTACACCGCCGCTTTAAAACGCGCCCAAACGAAGACGCCCCGTCGCTCTATTAAAGGTGTTTTGAGTGTGCCTATGCCTGAGCTAAAAACCGTTGGTTTATTTTTGCTGACCGCGCTAGCGGAAATAGTGGGCTGCTATTTGCCCTATTTGTGGTTGCGCGAAGGCAAATCGATTCTGTTTTTAGTGCCTGCCGCAGTGAGTTTGGCACTGTTTGCTTGGTTGTTGTCATTGCACCCTGAAGCGTCTGGGCGTGTCTATGCGGCCTATGGCGGCGTCTATATCTTTGTCGCCATCTTTTGGCTGTGGCTGGTAGATGGCATCAAGCCAACGATGTGGGACATCGTTGGCTCCTGTGTCGCCGTTGCGGGCATGGCCATTATTATGTTCGCCCCGCGAGCGGCTTAAGACGCAATCAGCTCCCGCGCATAGTCCTGTTCATGGGCCATCTCATCGGCGAGGTAATCGTCTAGTTTCTGCACTTGTTCTGGTGTGAACTCCAAGCCCAGCTTAGAGCGGCGCCACAGCACATCCTCGGCGGTGCGCGCCCATTCGTGCTCGATCAAATAATCCACTTCTTTCTGATACAGGTCCGCACCAAAGCAAGGCCCCAGTGCCATTAACGACGATGCATCCCCTAACAGCACATAAGACTGGGTGCCGTAGCTGGCGGTAAAGCGCCGTGCGAGGCGCTCGTCGAGGAAGGGAAACTCTGTCATTAATTGCTGAGCAAATGCCTCATGATCATGGTTCATATCGCCACCTGGTAGAGGGTGCGCATGGGTCCACTCTTTGCCCATCTGTGGGAAGTAGTCTTTGAGGTCATGCATGGCCGTTAAAGCCAACTGGCGATAAGTGGTGATCTTGCCACCAAAGATGCTCAGAAGCGGTGCTTTGCCATGGTCATCTTCCACATGCAAAGTGTAGTCACGGGTGACGGCCGAGGCATTTTCAGTCTCATCATTGAGCAGCGGGCGTACTCCTGAATAGGTCCAGACAATGTCGGCGCGGCTCAGCTGCTTATTAAAATGCTGGTTTGCCACGTCCAAAATATAATCGGCCTCGGCGTCACTGATGGCCACGTCCTTAGGGTCGCCTTGATACTCCTCATCGGTGGTGCCGAGTAAGGTGTACTGATCACGATAAGGAATGGCAAACACGATGCGCTTGTCGGCATTTTGCATAATAAAAGCATTACTTTGCTCAAACAGTTTTGGCACCACAATATGGCTGCCTTTGATCATGCGGATGTTGTAGGGAGCAGGTCGCTCGAGCTTGGTTTCAATAAAGCTCGACACCCAAGGGCCCGCCGCATTAATCAAACCGTCGGCGGTAAAGCGTTGGCGTTCTTGAGTGAGGGTGTTGACCACATCAATCACCCAAACTCCGTTTTCTCGTTTCGCGGATTCACAGCGTGTGCGAGGCATAATTAAGGCGCCGTGCTCTTGAGCGCTCATGGCGTTAACGATCACCAAGCGGGCATCGTCGACCCAGCAGTCTGAATATTCAAAACCTTGCGTGATATCGCTTTTGAGTGGGCTATCCTCACCGTAAGCCACATTAAAAGAGCTTTCGAGCAGCTCACGTTTGCCAATATGATCGTACAGAAACAGCCCCAGACGAATCAGCCAAGCAGGGCGTAGGTGAGGGCGATGAGGTAGCTGGAAGCGCATTGGCGTGACCAGGTGCGGGGCGATTTTTAATAACACTTCGCGCTCGCCTAGGGCTTCGTGAACCAAGCGAAATTCGTAGTGTTCAAGGTAGCGCAAACCGCCATGAATTAACTTGCTACTGGCAGATGAAGTGGCGCTGGCCAAGTCATTCATTTCGCACAAGGCGACCGATAAACCACGCCCTGTGGCATCTGCCGCAATGCCTGTACCGTTAATACCACCGCCGACAACAAATAAGTCAAAATGAGCCTGTTCCATGGTCTACCTCGTCTCAATTTGGTTTGGGTGACCTATGTTGCAAGATACCGATTGATTTAGGTCAATATATTCATTTCGATGCTAGCCATCTAGTAGGGGATAAGCAAGCATCGCCAGCGCCAAACTAGTCGACTTTTATTGCAATCCATGCAGCGAGTGTGATGAAAATAGCAAAACCGCAGCCGTTTTATGTCGAAGATCAAGGCCATGTCATTTCTTCAATAATGCGACTTATACTATAAGAAAAGCCTGTCAGGATGACCGCAACCTGGTGTTAGTGGGGTATCCGACACAACCGAGAGTTCGAGGCTATGAACCAGTTTTTACTTGCGATTGATCAAGGCACCACCAGTAGTCGTGCCATTATTTTTAATCAGTTTGGGCAGATTATCGGTCAGGGTCAACAAGAGTTTGCGCAACATTTTCCCGAAGATGGTTGGGTCGAGCATAACCCTAGCGATCTCTGGCAAACCACCTTGCAAGTCTGTAAGGAAGCACTGAAAGACGCCGGCTTAAATGCCAGTGATATCACCAGTGCGGGCATTACTAACCAGCGTGAAACGACCTTACTGTGGGACATGGAAACCGGTAAGCCGGTGTATAGCGCCATTGTTTGGCAGGACCGCCGTACCAGTGACTACTGCCAAAGCCTAGTAGAGCAGGGTTATAGTGATAAGGTGCAGCAAAAGACCGGTCTGCTGATCGACCCTTACTTCTCCGCCACTAAAATTCGCTGGATGCTGCACCATGTGGTCGGCGTAAAAGAACGTGCCGAACAGGGTAAAATCGCGTTTGGCACCGTCGACAGTTATTTGCTCTGGTGTTTGACCGATGGCCAACAGCACCGCACCGATGCCACCAATGCCGCGCGCACCATGATTTTTAATATTCATAGCCAAGACTGGGATCAGGAGTTGATTGAGCTGCTCGGCATTGGCACGGTAAAGCTACCAGAGGTGATGGATTCTAGTGCTGACTTTGGTGTGATCAATGAAAA
The DNA here is from genome assembly GCF_900089755.1 of Marinomonas aquimarina. Taxonomy (GTDB): domain Bacteria; phylum Pseudomonadota; class Gammaproteobacteria; order Pseudomonadales; family Marinomonadaceae; genus Marinomonas; species Marinomonas aquimarina. The sequence goes on along the minus strand of NZ_FLOC01000005.1, from coordinate 29,337 downwards.
ATGGCTGGGAGCCGAGATCCCAGTGCAGGGCATTGCAGGGGATCAACAAGCGGCGTTGTTTGGGCAAGCGTGCTTTGCACCGGGGATGGTGAAAAGCACCTATGGTACCGGTTGTTTCTTGATTCTTAATACTGGCGATCAAGTGCTGAAATCCGAACACAAGCTGCTCAGCACCGTGGCGTATCGTCTGGATGGCCAGGTCACCTATGCCTTAGAAGGCAGTATTTTTGTCGCGGGAGCGGCGATTCAATGGTTAAGAGATGGCTTAAAGCTATTTTCCCATGCCTCGGAAACGGAAAGCCTGGCGCAGCAGGCGCTAAATGCCGATACCGTTTACTTGGTGCCTGCCTTTACTGGGCTAGGCGCGCCTTATTGGGACCCTGATGCCCGTGGTGCCATGATCGGTCTCACTCGCGATACCAGTGTCTCAGACATTGTCAGTGCGGGGTTGCGCTCAGTCTGCTATCAAACCAAAGACTTAGTTGATGCGATGGCCAAAGATGGGGCCCACTTTAACTCACTACGTGTGGATGGCGGCATGGTGGTCAACGATCTGGTAGTGCAGTTTTTAAGCGATTTATTGGGCATTGCCGTGGAGCGTCCCAAAGTGACCGAGACGACGGCCCTTGGTGTGGCTTATTTAGCAGGGTTAAAGGCTGGTGTGTACGACTCTTTAGAACAGATCAGCGAGCTTTGGCAGGCAGAGCATGCCTTCCATCCTGAGATGGGTCACGACAGCCGTGAAAAGTTGTATCAAGGGTGGCGCAATGCGGTGCATCGAGTTCGTACCAGTTAAGTTTGCTTGATAAGGTAATGGGGGATGGGTTATGTCGTGCGTTTGCGTCAAATCCGTGCTTACAATAAAGTGCTGATATGGTCTTTAATTAATAACAATAACTCTCCCGTCTAACATGAGAAGGAAGACAAGATGATTCGTGTGATTTACGAGTGGCAGGTAAAGCGAGAAAACCTACAAGAATTCAGTGAGGCTTGGGAACAGACCACGGTGTTGGTACGAGAAATGTACCAAGGTGCTTTCGGCAGTACTTTGTTGCAGGATGGGCTGAAGGTAGACCACTTATTAACCATTGCTCGTTGGAGTTCAGAAGAAGACTGGCGTAACTTTTGGTCTTCAGACAATCCACCGGAAGTAACCAAAATGAGTAAGCTGGGCAATCTAGTGTCCATCAAAATATACGAAGAGCTTGGCAATCATATTTCCAAGTAGTACGGATAGCACTCTCTAAAGGAAGCAGAGCAAAGCATGAAAAAGCGATTAATGGCAGGTTTGGTGGCTGGCAGTTTGTGGCTGACCGGCTGTGCTAGCACGGCGCCAATGACCGTTTCACTGCCGTTGCAGCAGGCATGGTTCAATGATCAGATCGTGCATTACGTGACCACGGATGTGTCCGATCAGGACATGGCCAAAGCCATGGGGGCGAATTATGCCCCGCGCTTGCGTGATGCCATCCCCAATTACCCCAAACCCCCGCGACAAAAAACTGTGATCGAGCGTGTGTACGGCTTTCCTAACGGCGAGCAGCGTAATATTTTTCCTTCCGCACCCACGCCAGTGGGCTTTGAAAGCACAGATGCGGCTTATTCCCCCATCTGGCTAATCTACCAAGTGCAATGGGTCAACCCTAATCAGGCGGTTGAATTGACCTCTGAAGGCGCTCTGTTGGACGCCGAAGCCAAGGGCTTGGTCAATATTGAGCGCACCAATATTGTGGTCAATTGCCCGATTGTGCCAGCGCCGTAACTTCCAAATATGCACATTATCGACAACACTTAAGTAATAGTCTGAAGAAGGGGAAGGGCCCATGACAGGGGCCTGATACCCTTCTAAGTCCACATACAGCTGAACTCTAAGCATCCCAAAGCAGCACACATTCAGAAGGGAAGGAATGATCCATGGGTAAGATCATAGTCGCGATCATTATTGGCCTCTTTGTGGGGGAGATAGTTTTGTCAGGCCCATTTGGTTGGTTGTTTGGTGGTTTGGTTGGGCTGTCACTGGGGCAGGTTTGGCAATTATCGTCACGTGTAAAAGGTTTAGAAAGAGAAGTCTCGCGCTTACAGACGAACGCTTATAAAGAACGAATGGCCACAGCGCGACCAAGTGAAGAGCAAGCGGTTCCCGCAGCAGACGCGCCTGGCCCCGAGGCACCCACTGAGCAGAACACTATGCAACCGGCCGCACCTCAAACTGAAGCCCTGCAGGAGGCCGACCGTTGGCTCGATAAAAACGTTGGCCGCGACAGCCGAGACGAAAATCTGGCACCTAAGTTCCAATTTCTTAACCAGCTTAGCGAGCAAGTGCGACGCTTCTTTAGCCAAGGCAACCCCGTGGTGCGAGTGGGGATGTTGGTGTTGTTTTTTGGCCTAAGCTTTTTGGCCAAATACGCTTCCAGCGCGGGATTATTCCCGATTGAGATGCGCCTCACAGTGATTGCGCTGATTGCCACCGCGCTATTAATCATCGGCTGGCTCACCCGTCATCGACAGCATGGCTATGGTTTGATACTACAGGGCGGGGGGATCGCTGCCTTGTATCTAACGATTTTCGCGGCGGGTAAATTTTACGACTTAATGCCGATTACCATGACCTTTGCCCTGATGACCGTGATCGTCGTGTTTGGCGTCACCTTAGCGGTAATGCAAAGCGCGCAAGGGCTGGCGCTGATGGCGACCATCGGTGGCTTTCTTGCCCCGATACTGACCTCTGATGGGGCAGGTAATCACGTGGCGCTGTTTGGCTTCTACTTGTGGTTAAGCCTAGGCATCTTGGCCATTGCTTGGTTTAAATCCTGGCGCTTGCTCAACTGGGTAGGCTTCTTCTTTACCTTTGCGATTACCTCCGTTTGGGCGGTACTGCGCTATGAAGCGCAATTGTACAACACAACACAGCCCTTTCTAATTGCCTTCTTCGTGTTGTATCTGCTGGTGTCGGTGCTGTTCTCTATCAAGCAGCCGCCGAAACTAACGGGGCTTGTGGATGGCAGTTTGGTGTTTGGTTTGCCTGTTGTTGCCTTTGGGCTACAGACATTGTTACTGAAAGATTCGGAGTACGGCTTGCCCATCAGTGCCGTGACCCTCGCTGCGCTCTACCTTGCTCTGGCGGCTTTGCTTTTGAAAAAATACCAGCAGACCCAGCGACTGCTCAGAGAGTCCTTTATCGCTCTGGGGATTATCTTTCTTACCCTTGCCGTGCCCTTGGCGCTGGATGCCAGCTGGACCTCAGCCACCTGGTGTATTGAAGCGGCGGGCCTTGTTTGGATTGGTGCACGACAGCAGCGTTGGTTGGCCCGAGCGGCGGGCTATTTGCTCTATATTGCCGGCGTGGTGTCTCTGCAAGTAGCGAACAATTTCTATTTCTCAAGTCTACAGGTCGCAGCGGACAACGTGATGAGTTTGCTGATTCTTGCCTTTTCTATCTTCTCGATCGGTCTGATTTTGCAGCGCCATCGTGGTGTTCTCAAGCGTTATGAAATGAAGCTGGAGGGAGTGTCCATCCTAGTGGGGCTGGTGTGGTGGTATGCGGCGGGTAGCATTAAATTATTCAAGGAAATGTCCCCTGAGCATGTATTTGCTGGGATGATTACATTTGTGTCCCTCTCCGCTCTGGCCTTTATGATGTTTAGCCGTCGTTTGCATTGGCCACATTTGTTAAACAGCGCCTACAGTCTGTTACCTCTGGTCGCTTTGTGGTGTGGTGTGTATACAGTGTTTTCCCTATATGGTGGTGATCTATTACGTCCTTATGAAGGATTGGGTGGTTTGGCGTTTGCACTATTCGCTGGTGCTCAGTACGGCTTCCTGTGGCTAAAAGGCAAACAACTTGCTGCCAATCCGGAGCCAAGTAAGGAAAGCCTTGTTGTTAAGAGCTGGCATGTATTCACGGTTTGGGCATTATTGGCGAGCTTAATCTGGGAAGTCAGCTGGTATCAATACATGATGCTCTGGAATCAAGTCACTTCTTTGCTGATTTGGTTTGCCACCTTTACAGGTCCCATGTTGATACTGATGTGGCTGCTTAATCGCCCATTTTGGCCGATCACTCAATACCGTGGGGTCTACAAGGATGTGGTACCGATTCCTATGGTGTTGCTGCTATTGCTGTGGTTCTACTCCGCGAGTTTTCACTCCGGTGCGACGCCATGGTTCCACGTACCCATCCTGAACCCAATGGATTTAGCTCAACTGGCATTGGTGATCCTAATGGCTTACACCTGCCGCCAGAGCATTATGGCGACGAAACGAGTTAGACAGGGACTAACCATAGTCGTGCCAGCCGTACTTGGCTTTGTCTGGTTGAATATTGTGTTGCTCAGGGGCCTACATCACTTTATTGAAGTGCCATACAACAGCTATGCGTTGTGGCATTCCAGCACGGTACAAATGTCCTTATCGATTCTTTGGAGTCTGTGTGCTTTGGTGATTATGAATGTTTCCCGTCGCCAGCAAAGCCGCAAAATATGGCTATTGGGCGTCAGTGTACTAGGCGTGGTGCTGTTAAAACTCTTTACCATCGACCTGCAAGAGACTGGCAATTTAACGCGCATAGTGTCTTTTATGGCGGTAGGAGGATTGATGCTGTTAATTGGCTACTTATCACCGATTCCAAACCGTGCGGATGAGGCTAAATCCGATCAAGAGGAGCCAGCACCATGAGCACGATGTTCAGCATAAGCGTTTGTTGGTCGGCGATAGCGCTCAGTGTGCTCGGCAGCCAAGCGCTGTTAGCCCAAGAAAATGCGACGGCGCTGTATCAAATTGAGCCAGCTACTGAGCCGGCTAATGTCTATCTAGAAGCCTCGTTATCGGCGGAGATCTATCGCTATACAGAGAATGCTCTGCTTAAGGATATTGTGGTGCTTGATCGCGACGGTACGGTGTTGCCATCGCGCATTCGTACGGCCGATCCAGACGAAGCACCTGAGCCAGACATCATTGGGCTGAATTTCTTTCCAGTACGGGTCGGCACACCCTTAACCGGTGCCATGTTACAAGGCAAAACTCAGCTACAGATCGATAAGGGCTCGATTGCGATTTCGGTTGATCAGAGCGATACCACGCCGACGCCTGAAGAATACTTCTACCTGATCGATTTGCGTGAGCAGGACCAAGCTCTAAAGAATCTTGAACTCAGCTGGCCTAGTGATCCATCGAGTCAGTACTTGGCGGTTCAACTCAGTGGCAGTCAGGATCTTAGTCACTGGCAGCACGTGGCTCGTGATACCTTAGTTCAGCTCGAAAAAGGCGATGCCCGCTTACTACGCAACAGCCTCGAGCTGAGGGGCAAGGCACAACACTATGACTTCCTGCGCATTGAGTTTCCTAATAACCCAGAGGTAGCGCTTACGGCGGTACAAGCCAGCCTTACGCAGCCAGCGGCAACGGTGCCGGAACTGAGTTGGAGCCTTGCAGGAGCATTGTCTGAGCAGCAGGACTCGGTTTCAAACAATCTTGGTCCTGTCAGTGCGTGGGAATATGTACGTGAGGACAAAGCGCCCATTCAGCAGCTAAGTCTAGATTTGGGTGAGGTGGCTTATGGCGATAGCGTGCGATTGTATTCGCGTCAAACCGCTCAGGGCGACTGGCGTTGGCGCTACCGTGGTGTCTGGTTTAATGCCAAAGTGGGTGATGAGTGGCAACAGAGCAAAGCCGTTAACTTGTCGCGCAATACCGACCCTGAGTGGCGCGTGGAACTGGCCAGCGGGCTACAAGATCAGCTAACGCCCAGCATAGTGTTCCATCATCCACAACAAATCCTACAATTTATCGCCAATAACAATGGTCCTTACCGTATTGGCAAAAATGCGAAAATGTCCCAGCAAAATGCTTCGAGTACCGTCTTTACTCAGCTACTAGGGGAGAGTGAAATCGAGTGGGCAAGGGTGGCTCTCAAGCCGCTAGAAAATGTCAGTTTGCCTAAGGAAAAACAGCCCAAGCAAAATTGGACCGATATTGTGTTTTGGCTCAGCTTAGCTGTGGCCGTGATGGTGTTGTTGTTCTTTGCGATCAAGCTATTGCGCCAGTTACCGCAGCAAAACTCTGAGAAATAAACGAAAAAACGGAACCTTGTGCAAGACAAGACTCCGTTTTTCTATGAATGGCTTCTAATTTGAATTAAGCGTTAAACAAGCTATTAAACAGCTTCAAGCCTTCTTCTTTACCGCCTTTGTTGTAAGCGTCTAGCAGTGCAGAACCAATGATCGCCACGTCTGCTTTACCTTTTAGTGCGTCCACATGGGCTTTTTCACGGATACCAAAACCCACACCAATCGGTGCATTCGAGTGTTCATTGATTTCCGCGAGGTACTCATCCAATGATTGCTGCTCGCCGCCATTGTGGTTGGAGTTACCTGTGACACCTGAGCGCGCCACACAGTATAAGAAACCGCTGGCTTCGCTCGCCAAAAACGCCAAACGATCTTTGGGTGTGACCGGCGTTACCAACCACACTGGATCAATGCCGTTGGCTGCACAGTATTCACGTAGATCACCAGCTTGCTCATATGGTAGATCCGGTAGGATCAAACCAAGGATGTTTTCTTCGGCACAACGCTTTACCAGCTTTTCCAAACCGTAACGGTACATTGGGTTTAGGTAGCTCATCAGCGCGATACGCGCTTGAGGGAAATCACGACCCAATTGACCGATGTCTTTTAGACACTGCTCAACTGTTAACGTCTGATCGTGCAGCGCACCGTGACAGGCCGCCACAATCGTAGGGCCATCGGCCACAGGATCCGAGAACGGGAACTGTACTTCGATAAAGTCCGCGCCCGCTTCTAAAAGCGTCGCCATCCAATCCAAACTTTCTTTTACAGAAGGGTAGCCATAGACCACGTGTGTCATCGACAGGATTGGCTTTTGCTGACGTTTCTCAGCGATGTATTGTGCTAACTGACTCATGCTTACGCTTCCCCTTCGTTATCTGAATTGTAGTCTGCCATGTAATCTTCCAAGAACTCAGGGAAGGTCGCATCGTTCATTGCTTTCGCCACGTTAAAGATGTCTTTATCGCCACGGCCTGACAAGTTGATCACGATACGTGACTCTTTTGGCAGATTTGGCGCATCTTTAAACGCACCCGCTAGGGCGTGAGACGATTCCAATGCTGGGATAATGCCTTCTTTTTTCAGCAACAAAGAACAGGCTTCAACCACTTCGTCGTCCATGGCGTAGGTCATCTGAATGCGACCTTCTTGCGCCAAGTGAGCAATGATGGGGGACACGCCCACGTAATCTAGACCCGCCGCGATAGAATGTGTTTCTTGTAGCTGACCGTTTTCATCTTGTAAGAACATAGTCGCAAAGCCTTGCGCGATGCCTTTTTGACCCAAACCGTTGGATAGACGGATCGAGTGTTGGCCTAGCTCCAAGCCTTTACCGCCGGCTTCAACGCCGACCATTTCTACTTGTTTTTCCTCTAGGAATGGCAAGAACAAACCACAGGCATTGGAACCGCCACCCACACACGCGTACAAGCGATCAGGGTATTGGCCAAACTGCGCCATACTTTGCTCTTTCACTTCTTCACCGATCACCGACTGGAAGAACGCCACCATCTCTGGGAATGGCGCACAACCACACGTCGTACCGATCAGGTAGTGGCTGTCTTCATGGCTCGAAGACCAGTCACGTAATGCTTCGTCCAAGGCGTCACGCAGCGTCTGCGCACCTTCGGCTACAGGCACAACGGTCGCACCTAGTTGCTTCATCCAGAACACGTTCGGGTACTGACGCTTCACGTCTTTCGCGCCCATGTAAATCGTACATTCAAGGCCCAAACGCGCCGCGATCAACGCCGTCGCTACCCCGTGCTGACCGGCACCGGTTTCTGCGATCACACGCTTCTTACCCATACGCTTCACTAACAGCGCTTGGCCGATTACGTTGTTCATCTTATGCGCGCCAGACTGGTTCAAGTCTTCACGCTTTAGATAAATCTGCGCACCACCGAAGTGATCAGTAAGGTTCTTACAGAACGTCAACGGCGTAGGGCGGCCAGAATAGTTCTGCCAAGTGTCCTTCAACTCCGCAATAAATGCTGGATCGTTCTTCGCCTCTTCAAAAGCGTGAAGAATTTGCTGCTGGCTAGAGTAGAGAATCTCAGGGATGTAACTCCCGCCAAACTCACCGTAGTAACCATTATTGCTTTGCATGAAAGACTCCTATCGGATGAAACAATGCCTCTTGGCATCAAAATTAATAACTAAACGATAAGGTAAATTAATAGAGATAAAGCCCATCGTCAACCCTTTTTATTTACTATATCGTTTAGTTAATAAATTCCTGCAAAATTCACCCTCATTGAACCGCTGTTCCGAACTAATGAAAACGAAGAAGAAGATAATTCAGTGAAGAATAGAGATTGTTCTTCGCTGAAAAGAGAGTGGATGGAATGATCTGTTATCTCCAAAGGTCAGCAAGGTCAAACCCTAGAGGAATTAGGCATTTGGTTAATAGCTTGGATGTCCAAAAATCCATGTATTTGAGTAACTAGTTATTCAAATCAAATAGTGATGCGAATACGCACAATATTCGCATCAAATTGTGATGTGAATACGCACAATATTCGCATCAAATTGTGATGTGAATAGGATGAGTTTTCACATCATTTACTGATACAAGCCTCTTAGTTCTAGCTCATAAGGTTGTTCTAGCTGACTAAAATTCCGAAAATTACGACTTGCATAAGAAAATATCGGTGATCTGAGTGATGCTTTCCAAGAACTGTCACATTGGTTCTATCGGAATGGTCTAAAAAGTAAGTTAATATCAAGTCATCTACATATAGTTATGGATTACTTGCATGCCTCAAGGGATTAACAAAGCCAATCTTACTGAAACCGATATCATCACTAAGCTCGTTCTGCCTGCTGTCAAAAGCGCAGGATGGGATGATATGACCCAGATTCGTCAGGAAGTGAAACTGAAAGACGGTAAGGTGGTGGTTCGAGGGCAGATGGCCGCCCGTCAAAAAGTCAAAGCCGCAGATATCGTGCTGTATCACAAAACGGGTATGCCGTTAGCGGTCATTGAGGCTAAAGCCAACAAGTTTGAGATTGGCAAAGGTATGCAGCAGGGCCTTGGCTACGCCAAGCTGTTGGAAGTGCCATTTGTGTTTTCCACCAATGGCGATGGTTTTTTATTCCATGACAAAACCAATACCGCACAGATTGAAACTGAAATTTCTTTAGAAGACTTTCCAACGCCAGAGCAGCTGTGGCTTAAGTTCGCGCAGTGGAAAGGCTATGAAAGCGATCAGTTGCCAATCGTGACGCAAGACTACCACGACGATGGCACAGGCAAAGCACCTCGTTACTACCAGCTTCAAGCCATCAACAAGACAGTTGAAGCAATTGCCAGAGGGCAAGATCGTAACTTGCTCGTAATGGCAACAGGCACAGGTAAAACCTATACCGCCTTTCAGATTATCTGGCGATTGTGGAAGGCGCGTGCCAAGAAGCGAATTCTGTTTTTGGCAGATCGTAACGTTCTTGTGGATCAGACATTCATCAACGATTTTCAACCGTTTGGCTCAGCCATGACAAAGATTAAAAATCGTAAAGTTGATCCCTCGTACGAGATTCATTTGGCGCTTTACCAAGCCTTAACTGGCCCTGAAGAAGCGCAAAAAGCCTACAAGCAAGTAGATCCAGACTTCTTTGATCTGATCGTTATCGACGAGTGTCATCGCGGTAGCGCTGCTGAAAACAGTGCTTGGCGTGAGATATTGGATTACTTTAGCAGTGCGACTCAAGTTGGTTTGACCGCGACGCCAAAAGAAACGGAAGAAGTGTCCAACATCGAATACTTCGGTGATCCGATCTATACCTATTCACTGAAACAAGGTATCGAAGACGGTTTCCTTGCGCCTTATAAAGTCATCCGTGTGGATATTGATATCGATGTTCAAGGTTGGCGTCCGAACAAAGACCAGACCGATAAAAATGGTCATGTTATCGAAGACCGCATTTACAACCAGAAAGATTTTGATCGAACGATTGTCATTGATGATCGAACAAAGTTAGTTGCCGAAACCATCACAAACTACTTAAAACGCACCGATCCGATGGCCAAGACGATCGTCTTTTGTAACGACATTGATCATGCTGAGCGTATGCGTCAGGCCTTGGTAAACCTTAATCCTGAGCAAGTCAAAAAGAATGAAAAGTATGTGATGCGTATTACCGGCGACGATGATGCAGGTAAGGCTCAACTAGATAACTTTATCAATCCGAAAAAAGCGTACCCAGTGATTGCAACGACTTCGGAGCTAATGACCACAGGCGTAGACGCTAAGACCTGTAAGTTAGTGGTACTGGATCAAGGTATTCAGTCGATGACTAAGTTCAAGCAGATCATTGGTCGTGGCACACGCATCGATGATAAATACGGCAAACTTTGGTTTACCATTTTGGACTTCAAAAAAGCGACCGAACTGTTTGCAGATCCACGCTTTGATGGTGAGCCAGAACAAGTGAAAGTGACTTGTCCTGGAGATTTCGAAGACGATGAGATACTCGACACCATCATTGAAGGTGATGAAGACAGTATTCTAACCGATGACAATATTGATCCTGACTCTGTTCAAGAGCCGGAAAAAGAGTATCAACACGATGATTCGAGCTCATCAGATAACGGTGATTACAACCTGACAGAGGATGACTGGAATGATGAAGTTAAGGTACGCAAGTTCCATGTCAAAGGTGTGAAAGTTAAAACCCTAGCTGAGCGTATTCAATACTACGATTCCGATGGCAAATTGGTCACTGAGTCGTTTAAAGACTACACCCGTAAGACTATTAATAAACAGTTCGCCAGCCTCGATGAATTCGTGAAGAAATGGCAAGACGCCGATAAAAAGCAAGCCATCATCGAAGAGCTGGAAGAGCATGGTGTGATCTGGGAAATCCTAGAGCAAGAAGTCGGTAAAGACCTCGACCCGTTCGATATGATTTGTCATATCGTATATGATCAGCCGCCTTTGACCCGTAAAGAGCGTGCGAACAACGTCAAAAAGCGCAACTACTTCACGAAATTCGATGGCGTGGCTCAGGATGTACTTAGCCGCTTATTGGATAAATACGCCGATGCGGGTGTGAACGAGATTGAAAATATCAATGTGCTAAAAGTGACGCCATTCGATGAACTAGGCCGTCCCCTAGAAATCATCAAAAAAGGCTTTGGAAGTAAGGAGTCTTACTTCGCCGCCGTACACGATTTAGAAAACGAGCTATACCAGCCTAAATCCGCCTAATACAAAGCATTACAGCCAAAGAAACGTAACTCTTTGGCTGTAATGATCTGACGTTTACGTCACTACAGAATTCAGTTAATAGAGAAACTTATGTCGATCAGTACCGTTATCAAATCCATTCAAGACATTATGCGTAAAGACGCCGGTGTAGACGGCGATGCTCAGCGCTTAGGCCAAATGTCTTGGCTACTATTCATGAAAGTCTTTGACGCTCAAGAAGAAGAGCTAGAATTTGAACTAGACGACTATAAAGCCCCGATTCCAGAAAACTACTTATGGCGTAACTGGGCGGCTGATCCTGAAGGCATTACCGGTGAAGAGCTTTTAGACTTCGTAAACGACGATCTATTTCCTGATATGAAAGCGCTGAACGCTCCGCGAGATTTAAACCCGCGTGGCTTTGTGGTGAAAGAAGCCTTTAGCGATGCCTACAACTACATGAAAAACGGCACCTTACTGCGTCAGGTGATCAACAAACTTAACGAGATTGATTTTACAGACTCTCAAGAGCGTCACTTATTTGGTGATATCTACGAGCAGATTCTGCGTGATCTACAAAGCGCGGGTAATGCAGGCGAGTTCTATACGCCACGCGCTGTGACTAAGTTTATTGTAAGTCGTCTAGACCCTAAGTTGGGCGAGAACATCATGGACCCTGCCGCAGGCACAGGTGGTTTCCTCGCGTGTAGTTTTGACCATGTTAAAGACAACTATGTAAAAACCACCGAAGACCATCAAACCCTGCAAAAGCAAATCCATGGCGTAGAGAAGAAACAGCTACCGCATTTGTTGTGTATCACCAATATGATGCTGCACGGTATCGAAGTACCTTCACAAATACGTCATGGCAATACGCTTAACAAACCGCTTTCGAGCTGGGACAGCGATATTGATGTGATCGCCACCAACCCACCATTTGGTGGCACAGAAGAAGACGGTATCGAAAAGAACTTCCCGGCGGAGATGCAAACCCGTGAAACGGCGGATTTGTTCTTACAGCTTATTATTGAAGTTCTTCGCAACAAAGGGCGTGCTGGCGTGGTACTACCAGACGGCACGCTGTTTGGTGAGGGCGTAAAAACCAAGATCAAAAAGCTACTGACCGAAGAGTGTAACTTGCACACCATCGTGCGTTTACCCAATGGCGTATTTAACCCATACACCGGTATCAAGACCAATATTTTGTTCTTTACCAAAGGCCAGCCAACCAAAGACGTTTGGTTCTACGAGCATCCGTATCCAGAAGGTGTGAAGAACTACAACAAAGGTAAGCCGATGAAGTTTGAAGAGTTTCAAACGGAAATCGACTGGTGGGGCAATGAAGAAGATGGCTTCGCCAGCCGCGTCGAAACCAATCAAGCGTGGAAAGTCTCCATTGATGACATCATCGCTCGTAACTTCAACTTGGATATTAAAAATCCATACCAAGAAGAAGTGGAAGTGCACGATCCAGAAGAGCTACTGGCAACTTACCAGCAGCAGCAAACCCAAATCAGCGAACTGCGCCTACAGCTGAAAAATATCTTAGGCGATGCACTAATGAGCACGGCGAATAGCCAGCAAGACGACTCGGAAGAGGAACGTGGCTAATGGCTGTGCTTCACTCTCTACAAAAAGACCTTCCACAAAAAGACAAGGTACAACAGCTGATTACCCAGCATATTGACCTTTGGACAGGTGCGGTTAAAGACAAATCCAGCGCGGGTCGTGGAGGCGGTAGTAAGCGAGAATTTTACGGCATTAAAAAACTACGTGAGCTGATTCTTGAATTGGCGGTGCGCGGCAAACTGGTTGCCCAAGATCCTAATGATGAACCCGCTTCGGTATTGCTAGAGCGTATTGCAGCTGAGAAAGAAGAACTGGTAAAACAAAAGAAAATCAAAAAGCCTAAAAAACTGCCAGAGATTAGCGAAGACGAAAAGCCCTTCGGGCTACCGGAAGGTTGGGAGTGGACTAGAATCGCTGAATTGGCAGAGGTTGGCCCAAGAAACCCCGATGTAGAAGATGAAACCATAGTTTCATTTATTCCTATGCCACTAATTTCAACAAGGCTAGACGGTTCTCATGATTCTGAACCTAGAGCGTGGAAAGATGTTAAGAAGGGGTATACCCATTTCGCAAATGGTGATTTTGCTATCGCGAAGATAACGCCCTGCTTTGAAAATAGTAAAGCAGCCGTTTTTCGCAATCTTGAATCTGGTATTGGAGCTGGTACAACCGAACTACATGTTGCTAGACCAATTCCTGATACTCTTAACCCTCAATTTGTACTGTTATATTTAAAAGCGCCAATGTTTCTTAAGGTTGGTGAAACAAAAATGACAGGATCAGCAGGTCAAAAGCGAGTTCCAAAAGACTTCTTTGCACTCAATCCCCTACCATTTGCACCTTTAACCGAACAGCACCGTATCGTTGCTAAAGTCGATGAGTTAATGGCTCTTTGCGATCAGCTGGAGCAGCAAACCGAATCCAGCATCAATGCTCACCAAACCTTGGTGCAAATCCTACTGGATACCCTACTACAAAGTGCCGATGCCGAAGAACTAGGGCAAAACTGGCAACGCCTAAGCGCCCACTTTGATCTGCTGTTTTCCACCGAGCAAAGCATCGACCAGCTAAAACAAACTATCCTGCAACTCGCCGTGATGGGCAAACTTGTACCCCAAGACCCCAACGACGAACCCGCGTCGGAACTACTCAAACGCATCGCCGCCGAAAAAGAAGAGCTGGTTAAGCAAAAGAAAATAAAAAAACAGAAACCACTACCGCCGATCCGCGATGATGAAAAACCATTTCAACTGCCCAAGGGATGGGAGTGGTGTCGGTTTGCTTCTATTGTAAATGTGAAATCTGAACTTGTTCAGTCTAGTGACTTCCCTGATTTTGAGCAGGTGGCACCAGATAATATTGAGAAAGGGACAGGACGTTTATTGTTTAAAAGGACTGTCAGAGAGGCTGGAGTCAAAGGACCTAATAATAGGTTTTACCAAGGGCAGATTTTATATTCAAAAATTCGTCCTTCGCTGTCTAAAGCTATTATTGCTGAGTTTGATGGGCTATGCAGTGCAGATATGTATCCGCTAGAGGCTATGATAAATGCTCCCTTTGCGTTGAAGACCATTTTGTCTGAGCCTTTTCTAGTTCAAGTAAGAGCACTGGAGAACCGAATAAAGATGCCAAAACTAAATATCGACAGCCTATCAAATATTGTGGTCGCGATACCGCCCAAGAAGGCTCAGTCAGATATTTCAGCCAAAGTCGATCAACTAATGGCCCTCTGCGACCAGCTAAAAGCCAAACTCGCTGACAGCAAAGCCACCCAGCTAAAGCTAACCGATGTCCTAGTGGATGGAGCTACAGCTTAAGAGCACCATTAGAGTGCAGAAAAGTAGTTGATGTAATAGCTCACTAAAGCAAGTTAGAGAGCTCATATACACAGCTTTTAGCGAGTGAGTAACAAATTAAAAAGGATTATTTAAATGGCTGACTACAGTAGGAAAGGCATATTTAGTACCCTTAATGATTAAGGGCTATTATCGGAGTTAGTAGCGGTTTAAATGGAGCTCAATTTGTGAAAAAAGATTATGATTTAAAGGTTTTGTTTGGCTACACTCCTACATTTGAAAAAAATACAGTATTTATAAATCCTTCTCATGAACGTTGGAATGATTTTGGTTATGGAATAAAATGTGAGATTACTGTTTTAAATGAGGGTAGTGATTCTCTTTTTACGTTTAAAGCCTTTATTGGTTTTTTAGCTGTTGAAATAGATGGAGATCCATTAGATGAAGTTGAAAAAGAATTTTCTTTCTTATTTAATCATGCACCAGAAGAGATAAATGGCCAATTAAAGAAATTGAAATTTTTCACTATGTTGCCGTCTATGGGAGACTATCGTTTTGCACTAGATGAATTAGGACCTGATTTTTTTAGATCAGTTTTGGCTAAAATTAATGATGTGGTTTTCTATAAAAATTCTTCTGAAAGTTGGCTTGATAAAATCCAAAAGTCTAAGCTTTTTAAGCTTGGTTTTATGCGAAACTCAGAAAGTTTCTTCGCTTTCCACAATGCAAATAGCCTGATTTCTGAGGAAATTAATGAAAGATTTGATGGGGTTTCAAATAACTTGAAGCTGAGGTTTAAGCTTGATGGATTTGATAATGATCACATTGTTAACTTGAAATACGAAAAAAATAGTTTAATCCCAAAAAGGTTAAATATTTTAATCGGAAAGAATGGCCTAGGGAAAAGCCATGCATTAAGATCGTTTTGTAGGGCAGCATTACAATATAGCGACTCTAATATATCTCTTACGGATATAAGCAGTCGGAATGATCGCCCTATGATCAATAGGCTTCTAGCTATATCAACGCCTGGTGAAGCGCAGAATACTTTTCCAAGTGAGCGTCCCTCCACACAAAAGATGTATTACCGCCGATTAATATTGACTAGAAATGGGAGATCTAAAAGATCCCGCTCTATAAATGAATTAATTATACAACTAGTTCGTAACAAACAACGTATTGGGCATAGTTCAAGGTGGGAACTATTTACAAACGCCTTGCGCATGAGTATGCCTGTTCACAACTTGGTGCTTAAAACAGATATAGGAAAAATTATTGGACTATTAGAACTGGATAGGCTTGGGGGTGAGCAAGCTTCACTTGAAATTTGGGGTAGTATCGATACAAAGTCTGAGCCAAAATTTCAGTTTGAAAGTGGTCTATTTTCATTAAGTAGTGGCCAATTAACTTTTTTAAAGTTTGCCCTTTTATGCTGTTTGCACATTGAAAATGGATCTTTCGTATTGTTAGATGAGCCAGAAACTCACATGCACCCTAATATGATTTCAGATTTTGTTGGATTGCTAGATCAACTTCTTGAAAAAACAGGCTCACAAGCATTAATTGCTACTCATTCAGCTTACTTTGTTAGAGAAGTATCACGTGAGCAGGTGCATGTTTTTAAAAGATCTGACAATAACGAGATATCTATTTCCTCTCCTAGATTAAGAACTTTTGGATCAGATATTGAATCGATATCGCAATTCGTTTTTGAAGAGGATGTTGATAACAATCTTGTGGAAAAGGTTTATTCTAGAGTGAAAGGAATGAGTTTTGAGCAAGTTAATGATCAATTAAGTAATGAGGTTTCTCTCTCGACTCTACTTCATTTAAAAGATCGGATGTCTTAGTTATGAAGAAAATGAATTTTCCAGAAGTGGATGATATTAAAGTTTTAGATGATCTGTCAAAAAATAAATCCTTGTCTAGGACAAGCTATCCATTACTTCTAAGAGATAAAAATAAAGTAGAGAATTCTTACAGAGATTATAATCAAAAAAAAGGAAACGCATTCAATGTTTCTTTTGTGAGAATAGATTTGGATTTAAAATCTGCTTTATTGAAAAATTATAACTCACCTCCTAAAGAGTTATCTTTTATATCTATTCTAAGAGACTCATCACCAGAAGTTTGCCCTATGTGTGGAGCATTCTATCCCCAGGAGTTAGATCACATCATGCCAAAAGAAGACTATCCAGCTTGGACTGTTTTTTCTAGAAATTTGGTTCCTGCTTGTAGTTGTAATAAAAAAAGAGGGAGAACTCTAAAAGGAAATAATAATGAGCGAATATTGCATCCGTACTTTGATAACTTCTTAAAAGATAGGCTTTTAACAATATCTTTTTCACACGATGCCAATAAAAAATTGATCGATCCGAAAATTGATTATGTGGATGAGAATCATAATGAGATATTATCTATTAAGTTTCATGCGGAAAGTATAGTTTTAAAAAATGGAATAGAAAAATGGCTTCGCGGACAAATTAATTCTCTAAATGTGTTTCCTGCGAATGTAATTAAAAATATTCCAAGGAAGAAAAAGATAAAAATTAGAAAGTTGATCAAATTGCTAGAAGAATTGTTAGAAAGTTATGATGATCAGACTGGATCCAAAAATAACTGGAACTCTATTTTAATACATGGTCTTCTTCATGCACCATCAAGCTTACATCGTTTTATTGTTAAACAACATAACAATTCTATAAATTGAATGGTGAAAGTATAGGTCATCTGAAAGAATTAGAGAAAAATCCCCTAATTTACTGTCACACATATAACTTAAAAAGAGCTTATTTTCAGTACTTCTAAGTAATTATTACCCTTCAAAAAACTCTTCATCAATCTTCTTAAGGTGAAGAGTCTGCTCATTACGACTACCAATGTTGTAGCGCAACATTAGCTTTGCAAGTTGCTGGCCGTTAATTAGAACTATGCGCGATCCAAGGTCTCTTGCAGTGCTTGTAGCAGAGGCTGTGAAATCGGACGTGGTGATGAATAGGCCTTTCTGGGCTCGCTTCAAATTCAGTGCACCAAAGAAATCCCTTATGTCCCCAGAGCTGACGTTATTGCCAGCCGCGTAGCGTTTAGCCTGAATGTAGATCTGATCAACCCCTAAAGGATCTTGGTTGATTACGCCATCCACACCGTTATCTCCGCTTTGACCTAGTGCATGAGCTGTACTTTCACCTGTTCCACCGTATCCCATCGCCATTAGTAGATCGATAAGTAACTGTTCAAAGAATGCAGGAGAGACTTTTCTAGTTCGAGTTAGAAGTTCTTCTTCAAGTGCTTGGTTAATACGGTGATAGGCCTTAAGTAACGCTTCATCTGGGGTGATGTCATCATTATCAAGAGGTTCTTGTGTGTGGCAATTGTTATCAGCGACCTCTATCTCATTGCTTTTATTCTTAAAAGCAATGAACTCGTCGAACTGCTTTAGGTACTCATTATTGATCT
The DNA here is from genome assembly GCF_900089755.1 of Marinomonas aquimarina. Taxonomy (GTDB): domain Bacteria; phylum Pseudomonadota; class Gammaproteobacteria; order Pseudomonadales; family Marinomonadaceae; genus Marinomonas; species Marinomonas aquimarina. The sequence goes on along the minus strand of NZ_FLOC01000005.1, from coordinate 11,262 downwards.
CTATGTTTTCTGATAGAGCTTGTTTACCACGTTCTGTAATAACGAAATGAGCTCGTTTAGGGCTGTCTATTAGGCCTGCTTTCAGCAGATAAGTACGAGCCCAACCCACACGATTATCGATCATTCGCTGCTTACCACTTGGCAAAAGCTCATTCTTTTCCTCGTCAGAGAGGCCAAAATGAGACGATATTTGGTTAATTAGGTCGCGAAGCTTGCTCTCATTTTCTTGATCTGAATTAAGAAAATGAAGGAATGGGCGCATGATTTCTTGGTAATTTGGGATCAATTTGCTCGTCCTTAAGCGCTCAAAAGAGGCCAATTTGGCATGATTTCTTTGAGATTTACGGGGCTTATTATACAGGTATTAGGTCTTAAAAATGACTATTTAACGCCTCACGTCTGCATTTTTTCAGGCCCTAATCTGATTTTTTCACACCTGTGATCTTACTTTTTTGCACAAGTTTATCTCGGCTGATGTGACTTTCTGAAACGAAATCCAACCCTTGAAACCAGCTAACCATCAGAAATTAAAGACATTTCCCTATCACAAGACTGTGATCCTTACTGACGTAAAATCTGACTTATTATACACGAAATGAAATAGCCTTAAATTAGTGACAAATATTACCATTTGTTTTTTTTGATTTCGAAATGTGTATAAAAAATCAGATGGATTTAGATAATATACACGAAATAATATCAATAAATTCAAAGGCTTATGATTTAAAAAAGTTCTTGACGGTAAAGCTTTTGTTGGCTAATTCTATATGTGTGTTCTAGTGACACTATCAATCATGTTGGAGTTAGGTGAGATGGGAAAGAAGCTAAAGGGGGTAACTATTGAGAGGCAGCAAAAGTGGTATGAAGAACACATTCAGAGTTTGAAGCCTGAATATATGTACACACCTTTCTGGCGTGCAGATGACATAAGAAGCTCTGGAGTTAAGGTGAAGATTCCCCACAAGTTTACCCATGGAAGGCTGGTTCATTTACTGTCACTAAATGAGCTGTGGATGTATCTCCATCTAGCGCGTAATCCCTTGGTGGTAGATGTTTATGAACAATTTGCCATCCCATTAAACTTCAGTTTGGGTGTTGCAGATGATTTTGGAATCGAACATCCAACTCACGATAAAGTGAGTACACCCGCAGTCCAAACGATTGACTTCGTTGCAGAACTTATCAGTCCAGAGACGGGTGAGATTGAGACGCATGTCATCGCGGTTAAGCATGAGGAAGAAAATGATCTTACTTTTCGAACAGAGGAGAAGCTTGCCCTTCAGAAAGCGTATGCAAAAGATCAGGGGTATATCTACCACCTTGTAACAGGCAATAAACTTAGAACTGTTTTTAGTGTGACATTGGAGATGTTATATCGCCATCGAACTTTACCTAATTACTTAGCAACGTTAAGCAAAAGCTGGTTGAACAATTTTGCAGGCGCTATTTTGGACGCACCTCATGAGCGTACTGCTTACTTGATTGATCAAGCATCTAAGTCAACAGGTTGTAACTATCAATTGGGGGTACAGTTATTTTACAACGCAATGTGGCACAAGAAGTTAGTATGGGATTTCAATCAGTACTTAAAACTTGAAGTGGCTGCCTCAGATCTGGGGGTGCATTTAAATGACTGATTTAATCGATGAGAATACTTACCCTGCTTCTCAACTAGAAGAGAATTCAACGTTTTTGTCCTTAAATGTAAATGTAGGGATAGTGAAAACCGATACTGAATTAAGCGTTGAACATGGTGAAATAGAAACAGCTAATACATACCTTGTTGTTCGTATTGATATAGCCCGAGATAAAGTATGGTTAATCAATCACGAAAAACCCCCGACCTTTCCGTTCAGCACCTCCTATAAAGATCTTCTGAATGCTATCGACGATAACACTCTTGAACTGATTGAAGTTCATCAGGACCTTCGTGCATATATGGCATTAGACGATCTATCTGAAAAAGGACGTAAAAAAGCATTAGAACGTTATGAAGTCATCAAGCCGTTATTAGATAACTATGACGATTTATTTATGAATCACCGAACCGGTGATCTGATATTAAAAACCATCAAAGAATCCAACCGCTCAGCACAATTTGTCTACGATGTATTAAATGCATATTTTTACTATGGTCAACGTATTGCGGCATTGGCTTTGCCAATTGGAAAGAGCATTCACGCCGAATCTAAAGCGAAGAATAAGACCCCGAAAAAACTCGGTCGTCCCAATATCTACGGAGATGAAGGGAAGGCGCTCGTTGAATACGATCTAAAGGCTATGGACTACGCTTACAGGCGTTATAACGTCAAGAATGGACCAACTATGGAGCAGGCCCATGAAAAGATGTTAATAAATTTTTATCGCCTTAAGAAGGTGAAACTCAGTAAGCAAGAGCAGCTCATTGCTGGTAGAAAGTATAAGTATGAGTTTAGGCTTCCTACTGAGTATCCATCTATCAATCAGTTAAGAAGGCACTTCGACAAGAAAGGTGATGGGCTTATTCCTGTTCGAGATAGGAATAGGTCTAACGATATAGACCGTAAAAAAGATAGAGCTGGGCGAACAGGTAACGCTCATGTCGAATGTAATGCTTTTGGTCAAGTGTTTGAAATCGACGAGACTCCACTCGACGAAGAGCTTGTTTCCATTTGGGATGTAACTCGAACACGAAAAATTGGTAAAGCAACGCTTTACTTTGTAGTTGATCGATTCACTAAGTATATCGTTGCCGTTTACATTACAACCGAGAATCCTTCATTCAATACGATCCGCCAAGCCATATTGCTTGCAGCAACAGACAAAACCGAATTTTTAGAATCTTTAGGGTTTAATTCGGGTGAGATCAGTTGGCAATACTATGGCGTTCCATCCGTCATTTTTGTCGATAATGCTGAATTCAAAAACAAGGTATCTGAAGGGGCCGTATTTGATCTTCAGACGACCATCAAATTCGCTCGACCAGGTCGTGGTGACGATAAACCAAATGTAGAAAAAATGTTCGACTCTTTCTCGAAGGTATTTCGAGGAATTAGCAAGGCCCATCAGACAAAAAGTATCAGCGATATCAGTGCTCAACTTGCACGAAAGCACGCATGTCTAACGATAAGAGAGCTATACATCATAGCGGTTATATTCATTAACTATCGTAACAATACTCATCTGGTCAAAGATTTTCCTAAAGATCAAAGCATGCTACTGGATAACGTCGAGGCTGTTCCTGCAAAGTTATGTGAGTGGTCTGAAATCTATCGTCCAGGTTATGTCGTCGAATATCCAAAACATGAGTTGTATAGAAAATTGATGCCTAAGGGTGAGGTAAGTGTCCATCGAGAAGGTATCCATCTACTTCAGAAGGGGCTTCGATATAACTGTGATTATATGCTGGCATCAGGCTATCAAGATCAGAAACTTAATCGCAACAAAGCCTACAGATTTCCATGTCGTTACAGCGAATCTCTCGTTGACTTCATTTATATCGATACTCCAGATGGCCTCCAAATAGCTGAGCTAGACAGTAGGGATCGTCGATTTCTAGGAATGAGTTTTTATGAGGTGAGACTTCTAAAAATTCAAGAAAAGAAAGAGGCCCGCACTCATGAACATAATGAGCGTGGGTACAGAGCTTATTTAACTAATACTTTAGAAAGCTTCATAAATAGAGCAAATTCCATGAAACAAGATTCACCTATGCCGGATATCTCAACCATAAAAGAAAACCGATATTTTGAAAGCATGGTTAATCGATTTTCTGATGTGCATTTATACCTACAGGCTATTAATGACAGCATAGATAACGAGGATGAAGATATTGAAGACGACGAGGATTAATCAAGTTTTCACTATTCATAAGAGACTAATAAACCTAATTTTCAGGAAAACATATGACAATTATAAAAGCACGCTATCGTGATGATATTCAGTTTGAGCTTGCGAAAAATCCTTTGATTGCTGCGCTACCTGATCGCGTAGACTCAAATCGACTTTCAGAGCTGTTAACTCGAATAATTAAGTCACAGGATAGAGATACGCTCAATCAGAATGAATTAGAAATGGAGATAAAAAAGCTGAAGCATTCTTTCATCATTACAGATGATCACAAGGCATTTTATACTGAGTTCTATAAGATGATTGAGGAAGGGTATTTACATCGTAACCCAATGGACGTCGAAGTGGTTAAGTTTAGCTATGACATAGCTGATCCGAATATCGATGTTTCCGAATTGTCGCTTTATAAGAGTGCGAGTCTAAATACTGATACAACATCTGAAGCCATGTTGGTCACAGGGTTTAGCGGAAACGGAAAAAGTCTGATGACAGAGCGAATTACAAGCATTTGTTTTCCTCAAGTCATCGATCACGACATTGAAGGCTTTCAAGACGCTCAGGTGGTCTTTTTGAAGGCTGACATGCCTCATAACGCTTCACGGTCTGGGTTGATTATAGCTATTTTGGAAGAACTGGACCGTGCAATGTCTAAAAGCAAATATGGGCCCACTAATCATTCGGAGGCACTAAAAGGTTCGAGAAAAAGCATTACTGTTGAACGGATGACACAGAAGCTAATTGCGGCCTTGAATCAACATCACGTTGGGGTGCTGATAATTGATGAGTTCCAGAACTTGGAAGTCTCGTCAGCTCGATTTCGATCAGAAATGATTAATCTATTTGACCAGCTATCCAATCAACTGAAAATTCCAGTGGTGAAAATAGGTACGCCGGACACCATCAAGCTGTTTGGTAATAAATCCTATAACCGACGCCGATTGGGTAAGTTAATGGAGCTACAAACGCTAGGCGATGATGCTTGGGATAAGGCAATGGAGCAGATTTTTCTATTTCAACCTCTTCCAAAACCAATTGAGCGCAAAGAAAGCCTAGAGAATGACTTGAAAGATTATACCGCTGGTGTTCCTGCATATCTGTTTAAGTTGTGGCAAGAATGCCTTTTGGAAGTCATTCAGAGCGGAAAGAAAAGTATTTCTACAACCTTGATAAAACGTGTTCACAAAAAGCAATTTCCTCTATTGGGGAGCGCTATTAAATTCATTAAGTCAGGAAAAGCAGGTAATTTTTCTGATCTATTAACAGTTCAGCAATTTTTAGATGAAGGAAGCTACGGACCGGCTATTAATAGTTTAAAACACTTTGTGGATCATTCGACCCTAAAAGGAGAAGCCGCTCAAGAAGTAAAAAGCGATATTGAAAAAGCTATCAATGAGAACAAGTTGAGCCCTTCGCAGAAAAAGAAATTTCGTGGTCTTAAAGAGTCTTTGGAGTCAAAACGATTGGTGAAATTAGGCCCACAGACAATAGAGCACGAGGGGAGTTAAGTGAACTATATTCAATTATTTCCAGATGAGCACATTTACAGTGCTGTGATACGTTATTGGTATAAGTCTGGAGATATGTTTTTGACTCGTCGTCATCGATTTAAGCTCCATGACATACCATTTCATTCATTCAAAGTGAAAGCGCCTTTGTGGACTGATATCAATCGAGTGATTGAGCGTTATCGCTTCTCTGAACCGGATGAATATCTGCTAAGGCTAAATCATACAACTCTTCCATTATTGCTAATATCAGCAGAGTACGAAGACCTTTATAAGTATGTTTTAAGTGGAAAAGGATATCGATATCGAGAAGCACGAATCAACTCAGATCATCGGTGGCGTCTCTGTCCCATATGCTTTCAGGAAGAGCAGCAACGTATCGGTATTGCATATTGGCATGTGTCTCATCAGTTGCCTAGTTTGATGTATTGCACAGTTCATAATGTGAGATTGCATACGCATGACTCTCTTAGTGTTTTGGATAATCAATTACCACATCACGTTATCGATATATCTGAGCCTATCTTGGAAGCTGAAGAATGGGAGCGGCCTTGGCAAGACTTCATCGTTAAACTATACGACAAGATGAAAACCAATCCGCAATGGATACAAGAAGCGCTTACTGAAATTAAGAGTGAAACTCAGCATTGGCATAGGCCTGAAAACTTTGGGCGAACCAAACATATTCATTCCTTTCGCCGTGAAATCGAAGCTGATATCGGATTTAGTTTTGATTATCTAACAGATTTTACGACTAATACACCAAAAGACGTTTTTAATATGTTCTGGCATCCTGAACAGTTATTTAAAACTCGCGTATCTCCCTCTTCTGTCTTGCTAGGACTATTTTGGAAGCGTGATCACTTAAAGTGCTTTGAGGTGTAGTGTGAGAACTGTAGTCATCGAGCCGTTTGAGACTGTCTATAGTTGGGTGACACGAATTCATCGTAAGCACGGCTTCATGGATCTTGAATATACCTATGGTGAATTGTTCAACATGCAACGTGTCCATATTCATCCATTTCTTCCATGTCTTCTAGGAAAACTAGCAAATGCTACAGCTACAGATGTTGAAAACCTGATAATGAATCATACGCTTTTCCCGCTGTTTAATTACTTTCAAGCAGAGAATAGCGAGTGTCGTAAAACTATGATTTGGAGCGACCATGCACCGATACAAGCAAAGAGCTTAGTTGGGACTGGTTCAGGCTTTATTAATCGACATAAATTTTGCCCAAAATGCGTTGACGAGATGAGGGCTCAGAGGGGATATGCAATTTTGGATATCCGACATCAAATTCCCAGTGTTGAAGTATGTTTTAAACATGAATGTCAACTGATTAGCATTCAGGCTAAGCCTTCTTCTAATGAAGAACTGAAAAGCCCGATAGACGGATGTGAAGCGGCTGCATGTAACGATAAGACAAAAGCTTTCGCCCTGTACTGTAACGATTTTCTAGAATCTAGAATAGTTTCTGTTCAAGCCCAATATGATCCTATCGTATATGCGCAAAGATTAGATGACATGGGGCTTATTGATAAAGCGGGTTTTATAAACCATAGCGCGTTAAGAGAAGGCTTTTTTGAATATCTTTCTGACCTAGAGCTAGATTCAGGGATGAGAAGTAACTTATCAATTAAGTTCGTGAATCAACTTTTTCTGCACAAGACTCACGACAAAGTACATCCTGCATACCATATGCTCTTTTCTTTTTGGTTATTCGAGGGGGGGATTGGACCGTATGACGAGATAAGTTACCGAAGTGGCGATGTCATCAGCCTAGTAAACCAAGGGCAGACCTTAACAGACATTGCTCAAGAGACTGCGGTAAGTCTTAACGTCATAGCGTGTATCAAGAAGCTTAATATAACACCGCCAGCTACCAGAAAAGAAACAGCCGAGATGAAAACCAAAAGGGAAAAGCTTGAGAAGGAAATCCGCTATCATCTGATAATTTTAACACTGTTAGGCCGTAGTGATGAGAGAATTGCAAATCTTCTAGGGATTGATATCAAGGCAGTGAAAAGAGAGGTCGACAAAATTAAAGGGTTGAGAATGTGGCGATTTTCTCTAAAAAGAAAACGGCGACTTGTTGAGTCTGCAAACGTGATTAGACGTATCGTGAATGAGCATCCTGAGTGGACTAGACTTAGGATTTCAAAGGAGTCTTATACAGAATATCAGTACCTATATCGGAACGATAGAGCCCTATATGAAAGCATTCTCCCTCCAGCATTAGTTAGAAGAAAAAAGACAGACTCGTAATCAAATCATACCCAAACACCATGGTGCATGATCTTGGTTCCTGCTCGATTTTTGAACATGTTCTTTCTATCCTTCAAGTATCTACAATATAAACGGAGAAAGGGTTATGTATATCGATCATGATGTACTAATAGGCCTGATACCATGTGAACATCCTTTCACGTTTTACCCTGTAGTAGACATATCAGAACCTTACCTTTTTGTTTTCTTAAGAATGCTACAAGAGCTTAGTGAGCTTCCTTACACCCTTGAAGTCCTTCATGTCGATATCGATCAGACCTACCGCATTCCCACCGCTCAGCTTTATTCAAACAGCCCAAAAAATGAAATTGATCCAATCTTGGATCGTTATGGTGCACTGTTAAGGCAAGTGGCGGGGCTAAGCAGTTAGCGACTTTAGCAACCATTCGTTGAGATCGTCTGTTTGGTCTTTTCCCGAACTATTCCGTCAAAGTTAAATCACTCTTCTGAAACATTAACTAAGCCTTCTATTGGTAGCTTTATAGCTGACATACTTCTGGTCTGACTGATGTAGGTCGATTTCTGGGAGAGTGTAAGTGTATATGGTTGTACGAAATTTAGTCTATTCTATTAGAGAGGCTGTGAAAATCGAGTTCAATATTTGCTTCAGATTTGGATGAAATACAGCATCTCTTCATCCATGATTTGAGTAGAGAAAGTCCTAGAATGTACAGCAAAGTTGCGCCTACCAGCTTTTGAATAACTGCATATTTTAAATACTTGTAGCTTTTTGATTTATAAAAAGTTTTTCTATTCTTCGTTAAATATACTTTTTAGATGCAAATACACACCCCGTAATACGTGGCTTACAGGCCGATCTATTCTTCACTTTAATTATGTCGGAACACCGCTCTCCGAACTCCGTAGGAGCGGTCTCCGACCCGCGACCAAACCAACAACCTCCACGACAAACCGAAACCCCAAAGCCGTACGAGCGGTCTCCGATCCGCGACCAAACCAACAACCTCCACGATAAAGCGAAGCCCCAAAGCCGTACGACCCGACTCAGTCGGGGATGAATCTCGCAACCTTGATGGTATCGCTAGATTGCTGATAACCAGCTTCGGCTTCACCAACCGCTTTGCTGCGCCATTCCCTGCAATTCAATTTGCTTGCGCACGTCTCGTCTCATTCTTCGACACCGACACTTTTGTTTGTAGATAGCGCGCAAATCAAACGCATGGAACACCACTAACCGGTTCTTGTAGGAGCGGACTCCGCTCCGCGATCAAACCAGCAATTCCCACGATAAATCGAAGAATCAAAGCTGTAGGACCTCGGTTCCCGAGGGATCAACCAGCCAACTCGGTAATCTCACTAGGATACTGATAAACAGCTTTGGCTTTACCAACCGCGCTTTGCTCCCTTAATTCAAAGAATGCTATCAAGAGGACTGTTGGTTCCGGCAAAGTATTGTCCAATAACATGAGTGTAGATCTGTGTTGTAGAAACATCGCTATGCCCCAACAGCTCTTGTACAGTGCGAATGTCTCTACCAGCCATTAGCAGATGGGTCGCAAACGAATGCCTAAAAGTATGGCAATTCACACGTTTGGTTTGAATGTTAGCTAGCTGAACAGCTTTTTTGAGGATTTTTCTAGGCACTGAGTCATGCAGGTGATGGCGACAAAGCTCACCTGTTAAAGGATGAGGGCTTAATGTGGTCGAAGGGAATAAGTACATCCAACTCAATTGCCGAAATGCATTAGGGTATTTTTTGCTTAAAGCGAAGGGAAGTGATGGCCCGTAGCCTTTAGCATTATCTTGCTGTTGAACTAATTGCACTGTTTCAATTTGCTTTGAAATACTGCTTTCTAATTTTCTGCTTAAAATAGTCGTTCGATCTTTATTGCCCTTACTGCATCGAACAACAAGACTGCCTTGTTCCAAGTTTAAGTCTTGAATTCTAATCCTCAAACACTCACTGATCCTAAGCCCGCTGCCGTAAAGCAACGCAAACATCAGCCTATCTCGCTCACTCTCAATTTGATCAATGATCAACTTCACTTCGGCGGCAGAGAGTACTGATGGCAAACGCCGACCTTGCTTGGCATGCTGAAAACCAAGATTTCCAAGAGGCTGTTCAAGTACTTTGTTATATAAAAATGCGAGCGCATTCAGAGCAGATTTCTGTGTATTGATAGCAACATGCTGTTCTGTTGCCAGAAAGGAAAGAAAGGCTCTTACCTCGTTGGCTCCCATTTGATTTGGGTGTTTGAGCTTATGAAAGCGAATGAAATAACGAATCCAATATAAGTAAGATTTCTCCGTTTTCATGCTGTAGCCGCGTATACGTAACTCGTTTCGAAGGTGATTCATAAATGGGCTGGAAGACATCGCACACTCCTTGTGGATGATTTAATGATACTGTTTAAATATACAGTTTATTTTTGTTCTCACAAGTTGTTTGCCTGTTTCTATGATCTGAATGCGGTTCGCTTTCTTGGTTTGACATAGAAGCGTCAATGAAAGTGTATTAAGATCAATAACTAACCAATGACGCAGCCAGAATAACGTGCTGTGGACAAATGATATAACGCGCATGCTCGATTTTCTGTCTTGAGTTGTTGTGGGGTAAGTCTAAAAAGTGGTGTTAAAACAGGTTTTTAGAGAGGACTATTTAGGTTCTCCGGCACTGCGTAAACGAGCATGCGTACTATTAAAATGTTACATGTCTATATCTTTTCCAGACTGAGTTAATGATGAGTAGTAAAAAAAACAGATCTATAAGTGTCACAGATACAATTTTACTTGTTACGAATGCAGGAGGTCGATGTAGCTTCAATTATGAAGGAAAATATTGTAATAAAATACTTTCTGATGGCCGTGTTAATCTTGGAGAAAGAGCGCACATAGTTGGTGTTAATGGACCTAGAGCAAACGAATCTATTAAATGTGATAAAAATGCATATGAAAATCTGATCTGGTTATGCCGAGACCATCACAAAATTATCGACCATACCTCAAATTTGAACATCTACACGGTCGATGCCCTAAGAGAGATGAAAGCACGGCATGAAGCGAAAATAAGTACAGGCCGCTACCCATATTACGGTAGTGATCAAACGACGCATGACTATAGTGTGCTGAGTTGTCTTTTTGAGTTTATAGATATTCATACGCTGTATTCATGTGCAGCATCTTATCCCAGAATCCACCTAGATTTTTTTGATGTTAGCGATATGTGTTTTCATTTCAGAGAAGGAAATCCAGGTGCTTTACCTCTAAAAGATCCAGTGCTTAGACGTGCATTTATGAATTTTGAAAGCTCACATTATAACCTTGCACAACTATTACGCCCAAATAATACAGTTAGTGAAGATATGTTTACCCATATTTATACATGGCCAAGAACAATTTTCGGTGAAAATCGTGTTTATAAATATCTACTTGATGTAGAAAGGTTAATTGATCTTATTGAAAGTAGATTTCCTCAAATACTTCACCAAAAAGTTTATGATCCATTTCCAGAAATTAACATGTAACAAGCGGGTGCAGCGGACCCACGAAGCCTGCAGGGCTCGAGCATACTTTGTTCTCTTTTTAACCAAACAATAATTGAGCACGATAATCATCGCTCCAAGTAGCTCTTTTTAGCTTCTGCCGTTGGCTCGGGGAGTCATCATTACATTGCCTAAGTAT